>NZ_BMRN01000014.1 GCF_014648655.1 Streptomyces atratus
ATCCCACCATCGGAGTTGACGTGCCAGACGGTGCCATCGGCGGCCACACCGATATCCACCGCCTTACCGGGGATACCGACCCACGGGTTGGAGTCATGCCCGGTGTACCGGTACATCTGACCCAGAGAGTTCACGCCCCACACATGAGTCCTGGACCCGACCGAGATCGTCGTGAGACCACCAGAGACTTGCTTCCAGTCAGCCATGCTCGTGTCCCTTCGCCTCGAACGTTGCAAGGAGGAATTTGGCGCTCGACGGGATCACCCAAACGACCTCGTTTGTGGATTGACTGATGAAATGGCCCAAAAATCGCCGTTTGTTTTATTTCACTCCCCCATGCGCACGGGAGGCGGCTCTGCCCCAACGCAATCAGAAGGCCGGAAATGCCGTAACCCACAAGAGGTCCTGAACCGCGACCGGTTCACCACCAAACGACCGGCCCCCGTCTCCGAAGCGCCGCCCGTGCCGTCGTGACCCGGCCGAGGCGGCGGTCAACTCGGCGAGTGCGGTACATGACCCACATGGCCGTCGGCAGAACCGATTCGGCAGCTCCCGTCCGGGTGACGGAACCCCATATCCGACAGTAACCGCAGGTCAGCGGCACAGACTTGGGCCGGTTCCGTTCTCTTTCCCGTACAAGGAGTGCCCTTCATGCGTCTTCGTTCCACCGTGGCTGCCGCCCTCGGCGCGCTCGCGCTCATCGTGGCTGTGCCGTCCTCGGCCGATGCGGCCTCCGGAAACTTCAGCTACACGTACAGCGGTCTCGACGGCTCCCCGCAGGTCGCCTTCCTGTTCGACCCGCCGAGCAGGGTGTGCATCACCCTGCCGGAGGTTGCCGACCCCGGTTCGTCGAGCCCCGCCCGCTCTCCGCGGAACAACACCGACGCGACCGCCGTTGTCTTCACCGGCGTCGACTGCGAGGGCGACTTCTTCCTCCTCCGGCCGCACGGCGGCCACGCCTCCAGCCGGCTGAAGCTCCGTTCCGTCGCCTTCAGCTGATCCCGCCACCACCGCGCAGACCGAGAGAGGGGCCGGCCCGGGGGCGGCCCCTCTCTCATGCGGGGAATGAGGCCCGGCCGTCACTGGTTGACCGGACATGCCGACGCAGCGGTGATCCTTTTGCTGTCCGGAAGTCTGCGCAACGGCTCCTCCAACGAGACCGTGTTGCGCACCGTGCAGGCTGTCCTGCCGGCGTACGGACCGTTCTCTACGGTGGCCTCGCGGCGCTCCCGCACTTCAATCCCGATGACGACGCCGAGCCGCTGCCGGAGCCGGTGGTCGCGTTGCGTGCGGCAATCGACGAGGCGGATGCCGTTCTGGTCTGTACGCCGGAGTACGCGGGGACCCTGCCGGGGGTGTTCGGCGACCGCGCCTACGTCGACGCGGTCGCCGCTCTACGGTCCGATGGACCGTCTCACGGCTGGGACTCTTGGTCAGATGCCGGGAGTGGCGAGGTAGGTGAATCCGTCTGCTGCCAGGGCGGTCCCGGCGGCGTTGGTGACCCGGACGTCTGACGGGCCGGGCGCGCCGTCGGTGGTGGGCGGGGCGACCACGGACAGGGTGGTCGCGTTGACGACAGTGAACGGGGCGTGAACGGCACCGAAGGTAACCGAGTCGGTCGTGTCGAAGTTGGTGCCGGTGATGGTCACTGCCGTCCCGCCGGACGCCGGGCCGGAGTTGGGGGCGATGGTGGTGATGGTGGGGTTGTCGATGTAGGTGTAGGAGAGGCCGTTGTTGGTGCCGCCTGCGGTCGTCACACTCACCGACACGGTTCCGGCCGCGGCGCCTGCGGGCACTGTGACGCTGATCTGACTGTCGGAGATCACCGTCGGGGTGGCGGTGACAGCACCGAAGGACACACTGGTCGCGGTGGACAGCCCGTTGCCGTTGACGGTGATGCTGTTGCCGCCGCCCAGCGGGCCGGAGGTGGCACTCAGTGAGGACTCGAACGGGGCGCCGACGTAGAAGAACGGCACCGGGTTGCTGGTCCCGCCCGGGGTGGTCACGGTGACTCCGACCGTGCCGGCCCCCGAGGGGGACACGGCAGTGACCTGGGTCGGCGAGACCTGGGTGACACCCGTCGCGGACTTGGAACCGAACTTCACCGCACCGGCGTTGGACAGGTTCGTGCCGGTGATGGTCACCAGAGTGCCGCCACCGGTGGAACCCTCGTTCGGAGAGATAGGCATGACTGTTCTCCCTTGCTGGATGAGACGGACGGAGAAACCACGAACCGGCCGATCGGCCACACCGCCTGACAGCCGGCAACCAGCCGGCAATCCAGGTGAGCGAGCAGTTCCAGAGGGACACGCGATGCCGCACGGCAGCCACCCTGCGCACAGACGCAAAAAGACCGGCGGACGTCGCCCATACCACGTTTCCCCGGCACGGGATGGGCGACCCGCCGGTTCGATACCCACAGTGACCCATGCGGGCGCATAACCAACAAGGGCATAAACAGAAGAATCAGCCATATGGAGTACACCGAGCCGAGGTCGGCCGGCAGATGGAGCTTGTCGGCGGTGAGCTCAGCTCTGGGCACGCAACCGGCCCCGCGCCACCACCGGCACCACCGACCTTTCGCAGGCCGGGACGCCAGGCATGACACTGCGGGCCCCGGGATTCCTCGGGGCCCGCAGTGACCGGTTCCGGGTTTGATAGAGACTCCAGCCAGGGCGAGGCAACTGCGGCCCGCCCAGCAGGAGTCGGGCGGGCCGAGTGACTCCCGGCGCGGGCTCCGGGGTCAGGCGCTCAACGCCCAGATGAGGGTCATGGTGCCGACGAATCCGATGATGCCGAGGGTGGTTCCGGCGATTGCGGTCCACAGGCGGCCGGTGTCGTGGCAGGCGTAGTGGATGCCCGCTGTGCCGAGGGTGACGGCGAGGGCTCCGGCGATGATCGCCCATGGGAACATGACGAACGCGAGCGCGGGCACCCATGTACCTATGACGGAGATGGCGCCGAGGACGAGTGCGGTGGGGCCCAGGGCGACGGCGGGTGTGTCGGTCGGGTCGGGCACGGTCGGCTCGGGCATGAACTGTCCCCCCTTTTTTGAACGAGTTCAAATCGTGCGCCGATCATAGCGCCGGGAGGGCGACGGACGGCCAGGGGCAGGGCATGGCGAAGCCCCGTCGGCCGGGCGGGGCTTCGGGGCCGGCCGCGGCAGCCGAGCCCGGGTGCGGTCGGTCCCGTGCACTCGTCGGCGGGCCACCTGCGGCGCGATGACAGAATCGGATGAATGATGACGTCTTGTGGGCCCGGACCCGCACCCGGGCCCTGGTCGTGCGACGGGCCGGTGCACGCCGACCTTCTCGCGGCGAAGTCCCTGGTCTACGACCCGTGCGGGTTCGTATGTTCCCGGCCGGTGCCCGAGGCGGAGAGCGCCGAGTACGGGGCCCATGTATTCACCGTGGACGGCGCCGCCGTCAGGTTCCGGGTGGCCAGGACGACCCCGACGAAGGTCGGCCAGTTCGTGACGGTGTGGAAGCGGTCCGCCGGTGGGCCGATTCAGCCCTACGACTCCGCGGACCCAGTCGATCTCTTCGTCATCAGCACCCGTGACGCCGACCATTTCGGGCAGTTCGTGTTTCCGCGGGACGTGCTCTGCGAGCGGGGCATCGTGTCGAGGAACGGTCGCGGTGGGAAGCGCGCCTTCCGCGTCTACCCGCCCTGGGTGACGACGACCAATCGCCAGGCCGGCCGTACGCAGGAGTGGCAGGCGGACTATTTCCTGCGTATCGGCCTGCCCACGGAAGAGGGTGGGGCGGTCGACCCGGGCCGGTCCCGGGCGCTCCATCACCCGTGACGGCCCCGTGCCGACCGGCCCGGCCGGCACGGGGCGGCGACCGTCAGCGGTAGTCCTCCGGGTGGCCCTGCATCCAGGTGTTGATGCGGTCGCGGGTGCCGATCAGTTCGGAGCGGTGCTTCTCCAGGTTGGCCGTGGAGGTGTCACCTTTCAGCGTCTCGCGCAGGGCGCTGATCCGGGCCAGCGGCTCCTTGAAGTGGCCGGGTCCCTGAGCGTCCGCCTTCATGGCCTTGTCCAGGCGCGCCAGTTCGTCGTTGACCCGGCCCAGGAAGTAGGCGCAGTTCGCCGATCCCGGGGTGCAGTTGTCGTTCAGGGTGGCCTGGAGGCCGGCGAAGGCGTCGCGTACGGCCTCCGGCCTGTTCCTGGCGGCCTCGGCAGCCGCCTCCGCCTCCGCTTCCGCACTCGCCTCGTCCGAGGCGCTCTGCGCCGCGACGGCGTCGTCGGCCGCCTTCGCCGCAACCGACGCGTTCACGGACGGGTCCACATAGGGAACGTCGCCACCCGGCCCCTGCGACGTGGAGACGCTGGTGCAGCCCACCAGGAACGCACCGAGAACCGCTGCCGCGGCCACGGCCTTCGCAGCGCCGCGCGCATTGGTACGGATGAACATGAGGCCCCCCTCTTCCGGTCGGCCCAGACCTTACATCCCCGGCATCGCCGCTCACTCACCCCGTGATCAGGGTCTGCAGCGCGGGCGCGTACAGGTCCGCGATGTGTTCGGGGGTGGCGTCCGCGCCCGCGCCCTCGCGGTGGAGGCTGAGGGTGGCGCCGAGGCCGAGGAGGTGGCCGGCGATCAGTTCGGCGCGCAGGGTGCTTTCGGGGCCGGTGAGGCGGGCCGCCAGTACGTCGGTGACCTGTTCGTGGAAGCGGTCGCGCAGCAGGGAGCGTTCGTCGCGGTTGCCGAGCGAGAAGACGACCCGCAGCAGTGGGTCGGACTGCAGTTCCCGACGGCGGCTCACCAGCGTCACCACCATGTGGCGGCCCAGCATGTCGAGCGGGGCGTCGAAGAGTTCGGCGGCTGCGGGGCCGAAGTCGGCGACGGTGTTGAAGAGTTCTTCCTTGCGGCCGAAGTGCTTGACGACCAGGGACGGGCTCACTCCGGCGTCGGCCGCGATCCCCCTTATGGTCACCTCGGCGTAGGGGCGCTGTGTGAACGCCCGGCGGGCGGCGCGCAGGATCGCGTCCCGGCCCGTGCCCGGATCGACAGCGGTCGGCTCCGGTCCCGGGGCCGGAGCCGGGGCCGGAACGGTGGCCTGGCGGCTGGTCATGCGCCCTCCTGGATCGGCATCGTCCGCACACCGTCCTTCCGGTCGCCCGGGGCGTTGCGGCTCTCTTCGACCGTACCCGGCGTGGGCGTACGGCCGCCCGGCAGGCACAGCGTGACCAGCAACGCCGCGAGCGCCGCGCCCGCCGCGATCAGGAAGACCACCTGGTAGGCGTGGAGCGTCGGGGCCGTCCGGCCGCCCACCAGGAACGTGATGTGGGCCAGGACCGCGGCCACCGTCGCGCTGCAGAAGGCCTGCCCGATCGACCGCATCAAGGTGTTGAGGCCGTTGGCCGCGCCCGTCTCGCTGACCGGTACGCCGCGCATGACCAACGCGGGCAGCGCCGAGTACGCGATGGCCGTGCCCGAGGCGACGACCGTCGCACCGGCGATGATCAGCCAGAGGCTGTGGCTGGTGAAGTACCGCACCACATAGCCGGCCGCGATCACGCCCGCCGCCAGCGCCAGGCTCGCCTTCGGACCGTACTTCGCGGAGATCCGCGCCGAGACCGGCGAGAGCGCCACCATCATCACGCCGCCCGGCAGCAGACACAGCCCGCTGACGACGAGCGAGGCACCGAGCCCGTAACCCGTCGCCTTCGGCTCCTGCACCATCTGCGCGGTGACCAGGGAGTTCGCATAGAAGGCGAAGCCGATCAACAGGGCGGCGACGTTGGTGAGCAGGACGGCCGGGCGGGCCGAGACCCGCAGATCGACCATCGGCGTCGGGACGCGGAGCTCGTACGCACCCCAGACCAGCGCCACGACGACGGCGGCCACCAGCAGACCGACCGTCCGCGCCGACGTCCAGCCCCAGTCGGCGCCCTGGGTGACCGCGAGCAGCAGACAGACCAGGGCCCCGGACAGCCCCAGCGCGCCGACGGCGTCGAACCGGCCGCGGGTGCGGAGCGGGGATTCCGGTACGCACCACAGCACCAGCACGATGTCGATGACGCCGATCACCCCCGAGACCCAGAACATCGTGTGCCAGTCGAAGTTCTCGACGACGAGCGCCGCGACCGGCAGCCCGACCGCCGCGCCGATGCCGAGCGTGGAGCTCATCAGCGCCACGGCGGACAGCACCCGCTCGGGTGGGAGTTCGTCGCGCAGGATGCTGATGCCCAGCGGTACGACGGCGAGCGCCGCACCCTGCAGGGCGCGGCCGGTGATCAGTACCCCGATGTGGGAGCTGACCGCGCACAGGACCGAGCCCACCACCAGCACCACGAGCGAGGCGACGAGCACCCGCCGCTTGCCGTACATGTCGCCGACCCGGCCCAGGACGGGCGTGAAGACGGCGCCGGTCAGGAGGGTGACGGTGACCAGCCAGCTCGCGGCGGCGGGGGTCGCGCCGGTGAGGGCCGGAATGTGCGGGAGGAGCGGGACGACGATCGTCTGCATGACCGCGACCACGACGCCGCAGAAGGCGAGGACGCCTACGGCGAAACGGGGATGCGGGGCCTCATCCGTGGTGGCGGTCGGGGCGGGTATGTCCGCGGGCATGGCTCTCCGTACGGTGCTCGTCGGCAGGGGCTTCACGCAGGGGTGCACGCTCGTTCACCCCCCAGGGTAAACGCTTGTGCACCCCCTCGGCGACAGAAAGTCCGCACGCCGCGTTAGCCTCGAAGACCCGGGCTCCGGGTCCGGACAACTCAGACAAGAAGGCGAAGGTGGCTGCGATGGCGAAGGTTCCGGCAGCGGCGGTGGCGGCGAGCGGGCTGGTCGGCGGGTACGCCGTCGCGCGGTGGACCAAGAAGCGGCCGCTGGGCGGGGTCGCCCTCGCCGCCGCGGGCACCGTCGCCGCGTACGAGTGGAACCGGCAGGCCGGGCCGCGCGCGGCCGTCGGGCTGACCACGGCGTATGTCGCCGCGTTCGCCGGTTCGCACCCGCTGGCCAAGAAGGTAGGCGCCTGGCCGGCCGTCTTCGCCGTGGCGGGCAGCATGGCCGCCGCGTCGTGGGCGGTCACCCGCCGGGCCGCCTGAATCACGTACGGATTGCCGGTGATCAGCCGGCAATCATCTGCCGGACGCTTTGAACGCGGGCGGGGCCATGTGCGTATTCAAGGGCACTCCCCCGCGTAAGCCGGGTGCGTATCCATACGACAGGACGGGTACGCACCCGGAACCCTCACGGCTCCGACGAGCCGGAACACCCCGGGCCCTACGCCCCCAGTGCCAGCGACACCGTATAGATCAGCAGCCCCGCCAGCGCACCCACGACCGTGCCGTTGATCCGGATGAACTGCAGGTCACGGCCGATGTGTGCCTCGATCTTCTTCGACGTCTGGTCCGCGTCCCAGCTCGCGACCGTGTCACTGATCAGCGACGTGATCTCCGCGCGGTACGTCGTGACGACATAGACCGCCGCGTCCTCCAGCCAGCCCTCCAGCTTGGCCTGCATCCGCCCGTCCGTCGCCAGCCGCGCGCCGAACGTCAGCAGTGAGGCCCGCGCACGCAGCCGCAGCTCGCTCTGCTCGTCGTCCGCAGCCGCGATCATCATCTGGCGCACCGACGACCAGGCCGATGCGATGACCTCCTGGACCTCGCCGCGCCCCAGGATCTCCGACTTCAGCCGCTCCACCCGTGCCCGGGTGTCCGAGTCCGTCTGGAGGTCGGCCGCGAAGTCCGTCAGGAACGTGTCGATCGAACCGCGCGCCGGGTGCCCCGGCATGTCCCGCATTTCCGTGATGAAGCGCAGCAGTTCCTTGTAGACCCGCTCCCCCACCCGCTTGTCGACGAACCGCGGCGTCCAGCCCGGCGCCCCGCCCTGCACGGCGTCCATCACCGAATCGCCGTGCAGCACCAGCCAGTCGTGGGCGCGCACACAGATCAGGTCCACCATCCTGCGGTGGCCGCCGTCCGCGACGATCTTCTCCAGCATCTTGCCGAGACCGGGAGCGATCTCCGCCGCATTGGCCCGCCGGGTGATCGCCTCACCCACCACGGCCTGCACGTCGGAGTCCCGCAGCACCGTCAACGCACCGCGCAGCGCGGTCGACAGCTCGGCGGTCACCCGGTCGGCGTGTTCCGGCTCGGCCAGCCAGGAGCCGAGCCGGCCACCGATACCCAGGGCGTGGATACGGCTGCGTACGACATCGCCGGAGAGGAAATTCTCGCCGACGAAGGAACCCAGCGAGGCTCCCAGCTGGTCTTTTTTGGTGGGGATGATGGCGGTGTGCGGGATCGGCAGGCCGAGCGGGCGCTTGAACAGCGCCGTGACGGCGAACCAGTCGGCCAGCGCACCCACCATCCCCGCCTCGGCGGCCGCGGCGACGAAGCCGGGCCAGCCGCCCACACCCGTGCTCTTCGCCCAGGTGGCGAGAACGTACACGAGCGCGACCAGTAGAAGGAGGCCCGTGGCCGTGGTCTTCATCCGGCGTACGCCGCGACGCTTCTCCTCGTCGGCTGCGGTGTACGCGAACGAGGCGAGAGGGGCCGGGCGGCCGCCCGGCGCGGGACGGGCCGCGCCCGCCGACTGCTCCCGGGCACGCTCCGGCTGCCCCGCACCCTGTTCCCCGGGTCCGGTCCCATCGATCCGTTCCATCCGCTCCACCCGTCCGCGTACGCATCGCCCCCGGTGTCCCGTACGCATTGTCCTTACCTGACCTACTCCCGGGCCGCACGCCGAGTTCCCGACACCTTGCCCCATCATGGGATCAGTCCGATTTAAGACCGACCGGCAAATGGGGGGCGGCGTCGCGTGCCCGGCCCCGCAACGCCGCCCATTGGCCGGTCGGTCCAACCACGAGGAGACACACCGTCCATGCCCAGGCGCCAGGGGTACGCCCTGCTCATCGCCCTCGTGGCGGGCACCGCAGCGCTCGCCGCCGGCGTGGCGTTCGCCGGCTCCCTGCTCTTCTCCGGCTCCGGCACCCGGTCGCAGCAGGTCGCCGCACCCGACCCGCGGTCCGTGGCCCGTACGCCCGCCGCACCGGCCCACTCCACCGGCCTCTGGCTCGGCACCTGGGCGGCGGCCCCCACCACCGGGGTGATCGACACGTACAACGGCGGCGATCTGACCCGGCGCACCATCCGTAACGTCGTGCACACCAGCATCGGCGGCGACGCGGCCCGCATCACCCTCTCCAATCTCTTCGGCACGCACCCGCTGGTCGTGGACCACGCCACGGTCAACACCCGCCCCGTGACCTTCCGGGGCGCCGCCGCCGTGACCGTCGCCGCGGGCGCACAGATCGTCAGCGACCCGGTCCTCGTCCCGGTCGCCGCCGACGCCGATCTCGTCGTCACCCTGCGCACCCCCACCGCCGAGGGCCCCGTCACCATCCACCCGGGCACCCACCAGACGTCGTACGTGGAGGACGGGCGGGGCACCCGGCGCACCACCGACTGGCGCTACCTCACCGCCGTCGACGTACACAACGAGACCGCCACCGGAACGATCGCGGTGATCGGCGACTCGCTCACCGCGGGCACCGGCTCCACCCTCGACGCGAACAGCCGCTGGCCCGACGTGCTCGCCGACCGGCTGAGCGGCCGGTACGGAGTGGTCAACGCCGGCATCGCGGGCAACCGCATCCTGCGTGACGGACGCGGCGTACGGGCGAGCGCCCGCTTCGACCGAGACGTACTGGACGTCGCCGGGGTGAAGACGGTCGTCGTCGCGCTCGGCATCAACGATGTGCAGCAGTTCCCGCAGGAGACCGACCCGCAGCGCATCGCGGACGCGCTGCGGTCCATGACCCAGCGCGCCCACGCACGCGGGCTGCGGGTCGTCGGGGCGACGCTGATGCCGTACGAGGGGTTCCGCACCTGGACGCCCGCACGGAACGCCGTACGGGAACAGGTCAACGAGCTGATCCGGGCGGGCGGGATCTTCGACTCGGTCATCGACTTCGACAAGGCGGCCCGCGACCCGTACCGCCCGTCCCGGCTGCTGCCCGCCTACGACTGCGGCGACCATCTCCACCTGAACGACACGGGCTACCAGCGGCTGGGTTCGCTGGTCGACCTGGCGGCCCTGCAACACGACCGGCCCGTCTCCGACCAGCTCTGACGGTGGGGCCGGGGGCGGCGGAAGACCGGAGGACGGATCGGGCTCAGTCCTCGGAGCGGCCCGAGGCCCCCCGGCCCTTCTCCAGCCGCGCCCGCTCCGCGTCCCTCAGCCGCTGCTTCTGCGCCTTGCTCCGCTTGCGCTCCACTCGGACGCCGCCCATCAGCGCGAAGCCGGTGATCCGCACCCGCGGGGAGTCCGGGGACACAGTCCTCGCGTCCTTCGATTGCTCACGGAAGCCGCCCATGATGCCGATGCCCTTGACCTGGGCGTTCAGCTCCGGCGGGACCTTCACACGCATACCACCCATGATCGTGAAGCAGCGGATGACCACCTCGCGGTCCTCGAAGTCGGCCTCACGCAGATCGATCTCACCGCCGCCCCACATCGTGAACGCGGTGAACTTGCGGCCCACCGTCCAGTTCCCCCGGCGGCCGAACCCGCCCCAGATCGCGAACGCACCGCCCGACGTGGCGGGCTTGCCGATACGGTCCGCCCAGCGCACCGCCGAGCCGGTCGGTACCGGGGCCGCACCCACCGGGGCAACTGCCGTGCCCGGTGCCGGAAGGTCTCGGACGATCGGTTCCAACTCCCCATGCGTACGCGCCCTGTAGGTCGCTTCGAGCCGCTGTTCGAACTCCTCCATCTCCAGCCGGCCCTCGGCCACCGCCTCGCGCAGGGTCTCGGCGACACGCTCACGCTCGGCATCGGAGGCACGCATTTCCGGAAGCTCACTTGTCATACCGCGCAGCCTATTGAACGCGTGCGCCCCCGTCACCGATCTCCATTCCGTCGGCGGACGCGTACATCTTCGCGATCACGGCCTCGATGTCGGGCTCCCGCACCGACAGGTCGGCCAGCGGGTAGTCCGCCGCGATCCGGGCGACCAGCGGTGCGGCCGACTCCGAGGCCGGGAAGGCCAGCCACTGGCGCGGCCCCTCCACCTTCACCGTACGGACCGAAGGCGCCGACTCCAGTCGGATCGGCGGGAGTTGACGCTCCAGGTCGACCACCAGCATCCGCTCGCTCTCACCCACCTCATGCAGTCCGGCGAGCGCCCCGTCGTACATCAGACGGCCGTGGTCGATCACCATCACACGCTTGCAGAGCTGCTCGATGTCCGTCAGATCATGCGTGGTGAGCAGCACGGTCGTGCCACGCTCGGCATTCAGGTCCCGCAGGAATCCACGGACCTTGGCCTTGGAGACGACGTCCAGGCCGATCGTCGGCTCGTCCAGGTACAGCACCTCGGGATCGTGCAGCAGCGCCGCCGCGATATCGCCGCGCATCCGCTGCCCCAGCGAAAGCTGCCGTACGGGAACGTCCAACAGTTCGCCCAGATCGAGGAGTTCGACGCAACGGTCCAGATTCTCACGGAAGCGGGCGTCAGGAATCCGGTACATCCGGTGCATCAGCCGGTACGAGTCGCGCAGCGGCAGGTCCCACCAGAGTGTGGTGCGCTGGCCGAACACCACACCGATGCGGTGAGCCAGCCTCGTACGCTCCCTGGACGGGTCGATGCCCGCCACCCGCAGCCGGCCGCCGCTCGGGGTGAGGATGCCGGTCAGCATCTTGATCGTGGTCGACTTCCCGGCACCGTTCGGGCCGATGTAGCCGACCATCTCGCCGCGTGCGACGCGGAAGCTGATGGAGTCGACCGCTCGCACCTGGCGGCGTTCACTGCGCATGAAGCCGGTCTTGCGCCGCACGTCGAAGACCTTTTCGACGTTGTCGAGCTCGATGAAGCCGGTGCCGGTGCCCTTGCCGTTGTCCGTGCGGATGTCCGTGCCGGTGTCGGTGCGGGTTTCTGCGTTCATGTCCGATGCCCTCGCCCTTGCCCTCGCCCTGCTCGATGTTTTCGTCAACTGCCTGTGCTGCGGTACGCGCGCAGGCCCGAGCGCCAGGCCAGGCCCGCGAGCAGCCAGCACAGACCCGCCACCACCGGAGGCAGGAACGCCACCCAGTCCGGCAGGCCCAGCGGATAGTCCCGGCCCAGCACATACAGCGCGGGCAGCCAGTTCACGAAGGCCAGCGGCACAACAAACGTGACCCCGCGCACCAAGTCCTTCGAGAAGATCGACGGCGGGTACTGGAGCAGCGTGTTTCCCCCGTACGTGAAGGAATTCTGCACCTCGGAGGCGTCCTGCGCGACGAACTGGAACGCCGCCCCGGCCACGAACACCGCCGCGAAGATCGCCGCCCCGCTCAGCAGCATCAGCGGAATCATCGCCACCTTCAGCGGTGTCCATCCGATGTCCAGCGTCACCAGCGCATACCCCAGGACCAGCGCCCCCTGGGTGATCCGCCCCATCCTGCGCAGCGCGAACCGGTCCGCCGCGACCTGGGCGAGCACCGGCACCGGCCGTACCAGCAGCGTGTCCAGCGTGCCGTCGCGCACCCGCCGCCCCAGCCGGTCCATCGAGCCCATCACCAGGTCGGCGAGACCGAACGCGGTGCCCGAGGCCCCGTACAGCAGCGCGATCTCCGCCAGCGTGTAACCGCCCAGCGCATCCACGTGCTGGAACATCAGCAGGATCGCGACGAAGTCGAAGGCGGTCACCGCAAAGTTCCCGAACGCCGTCATCGCGAACGAGGCGCGGTACGCCATCGTCGAGCGCAGCCACATCGTCGCGATCAGCCCGTACGCCCGGACCCCCTCGACAAGCCTCGACCGCTCGACGAACACCACCTCGGGCGGGCCCGCCGCCTCGGTCACCTCCACCGCACCGGCCGTCTCAGCCACCCTGAACCACCACCCTCCTCGTCGCCACCGACTGCACCAACCGCCCCACCAGCAGCAGCGTCAGCGCCCAGCCACCCTGGAAGGCGTACGCCTCCACCAGCCCCCACCCCGTGCTCTTGCCGAGCAGCACATCGGCCGGCACCTGGAGCAGCGACGACCACGGCAGCACCCGCGCCACGTCGCCCAGCACCCCGGGAAACAGCGTCAGCGGCAGCAGCATCCCGGAGAAGAACATCCCGGCCAGGGCCGTCATCTGCGACACCCCCGCCCCGTCCAGCAGCCAGAACGCGGAGAGCGCCACCAGATAGCGGATCGCAAAGCTGACCACGACACCGAGCGCCACCGAGACGAGGAAGGCGAGCCAGACCCCCGGCGAGGCGGGCAGCGCCAGATCGAAGGCGAGCGAGCCCAGCAGCATCGGCACGATGCCGCGACCCAGCAGATGGAACGCCGCCCGACCCAAGTCGCCCGCCAGCCACCACAGTTGGAGGTCCACCGGCCGGTAGAGATCCACCGCGACATCGCCCGTGCGGATCCGCTCGATCAGCTCGTCCTCGAAACCGCCGCCCATCATGGCGCAGGTCATCAGCAACGCCTGCCCCAGCCACACATAGGTGAGCGCCTGGGGCATGTCGTAACCGCCGAGCTGCGGACGCTCGTCCCACAGCGCCACATAGGTGTACGCCATGATGAAACCGAAGACGGTGTTGGTGAACACCCCCGCCGCCGTCGCGGTCCGGTAAGTGGCATAGCGCCGGAACCCACCCGCCGCCACCACCGCGTACAGCCGCACCGCATCCACCCCCATCGCCCGGGCACCCAACGGCGTTGGACACCAAAGCGCAAGACCTTAGTCCAACGAGGACGGCCGCCGCGACCGCTTTTCAGGGGTCGATCCGGGGCTTATTCCATAGAAAAGGGCACTATGGGGGAATTGACCGCGGCCGAGGAGTCTGCACGGACATGAGCGACGAGCCACAGCAGCCGAACGGGGAACACCAACCCCGGGGCTGGAACCCCGGGGACCCGTCCGCCCACGGCAGCAACAGCGGCAACGGCGGCAACGGCGGCAACAGCGCAGATCAGAGCGGCAAAGCCGGCCGGGCGACGAAGCACAGACACAGACGCCCCAAGCGCACCAGATGGCGCCGCGCCGTCCCCACCTGGCGGATGGTCCTCGGCGCACTCGTCGTCGTCGCCCTGCTCCTGATCGGCGGCTTCATCGCCGGATACCAGCTCGTCGACATCCCGCCCGCCAACGCCAGCGCCACCGCGCAGTCCAACGTCTACCTCTACAAGGACGGCAGCGTCATCGCCCGCTCCGGCGAGGTCAACCGGGAGAACGTCAAGCTCGCCCAGGTCCCGCTCACCGTCCGGCACGCCGTCCTCGCCGCCGAGGACCGCGACTTCTACTCCGAACGGGCCGTCGACCTCACAGCCATGGCCCGCGCCGCCTGGAACACCCTCACCGGCAAGGGCAAACAGGGCGGCTCGACCATCACCCAGCAGTACGTCAAGAACTACTACCTCGGCCAGGAACAGACCCTCATCCGCAAGATCAAGGAGTTCTTCATCGCGGTCAAGCTCGACCGCGAGGAGTCCAAGAACCAGATCTTCGAGGGCTACCTCAACACCAGCTACTTCGGCCGCAACGCCTACGGCATCCAGGCCGCCGCACAGGCCTACTACAGCAAGGACATCGGCGACATCACCACCGCCGAGGGTGCCTACCTCGCCTCCCTGCTCAACGCCCCCAGCGCCTACGACGTCGTCGTCCACCCCCAGAACAAGGCCGCGGCCCTCGCGCGCTGGAACTACGTACTCGACGGCATGGTCAAGGAGAAGTGGCTCGCCGCCGGCGAACGCGCCACCATGAAATTCCCCGTACCCGGCAAGGCCAAGCCATCCACCGGGCTCTCCGGACAGCGCGGCTACATCGTCCAGGCCGTCGAGGACTACCTCACCAGCAACGAGGTCATCGACGAGAACACCCTGGCCACCGGCGGCTACCGGATCACCACCACACTGGAGAAGAAGAAACAGAACGCGCTCGTCAAAGCCGTCGAAGACAACGTCATGTCCCGGACGAGCACAGAGCGCGAGGCCGACCGCAACGTCCGCGTCGGCGGCGCCTCCATCGACACCGGCACCGGCCGGGTCGTCGCCATGTACGGCGGCATCGACTACACCAAGCAGTACGTGAACAACGCGACCCGACGCGACTACCAGGTCGGCTCCACCTTCAAACCCTTCGTCTTCACCTCCGCCGTCGAGGGCGGCTCCACCACCCAGGACGGCCGGCGCATCACCCCCAACACCGTGTACGACGGCACCAACAAACGCATGGTCCAAGGCCCGAACGGACCCACCGGATACGCCCCCGCCAACGAGGACGACATCAACTACGGGCCCATCACCGTCCGCATCGCCACCGACAAATCCGTCAACGCCGTCTACGCCCAGATGGCCGAGGACGTCGGCCCCGACAAGGTCAAACAGACCGCCATCGACCTCGGCATCCCCAAGAACACGCCCGATCTCACCCCCTACCCGTCCATCGCGCTCGGCGTCGCCACCGCCAGCGTCCTCGACATGACCGAGGCGTACGCCACCCTCGCCAACCACGGCAGGCACGGCGCGTACACCCTCGTCGACAAGATCAGCAAGGGCGGCGAGGACCTGGAACTCCCCGGCAGGAACACCGAACAGGCCGTCAGCCGCGAAGCCGCCGACACCACCACCGCCATCCTTCAGAGCGTCGTCGAGAGCGGCTCCGGCATCGCCGCCCAGGGCGCCGGCCGCCCCGCCGCGGGCAAGACCGGCACCGCCGAAGAGGACAAAGCCGCCTGGTTCGCCGGCTACACCCCCGACCTCACCACCGTCATCGCCGTCATGGGCCAGGACCCCGACACCGGCGCACAGAAACCGCTCTACGGAGCACTCGGCCTGGCCCGCATCAACGGCGGCGGCACACCCGCCCAGACCTGGGCCCAGTACACCGAGGCCGCGCTGCGCGGCAGCACGGTCGAGAACTTCGACCTCAACCTCGAAAGCGGCGCCGAAAAAACCGCCCAGCCCACCGAGGAGAACTCCAGCCCCGGCACCACCGGAACACCGTCCGAGGCCCCCTCCGTCACACCGCCCAGCAGCCCCGGGAGCATCCCGCCCAGCAGCCCGCCGCCCCCCGGCAGCAGCGAACCTGCCACCGGCGGCACGGAGACCGGCACACCGACCGGCGGCGGAACGGAAATCGGCGGCGCGGAGAACGGCGGCGGGGACAACGGCGACCAGGACGGCTACGACTTCCGCCCGGGCGCCCGCGGCGCCCCGGCACCACAGAGCGCTCCAGCACCACAGAACGCCCCGGCACCACAGAACGCCCCGGCACCACAGAGCGCCCCGGCACCACAGAGCGCCCCGGCATCGCAGAGCGCCCCGGCACCGCGTCAGTGACCCGAGGTCGCCTTCAGACCCACCACGGCCACCAGCAGCAGAGAGACGAAGAAGATCCGGGCGGCGGTCACCGGCTCACCCAGCACCACCATGCCGAGAACCGCCGCACCGGCCGCACCGATACCGACCCACACGCCGTACGCCGTACCGATCGGCAGCGTCTTCGCCGCATGGGACAGCAACACCATGCTCATCACGATCCCGAGACCCGTGAACACACTGGGCCACAGCCGGGTGAACCCCTCGGTGTACTTCATCCCGATCGACCAGCCCACTTCGAGCAGACCGGCGACAATCAGCAGAACCCACGCCATGACGGAACCTCCGACGAGACAGAAAACGCGAACAACACGGGGTGCGTCGTCTTTGCATAGCCCGGTACGGCGCGTCTCGTCGGGGTCACACCACCGTAGCAAAGAACATGCAAAGGGCCTGGTGACATCGGTCACCAGGCCCTACTCGCAACTGCTGCCGCCTACAGATACAGCCCGGTCGAATCCACCGACCCCTCGAACCGGTCCGCCGCCACCGCATGCAGATCCCGCTCGCGCATCAGCACGTACGCCACACCGCGCACCTCGACCTCAGCACGGTCCTCGGGGTCGTACAGCACCCGGTCGCCCGGCTCCACCGTCCGCACGTTCTGCCCCACCGCGACCACCACGGCCCAGGCCAGCCGACGGCCGACCGCAGCCGTCGCCGGAATCAGAATGCCGCCACCCGAGCGCCGCTCGCCCTCCGGCGTATCGGACCGGACCAGCACACGGTCATGGAGCATGCGGATGGGCAGCTTGTCGTCGGTGTTCTCGCTCACGCCCCGCAACCTACCTGTCCGCCGCAGCTCCGCGCCCCTCCGGGGTACACGGACCGCGGCATCAGTTCTTCCGCCGCCGCTTCGACACCGCGAGCAGACCCACGACACCCACCGCGAGCAACGCCGCCGGAATCACCCGCTCCAGACGCGGAGTACCGTCCTCGGAAACAAACTGCGCCTTCACGTCCGACACCGTCCGGTTCACCGCCACAAAAGCCCGCCCGGCCGTCCGGTCCACGGCCTCGGCAGCCTTGGCCTTCGCATCACCCATGATCGTCTTCGGGTGCACCCGCACCCCGATCTCATCGAGCACCACCGCAAGCTGCTCACGCCTGCTGATGATGTCCGCCTCGATCTGCGCAGGGGTCCTGGCATCCGACACTGCGCCGCCTCCGTGGTCCTCGTCCGGTAAACCTTCATCGACAGTCTGTCAGCTCGACCGCCCACGTACCCGGCGGCACCCCTATTACGCTCGGTCCCGTACACCCCACGTGCCACCTGAGGAGAACCATGAGCGAGCGACTCCAGCCCGGCGACACCGCCCCCGCCTTCACCCTCCCCGACGCCGACGGCAACGAGATCTCGCTCGCCGACCACAAGGGCCGCAAGGTCATCGTCTACTTCTACCCGGCCGCCCTCACCCCCGGCTGCACCAAGCAGGCCTGCGACTTCACCGACAACCTGGATCTGCTCGCCGGCGCCGGATACGACGTCATCGGCGTCTCCCCCGACAAGCCCGAGAAGCTCGCCAAGTTCCGCGAGAAGGAAAGCCTCCAGGTCACCCTGGTCGGCGACCCCACCAAGGAGACCCTTGAGGCATACGGCGCCTTCGGCGAGAAGAAGCTCTACGGCAAAACGGTGACGGGCGTCATCCGCTCCACGATCGTCGTGGACGAAGAGGGCAAGGTCGAACGAGCCCTCTACAACGTCAAGGCCACCGGCCACGTAGCCAAGATCATCAAGGACCTCGGGATCTGACCCGGGCCCTTCGAGGACTTCCTCAAACGGCCGAGAAGATGTGAGGGACATCCCATGGAGACACATGAGGAGGCGGCAGAACTGGCCACGGCCCAGACGCCGGACCCGAGATTCTGACCCCGTACCTGCCGACCCGCAGGCGCACCCCGGTAGCATGTCTGACGGCTGGCGGCGGTGGTGCAATGGCGACACAGCAGACTTAGGATCTGTGGCCCGTGAAACGGCTTGAGGGTTCGAATCCCTTCCGCCGCACAGTAAACGGCCTGCGAATCAAAGAACTTGATTCGCAGGCCGTTCTCGTACCCGTTACGCCTGGCTCAACAGCTCCCGCACCACCGGCACCAGCGCCCGGAACGCCTTGCCGCGGTGGCTGATCGCGTTCTTCTCCGCCGGGGTCAGTTCCGCGCAGGTGCGGGTTTCGCCGTCCGGCTGGAGGATCGGGTCGTAGCCGAAGCCGTTCGTGCCGGACGGGGTGTGGCGCAGGGTGCCCAGCAGGCGGCCCTCGACCACGCGTTCCGTGCCGTCGGGGAGGGCAAGGGCCGCCGCGCAGGCGAAGTGTGCGCCGCGGTGCGGGTTGTCGATGTCGGAGAGCTGGGCCAGGAGCAGGTCCAGGTTGGCCCGGTCGTCGCCGTGGGTGCCGGCCCAGCGGGCGGAGAAGATGCCGGGGGCGCCGCCGAGTACGTCCACGCAGAGGCCGGAGTCGTCGGCGATGGCGGGGTGGCCGGTGGCCTTCGCGAGGGCGTGGGCCTTGAGGAGGGCGTTCTCGGCGAAGGTGACGCCGGTTTCCTTGACGTCGGGGATGTGGGGGTACGCGTCCGCGCCGACGAGCTCGTGGTCGAGGCCTGCGTCGGCGAGGATCGCGTGGAGTTCGGTGATCTTCCCGGCGTTGCGGGTGGCGAGGATGAGGCGGGTCATGTCACCCAGTATCGGGGGTGGTCAGGGCGTGCAGACCTTGCCGATCTCCTTGGCGGCGTCGGTGACCGGGGTGATGTCGGGGGTGGCGTCGCCCTTGTCGATGGAGTCGCGGACGTTGCCGACGCCCGACTGCAGGTTGTCGACGGCCTTGCCGAGGTCGGCGTTGTCGGTCTTGTCGCCGAGGTTGCCGAGTTCCTTCTCGATGTCGTCGAGGGCTTCGGATGCCTGGGTGGGGTCGTTCGAGGCGTTGGAGACGGCCTGTTGGAGGTTGTCGACACTGGTGGCGATGGCGTCGGCGGTGCGGACGCAGTCGAGTGCCTTGTCTACGGCACCGCAGCCGGCTGTCGCGGTGAGGGCGAGGGCGGTCAGGGTCAGCGCGACGGTGATGCGGCGGTGGCGGGTGGCCTCGGCCATGGTGCGGTTCCTCCCCAGGTGCGGATACGCGGACGGGCGCACGGTTCGACCCGTGCGCCCGTGTTCGTAACGACGCGTCGTGGTGCGTATTTGGTTGCTTCTTTACTCGCCCAGCGTGCGGGCCAGGGCCTCGTTCTGGAAAGCGGTGAGGTCTGCGCAGCCGACGGTGGCGAGGTCGAGGAGGGCGCCCAGTTCCTTGCGGTCGAAGGGGGTGGTCTCGGCGGTGCCCTGGACCTCGACGAAGCGGCCGTCGCCGGTGCAGACGACGTTCATGTCGGTCTCGGCGCGGACGTCCTCCTCGTAGCAGAGGTCGAGGAGGGGGGTGCCGTCGACGATGCCGACGCTGATCGCGGAGACGGTGTCGGTCAGCGGCTTGCGGCCGTGCTTGACGAGCTTCTTGTGCTGGGCCCAGGTGACGGCGTCGGCGAGGGCGACGTAGGCGCCGGTGATGGCGGCGGTGCGGGTGCCGCCGTCGGCCTGGAGGACGTCGCAGTCGAGGACGATGGTGTTCTCGCCGAGGGCCTTGTAGTCGACGACGGCGCGCAGGGAGCGGCCGATGAGGCGGCTGATCTCGTGGGTGCGGCCGCCGATCTTGCCGCGTACGGATTCGCGGTCGCCGCGGGTGTTGGTGGAGCGGGGCAGCATGGAGTATTCGGCGGTGACCCAGCCTTCGCCGCTGCCCTTGCGCCAGCGGGGGACGCCTTCGGTGACGGAGGCGGTGCAGAAGACCTTGGTGTCGCCGAAGGAGATGAGTACGGAGCCTTCGGCGTGCTTGCTCCATCCGCGTTCGATGGTGACGGGGCGGAGCTGTTCGGGGGTGCGGCCGTCGATACGAGACATGGTGTCGACTTTATCGGGTGCGGGGGTGGCGGCCGTTCGGGTGCACCGCAGGCCCCGTCCGGGTGGGCAGGGCCTGCGTCGGTGCTGGGCGCTTGGGCTCAGCGGGGGGTTCGGCGGCTGGTCACATCATGTCTTCGATGTCGGCGGCGATGGGGTCGGCGTCGGTGCCGATGACGACCTGGATCGCGGTGCCCATCTTGACGACACCGTGGGCTCCGGCGGCCTTGAGCGCGGCTTCGTCGACCTTGCTGGGGTCGTGGACCTCGGTGCGCAGGCGCGTGATGCAGCCTTCGATCTCGTCGATGTTCTCGATACCGCCGAGCCCGGCGACGATCTTCTCAGCCTTGCTGGCCATGGCCTTCTCCCTGGTTGTTCACATGCGTGCGACGGCCCACCATGGGTCCGTTTCGTCACCGTAACGCACGTTTGGCCCAGCTTCGCGAGCGAGTGACTGGACCGTCCCCAATGATGACGATCACCGGTGCCCTGCCTTCCAGGCGGGTTACGCACCGTACCTCAACTGGTCTACACCATTCTGCAACAACCGCCGGGCGCACCTTGTTCCGGGAGGATGCCGATGAGCTCGAGCAGCGCCGCAGTTCCACGGAAGACGTGGTGGAACGGCCTCTTCCAGGGCCTCCAGAAGATGGGCCGCAGCCTCCAGCTCCCGATCGCCGTCCTGCCGGCGGCAGGCATTCTCAACCGGCTGGGCCAGCCGGACGTATTCGGTGACAAGGGCCTGCATTGGGGCAATGTCGCCAAGGTCTTCGCGGCCGCGGGTGGCGCGCTGCTCGACTCGGGACTCGGCCTTCCGCTGCTGTTCTGCGTCGGCGTCGCCATCGGCATGGCGAAGAAGTCGGACGGTTCGACCGCGCTCGCCGCGGTGACCGGCTTCCTCGTCTATTACGCGGTGCTGCACGCCTTCCCGGTGGACTGTGCGCCCGGTTCCACGTTCACTTCGGGCGGCACCTGGTTCGGCACCTGCGTCACCGGCAACGCCAAGGTCACGGCCGCGGAGTACCAGAACCCCGGGGTGTTCGGCGGCATCGTGATGGGTCTGCTGTCCGCCTGGTTCTGGCAGCGGTACCACCGGGTCAAGCTGGTGGACTGGCTGGGCTTCTTCAACGGCCGCCGGCTCGTCCCGATCATCATGGCGTTCGTCGGCCTCCTCCTCGGGGCGTTGTGCGCGTGGCTCTGGCAGCCGATCGGCGACGGCCTGACCAGCTTCTCCAAGTGGCTGGTGGACCTGGGCTGGGTGGGCTCCGGCATCTTCGGTGTCGCCAACCGCGCACTGCTGGTCATCGGCCTCCACCAGTTCCTGAACACTTTCGTCTGGTTCCAGTTCGGCGACTTCACCAAGCCGGACGGGACGGTCGTGCACGGTGACATCAACCGGTTCCTGCAGGGCGACCCGACGGCCGGTCAGTTCACCTCGGGCTTCTTCCCGATCATGATGTTCGCCCTCCCGGCGGCGGCGCTGGCGATCTACCACTGCGCCAAGCCGCACCGCCAAAAGGCGGTCGGCGGCATGATGCTCTCGGTCGGCCTGACGTCGTTCGTGACGGGAATCACCGAACCGATCGAGTACTCGTTCCTCTTCGTCGCACCGCTGCTCTACGCAATCCACGCGGTGCTCACCGGTGTCTCGATGGCGGTGACATGGGCGATCGGGATCAAGGACGGCTTCAGTTTCTCCGCCGGGCTGATCGACTACGTCATCAACTGGCACCTGGCGACCAAACCCTGGCTGATCATTCCGATCGGTCTGGCCTTCGCCATCGTGTACTACGTGATCTTCCGGTTCGCGATCACCAAATTCAATCTCCAGACTCCGGGCCGGGAGCCCGACGAGCTGGAGGAGGAGATCGAGAGGAACCTCACGAAGTAGCACTTCAGCCGAGCTTTCGGCCCGGCCGGAGCAGGCCCTCGGACCCTTGCGGTCCGGGGGCCCTCGCCATGTCACCGAGCGTGGGTGATGGCTAATGCGAAGTAGTCGGAAATTGCAGGTTCCTTATCTCACCCACACCGTGCTACAACTGGTCTACACCACTGAGTGGTCCAGACCGCGTGCGTTCTGCCGCGTTTCCCGAGTCGCCGCCTCCCCTCGTCAATGACCTGGGCGGTGCCTTGCCCAATGGAGGAAGTTGATGTCCACGGCAGACACCGCACCCGCGGTCACCAAGAAGAAGGGCGCCGGCGTGATGGCGGTCATGCAGCGCATCGGCCGCAGCCTCATGCTGCCGGTCGCGGTGCTGCCCGCTGCCGCGCTGCTGGTCCGGCTCGGTCACAACGACATGCTCGGCAGAGAGTCGTTCCCGGACTTCGTCACCAAGATCGCGAGCTTCATGGACGCGGGTGGTAACGCGATCTTCGCCAACTTGGCGCTGCTGTTCGCCGTCGGTATCGCGATCGGCTTCGCCAAGAAGTCGGACGGCTCGACCGCGCTCGCGGCCGTCACCGGCTACCTGGTCTTCCAGAAGGTGCTCGCCACCTTCACGGACAGCAATCTTCCGAAGATCGCGACGGTGGTCGACGGCAAGATAGTCATGACGGACGCCCCCGTGGACGCAGGAGTCCTCGGCGGTGTGGTGATGGGCATCGTCGTCGCGCTGCTCTACCAGAAGTTCTACCGGACGAAGCTGCCGGCCTGGGCGGGCTTCTTCGGCGGCCGCCGCCTGGTTCCGATCCTCTCCGCCTTCGCGGGTCTGCTCATCGGCATCGTCTTCGGTTACGTCTGGCCGGTACTCGGCACCGTGCTGCACAACTTCGGTGAGTGGCTGGTCGGTTCCGGCGCGGTCGGAGCGGGCATCTTCGGTGTGGCCAACCGTGCGCTGATCCCGGTCGGCATGCACCACCTGCTGAACTCGTTCCCGTGGTTCCAGGCGGGCGAGTACAACGGCGCCCACGGCGACATCAACCGCTTCCTGGCCGGTGACCCGACGGCCGGACAGTTCATGACCGGCTTCTTCCCGATCATGATGTTCGCCCTCCCGGCAGCCTGCCTCGCGATCGTCCACTGTGCTCGTCCGGAGCGCCGCAAGGTCGTCGGCGGCATGATGTTCTCCCTCGCGCTCACCGCCTTCGTGACCGGCGTGACCGAGCCGATCGAGTTCACCTTCATGTTCATCGCACCGGCGCTGTATGCGATCCATGCGGTGCTCACCGGTGTCTCGATGGCCCTTACCTGGGGCCTCGGCATGAAGGATGGCTTCGGCTTCTCCGCGGGTGCGGTCGACTTCTTCCTGAACCTCGGCATCGCGAGCAAGCCATGGCTGCTGGTCCTGGTCGGCCTCTGCTTCGCGGTGGTCTACTACGTGGTCTTCCGCTTCGCGATCACCAGGTTCAACCTGCCGACTCCGGGCCGCGAGTCCGACGAGGAGCTTGCCGAGCTCCTCAAGGCCGAGGCGAAGTAGGCCTCACCCCGGCGCACGACGAAGCCCTCACCTTCCCCGCGGGAGGTGAGGGCTTCGTCGTGCACCGGATGTGCGGGACGGTCAGATCTCGTAGACCGCGCCCGGTGCCGCCACCTCCACCGGCCCGCTGTAGAGCAGGCGGGCATCGGCCAGGTTGCGGTCGGCGTCGGTCCACGGCGGGATGTGGGTGAGGACGAGCCGTCCCACCCCGGCGCGGGCGGCGATGTCGCCCGCCTCGCGGCCATTGAGGTGGAGGTCCGGGATGTCCTCCTTGCCATGGACGAACGATGCTTCGCAGAGGAACAGGTCGGCGCCCTCGGCGAGTTCGTCCAGGGCCTCGCAGGCACCCGTGTCGCCGGAGTACGTGAGCGAGCGGCCGCCGTGCTCGAGCCGGATGGCGTAGGAGTCGACGGGGTGGCAGACCTTCTCCGTACGGACCGAGAAGGGGCCGATCTCGAACGAGCCCGGCTTCAGCGTGTGGAAGTCGAAGACCTCGCTCATCGACCGCTCGGACGGGGTGTCGGCGTGGGCGGTGGTCAGCCGCTGCTCGGTGCCGTCGGGACCGTAGACCGGGATCGGGGCGGGACGGCCGCCGTCGTGCCGGTAGTAGCGGACGACGAAGTACGCGCACATGTCGATGCAGTGATCGGCATGGAGGTGGCTGAGGAAGATGGCGTCGAGGTCGTAGAGACCGACATGGCGCTGCAGCTCACCGAGGGCGCCGTTGCCCATGTCGAGGAGCAGCCTGAAGCCGTCGGCCTCTACGAGGTAGCTCGAACATGCTGATCCCGCGGACGGGAACGAGCCGGAGCAGCCGACGACGGTGAGCTTCATGGAGCGTGAACCTCCGAGACGTGGGAACGGGGAGGGTTCGTGCGGTCTGTTGAGCGGTTTGTCGAGCGTAAGGCGCGAAACAGCCGGTCGCTCCTCCACGGCCGTCCGTTGTGGGGGAACTCACCTGCTCTGTCACCGGTTCGATGGAAGAGGCGGGGACGCCGGTACGGTCGGGACATGGGCATGTCCTGGTGGTGGATCGCGATTGCCGTTGTCGTCCTGCTCGCGCTCGTCGTAGCGGTCGCCGATGGGCGGGGGCGGGGCGGGCAACGGCCCCGGGGCCGCTCCGGCAGGTCAGCGGGTACGCGCTCCGGTGGGCGTCCGGGCGGGCGGAGGCGTCCACCGGCGGGGCCGGGGCGTGGGCCCGGGCCGGAGCGCAGGCCGCGGCCGGGTGAGATCTGGTGGGCCGCGGTGCCGTACGAGGACAGGCCCGGGGCGAAGGACCGGCCCTGCCTGGTGCTGTCGGTACGGGGTGACTCGGCGCTCGTCGCGAAGATCACCAGCAAGTATCACGAGGAACGGCCCGGGGTGATCGCGCTGCCTACGGGGACGGTGGGGGATGCTCGGGGGCGGGAGAGCTTCCTGGAGACGGATGAGTTGCGGGAGGTTGCCGTGCGGGGGTTCCGGCGACGGGTGGGAGTGGTGGATCCGGAGGTGTGGGAGCGGGTTCGGGGGCTTGGGTGAGGTGGGGGCGCCTGCGGCGGGGCGCGGGCGAGCGTGGAGGCGGGGCCGCGGCGGGGGCGCCTGCGGCGGGCCTGTTCCCCCAGCCGCCCCTTCCCGGAACCGGGGGCTCCGCTCCTCGGACGCCGGAGGGGCCGGGGTGCACGCGGGGCTCCGCCCCGGGCCTCGCGCATCGAACGCCGACGAGGCCGAAAGATGTCCTCGATCGCCGGACGGGCTGGATGTTCGGCTCGTCCGGCGAATCAGGACGGGTTACGCCCAGAGCTGGCCGTGCAGCGTTTCGATGGCCGCTTCTGTTGTCGGGGCCGTGTAGACGCCCGTCGACAGGTACTTCCAGCCGCCGTCCGCGACGACGAAGACGATGTCGGCCGGCTCCCCCGCCTTGACGGCCTTGTTTCCCACTCCGATCGCGGCGTGGAGGGCGGCGCCGGTGGAGACGCCCGCGAAGATGCCCTCCTGCTGGAGCAGTTCGCGGGTACGGGTGACGGCGTCCGCGGAGCCGACGGAGAAGCGGGTGGTGAGGACGGAGGCGTCGTAGAGCTCGGGGACGAAGCCCTCGTCGAGGTTGCGGAGCCCGTAGACCAGGTCGTCGTAGCGCGGCTCGGCGGCGACGATCTTGATGTCGGGCTTGTGCTCGCGCAGGTAGCGGCCGACGCCCATGAGCGTGCCGGTGGTGCCGAGGCCCGCCACGAAGTGGGTGATGGACGGGAGGTCGGTGAGGATCTCCGGGCCGGTGGTGGCGTAATGGGCGCCCGCGTTGTCCGGGTTGCCGTACTGGTAGAGCATGACCCAGTCGGGGTGCTCGGCGGCCAGTTCCTTGGCGACGCGTACGGCCGTGTTGGAGCCGCCCGCCGCCGGGGAGGAGATGATCTCGGCGCCCCACATGGCGAGCAGGTCGCGCCGTTCCTGGGAGGTGTTCTCCGGCATGACGCACACGATGCGGTAGCCCTTGAGCTTGGCCGCCATGGCGAGCGAGATGCCGGTGTTGCCGCTGGTGGGTTCCAGGATGGTGCAGCCGGGGGTCAGCCGGCCGTCCTTCTCGGCCTGTTCGACCATGTGGAGCGCGGGGCGGTCCTTGATCGAGCCGGTGGGGTTGCGGTCCTCCAGCTTGGCCCAGATGCGGACGTCGGTCGACGGTGACAGCCGCGGCAGGCGGACGAGCGGGGTGTTGCCCACCGCGGCGAGCGGGCTGTCGTACCGCATCAGTTCATGCCCGCCCGTCGCCCGACCGCCACCCCGGCCGGACAGGGCTTCGCCCCGGCGGCTCCTCCGGCGACGGCCGGGAGGATGGTGACGCTGTCGCCGTCGCTGAGCTTGGTGGAGATGCCGTCGAGGAAGCGGACGTCCTCGTCGTTGAGGTAGACGTTCACGAAGCGACGGAGCTGGTCACCGTCGACGATGCGCTCACGGATGCCGTTGTGGCGGCTGTCCAGGTCCGTGAAGAGGTCGGCGAGGGTCTCCCCGTTGCCCTCGACGGCCTTGGCGCCGTCGGTGTAGGTGCGGAGGATGGTCGGGATGCGGACCTCGATGGCCATGGCGTGGGCTCCTGTCGAAAGCGGAGAGGTGGCGTGGGGCGCGCGGCTCTGCCCCCGCGCAGGGGTGGGTGCGTGACGAATGGGTGCTCGGGCCGCGAGCCCGGCTCAGGCCTTGCGGCCGGCGGGCAGGCGGCTCGTACAGATCGCGCTGGAGAGCCTGCACAGGTCGACGTGCAGCCGCGCAACGAGCAGCATGCCCGGCGTCTTGTCGCTCACGTCATGGGGAACCATGCGCTCATCGTATCGATTCCCGGTCCCTGATCCGGAATGTGATCTCACTTGATGGATGGTCGGTGTTCGACAGGTGGACGGGACCGCGGTGGGCCCGGTCCCGTCCGGCCGGTGGAGTGCCGGGGTCGGGCGGTGCGAGGAGGTCAGGCGGCTTCGTACGCCTCGACGACCTCGACGTCCTCCTCGGTGATCTCGCCGTCCACGATCCGGTAGGAGCGGAACTGGAAGGGGCCCGCGTCGTCGGTGTCCGCGGTGGAGACGAGCACGTAGTGGGCGCCGGGTTCGTTGGCGTACGTGACGTCGGTGCGGGACGGGTAGGCCTCGGTCGCGGTGTGGGAGTGGTAGATGATCACCGGCTCCTCGTCGCGGTCGTCCATCTCCCGGTAGAGCTTGAGGAGGTCGCCCGAGTCGAACTCGTAGAAGGTGGGCGAGCGGGCGGCGTTGAGCATGGGGATGAAGCGTTCGGCGCGGCCGGTTCCGGCCGGTCCCGCGACCACGCCGCACGCCTCGTCGGGGTGGTCGGCGCGGGAGTGCGCGACGATCTGGTCGTAGAGCGCCTGGGTGATGGTCAGCATGGCGCCAGGATAGGCGGGCGGGCCCCCGCGTACCGAGGGGTGGTACGCGGGGGCCCGCATGGTGGACGCGGTCGCTGGGGCGGCGGTCGTCAGGGGATGGTTCGGGGTTCGTGCGGAGTCGGCCTCAGTTCTTCGCGAAGGCCTTGTTCTCGGGGTTGCGGGCCTTGAGCACCAGGTACGAGACGCCGAGGACGGCCGCCCAGAGCGGGGCGCAGTACAGCGAGATCCTGGCGTCCTTGTCGATGCCCATCATCACGATGACCATGGCGATGAAGGCCAGCGCGAAGACGCTGGTGAACGGGGCGCCGGGGGCCCGGAACGTGGACTGCGGGAGCACGCCGCGGTCCGCGAGGCCGCGGTAGCGGATCTGGCAGATGAGGATCATGATCCAAGCCCACATGCCGGAGATGGTGGCGAAGGAGACGACGTAGGTGAAGGCGTCGCCGGGCCACTGGTAGTTGATCCAGACGCCGACGAGCATCAGGGCGGCGGAGAAGGTGGTGCCGATGAGCGGGGTACCGCTCTTCGTCAGCTTGGTGAAGAACTTCGGGCCCTGGCCGTTGAGGGCGAGGTCGCGGAGCATGCGGCCGGTGGAGTACATGCCGGAGTTGCAGGAGGAGAGGGCCGCGGTCAGCACGACGAAGTTGACGATGCCGGCGCCGATGCCAAGGCCCATCTTCTGGAAGGCGGCGACGAACGGCGAGATGCCGGGCTGGAACTCGGTCCACGGGACCACGGAGAGGATCATGATGAGGGCGCCGACGTAGAAGACGGCGATGCGCCACGGCACGGTGTTGATGGCCTTGGGCAGGACGGTCTTCGGGTCCTTGGACTCGCCCGCGGTGACGCCGACGAGTTCCACGGCGAGGAAGGCGAACATCACGATCTGCAGGGTCAACAAGGTGCCCTTGATGCCGTGCGGGAAGAAGCCGCCGTCGGCCCAGAGGTGGGTGACGGACGCGGTGTCCCCGGCGTCGGAGAAGCCGAGGGTGAGAATTCCGGCGCAGATGAGGATCATGCCGACGATGGCGGTCACCTTGACCATCGAGAACCAGAATTCGAGTTCCCCGAAGAGCTTTACGGAGATCAGGTTCACGCCGTACAGGATGATCGTGAAGATCAGCGCCGACACCCACTGAGGAATGTCGAACCAGAAGGTCATGTACTGGGCGGCCGCGGTGACTTCGGTGATTCCGGTGACGACCCAGAACAGCCAGTAGGTCCAGCCGGTGACAAAGCCCGCGAAGGGACCGATGAATTCGCGGGCGTACTCCGAGAAGGAGCCCGACACGGGGCGGTACATGAGGAGTTCACCCAGGGCCCGCATGATGAAGAAGATCACCAGGCCCGCGATGGCATAGGCCAGGATGAGGCTGGGCCCGGCCTTGGCGATCGCCTTTCCCGCACCGAGGAAGAGGCCGGTGCCGATGGCCCCGCCGATGGCAATCATCTGGATCTGACGGGCGCCGAGGGCTCGCTGGTACCCCTCGCCCGCCGTTCCGGCATCCGCGACCGCTGCGGCCTTGCGGCCGTCTTGTCCCTTGTCGACCTGCGCCGATGTCATGTGCTGCGCCTTTCTCCACGCTGATCCGCGCCGTTGAGGCTGCGGATCAGGTCCTGATCCCCCCGGATATGGATGGAGTGCCGCCGGCGGTCGCCGGCCTGTAGCGCCCTCGGGAACAGAGGTGGCGTCCCCGAGCGGTCGTGAAGATTTACCACGGTCACATGGGTGGATCATCGGACATTATGTGGGGCACACCACAGGAAAAAGCGGACAAGGGTTTCCAGCCGCCACAAAAGAGACCGTTCGGGTGACAGGATCGTTATCCGGATTTGAGCGTTCGTTGAGCGAACGCGATGCGCGAGTGATCGGAAAGTCCGTAAAAGAGCGCTCGGAAAGTCCGCAAGCGAGTGATCGGGATTCGCGCAAGCGAGTGATCGGGAACTTCACATGCGGGAACTACGGCATCAGGGTTTCCACGAGGGTTTCCTGGAGCGCGCCGAGCCAGAGATAGGCCATCATCATCGGCTTGCGCGGGTCGCTGTCGGGAAGCCGGTAGAGCGAGCCGGCCTCGTCGTCGTCGGAGACCTCGAGGCGGGTGCCGATGGTCAGCCGGAGGTCATTGAGCGCGCCGAGCCACTTGCGGCATTCGTCGCCGGTGAGTTCCAGTACGGCGTCGCCGTCCTCGGTGACGGAGAGGGCATCCAGGGTGCGTACGACAGTGAGGGCGTCGTCGCGCTTACGGCTGCGCAGATCGTTCTCGGTGAAGCGGCGGAACTCGGCGGAAGCGGCGCGCAGTTCGCTGTCCTTGTCGCCGTACGCCT
Organism: Streptomyces atratus; assembly: GCF_014648655.1. GTDB lineage: Bacteria > Actinomycetota > Actinomycetes > Streptomycetales > Streptomycetaceae > Streptomyces > Streptomyces atratus. Next base: position 29,831 of record NZ_BMRN01000014.1, read on the forward strand.
CGGGGAAGAGGCGGGCCAGGGCGGGGTCGGTGGGCGGTTCGCTGGGCCCCTCGGCGAAGAGGGCGGCGAGCGGGTCCTCGCCCTCGGCGGGTTCGTCGCCGGGGCCGATCAGTTCCAGCAGCTGGACGGCGAGGGAGCGCAGGATCGCGATCTCCACCTCGTCGAGCGCGACGGCCGCGCCGCCGCCGGGGGTGGCCTCGAAGTGGCCGGCCATGGGTTTTCTCCGATGGTGGGTCGGGCGGGGCAGAGGAGGATCGGTCTAGTTGCGGTCCTGCGTGAGGGTGGCCCACAGTCCGTAGCCGTGCATGGCCTGGACGTCGCGTTCCATCTCCTCGCGGCTGCCGCTGGAGACGACGGCGCGGCCCTTGTGGTGGACGTCCAGCATCAGCTTGTGGGCCTTGTCCTTGGAGTAGCCGAAGTAGGCCTGGAAGACATAGGTCACATAGCTCATGAGGTTGACCGGGTCGTTGTGGACCAGCGTCACCCAGGGGACGTCGGGCTCGGGGACGACAAGACTCTCCTCGGCCGATTCGGGACGCTCGATCTCAGTGGGGGCGACACTCACCCACCCCATGCTGCCACCCGGGAGGTGTCATCGCACAAACGACCCGAGATCTCGTCACTCTGACGACATAGGGGTAGCATCCGGACCATGAACTCTGCGGACCTTGGGCGACGGGTCGGTGTGCCGTCGACCGCGCTCTTCACCGACCAGTACGAGCTCACGATGGTGCAGGCCGCCCTGAAGGCCGGCACGGCCGACCGGCGCTCGGTCTTCGAGGCGTTCACCCGCCGCCTGCCGGAGGGACGGCGCTACGGCGTCGTCGCGGGCATCGGACGGGTGCTGGACGCGGTGGAGAACTTCCACTTCGACGACGAGATGCTCACCTTCCTGCGCGAACAGAACGTCGTCGACGGGCCCACGCTCGCCTGGCTGGCCGACTACCGCTTCAGCGGCGACATCTGGGGCTACCCCGAGGGCGAGGTGTACTTCCCCGGCTCGCCGATCCTGCGGGTCGAGAGCTCCTTCGCCGAGTGCGTGCTGCTGGAAACGGTGATCCTGTCGATCCTCAACCACGACTCGGCGATCGCCGCGGCGGCGTCGCGGATGTCCGCCGCGGCAGGCGGGCGCGGGCTGATCGAGATGGGTGCACGACGCACCCATGAACTGTCGGCGGTGGCGTCGGCGCGTGCCGCCTACATCGGCGGCTTCGACACCACATCCGACCTGGCCGCGGGCTTCCGCTACAACATCCCGACCGTCGGGACGAGCGCCCACGCCTTCACGCTGCTGCACGACACCGAGCGGGACGCGTTCCGGGCCCAGGTCGACTCGCTGGGCCGGGGCACGACGCTGCTGGTCGACACGTACGACGTCGCGGAGGCGGTCCGTACGGCGGTCGAGGTCGCGGGTACCGAGCTGGGTGCCGTACGGATCGACTCCGGGGACCTGCTGCTGGTCGCGCACCGGGTGCGGCAGCAGCTGGACGAGCTGGGCGCGACCGGGACGAAGATCGTGGTGACGTCGGATCTGGACGAGTACGCGATCGCGTCGCTGGCCGCGGCGCCGGTCGACGCCTACGGGGTGGGCACGCAGCTGGTGACCGGCAGTGGGCATCCCACCTGCTCGATGGTCTACAAGCTGGTCGCCCGCGCCCCATCCACCGACCCCGCGGAGCCGCTGCGTCCGGTCGCCAAGAAGTCGCTCGGCGCGAAGACGTCCGTGGGCGGTCGCAAGTGGGCCGCGCGCCGACTGGACGAGAACGGGGTGGCCGAGGCCGAGGTGATCGGCACCGGTCCCGTACCGGCCGAGCTGGCCGACCGGCAGCTGCTGGCCGAGCTGGTCAGGGGTGGTGAGGTGATCGCCCGTGAGCCGTTGGACGCGGCGCGCGAGCGGCACATAGCGGCCCGGTCGGGGCTGCCGATGTCGGCGATGCAGTTGTCCCGCGGGGAGCCGGTGATTCCCACGGAGTACATGTGACGGGAGCGGCGGGACAAAGACCGGGGCGCCCGGCTACCGCTTTGCCCTCGGTCTCCATAGCCTGAAGCGCGTGGGAGGGGGCCCCTCGGCGGGCTTGATGACGTCCCCTCCCTAAGCCGCTCCGGAGTCTCTAGGCTCGAATACGCCCCCCATGACCGCCGACCGTCCCCCACCGAAGGACACCCGCCATGCACCGCGCCTTGATCGTCGTGGACGTTCAGAACGACTTCTGCGAGGGCGGCAGCCTCGCCGTGGCAGGGGGTGCCGATGTCGCCGCCGCCATCACCGACCTGATCGGCGAGGCCCAGCCCGGGTACCGCCATGTGGTGGCCACCCGTGACCACCATGTCGACCCGGGCAACCACTTCTCCACTGAGCCGGACTACGAGCACACCTGGCCGGCGCACTGTGTCGCCGGTACGGAGGGGGTGGGCTTCCACCCCAATTTCGCCCCTGCGGTCGCCTCGGGGGCGATCGACGCGGTGTTCGACAAAGGTGCCTATGCCGCGGCGTACAGCGGCTTCGAGGGCCTCGACGAGAACGGTGTGGGGCTGGCCGACTGGCTGCGGGACCGCGGGGTCACCGAGGTCGACGTGGTCGGCATCGCGACCGACCACTGCGTGCGGGCGACGGCGCTGGACGCGGTCCGGGCAGGTCTCACGGCGCATGTGCTGCTCGATCTGACCGCGGGGGTCGCCGAGGAGACCACGGAGCGGGCGCTGGAGGAGCTCCGCCGGGCGGGCGTGAAGCTTTCCGGCAAGCCCGTCGTGGTGTAGTCGGGCGAGAGCTGCCGCGGTTCCTCGCCGCCCCTTGCCGCTCTCACCCGATCACGCCCGTCACCGGCCCCCTGCTCTCAGGCCGGTCGGTGGTCCGGTACGGCCGGCACCGCCGGGCGGAGCAGCGCCCGGATCGGGTGCCAGAGCTCCTGGGCCCGCTCCGGTCTCGCTCGCCAGAGCACCCCGTCCGGGTGGTGCAGCACGGCGGTGATCTCGTCCGGGGTGGGCGGCTCGGCGTTGCCGCGGAGGTAGACGGCGCGCAGGCCCAGATTGCGCAGCCGGGTCAGCGCGCGGGCCCGGTTGGCGGCGTGCACCAGGACCCGGACCGGGGTGCCCGGACCCGTTCCGTCCGTCGGACCGGTCAGGGTGATCGCCACCACCACACTGCCGTTCGGCAACTTGCTGAACCCTCCGCCTGCCATGCTCCGCGCTCCCCCGTGAGACGTCATGTCAATAAGGATCTGGACAAGACGCACCTAAACACGATCGGCCGCCGCCCGCTAGAGGGCGACGGCCGATCAAGCTCTGACCTGCGATGATGCGGGATTACTTGCGCGAGGCCCCGACCTTCACGGTCACCGTCGAGCCGTCGCGCGGCTCGCTGACGATCGTGATCCGGGTGTTCGTGTCAGCGACCTGAACACTTCCGGTCTTGTTCTCGCTGTACCAGTAGGTTCCCTTGTGGTCGTCGAAGACCGGGATGCCGAGCTGCGGCTTGATCTTCAGCGCCACGTCGGCGTTGTGCAGCGTGAAGCCGTCGGTCGCCTGCCGGCTGAAGGGCGCGTCGAAGGGCTGGATCTTGTTGCGGATGACCGTGCCGTCCGCCCACTTCAGCGGCTTGGCGTGTGCGTCGATCGGCAGGATCAGGCCCTTGCCCGGGTGGGTCGAGACGTTGTTGTCCTTCTGGGAGGTGTCCCAGAGCCAGATGAGCAGACCGTTCTGGTACGGGTAGTGCTCGACCCAGTCCGGACGGGTCTTGGAGAAGCCGAAGTTGTACGGGCCGACCTTGAGGGTCCGGTCGTAGCTGACGTACTGGCGGTTCTCCGCGATGTAGAACTGCGGGTAGTCCTTGGTGAACGACTCGCCGACGCGGGAGAAGCCCTTGGCGGTCCAGCCGTTGTCGTCGCCCTCGGCGTTGTCCGTGAAGAGCGCGGCACCGTCGGCGGTCACCGAGATCATATCGGCCGCGAAGCCGAGTTTGGCCATGCCGCCGTCGGTGGCGTAACGGAAGCGGATGTCGATCTTCTTGCCCGCGTAGGCGTCCAGCGGGTACGAGAGCTTCTGGTACTTGCCGGAGACGTCGGTCAGGGCCGGCTTGTCACTGGCGTCGCGCGGGATCGCCTTGCCGTCGGCGGTGCCGTCGATCGCGGTCCAGCTGGTGCCGCCGTTCTCCGACACCTCGGCGTAGAGGTAGTCGTAGTCCTTCTCGATGTCCCACCAGCCCGAAAGGTCGAGGGACGCCTTGGACTTGCCGGTCAGATCGACCGAACGGGACAGGGTGTTGTTGAGGTTGTCACCCATGTCGCTCCACCACTGCTTGGAGCCCTCGGCGGGCTTCGTGACAGCGGTGGTGACGGGCTTGTCGGGCAGCGAGACGAGGAGCGCCTGCTTGTCCTTGGTGTTGTACTCGGACACGCCCAGCTTGTGGGTGGAGTTCGTCGCGGCCTTGGCCTTGGCGTAGTCGAGCCAGCCCAGCTGGAGCTTGTCCCAGGCGGTCATGTCGCCGGGCAGGTCACCGATCTGGTTCTTGCCGGTGCCGAGCCAGGAGCCGGCCGACATCAGGGACCAGAAACCGACCGAGTTCTCGGCGCGGTTGGTGGTGTCGTAGAGGTCCGGCAGACCGAGGTCGTGGCCGTACTCGTGGGCGAAGACACCCAGGCCGCCGTTCTCGGGCTGCGCGGTGTAGTCGCCGACCCAGATGCCGGTGTCACCGATCTCGGTGCCGCCGGCCTTGTTGTCGGCCGGGCCGGTCGCACCGGCGTCGGTGCCGTACGCGTACCAGCGGTGCGCCCAGATGGCGTTCTTGCCCTCGACGCCGCCGCCCGCGGACTCGTCCTCACCGGCGTGGACGATCTGGAAGTGGTCGATGTAGCCGTCGGGCTCGTTGAAGTTGCCGTCGTTGTCGTGGTCGTAACGGTCCCACTGGTCGTACTTCGCGAGGTCCGTCTTGATCTGCTCGGGCGTACGACCCTTGGCCTTCTGGTCGGCGGCCCAGGCGTTCACGCCGTCCTTGATCATGTCCCAGGCGTTGGCGCAGTTGGTCGAGCCGCAGTAGTTGGACCCGTAACGGGCCTCGTTGTACGGCACCTTGACCCAGTCGGAGACCTCGCCGTCGACCGAGTAGCGTCCGGAGGACGTCTTCTCGTAGTACGTCTTCAGCGAGTCCTTGCCGGCACCCGTACCGAAGTAGAGGTCCTGGAAGTGTGCCTGGTTGTAGTCGGCCTGCCAGGCGGTGCTGTTGTCCTTCTTGGGGTCCGGCTTGGCTATCTTGTTGTGCGCCGGGCCGGGCGTGCCGCCGTACTTCGGAACGGCCGGCTCGGGGCCGTCGCCGTCCGGGTCGAACATGGTCGTGTTGTCGACCTTGTCGCCGAACTCCACCAGAACCGTGAAGATCTTGTCGGTCTTCTCGCGGCCGAGCTCGACGTACTTCTTGTCGTCGAGCTTGACGACCTTGGAGCCGCCCCGCGTCGTCACCTTCTTGTCGCCCGCCATGACCTGCTCCAGGGCGGCCTGACGCTGGGCGTCCTGCTGCTCGCTGAAGGGGCCCTGCAGGTCGTGCGCGTTGCCCTTGGCCGACCCCGGGTCGCGGCGGTCGGCTACCGGCGCCTTCGCCCCCGATGTGTGCTCATCCGCCTGGGCGGTGGCGAAAGCCGACGCCGTGGCGGCAGTGGCGGCCATGGCCACGACAACCGCTGCGGCGCGAAGCGCCCGTCTGTTAGTGGTCACTTGATGCAGTCCTCCCCGGCGTCCGCGGCTGCGGCCTGGGGTGGTGTAAAGGGGCCGCGCGCGGATACGCGTCACAAGTGACGACATTCGACCGGAGTTACGCGAGAAAAGACAGACCTTGACTTGAACAGGCCAAGTGCACTATGCAGGAGCACATTTCCGTTATCCGGACGTTCACCATGTAGGCAACCAGCGCGTCCAGGAACGCGATTGGGGAACGGAATGAATCCGTGCGCCCCCCGTGCACCGGTACCGTGGGTTAGGTGATGCTTACTACCGGTTCCTCACGGGCATCCACCGTCGTAGAGTCGCTCGACAGTGCGACCGTGTTGAGAGACTGCCCATCCGATGCCCCCAGGACGGATACCGACATGCCGCGTATCACTGCCGCACAGATTTCCTACGGTTCGGTCACCGTCGTCTTCTCGACCCTCGCCATGCTGCTGCTCTCCCGTACGGGTTCGGGCCTCGGCGTCGCCGTCATCGGGACCGCGGCACTTGCGCTCGGCCTGCTGGTGGCCGTGACCGTACCCCACCCGTCCCGGGCGAAAACAGCGAAGTCGGCGAAGGCCGGGGCCGCAGTTCGTACGAACCAGGATGCGGTCTCGGCCGCCGTCGAGGCCGAAGGCCTCGCCCGCGACGGAGTCCAGGCCCCGATCCCGGCGGCCCGCACGGCCGAGCAGCGCGCCGCGGCGCGTGTGGACGAGCTGCTGGGCGAGCATTCCCTGCGGCGCTGACGCATACGGCCCCGGTCTCTGTACAGACTCGGTTTTCGAGTCTGTACAGAGACCGGGGCCGTAAGGCGCAGGAGGGGCCCAGGAAGCGTCCGGCACCCCCTAGTCGGTCTGGACGACCACCGTCTTCGCCGCCTTGTCGTGGAGGCCCTGCCGGTACGGCTTGTCCGTGAACATGAGCACGATGTTGATCAGCCACCACAGGCACGGGCAGCACAGCAGCGCCGGCAGCCACAGCACCACGGCCCGCAGGAACGACGCACCGCTGTCCGGCACCCGGCCGTCGTTGAGCATCGCGACCCGCAGCTTCAACAGCCGCTTGCCGATGGTCCGGCCGTCCTTGTGTGTGAAGTACGTGTCGTACCCGACGTAGACCACCAGACCGATCAGCGACCAGAGCAACTGGTGCCCGCTGTACGTCTGGCTGAAGACATCGCTGAAGTTGCTGTTGCCGCTGTTGTTGTCGCGCATCTCGACCGCGCCGCCCCACGGCAACGAGATCAGATACAGCGGGATCGAGATGATCAGGAAGTCGATCAGCCGGGCCAGAATCCGCTTGCCGGGCTCGCCGAGCGGCGGCATACCGGCCAGCGGATCCACGCCCCCGTACGGACCACCGCCGCCGTAGGGACCGGAATCGTACGGCGGCGGCGGTGGAGGAGGAGGCGGCGGAGCGCTGTCGTAGGGCGAACCCGACGGCGGCCCCTGCGGCCCCTGCGGCCCCTGCGGCTCCCGCGGCCCCTGCGGTTCCTGCGGTTCCTGCGGCTTCTTGAGGAACGGGTCTTCCTCGGGCGGCTGACCGGACGTCGGCTGATCGTTGCTCATGGGGGCAGTGCACCCCGGCCCACGGGCACCCGCAACGGCTCGGGTGCGTTCGGGGGAACGGCACGTCCCCCGAAGGCCCCTCCCCCGATGAGCCGTCAGCCGGAGGAGTGGTCTCCGCGGCCCTCGCGCACAATCAGCCCGCTACGAAGGTGCGCGCCGCCTTGTCGTGCCAGCACTGGCGCCACGGCCGGTCGAACAGGCACCAGAGCACATTGACCACTCCGACCACCAGGACGCCCAGCACGCCGTAGACCAGCCAGCGGCGCAGCGCGGCGCCGAAGGACGGGGCCTCGTGGGACTCGATGTCCCGCACTTCGAGTCCGCAGAGCTTCTTGCCGAGCGTACGGCCCCACTTGGCGGTCGGCAGCGCCTCCAGCAGGACGCCGAGCACGAGGAACGCGCCGAGCACCCCACCGAACAGAACGGCCGTGGTGGAGTCCACCAGCCAGACGGTGACCGTCTCACCGGACAGCTTCGCCGCGCTGATCTTCTCGTCGATGTGGTCCATCGCCCGCGAGACGAGCGGGAAGCCGATCGCGCCGACGAGCGCCGCCAGCACCACCGTGTCGACGAGCCGGGCGGTGAACCTCCTGCCGAGTCCGGCGGGCCTGGCCGATGCCTGGGCCTGCGCCAGCTGCTGGAAGGGGTCGCTGACCGGGGGCTTCCAGGGCACGACGGGCTGGTCCGGCTGTCCACCGTGCGCACCGAGCTGTGGGTGAGGCTGCTGTCCCAGGAGCGGGGGGTGGGGTTGGGGTTGGGGTTGGTGTTGCTGAGGCTGAGCCGCCTGGTCGGGCTGGGCGAGTTGGTGGACCTGCTGCGCCCAGGAGGCGGCACCGCCGCCGGGGCCCGGGGTGAGAGGGCTGTTGAGCTCGGCGGGGGCCGGGGCGGGGGCCCGGTTCTGAGCCGGGGCGGGAGCCTGGGCCTGTACGGGGGCGGGGGTCTGGGCCTGTGCGGGGGCGGGGGTCTGGGCCTGTGCGGGGGCGGGGGTCTGGGCCTGTGCGGGGGCGGGAGCCTGGGCCTGTGCGGGGGGCTGCGCGCCGGCCCCGGGGGCGATCGCGCGGATCGCCATCGTCCCGTCCGCAGGCACCTGTTCCGTCGTCCGGGGAGCCGGCGGCCGGCCGCCCCGGCCCACGGCGCGGATCGCGGCCGTGTTCTCGGGGGCTTGGCTCCTGCCGTCACGCATGCCCGGCAGTGCACCGCCCGTCGGATCCGGGGAGGCCGGTCGGCGCGGGTCTGCGGGAACACGGTCGACGGGCTCCCGGACCGCGGGGGTCCGATCGACAGGCTCCCGGACCGCGGGGGTCCGGTCCGCAGGGACACGATCGGCCGGGGCCCGGTCCGCAGGCGTACGCGGATCCCGGCCGGACTCCGGTCCCGACGGCGGCCGGCTCTGCTCGCTCTGCCGACCCGGCTCGCCCTGTCCGCCGGGCTGCCCGGCGCCGCCCCAGGAGACCCGCCGGTCGCGTTCGCCGCCGAAGCCGGTCTGCCGGGAGGCGTCGGCCTGCCAGGCGGTGGCCGGTTCGGGGCGGTTGTCCGCGTACGGCTCCTCGTCGAGGAAGACCGGACCGGTCTCGTCCACCGGCGCGGGCGCCGGGGCCGACGGCTGCGGCTGCGGTTCGGCCGCCGCTCCGGACGACGTTGCGGGCATCGGCTCGCCCTGCTGAGGGGCGGGCCGGCTCGTGCCGGGCACCCACGAAGCGCCGTTCCAGTACCGGACATATCCGGGAATGGACGGGTCGGGGTAGTACCCCTCGCGGGGGCTATCGTCACCGGGTGCCGGGGTTGGGGCGCTCATCACCGTGGTCCCGTATCTCTTCGAGGCCTCAATACAACGGGTCCACATCTATCAGACGCCCGCGTACCCCTGGGCCGGTCCAGGGGTTTGAGCCACTTTCCGGTCACGCAGAAATTTTTTCCGGAAGTCGCGTAATAGATGGCGAGGAGGGCGCTCTCTCCCTGTGCGGCCCGGTCGCGGAACCGGCCCACAGGCACCGAAAGGACGCACTCATGCACACCGTCGTGGAACGCGAACTGGAGCTCAGGCTGGTTCTGTCGCCCGAGCGCAGCATCCCCGTCCCTGCCCGGCTGACGTACCGCACGGAGGACCCGTACGCCGTGCACGTCGCCTTTCACGTCGGCTCCGACTTCCCCGTCCACTGGACGTTCGCCCGCGATCTGCTGGTCGAGGGCGTGTTCCGGCCGTGCGGCCAGGGGGATGTGCGGATCTGGCCCACCAAGGTCGACCGGCGCAACGTCATCTTCGTGGCCCTGGCCTCGCCCGACGGCGACGCCCTTCTGGAGGTGCCGTCCGCCGTGGTGGCCACCTGGGTGGAGCGGACTCTGCGGCTGGTTCCGCCGGGTACGGAGACCGAGCGGCTCGGCATCGACGAGGCCCTCGCCGAGCTGCTCGCGCCGCTGCCGGCCGACGATCTGTGGCTGAGCGAGCCGTGGGCGTCGGACGAGTGGCAGGACGGCGAGGCGTGAGCGGGCGCGGCCTGGCCGGCCGTCAGAACACCTTGCCCGGGTTGAGCAGCCCGAGCGGGTCGAACGCCTGCTTGATGCCCCGGTGCAGTTCGACGCTCACCTCGCCGAGCTCACGCGCGAGCCATTCCTTCTTCAGGACGCCGACGCCGTGTTCACCGGTGATCGTGCCGCCGAGTTCCAGGCCGAGCGCCATGATCTCGTCGAAGGATTCCCGGGCCCGCCGGGACTCGTCGGCGTCGGTGTGGTCGAAGCAGACGACGGGGTGGGTGTTGCCGTCGCCCGCGTGCGCGCAGACGCCGATGGTGAGGTCGTACTTCTCGGCGACGGCGGCGGTGCCTTCGAGCATCGCGCCGAGCTTCGAGCGCGGTACGCAGACGTCGTCGATCATCGTGGCCGACTTGACCGTCTCCAGTGCGGTGAGCGACATCCGCCGGGCCTGGAGCAGCATTTCGGACTCGGCGGCGTCCTCAGCGGGGACCACCTCGGTGGCGCCCGCCGTGGTGCACAGCTCGGCGACGGCGGCCAGGTCGGCCGACGGGTCCGGGGTGTCGAAGGCGGCGAGCAGGAGCGCCTCGGTGGTGTCGGGGAGGCCCATGTTGGCCATCCTGTTGACGGCATGGACTGTTGTACGGTCCATCAGTTCGAGGAGTGACGGGGTGTGACCGCGCTCCATGATCCGGCAGATCGCCTCGCAGGCGGTGGCCGCGCTCGGGAACTCGGCGGCCAGGACCAGCTGCTGCGGCGGCCGGGGCTTCAGCGCGAGCACGGCCTTGACGACGATGCCGAGGCTGCCCTCCGAGCCGACGAAGAGCCGGGTGAGGTCGTATCCGGCGACGCCCTTGGCGGTACGGCGGCCGGTCGTGAGCAGCCGCCCGTCGGCGAGGACGACCTCCAGGCCGAGTACGTACTCGGCGGTGACCCCGTACTTCACGCAGCACAGACCGCCGGACGCGGTGCCGATGTTGCCGCCGATGGTGCACGTCTCCCAGCTGGAGGGGTCCGGCGGGTAGTAGAGACCGTGCTCGTTGACCGCCCGGGACAGCACCGCGTTGATGACGCCCGGTTCGACGACGGCGATCCGGTCGACGGGGCTGATCTCCAGGATCCGGTCCATCTTCACCAGGGACAGCACGATGCAGTCGTCGCAGGCGTTGGCCGCGCCCGACAGACCGGTACGGGCTCCCTGCGGGACGACCGGGACGCGCAGGGCCGTGGCTGTGCGCATGACGTGCTGGACCTGCTCGACCGTGCGCGGGAGCACGACGACGGCCGGCGTTCCCGCATCGCAGAAGCTCGCCATGTCGTGGGCGTAGGAGGCGATGACGTCCGGATCGGTGGTCAGGGCCTCGGCGGGCAGACCCGCACGCAGTTGTTCGAGAAGACCGTTCATGATCCAAGCGTGGCACTCGGGCCCATTGGTGTGAACCCGTCTGCCGCAGCCTCCGCAAGGCGCGGTGTGCTCTTCGTACTGACGCAGAGTGATCGGCATGGATGTCACGCCGCAGCAGCCTCCGCAGTCCCCCGATTCGACCGAGCCTCCCCTTGAACCTCCCGGAACCGGCCCCGCACCGCCGGACCCGGCGTCGCCCGGCCCGGCCCCGTCCGAACTGCCGCCCCTTTCGCTGCGTACGACGCTGCGCAGGGCGGCCATGGGTGCGGTGGCGGGTGCGGTACTGGTGACAGGTGCGGTGGTGGCCGTGCCGGAGGACGAGAAGAAGTCCGCGCCGCCGCCCGCGCCCGGTCCGGTTTCGCGGGCCCTGAAGGCCAGGGACATGGGCTCCCCCGCCTCGCTCTCCGATCTGACGGCGCTGATCGGGGACCGGCAGCAGTGGGTGGGCACGCATCCGTCCGACGCGCCGTCGTGGGCGTTGCTCGGCACGGCCTATGTGGAGTGGGGGCAGCGTTCCGCGGACGCGGCGTACTACAGCCGGGCCGAACAGGCGCTGAAGCGTTCGCTGGACGTACAGCCGGGTGAGAAAGGGAACACGGCGGCCTGGGTGGGGCTCGCGACGCTCGCCAATGCCCGGCACGACTTCGTCACGGCGAAGAAGTGGGGTGAGACGGTACGGGCACGGCAGCCGAAACAGTGGAACGTGTATCCGGCCCTGATCGACGCGTACAACGGCCTCGGTGACTACGAGTCCGCGAACACTGCGGTGGAGAAGTTCACGGCGCTGCACTCCGGCGCCCCGGCTCTCATCCGGACGGCGCAGAGGTACCGGGACCTCGGCCGGCGCGAGGACGCGCAGGCCGACGCGCAGGCCGCGGCGGACCGGGCCACCACACCGGCGCAGAAGGCGGAATGCCTGTATCTGCTGGGCGAACTGGCCTGGGAGCGTGGCGAGCCCGACAAGGCGGTGGCGCAGTACAGCGCGGCGCTGCGGACCGACCGTGCCCATCCGTCGCTCGCGGGCCGGGCCAGGGCGCTGGTGGCGCTCGGCCGTACGGACGAGGCCGAGCGCGACTACAAGGCGGCGCTGGCCAACCTCCCCCGGCCCGAATACATGCTGGCGCTGGGCGAGTTGTACGAGTCGCTGGGCCGGGACGAAGATGCCCGCAGCCAGTACGCGCAGCTCGGCACGGCTCTCGCGCGTGACGACGGCGAGGGCGTGGACAACGCAGCTCTGCGCGGCCGTTTCGAGACCGATCACGGGGACCCGGCCGCGGCGGTGAAGCTGCTGAAGGCGGAGTGGGACCGGTCGCACCGCAGCGCGGCGGTGGCGGACGCGCTGGGCTGGGCGCTGCACCGCTCCGGCGACTCGTCCTCCGCGCTGCAGTACGCGACGCGGGCGGTCGACACGGATGGGCAGAACGCCTCGTACATGTCCCACCTGGGCGCGATCCAGCAGGCGTTGAAGGACTACGGTCCGGCGCGCCGCAATCTGGCGGAGGCCCTGCTCATCAACCCGCACTTCTCGCCGCTGGAAGGCCCTGCGGCCCAGAAGGCCCTGGATTCCCTGGGCGGCCCTCCGGCTGACGTCCCGCAGGGCATGCAGCCCGCCCGGGCACCCGATCCGGCGCCGGAGCCGCGGCCCGTCGCACCGGCGCCGCAGCGGCAGGCGCCCGCTAAGGCCCCGGCCTCGCATGTGTTGAGCAGCCCGCTGACGGGGCAGCCGGTACTTCGCCCGGGTCCCGCGTCGGTCCGGCCGCCGGACGGCCCGCACATCGCAGGCCGTCCGGCGATTTCCGTCGACGGCGAGGTCGCGGGGGAGAGAGTGGGCGTCCGTCGGCGATGACCAGGCGGGTACCGACGGCGTGGTACTCGGGGCCGTCGGCCGGGTCCGCGAAGGTGACCGTGCAGGACGCCGAGTCGCGGTCGCCGCCCCGACAGCGCGCCCTCCGGGCACGGGCAACATATGAGGCGGGGCTCCGGGTTCGCCGGAGGCCCCGCCTTCACGCCCTGGGAGCTCAGAGGTTGCCGCGCTTCTCCTGCTCGCGCTCGATCGCCTCGAACAGGGCCTTGAAGTTGCCCTTGCCGAAGCCCATCGAGCCATGGCGCTCAATCATCTCGAAGAAGACGGTCGGGCGGTCCTGGACGGGCTTGGTGAAGATCTGCAGCAGGTAGCCGTCCTCGTCGCGGTCGACGAGGATCTTCAGCTCGCGCAGGGTCTCCACGGGGACGCGGGTCTCGCCCGCCCACTCGCCGAGGGTGTCGTAGTACGAGTCGGGGGTGTCCAGGAACTGGACGCCGGCCGCCCGCATCGCGCGCACCGAGGCGACGATGTCGTTCGTGGCGAGCGCGATGTGCTGGACGCCCGCGCCGCCGTAGAACTCCAGGTACTCGTCGATCTGGGACTTCTTCTTGGCGATCGCCGGTTCGTTGATCGGAAACTTCACCTTCAGGGTGCCGTCGGCGACGACCTTCGACATGAGGGCGGAGTACTCGGTGGCGATGTCGTCGCCCACGAACTCCTTCATGTTGGTGAAGCCCATGACCTTGTTGTAGAAGCCGACCCACTCGTTCATCCGGCCGAGTTCCACGTTGCCGACGCAGTGGTCGATGGCCTGGAAGGTCCGCTTGGCCGGCGGCTCGACGATGGGGGCGGCGGCGACGTAGCCGGGCAGGTACGGGCCGTCGTAGCCGGTGCGCTCGACGAGGGTGTGGCGGGTCTTGCCGTACGTGGCGATGGCGGCCAGCACGACCGTGCCGTACTCGTCCTTGGCCTCGTGCGGTTCGGCGAGCCCGAGGGCGCCGTGCTCGACCGCGTACGCATAGGCCGCTCGGGCGTCCGGGACCTCGATGGCCAGGTCGACGACGCCGTCGCCGTGCTCGGCGACATGGTCGGCGAGGAAGCGGCCGTGGTCGGTGGACGCCTTGATGACGGAGGTGAAGACGAAACGGGCTGAGCCATTGGTCAGGACGTAACTCGCCGTCTCGCGGCTGCCGTTCTCCGGCCCGGAGTAGGCGACCAGCTTCATGCCGAAGGCCGTCGAGTAGTAGTGGGCGGCCTGTTTGGCATTGCCGACGGCGAAGACGACCGCGTCCATTCCCTTGACCGGGAAGGGGTCGGCCTGCCGGGCTGTGTCGGGGGTGGTGTGCAGAGTCTCAGTCATACTCGAAGGCTCTCGCCGCTTCGCAAGGTGCGCAACAGTTCGCGAATCCGCTGGGCAATCTGCACAGCCGATGGGGATGATGGCCGGGCTATCTGTACATGATGACCATCACAGCGACCCCGGAGACGCACCATGGCGATCGATCCCCTGGACGGGCGGCTCATCGTGCTGCTGGCCCGCGAGCCCCGTATCGGCGTCCTGGAGGCGTCGCGCCGGCTCGGCGTGGCGCGCGGGACGGTACAGGCGCGCCTGGACCGGCTTCAGTCGAATGGAGTCATCCGCGGATTCGGCCCGACCGTCGATCCGGCGGCGCTCGGCTACCCCGTCACCGCGTTCGCGACGCTGGAGATCAAGCAGGGCCAAGGCGCCGATGTACGGGCCCACTTGGCCGGTGTCCCGGAAGTGCTGGAGCTGCACACCACCACCGGGCACGGAGACATGCTCTGCCGTCTCGTCGCGCGTTCCAACGCCGATCTTCAACGGGTGATCGACCGGGTTGTCGGTTTTGATGGCATCGTCCGGGCCTCCACGGCCATCGTCATGGAGAACCCGGTTCCGCTGCGCATCATCCCGCTCGTCGAGCAGGCCGCAGGGGACAACGACTGAGCCGAGGAGTGGCGTGTGAGCTTCTGGGAGTACCTGGGCGACCGGCATCAACAGCTGCTCACCGACGCGTATCAGCACGTCAGTGCCGTATTCCAGTGCATGGTCATCGCCACCGTGCTGGGTGTCCTGATCGGGGTCGTCACCTATCGCAGCGGATGGGCGGGGGCGCTGGCCATCACGTCGACGGCGACGATCCTCACCATCCCCTCCCTCGCCGCGATCGGTCTGCTCATCCCGCTGGTCGGGCTCGGGGTCGCGCCCACGGTGATCACTCTGACGCTGTACGGGCTGCTGCCCATCGTCCGTAACTCGATCGTGGGCCTGCGTGGCGTCGATCCGTCGCTCGTCGACGCGGCGAAGGGCATCGGAATGTCGCGGCCGGCCCGGCTGTGCCGGGTGGAGCTGCCGCTCGCCTGGCCGCCGATCCTCACCGGCATCAGGGTCTCCACACAGATGCTGATGGGCATCGCCGCCATCGCCGCCTATGCGTCGGGCCCCGGCCTGGGCAATGAGATCTTCCGCGGCATCGCCTCGCTGGGCAGCGCCAACGCGCTCAATCAGGTGCTCGCAGGCACGCTCGGCATCGTCATCCTCGCCCTGCTCTTCGACGCCGCGTACGTACTGCTCGGGCGGCTCACCATTCCCAGGGGGATCCGTGTCTGAGACCTCCGGCGCCGGAAACGCCGGCCCCGATACCGCCGACAGCGCCGAAACGACGAAGACCACTTCCGGCGCCACCATCCATCTGGACAATCTGACCAAGCGCTATCCGGGCAATCCGAGCCCGGCGGTGGACAACGTCACGATGGACATCAAGGCCGGTGAAACGGTGGTCTTCGTCGGCCCGTCCGGCTGCGGGAAGTCCACCACCCTGAAGATGATCAACCGGCTGATCGAGCCGACGTCCGGGCGGATCAGGATCAACGACGAGGACGTCACCGACATCGACCCGGTGAAGCTGCGCCGCAAGATCGGTTACGCGATCCAGTCGTCCGGGCTCTTCCCGCACATGACGGTCGCCGAGAACATCGCCCTCGTACCGAGGATGGCCGGCTGGTCGAAGTCGAAGGTGAAGGACCGGGTCGAGGAGATGCTCGATCTGGTCGGCCTCGACCCCCGGGAGTTCCACGGGCGCTACCCGCGTGCGCTCTCCGGCGGACAGCAGCAGCGGGTGGGCGTGGCGCGGGCCCTGGCGGCCGATCCACCGGTGCTGCTGATGGACGAGCCGTTCGGCGCGGTCGACCCGATCACCCGCGACCACCTGCAGGACGAACTGATCCGGCTCCAGCACGAGCTGCACAAGACGATCGTCTTCGTCACCCACGACTTCGACGAGGCGATCAAGCTGGGTGACCGGATCGCGGTACTGCGGGAGCGTTCACACATCGCGCAGTTCGACACCCCGGAGGCGATCCTCACCAACCCGACGGACGACTTCGTCTCGGGTTTCGTCGGTGCCGGGGCCGCGCTGAAGCGGCTCAACCTCACCCGCGTACGGGATGTGGAGATGGTCCAGTTCCCGACGGTTACGGTCGACGACCCGCTCCAGTCGATCTTCAACAAGCTGCGCGGCGGCCCGCACAACGAGCTCCTGATGCTGGACCGCAGGAACCGCCCGTACAAGTGGCTGCGGCGCGGCGACCTGATGCGGGCGCGGGGTTCGCTGGCGCGTGCCGGACAGCTGGTCCATGACACGGTGACGCGGGACGCGACGCTGCACGACGCCCTGGAGGCGGTGCTGACCGACAGCGGCGGACGGGCCGCGGTGACCGGGCGGCGCGGCGAGTTCATCGGGGTCGTCGACATGCACACCCTGATGAACTCCGTCCAGGAACTGCTGGAGGCCGACCGGCTCGCCGCCATCGAGCACCAGCACGACCTGGAGGAAATGCGCGCCCACCAGACCGAACAGGAGCTGGAGGGCGGTGCGGGCGCATGAATCCCAACTCCCCTCGGAATCCCGAACCGGCGCGGACTCCGCGCTCCCTGCGCCCGGCGCCCGCGTCCGACAAGGACCGCCCGCCCGGCGAACACGACGTCATGGGCCATGCCTTCCGCGACGAGGAGGAGGAACCCCCACCGCCACCGGCGGGGCCGCGGCGCCGGATCACCTGGCGCAAGCTGGTACTGCTGCCGGCCGCGCTCGCGATCGTCCTGGCCATCACCTATCTGTGGATCACCAACACCCACCTCGACTCGATCGCGAGGAACGCGCTCACCGGCGGCAATGTGCGGCTGCGCTGGTGGCAGCATGTGAAACTGACCGCGATCTCGACGTTCTGGGTTCTGATCATCTCCATCCCGCTGGGGATCGCACTGACCCGGCGCCGGCTGCGCAAGGGCGCCCCGGTGGTCACGGCCGTCGCCAACATCGGGCAGGCGACCCCCGCGATCGGTCTGCTGGCGCTCCTGGTCATCTGGCTGGGCATCGGCCCGTCGACGGCGATCATCGGCATGGTGATCTACGCGGTGCTGCCGGTGTTCTCCAACACCGTGGCCGGTCTCAAGGCGATCGAACCGAGCCTGGTCGAGGCCTCGCGCGGCATCGGCATGTCGGCGATGGGGACGCTCGCCAAGGTCGAACTGCCGCTCGCCGTCCCGCTGATCCTGGCCGGTGTACGGACGGCGCTGGTGCTCAACGTCGGTACGGCGACCCTGGCCACCTTCGTCGGTGGCGGCGGCCTCGGGGACCTGATCACCTCGGGCATCCAGACCCAGCGGATGCCGGTGCTGGTACTCGGTTCCGTACTGACGGTGGTGCTGGCGCTGCTGGTGGACTGGCTGGCCTCGCTGGTCGAGGTGGCATTGACGCCGCGCGGACTGGAGGTGGGGTGAGATGGGCCCGCGGCAGGTGCGTGCCGGACTCCTGGGGGCGGTCGTCCTGGCACTGACGCTCTCCGGGTGCGGTCTGAAGAGCGGCTCGCCGATGGTGGACGACGTGGTGCCCGGCTCCGTGGGTCAGGGGAAGCCGCTGGACGGTGCCTCGTTGACCGTCACCTCGAAGAACTTCAGCGAGAACATCATCCTCGGCCAGATGATCGGCCTGGTCTTCAAGGCCGCCGGTGCGGAGGTCCTGGACCGGACGGACCTGCCCGGTTCGATCAGTGCGCGCGAGGCGATCGTCAAGGGTGGCGCGGATGCGATGTACGAGTACACGGGCACCGGCTGGATCACCTATCTCGGCCATGCGAAGCCGATCGCCGACCCGTTGCAGCAATGGAAGGCGGTCCGCGACGAGGACCGGAAGAACGGCGTGACCTGGCTGACGCCGTCCACCCTCAACAACACCTACGCGCTCGCCATCAGCAGGAAGAACAACGCGGAGTACCACCTGAGGACGCTCTCCGATGTCGCCGCACTGGCGAAGATGGATCCGTCGGCGGTGACGATCTGCGTGGAGAACGAGTTCGCCTCGCGCGACGACGGGCTGCCGGGCATGGAGAAGGCGTACGGGATGTCGCTCCCGGCCGCCAACATCAAGAAGATGGACGCCGGGATCATCTACACCCAGGTCTCGAAGTCCAACTCCTGCCTGCTGGGAGAGGTGTTCACGACGGACGGCCGGATCAAGGCCATGGACCTCGATGTGCTCGTGGACGACAAGCACTTCTTCCCCAACTACAACGCGGCGCCCGTCATCCACACCAAGACCTTCGAGAAGTACCCGCAGATCGCGGGGCTGCTCGACCCGGTCAGCAGGAAGCTGACGACGGAGGTCGCCCAGGTGCTCAACGCGAAGGTGGACGTGGACGGGCAGGAC
Source organism: Streptomyces atratus (assembly GCF_014648655.1). Lineage (GTDB taxonomy): Bacteria > Actinomycetota > Actinomycetes > Streptomycetales > Streptomycetaceae > Streptomyces > Streptomyces atratus. The sequence goes on from NZ_BMRN01000014.1 coordinate 48,497, forward strand.
CCGCACGAGGTGGCGAAGGACTGGCTGATCCAAGAGGGGTTCATCAAGAAGGGGTGAGCCGGGAAGCCTGCGCCGCGGCCCTCCCCCGGGCACCGCCCCTCACTCACAAAGATTCCGTTGCAAAGAACCTGTTGCAAAGAGAACTTTGCAACTCTACGGTTTACCCATGCCCGCAACAGAGGACGGCACCGAGCCCCCCGCCGAAGCCGAGAACGTCCACAAAGTCGATGCCCGCACCCTGCGCGGGCTGGCCCACCCCCTGCGGCTGCGCCTGCTGGCCGCCCTGCGGGAGTACGGCCCCGCCACCGCCTCCGGTCTCGCCGACCGGCTGGGCGAGTCCAGCGGCGCCACCAGCTACCACCTCAGGCAGCTGGCGGCGTACGGCTTCGTCGAGGACGACCCGGAACGCGGCAAGGGCCGCGAGCGCTGGTGGCGGGCCGCACACCGGGGCACCGTCTTCGACAGCAGCAGATTCCTGAGCCACCCGGATCCCGAGGTGCGCGGTGCGGTCGACGTCGTACTCCACGAGATCGCCACCACACACTCCCAGGAGCTGAACACCTGGATCGGCACCATGCGCGAATGGCCCGACGCATGGCGCCAGGAAGGCTGGGACATCAGCGATTTCCAGGTGCGCCTCACCCCGGATCTCTCCGAGGAGCTGATCGGGAAGATCCACGAACTCATCGAGAGCTACCGGGGCCGGGTACCGGAGGGCACCGAGGGATCGGCCAACGTCCGCAGCCATGTGCACCTCTTCCCGCGCCCCGCGGAGTAACCAGCCCCTCCCGACCGGAAGGACACCGTCATGCACTGCGACACCCATCTGCTGCTGCACAGCCTGCGCTCCGCCGAATTGCGGGGGCACGCAACGGAGTTCGGTCTCGCACCGGCCGCCTCGCACACCGGGCTGCGCACCCGACTGGGCTGGGGTCTCATCGAGCTGGGGCTGCGCATCCTGCCCCGCCACCCCGGCCGCGCCTTTGTCGCACCCAGTACGGCATGAACGGCCGGGGGGACCGGAACCGCACCCCGCTCATCGCCGTTCTCTCCGCCAACTCCATATCCACGGCCGGTACTTCACTCACCCTCATCGGTGTCCCGTGGTTCGTCCTGGAGACCACGGGCAGCGCGGGACGGGCCGGCGTCGTCGCCTTCTGCGCGACTCTGCCGATCGTCGTCTCCGCGCTGATCGGCGGACCCGTCATCGACCGGATCGGGCGCCGCCGGGTCTCCGTCGCCTCCGACCTGGTGTGCGGCGCGGCCGTGGCCGCCATCCCGGTGCTGCACTACGCGGACGCCCTGGCGTTCTGGATGCTGTGCGCGCTGATGGCGCTCAGCGGACTCCTGCACACCCCGGGCAACACAGCCCGCTACGTCCTCGTACCGGATCTCGCCGAGCACGCCGGCACCACCCTCGCCCGCGCCGCCAGCCTCTTCGACGCCGTCTCGCGCGGCGCCCGGATGGTCGGGGCGGCGCTGGCCGGCGTACTGATCGCGCTGGTCGGCGCGGAGACCGTACTGCTGCTGGATGCCGCGACGTTCCTGACGTCCGCGCTGCTGATCGCGGCCGGGGTGCGGGGGGTACCCGCGGCCGAGCCCCGCAAGGCCGCGGCGCCCGTCTCGCTGCGGGCGTACCGCGCCGAACTGCGCGAGGGATACGCCTACTTGCTGAGCAACCGGCTGCTGCTGGCCGTCGTGGTGATGGTCCTCTTCATGAACGGCACCGATCAGGGCTGGAACGCCGTCCTGCTACCGGTGCACGCCTCCGCCGAGCTGGGCGGGGCCAGGGACATCGGACTGCTCACCGCACTGTTCGGCGCGGGCGGGCTGACCGGGGCACTGCTGTACGGGGCGTTCGGGCACCGCTTCTCGCGGCGGTCCGTCTTCACGGTGTGTGTGGTGCTGTGCGGCGCGCCCAGGTATGCGGTCGCGGCGCTGACCGGGACGACGCTGCCGCTCGCCGTGACCATGGCGCTGAGCGGCATCGCGGGCGGGGTGCTGAACCCGATCCTCACGACGGTGATCTACGGGAGCGTGCCCGACGAGCTGCGCAGCCGGGTCTCCGGGGTCCTCACGGCGGGCGGCGAACTGGCCATGCCGGTGGGCGGTCTCGCGGCCGGCCTGCTGGTGGAGAGCGCAGGGGCGAGAGGGGCACTGCTGGCGATGGGCACGGTGTACCTGCTGGCGACGCTGAGCCCGTTGGTGTTCCCGGTGTGGCGCACGATGGACGTGGCCGGGTCCGGGTCCGGGTCCGAGTCCGGGGCCGGGGGCGCCGCGTCGGAGGCCTCCGTACCGTCACCGGCCGCCGAGGTCAGCAGCTCGGGACCTCGCGCCCCTGCTCCAGCGCCTGGAGCGAGGACACCGCGCTCTTCAGAGTCGTGACCGGGATCAGCCGGAGCCCCTTGGGGAGCTCGGCACCCGCCTCCCTGCACTCGGCCTTCGGGACGAGGAAGACGGTCGCGCCGTCGCGGTGCGCGGCCTGAGTCTTGAGCGACACTCCGCCGACCGCGCCGACTGTGCCGTTCGCCTGGATCGTTCCGGTGCCCGCAATGGTGCGGCCACCGGTGAGATCGCCGCCGGAGCCGTCGCCGTCGAGCTTGTCGACGATGCCGAGCGCGAAGAACAGGCCCGCGCTGGGGCCTCCGACATCGGCGAGGTGCAGGGTGACGTCGACCGAGTTCTTGGGCTTGTCGAGGTAGTTCAGGGCCGCGTCGACGGCGGAGTTCTGCGACTTCCTCATGTCCTCGAGGTTGTGCTTCTCGATCTCCTTCTCGGAGCCGCCGGTCGGGTAGACGGAGTTGCGGGGCAGAACCGCCCGGTCCGTACGGAACCAGCTGTCGACCACATCACCGATGCCGACATCGACGGTGGGCCCGGTCGCGACGATCGTCGTCATCCGCAGCTCGCCCTCGGTGGGGCGGGTGGGCGCGCCCTTGATACTGATCACGGGAGTGCCGTGATCGTCCCCGAGCACGTTCGCGGTCGTGCCGGGCTGTGCCAGCGTGAACGGCAGCGGTGCGAAGGCAGCCACGCCGAACAGGGCGAGGACGGGCACGGCGCACAGGGCGAGGGTGCGGGTGCGGGGGCGCGAGAGACGAGTGAGCACCCGCCCAATCTAACCGCCGGGGCGCTGGTACGGGCCGGGTGGTGGGGCGACCCGGCCCGCCCGGCTGCCCGCGCTCCCGCGAGGGGCCGGGTCGTCCGGTCGGCCGCTTCGTCCTCGATCGCCCGACGGGCTTGAATTGGCTAGCGGAGCGCGTCCGCCACCTCGCGGGCCGCGTCCACGACTCGGGGGCCGACGCGTTCGGGTACGGCGTCGGCGAGCATCACCACGCCCACGCTCCCCTCGACCCCCGTCACCCCCATCAGCGCGGCCGCCGCCCCGCTCGCCCCGGCTTCCAGTTCGCCGTGGGTGAGGGTGAAGGCGGTCTCACCCACCGGCTTCTGGCGGGCGGCGAGGATCGCCCGGCCCGCGGCACCCCGGTCCAGCGGGTGACGGAAGCCGGCCCGGTAGGCCACGTGGTAGTCGGTCCAGGTCGGCTCGACGACCGCGACCGCCAGCGCGTCGCTGCCGTCGACCAGCGTGAGATGGGCGGTGGCCCCGATGTCCTCGGCGAGGGACCGCAGTGCGGGCAGTGCGGCTTCCCGTACGAGCGGATGCACCTGGCGGCCCAGGCGCAGCACGCCGAGGCCGACCCTGGCCCGGCCGCCCAGATCGCGGCGTACCAGGGCGTGTTGTTCCAGGGTGGCCAGCAGACGGTAGACCACGGTTCGGTTGACGCCGAGTTTGTTGGACAACTCGGTGACGGTCAGGCCGTGGTCGGTGTCGGCGAGCAGTTTGAGGACCCGTAGTCCCCGGTCGAGAGTCTGGGAAGTCTCCGCGGTCACGACGCCCTCTCCTCTTTGGTGAGCGGCGGCGGCTGGTTCCCACGGAATGTGTGCCACCGGTCCCAGCGGCGACGCACGGAGAGGCCGCCGGCCTGGCCAAGGCAACCGGCTGCGCTCCGCGGCGGCGTTGCCACGGGGCGTGCATTTTTTTGGGACAGTAGCGAGCCAGTCCGCTCAGCGGAAGACCTCGTCCAGAATCCGGGCGTCAGCGGAAGTGGAGTTGCGGTGAAGAACCATAAGCGCCGGTCAGCGCGGCGTCGGCCGAAGCCTGGACGTCTACGCGCGTCCAGGTCGACCGACGCCTCGGCGACGCTCCGCATACCGGACGTGAACGGTCGTTAGCTCAACGTGAACGACTGTTGAACAATTTTTCCGTTCACGAGCACCTCGCAGGCTCTGATCGCCCTCGTCGCCGGGTCGCGGACGGTGAAGTTGAGGGCGAAGGTGCCGTCTAGTCCGATGACCCGGGTGACGTACGAGTCCGAGGTCTGCTTCCCGTCCGCGGTGCGGCCGGTCACCGAGACCGTGGCGACGGGGGCGAAGCCCCGGCCGGTCACCTGGACCACCGTGCCGAGGGGCCCCTCGGACGGCGAGAGCGCGAAGGACGGTCCGGCGGGGACGGTCCCGTCCTGGACGGTGAACGCCGCCGTCTCGGTGCGCGGGTTGACGAGGACCTCCCGGACCCGGATCGCGACGGTGTCGGTGGCGTTGACCGTGAAGGTCTGCGAGAACGCCCCGTCCAGCCCGACCACCTTCGTCCTCACCGGGTCGGACGTCTGCGACCCGTCGGCCCGCAGCCCGACGATGGATACGGTGGCGACCTTCGCGAACCCCTGCCCGAGGACGGTGACGGCGGTGCCCTTCGGCCCGGCCGACGGGGTGAGGACGACAAAGGTCGGGGCGACGGTCAGCGGGGTGAGGGCCTGCGCTCCTCCCGCGGTGACCTGGAGCGCGTACACGGCGCGCGGGGTGGATCCGGCGACGGTGACCGTGCCGGCGAGCGTTCCGTCGGCGTTGATCCGGAGGGTGGAGCCGCTGATCCGTGCGCTGTCGCAGGCGCTGCCGTCCGCGGCGCAGAGCGCGGCGGCGGGCGTGGTCCCGGTCGGCCAGTCACCGCCGGAGAGGGTGATCGTTCCGCCGGGTTTGACCTTTGCCGCACCTGCCGAGAGCGTCGCGGAGGCGTCGGTCACGGCGAACGGGGTGGTCAGTACGGTGGCCGGGTCGTTGCCCTCGTCGACCTGGATCGCGGCGATGGCCGGGTCGGAGACGGTGAAGTCTGCGCTGAACGTGCCGTCGGCGGTGCTCTTCACATAGACGGCGGTGTCGTCGAGCGTCGTCCCGCTCGCGTCCAGGGCGACGGTGTTGATCCACCGGTCCTGGAAGTAGTTGCTGCCGGTGACCTTGATGACGCTGCCCAGCGGGGCGCCGGGGCGGGAGAGCGCGATGGTCCGCGGGCCGCCGGGGACGTACGCCTTGACGGTCAGAGGTGCGGTCGCCTCCTTCGTACCGTCGCCGACCTTCACCAGGTACGAGCCGTCGGCCACGGCGCCGGCGGCGGCGAGCACCGCACTTCCGGTCAGCTCCCCCGAGCTGCTGATCGCGAGGGTGCCGGAGACGAACTTTCCGGTGTCGCAGCCACCGCCGTCCGCCGCGCACAGAGAGGGCACGGGGGTGGCGCCGGCGGTCCACAGGCTGCCTGTCAGGGCGACCGCGGTGGACGGCCGGACGGCGGTGGTGGGCGCGGTCAGAGTGGCGGGCAGGCCCGCGGTGCCCTCGGCGGTGACGGTGCCGATGGAGCCGCCGCCGCTGATCACGTCGCACGGGGTCTCGTACGTGGAACCGAGCACCTTCGTACGCGTCAGATTGCGTACCGGGGTGAAGGAGATCGGCCCCTTCGCACTGGCGGGGATGATGAAGTCCCCTTCGTACGGCGGGATCTCGATCGGCTTCCCGGACGGGATGTCGAGGTTGATCTGGGGTCCGGTGACGGTGACCGTGCCGGTCGCGCCGCCCGACATGGCGAAGTCGATGCTGGGGGTGGTGGGCACATCGCTCAGGCTGAGTCCGCTGGTGGCGGGCGACGGGCCGAGGGTGACCTTGGCGTGGACCTTGCCGCCCGGGTCGACGACGGCCGGCGAGAGGTCGACACTCATCTGCTGCGGCCCGGTGGCCTCGCCCTGGCCGGCGGGCAGGGAGCAGTGGACGGTCGGGGTGACCGTGCCGGCGTGGGCGACGGGGGCGAGTGCGACGGCCCCGCCGGTCCAGACGAGCACGGCCCCGGCCGTGAGGGCGACGGCACGGCGTAACACCGCACCCGGCCTTTCCGGTCTTCTCGATCCGTCCGGTCTTCTCGATCTCGGCCGTACGAACATGCGGCTCCTCCATGGCTACGGGAATTCTCCGAATTCGAAATGGCGACGCCCGCCTGCTCCATTGCGATACGGAGCAGGCGGGCGTCTCCGGGTCTTTCCCCCGACGGTTCTCAGAGAAGAGTGAGTGTCAGGGTGGCGCTGTAATCTCCGGGCCGGGTGAATCCGGGAACCTTCAGGGTGAGATCGGCGTCGGCGTCGAATTGGCCGCCGGTGAACGGACGGGACCCGTCCGGATTCATCCGGCAGAGGCTCGCCGCCTCGCTCCCGAGCGCGGCGGGCGACCCGGCCACCGGCACCCCCACACTCCCGTTCTGCGCCGTGCACTTGGGTGTCCACCGGACGGCGCTCGCCGGGATGGTGCCCCCGTCGGCGCTGGTGAAGCCGGTGAGGGTGGCGGTCAGGGACCAGCCGCTGTTGACGCCGCGGGCGTCCTCCACCTCGACCCGGTTGAGCCGGGAGCGCTGCACACCGCTGCCGGTGCCCAGGACCGTCGTACCGAAGTCGACGGTGTCACCGTCCTGGACCATGGACAGTGTCCCGGCCCTGACCGAGGTGTTCAGCTTCTGGTCGGCGGTGCCGCCGCCTCCTCCGCCGCCCGTGGAGACGGTGAACGGGGCGGTCCGTACGGTGGCCGGGTCGTTGCCCTCGTCGGCCTGGACGGCGACGACGGCATCGGAGATCACGGTGAACTCGACGGCGAAGGTGCCGTCCGATCCGCTCTTGACGTAGACCGCGCTGTCGTCGAGCCCGGTGCCCGTCGCATCGAGGCCGATGACATTGATCCAGCGGTCCGGGTTGTAGTTCCTGCCGCTGACCGTGATCACGCTGCCGACCGGTCCGCTGCTCCGCGAGAGCGAGATCTCCCGCTCGCCGGCCGCGACGGCCTTGACGGTGAGGGGAGCGGTGGCTTCCTTCGTACCGTCGTTGACCTTCACCTCGTACGCGCCGTCCGGCACCGCCCCGGCCTCCGCGAGGGTGGCCGTACCGTGCAGCGTTCCGTAACTGTCGATGGTGAGGGTGTGGCCCTTGAACTTCAGCGGATCACAGCCGCCACCACCCACCGCACAGAGCGAAGGCACGGGTGCGCCGCCCGGCGTCCAGCCCGAACCACCCAGCGTCACAGGGGTGTTGGGGCGTACGGGATCGGCGGGTGCGGTCAGGGTGGCGGGCTCGGAGCCGGTGCCCTCCACCATGACGGTGCCGACGCTGCCGCCCCCGTCGACCACGTCGCAGGGCGTCTCGAAGACCGAGCCGAGCACCTTGGTCTGCGTCAGCGTACGGACCGGGGCGAACGAGATGTCGCCGGAGGCATCCGCCGGGACCAGGAAGTCACCCTCGTACGGCGGGAGTTCGATGGGCGTCTTGGCCGGGATGTCCATCGTGAACTCGGCGCCCCGCACGGTGACGGTTCCGGTGGCCCCGCCGGACATGGCGAGGTCGAGGCTGGGGATGGTCGGCACGTCCTCCAGCGCGAGAGCGCTGGTCGCGGGGGACGGGCCGAGCGTGACCTTCGCGTGCACCTTGCCGCCCGGGGCGACGACCGCGGGCGACAGCTCGACGGTCATCTGCTGCGGCCCGGCCGCCTCGCCCTGACCGGCGGGCAGGGTGCAGTGGACGGTCGGGGTGACCGTACCGGCTGTCTGCTGCCCGGCCGGTGGCGCGGCCTGGGCAGTGGCCCCGACGCAGCTCAGGGACAGTACGAAGCAGGCAGCGAGCAGACCGGTCACGCCGGGTCTTCGTCGTCGGATCACCAGACACCCCTCCATGGCCCATTGATTGCGCACATTGAGGAGGTCGCGTGCAGAGAAGTCAAGAGAGAATTGACTGATCCTTATCCGGAGATTGATCGTTATCTGAAATGCCCGAAAAGCATTTCTACAAGCACTTTCCACGCACCTGTTGACATCTCTTGACATCTCCGAAGATCACAGTTTCACTGCATCCGACATGCCGGGCCCGGCACGCGGATCCGCAAGAAGATCGCATACGGCGATTTCTTCGAATCCGCGGAATTCAACCGGAAGGAGTCCCTCCCGTCATGTCGATCACTTCTGTACGGCCGTCGAGAGTACGGCCGTCGAACCGAAGACGCGTCCGCGTCCCGCTCGTGCTGGCCGCGGCCTGTTCCGTGGCCGGCGCCCTCGCCCTGGCACCGACGGCCCAGGCGGTGACCCCGCTCACCGCGACGGCCACGTACAACTGCGGAACCTGGGGCAGCGGTCTCGCCACCCTGACCGCCGCCGACTCGGGCACATCCAAGACCATCAAGATCAACTCCAGCGCGATCACCATGCCGACCGGTACCAGTGCCGACCCGAACAGCATCACGACGACGCTCAAGCTCACCAAGACCTCGGGCGGCGTCACCAGTCAGGTGCAGTTCTCCGGGAAGACCAACCCCGGCATGACCAGCCCCAACCCGATCACCCTGGGGCCGCTGAAGCTCACCTCCGGCACCCTGGCGGCGGGTGACACCACGAATTCCGTGGTGCTGTCCGGTCCGCCGAGCGCCACCAACTGGTCACTGCAGATCGTGGCCTCGTCCCCGACGTCGGCCACGGTTCCGTGTGTGGCCACGGTCAACCAGTCCGCACCGTTCGTCTGGTAGCCGTTCGTCGACAGTCGTTCGTTCGGCAGCCGCACCCGATCCGCACGAACGACGCCGGCCCGGAGCGAGGACCGCTGTCCCCGCTCCGGGCCGGCACTCCACGAGAGCCACCTCACGTCATACGGGTGGCCCACTCCTGCACCTTCTGGATCCGCTGCTGGATCTGCCCGGCCGTGGCCTCCGCACTCGGCGGCCCGCCGCACACCCGTCGCAGCTCGGTGTGGATCACACCGTGCGGCTTGCCGCTCTGATGCGTGTACGCCGACACCATCGTGTTGAGCTGCTTGCGCAGCCCCAGCAGCTGCTTGTGCGTGACCACCGGCCGCGCCTCGGCCGGCTTCTCCAGCAGATCGGCATCCGCGGCCGGCTTCTGGCGGCTGTGCGCGATCTGCCGGGTCTGCCGCTTCTGGAGCAGCAACTGCACCTGATCGGGTTCCAGGAGCCCCGGAATCCCCAGGTAGTCCTGCTCCTCCTCGCTCCCGGGGTGTGCCTGCATGCCGAATTCGGCACCGTCGTACAGCACCCGGTCGAAGACCGCGTCGGATTCGAGGGCCTCGAAGGGCAGCTGCTCCTCGGTCTCCTCGTCCTCCAGCTTCTCGGCGTCGGCGAGGAGCTTGTCCTCCTCCGCGAACGGATTCTCCTCGTCGCTGCCCTTCTTGGGCTTGTCGAGGACGTGGTCCCGCTCGACCTCCATCTCGTTGGCGAAGTCGAGGAGCATCGGGATGGTCGGTACGAAGACGGAAGCGGTCTCGCCGCGCCTGCGCGAACGCACAAAACGGCCGACGGCCTGCGCGAAGAAGAGCGGCGTGGAGATGGTGGTGGCGTACACGCCCACGGCGAGGCGCGGCACGTCGACGCCCTCCGACACCATGCGGACCGCGACCATCCAGCGCGATTCGTCCTCGCTGAACCGGTCGATCTTCTTCGACGCGGCCTTCTCGTCGGAGAGGACCACGGTGGCTTTCTCGCCCGTGACCCTCTTGAGGATCTTGGCGTACTCGCGCGCCGACTCCTGATCGGTGGCGATGACGAGCCCACCGGCATCCGGAATGCCCTTGCGCACCTCGGTCAGCCGCTTGTCGGCGGCGCTCAGCACATTGGGGATCCAGTCCCCGGTGGGCGACAGTGCGGTACGCCAGGCCTGCCCGATGGCGTCCTTGGTCATCGGCTCGCCGAGCCGGGCGGCGATCTCGTCACCGGCCTTGGTGCGCCAGCGCATGTTGCCGCTGTAACTGAGGAAGATCACGGGCCGGACGACGCCGTCGGCGAGCGCGTTGCCGTAGCCGTAGGTGTAGTCGGCCGAGGAGCGCCGGATACCGTCGTTCCCCTCCTCGTACACGACGAACGGGATCGGGTTGGTGTCGGACCGGAACGGCGTACCGGTGAGCGCGAGGCGACGGGTGGCCGGGTCGAACGCCTCCTGGCAGGCCTCGCCCCAGGACTTCGAGTCACCGGCGTGGTGGATCTCGTCGAGGATCACGAGGGTCTTGCGCTGCTCGCACCGGTTGCGGTGCAGCATCGGCCGGACGCCGACACCCGCGTAGGTGACCGCGACGCCGTCGTACTCCTTGCTCAGCGGGCCTGCGCTGTACTCGGGGTCGAGCTTGATCCCTATCCGGGCCGCTGCCTCGGCCCACTGCTTCTTCAGGTGCTCGGTCGGCGCGACAACGGTGACCTGCTGCACCACGTGGTGGTGCAGCAGCCATGACGCGAGGGTCAGCGCGAAGGTGGTCTTCCCCGCGCCGGGGGTGGCGACCGCGAGAAAGTCACGCGGCTGCTCCTGGATGTACTTCTCCATGGCGCCCTGCTGCCAGGCTCGCAGCTTGCCGGCCGTGCCCCAGGGGGCGCGGCCGGGAAAGGCGGGTGAGAGGTGGTGGGAGGCGGTAGTAGTCACGGTCTCCGGTTCGGGGCTCTCGGGTACGTGGGGCGCTGTCCGTACGGGCCGGGACGGACTCGCACGCGATACGACAACCGGGCCACCCTACCGGGGGGCCCGGCGGAACCCCGTATGAACGAGCGGTGGTTCGGCGCCGCTGAGACCCTCTTCACAGAGCAGCGTTACGCGGCGAACCCGGGGAGCCGTTCCGCGATCCTGGGCATGTCGAGGGCCCCCTGGCACACGTCCAGCACGAACTTCTCGGCCTCGTCGACATCGAAGTCCGCGCTCAGGCGATGCCCGTTGATGTGCAGGAAGACCCAGGTGGCATACCAGGCAATGCGCTTGTTTCCGTCGACGAGCGCATGATTGCGCGCCAGGGACTCCATGAGCGCCGCGGCCTTCTGCCACACGTCCGGATAGGCGTCCTGGCCGAACACGCTCGCCTGCGGGCGGGCAAGCGCCGAATCGAGCAGCCCGTAGTCGCGCACCTCGGCGGCCCCGAGGCGCTCGGCGAGGTTGAGCAGCTCGGGAAGTGTCAGGTACTTCATCAGGCGAGCCTCCGGTTGAGCTCCTCACTCACCTTCAGCACGTGGTCCGCGGCCTCGTTGAAGAGGCGCGAGTGTTCGTTTATGGCGGTGATCACCGCGTCGTGGGCGAACGACTGCATGCTCCGCCCCTCCGACTCGGCGCGTGCACGCAGTGCGTCCAGCTCTTCTTCGGTGAACCGCAGATTCAGACCAGCCATGTACGGATGGTACCGCGTGGTACCACGCGGCACTAAGGCTTTGTCCGCACCCGCGCCGCCACCCACGCCCCCACCAGCGCCACCCCCGCCATCGGCAGGAAGACCGCCGCGAACGCCCCCGGATGCGCCCCGGAGGCCCCCGCCTCCGCCGCTTCGTGCACGGCCCCCACCGCACCTCCGCCGAGCGCGGCGAAGGCCGCTCCGCCCGCGGCCAGCAGCAGGACGTTCGACAGCCCGTCGGAGATCTGGAGGGCGGCCGAGTTCGCCCCCGCTTCCTCCGGCGCCGACAGCTTCAGCAGCAGCACGCTCGTCGATGCGATCACCATGCCCATGCCGAAGCACCCGAAGGCCCACGCCACGGCCACGGTCCAGACCGGCACCCAGTCGATCAGCACGGACGGCGCGGCCGCTATCGCCGCGGCGACCAGCACCATGCCACCCACCATCAGACGTTCCCGGTACGGCTCGAGTCGCGGCCGGGACTGCACATACGAACCGAGCGCCCAGGTCGCACCCCCCGCCGCGAGCGAGAGTCCGGCCATCGTCGGGCTCAGGCCGCGCTGGGTCACCAGCATCAGCGGTACGAACGACTCGGCGGCGACGAACGACCCGGCCGCCACCCCGCGCAGCAGCACCACCGAGGGCAGCCCACGCGCCGCCCGACCCGTGCCCGGGGGCAGCAGCCCGCGCACCGCCGGGACGAGCAGCCCGAACCCGACGACGGCCGGAAGCAGCGCAAACCAGTTCCGCTCCTGCCCGGCGTACTGGAGCAGCCCCGCCCCCAGCGAGATGCCGAGCGCAAGGAGGATGCGGCGCCGGTCGTACGGCTCGACGGGCGCCGCGGGGTCGGCCGGCCCCGACGCCCGGCGCCGGATCGCGGGCAGCGCGAGCGCCAGCGGGAACACCACCAGTACGGGGATGCCGATGAAGACCCACCGCCACCCCAGGTGCTCGGTCACACTCCCGGCGGCGAGCGGCCCGACGACGGACGGAATCACCCAGCTCGCGGCGAACGCGGCCATGATCGACGGCCGCAGATGCTCCGGGTAGGCCCGGCTGATCACCACGTACAACGCCACGATCACCAGCCCGCCGCCGAGCCCCTGGACGGCCCGCCCGGCGATGAACATCCACATGCTGCCCGCCGTACCCGACAGCAGCAGCCCCACCCCGAACGCACTGATCCCGGTGGCCAGCGGCCCCAGCGGCCCTCGCCGGTCCGCCCACTGCCCGGAGAGGACCATGGCGAACAGGCTGGTGGTGAAGTACGCGGAGAACGCGAACGCGTAGAGCGGGATGCCGTGCAGCTCACGGGCGGCGACCGGCATCGCGGTCCCCACGGCCGTCGCCTCGAAGGCGATCAGGAACACGACGGAGACGATGCCGACACTGAGCGCCCGGTAGGTACGCCCGAGCACCCCTCCGGATTCGACGGGCGGGACCGGAATCGCCGCTTCTATGCCGGTGCCGGTGCCGGTGCCGGTGCCGGTACTGCTATCGGTATCGGTTCCGGCGTCTCGTGGTTCCAGGGCACTCATGAGCCCAAGAGTAAGGGGCAAGATCTTATGTGGCCCCTGTCGCGAGTCGGTCCGCCGCTCGTCCGTTGGTCGTAGGTCCGGAGCGCCGATCGTGAACGCGGTATGGCAGTCGCATTGCGGCCCGCCCCGCACCCTTGAGCAGCGCGGACACCCGGCCCTACGGTCGAACCACGACGAGGAACACACGGCCGTGTGCCCGAGTGGTTCAGGGGCTCGACTGCAACTCGAGTTACACCGGTTCGAATCCGGTCACGGCCTCCACGCAGTACGCCCGCCCAGCACGCGTCATCTGTCGCGCCGGGCGGGCGTCGGCGTTTTTCAGGAACAGCCCTGGGCCTTGAGCACGGACGGTACGAAACCGTTGATGAATTCCTTCAGCGCTTTGCGACGGTCGGCGACGTCCTCGGGCACCGGCTTGGATTCGCCGAGTTCGACAAGGACAGCGTATTTCCGCGCGGAACCCTGATAGGCGCACTCCTTCACGGTGAACGCGAAGCGGTCCATGATGCGGGTGCCCCGGTACTGCGCACCGTCCTTCGGCGCGGCATCCTTCCCCAGTCTCAGGTACCAGTCCGCGTCGGCGAAGGGGTCGGCGTCCGTGTTCAGTACGTCCCCGACGACGGACAACGCGGGGCGCTCGTCGACGGTGAGCGCGCAACGGAGACTGCCGGGGGCAACCCCGGAATCCCGCTCCGCGAGCTTCTCTCCGTCCGGCAGCAGCGGTTCCAGCGTCTCCCCGCCGACGTCGACACCGCAGAGCCGGTCCGGCACGGAGTAGCCACGCCCCCCGCCGTCGTCACCACTGCTACAGGCCGACACGGCCAGCAGCGCGGCGCACAGGCCGGCAGCGGCCGCATGGCGGGTGAAGAGTCGTGTACGACGACTGCCTGTCGCAATGTTCACTGGTCCCCCAAAAGACCCTTGGCCCGGTCGTTGCCGTCGAAGGCCGCACCGTTGATGTCGTCCGTCGCGGTGTACACGCTGCGGCCGCTGTCCGGGTTCTTGGCCTCCCACTGACGGGCGAGCTCCGCGAGCTGCTGCTCACGCTGCCCGAACGTCTTCGAGTTGGTCTCCTGGATCTCGCCGTCGATACGGTCCTGCTCCTCCAGCTGCCAGCGATAGGCGAGAGCGTCCACGCCGCGCTGGACAGCATCGCCGGCCACCGGAATGAAGTTCGCCGCACCGCCGAAGCCGTGGTACAGCCACTTCGCGTTCCAGGAGGGGTCCTCCTTGTCGGTCTTCAGCGCCTGATAACGCGCCTCCTCCAGGAAGCCGGTGGTGTGACCGGCTCGCAGCAGCGTCTCTCTGGGGTCCTTGGGGTGATCGTTGTTGATGTCCTGGACCATCTCCTTGTTCAGCGCCTCGTTGAGGATTCCGTACGCATTCTGATCACGCGACACCTGCTTGGCGACCGCGATCAGGTCGTGGCGGTCCAGGAGCTTCGGATCATTCGGGTCGTCGGCCAGCGCACTCGCGGAGTAGTGCACTTCATCCGAGTGATTGCCCAGCACGATGGCCATGTCGTCGCGCATCTCGGACGGGAAGTCGTCCCCCGCCTCCGCGATGTACTTGAGTGACCGCTCCAGTACTTCCCGGTGTTGCGGACCATGCGCCGCCAGCGGGGCATCGGGGTCGTTCGGATTCATTCCGGTGGCCGCAGCGAGCAGGGCCTTGCCCGTGGCATCATTCGCCTGGTTCGAGTCGCCGTGGTTCAGCGGGGTGTCGTCGAACACATCACGCTTGCCCGAGAGTAGATACTGGGCGTTGTCGTTGGGTTCCGTCGTGTTGAAGAAGTCCGTTGCCGCGTCGGGGCTGTTGGACAGCGCCTTCATGAAGCCCGTCATCGGATCCCGTCCGAATTCCTCGCCCATGAAATTGAGTTTGCCCGGTCCACCCATCCCGTCGTTCCAGTAGTGGGACGGCAGCTTCATCTTCTTCTCGGTGGCCACCAGCGCATTTCCGTAGTCGTTGAGGAACTTGTCGTCGTAGTCCCCGACCCGCATGAAATTGCTCATGATCTGGAAACCGTAGACGCGGGAGCCCCGGGTCTGGATCTGCTCGTCCCCGAGCTTCACCATGTCGCGTTCCCAGGTCTGCATCGCGGGGCTGTCGGACTGCGTCGCCCCCGCAAGGACCAGGCTGAAGTTCTTCTGCATCTCCGCCATGTCGCCACGGCGGGACCGCATCAGATCTCCCCCGTCACTGACGTCGGCCAGATCCGCCCAGAAGTCGAGCGTTCCGCGCGCACCGAGCGTGGTGGCGAACTTCTCCTGGAAGAGCGGGTTGTCCTTGTACCGTGCCAGCGCCTGGTTGAACCTGTCGAACTCCTCGGGGGACATGTCGTCCCCCTTCTGCTTGACGAGACGCGCCACGTCCTCGGCCGACTTGATCGCCTCCGCCGCGTCCTTCTGCTCCTCACCCAGGTTCTCGTACTCGGGCGCGTTGAAGTCGGGGCGGTCCGTGACGTTGGCTTCGAGGGCCCGCTTGAAGGATTCGTCGGTTTCCCTGCACTTGTCGACGATCTGGTCGATCTTCTTCTGCCAGGCTTCGACAGCGGACCGCTGCTTCCGCAGTGCTTCCGGGTAGTCCGGGTCATGGCGGGCACCGGCGTCATCCTCCAGTGGATGCCGTGCCGTCACCTTCCCTTTGGCATCGACATGGATGCCGGCCCCCGGGGCCTCGTCGTCGCGGATGCGCACAAGGTCGTCCTTGGCCTGCTTGATAGCCGTATGCGCGTCCTCAAGAATGACCTTGACGCCCTTGGCCTCGGCAGCAGCGTCCTTGAACTCTTTCGCGGTCTTACCGATGAACGCCTTTGTCACCCCTGCATTGACGCCTTCCCACTCGGCCTTGTCGGCCTTGGCCTTCATGCCGTCAAAGGCATCCCCTGCCAGCCGATCCAGCTGGGTGACCATGTCCGACCATGCGTCTGCCGCTGTCTTGAGTGCGGTGACAGGTGCATCGACGATGTCCTCGAACTTCAGCATGTCCGTTCCCCGTGAATTACTTGAGATAGTCGTTGAGCTTGGACACGGAGATCAGATCGCCACCGATCTGCACATCGTCCTTCGCGTGGGCGGATTTCGTGTAGTTGAGATGGTTCGAGATCTGTGAACAGGCGTCGATCAGGGTATGCAGGTGCGTGTTCCACCGGTCGTGGACCTTCAGAACTGCCGATCCGCTCTCGAAGCTGCCATTGGTGAGCGCGATCGCCGCATCGAACGTCGAAGGCCGGGCCTGGTCCCCGTCCTTGGACAGTCGCGTACGCAAGTCGTAAGCATCATGTCCGATTGCACCGAGGTCGTCCCGATTGACCGCCAGGTCCGGGGCAGCAGGCCCACCCTGCCCTCCACCGCCACCACTGGCACTATTGAGTCGCATATCGACCCGTTGCGCCGATTCCGTCCGAAGTGCCGCCCATTCCGCGTCGAACGTCATGAATTTCCCCGTATCCACATCCCGAGCACCGCCGAAGCCTCAGCTCCGCATTCGTCAAGCACCCACGCTATCCACTCGAATCCGCCCGCGGGAGCAGGGGGCAGGGGCGGGGTGACTTACCGGCCCATTGGACATGGAGCCCTTGAACTCGAAGTCCGCCCAGTTCCCCCGTGCACGGAACGACGTGCGAGTTCCGCCGACACAACACCGACACAGAGACCCGTCGCCACCACGGGCTTCTCTTCCGCGGCCGCCCTGGGTTCGGGTTGCCGCGGAGCGGTGCGCCAACTGGTGTGGCAGGGCGGACAGTTCGCGTCCACTGTCCGAGAGGCTCTCTACAGTGGGTGTCATGGCTGATCGCGCGGACCCCGGCGTCGCCCCGCAGGCCCACCCCGACCTGCCGGCGTGGCTGACCGAACGCGCCCAGAGCTTCGAGCAATGGGCCGAGGTCACCGGCACCTCCGAGACATGGGACTTCTCCCCCCAGTCCCTGGATGCGCTGGAAGACCTCATCCGCAGCCGGTGCAACAGCTACGCGGAGAGCCTCGCAGCGCGACGCGACGCATTTCTTCAAGGGGCATGCTGGTACATCGGGGAAGTGGTCTGCCGCGCCCAGGGGGCGGTGTGGAAGTTCGAGCCGTACGCCGTGAAGGGCGCCGAACTGCCGTCCCTGTTCGGGGAGGCGGATCCGTCAGGGGTCGTCGACGACCCCTGCGTGGGGGTACCCGGAGAAGACACGGAGGAGGCCATCTATCCGATGGGCGCCGTGCACGGACTGTTCTCCACCGAAGACGAGCTGGGCAACCCCATCGCCCAACACCTCTCCGACCTGCTGGGCGACTCCGACGAGTACGACGAGGAGGAGCAGTAGGAGCAGGAGCAGCCGAGGTGCCACCTCGATCGTGGCCGGTGGGTCGGGTGTTCTGAGCACGGCGGAGAGTGGCTTGTCACCGGGGGTCTGCAGCCCCCCGGCAGTGTGAGCCGTCGGTCAGCTCAGCCGGGCATCGGCGTAGACGACCATCGCGTCGCGCAGGTAGACGGCCAGCCCGTCGGCGATCTTGTCGTAGTTCGCGCGGATCTGCGGGTCGTCAACGTAGGTCCGGCCCAGTCCCTTGTACGCAACCGCGTTCGGGGTCCAGAACCGGCAGATGCCCTGGTGGTGGGCGCCCACTTCGACCTGCACCGCAGGATCGACAACCGGGGTGCCGGTCACCATGAACTCCGCAAAACGGATCATCTGCGCCGTCACCTCACGCTGCCACTGCTCCTGGTCCTCGGCGGTCATCGTCTCGATGGCCTGTCGGGACTCCTCCCACGCCTTCGGCCATCGCTCGCGCACCTCGGCCTCAGCAGGGGAGTGCTCGAATCCCTCGAACAGGTTCTCCGGCCTGTTGATCTTTTCCATGTCGTTGTTGTCCTTGCCTTCCTCCAGTTCGGCGATGGTCCGCTCAACCGTGCGGACGAGCGTCTCCAGTCGGTCATGCTCCCTGAGCAGCCGCCGGTGGTGCTCGCGCAGCACGGCCACCTGGTCGGCCTGACTGTCCAGAACCGCCTGGATCTCGCGCAGCCCCAGGTCCAACTCCCGCATCAGCAGGATCTGCTGCAGCCGCAGCAGATCGGCCTCTTCGTAGTTGCGGTGCCCATTACTTCCGATCCACGCAGGCGGCAGCAGACCGATCTCGTCGTAATGCCGCAGCGTCCGGGACGTCACCCCGGACATCCGGGCCACATCCGCGATCGACCAGGCCATTGCCGTGCCTCCCATCGCCAGGCCGGTCTCTCCGGCCACACAGACGACCGTAGAAGTTGACGCAGCGGAAACCGCAAGCCGGAACCGGCGTTCGCCTCCCCGGTCGTGGTCCTGCGGGCCTCGACACGTATCGCCGCGCTGTTCACGTCCACCGACAGCACCGCCACGTCCGTGATCGACGGGAACAGCAACTCCTCCAACCGGAGAACCGTCTCGAGCGGCAAGCGAGCCGCCCCCGCCGCAGTCGCTGCACTGATCAGGAAGCCTTCCCAGCCCCATGCGCATAAAGCGATGTCCACCGACCCGAATCTGCACCGGGTCCCCCCATACGAAAGGCGACCGCCCTGCGCGCGGCGCGGGCAGTCGCCTTCTCTCGTATGGTCCGGAGATCAGGAGGCGATCGTCGTCTCTTCCTTGAGCGCTTCCTTCACCATCTCCCGCAGGTGTGTCTCGTCCTCCTTGCTGAGCGAGGTCTGCACGAGCTGACCGCCGAACTTGACGATCTCGGGGATGACCTTGTCGCGGGCGGACTTCCTGACGAGCACGAAGACGGCGGCGGCGCCGGGCCGGAGATTGGCGCTCAGCTCCTTCATGAAGTCGTCGTTGACACCGGTGTCGACGGCGGACCCTCCGGCGGCGCCGGCCGCGGCGCCCACCGCGGCACCGAGGAACGGCACGAGGAAGAGCAGCCCGATGACGCTCCCCCACAGCGCGCCGCCCGCGGCACCGTTACCCACGTGGTTGACGGCCTGATGCAGCTTGATCTTGCCGTCCTTCTCACGCCGTTCGACGACGACGACGTCCTCCAGCTCGACGAGGTGCTCGCGGTTCATGGACAGCAGCTTGTCCCGGACCCGGTCGGCGGTGGCGAGATCGTCGTAGGCGATGACGAACAGATTGCTCATGCGGCTGACTCCTCCTCGTGGTGCTTTACCGCACCAACCATAGAGGAACTGTTGTTAAATAAGACATTAGGTCCGAATGCATCGACCCTCCAGCCGCTTCAGCTCTCCGCCGCGCCTACCACCCGTGCCCGGCCGAGCTCCGCGAGGGCCGTGTCGACCGTCTGCTCCACGGTCTGACCGGTCGTGTCCAGCCAGAGCCCGATCGGCGGCGTCTCCTCCCGCAGCGCCCGGTCCAGCGACTCGACCGTCCACCCGGCCCCGTAACCGCCCTTACCCCGCCCCACCTCCCGCTCGGCAACGGCCCGCGGCGCGGACGCGAGCACGACGACGTACAACGGCCTGGTCCGCACGAGACCGACGTAGCCAGCCAGCTCTTCTCCCAGCACCACGTCCTGCACCACCGCAGTCCACCCCTCACCCACGTACGCATCGGCCGTCATCGCGGACAGCCGGTACCGGAGCCGGAGCTGCGCAGCAGCAGCCTCGTACGCCCCCCCCCCGGCACCATCCCAACCCGCCCGGACACCCTCTTGAGCAGCGAGAACCCCGGCCCCTACGGTCAAACCACGACGAAGAACACACGGCCGTGTGCCCAAGTACGTCAGACTCGGCCCGCTCGACATCGCAGTCACCCAGTGGACCGAGATGATCGGCAAACTGGCCACCCTCCGGACCGACGCATCGGCCATGAAGACCAAGGCCGACAAGTCCACCTGGAAGGGCGAGAACGCCACCGTCACCAAGGAGTTCGTCACCAAGACCGCCAAGGAGTTCAGCGACGCCGTCACCGAGGCGGAGTCCGTACGCGACCTCCTCAAGGACGCCCACACCCTCCTCAAGACCGCCCATGACGACCTCAAGGACGCCTACGAGAACCCGCCGCCGGGCATCACCATCTACCCCGACGGCGTCCTCAGCCACCGCGTCCACCCCGACCGCCGGTCCAAGGACAGCACCGAACCCATCGCGACCGAAGCGCAGTTCGACGCGCTGCGCAGCAAGCTCGAAGGCATCCTGAAGCGCGCCAACGAGGCCGACGAACTCTGCGCCTGGGGCCTGCGCGCGCTGATCCGGAACCACCCCAACGACTTCGGCAGCACCGACCTCAGCGGTGTCGCCGACGCCAAGAAGATGCGCGCCGAGGAGAAGCAGCAGGTGGAGAACGGCCGCGAGGCCGCCAAGCTCTACAGCCGGTGGGAGTACCTCGACGACAAGGAGCGCGAGCGGCTCCTCACGCTCGCCGAAGGCGGGAAGGACTCGCCGGCGTTCTCCGCCGAGCTCATGCAGAACCTCAGCTACAACGGCCGCGAGGACCAGGAGGCGGTGCTGCTGCTTGCCGGCAGCCTGGAGGGCGGCGGCCGTGACGGCCAGGTCTCCGCCACCGACGCCCGCCTCTACAAGGCCCTGTCCGGCAGCCTCGCCACCACCACCGGCCCCGACTCCCCGATCGGCTCGCCCGGCGGCGTCACCTCCGCCTGGACCGACCGGCTCATCACCACGGCCCGTGACGGCAACGGCCTGCCCGACCGGCACCCCGGGGCGCTCAAGGGCGGGGCCGCGGGCTTGAACGCCCTCACTCACCTGATGGCCGCCGACGCCGGCGACGACGCCGTGTACGACCCGAACAAGGACCCCAAGGAGAAGTCCTCGCCCTGGAAGAAGGACGAGGGCGACCCGGTCTACAGCGAGGCCTTCCTGACGCAGGTCGGCGACACCATCCGCGAGTGGGAGACGAGCAACGACGACGCCTACGACGGCGTCATGAAGAACTGGCAGGGCACGCAGGAGGACCCGATGAAGGGCCTGCTGAACGCCATGAGTCGCAACCCGTCCGCCTCCACCCACTACTTCGACCCGAACACCACGGACAACCTGAAGTACTTCATGGACGACCGGAAGTGGCCGGGCGGCGACGTCGAGAGCAAGATGCCGACGGAGACCCAGTACACCTCGGCCCGCGCCGAGTTCGGCCTCGCGCTCGAGGCCGCGGCCACCGGCCGCGTACCCGGCTCGCCGATGCACCCGGTACCCGCTCACCACGACGGCGCCGAGACCGCGATCTTCGAGCGGGTGATGGGCGAGTACACGAAGGAACTCAGGACGGACCAGGGCGCCGTCCCCGTGTCCATGCGGCTGCCAATGGCCGACATGATCGCCGACTACGGCTCCGACGTGCACCAGATCCTCGGCAAGAAGATGGACGGGCCGACCGACTTCAACCAGCTCGAGATCGACCGCGGCGACCTCACCCGGATCATCCGCGCCACCGCCGAGGACCCCAACGCGTACAAGGCCATCCACGCCTCGCAGACCGTGGTCTCAAGTGCGGGGCTCGACCGCTTCCCCGCGGAGTCCTTCCGCAAGGGGGACGAGGAGCTGCGTGCCTGGGTCAAGCAGTCCGCTTCAGTGCTCGGGCACCTCGACGGCGTGCGTGGCGATGTCATCTACGACCTGGGGCAGGCGGAGAAGGACGCAAACAACTGGAAGCGGATGGTCAACTACCACATCTACGGTGGGCTGCTGACTCCCATCCCGATCGTCGGCGACGGGGTCCAGCGCGCGGTGGACTGGGGTCTGAACGAGCACGTGAACACCGACAACGCCAGGGTCGACGCCGAGACCCGCAACAACATGATCAAGCACTACGACTACGGTCAGAAGGAGATGTACGGCATGTTGCGCGGTATGGCGGACTATCGCGGGCTCACGACGAAGGAACTAGACGCGACTCCTGGCGAGTACGAGGACCACCTTCAGGCGATCGCCGAGCAGTGGTACGGGAACGGCATGGGGGACGCGGACAAGGCGATGGGACAGTGATCGATGGACAAGAAGTGGCTGCCCCTGACCGTTGTGCTCGGCGTCGCTGGAGTGGCCGTCGTGACGGCGAGCCTCTGGCCTGACGCCAAGGAGAAGCCGCCGCTGCCGCAGAGCCTGTGTTACGGGGCGCTTAGCCGGCAGACGGCGGAACTGATCGACGACGGCAAGGGGGGCGAGGTCAGCACGGAGGAGTGGGAGAGCAAGGGCCAGGGCGACCTCACGGTGTTCAAGACGTGCCAGGTGATGCGCGCCAATCCAGATAGCGAGTATCCCCGCGGGATTTACCAACTGATCATCGCGGACTTCCGGAGCGACCCCGGCCCCGGGAAGGACTCCGTCCCCCTCGGCCTCGGATTCACCGGCTGGGTCCTCCCCGACGAAGCCAGAGTCACGCTGCCCGCCGGCTGCGCCGCCCGCATGGGTTCGACCTCCCCGTACATCATCGTGACGCTCAAGGCGCCCTCACAGGAGGAGAAGAAGGGCCTCGTCGACCGGGACACCGCGATCCGCAACAGCGCGACCGTGGTGCGAGAAGCCGCCACCAATCTCGTCAAGCGGTACGGCTGCAAGGCGTAGGACCGGCGTCAGCGGGGGCAGTCGTCGTCCACGGTCCCCGCTGTACGTCGGCGCGATGGGCGGCCTACGGAAGAGCGCTTCGTCGGGGTGGAGAAGCACTCGGCTGTAGCGCTAGGCCGTGTCGAACCAGTCCAGCGGCAGCCGCATGCTCCGGGTTTTATGCACATCTGAAGCACCGAACCCCTGGCGAATCACCGGCCGTCAGCGCATTCGCCGCATCAAGCAGGACCTCAGTCCGACTCCGACGCACCCACCACCCGCGCGCCTTCGAGCCCCGCAAGCACCGCGTCGACCGTCTGCTCCACGCTCTGCCCGGTCGTGTCCAGCCAGAGCCCGATCCGCGGCGTCTCCTCCCGCAGCACCCGGTCCAACGCCTCGACCGTCCACCCGGCCCCGTAACCGCTTTCGCCCCGCCCCACCTCCCGCTCGGCAACGGCTTGCGGCGCGGGGGCGAGCACGACGACGTACAGCGGCCGCGTACGTACGAGGACGACATACGCGGCCAGTTCCTCCCCGAGCACCACGTCCTGCACCACCGCGGTCCAGCCCTCACCCGCGTACGCATCGGCCGTCATCGCCGACAACCGCTACCGGAGCCGGAGTTGGGCAACCATGCCCTCGTACGCCCCCGGCACCATCTCGGCCCGCCCGGACACCACCATCCGCAGCTGCACCACCTCGACACCTTCACCGAGGGCGAACCGGGCCCGGTCGTACGGGAGATCGCGGGTGGCCCGTGGATGTGCTTCCTGATCCCGCCCGGATCGAGCAAGGAGTACGACTGGCCACCGGGCGCCAGGTGCTTCGGGCCGGCCGCCCGGTGGCCAGTACGTGGGCATCCCCGCCCCCGACGGCAACACGTACCGCTGAGTTGGCGGTATGGGGCACCGAGGAAAGGGGAGTTCGTGGACATGGAGCTGCTGTAACGGCTTGCCCCCGCCGCTGCGGTCGAACCACAACGAGGAACACACGGCCGTGTGCCCAAGTGGTTCAGGGGCTCGACTGCGACTCGAGTTACACCGGTTCGAATCCGGTCACGGCCCCCACGCAGTACGCCCGCCCAGCACGCGTCATCTGTCGCGCCGGGCCGGCGTCGGCGTCTTTTTCGCCGCGTCTGACGGGAATGCAGGCGCGGCAGGTCGGCGAAGCGGTACGCGGCCGCCTGGGCAAGCGGACCGAGCATCCCGACCACGGCCTCATGACCACACTCATCGATCCTGTCCTGGTTGAAGTGCGAGAGATCGCCGGCCGCCATGAGGCAGCGAAGTTCGAGCGCGTACGGTTCGAGAGGTTTCGAGGGGTGAGGTAGGGCGTTCTGTGTCAGGGCTTGATCTCGCGGTACGCGCTGAGTGCGCTGCCTTCAACCTTGGCGAGCAGTCCCTGCTGGGTCTGTTCATCCATCTTCCGCTCCTGGGACCACGTACGGGCCATGTCGACACCTTGTGTACGCAGCCGGTCGAAGCGCTCCTCCTCGGAGGCATTCTTCAGGTTCTGGAGCCATGCCGTCGTGAGATGGGCGGCATGGGGATCCTGATCGCTCTTGGGGGAGGCCTGTCCGTCCAGCAGGCTGTTGAGGACAGCCGCACGCCACGCCCGTGCCTGATCCTTGTCCTTGCCGTGGGTAGCCGCGTCGGCCATGCCGTTCAGGATGCCGAGAGCGCGGGCGTTCTTCGTTGGCGGCAGGGAGAGTTCTGTGCCGGTAGCGTCCGCGGGGACGGCGGCGAGCCGCTCGGCTGCGGTGCGAGTTTCTGCCATCCGGAGTAGGGCGTAGGCCTGGGGGTCCTCGGCCACCGCTCGTAGGGTCTTCCGGAACACGGTGTTGTGGACCGACATGTGGTAGATACCCCCGGCTTCCCAAGGCGGTGTGTCTTGGCCCGCCTTCAGCACGTACTCACTGTCAAGGCCGGCAAGCATCTCGTGCAGGTCGGGGGCGTAGTCGGCCAGGGCAGTGGCAAGGGGGACGCGCAGCGCAGGGTCGAGGTCGAGCTTCTTCGATTGCCCGGATCCGAGCGCGAAGAGGACGTCTTTCATGGCCTGCGCCTGTGCTTGAGTGTGACGGCCGGGTTCGCTGCCCGCAGTCGCTTTTGCGATGGCCTCTCCGAGTGCCGTGCAGTTCATGCCGGGGTGAACATCCACCCCCACCGACTTCTGTACGCTCGCGTCCTCGGCCAGGCCATTGCAGGGTGGGGATATCTCACGCCCGAGAAAAAACCACGCCGCGATAGTGCCCAGCAGTACCAGGCCTACTCCGGCGGCGGCCCATGCTTTCACCGGAACGGCTCGGCGCTGTGTACTCCCCGCCATGGCTATCCCCATTCCTCTCGTGCCCGATCAGTTGGTCGTATCAGTCAGGTACTTGTGAGCTGTTTCGGTGCCGCGGACACGTCCTTCGAGGACATCCCGGGTGTAGTCCTGGATATCGCTCTCCGAGATGTCCGCCCGGTCGTTGGCCCACTCACGGATCAAGATCGGTGCTTGTGTGTTGACGGAAAGGTATTCGTCCGCGATCTGGGGATTGGCCTTGGCGTCGACCTCGCCCTTCATGCGGTTGCCCCACTCCCAGGCCCAGGTGTCGACTCCACGTTGGATCGAGTCGCCGAAGGCGATGGAGACACCGCCGGCCGTGGTGAAGTACATGGGAGTCACCGCACCGCCGATGACGTGGTAGGCGAGCTTCGCCTTCCAGTCGGCCTCGCTGTATCCGGCCATCCGGCCGTCGTTGATTACGTCCTCCCGGATGGAACTCATGACGCCCAGAGCTGTGCCCGCCTTGTTGATCGGGTTGGTGAGCTCCGATCCCTGTGCCCCCTTGGGTATCTGCTCCAGGGAGAGGTCGATGTACCGGGACTCCGCTTTGTGGAGCGTTCCGTAGGCTTCCGGGTCCTCCGAGAGTCCGCGCATGAACTGCACGAGGTCCTTCTGGCTGACGGCCATGTGGGTCTTGTCGCCGTCCTGGAAGTACCCCGCCCCGGCCGCGGAGATGTACTTGGAGTCGAGACCTCCGAGGATTTCGTGGGTGTCTGCGGTGTACGTGGCCAGGGCATGGGCCAGAGGCTCACGCATGTTCTCGTGCACCTTCTGGTCAGGTCCGAGCCCACTGATTACGTCGTGCATGATGCGCGCCTGCCCCTCGGTGTGAGGGGTCGCAGGCCAAGGGTCCTGGTTGGGGCCGAGCGGTGTGTGGCCGGTCGTCGAGGATTCCAGGAGGAGTCCCAGACCGGTGCGAGCATCCGTGCCCTCGCTCTCGGTGTCGTTGTGCGTCTCGATGTTGCCGTGCCAGACGGGAGTATCGTTGAACTTCCAGTCGCGTTCCTTCAGCAGGTACTGGAGGTTGTCGTTCTTGTGATCCGCACCGGGATCGAGATACGACGTGGCAACTGCGGGGTCCTTGGACATGATGCCGAGTAGGCCGTCGAGCGGGTCGTTGGCGAACCATCCGCCGTTCTTGCCGCTGAAATCGCCCTGCAGGTCCCAGATATTCGGGTCGCCACCGCGCTTCTTGTCCTCCGCCGACCGGATGTCGTCCGCCAGGTCGTGCATGAACGGTGCCGAGTACCCATCGCCGTTCTGCATGAGAGTGATCAAACTCTGATAACCCCGGACCTGCTGCCCGTGACCGCGGCTGATGGTGTTCGGGCCCTCGGCGGCTTCCTTGAGGTTGAACTTTTCTACGCCTGCCGTCTTCAACTGCTCCCGGAAGTCCTTGTAAAATTTCGACTTCGGGTCCTGCATCGCGTTGGACAGGGAGTTGGCGAGACCCTTCTGGAGGTCCAGGTAGGTCTGCTTGCCCTTCTTGTCGTCCTGGTAGGCAAGATCATTGAGCTTGTTGGTGAACTGAAGAGTGTTCTGAGCGCCCATCCCGTTAAGGAATGTCTGTGTGAACTCGGTGCGGCCGGAGTTGTCGCGGAAGGAACGATTCAGCTCGGCGTAGTCGGCGGCGGATACCTTGTCGCCGCTGTTGATGCGGGTGGCGATGTCCTCGGCGTTGCGGGCCTCGTAGACCTCGATGTCGTTCTGCGCGTCGACGTTGAAGCCGTTGTACGTCTCGTCGTTGCCCTTGCCGAAGGCGTCCTTGTTGCTGTCGACACCCACCGCGTCGAGCGCAATCTTGACGCCCTGGTCGGCCTCCGACACGGCCTTCACACAGTCGTCGAGGTGCTGCTGCCACTTCGTGACGGCCTTCTGGACTTCGGCCTTGCCGTCCGGGTCGTGCTGGTAGGCGCTTCGCTGGGACGGGGTGAGCTTTGCGTAGTCGAAGGCGACGTTCCCCTGTTCGGAGACGAACATACCGGCGGCTATCGCCTCCTCCCGTGCGGTTTCAAGTCTGTTCTTCAGGTCGGTGAATTGGCCGTGGGCGTCTCGCAGCAGCCCGGCGATGGCCTTGGCCTGGATCTGTGCCGCGGAGTACTCGTACCGGGTGGCGGCGAAGTTCGTGTGAGCGACGCCGGCGCTGATGCCGGTCCAGTTCTGGCCCATGGTGATCTTCTGGACGGTGTCGCCGTACCGGTCTTCGACCTTCTTGATCTCACCGGCCATGGATTCCCACTTGTCGGCCGCCGCCGTCAGCAGGCCCAGATCCGTCGTCATTACTTCGTAGTACGTCAGCACCCGCGACTACCCCTATACGCCGTGAAGCTTCGACCGGCCGATCGGACGGAACTGGTCACCCAGATCGATGTCATTGCGCACGATGAGACCATATGCCCCACGCAGCGCGATCTTCTCCGAACCAAGTCGGCCCATCAGAACCTTGACCTGCTTGTCCCAGGTGTCCGCGAGCTTCTTCAGGCCCGCTGCGGTATCCCACCCGTCGAAGCCCTTGACCGCGGTGTTGGTCGCCTCGTCAGCGTGCCCCGTGGATGTCTTCGTCTTGTGCTCGAGCTCATGTTCGATCGTGTTCGCAGCCGCGTTCTTCTCCGCCGGTGTGGACGCGAACGTCCCCGATCCCCCAGGCGCCAGCGGCCCCGCCGGAGCACCTGTGCCGTTCAACCGCATGTGCACCCGCTCATCGCCCGCACCAGAGCGCGACTGGCGCCACTCCTGGTCGAAATCCTCCATGCTGTGCCCTCCCCATCGGCCTCGTGATCATAGACATGGCAACTGCACACGTGCCAAGCTCGTTGTGGCCCGCCGCGGCTCGCCCGCACGGAGATCTGTTGCGCAGCGCCCGATCGCGTTGGCAACCCGCACCACCGCTCTGCCGGAGACTCAGTCGTGTGGCCGCACGCCGAGCCCGTCGCGGTGTGCCAGGCGGGAGAGGATCTCGGCGTACACGATCGCGAAAATGGTCACTATGACCGCCAGCGCGAGGACGCCCAGCAGCGCGGGTCACTGGCGCAGCGGGTCGCGGCACAGGCTGACCTCGGACGGCGGACCGACCAGCGGGCCTCGGCAGAGGGCTCCGTCCCCGAACTCGGGGCCGTAGTCGGCGAGCAAGAGGAAGGCGAACCATCCCCAGATCACCAGGGCCAGGAGCATCCACGCGATCGACCACGCCTCGATGCGGTGTGCTTGCTGACGCTCCTGCTCGGCATGCGCCGGTGCGGTATTGGCAGGATCGGGCGCTTGCTGGCCCGCACGTCGGCAGTCATCTCGCCCTCTTGGCCAACGGTGAACGGACTGCAGTTCATCACACCGAGCGGAGCCCAGTGCGGAATCGGCCTCTTCACCACCGACCCAGTTGCTGCAAGGCTGAGTTGACCTATGCAAGGGCCGCCGCAAAAGGATACGCAGAACGCATGAACTCCTACTGTGCGTGAACTCTGCGCCTACGCGCACCCTGGATCTGACCGACGAGATCACCGCCGAGCTGACCACGCTCGTCGGCTTCGACCAGGACCTCAGGGCCGAGGCGAGCAGGTGGTCGAACCTCCTGCCGCCTCAGGCCTCGAACGCCCCCACTACCCGCGCCCGCTCAAGACCCGCAAGCACCGCGTCGACCGTCTGCTCCACGGTCTGCCCGGTCGTGTCCAGCCAGAGCCCGATCCGCGGCGTCTCCTCCCGCAGCACCCGGTCCAGCGACTCGACCGTCCACCCGGCCCCATAACCGTTCTTGCCCCGCCCGGCCTCCCGCTCTGCAACGGCCCGCGGCGCGGGAGCGAGCACGACGACGTACAGCGGCCGGGTCCGTACGCGCTCGACGTACCCGGCCAACTCCTCCCCCAGCACCACGTCCTGCACCACCGCGGTCCAGCCCTCACCCGCGTACGCATCGGCCGTCATCGCGGACAACCGGTACCGGAGCCGGAGTTGGGCGGCGGCCTCCTCGTACGCCCCCGGCACCATCTCTGCCCGCCCGGACACCACCATCCGCCGGAAGACATCCCCCCGCACATGGACAGCCCGCGGCAGCCGCTCGGCGAGGGCCTGGGCAACGGTGGACTTCCCGGAGGCCATCACGCCGGTGATGAGGACGACGGCGGGGCCGGGATCAGCAGCTCGCAACACGTTCGCGGTCAGCCCGCGACGGCGCCGGCCAGGAAAGCGGTCCAGGCGGCGGAGGAGACGGCGAAGGTGGGGCCGTCCGTGACCTTGGAGTCACGGACGTGGACGGTGTGGGGGCAAGTGGCGACTTCGACGCAGGCCTCGCCCTCGTTGTTGCTGTAGCTGGACTTGCGCCAGTCGTAGGCGACTTCGACGCAGGCGCCGCCCTCGTTGTTGCTGTAGCTGGACGTGAACCAGGTGAGCTCGGGCCCGGTGGTCACAGTTGCCTCGCCTTCGTTTCGATGATCTCCGCCGACTTCCAGGGGTTGAGCGCCTGGGCCCGCAGGATGCCGAAGAGATCGAACGTGTCGCCCACCTGCTCCGGCCTGGCGATCAACCTACCGCCGCCCTGGCTCTCCGCGAAGACCAGATTGCGGCCTTCCGCCGTACACATCAACTGCATGGGCCCGTTCAACCCCGCGTGGGTGTGCTGATCCGAGGGCATCACCTGCACGGTGAGATGGTTCATCCGCCGCATGCACTCCAGCAGATGCAGCAACTGCTCCTTCAGCACCTCCGCGCCGCCGAGCGTCCGGTCCAGGACCGACTCCTCGATGACGAACCCGACGTACGGCGGCGGCGTGCGCATCAGCACCGCCTGCCGTTCCAGCCGTGCCTCGACGTGCCGGACGATCTCGTCCTCGGTGTACGCGGGTTTGCGCGCCCGGTAGAGGGCGTACGCGTACGCCTCCGTCTGGAGCAGCCCCGGGATCAGCATCGTCTCGTACGCGCTGATGACCCGCGCCTGCCGTTCCAGCCGCGCCCAGTCCAGGAACTTCGCCGGGTACTTCTCCTCATCGACCAGCTCGATGCACGCCTTCAGCGCACCGCCCGCGACGAAGACCCGGTCCGCGTCGGCCAGCAGCTCCAGCGACGGAATGCGCTCAGCCCGCTCGACCGCCCCCATCAGCGACTCCGAGATCAACAGCTTGTCCGCCGCGTCCTTCTGCGTGAGCCCGGCTCGCACCCGATGAATACGGATCAGTTCGCCCACGAGCCGCCTCACCTGCGACGGTTCACCACTCGTCCCCACAGCCACCACCACCCTCCCCACATCACGTCGATGTGGACCGTGTCCTCCTGGTCACGCTACGCAGCCATCGGAATCCTTGGGGTCATGACGAGCAAGAGACTCCCCGAATGGGTACCCGCGGTCGGACACCAACTCCACCTGACCGGCATCCACTTCGATGCCATCCGGCTGCGGGGCGTACGGGGCGAGGCAGTGCTGCAGCACCTCGGGACGCTCACCGAAGGCGAACCGGGCCCGGTCGTACGGGAGATCGCGGGCGCCCGGTGGACGTACTTCCTGATCCCGCCCGGGTCGAGCAAGGAGTACGACTGGCCTCCGGGCGCCAGGTGCTTCGGGCCGGCTGCCCGGGACCAGTACGTGGGAATCCCCGCACCGGACGGCAACACCTACCCGCTGAGCTGGCGGTGCGGTGCACCGAGGGAAGGGGAGTTCGTGGACGTGGAGCTGCTGTACGGGCTGGTGATGGCACAGCTGGCGCCGGAGTAGGGGTGAGGCGCGGAGATATCCACGCTCACCGCTGCGTCACCGCCTTGGTGGGGCTCACCCAGCCGAGATGGCCACCGGCCAGGGGGCGTCGAGCCCTTCGGAGGATCGAGACCCAGGCGAGTGTCCTCGACGATCAGGCAGTACAGACTGCCTCTTGTCCCGCCGCTCGCGTTGGCACGGTTGACGTGGCATGTCCGGGCAGAGTCACGCGGCTCCGCAGCCGCCTGATGACGCTGGTCGGAGAAACCGACGCTGCGGGGCCGACGGGATGCTGCCGGAGTCATCGCCGACCGGGGCCACTGCGCCCTTCGTCGACCCGCGCAAGCCGCTTGAGTAGGCCCTCTTGGCCTCTCTCCGTCACTTGAGACGAGGATCTTCCTCGATCACGACATCTGCCTCAGGCAAAATGATGTCATTCTTGCAGTTCAGCTGCGCAGTAACCTTCTCGGCTGAGGCATTCAGCAACCGCACCCTGGACTGCTCGCTGAGCCCAACGGGGTCGGAAATCACAGCCCTGAGGAGATACGGCCCCTTGCCCGGCTCCACCAGATCAGGCCTCTGGCAGTCGACGAACAACCGGGAAAGCTGAGAACCGTCCAGTTGATACGCCGCGGAAGTCCCCTTCACTCGCCCCGTCCCCGGCATATTCTCGAGCGTTCCATGCCACCACTCGAACCAAATCCTCAGATCCCTTGTACTGCTGGCTTTCTTTTTGAGGACACAGCTGGGATTTATCGTGTATCTTCTATTCATTCCTCTGGAGAGAACTTCTGCCACTCCCGAAGAAGTTCCGTAGACATCACCTTTGGACGGCGATTGCCAGCTGACCCGATCAGAGCCCAGGATCTTCTCCGCCTCACCACGGGTCTCCGGGTCGAATATCCCCTCACAAACGTCGGACAGAAGCGTCATTGAATCCGAATGGCGAGGCTTACTCGTCTCGTCACTTTGATTTCCACACGCAGTAAGAACGGCGCACGCCATCACGGCCGCCAGGACTGCACCACCAACAGGACAGCGTCTACTCATACTCAGTCCGCATCTGTCTGGTCGGCTTCGGTATCACCACTGCCATATCTGTTTTCCATTGTGGCAGCTACTTCGTTATGCCAACTGGTGCCATCCACCTCAGGATGCACCGCAATGTATGCGTCGAGAGGAGACATAGCCTGCCGCTGACCAACCGCCACCAAATCTCGCTTGTCCGACTCTTCCTTGCGGTCGAAATCTGCCTCCCGCTTCGCCAGTTCGCGATCGATAGCGATTCCCTGATCGGTTTCAACAGCACCACCCGCACCCTCGATAATCATGGGTACGGCAATCTGCGCCACCGCAGCCGCTCCAGTCGCCGCAGCAGGGCCGCCGAAGGGGAGCGTCGCCAGCCCAACACCGACGCTCGCACTTTGGCTGATCCCAAACTTCTTCCACTCAGCCGCTTCCGCCATCTTACGATTGGCTTCGTCTGTCTTCTCACCGTAGTCGTGATTGATCTCAGTGATGCGAGCCTGGTCAAGGATTCCATGCGTCTTGGCGCCTGCTTCAAGGATCAGCTTGAGTTCATCATCCGGCACCGGGTGTGCCTTGAGTCCACTGACCGTGTACTGCTGTTGAGCCTGCGAGAGGATCTCGTAGTTTCCCTCGTGCTGACCAACCGACTGGAGGAAGCTCAACGCACTCGCGTTTTTCACAAAAATGTGCCCCTTGCCGGAATGACCGAATGCTGCATCCCGGAGGTCTTGCCCACCCTCACTGTCGCCAAAATTAGACACAGACCAGTTCAGATCATCCATGTAACCGGCGCCCATCTTGGCCAGGCTGTTGCCGATGCCGGGCTTGTCCGCAACAAACCCATGGTCGCCCCCGACAATCCTCACGACCTGCTCCATGACGTTCGCCGTCGTGTCATCCCGGCGGAGTCCTAGTTGCGGTTGGTCGTACGGCACACCCAACGTCGCCGCTTCCAGAGCGTGGCCCAGCTCGTCATATCCGTAACCACGCTTGTTCCCGACCAGATAGTTTCCGTTCGGCCACTCCCGGTCCTTGAGCAGGTACTGAAGGTCAGGGTCGATCTTGTCCTTCTGCTGCCAGCCCTCGGAGTAGAACATCGCCTTCGCCGCGTCCGGGTTGTGCCCAAGCGCATCCATGTATCCGGCCATGGGGTCCAGGCCGTGGTCAGTTCCCGGACCGAAGTTTAGATATGTCTCGTACCCATCCGGCTGCCACAGAGATTTGAGTTTGGTGCCCTTGTGGTCCTGCTCGAAATCGATCAGGCTTCGACCGTAGTCGGTGAGAAATCCCTTTTCATACTCGCCTGTTCGCATCAGGCTGCTCATCACCTGGTAGCCGTACGGGCCGTCGCTGACGGTCCCCGCGTCCATGTCGACCATTCGGACACGGTCGTCGCCGAGAGCCACCATCTGCTTCTTCCAGCGCTCCATGGCGGCACTGTCGGAGTGAGTGGCGGTGGCCAGGGTCTGGCTCAGTGACTTCTGGATCTCAGCGGATATCTTGGTCCGCTCGTCGCCGGTCTGCCTGCGGTCCGCGATCCTCGTCCAGAACTCCAGCGTCCCCTTGGGACCGAGTCGAGTTGCGAACTGCGCAGTGAAGTATGGATCGCCCTCGTGCTTCTTCAGAAGGTTGTTGATCCGTGTGAGCGTCTTGACGTCCGGGGTCTTCTGGGCTGACGCAAGCTCTGTCAGAGCAGCCAGGTCCTTCTCCGCTGCTTCTCTTCCCTGCTTTGCGGCCTTGATGCTGTGGTACGTGTGCGAGTTAAAGCCGCGATCACGGCCGTTGCCGTCCTGCGAGAGAACCCAGCTCAGGATGGAGTCGGCCTCGTCGGCGGCGGTCAGGCAAGACCCGATGCTCTCGCGGTAAGCGACAATGGACTCCTGGTACCCCTTCCGGAGTACGGCCAGATTGTCCACCGGAGCATCGGCCGGCGCATCGAACCAGACCTCGCCGTCCGGCTTGATCGACAGGTACTTGTCCTGCTCGATCTGCTCGCGCAGCCGCTTGAGTTTCTGCTGCGACGACTTGAAGACGTGAAGCGCGTCACCGAGCAGCAGATGTATGTCCGTGGCCTCTTCGGCCGCGGAATCAATCTGCCTCTTCACCTTGCCGAGCTTGGTCCGCGCTGCGTTGGCCGCTTCGCCCTCCCAGTCGTAGTCCCACAGCCCCTTCTCGACGGTGCTCTCGTACTTCCGCGCGATGGTCTTGAACTGACTGGGCAGGTTGCGCCACTTCACCACCGCTTCCGAGAGCGGGGCGAGGTCCACGTGGAGAAGATTCTCGTACGTCAGCACGCCGGATCTCCTACCTCCTGCGCCGTCACTTCAGATCTCGATCCTTTTTGGACGCCCGCTTGTGCCGGTCGGCTTGCTCCTGGTCCTCCGCCGCGAAGTCATCGGCGGTCGCTCGTAGGGCTCCTGACACGTCCTGCTCCAGCAGGCCATCGACGTACTTCATCTGGGCATTCCAGCGCGTCACAAAAACCTCGAATGCCGACCGCGACGCGAATCCCTTGAGGCTGGGGCCTACTTGCTTCGTTTCAGTCATCGTCCTGTTGTCAGCGTCCCGAAAGTCGCCCCGAACGATGTCGGCCTTACCCGCCCGCCTACGCAGCTCACTCCCGGTGATCTTCACCTTCTCCTTGGCTGCGGACGGGCCTACCCCAGGTGGAAGGCTGTTGAGCTGCATCGCCGTCTGCTGCCTTGCGGCCGCTTCAGCGCGCAGCTCAGCCCATTCTTCGCCGAACGACACCTTTGCCCCTGTTTCGGATCCTACCCAGACGCGTAGGTCGACTCGTTGCCAAAGTGAAGTCTCTTGGGTGGCCAACGACGCGAATGCCCTGAGCGAATTAAAGCTAGTTGAACCATGAGCGTCTGCAACAGCATGTTTGAGTCATTCCCGCAGGACTCTCACACCAGCACAACGCCTTGTCCGCAAGGTTCCTTTTACGAATTCATGAATAGGGGCCTTGCCTCTGAGGACCCCCGTAGGACGAGTTGGAGCCGGGGGGATCGGTCGGAGCGGGCCCGAAGGTCGGGTGCATGGCCTGAGGCTGGGGCTGGGGTTGCTGGTACGGGTTGGGGTGCGGAGGCTGGTGCGGGTACGCGGGCGGGGCGGCTGCGGCTGCGGCCTTGTGGCGGCGGGAGCGGATGGCCAGGGCGGCGGTCACCGCGCCGATGAGCGCGGCTACTCCGATACCGAGGCCGATCCAGAGACCCGTGTTACTGCTGCTGTCGTCAGATGCAGGCGCTGCCACAGCGGGCTTGTCATCGTTCACCGAGCCCCCGGCTACCTCGGAGGGCTTGGCGGAAGGACTGGGGCTGGGACTCTCGGCCGCTGCGAGATCGGGGAGCGGGTACACGTCGGCCGGACCGGGGTCGCCTGGGGTCTTGAGGGCGATGCGGGGGCGGACAGAGCCGTAGCCCACGTAGTCATTGCGCTTGGCACCGCTGGTCGGGCCGCCGGCCGTGTTCAGCATGACGCGGAGGACCTGGTTGTTCGTCCACTCAGGGTGCTTGGACCAGATGAGAGCGGCAGAGGCGGAGGCGATGGCGGTGGCGTCGCTGGTTCCGCTCGTCTTGCACAACTGCGTTCCGCCTGCGCACGGGTGGACCATATGGATGCCCGGGGCCGTGAAGTCGATCTGCGGCCCGTACTGGGACTCGGCAGTCTTCTTCCCGTTCTGGTCGATGGCACCGACACCGACAACACCAGGCGTTCCGACTGGGTATTCGAGCATGTTGGATCCATTACCGCTGTTGCCGGCGGCAGCGAAGATCAACGATCCTTTATCGAGTGCGTACTTCACGGCATCCGTCAGTGCCTGCGAACCCGCTTGGGCGCCCAGGGAGATGTTAATGACCTTTGCGCCTCGGTCGACCGCGTACCGAATTGCCACGGGGGCGACCTTGTTGAATTCGGCGTCTCCCTCTACCTGAGTCCTGCCGAGTCCGGACTCGGGCATGCGGACCGGGAGAATCTTACTTCCTGGCGCGAGCCCGAATGCACCGTCTCCTCCGCCGCTCCGGCCCGTCCCCGCGATCAGTCCGGCCATGCTCGTGCCATGACCGTCATAATCGGTGTGCTCGTCACCTGCGACGTCCGGCGCCAAGTCCTTTCCTTTGAGCACCTGTCCGCCGAGGTCAGGATTCGATGGGTCCACACCACTGTCGAGCACGGCAACAATGACACCCTTGCCCGTACTCGTCTTCCACATTTCCTCGGCCTTCATGGCATCCAGGTGCCACTGCTTGGAACGGATGGTGTCGGCGGATGCGGGTACGGCGGCGCCACCCACCAGCAGGAGACCCAACGCAGCCGACATCATGGTGTGCCGTTGTGTAAGTCTCCTGCTTTTGGTGCGCATCCGGAATCCTTCGTGAGTTCTCTGTTGATCAGTTAATGACCGGCGGGACGATGCGTCGGCCACCCTGCTGCCAAGTCTCATCGTCCTCGACCAGGTAGTCCGGACGCTCGCCGCCCTCGTCACGCCCTTCCGTGTGCGTCCGAGAGCCACCGCCCCGTCCTGTCGGCAAACCTGACCCCCCAGGCGTGAACGGTCGCACAGCCGCACGACCCTGCTGCTGGCGTCCCCCGACCACGCCACCTGTCTCGCCGGCCAGACGACGGCTGCCGCCCGCTACGTTCGGCGAGACGCCGGGGCCGATCCCGCCACTCATGCCCGGGGCGCGTCCCACGGGCGTCGAGCCGCGGGGGTTCTCAGTGCCCATGACCGTCCCACGCGGAATACCGACCGCAGGTCGGCCCGAGGTCGGGGACACCACACGGCCGCCGGTGATCCCGGGCCCCACGGGGCGCCCCGTGGGCCCAGGAGCAGGCGGGTTCACCCCTGGGGCAGACACCGATGGACGTGGCAACCCGAGCGTTCTACCCCCTCCACTGGTGCGGGGCGGTGAGGAGGGGCTGACAGTAGGGACAGGTGGAAGTGTGCTCACAGTCGGCGGGAGAACGGTGTCCGACCTGGGTCCGGTCTGCGGCACCACCGGGTTGGCGGGCGGGG
Source organism: Streptomyces atratus (assembly GCF_014648655.1). Classification (GTDB taxonomy): domain Bacteria; phylum Actinomycetota; class Actinomycetes; order Streptomycetales; family Streptomycetaceae; genus Streptomyces; species Streptomyces atratus. The sequence continues at coordinate 85,049 of NZ_BMRN01000014.1, forward strand.
TGGACGGAGCGTCCGGCAGCACGGCCAGCCCGTCAATTCCCATGTCCACCGGTGCCGAGACCGAGGGCGGCACGAGGTGCGGGGTGGTACCCACCCGTCCCGAGGGCGCGGTCACACTGCCCGCTGCGCCAACGCCCTGTCCTTGCGCAGTGGCATACGCCGTGCCGCCTGCAGTCGAGCTACCTCCGGTTTCGCGGTAGACACTCCCGTCCTCTCCACCAAGACGCTGCCCGACGTCTTCCGGCGCGATGCCCCCCGGCATGGCTGGGAACACCGGCTTCTCCAGACCCTCCATCTGCGTCGACGAGAAGCTGTACGTCTGCGCCAGCTTCCGCATCTGCGCAGCCGCCTCTTGGCGGTTCTTCTCCCTCGACGCGATCAACGTCTCTGCTGACTTCTTCGCCACCGCCGAAGCGTCAGGATCGTTTCGTGCGGCGAGGGCGGCTTCCAGATTCGCCTGTGCGCCCGCCTCCGTCCGAGGAATCGACACCTGCGCCGACGCAATCGCGTTCGATGCCTCACCAAGCCACTTCGACGCGCCCTCGCTGTAATCCCCCAGCCGCAGCGTCGCATTGGCCAGGTCCGCGCTCCACGTACGGAATGCGTCGGCTCCTTCGCCCTTCCACTCCACCCACTGCGGACGGACTTTCAGCTCCTCGGCGATCTTACGGATCTCCGACGCGGCGCTCTTCAGACGGTCAGCGGCCCCCTGGATCTCACCGCTGTGGGCCTGGTCCAGCCACTTCAGCATTTCCTCGTGAGTTTTTTTGTCAAAATCCGTACCCATGACGCCGCCTCTCTCCCCGTCTTCGTCCTCGTCCCAGTCCATCGCGTGTGGTGAACAACTCCACCGACATCAATAGGCCTGGGTGCCAGACGTGTCCCCCGGATCCTCCGACGTGGCCGGAGGCTTGTAGGCGTTCTTCGCCGCAGCGTCCATCGCGGCCTGTTCGGCCTGGTGGTGGGTCTCCGTGCTGTGCTTGATCGCGAGCATGCGCTGACGGACGTCCAAGTCGACGGACTCGTAACCCTTGTGGGATCCGAGGACTGCGATGCTCATGCCCTCGATGGAGTCCGAAAGCAGCTGGGACAGCCCCTCCAGCTCCTTGATTACGGTGGAGTACGACTTGTAGAGGCCGTCCGCCTCTGTCCACTCCCCCTTGCCGCCGCCGAACCGCTCGCGCTCCATCGTGTCCTCGCCGACCTTCCCCGGCCCGGCCGGAGACGCCCTGAGGTCGCGCAGGAGACCGTCGATGCGGTCGCGGAACTTCGTGAACGACGACAGCTCGGTGACCAGTTCGCCCACGGCGCCCGGTGCCACCGCCCCCACCGCACCCATGCCACCCAGCACACCCAACGAATACGCCGAAGACTCCGCCCCCGGATCGCTCTGTCCCACAGCACCCTCCCCCGTTTAGCAACAGCCGATTGACGCTTCGACTTCAGCCTCGGGGTTCACCTTAGCCAGCACCGGTGACAGCGCGCACCTCCGGGTTGCAGGTGCAACCCGGATCACGCCATCCGTACAGGGCTCAGGACTTGGGGGCCGCCACCGCCGCCTGGGGCCTGATGGGGAGGCGGTTGATCGGGCGGCCGGTGGCGGCTCGTACTGCTGCGGCCACTGCTGCGGGGGAGGTCACCACGGGGATCGCGGAAGCCGGCTTGGCGCCGAAGGGGGCGACCACGTCGCGTTCTTCGATGAGTTTGACGATGCGAATGTCCGGTGCGTCCAGGGCGGTCGGGAGTGCGTAGCCGGTGAGGTCGGGGTGGCGGATCAGGCCGCGGGCGCTGCGGAGGTTCTCGGTGAGGGCGGCGCCGATGCCCTGGGTGATGCCCGCCTCGATACGGGTCGCCAGCTGGGACGGGTTGAGGACCCGGCCGACGTCCTGGGCGATCGCCATCTCCACGACCCGGACGGAGCCGAGTTCGATGTCGACGTCCACCACCGCGCGGATCGCGCAGAAGGCGAGGCCGACGAAGGCGTCGCCCTGGCCCGACTCGTCCAGGGGTTCGGTCGGGTGGGGGCGGCACTGGGCGGTGGCCCAGAGTTCCTTGCCGTGCATCTCTTCCGTGACGGTCGTGGACAACACCCCGTCGTACGAGGTGATCTTGCCGCCGGAGATCTGCAGCAGCTCCGTGGACATGCCGAACTTGTGGGCCAGGGGCTGGAGAAGCTGGGTGCGGACCATCTTGGCGGCGCGTTCCACCGCTCCTGCCGAGACCCAGGTGTGGCGGCCGTGCGCCGCCGGGCCCGCCGGGGGCTGGTCGGTGTCGACGGACGCTACGTGCACCTCTTCGATGCCCAGGGTCTCCTGGACCACCTGACGGGCGAGGGTCGAGAAGCCCTGGCCCGTTTCGACCGCGGCGCAGATGACCGTCGCGATGCCGTCGTGGACCCTGACCGTGGCCGTGGAGACCTCGTCGGCGCCCTCCGCCCCGAGCATGTGGACCATGCCCAGCGCATAGCCGACCCCTCGGCGCACCGCACCGGGCTCGCCCGCGCCCTCCGGACCGCCGGGGAGCAGCCAGTCGTCCTCCGGGGCGTCCTTGGGGAGGGCGGGGAGGGGAAAGTCCCGTACGGAGTCGAGGAGTTCGGCCACCGGTGCCGGGCAGGTCACCGTCTGGCCGGTGGGGAGGATGTCTCCGGTGGACAGGGCGTTACGGAGGCGCAGCTCGGCCGGGTCGATGCCCAGCTTGGCGGCCAGCTTGTCCATCTGGCCCTCGTACGCCGCGCAGACCTGCATCGCGCCCTCGCCGCGCACATGGCCCGACGGCGGGTTGTTCGTACGGACCGCCCAGCCCTCGATGAAGGCGTGCGGGACGACGTACGGGCCGCAGGCGAACGCGACCGCCGCGGCCAGCGACTCGGACGAGGCATCGGCGTACGGGCCCGCGTCGAGCAGGATCTGTGCCTCGACCTTCACCAGCCGGCCCTCGGCGTCCGCGTGGTGGCGGTAGCGGAGCAGCGTCGGGTGGCGGTGGGCGTGGCCGAGGAAGGACTCCTCGCGGGTGGCGGCCAGTTTGACCGGGCAGCCGGTGCGCAGGGCGAGCAGCCCGAGTGGGAGCTGGAAGCCGGGTTCCTCCCGGTCGCCGGTCGCGCCGGGGACGCCGGTGACGACGACCTTCACACGGTCCGGTTCGAGGCCGAAGCAGGCGGCGGCGAGATCGCGGTCGGTGTGCGGGTCGGTGGAGGCGGTGTAGATCTCCACTCCGCCGTCGGGGCGGGGCACGGCGAGCCCGGCCTCGGCACCGATCGGGGCCGGGTCCTGACGGCCGATGCGGTACAGGCCCTCGACGATGATCTCGCCGGTGGCATCCGGGTCGCCGTAGCGCAGCGGGATGTGGCGGATCAGATTGCCGTCGGGATGCAGCGGTTCGGCGGCGAAGGCCTTCTCCGGGTCGGTGACCGGTTCGAGGACCTCGTACTCGACGGCAATGGCCGCGGCGGCGAGCCGGGCCGTGTCGGGGTGGTCGGCGGCGACCGCGGCGATCGGCTCGCCGTGGTGGCGCACCAGGTCGGAGGCGAAGACGGGGCGGTCGACGACCCTGCGCCCGTACACGCTCTCCCCGGGTACGTCCTCGTGCGTGACGACGGCCCGTACCCCCGGCATCTCGACGGCGGCCGAGGTGTCGATGGACAGGATGCGGGCGTGCGGGTGCGGGGAGCGGAGGACGGCCGCCCACAGCAGGCCCTCGGCCCAGAGGTCGGCGGCGTACGGGAAGGTGCCCTCGGTCTTGGCACGCACGTCGGCGGGCGGAAGGGAGACGCCGAGGCCGAATGCGGGCGGCTCGGTGTCGGGGCCTACGACCGGCGGGGTGGTGATCCGTGTGCTGGTCGCGTTGGCAGCGGTGGCTGCGTCGTTGCTCACGCCATGCCTCCGTCCTGCAGGTGCGGCTGAACACTACCCGCGCCGGGGGCCGCCTGGTGCGGGATGCGGGCCTCGTCGGGCTCCGGGGACGAGGAGTCCGACGAGGCGGGGTCGTTGATCGCCTCGCGGCCCGCGATGACCTCGTTCACGGCGTCGAGGACGCCCCGGTAGCCGGAGCAGCGGCAGAGGTTGCCGCAGAGCGCCTGACGCGTCTCCAGTTCGCTGGGGGCGTGGTTGCCCTCCAGCAGGTCGTGGACGGTCATGGCCATGCCGGGGATGCAGAAGCCGCACTGGACGGCACCGCACTTGGCGAGGGCGCGCTGGACGTCCGACGGTTCGCCGTCCACGGCCAGGCCCTCGACCGTACGGACCTCGCTGCCGGCCGCGGTCGCCGCGGGGACCAGGCAGGAGGCGACCAGACGGCCGTCCACCTGGACGTTGCAGGCACCGCACTCGCCCTGCGAGCAGCCGTCCTTGGCACCGGCGAGACCGAGGCGCTCGCGGAGTACGTAGAGGAGCGACTCGCCGATCCAGGCATCGGTGACGGGGCGGTCGGCGCCGTTCACGTGCAGGATGTAGGAGACGGCGGGGTGCTCGCTGGGCAGCGGTGAGGCTTCCGGCGGGGTGTCCAGTGGTGGTGCGTCCGGAGCCGTGTCCGGGGCCGTGCCCGGCTCGGAGTCGGGTGCCGTGCCGGCCGGCGGCTCTGCCGGGTGGTGCTCGGGCGTGGCCTCCACCGGGTGCTCGGCCGGGGTGTCGGGCGCCGGAACGGTGTCGGGGGCCGGGGCGATGTCGACCGCCGGAACGGTGTCCGGGGCCGGGGCAGTGTCGGCCGCCGGGACGGTGTCCGGGGCCTGAACGGTGCCGGGGGCCGGGACCTGCGCGAGGTCCACCCCGAGAGCGGGGGTGTCTCCGGCAGCGGGTACGGGTACGTCCCCGGCCGCCGTCCTCGGTGCTGCCTCCGGGGCCTGGAGGGTGCTCTCTTCGTACGCGGACGCCTCCACCGCAGGTGCGGAATCGGCTCCCGGCGCGTGCTCCGGCTCGACGTCCGCTCCGGGTGCCGACTGTTCCACCGCGGGCTCGGGCTCGGGGTCCGCGACCGGCTGCTGGGTCGCCCACGGTGCGGGCGCACCGCCGGGCAGCGTGGCCGGCGGGGTCCGGTCCGCGTACCACTGGGAGGCCAGAGCCGACGCCGCGAACTCGCCGGACTCCTCCGGGAGGTCGCCGTCGGCGACCGGAATCGTCCACTGGCCGGTGTGGCCGGCGGGTTCGGCATGCCCACTGTGGCCGGGCTGACCACTGTGGCCGGGGTGACCACTGTGGCCGGACTGACCGCCGTGGCCGGACTGACCGCCGTGGCCGGACTGACCGCCGTGGTCGGACTGACCGCTGTGGTCGGCCGAAGCAGCGTGACCGGCCTGGCCGCTGTGGTCCGCGTAACCGCCGAACTCGGCGGACTCGGTGAAGTTCCACTGGCCCGTCGCGGCCGGCGTCTCCCGGTACTGCTCCTGCTGCGGGTACTCGTACCCGTAACTCGGCTGCTGCTGGTTCGGGTCCGGCCAGTGCACCGCGTCGGATGCCGGCTGCTCCGCTCCCGTACCCCGCTCCTGCTGGCTCTGTGTCTGCATGGCCCAGCTGCCCGCGGCCGTCGGGTCGAGCCCGGCCGCGGGGGTCAGCGGCAGGATCATCGGCGGTACGTAGCCATGGCCGGGCGCGGCCAGCGGGATGTCCGCCAGGTCCTCCGGCGGCAGGTGGACGAAGGCCGTCGCCTCGGCGTCGTACTCGCCGCCCTGCGGCGTCGGCTGCCAGCCCCCGTGCTGCAACTGCTCCCGCTGCCCGTGCTGATCGTTGTGGTTTTCGTTGCTCACGACAGTGCCCTCCCCAGCGCTCGTCGGGCCAGCGCGGCGACGGTTCGCCGCAGATGCAGTACGGCGGGGGGCAGCGGTGGCGCCTCTCCCCCGTCCGCGAGCGGTGCCTGGTCCGGGATGCAGGCCGCGGCGACGTACTCGCCGAAGGCGGCCAGCGCGTCGGGGGCCAGGCCCCGTTCGCCGTCCCAGTCGATCAGTGAGGCGATCCAGCGCTCGGCCTCCAGCGGCCGCAGCGGCATCGGTGCGATGGCGCCGACCGCGCAGCGCACTCCGCGCCGGGCCGGGTCGAGGACGACCGCGACGGATGCGGTGGCGCGGCCGGGACCGGTGCGGCCGGTGGCCTTCAGGAAGACCTGGGGGGCGTGCAGCAGCGGTACCCGGACGAAGCCGATCAGTTCGGCGGGTTCGAGCATGTCGCGGCCGGCCAGCAGGTGCGAGACCGGGATCTCGCGGCGGGCGCCGCCGGGGCCCGCGATGACGAGCTCGGCCTCCAGCGCGGCGAGCACCGGCAGGGCGTCACCGGTCGGGGCGGCGGTGGCGATGTTGCCGCCGAGTGTTCCGGCGTTACGGATCTGCGGCGGGCCCGCGGCGCGTGCGGACGCGGCCAGGGCGGGGATGAGGGCGGCGAAGTCGGGCCGCCCCATGCGTGCGTGGGTGAGTCCGGCGCCGAGCAGGGCGTGGCCGTCCTGGTAGTGCCAGCCGCGGAGCTCACTGATCCGGCCGAGGCCGACCAACCCCGAGGGGCGCAGCAGCCCCTTGTTGACGGCCGACATCAAGTCTGTACCGCCTGCCACAGGAACGGCGGCGGGCATGGCGCCCAGCGCCGCCACGGCCTCGTCGAGCGAGGCCGGCAGTGTCACGGACTGCGTCGCCTGCGGTGCGTGCGTGGTCAACCCAGCTGCCCCTTCCCGGTGTCCCGGCTGTCCGGCTTGTTTCGCCGTACGGTACGTGCTCAAAGCCCGGACGTGGCAACTCTGGCACATCTTCCGACCGGCTCGACGCGAGGGTCCGCGAAGGGCGTATCCGTCCCCGACCAGGTGGATGATCCTGATTCGCCCTGCTTCGACGCAGAGTGCGAATTGCCACTCTTCGGCGAGCCTTGTACGGCTTGTTCCGTTCCGGTTGTTCCGGTCCGGCAGGGGCGCTTTCCGGTCCGGCGGGAGCGCGTTCCGGCTGCTCCGTGCCGACGGAACGCGTTCCGGTATTCCGTTCCGGCGAGGATGCGTTCCGGTATTCCGTTCCGGCGAGGATGCGTTACGGGAAAGACCGCCGGCCGTCACGCTCCGGGGAGGGTGACGGCCGGACCCGGAGCACGACCGGGATCACACGTTCGGGGGCGGTCCCTCAAGAGGGCGTCCGAGGACGCCCGGGCGCTGCTGCCGGGGCAACGGGCCGCTCGGCGGCCGGTAGTCGACGCCGAGCGCGTCAAGTCGGGCGTAGTGCGTGGCCATTCGGCGTTCGAAGCCGGCGAAGTCCCGTTCGGCGGAGGCGGGCAGGGGCGACCAGGCGACCTCCGCGAACGCCACGAGGCGCGGGAAGACCTGGTAGTCGACACGGGCCCGGTCCTGCATGACCTCGGTCCAGACATTGGCCTGGGTACCGAGGATGTGGCGGGCCGCCTCCTCGGAAAGGCCCGCAGGTACGGGTTCGAAGCGGTAGACGTCCTCCAGGGTGCGGATGAAGCCGATGGGCATCGGCTCGTCGGCGCCGCCGTCCTGACGGTGGTCCAGGTACACGTGCTGCTCCGGGCACATCACCACGTCGTGGCCGGCCTCGGCGGCGGCGATGCCTCCTCCGTAACCCCGCCAGGACGACACGGCGGCGTCGGCCGGGAGGCCGCCCTCGAGGATTTCGTCCCAGCCGATGAGCCGGCGTCCGCGTGCGGTGAGCCAGGTGTCGAAGTGCCGGATGACCCAGGACTGCAGCTCGTCCTCGTCGGCCAGGCCGAACTCGTCGATCCGGGCCTGGGCGGCCGGGGACTCCTTCCACTGGTCCTTGCGGCACTCGTCGCCGCCGATGTGGATGAACGGCGAGGTGGCGGCGGGGAAAAGGCCGAGGACCTCTTCGAGGACGCCCTCGAAGAATCGCAAGGTGTTGTCAGTGGGGGCGAGTACGTTCGGGTTGATGCCCCAGGTGTCCCAGACGGAGAGGGCGGTGGTGTCGATGACGTCGGTGTTGCCCAGTTCGGGGTACGCGGCGATGGCGGCCTGCGAGTGGCCCGGGATGTCGATCTCGGGGACGACTCGGATATGCCGCTCGGCGGCGTACGCGACGATCTCGCGGATGTCGTCCTGCGTGTAGTAGCCGCCGTGCGGGGTCTCGTCCCACAGTTCGGAGGCCCGGTGGCCGTGCTTGGTACGGGACCGCCAGGAGCCGACCTCGGTGAGGCGCGGGTAGCGCTTGATCTCGATGCGCCAGCCCTGGTCGTCGGTGAGGTGGAAGTGGAAGACGTTCAACTTGTGCGCGGCAAGAAGGTCGAGGTAGCGCAGGACGTCGTCCTTGGGCAGGAAGTGCCGGGCCACGTCGAGCATCATGCCGCGCCAGGGGAAGCGGGGGCTGTCCTCGATGTCCGCGAAGGGGACGGCCGGCCGGCTGCCGGGGCTGATGGGCGCGCGGCGGAAGGCTTCGGGCCCCAGGAGCTGTCGCAGGGTCTGGGCGCCCCAGAAGACCCCGGCAGAGCTGCCGCCGGTGATCTCGACGCTCCGGCCGCTCCCGGTGGACAGCCGATAGCCCTCGGGCTCCAGAGCCGGGTCGATGCGCAGCCGGATGGCGTTCGGGGCGTCCTCGCCGCCCGGTGCGAGCGGCAGACCGAAGGCGGCTCCGAGCGTGGAGCGCAGCCAGCGTTCGGTGTTCTCGGTGCCGTCCTGTGCGGTGATGGTCGTGGCCCGGTCCATCAGGAAGCCGCAGCGCCCCTGGTGGCCGACGCGCACGGGCGCCGGGATCAGTTCCATGCCCGTGATGTCAGTGCCCATGGCGTCAGTCCTTCACCGCTCCGCCCGGTCCCGGGACCGGGCGGCGCTGTACGAGTACGAAGAGTCGGAAGTCTGCGGCGCACAGGCGGCGGCTGGGCAGGTGTCGCAACGTGCGCTTCGTTTGCACAACTGACAGGAGAGTAGGTGCGCACGCAGACGCCGACAAGTGGTCTCGACCACTTGTGACCCTGTGATGCAGCCCGCGCAACGCAAAAGGTCCCCGGGGCGCGCCCCGGGGACCTGAAGCAGAAGTGGCCGACCGGCTCCGGACTACTTCTGGTCCTTGCCGCCCTTGCCCTTGTCCTTGTCGCCACCGGCACCCATGGACTCGTAGATCTCCTTGCACATGGGACAGACCGGATACTTCTTCGGGTCGCGACCCGGTACCCAGACCTTGCCGCACAGTGCGACCACGGGGGTGCCCTCCAGGGCACTCGCCATGATCTTGTCCTTCTGGACGTAATGGGCGTAGCGCTCGTGGTCGCCGTCGCCGTTCGACACCTGCGGCGTCGGCTCTACGAGGGTGCCCGTACCTGCCCCGCGCTCGGGCTCAAGAGTGCTCATGAACGCCAAGGGTACTGAAAGCGCGGAGCATCAGTTCAGCGAAGGGTCGTCCGGGTAGGTGGCGATCATCGCCAGTTCGCTGCGCTGGCGGCGCAGGACCGCCCGCCAGAGGTGTTCGGGGCGCGGGGAGGAGACGTCTCCGGGCTCGGACTCGACGACGTACCAGGCCCCCTCGCCGAGTTCCGTCTCCAGTTGTCCGGGGCCCCAGCCGGCGTACCCGGCGAAGATCCGCAGCGAGCCGAGCGCCGCGGCCAGCAGCTCCGGCGGAGCCTCCAGGTCCACCAGGCCGATCGCCCCGTACACCCGGCGCCAGCCGAGCGGGCCCTCGTCGCCGGGGATGACGGCCACGCCGAGCGCCGAGTCGAGCGAGACCGGGCCGCCCTGGAAGACGACGTCGGGTTCGCCGGTCAGGCCGGCCCAGGACATGAGGATGTCGCCGACGCCGACCGGGGTCGGGCGGTTCAGGACCACGCCGAGCGAGCCCTCCTCGTCGTGGTCGAGGAGCAGCACCACCGCGCGGTCGAAATTCGGGTCCGCGAGCGCGGGTGTGGCCACGAGCAGTCGCCCTGTGAGCGAGGACACCTCGGTCATGGCAGAAATGATCCCGCATCTTCGCTCTCCGCGGGGACCAAGTGGGCCGCCCGGTCGCCGAGGGGGCCCGGGCGCAGCTCAGGGCGCACGGGTGCACGAGGAGCGCACCATCCGGAGGGCGTTGCGGACGGTAACCCTCCGCAAGAGTCGGGGAGCAGAGCGTGTTGTGGCGAATTCATGACGTTCGCACACCCCCCGCTCTCTTACGGAAGGGGGGCCGTGGGCCATTACCCTTTCGTTTGGCCCCCTGCCCGACCACTCCGGAACGCGAGATTCATGACCGGCACAGACGATGTCCTGCTTGTCCACGGCGGAACCCCGCTGGAGGGCGAGATCCGCGTCAGAGGCGCCAAGAACCTGGTGCCGAAGGCAATGGTCGCCGCGCTGCTCGGCAGCGGACCCAGCCGGCTGCGCAATGTGCCCGACATCCGCGACGTGCGGGTGGTGCGGGGGCTGCTGCAGTTGCACGGTGTGACGGTCCGGCCGGGTGACGAACCGGGCGAGCTGATCCTGGACCCGACCCATGTCGAGAGCGCCAACGTCGCCGACATCGATGCCCACGCGGGCTCGTCGCGCATCCCGATCCTCTTCTGCGGCCCGCTGCTGCACCGGCTGGGCCATGCGTTCATCCCGGGACTCGGCGGCTGTGACATCGGCGGCCGGCCGATCGACTTCCACTTCGACGTGCTGCGGCAGTTCGGCGCGACCATCGAGAAGCGGGCGGACGGCCAGTATCTGGAGGCCCCGCAGCGGCTGCGCGGCACGAAGATCCGGCTGCCGTACCCGTCGGTGGGCTCCACCGAGCAGGTACTGCTGACGGCCGTGCTCGCCGAAGGCGTCACCGAGCTGTCCAACGCGGCCGTGGAGCCGGAGATCGAGGACCTCATCTGCGTACTGCAGAAGATGGGCGCGATCATCTCGATGGACACCGACCGGACGATCCGGATCACCGGTGTCGACCGGCTGGACGGTTATACGCACCGGGCGATCCCGGACCGTCTGGAGGCGGCCTCCTGGGCGTCCGCGGCGCTGGCCACCGAGGGCAACATCTACGTACGGGGCGCACAGCAGCGCTCGATGATGACGTTCCTGAACACCTTCCGCCGGGTCGGCGGGGCGTTCGAGATCGACGACGAGGGCATCCGCTTCTGGCACCCGGGCGGCGCGTTGAACGCCATCGCCCTGGAGACGGACGTGCACCCCGGCTTCCAGACCGACTGGCAGCAGCCGCTGGTCGTGGCCCTGACGCAGGCCTCGGGCCTGTCCATCGTCCACGAGACGGTGTACGAGTCCCGGCTCGGCTTCACCTCCGCGCTCAACCAGATGGGCGCGCACATCCAGCTCTACCGCGAGTGCCTGGGCGGCTCCGACTGCCGCTTCGGTCAGCGCAACTTCCTGCACTCCGCGGTCGTGTCCGGGCCGACGAAGCTGCAGGGCGCGGATCTGGTCATCCCGGACCTGCGCGGCGGTTTCTCGTACCTGATCGCCGCGCTGGCCGCGCAGGGCACGTCGCGGGTGCACGGCATCGACCTGATCAACCGCGGCTACGAGAACTTCATGGAGAAGCTGGAGAAGCTCGGCGCGAAGGTGGAGCTGCCGAACGGGGCGCTGGTCTGAGGCGCGGCGCCCGAGGGTTGCTGACGGGGGTTCGGGGCACTGCCCCGGGCCCCCGTTCTTCGTTTGCCGGACGGGCCGGGCCCGTACCCCTGGTCCGCGATGGCGGCAGAAGCCCAGAACGGGCCCTCTCGGGCCGGTACGCCGAAGGGCGGTCACCCTGGTCGGGTGACCGCCCTTCGGCGCGCCTGTGGGGCTTACTTGCCCTTGGCGGCTTCCTTGAGCTTGGAGCCCGCGGAGACCTTCACGCTGTAGCCGGCCGGGATGTTGATCGGGTCGCCGGTCTGCGGGTTACGAGCGGTGCGAGCGGCACGGTGGGTGCGCTCGAAGGTCAGGAAGCCGGGGATGGTGACCTTCTCGTCGCCCTTGGCGACGATCTCACCGACGGTCTCGGCGAGCGCGGCCAGCACGGCGTCGGCGTCCTTGCGAGTCACCTCGGCGCGGTCGGCCAGGGCGGCCACCAGCTCACTGCGGTTCATGTTGTTACTCCCGTGTTCTTCTTGCCTGTGAGGCGTGAGATCGAAGCCGATGCTGCCAGGGCCCTAGGACAGTCCCCGGACCCGGGTCTGTCGTCAGACCCTCGCGCCCGATTACGCATCCTGCCCCCACCTGCGGCGGGAAAGCCAATCCGGCACCCTCCGGAGTCACACGAAAAGCACCACTGCCTCATCGTGGTGACGTTCCGTCGACTCCCCGAAAGCGGTCCGCAGCGGATGCGGGCCTCTGCGGGACGCGCCGCCCGCCCACCCTAAAGGGGTGTTTGTGGCGCCGCGACCCGCGACGCGCCGTACGTCGGGCCGACGTGGGGGGCGCCGCGGCCGTGGGCGACGCCGGCAGGGGCCGCGGCGGGTTCCGTGAGTGGGTGGTTCAGCCGAGGTCGCCCGAGCCTGTCACAGCACCGCCCGCCGCCTTCGCGGCGTCCCGGACGGCACCGGCGACCGCCCCCGCGACCCTGTCGTTGAAGACCGACGGGATGATGTAGTTCGCGTTCACCTCGTCCTCGGCGACGACGTCGGCGAGGGCGCGGGCCGCGGCGAGCATCATCTCCGTGTTGACCGTGCGGGACTGGGCGTCCAGCAGACCGCGGAAGACGCCCGGGAAGACCAGTACGTTGTTGATCTGGTTCGGGAAGTCGGAGCGGCCGGTGGCGACAACTGCCGCGGTCTGGCGGGCGATTGCCGGGTCCACCTCGGGGTCCGGGTTCGCGAGCGCGAATACGATCGCACCGTCGGCCATGGCGGCGACGTCGGCGCCGTCCAGCACGTTCGGAGCCGAGACGCCGATGAAGACGTCGGCGTCCACGACGGCCTGCTTGAGGGTGCCGGTGATGGATTCGGGGTTGGTGTTGTCGGCGATCCAGCGCAGCGGCGAGTCGGCGTCGGCGGAGACCAGGTCCTCGCGGCCCGCGTGCACCACGCCGTGGATGTCGGCGACGACGGCGTGCTTGACGCCCGCGGCGATGAGGAGCTTCAGGATGGCCGTACCGGCCGCTCCGGCGCCGGACATGACGACCCGCACGTCCCCGATTCCCTTGCCCACCACGCGCAGTGCGTTGGTCAGCGCGGCCAGGACCACGATCGCGGTGCCGTGCTGGTCGTCGTGGAAGACGGGGATGTCCAGGGCCTCGCGCAGCCGTGCCTCGATCTCGAAGCAGCGGGGTGCGGAGATGTCCTCCAGGTTGATGCCCGCGAAGCCGGGGGCGATCGCCTTGACGATCTCGACGATGGCGTCGGTGTCCTGGGTATCCAGGCAGATCGGCCAGGCGTCGATGCCGGCGAACCGCTTGAAGAGGGCCGCCTTGCCCTCCATCACCGGGAGGGAGGCCATCGGGCCGATGTTGCCGAGGCCGAGCACGGCGGAGCCGTCCGTCACAACTGCGACGGAGTTGCGCTTGATGGTGAGGCGGCGGGCGTCCTCGGGGTTCTCGGCGATCGCCATGCAGACCCGGGCCACACCCGGGGTGTAGATCATCGAGAGGTCGTCACGGTTGCGGATGGGGTGCTTGGACGCCATCTCGATCTTGCCGCCGAGGTGCATCAGGAACGTACGGTCGGAGACCTTGCCGAGCACGACACCCTCGATGCCGCGCAGGTTTTCGACGATCTCGTCGGCGTGCGAGGTGGAAGTGGCGGCGATGGTGACGTCGATCCGCAGCTTCTCGTGGCCGGAGGCGGTCACATCGAGGCCGGTGACCGAACCGCCGGAGGACTCCACGGCCGTGGTCAGCTGGGAGACTGCTGTGCCGCTCGCGGGCACCTCCAGCCTGACCGTCATCGAGTACGAGACGCTGGGCGCCGTTGCCATGGCCGAGTCCTTCGCTTTCCTTAGCTTCATTGCCGCGCGGCCGGGGCGCTCACCTCGGACACGCTTCCCGATCGTCGCACCTACTGGCTGGTAGCCGGTAATGACTGCCGCGTTTCGGAAAATATTTTCCACCATACGAGAGCTGGCTGCTTCAGCGGAACCCCCAACCGCTCCCTGCCGGGGGCCGGAAGCAGCCGGCCCCGTCAAGAAGCCGCCAGGTCCGCAAACAACAACAGACCCGCGCCACCGGAAGGTGACGCGGGTCTGTCTTCTTGTTCAAGCGGCACCGACCCGCCATGCTCGCCTCGCGGCAAGTGGTCGCTCGAAGCGACGAAGGTTGGGCCCGGGGGCTTGGATCGAGCCGGTGCCGACACCAGGCTAACAAAGACCCCACAGAAGTGATTCCCGCAGGACAGGTCCGTTCGAAAATCTGCCCCGACGGCGGTGCCTCCGCTCCTTGCCTCAGTCTCTCAGCAGGTCCGGGACGCCGTCCTCGTCGGGCAGATCCCGCTCCCCCGAGACTACCGTGAGCTGCTGCGTCGCACGTGTCAGCGCCACGTACAGCACCCGCAGACCGGCCGGGGACTCGTCCGCGATCTCCGCGGGCGAGACGACCACCGTGGCGTCGTACTCCAGGCCCTTCGCCTCCAGGCTGCCCAGTGCCACCACCCGCTCGCCGAGCTCGGCGAGCCAGTTGCGGGCCTGCGCCCGGCGGTGCATCGCGACGACCACACCCACCGTGCCGTCCACCTCGGCCAGCAGCCGCCGCGCCTCCTCGCGCACCGATGCGGCCAGATCGCCGTCCCGTACGGTCTCGAAGCGCGGCTTCACACCCGTGGAACGGACCGCGGCCGGTGACTCCATTCCGGGCATCGCGAGCGCCAGGACCTTCGAGGCCAGCTCGGCGATCTCCGCCGGGTTGCGGTAGTTGACCGTGAGGGTGAAGCGGCGGCGCGGCCGGTTGCCGAGTGCCTCGTCGCGTGCCCGGGCCGCCTCGTCCGGATCGGACCAGGAGGACTGCGCGGGGTCTCCGACGATCGTCCAGGTGGCGTGCCGGCCACGGCGGCCGACCATGCGCCACTGCATGGGCGTGAGGTCCTGCGCCTCGTCGACGATGACATGCGCGTACTCCGTACGCTCCGCGGCCAGTCGCTCGGCCCGCTCGCGCTGGGTCTCCTCGCGCTGCGGCATCAGCTCCTCCAGACCGGAGAGCTGGTCCAGCGGGTCGAATTCACGCTTCTTCTTCGGCCGGTGCGGGGTGCCGAGCAGTGTCTGCAGCTCGTCGAGGATCGCCACGTCGTGTACGGAGAGCGGCCCGTTCCCTTCGCTGTCGAGCCGCTTCAGGGAGCGGGCGAAGCGGCGCACCTCGCCCTGGTTGAGGACCCGGCGCGCCCAGCGGCCGAGCCGCTTCTCGTCGGCCATCGCGGCGAGCACACCGCGCGGGGTGAGTTCGGGCCACCAGGCGTTCAGGAACTCGAGGAAGGGTGTCTCGGTGGAGACGTCCTCGTCGAAGGAGGAGCGCAGTTCGGCGGCCAGTTCGGGGTCGGTGTAGCGGCCCCGGCCCGAGGACTTGTTCCACAGGGCGTCCAGGAGCAGTCTGCGGGCGCGCGGGCGCAGCAGGTTGACCGGGGCGGTGCCGCCCAGGACGGAGTGCCGGATGCGGTGCAGTTCGTCGGCGTTCAGCTCGACACGGGCGCCGAACGCGACGACCCGCAGCCGGGTCGGGGTGGCCGGGGCCTCGTCGGTTCCGTCGCCGAAGGACAGCTGGCCGTCCCGGTCCTCCGTCCTGCGGGGGGTGCCGGGCTGTTCCAGTGCGCCGCGTGCCGCCTTGCGCAGCACCTGGAGCATCCGGGAGGAGCCCTTGATCCGGGCGACGGCGGGTTCGTCGTACGTGGTGGCGCCCTCGACGCCGGCCGCCTCGTCGGAGAGCGAACCGACCGCGCGGATCGCGACCTGCCCTTCCTCGCCCAGCGAGGGCAGCACGCCTTCGGTGTACGCGACAAGGAGCGGGGTCGGCGAGACGACGAGGATGCCGCCCGCGTAACGCCGCCGGTCCTGGTAGAGGAGGTACGCGGCGCGGTGCAGGGCGACGGCGGTCTTGCCGGTGCCGGGGCCGCCGGACACCTCGGTGACGGAGGCGGCGGGGGCCCGGATCACCAGGTCCTGTTCGGCCTGGATGGAGGAGACGATATCCCGCATGGTGTGGCTGCGGGCCTGGCCGAGCGCCGCCATCAGGGCGCCGTCGCCGATGACGGGGAGCTTGTCGCCGCCCAGGTACGCGGTCAGCTCGGGGCGCATCAGGTCGTCCTCGACCCCGAGGACCTTGCGGCCCTTGGAGCGGACGACCCGGCGGCGTACCACCCTGCCCGGTTCCTTCGGCGTCGACCGGTAGAACGGTGCGGCGGCCGGTGCGCGCCAGTCGATGACCAGCGGCGCGTAGTCGGAGTCGAGGACCCCGATCCGGCCGATGTGCAGCGTCTCCGCGATATCGGCGGAGTTGTCCTCGCGTACGGCGTCGTCGGCCGGTTCGACGGAGGTGTACGCGCCGTCCGGGCCCCGTTCGCCGTCCTTGCCGAGCAGCAGATCGATCCTTCCGAAGAGGAAGTCCTCGAACTCGCTGTTCAGCCGGTTGAGGTGGATTCCGGCCCGGAACACCTGGGCGTCGCGCTCGGCGAGCGCTCCGGGGGTACCGACCTGGCCGCGCTTGACGGCGTCACTCATGAGAAATTCCGCCTCGTGGATCTTCTCTTCGAGGCGGTGATAAACACGGTCGAGATGTTCCTGCTCGACACCGATTTCCCGGTCCCGCATCGAATCGACAGCGGCATCCTGCGCGGCCACCGAGGCCCCCTTCTGACGTGCATTGGGCAGCCGTCAACCCTATGCGAAGCGAGGCCCGCCGCGCACCTGCCGCGCGTATCGAAATGGCACGGCGGGGTCTCGATCAGGCGTCGACCTCCACCAGCCGCTTGCCGTCGAACGTACGCACCTCGAAATGGTCGATGTCGCCGCGGTCCATCGCCGCGCCGCCGTGGACATAGAGCGGGTACTTCGAGGCCGGGTGCTGGGAGTCCTCGATGCCGTATCCCCACTTCGGAACGGACCAGGAGGTGACGACCTCCTCCTCACCGGTCTTCGACACGGCGATCAGGCTGCACTTCTCCGGACCCGTGACGTTCTTGAGCTCCAGCACGGTGTGGGTGCCCCATGCCTTCTTCTCCATGCCGATGATGGCGTCGACCTTGGTGGTGGGGTCGGTGGCCCGCACCTTCTCCGTCATGTGGTGGAAGAAGTCGTCCCCGGCGGGGCCGGTGGGGTGCGGGTCGGCCGCCTGCGCCGAGGTACCGTCGTTGCCGGTCGCCAGGACCGCGACCGCCGGACCGCCGATGATCAGCACGGCCGCCGCCGCGACCAGATACATGGAGCGGCGCCTGCGCCCGGCCCGCTCGGCCGCGACCTCGTCGACCAGCCGGTCGAGCATGCGGG
Organism: Streptomyces atratus; assembly: GCF_014648655.1. Taxonomy (GTDB): domain Bacteria; phylum Actinomycetota; class Actinomycetes; order Streptomycetales; family Streptomycetaceae; genus Streptomyces; species Streptomyces atratus. Next base: position 102,314 of record NZ_BMRN01000014.1, read on the forward strand.
GCGCGGGCGGCTGCGGGACGTGCGGGACAGGGCGGGCGCCCGGTACGGCTGCCGGGGACTCGGAGAGCAGCGCGAGCATGGGTTCCAGGCCGGCGAACTCGTCGAGATGGGCGGCGCACAGGTCGCAGTCGGCCAGATGCGCCTCGAAGGCGGATGCCTCGGCATCGTCCAGAATGCCGAGGAGATACGCACCGGCGGCGTCGTGCCCGGGCCCTTCGGCGGCTCCGCGCGGGGCTGTGTGGCCACCGGGGCTGCGGGGGCCTCTGGGGCTCCCGGGGTTTCGGGGACTGGAGGGACCGGTCGGCCGGGGCCCGAAAGGCTCCCACTCATGGTCGCTCATGCCGTGATCCCCCTTTCTTCGAGAGCAAGCTTCATCGAACGCAATGCGTAGAAGACCCGGGACCGCACCGTCCCGCTGGGGATGCCCAGCACATCAGCCGCCTCATTGACCGTACGGCCCTTGAAATAGGTCTCGACCAATGCTTCCCGATGAGCAGGGGTCAAATCGTCGAGCGCGTCCGAGAGCGTCATCAGCCACAGCGCCTTGTCCATCTCGTCCTCCGCGGGAATGACCTCCAGCGGCGACGGATCGACCTCGTGCGGCCGGGCCTGCCGGCTGCGGTGGCCGTCGATGACGATGCGCCGGGCGACCGTCACCAGCCAGGGGCGGACGGAGCCGGTGGCCCTGCCCAGCCGGCCGGCGTTCTTCCAGGCACGGATGAGCGTTTCCTGCACCACGTCCTCGGCGCGCTGTCGGTCGCCGGCGACGAGGCGGAGCACATACGCGAGCAGAGGTCCGGCGTGTTCGCGGTAGAGCGCCCGCATCAACTCCTCGTCGGGGACGTCGGAGGGGGACGGGGGCGGCTCACTGCGATGTCGAGCCCTGCGCGGACGGTCATCGGCCACGGCCGCATCCTCGCGCACCCGAACCTCCCGGTCGAGACCCTGTTGAGCTCCTTGACCATGAACACGAAGGGGGGCCGCGATCCATTCAATCCGGCTTCAAGATTCTTTACGGCGCTCCCGTGTCCGCGTCCGTGATCGCCACGGCCGCCGCCCGGCGCCGGTGCCGGGCCACCCGCTCCCGGTTCCCGCACACCTCGCTGGAGCACCAGCGGCGTCGGCGGCCGCGCGAGGTGTCCAGGTAGAGGCGGCGGCAGTTACCGGCCTCGCAGCGGCGCAGGCCGGCTCGCGCCACGGGGTCGGTCAGGAGTTCCACGACGTCGCGGGCCACGGCGGCCAGCAGTGCTCCGCATTCGGGATCGGCGCTCAGTGTCCGTACCAGCGTGCCGCTTCCTCCGCGTACCGCCCGCAGTCCCGGTGGTGCGGTCGCGGCGAGCGCGTTGACCCGTTCCAGGGCGCTCTCGGCTCTGCGGCCGGCGAGTTCGGCGGTCAGCAGGCGGTCGACGCCGGTCCTCAACTGCCGGAAGCGCACCACCCAGGTGTCGTCCACCGCGCCGAGGTGGGTGCCGCTCGGTACGAGTCCGGTGGCCACCAGCCAGTCGGCGAGCCGCTCGGCGCCGTCGAGCAGTTCGCATGCGCCGGAGGTGCCGATTCCCGTGGCCACCAGATCCAGGCAGGGGCGGCCGGAGTCGAACCGCCAGTGGTACGAGCTTTTGCCGTCGTCATGCACATGTCACCGCCTCGGGTCTCCGGTGGAGGTCTCCCCCAGAGTGCCCCTCGGGCGGCAGACCCGGAACCCCTGCTGCCACGCGGGTCGGTGCACGCGAGCCCGTACGGTGTCCTGATGGACGAAGATCTCCGTGCCGCCACCCTTGCGGCCGGCCCGCTCCTGCTCCGGCCGTGGCTGCCCGACGACATGCCGGCCGTGATCGAGGCGTACCGCGATCCTGCGATGCGCGCCATGCTGCGCATGCTGGTCACGGACGAGGCGGAGGCTCAGCACTGGCTGCGGGTGCAGCAGGAGGGCCGGGAATCCGGCAGCCGCTTCAGTTTCGCGGTGGTCGATCGCGACCGCTCCGACGAACTGGTCGGCAATGTGGCGCTCAAGTACCCCGCACCGGGCTCCGTCAGCGCGGAGGTCGGCTACTGGACGACGGCGCGGGCGCGCGGCCGCGGGATCGCGCCGCGGGCGCTCGGGGCGCTCACCGACTGGGCGTTCGAAGCGTTCGCCGGGGACGGGCTCGCGCGGCTGGACCTGCTGCATCAGGTGAACAACGAGGCGTCCTGCCGGGTTGCCGAGAAGAGCGGATACGGCTTCGCGGAGGTTCTTCCGGCACGGCCGCCGTGGCTGCTGGACGGACACCGGCATGCGCGGGGGCGTACCGGGGGCGTCCGGCAGCCGTCCTTGTCCTCAATCGCCGAGCAGGCTCAACTTTCACGCCCGCACGGCGAAAGCGAGCCCGTCCGGCGTTCGAGGACGCTCCCACAGTCAACGGTCACCCCATCAACGGCCCATCGTGCAGGATCCGCTGGAACAGCCGATGGTCGCGCCACTCACCGTTGATGTGCATGTAGCGCGGAGCCATCCCGTACTGCTCGAAGCCGCACTTGGCGAGCACCCGCTGCGACGCCACGTTGTCCAGCACCGTCCCCGCCTCGACCCGGTGCAGGCGCAGCTCGTCCCTGGCCGACTCGCAGATCCGCTCGACGGCGGCCGTGGCCAGCCCGCGGCCCGCGTACTCGACATCGACCCAGTAACCGAGAACCCCGCTGCGGAACGACCCGAGCACAATGCCGTTGAGGCTGAACCCGCCCACCACACGGTCCTGTTCATCGGCGAGCACCCACGGCATCACCCGCCCCGCGTCGCGGTCCGCGAGCATTCCGGCCAGGCGTTCTCGCTGCCCCTGCTCGGTGTAGAAGGCGTCGGGCCGTACCGGCTCCCAGGGCTGCATGTACGCACGGCTGCGGGTCAGCGCCACGGCGAGGGACGAGGCGTCGGCCGGGGTGACGGGACGGAGCCGTACCTCCGCGTCGAGCCGGTGGATGTCATTGATCATCCCAGCACGCTATCCCGGCCTCATCCCGCCGCGCGCTCCCCCGCCAGGCCCGCCAGCCGGTCGAAGGTCCGGATCAGCTCCGCCCGCCTCTCCTCCTTGTACCCCGGTTCGGGCTCCAGACCGTCGATGGTCCGTTCCCACACGTCCATGAAGGTCTTCTTCCAGCCCTCGACCACCGCCGCCTCCGGTACCTCCGCACCGACGTAGCGCTGCTCCGCCATCAGGCACAGCAGCTCGACGTTGCACGGCACGGCGACGCCCCAGTACTCGTCGGGCTCCAGGCCGACCGGGTCGTCGGCCATCGCCTCCGCGATCTCGGAGACGAGGCGCTCGGTGATGCCCGACAGGTGATCAGCGGCCGTGTCGCTGTCGAAGTTCCCACTGCCCCAGGTACCCATGAAGGCCCCTCCCACTGGTCGTTGCATACCTGCCCGGTTCTAGCAGGCAGGACTGACATCGGGGCTGTCCCCCGTCGGGTCCAGCGCCAGCCGGTAGCCGCGCTTGACGACCGTCTGGATGAGACGGGGTGCACCCAGTGACGTACGCAGCCTCGCCATGGCCGTCTCCACCGCGTGTTCGTCCGTTCCGCTGCCGGGCAGCGCGCGCAGCAGGTCGGCGCGGGCCACCACCCAGCCCGGCCGGCGGGCCAGGGTGTGCAGCAGGGCCATTGCGGCAGGTGGCACCGGGCGCAGTTCGCCGTCGACGATCGCGGCGTGACCGCGGATCTCCACCCGGTGCCCGGCGATCGGCAACATAAGGGCCCTGGAGGGAAGTTCGTCGCACAGCAGCTGGACGAGCGGGGCGAGCCGGAAGCGCTCCGGCTGGACGGTGTCGATGCCGCGGGCCTGCAGCGGCAGGGCGGTGACCGGTCCGACGCAGGCCACGAGGACGTCGTCGCGCAGGGCGCTCAGGAGCTCCGGGACCAGCCCCCGCTTCTCGGCCCGGCCGAGCAACGAGGCGGCGGCCGGGGCGCTGGTGAAGGTGAGGGCGTCCAGGCCCCGGGCCAGGGTGATGTCGAGCAGCCGGTCGAGCGGGGCGATGTCCTCGGGGTCCACCCAGCGGTAGACGGGTACGGCGACGACCTCGGCGCCCGCGGCGCGGAGCGAATCGCTGAATCCGGGGAGAGGTTCGCCGTGCAGTTGGAGGGCGATCCGGCGGCCCTCCACGCCCTCGTCCAGGAGCCGGTCCAGCACCTCGGCCATGGACTCGGAGGCGGGCGACCACGCCTCGGTCAGCCCGGCGGCCCGGATGGCGCCCTTGACCTTGGGGCCGCGGGCCAGCAGTTCGGTGCCGCGCAGGGCCTCCAGCAGCCGGTCGCCGAGCCCCCAGCCGTGCGCGGCCTCGATCCAGCCCCGGAAGCCGACCGCGGTGGTCGCGACGACCACTTCGGGGGCGGAGTCGACGATTCGCCGGGTGGCGGCGAGGAGTTCGCTGTCGTCGGCGAGCGGCAGGATCCGCAGGGCGGGCGCGTGCAGGACGGCGGCGCCCCGTCGCTCAAGCAGCGCGCCGAACTCCTCCGCGCGCCGTGCGGCGGTGACCCCGACGGTGAAGCCAGCGAGGGGCCCGTGCTGTTCGTCCTCGTGCATGTGGTCTACCCGGCTCTCGTCCCGCTGCTGCCCGATGATGCCGGGGGCCGAGCCTGCCAACCATGCGTGACAGACCTGGTTCACCCATATTTCCCGCCCGTTACGTCACATGACATCGAGCGGTCACGATCAGGCCTCGGTGCGGCTGAGCCGCGGCTTCTCGGGTACGGGCAGGACGGGATCCGGTCCGGCGAAGGTATACCGTCCCCCGGTCACCCGGGCCGCTTGCGTGATCCGTTCGGCCAGATCCTCGGTGCGCGCTTCGCCGCCACGTCCTCGACCCAGCCGATCGCCGGGATCGTCAGCGCCAGCAGCGGCCAGACGAGGAGCAGCATCAGCGCCGTGTACGAGGCGCCGATGTACGTACCGAAGTGGTCGCCGAAGTACGGGATGTTCCACAGCTGGTCGATGACCGGCTCGGTGGCCGTGATCAGCAGGTTGTGCCAGAGGTAGATCGTGACGGCACGGTTGTTGGTGAGGGTGATCAGCCCGTCCCACCGGGCCGTCCTGCCGGGCAGCTGCCGCCAGGACGGCGCGTACTGGAGCAGGATCACGCAGAAGCCGAACGACCAGGCCGCCTGGGCGAGCGGGATCTCGTCGAGGTTCCAGCCCTCCTCGGTGAGGTGCCCCGAGGCCCACCACAGTCCGAACGCCATGACGAACGCGGCGAGCGAGACCGTCAGATAGCGCGGGACCTTCTTCAGGAGACCGTCGTGGTGGGCGAAGCCGAGGATCCAGCAGGACCCGAACACCGCGAAGTCGACGAGCCCTTCACCGGTCTCGCCGGGAACGGTGACCGGTCCGGTACCGATCACGGCGGTGAGCCCGATCGGAGCGAGCAACGTCGGCCAGGGCATTCGGCGGAAGGCCTTCAGCAGGAGCGGCGACGCGAGCACGAACCACAGGTAGGCGCGGATGTACCAGAGCGGTCCCACGGCCTGGTCGGCCCAGGACGCCTCCAGGAGGCCGCTCGGCGAGCCGTTCTCCCAGGGATACGGAGGGGCGCCGACCGGAAGGAGGTAGCAGCCCAGCTTGATGAACCACCAGATGCCCTCCTCCTTCACGGGCTTCCAGCCGAGCAGGAACATCACCGGGACGACAGCCGCGGCGAACGCCCACATCGGGGGCAGCAGCCGGCGGAGCCGGCCGCGGATGACGTCCCGTGCCGGGCGGGCCAGCGAGCGCGCCATCAGCGAACCGGCCAGCGCGAACATGACGCCCATGGAGGGGAACAGGACGGTCAGCCAGGCCCAGCCGAAGACATGGAAGACGACGACGCGCACGAGAGCGACGGAGCGCAACAGGTCGAGATAGCGGTCCCGGCCGCCCGGCTCCGTGGCGAAGGACGGCGTCGCGGCCTCCGCGACCGGCGGCTCGGACTGCCCCTGCACCGGGAACGGCACGGTCCGCCGCACACCGGTCGGATGCGTGAGGCGGTGTCTCGGGTGGCTCATGCGACGGGCCTGCGGTCATTGCTCCGCCGCCGGCCCGGCGTGGCGCCGGGCGCCTCCACGACGCCGGTACGGCGCAGCTTCTGCCAGCGCAGTCGCCCGCCGGTGAGCGCCGTGATCCAGGACTGGAGCAGCACCACGTACATGAGCTGCCGGTAGAGGATCTGCTGGAGGGGCAGCGAGATCAGATGCGTCATGCGTTCCCGGTCGAGCCGGAAGGCGTACGCGGCGCAGACGCCCTGCACCGCGAGGACGCCGAGCCAGGCGAGGACGGTCTTCCGGGTGGGGCCGAACACGAGTCCGTACAGCAGGAAGACATCGATGAGCGGGGCGAGCAGCGGGGCGACAACCATGAACAGTGCTACGAAGGGCAGTCCGACGCGTCCGAAACGGCCGGACGGGCCGCGTTCGACGACGGCGCGGCGGTGCTTCCAGATCGCCTGCATGGTGCCGTACGACCACCGGTAGCGCTGTGACCACAGCTGCTGCACGGTCTCCGGGGCCTCGGTCCAGGCGCGGGCGTTCTCCGCGTAGACGACCTGCCAGCCGTCGCGGTGCAGGGCCATGGTGACGTCGGTGTCCTCGGCGAGGGTGTCCTCGCTCATGCCGCCGATCCGGTCCAGTGCTTCCCGGCGGAAGGCGCCGACCGCACCGGGGATGGTGGGCATGCAGCGCATGATGTCGTACATCCTGCGGTCCAGGTTGAAGCCCATCACGTACTCGATGTGCTGCCAGGCACCGATCAGCGAGTCGCGGTTGCCGACCTTGGCGTTCCCGGCGACGGCGCCGACGCGCGGGTCGGCGAAGGGCCGGACCAGTTCGCGGACGGTGGCGGGTTCGAACACGGTGTCGCCGTCCATCATCACGACGATGTCGTGACGGGCCTGCGCGATCCCGTTGTTGAGGGCGGCGGGCTTGCCGGCGTTGCGCTGGCGGATGACGCGCACCTGCGGCAGCCGCATCGCCTCGACGATACCGGCGGTTCCGTCCGTGGAGCCGTCGTCGATGACGATGATCTCGACGGGGTGGTCGCTCGCCACCAGGGAACGCACGGTGTTGGCGATGCATTCGCGTTCGTTGTACGCGGGCACGAGCACCGAGACCGGGCGGGCCGGCTCCGGCCTCCGGCTGAAGTGTCTTCGGCGCACCTTGCGGGCGTGCAGGAAGGACAGCAGCAGCATCAGCCCGAAGCGGACGAGGACGAGGACGCCGATCACCGCGAGCCCGGCCACCAGGACGCCGGTGACGTTCTCCGAGAGGCCCACGGCGTAGACGAACGCCTTGCCCTTCCAGAGCGCGAATCCGGTGACCGGGGTGTGCGCGCTGGGAGCACCGAGGGCGGTGGTGAGGTTGGTGAACCCGTAGCCCCGCTGCTGCATCCGCGGCAGGAACTCGGCGAGGGCGGCGACGGTCTGGGACCTGTTGCCGCCGGAGTCGTGCATCAGGACGACGGCGCCCCTGCCACCCCTGGGAGTGGCGCGCTCGATGATCGCGGGGACACCCGGGCGCTTCCAGTCCTCGCTGTCGGTGTTGTTGACGACGGTGAGATAGCCGCGGCTGCCGACGTACCGGGTGACGGGCCAGGACTTGTTGTCCATGGCGTCGGCGAACGAGGAGTACGGCGGGCGGAACAGGGACGTTCGGATTCCGGCCGCGCCCGCCAACGCCAGCTGGTTCTGGGACAGTTCCCAGTCGATGCGGGAATGGGACCGGTAGGAGAGGTCGGGGTGGTCGAAGGTGTGCAGCCCGACCTCGTGCCCCTCGTCGACCATGCGCCGCACAAGCTCCGGGTGGCGCGAGGCCATGGTTCCGGTGACGAAGAAGACGCCGTGCGCGTGGTGCTTCTTCAGCTCGTCGAGCACTTTCGGGGTCCACACCGGGTCGGGTCCGTCGTCGAAGGTCAGGACGATGCGGTGGCCGGGGATGCTCAGCGACCCGGCGGGCCCGGTGGTGCTCCGGGCGTCGATGACCGGGCCGCCGTCGAGGATCTTCTCGGGCACCCGGTCGGTGGCCGCCGGGGGCCGGACCCGATGGTCGGCGAGGATTTCGCTGTGCACATAGCCGCGCAGCATCAACATGGCGAGCAGGGCAACGAGGAGCAGTGACGGCAGCAGATAACGCATGGGAAATCTGCGCCGCCGCCTCTGCTTCCTGGCGTTGCGCCTGCCCCGCGGGGCAGGGGAGGTCATTTACTCGGTGCCTTTTCGCTCTTGCACAGGAGGTTGTGGGGACTGGGCCGGCGGCGTCGTGCTGTCCACGGGCGGAGTCGAGATGTCGGCGGACGGCGTCGCGGTGTCGACGGGCGGTACAGGGGTTGAGGCCGCCTGATCGGGCTTCTTGCCGCCGCCGGTGTCGTCGTGCGCCTTGGGCGATACGACGGGTGAGGAGACCAGGGTGCCCTTGCCGGGGCCGGCCGAGGCGCCGGCGGCTGCGCTGCCCGAGGGCGTCGCGGCGCTGCCGGGCACCGGGCCGGTGGTGGCGCGGGCGGGCGCACTGTCGGGCGGGAGCTCCTCACCGGCGCTGCCCGTCGGTGCGGGCGGCGCCTGGACCACGTCCGCGTTCTTGTGCCCTTCCTGACCGGAGAGCGGCAGCCAGGGCGCGCTCGAACTGCCGCCGAGCACGGCGACGGCCAGCGTCACCGCATAACAGGCACAGGCCGCGGCGAGGATCCAGCCCAGACGCCTGAACGTCTTGCTGCGCCGACCGCTCTCGTCGACGAACACGGGGCCGTCCGAGCCTTCCGGTTCGCTCGGCTGCGCGGTCAGCTCGGAGAGCTGCCGACCCAGGCCGTCGAGCTGGACCGTGACTTCATTCGGCTCGTGTGTGTGCCCCGAACGGGCACCTTCACGCCAGGTTTCCACAGGTGTACGCACTTCCCCACTCAAGGATCGGGTGCGCACGACTGTCCGATTATGTGCTTCCGGACCGGGCCCCCACCCTGTCCGCGCCCCACCACATTGCACCCGGGTGATGAACGTAGCGCACGAAAACGGCACTTCCTTCGCCCGATCAGGTGGATTTCAACATGAGAGATGCATCGATCTCGGGCAGCCAGCTTCCGTCCGGCCGCATCATCCAGCCCTCCTCGGAGCCCAGTTGAGCTGCGGCTTTGCGCAATGCGTCCAGGCCGGGGTGGCGCAGCCCCTTGCGCCAGACCATCAGGAGCGGCGAGAGCGGTACGGGCCGGCCCAGCGGACGCACCACGGTGCCCGGCACCGGAGAGAAGTCGACGACGCACAGAACCGGATGCCGCGACTTCGCCATGACCCGTTGAAATTCGGCCACACCGATCGCGAGTGGGGCGGGTGGCGCCAGCTCGATGCCCCACTCGGCGAAGAGCAGCCGGGCGAAGTCCGTCCACTCCCCGGTTCGCGGATTCCCGGCGCCCGCGTAGACGGTCTCACCGGCCAGGTCGTCCAGTGCGACGACCTCGTGCGCGGCGAGAGGGTGATCGGCAGGGAGCAGAACGGCCATCGGCTCGTACCGCACCGGCTGTACGCCGAGCCGCGCCCGCACCGCGGGGTCGAGTCCGGCGGCGCGGCCGAAGGAGACGTCGAGCCGCCCCGCGAGTATCTCGTCGGCGGCCCAGGTGAGTCCGCTCTCGAAGCGCGCCATCAGCTCGCACGCCGGAGCCAGCTCCCGCGCGCGGGCGAGTACGCGGGCGGCCGCCATGCCGTCGGTGTTGAGGTCGACGAAGAGCGGCCGGGCCGCGGGGTCGGCGAAGGCCGCGGCAAGATCGGCGTGCGCCTCCAGCACCCGCCGGGCGTACGGGAGGAGCCGTTCACCGTCGGCGGTGAGGGCGACCTGCCGGGTGGTGCGTACGAACAGTTCCGCACCCAGCTCGCGCTCCAGCCGGCGGATGTCCCGGCTCAGCGCCTGCTGGGCGATGTAGAGCCGGGCGGCGGCACGGGTGAAGTGCAGCTCCTCGGCGACGGCGACGAAGGCGCGGAGCAGCCGAGGGTCGGTATGGGTATGCGTCTGGGTGCCCGTATCGGCAGCGGAGGAGGCCACACCCAGGAATTTACAACAGAGATGCGTTAATCGGTACGGACAAGGTGTTGGACCCCATGGGCCGTGCGCCGTGAGGGTTGATCCATGCCGTACGAGAGAGCCCCGCACACCGATCCCATGCTCGCCGTCTCCGGGGACCTGCTGGTCATAGCCCCGCGCGCCGCCGCCACCAGGCCGGCGCCCACCAACCCGTACCGCCGACTGCTCGCCACCCCGGGTGCCCGCGCCTTCACCGCGGGCAATCTCCTCGCCCGGCTTCCCATGGGTATGTTCAGCGTCAGCGCGGTGATCATGATCGCCGGTTCGCGCGGCTCGTACGCCCTGGCCGGCGCCGTGACCGCGACCGGCCTCGCCGCGACGGCGGTGGTCGCGCCCTGGACGGCCCGGCTCGTCGACAGGTACGGACAGGCCAGGGTCGCCGTACCCGCCACCGCGATCGCCGCGCTCGGATCGCTGGCACTGCTGCTCTGCGTGCACTACGGGGCCCCGGCCTGGACGCTCTTCGCCTCCTATGCCGCGACCGCCACCACCCCCAACACCGGCGGGATGTCCCGGGCCCGCTGGGCGCATCTGCACCGGGGGGATCCGGCCGCCCTGCACACCGCGAACTCCTTCGAACAGGCCGCCGACGAGCTCTGCTTCATGCTCGGCCCGGCTCTCGCCGCCCTGCTGTGCGCGGCGTTCTTCCCGGAGGCCGGAACACTCGTCGGGGCGATCCTGCTGATGACCGGCGTGCTGATCTTCGCCGCCCAGCGCGCCACCGAACCGCCGGTGGCACCCCACACCCACGCGGGCTCCCCGCTCCGCGCCCCGGGCATGCCGGCCCTGCTCGCCGCCTTCCTCGCCACCGGCGCGGTCTTCGGCGCGATGGAGGTCGTCACGATCGCCCATGCCGGGGGCGCGATCCTGGCCCTCCAGGCTGCCGGATCGTGTGTGGCGGGACTGCTGTACGGATCGCTGCGCCCGGCCGCGGACCTCCGGCGCCGGCTGCTGGGCTGCCTGGCGGGAATGACGGCGCTGATGTCCCTGCCGCTGCTGGCCGCCTCCTCGACAGATTCGCTGCTCGCCCTCGCGGGCGCGCTGCTGCTGGCTGGCGCGGCGACGGCCCCGACCATGGTCACCGGCATGACGCTGGTGCAACGCCTCACCCCCGAGGGCCAGTTGAACGAAGGCATGACCCTGGCCGTGACCGCGCTGCTGGGCGGGATCGCCGCGGGTTCGGCGACCGGCGGCTGGTTGGTGGAGCACATGGGGCAGGTGACGGGCTATGTCGTCCCGGTGTGCGCGGCCGGGCTGGCACTGGTCGTCGCGACGGCCGGGGTCCGGGCCCCCCGGAACTGATGGCCGGCACAAAAACGAGGACCCCGTTGCCGGTGGGCAACGGGGTCCTCGTTCACATGGGAATTGTGGAGATGGCGGGAATCGAACCCGCGTCCAACGGTGCAGAATCAGGGCTTCTCCGAGTGCAGTCCGCTGCGCTTTTCTCGGCCCCGGCAGTCACGCGGACAAGCTGCCGACGGGCCCAGCCACTGTTTGATTTCCTTCTGGGCCCCGTGGCCGGGTCCAGAAGTTTAGATCCCTTGATGATGTCAGGATCCGGGTCGGGATCAACCCCGGGCTGACACTCCGCAGAGTCTTCGCTTAGCTGCTAATTAGGCAGCGAGGGCGAAGGCGGAGGAATCGCGCTTGGAATTGGCGATTATTGGTTGCGACATATGGTTTACGAGATCATTGCCGCTTCCTCGACTCGCTTCCCCTGCTTCGACATCCGCTGTCGAAACCGATCATCCCCATGTTGGCGTATTTAATTGTCAACCGCTCAAAACACGCACCCGCTGTGAGGTGCAGTGCCATCGTACGTGACCAACGCACGACGATGCCAGCCTATTCCTGCCGGCCCGCCCGTACGCTCCCCGGCTACGCGCTGCGCTGGCGCCGGCGCGCTGCCGAGATCGCGCGGTTGGTCTCCCGCAGGTCCTGCTTCTCGCGCAGGGTCTGCCGCTTGTCGAACTCCTTCTTGCCCTTGGCGAGCGCGATCTCGACCTTGACCCGGCTGTCCTTGAAGTACAGCGCGAGCGGCACGATCGTGTGACCCGTCTCGCCCGCCTTCGACTCCAGCTTGTCGATCTCCGCCCGGTGCAGCAGCAGCTTGCGCTTCCGCTTGGCCGAGTGGTTGGTCCAGGTCCCCTGCACGTACTCGGGTACGTGGATGTTGTGCAGCCAGGCCTCGCCCCCGTCGATCTGGACGAAGCCGTCCACCAGGGAGGCCCGGCCCAGCCGCAGCGACTTGACCTCGGTACCCATGAGTACGAGACCGCACTCGTAGGTGTCGAGGATGTGGTAGTCGTGCCGCGCCTTCTTGTTCTGCGCGATGAGCTTGCGCCCTGTGTCCTTTTCCTTAGCCATAGTGAGACCATTTTCGCACTACGACCCACCCCCGAGGCCACTCAATACCGTCTCGGCCCGCTGCTCGGCCCCGGACCTGACCGCGAGGTCCGGGGTGATGCCGCGGCCGTCGACGCCACGGCCCGCCGGGGTGCGGTAGTGGCCGACGGTCAGCTCGGCCACCGAGCCGCCCGGAAGCTTGCTGGGCATCTGGACCGACCCCTTGCCGAAGGTGCGCGATCCGACGGTGACGGCGCGGCCCCGGTCCTGCAGCGCGCCGGTGAGAAGCTCGGCGGCGCTCATCGTTCCGCCGTCGACGAGGACGACGAGGGGGCGGACGGTGTCGCCACCCGGCTGCGCGTAGAGGGCGCGCTGCTCGCCGTGCACGTCGTACGTGGCGACCAGGCCGCCGTCCAGGAAGGCGGAGGCGGCGGTCACGGCCTCGGTGACCAGGCCGCCCGAGTTGCCGCGGAGGTCGAGGAGCACCCCGGCGCCCGCCGGTGCGTCCCGGACCGCGTCGCGGATCCTGGCTCCCGAGCCCCTGGTGAACGAGTCGACCTCGATCAGTACAGCTGCGGAGGAATCGGAACGGCCCGGTCCGATTCGCCGCACGGTGACGGCCTCGGTGGTGAGTCTGGCCCGGTGCAGCGTCTCGGTCCGAAGGGCGGCGCCCCGCTGGACCCCCAGCACGACGGTGGTACCCGCGTCCGCGTCCGTACGGTCTCCGCGCAGCAGGGCCACGGCCTCGGCGACGGGGCGCTTGTCGATCCGGTGACCGTCGATCGTACGGAGCAGATCGCCCGGCTCGATGCCGGCCCGGTCGGCGGGGCCGCCTGGCTGGACCCGGGCCACCTCGACCAGCCCGTCCGCGGAGCGCTTCGCGGCGATCCCGACACCGGTGTACGAGCCGTCGAGGGCCTGCTCGAACTCCTCGTACTGCCGCTCGTCGTACACCGCGCCCCAGCGGTCGCCGCTGCGGCTGACGACCTCCTCGGCCGCCGCCTTACCGGACTTGCCGTCGGCGACGGCGCGGGCGGCAGCGTCTGCCACCTCGTCGCCGTCGACGGTGGAGGCGACGGAACGGGCCGCTATGTCCGAGGACTTCGCACCGCCGTGCGGCAGCGAGCCGGTGGCCGCCGCGGTGGCCAGCACGGTCGCGAAGACCAATGTCAGGGCCGCCCCGCGGCGCACGCCGCGGGGCCCGAGACATTGCGTGGGGCCCGACATGGCGTCGAGTCTAGGACAACGCCCCTGTGGCGCACGGCCGGTTGGCCACGCGCCACAGGGGCGCTTGTCACACCTTCAGGTACTTACGGAGCGCGAAGAGAGCGGCAACGGCAGGCATCAGCAAGCCGATTGCCAGGACCAGGGGCAGCTTGGTGAAGACCGCGTCCCAGCCGATGAAGTCGATCAGATTCAGCTTGCTCTGCAGCGCCAGACCGCCGTCGATCAGGAAGTAGCGGCCGGCCAGCAGCATCACGCAGGCGAGCACACCACCGATGAGACCGGCGAACGCGGCCTCCATGATGAACGGCATCTGGATGTAGAAGCCCGACGCTCCGACGAGCCGCATGATGCCGGTTTCGCGCCGTCTGCTGAACGCGGACACCCGGACGGTGTTCACGATCAGCATCAGGGCGATGACCAGCATCAGCGCCATCACGAAGATCGCGGCCACGTTCATGCCGTTCATCAGCCCGAAGAGGTTGTCCAGGATGGATCTCTGGTCCTGGACGGACTGCACCCCGTCACGGCCGGCGAAGGCGGTGGCGACGACCTTGTACTTCTTCGGGTCGTGGAGCTTGACCCGGAACGACTCCTGCATCTGGTCCGGCGTGATGTTGCTCGCCATGGGCGAGTCGCCGAACTGGTCCTGGTAGTGATTGAACGCCTCGTCGGCCGTCTCGTGCGTGACCGTGTCGACGACATCCAAATTATTGAGGTCGCGCTCGATCTGGTCCCGCTGCTCCTTGGTGACAGCGCCCCTGGCGCACTTGGGAGTCGAGGTCACATCGCTCTTGCTGCAGAGGAAGATCGAGACGTTGACCTTGTCGTACCAGTAGTCCTTCATCGTGCTGACCTGCTCGCGCATGAGCAGCGCGCCGCCGAACAGGGCGAGCGAGAGGGCGACGGAGACGACGACGGCGAAGGTCATCGTGAGGTTGCGACGGAGGCCGACGCCGATCTCCGACAGGACGAACTGGGCGCGCATGGCGTCCTTTCAGTGCTCGATGCTCAGTGCTGGTAGCCGTAGACGCCGCGGGCCTGGTCGCGTACGAGACGGCCCTGCTCCAGCTCGATGACGCGCTTGCGCATCTGGTCGACGATGTTCTGGTCGTGAGTCGCCATGATCACGGTGGTGCCGGTCCGGTTGATCCGGTCCAGCAGCTTCATGATGCCGACGGAGGTCTGCGGGTCGAGGTTGCCGGTCGGCTCGTCCGCGATCAGCAGCATCGGACGGTTCACGAACGCCCGCGCGATCGCCACGCGCTGCTGCTCACCACCGGAGAGCTCACCGGGCATCCGGTCCTCCTTGCCGCCGAGGCCGACCAGGTCGAGAACCTGGGGCACCGCCTTGCGGATCTCACCGCGCGGCTTGCCGATGACCTCCTGCGCGAACGCCACGTTCTCCGCAACGGTCTTGTTGGGGAGAAGCCTGAAGTCCTGGAACACCGTGCCCAGCTGGCGGCGCATGTGCGGCACCTTCCAGTTGGACAGGCGCGCGAGGTCCTTGCCCAGGACGTGGACCGCGCCCTGACTGGCGCGCTCCTCGCGGAGGATGAGTCGCATGAAGGTGGACTTGCCGGAGCCGGATGAGCCCACCAGGAAGACGAACTCGCCCTTCTCGATATCGAGAGACACATCCCGTAGAGCGGGACGGCTCTGCTTCGGGTAGGTCTTGGAGACGTTGTCGAATCGGATCACGGATGCACCACGGTCGGCCGGGAGTAGGTGTGCGTGACCATACGCGAACCGGGCTGACGCGTGCAGGCGCGCGTCCGGGGATGGGTGATTTATGACGGAACGGGACTGGCCGGAAGCGGGGCCGAAGCGCTACGGAACGGGTGATGTCCGGCGGGCCGCGCCGAAATCCGCGCGAGCTGGCACAGTGGTGGGGGGAACAGTTGCGTTTCCATGAGCGTTGTGCGGAGTGAAGGCGTATGCGGCTCCGCCGCGCGGGAGGAGGAAAGCGCATGACCTATGACCGACTGGTGTGCGCAAACTGCGCGGCGCCCGTGAACGAGGGCCGTTGCCCTGTGTGCCGGGCCAGCCGCGCACGGCTACAGCAGGAACAGGAGCAGGGAATGTTCGCGGGGCTGAGCCCTGTGATGCTGGTGGCCCTGCTGGTGGTGCTTCTGGGCGCGCTGGCGCTGCTGGCGCACCAGACCGTGTAGCCGGGCCGTCCGTCCGCCTGCAAGAGCGTGTACGCGTACGCAGAGGGGCCCGGGATGCCGACAGGCGTCCCGGGCCCCTCTGTGCGTATCTTTACCGCAGGCGGCCCTTAGGCGACCGTACGGCCGTTCATCAGGCGCGGCAGGATCCGGAAGCCGATGCCTCCGGCAATCATCGTCGCGGCGCCGACCAGCAGGAACGTGGTCTCGGCGGCACCGGTCTCGGCGAGCTCGTCCTTGCCCTTGCCCTGCTCGACCGGCTGGTTGCCGGCCGAGTCGGGGGTGGTGTTGTCCGCGCAGTTCGCACCGTCGAGGTCGACGGTGCAGGTGCTGGTGTCGCCACCGGTGGTACCGGAGGAGGCGTTACCAGTGGTGGAGCCGGTGTCGCCGCCGGTGTCGCCGCCGGTCACGCCGCCGTGCGAGGTGCCACCCTGGTTGCTCGCGCCACCCTGGTTGCTCGCGCCGCCCTGGTTGCTCGCACCACCCTGGTTGCTGGCACCACCCTGGTTGCTCGCGCCACCCTGGTCGGCACCACCCTGGTTGCTCGCGCCACCCTGGTTGCTCGCGCCACCCTGGTCGGCGCCACCCTGGTTGCTCGCGCCGCCCTGGTCGGCGCCACCCTGGTTGCTCGCGCCGCCCTGGTCGGCACCACCCTGGTTGCTCGCGCCGCCCTGGTCGGCACCACCCTGGTTGCTCGCACCGCCCTGGTCGGCACCACCCTGGTTGCTCGCGCCGCCCTGGTCGGCACCACCCTGGTTGCTCGCGCCACCCTGGTTGCTCGCACCACCCTGGTCGACACCGCCCGGGTCGCCGCCCTCGGTGCCACCCTGAGACTCGCCCGACGGCCCGTTGAGGCCGGCGTCGATCCCCAGACCGCTGTCGTCGACGTGCGCGTTGGCCGACAGCCCGGCAACGTTGACATCGACACCGACGGCCGATGCCACACCGGCAGCGGTGAGCGAGGCGCCCGCGGCGATCACCGCACCTGCGGCTATGCGCGCGACGCGTACTCGCGTCTTCTTGGTCATCTGCTGCTACCCCCAGTAGCTGTTCTCGTCAGTGGAGCAGCCATATGCGGGCCCCGGTTCTGCGGGGTTTGCTCCGAACAGCGCCACATGGAGCCGTGGTCATGCCGCCCGCCCCCGTTCACACCCGTCCCAGACATACGCATGCTGCTCTAGCAGCCTGTCCACAGTTAAGGTCTGCGTCAAGGCCGTTCCACGCAATGTGCACCGCTTTGGTCGCAGTTGACCATCATTCAGAATCGCGACTGTGACGCACTCACCACGGCACCTGCGCAACTCGGAACCTCAACTCCCTTTCGGGTGCCGCCCCGCACCCCTCCCCGACGAAAAAGGCGGTGCCGGAAGCCCCGTGGGGATTCCGGCACCGCCTCAAGAAATCGGGAACAGCAACAGGCCGCTGGGCCCGCCTACTTCTCCCGCTGCTTGCGCCAGCGGATGCCCGCCTCCAGGAACCCGTCGATCTCGCCGTTGAAGACCGCTTCCGGGTTGCCCATCTCGAACTCCGTACGCAGGTCCTTGACCATCTGGTACGGGTGCAGGACATACGACCGCATCTGGTTGCCCCAGGAGTTGCCGCCGTCGCCCTTGAGGGCGTCCATCTTGGCCTGCTCCTCCTGGCGGCGGCGCTCAAGGAGCTTGGCCTGGAGGACGTTCATCGCGGACGCCTTGTTCTGGATCTGCGAGCGCTCGTTCTGACATGAGACGACGATGCCGGTGGGGAGGTGGGTCAGGCGCACCGCGGAGTCCGTGGTGTTGACGCCCTGACCGCCGGGGCCCGACGAGCGGTACACGTCTACGCGCAGCTCGGACTCGTCGATCTCGATGTGGTCGGTCTGCTCGACCACGGGCAGCACCTCGACACCCGCGAAGGACGTCTGGCGGCGGCCCTGGTTGTCGAAGGGCGAGATCCGGACGAGCCGGTGGGTGCCCTGCTCGACGGAGAGCGTGCCGTAGGCGTACGGCACCTGGACGGCGAAGGTGGTCGACTTGATGCCGGCCTCTTCCGCGTACGACGTCTCGTAGACCTCGGTCTTGTAGCCGTGCCGCTCGGCCCAGCGGATGTACATGCGCTGAAGCTTCTCGGCGAAGTCGGCGGCGTCCACGCCACCGGCCTCGGCCCGGATGTTGACCAGGGCCTCACGGGAGTCGTACTCGCCGGAGAGGAGCGTACGGACCTCCATCTCGTCCAGCGCCTTCCTGACGGACGCCAGCTCGGACTCGGCCTCGGCCAGGGCGTCGGCGTCGCCCTCGTCCTGGGCGAGCTCGAAGAGGACCTCGAGATCGTCGATCCGGCCCCGGAGGGCCTCGGTCTTGCGGACCTCGGCCTGGAGGTGCGAAAGCTTGCTGGTGATCTTCTGCGCCGCCTCCGGGTCGTCCCAGAGGGATGGCGCGGCCGCCTGCTCCTCGAGCGCGGCGATGTCCGCCCTCAGCGCATCCAGGTCCAGGACGGCCTCGATCGACCCCATGGTCGAGGAGAGGGACTTCAGCTCTTCGGAAATATCGACGACTGCCACGGGTCCAGCGTAACGGCTGTCGGCGCGGACATTCCTCGGGCCGCATGATCACGACTCCGCGACCGTGTGGGCGCCGCGTCCCCGGGCCGTACGGCGAAGGGGGCCCACGGGGCTCTGCGGCCCCGGAGTCATCAGGAACCGCCTCGCGGGGCCCCGTCGGGATCAGGGTGTTCCAGGCGCCGAGTTCTTCGTGTCCTGCGCAGGTGCGTCCGCGGCGTCGTCGCCCAGCGCCAGCCAGCCGCCCACACCCAGCGCCACCACCAGCACCAGCGCTGCGGCGCCCAGCGTCAGGCGGCGCTTGCGGACGACCGCGGACTTGTTGCGGGCCGATCCCGGGCGGGGCCGGCCCGGGGAGCGCGGGGCCCTGGCCGTGCCCCGGGGGCCGCCGGAGAGTTCGTCGGGGGCCGGGACACGCATGCTCGTGTGGGTGTCCCGGTTGGAATCGGCGGACGAGCCGGGGACCAGGGGGACCGCGCCGCGGCGGCGGGGTTCCTCGGGTGCGGGGGTGTACTGCTGCTCGTCGTACGCCTGGGGTTCCGGTTCGACGTCCGGCTCGTCCACGTCCAGCGGCGGGATGCCGGTCAGCTGCGGGAGCTGCTCGCGCAGCCGGGCCGCGAGCTCGGAGGCACGCAGCCGGGAGGCCGGGGCCTTGGCCAGGCACTGGACCAGGATCTGCCAGAGCTCGTCGGGGATGCCCGGGAGCGGGACGACCGTCTCCGTGACGTGGCGGCGCAGGACCGCGCCGGGGTGTCCGCCGCCGAAGGGTGTGAAGCCGGCGAGGAGTTCGTACAGGACCGTGGCGAGGGCGTAGATGTCGACGGCGGCGCGGGGCGGGAGGCCTTCGACTATCTCGGGGGCCAGATAGTCCGGCGTCCCGATGATCTTGCTGGCCTTGGTGCGGCGCGGGGTGTCGATCAGCTTGGCCACGCCGAAGTCGGTGAGCAGCGCCGGATGCGAGCCGCCGGGGCCGAGCGGGCCCTCCATGTCGAGCAGGATGTTCTCCGGCTTGACGTCACGGTGGACCACTCCGGCGGCGTGCGCGGCAGCCAGGCCGTCGGCGACGTCCGCGATGATCGCGACGGCGGCCTCGGGCGCGAGACGGCGTTCGCGGTCGAGGCGGGTGCGCAGGTCCGTGCCGCGTACCAGGTTCATGACCAGTGCCAGGTCGTTGCCGTCCACCACGAGGTCGCGGACGGCGACGACATGCGGATGGTCCAGGCCGAGCAGGGCGGTGCGCTCCTGGACGAAGCGGCCCACGAGCTCCTGGTCGGACGCGAGGTCCTCGCGGAGCAACTTGATGGCCACCGGGCCCTCGGGCCCGTCGCCGAGCCACACCGTGCCGGCGCTGCCGCGCCCCAGGATCTGGTGGGCGGTGTACCGGCTGCCGATATTCCGTGCCAAAACTGCTCCCTCAGCGGCTGGCGATGGACCGTCGCTCATGACCCCCGGTCGACAAAGTTACGCGTCGATCGGGGTGTTGAGTGCCCGGGATGGCGCCAACCCTCACTTCTGCGGGCGAAATGCGGTGGAAACTTGCCCGCAGAAGTCGATATAGCTACAGAGTTGATGGTGTGTCGGCGGATCAGGAGCCACTGCTGCCGCTGCCACCGCCGCCCAGTTTCGAGACCCAGTCGGTCACGCTGGAGACGGCGTCACTGATCGCCTGCCAGTAGCTCTTGCCCTGGCCGATCCAGTCCTGCAGCGGGGTCAGTTCCCAGATCAGCCAGCTGGCGACGAACAGCAGCACCAGGGTGAACAGACAGCCCTTGAGGCAGCCGAGGCCGGGAATCCTCATCGGGTTGGCGCTGCGCTGCCTCGGCTCGCGGGGCTGCCGCGGGACCGGCTGCTGGGGCGGCGGCTGCTGCGGGGGCGCGTACTGCTGCCGCTGGTACTGCTGTTGGGGCTGGTGCTGGGGTTGCGGCTGGTACTGCTGCTGCCGGGGCTGGGGGTACTGCTGTGGCTGCTGCTGGTACTGCTGATGCTGTGGCGGCTGCTGCCGCCGCTGAGGCTGCTGTTGGGGCTGCTGTTGGGGCTGGGGCCGCTGGGGGCGGCGGCGCAGCGGATCCTGGCTCGGGTCGAGGTACTGGACCTGCGTCTGCTCGTTGCGATCGCGGGCCGCCTGGAGCTGGGACTGCCAGGGGTGCGGCCCCTCAGGCTGCGGAGGGCCGTCCGGATGCGGCGGTACGGGCGGCATGACCGAGGTCGGGTCGGCGTGCCCGCCCGGGCCGGGGGCGTGCTGCATGACGCTGGTCGCGGCGTTCGGATCGTACGAGCCCGCGTTGCTGGGCAGCACCTGCGTCGGGTCGGCCGCACCGGGGGTCTGGGGAACGGCCGCGGGCGCCGGGTCGGGTGCGAGCAGGGCTCCCACGCCGTCGGCCGCCGCGATCTGGGCCGAGCTGGCGTGCACGCCGATGCCGGCCGCGACGGTACGCAGTCCACGGGCCAGGTTCTCGGCGCTGGGCCGCCGGTCGGGGTCCTTGCTCAGGCAGCGCTCTATGACCGTCCACAGCGGGGCCGGGACGGTGGTGGGGCGGCGGGGCTCCTCGCTGAGGTGCCGTTGCAGGACTTCGAGGGCGGTGCCTCCGGAGAACGGCGGGCGCCCGGTGACCAGCTCGTACAGCAGGATGCCCGCGCCGTAGATGTCGACCGCGGACGTCTGCGGCCGGCCCTCGGCGGACTCCGGCGCCACATAGGCGGGCGTGCCGACGAACTCATGGGTGCGGGTCAGCCCCGGGGAGTCGGCCAGGCGCGCGATGCCGAAGTCGGTGAGCATCGGGCGCATCTGGCCGTCGCGCTCGTCGAGCAGGACGTTGGCGGGCTTCAGGTCGCGGTGGACGACGCCGTCGGCGTGGCTGGCGGCGAGCGCGTCCGCGATCTGCGCGGTGAGGAGCGCGGCGGCGACCGGGGTGAGCGGGCCGTTCTCGCGGAGGTAGCGGTGCAGGTCGGGGCCGTCGACGAGGTCCATGACGAGGGCGAGAAGGTCTCCCTCGACGACCAGGTCGCGGGTGCGCACGATGTTCTCGTGGGTGAGCCGGAGCAGCACGGAGCGCTCGCGCAGGAACCGCATCACGACGTCCGCGTCGTTGGCGAGCTCCTCCTTCAGGACCTTGATCGCCACGGTCTCGCCGGGCTGGCCGGCGACGGCCGCCTCGGCGCCTGCGGTCTCCCGCTGGCGGGCACGCCAGACGGTGCCCGTGGCGCCGCGTCCCAGCGGCTCCTCGAGCAGGTACTTGCTGCCTACCGGCCGCACGTCATGCGCTCCCTGCTGATCGTGGTGCTTGCGGTGCTCCCGGGTCCCCCGGGAGTTCCGGCCCACTCTAGTGGGGTGATGGGCGAGGTCGGGCGGGTCCGCCCGGTTGCCGTCGCCGTCCTTGCTTGCCGGGCCCGATCGCCTCCTGAAGGAGGAACCGGCCGGTTGCGGAACAAGACGCTCACACCGGGCGGATGGTTGCCGTACACGCGTGCGACGAACCGGTTCCGGGCACTCTCCCGGATCGGTTGCGCTGCCGCGGAGAACATTCCAAGCAGGCACTTATGTGCGCACAGCCGACCTTTCAAGATCACTTAGCGGTGACCCCCGGGCGTGTTGTCAGTGGCAGGTGCGAGGATGCCTTCAGCACGCACTGTGGGGTAGGGAGCCCTGTGGCACGTGACGAACCTGTACCGGACGACGCGTCCGGGTCGGGTGGGGGGAATCACAGGGCGTTTCCCCTGCCCGGCGCCCCGCGCAGAAGGGACCGCTGACGGCGATGCAGATCCGGCTGACCGTCCTCGCGCCGCGCAGCGGCCAGACCCCGGCGCGCGCCTGCGACGTGCTGGTCACCGCCCCACCGGGGACGGCGCTCGCCACGGTGGCGTCCAATCTGGCCGCGGCCGTCTCCGGGCCCGACGGCTCGCTCGGCAGCGGTGCGGTGGTGCTGTTCGCCGGGCGTGAGCGGCTCGACGCGCAGCGGTGCGCACTCGGTGAGCCCCCGCTGGTCGACGGAGCGGTGCTCTCGCTCCAGGTCCCGGGCGAGGACGAGGCGGTGGACGACGCCGTTCCGGCGCAGCTGCACGTGGTCGCGGGGCCCGACGCGGGCGGGGTCCATCTGCTGCACGGCGGCCGGATCCGGATCGGCCGCTCCGCCGACGCGGACGTCCCGCTCGACGACCCCGATGTGTCCCGGCTGCACTGCACGGTGACGGTCTCCGCGGACGGCCTGGTCTCGGTGGCCGACCTGGGCTCCACCAACGGCACCCTGCTCGACGGTACGGAGGTCCGCGACCGCCCGGTCCGTCTGAAGACCGGCGCGCTGCTGCGGCTGGGCGAATCGACCCTCCGGCTGACCTCGGGCGCGCGTACGCCGACGCTGGCGACGGCCCCGGACGGCGAGGGGCATCTACGGGTGTCCGGTACGGCAGGCGCGGCCGCGGCCGATGGCGGCTTCGCCGAGGAGCACGGCTCCGGCCACGGGTACGCCCCGGCCGCCGCCGGCCCCGGGCCCGCCCCGCAGGAGGGGCCCGGCGACCGTCACACGTACGAGAGCGGCGAAGACGGGTGGGCCGACACCCGCCGCCACTCCCCCTCCGAGCGCTCCCCCCGCTTCCCGGACGACGGGACACCCCGGCGGGGCGGGATAGGCGCCTGGGCGCGCAGGCTCGCGGGCAACAAGGGCGAGCCGGTGCACGAGGCGACGCCCGACGAGACGGGCGCGGCCGAGCTGCCGTTCCCGTCCGACGCCTCCCCCGCGACACCACGGGGATCCGCTGCGGAGAGCGTCTGGCCCGACCCCGCGGCCGTGCTGCTGACCGCGCTCGGACCCGGCCCCCGGCTGTGGGAGCGCGGCACCGCACACCCGGAGGCGCTCGTGGTGCGCCTGGGGACGACGGACCGGGCCGAGCTGCCCGCCGTGCCGGTGACCGTGGGGCTGCGGGAGGCCGGTTCCCTCGGGCTCGCCGGGCCGCGGACCCGGCTGGCCGGACTCGCCCGTTCAGCGGTGGCTCAGCTCGCCGCGCTGCACTCCCCCGCCGATCTGGAGATCGTGCTGATCAGCACGGACCGCGCCCGCAGCGCGGACGAGCGCAGGCGCGAATGGGCCTGGCTCGGCTGGCTGCCCCATCTTCGCCCCATGCACGGCCAGGACTGCCGGCTGCTCCTCGCGTACGACCGGGAGCAGGCCGTCGCCCGTACGACGGAGCTGGTGCGCCGGCTGGACGACGGGCCGCTGGGGCCCGGCTGGGCGAGCCTGGACCGGAGCACCGTCGCGGAGGCCGCCGGGCAGTACGCGGGCCCGTACACCGTGGTGATCGTCGACGGCGACCCCGGCTCGGCGGTGCTGCGCGAGAACACCGCCCGGCTGGCCGCCGCGGGTGCCGCTGCCGGAATCCATCTGATCTGTCTGGCCGAGACCCCGGCCGCCACGCCCACCTCACCGGTCGCGGCGACGTACGAGGCCGCGTGCCACGCCTCGATCGCGTTCCGCGAGTGCGGGGCGGTGGCGATGCTGAGCGGCGATGTGGCCACGGCACTGCGGCTGCTGCGCACGGCGGACGGCCGGGCCGCGGGCCGCGGCACGGTCGCCGCGGTGGACGCGGTGTCGGCGCACTGGGCCGAGCGGTTCGGCCGGGCGCTGGCCCCGCTGCGTACGGAGGGTTCGGCGTCGGCCCACGGCCGGCCCGCGTCGGCCGCGCTCCCGCCGACCGCCCGGCTGCTGGACGAACTGGGCCTGGCGCGTGCCACCCCGGCATCCCTGATGGCCCGCTGGGCCTCCACCGCGGACGACCAGCCCGGCGCCACGGTCCGCGGTTCGGGCCGCTGGACGGGCGGGCCGACGGGCGCCGGTGGCGGTACGGATGCGGCCGACGCGGATGCCCGCGGTTCGGGACGTACGGACTACCCGCACAGTGCGGGCCCTCGCGTGGGTGCCCAGCGCACAGGCGGCGCACCGGGTCCGGACCGCGCGGGCGGGTACGCCCCCGGCTCGGGGCGCACCCCGTACCCCGGCAGCGAGACCACCACCCACATCGGCACCGCGGGCCACGGTCTCGTGCGCGACGACTCCCAGGACACCCGTGGCTCCGGACGCACCCCTTACACCGGCACCTCCCGTGCCGGCGGCGGGCGCCACGACAGTTCACCCGGGGACACCCCGAGCTCCCGCACCGTTCCCGGGTCCGGTACGTGGGGCGGAGGTGATGTCCAAGGGGCCGACAGTCTCCGTTCCGCCGGATCCGGACGGACCTCGAACCGGGTCAGCGGACCGCGCGGCGACACACCGCCGGTCGCGGCGCGAGGCGCCGGGAACGGAGCGGCAGCCACACGTACCGCCGCGGAAGCGAACACAAGCACCGGCCTGTCCGCAGCCTCCCGGGCCGAAGGCACCGCTGCCGTGGCCGCCGGGCGGCCCGTCGTGGTGCTCGGGGCGGGGCCCCGGGGCGCGGTCAGTGTTGACCTGGCGGAGGAGGGCCCCCACCTTCTCATCGAGGGGCCGGCCGGCAGCGGACGTACGGAGCTGCTGCGGGCCGTCGCCGCCTCGCTGGCCGCGGCAGCCCGGCCCGACCGGCTGGGCATACTCCTGGTCGACGGCGCCGGTGGCGAGCGCGGTGAGAGCCTGCGCCCGTGTACCGAACTCCCGCACGCGTTCACCCACCTGGTGGCCTCGGATCCGGTACGGATGCGCGAGTTCGCGCAGGCGCTGGGCGGCGAACTGAAGCGGCGCGCCGAACTGCTCGGCCAGTACGACTTCACCGAGTGGCACCACCGGCACGAAGTGCCGCAGCAGATGGTCGGCCAGCGCCCGCCGAGCGCCGCGGAGCAGCGCGGAGACCTCGACTCCCCGATGAGCGGGACGCTCCGGCTGCGGCCCGCCGCAGCACGGTCCACGGACCCCGGCCCCTCCCCGCTGCCCCGGCTCGTCGTCCTGGTCGACGACTTCGACGCGCTGGTCGCCCCAGCACTCGGCAGCCCCGGCCGCCCCGCCGCGGGGTCGGTCGTACGGGCCCTGGAGGCCGTGGCCAGGGACGGCGGCCAGCTCGGCGTCCACCTGGTCGCGACGTCCGCCCGCCCTGACCGTACGGAGGACACGGACCTGGCCCATGGGGCCCGGCTGCGTATCGTGCTCGACGCACCGGTCGTCCCGCCGTCGCCGGAGGATCCGGCGCCCGGACGTGGCCGGCTGGGGCATCCGGACGGGCGGGTGACACCGTTCCAGGGCGGCAGAGTGACGGGACGCATTCCACGTACGGCGACCCTGCGCCCCACCGTCGTCCCGCTGGAGTGGGAGCGGATGGGCGATCCGCCGGCCCGGCGCCCGGTCCGCGAGCTGGGCAACGGTCCGACGGATCTGGCGCTGCTGGCCAGTGCGCTGGAGCGGGCGGCCAGGTCGGTGAACGCCGAGCCGATAGCCCCGTTCGGGCCCGTCCGCTCCTGAAGCTGCACCGGGCCCGAACAGCAACTGACCTCACGTCACGAGCCCATCACGATCAACGAGTTGACACGAGAAGCGGTATTGCGGCCCCCGTGCACCGGGCGTAGGACTGTGCGCACACAACGATGTGAGAGACGGGGCAGCGATGCGCACAACCCTTGGGATCAGCAGGGCCGCCATGGTGTTCACCGCCATCGGCGCACTGGCTCTGACCGGTTGCGGTGACGACGGCGGCAGCGGAAAAGGAAAGCCGGACAAGAGCTCCGGGGGCGGCAAGGGGAGCTCGTCGAGCGTCCTACTGCCGAAACTGGACGGCGAGAAGCTCTCGGTCGCCGCGGTCTGGACCGGAGCCGAGCAGGCCAACTTCGTCAAGGTCCTCAAGGAGTTCGAGAACCGCACGGGGGCGACGGTCACCTTCGTCCCGGCGCAGGACCCGATCGTCAACTTCCTCGGTACCAAGATCGCGGGAGGCCAGCCGCCGGACGTCGCGATGATCCCGCAGGTCGGCGCGATCCAGCAGGCCGCCCAGAAGAAGTGGGCCAAACCGGTCGGCGCCGAAGCCAAGGCCCAGCTGGCCAAGAACTACTCGAAGGTCTGGCAGGACCTCGGTGCGGTGGACGGTACCCAGTACGGCGTCTACTTCAAGGCCGCCAACAAGTCCCTGATCTGGTACAACGCCAAGGCGTTCGAGAACGCGGGCGCGAGCGAACCGAAGACCTGGAAGGACTTCCTGGCGACGGCCGAGACGGTCTCCGCCTCGGGTGTCACCCCGGTCTCGGTCGGTGGCGCGGACGGCTGGACCCTCACCGACTGGTTCGAGAACATCTATCTCTCCCAGGCGGGCCCGGAGAAGTACGACCAGCTGGCCCAGCACAAGATCAAGTGGACGGACCCGTCCGTCAAGGACGCGCTGACCACGCTCGCGCAGCTCTTCGGCAAGCCGTCGCTGATCGCGGGCGGCGCCGACGGTGCGCTGCAGACGGAGTTCCCGGCCTCGGTCACCCAGACCTTCACCGGCGGCGACCAGCCCAAGGCCGCGATGGTCTTCGAGGGCGACTTCGTGGGTGTCAACATCGCGCAGACGAAGGCGAAGATCGGGACCGACGCCAAGGTGTTCCCGTTCCCGGCGGTCGGCGCCGAGTCCCCCGTCGTGACGGGTGGCGACGCGGCGGTGGCACTGAAGGACGGCAAGGGCGCCCAGGCCCTGCTGACCTGGCTGGGCTCGACCGACGCGGCGAAGATCATGGCCGAGCAGGGCGGTTTCATCTCGCCGAACAAGGCCCTGGACGCCGCCGCATACCCGAACGAGGTGCAGCGCACGATGGCGAAGGCGCTGGTCGCGGCGGGGGACGCCGTCCGGTTCGACATGTCCGACCAGGCCCCGCAGTCGTTCGGCGGGACGCCCGGGAAGGGCGAGTGGAAGATCCTCCAGGACTTCCTGAAGAACCCGAAGGACATTGCGGGGACTCAAGCCGAGCTGGAGTCCGACGCGGCCAAGGCGTACAAGAGCTGACGGGATGACGACAGCCGCAGCGGGGGGCGCCGACGCGGTGCCCCCCGCCGACAAGCATCCGTCCGGACAGTCGTCGGTACCCGCGCCCAGGAAGCCGTCCGATGCCTCGGCCGGCGGCCCGGGACGCAGCCGCAGAAGTGTGACCGGCACCCGTCGTGTCATCGCGGCGCTGTTCCTGGCGCCCGCGCTGGTGCTGCTGGGCGCGCTCGTGGTCTATCCGATCGTGTACTCCGTCTACCGCTCGTTCTTCGACCAGGCGGGTACGGGCTTCGCCGGACTCGACAACTACAAGGCGCTGTTCACGGACGACACCATCCGTACAGCGGTCAAGAACAATGCGATCTGGGTCGTGTTCGCGCCGACGGTATCCACTGTCCTCGGGCTGATCTTCGCGGTGCTGACGGAGCGGATCCGCTGGGGTACGGCGTTCAAGCTGATCGTCTTCATGCCGATGGCGATCTCCATGCTCGCCGCGGGCATCATCTTCCGGCTGGTGTACGACGCGGCCCCGGAGCGCGGGGTCGCCAACGCCGTATGGGTGGGTGTGCACGACACATTCGCCGAGTCGGCGGGCTATCCGAAGGCTCATCCGCTGCCCGTCCACCCGCTCAAGGCGGACGCGGACGGTTCGTTCGTCACCAAGGCGCCGGTACGGGCCGGGCAGCCGGTGCAGCTGCCACTGGTCGGTGTGGCACCGGCGAAGATGCCGACGGACGCGAAGCCCGCGAAGGCCGCGGCGGCGGGGGCCGGGAAGATCACCGGTACCGCGTGGCTGGACTTCACCAGGGGCGGCGGCGGCAGACCCAATGTCATCGACGCCAAGGAGCTGGGGCTCAAGGGCATCGAGGTGGAGGCGGTCAAGGATGGCAAGGTGGTCGCCTCGGCGACGGCGGCCGCGGACGGTACGTTCGCCCTGCCCGCTTCGGCGGACGGCGCCGAACTCCGGCTCCCCGCCTCCAACTTCAAGGAACCGTACAACGGGGTCGAGTGGCTCGGCCCGACCCTGGTCACACCGGGGATCATCGGCTCCTACGTGTGGATGTGGGCCGGGTTCGCGATGGTGCTGATCGCTGCGGGCCTGGCGGGCCTGCCGCGTGAACTCCTGGAAGCGGCCCGGGTGGACGGCGCGAACGAGTGGCAGGTGTTCCGCCGGATCACGGTGCCGATGCTCGCGCCCGTCCTCGCGGTGGTGCTGGTCACATTGATGATCAACGTTCTGAAGATCTTCGACCTGGTCTTCATCATCGCGCCGGGCTCCTCGCAGGACGATGCGAATGTGCTGGCGCTCCAGCTCTACCGCTCCTCGTTCGGCACGGACGCGGACCTCGGGATCGGCAGCGCCATCGCCGTGCTCCTGCTGCTGCTGGTACTCCCGGTGATGTATTTCAACGTCCGCCGGATCCGGAAGGAGGGGCGCCGATGACGAGGGCAACGACCACCACCCCCTGCCGGGGGTCCGGGGGTTGTCCCCCGGGACCGCACAGCAACGTCCGCCGGATCCGGAAGGAGGGGCGCCGATGACGACAGCGTCGAACGCGGCCACGAACACGACAGCCGCGACCGAACCGGTGAAGGCCGAGCAGTCCCTCGGCGCACGCATCGTCGCCCGTGCCGGCGGCGGTGTGATGCGGGTCTTCCTCATCCTGGTGGGCCTGTTCTGGCTGATGCCGACCATCGGGCTGCTGCTGTCCTCGCTGCGCGGTGCGGACGACATCGCGTCGACCGGCTGGTGGAAGGTCTTCACGGCCCCGTCCCAGCTCACCTTCGACAACTACTCCCGGCTGCTGGACAATTCGACCATCACCCACTCCCTCCTCAGCACGGTCATGATCACCGTCCCGGCGACCGTCCTGGTCGTCGTGATCGGTTCATTGGCCGGATACGCCTTCGCCTGGATGGAGTTCCCCGGCCGCGACTGGTGGTTCCTCGTGGTCGTGGGGCTGTTGGTGGTGCCGGTGCAGGTCGCCCTGGTCCCCGTCTCCAAGCTCTTCGGCACGGTCGGGATCTTCGAGACGACCTTCGGTGTGATCATCTTCCACACGGCCTTCGGTCTGCCCTTCGCGATCTTCCTGCTGCGGAACTTCTTCGCGGAGATCCCGAGGGAGCTGCTGGAGGCGGCCCGGCTCGACGGGGCGGGCGAGATCCGGCTCTTCACCCGGGTCGTGATGCCGCTGGGCGGTCCGGCGATCGCCTCGCTCGGAATCTTCCAGTTCCTCTGGGTATGGAACGACATGCTGGTCGCACTGATCTTCGCGGACTCCGACTCCCCGCCGATCACGGTGGCCCTGCAGCAGCAGGTAAGGCAGTTCGGCAACAACATCGACGTGCTGGCACCCGGCGCCTTCGTGTCGATGGTCATTCCACTTGCGGTCTTCTTCGCCTTCCAGCGTCAGTTCGTCTCCGGCGTGATGGCGGGCGCGGTGAAGTAATCGCACAGTCGTACGTCAACACGGGGTGGTCCTGTTCGCCGCAACAGGACCACCCCACCTGCAATTTTGCGGATTTGCCACGTTTTGGCGTAACCCTGTCACTCCATCGGAAGTTTGCGGAGCACCCGCCCGCGCTGCGAACGACCCATGGATGTGTTGTGCCCCGGTTCAGTGTCATCGTGCCCGCGTACCGGGTTCAGGCGTATCTGCACGAGAGCCTGGACTCGGTGCTGACCCAGTCCTTCGAGGACTTCGAGCTCATCGCGGTGGACGACTGCTCACCCGATGCCTGCGGCGCCGTCATCGACGAGTTCGCCGCCCGGGACCACCGGGTGCGGGCCCTGCATCTGCCGGAGAACGTGGGCCTGGGCCGGGCCCGTAACGCCGGGATCGCACAGGCCACCGGCGACTATCTGATCTTCCTGGACAGCGACGACACCCTCGCCCCCGGCGCCCTGCGGGCCGTCGCCGACCGGATCGAGGAGACCGGGGAACCGGACGTCCTGGTATACGACTACGCCCGTACGTACTGGACGGGCGAGAGCGTTCGCAACACCTTCGCCGAACACCTCGCCGAGACCGGCCCCGCCACCTTCACGCTCGCCGACCGGCCCGGGCTGCTGAAGGTCCTGATGGTCGTCTGGAACAAGGCATACCGCCGGGCGTTCGTCGAGGCCGAGGGGTTCGCCTTCCCGCCCGGCTACTACGAGGACACGCCCTGGACATACCCAGTGCTGCTGGCCGCCCGCTCGATCGCGGTCCTCGACCAGGTGTGCGTCGGCTACCGGCAGCGGCGCCAGGGCAACATCCTGGCCACCACCAGCCGCAAGCACTTCGACATCTTCGGACAGTACGACCGGGTCTTCGCGTTCATCGACGCCCGCCCCGAACTCGCGCCCTGGCGGCCGCTGATCTTCCGCAGGATGCTCGACCACTTCTGCACCCTGTTCACCACTCCCGGTCGGCTACCGCGCGGCAGCCGCGCCGAATTCTTCCGCAGCGCCCGCGCCCATTGCGGCCGATACCGCGCCCCGGGCGCCCCCGCCCCGCGCCGCGCCCGGCTGCGCCACGGCCTGATCCGGCTGGGCGCGCACCGCACGTACCGTGCGCTGTGGACCGCGCAGTTGCTGCACGGCCGGCTGCGGAAGGTCACCACGGCCGTCCGCCGGGTGCTGCGGGCCGCCGCGCTCCAGGCGTACTACCGCATCCAGCTGCGGCTGCCCGTCCAGGCGGACCGGGCGGTGTTCGCGGCATACTGGCACCGCGGCTACGCCTGCAATCCGGCGGCGATCGAGGCGAAGGCCCGCGAACTGGTCCCCGGCCTGCGGACCGCCTGGATCTGCCGCCCCGAGGACACGCACACCGTGCCCACCACAACTCAGCGGATCACCCCCGGAACGTACGGCTACTGGCGGGCGCTGGCCCGCTCCGGGTATCTGGTGAACAACGTCAACTTCGACCGGCGGCTGGTCAAGCGGCGCGGCCAGGTGCTGCTCCAGACGCACCACGGCACTCCGCTCAAGACCATGGGCCTCGACCTCCAGGACCGGCCGGCGGCCGCCCGCGGGATGGACTTCGGCCGGCTGCTCGCCAATGTCGACAAGTGGGACTACTCCCTCTCCGCGAACCAGCACTCCACCCTCGTCTGGGAGAAGGCCTACCCGTCGGCCTCCGCGAGCTGCGCGACGCTGGAGTACGGCTATCCGCGCAATGACATCTACCAACGGGCCACCGCCGACGACGTCGCGCGGCTGCGCGAGTCGATCGGCGTCCCCGAGGGCACCCTGGCCCTGCTGTACGCGCCCACGCACCGCGACTACCGGCGCGACCAGCACATCGCGCTCGACCTGGCACGCGTGCTGCGGGTCCTCGGTCCTGACTTCGTGATCCTGAGCCGCGCCCACTACTCGTACGGGGCTCCGCCGGTCCGTGAACCGCACCCGCGGATCATCGACGTCAGCGGCCACCCCTGCGTCGAGGCGCTCGCGCTCGCCTCGGACGCGCTGATCACGGACTACTCGTCGCTGATGTTCGACTACGCCAATCTGGACCGGCCCGTCGTCGTCCACTGCGACGACCGCGAGGCGTACGAAGCGGCCCGCGGCACCTACTTCGACCTGCACTCCTGCCCGCCCGGCGCGATCGCGCACAGCGAGGACGAGCTGCTCGACGTCTTCGCGACCGGCCACTGGTGCGGCGCCCGCTCCGCCCAGCTGCGCGCGGCGTTCCGGGAGCGCTTCTGTCCGTACGACGACGGGCACGCGGCGGAGCGGGTGGTGCGCCGGGTCTTCCTGGGCGACACCTCGGCGCAGCCGCCCGTGATTCCTCCGGCACTGCGGCGGCCCGCACCGGCGGCGGGCAACCCGGCGCAGGTCCCGGTCTCCGCACCGGCCACGGTCCCGGCGGACCGGCAGGCATCCGCGGGCCTCGGTCTCGCCGGGGCACAGCCCACCAACCAACCCTGAGCGCACCCCTCTCCCGTAGACCCGAGTCCGAGAAAGAGCCTGTATGCCCCGGCTGAGTGTCATCATCCCCGTCCGCCGCGCCCGAGGGCAGTTGCGCGAGTGCCTGGAGTCGGTGCTCACGCAGTCGTTCACGGACATCGAGGTGATCGGGGTCGTCGACGGTTCGCCGGACGGCTCGGGGCTGCTGTTCGACGAGTTCGCCGCGCGCGACGACCGGGTGCAGGCCATCCATCTGCCGCCGGGGGCCGGGCCGGACGGGCGGCGCAACGCCGGGGCCGAGCGGGCGGTCGGGGACTATCTCCTCTTCCTGGAGGGCAACTTCGTCCATCTGCCGGGCGCCCTGCAGGCCGTCGCCGACCGACTGGACGCCGCCGGTGACCCCGAACTGCTGTTGTTCGGCCATCACAGGCGTCCGTTCCGGGGCGGTCCCCGCCCGACCCGGTCGCTGGAGCTGCTCGGCGAACTGCCCGAGGGCCGGCTCACCCTGCTCGAACACCCCGTGCTCCTGGACATCGCACCGGTCTCCTGGAACCGCGCCGTGCGCCGCACCCTCCACGAGGGCGAGAAGCTGTCCTTCGGACCGGGGCAGCACGGGGAGCGGATGTACGCACTGCAGACCCTCGCCGCGGCCGAGTCCGTCGCCGTACTCCCCACCGCCTGCGTCGAGCACCGCAGCCGGCGTCACCTGCCCGTTGCGGCCGACGGGACGGAACCGGCGGACGGCTCGGCACCGCACCAGCTCGTCGACGCGTACGCCGGTCTGATGGAGTTCGTACGGGACCGGCCGCTCCTGCGTCCCGTACGGACCCTGCTCTTCGAACGGGCGGCCTGGGAACTCCTTTCCGGATACCCGTCGGTGACCCGGCGGCGCAGGCGCTACGTACGGTCCGTGGCGGCGTTCCACCGTGCGTACCGGCCGGAGGAGCACCGCTTCCCGGGCGGCGCCCAGGGACTGCGGCCGAAGCTGATGGGTGGTGGACGGTACGTCCTGCTCGGCGCCCTCGACACGGTCCTGGCCCTGCGCCGTAGTCTGCGGGCGGTTCCCTGCGCGGTCCGGGCGCGGGCCAGGCGCACCCTGTCCGCGCGCTACTACTGGTGGCAGCGGAGGCTTCCGCTGGACCCCGGGCTCGCCGTCTACGCCGCGTACTGGAACCGCGGGGTGAGCTGCAATCCGGAGGCCGTCTTCCGCAAGGCCCAGGAGCTGGCCCCGCAGGTGCGCGGCGTGTGGGTGGTGTCGAAGAACCAGGTGGACACGGTGCCCGCGGGCATCGACCACGTGGTGCCGGGAACCCGCCGCTACTGGCAGTTGCTGGCCCGGGCCACGTACTTCTTCAACAACGTCAACTTTCCCGACCACCTGGTCAAGCGCCCCGGCCAGATCCATGTGATGACCCATCACGGCACCCCGCTGAAGATCATGGGGCTCGACCAGCAGGACTATCCGGCGGCGGCCCAGGGGCTGAACTTCGACCGGCTGCTCCAGCGCGTCGACCGGTGGGACTGGAGCGTCTCCGCCAACCCGCACTCCACCGAGGTGTGGGCACGCGCCTATCCGGGCGCCGCACGGTCCCTCGAGTCGGGCTATCCGCGCAATGACGTCTTCGCGACGGCGACGGCCGAGCGGATCGCGGAGATCCGCGAGGGGCTCGGCATCCGGCCCGGCCGGCGCTCCATCCTGTACGCGCCGACGCATCGCGACTACGAGGCGGCGTTCACCAGCCGGCTCGATCTGGTCCGCCTCTGCGAGGCGCTCGGCCCGGACACCGTGGTGATGGTCCGCACCCACTACTTCTACGAGGGTGCCGGGCTGCCGGAGCATCCTTCGCTCGTCGATGTCTGCGATCACCCGCGGATCGATGAGCTGTGCCTGGCGGCGGACGCCCTGGTGACGGACTACTCGTCGGTGATGTTCGACTACGCCCATCTGGACCGCCCGATCGTGGTGCACGCCCCCGACTGGGAGACGTACCGCACGGTCCGGGGAGTCTGCTTCGATCTGCTGTCCGGGAAGCCCGGCGACACCCCGGGGGCGGTTTCCACCGATACCGACGAGCTGGCCCGGATCTTCCTCGACGGTAGCTGGCGGAGCCCGGCCAACGAGGCGCTGCGGGCCGCGTTCCGGGCACGGTTCTGTCCGTACGACGACGGGCGCGCCGCGGAGCGGGTGGTGCGGAGGGTGTTGCTGGGGGAGCGTGCGGTGCCGGGCCCGTCCGGCGGCGTGTCCTCGAACGCCGGACGGGCTTGAATCCGCTCAGCGTTGCTGGCCCGCCATCACCGTGAAGAGGCCGACGACCACGAGCAGCGAGCCTCCCCAGGTCCACATCGACGTCCGCTCGTGCAGCACGGTCGCCCCGGCCAGCACGATCAGCAGATACCCGAGGGCGTTGAACGGATAGGCGATGGACAGCGGCACCTTGGCCAGGGTGGTCATCCAGGCGATGGCGGACACCGCGAAGACCACCAGGCCGAGGACGACCCAGGGGCTGGTCGCGGCCCGCACGGCGAGGGACCCGCCGCCCTGCGCGGCAGCGGCCGCGGCGCCCTTCATCCCGTGCTTGAGCATGATCTGGCCGCCCGCCGACGAGAACACGGCGAACAGCAGCAGCATCAGACTGGGGAGGGTCAAGACCTTGCTCCTGACTGCGGCGACCGGGGTTTCGGACGTCGGGGCGGGGGTGGGACGGGGGACGGCGGCCTCAGACGCCGACCCGGTCGGCCGAGGCGTGCTGTCGGTTGAGGATGTCCTGTACATCGACGTGCTCTCCAGCGATGATCGTCTCGGCCGCATGCGGGGTGAGCAGTGCGACGTGCTGATAGCCGAACAGCGTCGGCCGGATCCGGGTGAGCAGCTTCGACACCCCTCCGAGGACCGCGGGGAGCGGTCCGCCTCCGAGCAACGCCCAGAACGGGGCTCCGGTGGAGGCGATGTGGAGGACGTCGTAGCCCGCGTTCCTGACCGTGCGGCGCAGGCTGGCCCGGGTGAAGAAGCGCAGATGCGTTTCGTCGAGGATGCCGCGCCGGTCGTAGTCGAAGACGCCGAGCGCGACCCGCAGCCGTGAGTACCAGTGACTGAAGTTCGGTACGGAGAGCAGCACATGGCCGCCGGGCCGCAGCACGGTGGCGACCTCGGCGAGCACGCGCTCGGGGCGGGAGAGATGCTCGATGACATCGCCGGCGACGACGTAGTCGTAGTCGGTGCCGATCTCCGCGGGCAGCCCCTCCTCCAGGTCGGCGAGGTGGAAGTAGGTGCATTTCTCGCGTACGCCGGGGACCTCGACGTAGTCCACGCCCGTCACTTCGTGGCCGAGGGCTTCGAGGCGCTGCGCGAACAGGCCCCCGGAGCAGCCGAGATCGAGTACCCGGCCGGGCGGGAGGCTGCGCATCTTCTCCAGGATGACGGCGTGCGAGGAACCGTCGCCCTCCTTGAAGGCGTACTCGACGGGCTTGGGGATCCAGGCGCAGGTGCCGAATCCCTTGACGGCGAGCCGGTATTCGAGGACGTCCTTGACGACGTCCTTCGCGTACTTCATGCCGTTGACGTAGCAGATCTCGTCGCCGTAGTAGGTGGGGACGGGGATCTCCTTGATCCGCATTCCTTCGTTGAGCAGCTGGACGATGATCTGGGTGTCGAAGTCGAACGCGTCGGTGTTCCGGTGGATCGGCAGCCTCTTGAGTGCCGCGACGCTGTAGGCGCGGTACCCGGAGTGGAATTCGGTGAGCTGCGAGCCGAGAAGGGCGTTCTCCAGACGGGTGAGAATGCGGTTGCCGAGCCATTTGTACATCGGCATGCCGCCCTTGAGAGCGGATCCGGATTTCATCATCCGCGAGCCGAACACGGCATCGCATTCGCCGCGTTCGATCGGTGCGACCATGTCGGGCAGAAATTCGGGGGCGTACTGTCCGTCGCCGTGCAGCAGCACGATGATGTCGAGTCCGTGTTCGGCGGCCAGCGCGTATCCGGCCTTCTGGTTTCCGCCGTATCCGAGATTCTTGGTGTGCCGCATCACCACGGTCCGCGGCAGCCCCTCCGTCTGCGACCAGCGGCAGCCTGCGGTGAAGGTCGCGTCATGGCTCGCGTCGTCGAGAATCAGGACCTCGGCGACCTTGGACCGGAAGTCTTCCGGAATGCGGTCGAGGGTCCTCTCCAGCGTCGTCTCGGCGTTGTACGCGACCACCAGGATGCCGATCCTGGGGCTCGGGCTTTCCTTCACAGGGCGTTCTCCAGTTGTGCTCGGTGCTCGGTGCTCGGGAGGGGCGGTCAGTTGACGGGGGAACCGGTGGGCCGCGGGGTGCAGGGCGCCGGGACCGAGGTCTGCTCGGCGGGGGATTGCGGGGGTCCGGCCGGCTGCGCGGCAAGGATCTTGCGGACTCCGCTGACGAGGCCGGCGGCGAGGACGAACCAGCCGGCCTCGCCCAGATGCAGCACCGTTTCGCTCCAGTGCACGGCGGAACGTCCCTGGTAACCGAGGACCGCCGTCAGGCCGAGCAGACAGCTGTACGCGGCGCCTTCCCAGAACCCGATGACGAACAGCCCGGCGGCCGCCCAGGTCAGGTACTGCAGGGCGGACGCGGTGGAGAGCAGCAGCAGGAGGCCCATCGTGACGGCGACGACACCGGGCAGCTGCGCGGGCCGCAGCCAGGCGAGCCAGACCCCGACCGCCACGCAGGCCAGCACGAAGAGCAAATGCCCCTCGCCGTGGATGAAGGTGATGAAGGACTGCGGCAGGCTGAGCGCATCGGCGAACCGGACGAGGCCCCAGAGCCGGTAGCTGCCGCCCGCGTACTCCAGGACGTTCTCCTTGAGGCTCTGCGGCACAGTCACCAGGGCCGGTCCCCAGACGAGGGCGACGAGGACGGTGAACCCGGCGGTGAAACGGATGAGCGCCGGCCGGCCCGAGCGCAGCGCGACGACGAACAGCGCCGGGATCACCACCACCGGGACGAACTTGACACTGATCGAGAGCAGGGCACACACCCCGGCGGCCAGCGGCGCCTTCCGGTCCGCGAGCAGATGGGCGGCGGCCAGGGCGAACGTGATGGCGACCGCGTCGGTGTTGCCGTGATAGCCGGAGGTGGCGATCAGTACGGGGCTGACGGCCACGCCCACACCGCAGGCGACCGCCGTACCGGTGGAGCTGCGCCGGCGCACGATTTCGAACACGAGGAGAGCGCAGAAGAAGTCGGCGATCGAGGCGGGTGACCTGATCAACGTTCCGAAAGGAATTCCGAGTTCGGAGAGTTCATGCAGACCGAGAAGCATCCAGCCGGCCAGTGGCGGATGGTTGTAGACGGGCAGTCCCGGAAGCGGCTGTTCGTAAATCCGAATGGGGCCGTACCGCACGATGGCTTCTGCGAAACCTTGAAAGATCCGCACGTCGGCCGGGCCGGACATATTCGCCGCGATCAGCATTCGGGTGAGGAGGCCGACGGCCGCAGCGATGAGCACCACCGCTCTTGCCCGTCGTACGTCCCAGGTTTCGCATCGCATTCGGATACCCATGAAAACAGAACGTAGCAACCCGAAGACGCTGAGCAACGCACCGATGACCACGCTTGGACGCCTTGCACGGCTCGCGACTTCGATGCACTGCGTGTCTGCGCAAACGTCCGAATCCCTGAATCACCCGAATGGTTCAGGCGGGGTGCGGTGGTCTCGGCGCCCCTGCCCGGCCGGCACCGGGACCGGCCGGGCCGCACGGACCGCGGTCCGGCGGATCAGGGCCGGTCAAGGACCTGGAGCATCCGGTCGACCACCCCCGCCGCCGCGTGTCCGTCGTCCAGGTCGCAGAAGTCCCGGCGAAATGCCTCGTACGCCTGCGCGTGTCCCCTGGTGGCCCGCTCCGGGTCGCGCAGCGCCTCGATGAGTCCGGCGGAGCCGGGGATCAGGGGGCCGGGGGCGCGGGCCTCGAAGTCGAAGCAGAAGCCGCGCAGGATGTCGCGGTAGTGCGCCAGATCGTAGGTGTGGAAGAGCATCGGGCGGCCGGTCTGGGCGAAGTCGAACATCAGCGAGGAGTAGTCGGTGACCAGCGCGTCGCTGATCAGCATCAGCTCTCCGACGTCCCCGTAGCGCGAGACGTCACGGACGAAGCCGCTGCCGCTGTCCGGGAGGCGGTCGGTGACCAGATAGTGGCGGCGGACCAACAGGACGGTGTCCGCACCGAGTTCGCGTTCGGCGGCGGCCAGGTCGAGCTGCAGGTCGAGGGCGTAGCGGCCGCCGCTCCGCGGCCGGTCCTCGCGCCAGGTCGGCGCGTACAGCACGACCCGCTTTCCCTCGGGGATGCCGAGCCGCTCCCGTGCCGCCGCGGCGACCTTGGTGCGGTCCGAGGCGTGGAACAGGTCGTTGCGGGGGTAGCCGCATTCCAGGACCTCGCCCCGGTAGCCGAACGAGCGCCGCAGGACGGGGGTGGAGAAGCGGTTCGGGGAGACCAGGACGCTCCACTGCCGGGCGCGCCGCTCGATGGTGGCGATATAGGCGGCATTGGCCTGGGCGGTGCCCGCGAGGTCGAGACCGATGCGCTTGAGGGGGGTGCCGTGCCAGGTCTGGACGACGCACTGGCCCTCGCGCCGCTCGAACCACTCCGGCAGCTGGGTGTTGGTGACGATGTGACGGCTGCGGGCCAGCGCCTCGTGCCAGGCGGCGGAGCCGTGCTCGACGGCCGCTGCTCCCACCGGGATACGGGCCTGCTGGTCGCACACCACCCACAGATGCCCCAACTCGGCGCCCCGCCGCGCCACTTCCTCATGGATCGCACGCGGCGAGTCGGAGTACTGGCGGCCGTCGAAGCTGCTGTACAGCACGGTGTCGCGCAGGGGTGCCATGCGCAGGCCCCGGTATGCCTCGCGCAGCAGCCGCCTGCCGCGCGCACCGCGTTCCGCGGCGGTGAGCACCGATGCGCAGTTGATCAGCAGCTGGTCATGGAAGCGCCTTTCGATGAGGTACTGCCGGCCCGCGAGGGTGCGGGCGGCGGGCAGGGTGCGGTGGGCCGCGGCGGGGATGCGCAGCGGGGCGTCGTACGCGTCGTCCCTCGCACCCTTCTCGCGGAGGAAGAGGTACCAATGGCCCTGGCCCAGCGGCAGTTTCCCTCCGGGTCCCTCGACGGCGTCCGGCCGGAGCGCGGCCCTGAACCGCCGCTCCTGGACGGCCCCGGAGGAGGCGAGGGGGAAGACGGCCTCCTCGCCGTGCCCGCTGTGCCGGGCCACCAACTCGACGGGCCGCTCCGGGTCGTCGGGGAAGGTGCCCTCCAGGAGGAGCTGTCCGTCCTCCGTCCAGGTCGCCAGGTCGACGGCGGGCTGTACGGTGCGGTCGCTGATCAGCAGATTGCCGCGGGAGCTTGCGGTCAGACCGAGTTCGCGCCGCTGGTCGCCGTCCCTGCCCAGTGGGTAACGGCCCGGCAGTACGGGCCCCGGCACATCGATCGGTGTCCTGCGCCCGTCCGGGCCGACGAGTTGCAGACTGTACGGCAGCTGTGCGGACGCCTCCCCCTCCCCCGCTCCCTGCCGGGCGTCGGCGAAGGCGCCGAGCGGGACATCGGCTGTGAAGCGCCGCCACCCCGCCGCCGAGGGCACGGCCCCCTCGTGCACGGTCACCGGACAGTCGAAGGAGGTACTGGAGGGCCGGTGGGTGAGTGCGAGGCGCAGCGGTCCCTTGCCGAGACGGTCACGGATCATCCCGTGGATCACCACGGTGCCCGTGCCGCCCGCGCGGTGCGTCTCGAAGCGGGCATCGATCCGCTCGGCGTGCAGCACGAGCCTGTCGTTCTCGAAGGCGGGCACGATCCGGTGGTCGCCATCGGGCCGGTGGACGGGCGGCGGTGCGGCCGCCTCGCTCGTCGAGAGGTCGGAGCGGCGCAGCATGCCGTGCCCGGCAATGCCGATCTCCAGGTGCCAGGTGAGCCGTTCGAGGCTGCCGGCCGCATCGATGCGGAGCCTCGTCGGGTCGATGACGGTCTCGAAGCCGGAGCGGTCGTAGTCGTGCAGGCTCTGCCGGGACCGGGCGGTGGCCTCGGGTTCGACGACCGTGCGCAGCCGGAGCGGCAGCACATGCCGTCGCCCCGCCCGCAGCCAGCCGGCCCGGAACTCGGTGCCGCGCGTGGTGGCGGGCAGATTCCGGATGTACGCGTACCCCTTGAGGTGCAGCTTGCCGCCCCGCCAGCAGGCGTCCTGCAGCCGGGCGGTGAGCGGCAGATCCCGGTCGGTGACCCGCAGCACCGAGCGCGGCACCGGCCGGATGAGGGCGGGGAAGGATGCGCTGCGGCGCCGCACGCCCCGTACCGCGAACGCTCCCGGCTCGGCCTTGTCGAAGGCGAGCAGGGCCAGCAGTTCATCGGTCCGCCGTTCGCGCACGAGGTGCCACATCAGGCGCAGTCGCAGCGGGAGCGCGTCGAGGACGGCCGGGTCGACCTGGTCGGTGAACTCGTTCGCGTAGGTGAGGAAGGCGCGCCGGTACTCCTCGTCGCCGTCGGGCAGCGCCTCCATGAAGTACCAGAGGTCGTTGGCGAGGACGTGTGCCTCGTACTGCCGTTTGTCGGCGGCGCCGCGGTGCTCGTCGAGGAACGTGGAGACGCCCAGCACGTGCGAGGCCCGGTCCTGGATACCGCGGACGACGGCGCGGCGGGTGGTGATCGAGCCCGCCCGGTCGCGCCAGTGGTAGACGGCGTCCTTCAGCACATCGACGGAGCGGGCCAGGAAGTGGGCGGGCAGGACGACCGGGATGTCCTCGTAGAGGGCGCCGACCGGGAAGGCGAAGGCGTGCTCGTCCCAGAAGGACCGGCGGAAGACCTTGTTGCAGGCGATCCGGTCGGCGGCGAGGTCCCAGTCGCGGGAGATGTGGGTGCGCAGCCGGGTCGTCGCCATGGGCTTGCGGAAGTTGGGCGACTGCTGGAGCTTTCCGGAGGCCCGCAGCCGCAGCACATTGCCGGACGCGATGTCCGAGCCGGTCTCGTCCAGGGCGCCGACGAGAAGTTCGTACGCGCGGGGCGGGAGCACGTCGTCGCTGTCGACGAAAGCGAGATGGCGGGCGCCCGGGTCGCAGTGGCGGACCCCGGTGTTGCGGGCGTGCCCGAGTCCGCCGTTCTCCTGGCTCACCAGCCGGAACCGGCCGTCCTGTCCGGCGAACTCGGCGGCCAGGGCCGCGCTGTTGTCGGTGGACCCGTCGTCGACCATCACCACCTCCAGGTCGGCCATGGTCTGCTCCGCGAGGGACTTCAGGCAGTCCGTCAGATAGAGCTCGACGTTGTGGACGGGTACGACGACACTGAGCCGTGGCGGCATGTTGAGCACGTCCGTTCATCGGGGGCCTGGTTGTCCGTATGGCTCAACCCCGTGCGGGGCCCGGGGTCACCGGTTGCGGTCTTTCCCGAACGGGTGACATCGGCTGCGCCGCGCTTACTCTCTGTCGCTCAGGAACAGCCGCCGCACCACGCGCTCGGCCGCGTGTCCGTCGTCGTACGGGCAGAAGCGTTCCCGGAACGCCGCCCGCAGCTCCGCCGTCCGCGCCGAGCACCATTCGCCCGTCCTGAACACTTCCAGCAGCTCGTCCTCATCGGTGGCGACCGCGCCCGGGGTGTCGCCGGGGCGTCCGGACAGCAGATCGAAGTAGGTGCCGCGCGAGGCCCGGTAGGCGGCCCAGTCCGGGGCGTGGCTGATGATCGGGCGGTCCAGGCACGCGTAGTCGAACATCAGCGACGAGTAGTCGGTGATCAACGCGTCGGAGACCAGGCAGAGTTCCTCGACGGACGGATATGCCGTCACGTCCACCACCCGGGCGCCGTCCAGCTGCGTCGAGCGCCCGTAGAAGTAGTGCGCCCGGACCAGCACGACGTAGTCCGGTCCGAGTTCGCGGGCGAGTCGTTCCAGGTCGAGGTGGGGGACGAAGCCCTTGCGGTAGTCGCGGTGGGTGGGCGCGTACAGCAGCACCGTCCGGTCCGGGGCGAGGGAGAGGCGCTGCCGGATCGCGGCGGTCTGCTCGGGGGTTGCGGTGAAGAAGATGTCGTTGCGCGGGTAGCCGAGGTTCAGATGCTCGTAGCCGGACGGGTAGACCCGGTCCCAGATCTCGGTGGTGTGCGGGTTGGCGGAGAGGGAGAAGTCCCACT
The DNA here is from genome assembly GCF_014648655.1 of Streptomyces atratus. GTDB lineage: Bacteria > Actinomycetota > Actinomycetes > Streptomycetales > Streptomycetaceae > Streptomyces > Streptomyces atratus. The sequence goes on from NZ_BMRN01000014.1 coordinate 144,545, forward strand.
GGTCGGCGTGGGCGACGATCTTCTCGAAGCTGATGCCATTGGTGAGGGCCGGGTAGACGCGCTGGTCCAGACCCATGGTCTTCAGCGGGGTGCCGTGGTGGGTCTGGAGATAGCGCTGGCCGGGACGTTTGGTGAAGCCGCCGGGGAAGCTGGAGTTGTTGATCAGGTACGTGGCGGTGGCCATCGCCCGCCAGTAGGCGCGGGAGCCCTCGATGACGTAGGGGATGCCGGGCGGCATGCGGTCGCGGTGACGGGAGGAGACGACCCAGACGCCCCGGATGTGCGGGGCGAGTTCGAGGGCCTTGGCATGGATCGCGGCCGGGTTGCAGGCGACGCCCCGGTTCCAATAGGCCCCGTACACGGCGAGGTCGGGGTCCAGGGGGCGGAGCAGATCCGCGCGGTAGGCGGCGCGCATGACGCGGGCCCGGAGCGTCTTCTTGCGGTGGCGCAGGGCGGCCAGGGTGCGGGTGCGGCCGGTGCGTGCGGCTTCCCGGGCGCGGTGGGCGGCGTAGTTGCCGGGGAGGGCTGCGGCGCGGTGGAAGGCGGCGCGGTCCTCGGGGGCGATCCGGCCGGGGTCGGCGACGACGGCACGCAGGTGGTGGATGCGCGCCGCCCGGATCCGTGGGTCGTGGTCCGTCTCGGCGAGCAGCCGTTCGTATGCGTCGAGGATCGCGAAGTGGTGGCGTCCCGGGGTGGTGGCGAAGGCGCCGGTGCGGCGGATGCGGTGGCGGACACAGATCCGGTCGAGGGTGTCGAGCGTGCCGGCGCCGGAGGCCAGGAGGGTGGCGCGGTGGACGGGGAGGACGTCCTCATAGGGGCCGTCGGTGAAGTGGAGACCGTGCGCGGTCCAGAAGGCGCGGCGGAAGAGGCGCGGGACGGCGGTGGAGAAGCCCTCGGCAACGGACGCCGGGGACGGGATGACGGGTGCCGCGGGCGAGACGTCCCCCCACCAGTCGATGCGGTCGTGTCCGAGGAGGAGTACGTCCGGTTCGCTCTCGGCCAGCCGGCCGGTGATCGCTTCCAGGGCGCCCGGTCGCAGCAGGTCGTCGCCGTCGAGGAAGAGGAGAAACCGCCCCCGTGCCTCTGCCGCCCCGGCGTTGCGGGCCGGACCCGCCCCGCGGTGCTCGGCGAGGGTGATCACCCTGACCCTCGGGTCGCGCGCCGCGAACTCGGCGGCGATCTCGGCGCTGCCGTCCCTCGACCCGTCGTCGACGACGAGAAGCTCCGGTTCACCGGGGCCCTGGCCCAGCACGGACTCCAGGCTCGCCCTGAGATATCCCTGAACGCGGTGGACGGGCACGACAACACTGAGGAGCATGGCAGCCGAGCGTAATCGCGCACCCACCGCGCACCGAATCGCGTGTTCACCCGTTCGGGGCAGTGCCGGTGACCAGGCGCGTCCGCCCCGGTTGACCTGGCATGAAGCCGCGCCTCAGTGTCGTCGTCCCGGTCCACAACGTCGAGGACTATCTGGAGGACTGCCTGCGGTCGGTGGCCGAACAGTCGGTCTCCGACATCGAGGTGGTCCTCGTCGACGACGGTTCGACGGACGGCAGCGCGGCCCTCGCCAGGGCGTTCGCCGCCCGCGACCGCCGCTTCCACTACGTCCGTCAGTCCAACGCGGGGCTGAGCGCGGCCCGCAACACCGGCGTGCGGCACACCACGGCGGACGTGCCGTATCTGGCGTTCGTCGACAGCGACGACATCGTCGTCCACGACGCCTACGAACAGATGCTGGCGTCACTGGAGTCGACCGGCTCCGACCTCGCGACCGGCAATGTGTGGCGGCTGAACGAGCAGGGGCGGCAGCAGGCCTGGCAGTACCGCTGGCTGACCACCACCCGGGCCCGCACCCACATCAGCCGCGATCCGCGACTGCTCGCCGACCGGGTCGCCTGGAACAAGGTGTTCCGGCGCTCCTTCTGGGACCGGCACGCCTTCGCCTTCCCGGAGGGGAAGCTCTACGAGGACACCCCGGTGATGATCCCGGCGCACTTCCTCGCGGGCTCGGTCGATGTGCTGCACAAGCATGTCTACTACTGGCGGGTCCGGGAGGGGTCGATCACCCGACGGCGTACGGATGTGCAGGGCGTACGGGACCGGATCTCGGCGTGCGAGCAGGTCAGCGCGTTCCTGGCGGGCCGGGGCGGGGTGGCGAACGGCGGTGCGCGGCGCCGCTACGACCTCTCGTGCCTGCGCGACGACTTCGTGTACTTCCTGGAGGGGCTCGCGATGGGCGGGCCCGAGTACCGGGATGCGTTCATGGCGGACGCGGGGGCGTTCCTGGACCGGATGGAACGGATGGACGGGGCGGCCAGGTCGGGCCGGGCAGTGGCCCATGAACTGCCGGTGGAGCTGCGGATCAAGTGGCAGCTGGTGAAGGAGCGCAGGCTTGCGGAGCTGCTGGCCGTGCTCGCCTTCGAACGGGACAACGGCGCCGGGACGTTCATGGTCGGCGGCGTGCCGGGGCGGCGGCAGGCCGGTTTCCCCGGCATTCCGGACAGCACCCGCCTCGCCCGTACCGATCTCCCGGCCGTGGCACGGCTGTTGGAGGCTCAGTGGGGCGACGACGGGAAGCTGCTGCTGCGCGGTTACGCGTACATCCGCAATCTGCCGGCCGCGGCTCCGCGCCACTCGCTGAAGGTGGGCATGGTGCGCGCGACCCGCCGCCAGCATCTGCGGACGGTGCCGGTACGGAACGTTCCCGCACCCGAGGCGACCATCAACTCCGGTCAGCAGTTGCACAGTTACGACCACGCGGGTTTCGAGCTGACTCTCGACCCGCGTCGGCTGCGGCCCGGCGGCTGGCTGGTGGGCATGATGGTGGCCGCTCCTGGCACGGTCCGCCGGGTGGCCGTGCGGGCCGTGGAGGCGGGGTCCGTACAGCCGCTCGTCCATGACCTGGGCGAGGGGCGGCGGGCGGTGCTCGACTACCTGGACGGGCGGCTGAGGCTGACCCTGGCGCAGCTGCCGGCCCGGTGCGAGGACCGTCGCATCGGCGAGGAGCTGGAGTTGACCGGCCGGCTGTACGGGGGCGCCCGGCCGAAGGCCCTGGTGCTGACCTGCGAAGGGGTGGCGGACCAGGAGTTCGGCCACCCGGTCGAGTGCCTGGCGGGCGACCGTTTCACGGTACGGATTCCGCTCACCGACCTCGCCGGGATGGCGGCCGCACCACAGGCACCGCACCGGGCGCCCCGCGAGGTCGAGCCGGAACCCGGCGGGCGGTGGCGGGCGCGGCTGGTGCTGGCGGACGGGTCGAGGGTGCCGCTGGCCGCGGCCCCGGAGGCGGCGCCGCCGGTCGTGGCCGATGCGGCGGGCGAGCTGGTGCTGGACCTGAGCGGGCAGCCGTTCGTGGACGGGGCGGCGTGGACGTCGGACGGTGCGCTGCGGGTGGAGGGGGTGACCGGCGCCGGAACGGGCGTACGGGAGGACGAAGGCCCGGCCCACCTCGTACTGCGGCACGAGGCACTGCGCGAGACGGTGACGGCCCCCGTCACACATGAGGAGCCGCGCGCGGCAACGTACGGGGAAGCACGCGCAGGGGCGCCCGAAGGGGCTTACGAGGGGGCTTACGAGGGGCGCCGCTTCACCGCGTTCCTCGCGCCCTCGGTGGCCGCAGGGCTGCACGAGGGCCGCTGGGACGCGTATCTGGGCGGCCGGCCGGTCCGTGTGCTGACCGCACTCACCGCCCGTCTGCCGCTCCGCCGCACGGAGGCGGACTCCACGGCCCCCGCACCCGGCCGGGAGTTCGCCCTGGACCGCAGGTTCGGCGACCGGCTGACCGTGCAGGCCGGACCGGTACTCGCGGTCGCCGAGCGGGGCGCGTACCGCCGGGCCGAACTGCGCGGCACGCACTATCCGGCCCGGCGGGCGCTGCCGCTGCGGGACGCCGTCCTCTACACGGGCGGCGCCTCACCGCGCGCCGTCCACGCCGAACTCCTGCGCCGGGGCGTGGAGTCGGAGCACCTCTGGGTCACCGACGGGCTCCACGGACACATCCCGTCCGCCGCAGTCCCGGTCATCGAGCACAGTGCCGCCTGGTACGAGGCGCTGGCGCGGTCCCGCCGGATCGTCACCGCCGACCAGCTGCCCGAGTGGTTCGAGCGGCGGCCCGGCCAGACCGTCGTACAGACCTGGCACGGCACCCCCCTCGGCCGCTTCGGCACGGATCTGGGCGGCACCCTGTACGCCGACCACCACCAGCTCGCCTCGCTGCCGCGCCGGGCGGCCCAGTGGTCCGTCCTGGTCTCTCCCAGCCGCCATTCCACCCCGCTGCTGCGTCGCGCTCTCGGCTACCGGGGCGAGGTCCTGGAGGCGGGTTCCCCCGCCAACGATCTGCTCTTCTCGGCCGACCGGGCCAAGACCGCCGAGCGGGTACGGCGCAGGCTCGGCATCCCGGAGGGCCGCCGGGTCGTGCTGTACGCGCCGACCTACCGTGACCAGCTGGCCCACCCGTCCGGCACCGGGGGCGAGCGGCCCCGCTACCGCTGGGATCCGGCGCTCGACCTGGCAGCGCTGGCGCACTCCCTCGGCGACGGCCACACCGTGCTGGTACGGCGCCATCCACAGGTGACCGGGAGCGTGCCCGGGGGACACGGCGTACGCGATGTGTCGGCCCACCCGGACACCGCGGAGCTGCTACTGATCGCCGATGTACTGGTCACGGACTATTCGGGGCTGATGTTCGACTACGCGCACACGGGCCGTCCGATGCTCTTCCACACCTACGACCTGGAGCACTACCGCGACACGGTGCGCGGTTTCTGTCTGGACTTCGAGACCCGGGCGCCGGGGCCGCTGCTCGTCGGCACGGACGAGATCGCCGGGGTCCTGCGCGATGCCGGCGCCCTGACCGCGTCGGCGGCCCGGCACGCGGAGGCGTACGAGAGTTTCCGTCGGGACTTCTGCGACCTGGACGACGGCGGGGCGGCGGCGCGGGTCGCGGACCGGCTGCTCGCCGAGGGGTAGTACCTACCCGGCTCGGTTCTTGAGTGCGGCGACGGCGGATGCCGCCAGGTCGTCGAGGTAGCCCTTGGGCAGCGGGGTGCGGACGACTGCGAGCCGCCAGTAGAGCGGGCCGACGATCAGGTCCAGCGCACGGTCCGGGTCGCTGTCCTCGGGCAGCTCGCCGCGCGCCACGGCGTCGCGTACGACGACGGCGGCGATGCCCTGCTGCGGGTCCAGCAGGGCGGCCTTGATCGTCTCGGAGATCTCCGGACTGCGGGCAGCCTCGACCAGCAGGTCCGGGATGACCTGCGAGGCGACGGGGTGGCGCAGGGCGTAGGAGGCGAGTTCCAGTACGGCGCGGACATCCCCGTACAGCGAACCGGTCGCCGGGGCCGGCATGCCCTGGACGGCGACGGCGGAGACCAGGTCGAGGACCAGGGCCAGCTTGGACTTCCAGCGGCGGTAGACGGCGGTCTTGCCGACGCCCGCACGCCGGGCGATGCCCTCGATCGACATCCTGGCGAAGCCCACCGCAGCCAGCTCCTCGAAGACGGCGCTGCGAATCGCATCGGTGACGTCCTCGCGCAGCACAGCGGCTCCGGCGGGGACACGGCGGCGGGTTCCCGGGTCGGTGGTCATGGCCGAATCATAGTCCGTAACGACGAAACGGTTGCGTTGCGACGTGAATGCGCCCTACCCTCGGCGTTGCGACGATACGGTTCCGTCCCGTCGGTCTTCGTGTTCCTGCCCTCCCGTCGAAAGCGATCGTGGTGAGCCAGACAACAACACCAGCGGCCCCGGCCGACACCCCTGCCGGCACACCCCTGCCGGTGTACGCACCGGGTGAGCTCGCCGCGCTCGCCGCCCGGCACGGACTGACCATGAGCGGGGCCCGGCCCACGCTGGGCGCGTACGTCCGGCAGCTGTGGGGGCGACGGCACTTCATCACGGCGTTCGCCACCGCCAAGCTGACCGCCCAGTACAGCCAGGCGAAGCTCGGCCAGATCTGGCAGATCATGACCCCGCTCCTGAACGCGACGGTCTACTACTTCATCTTCGGCGTCCTGTTGAACACGAAGCGCAACGTCGAGGACTTCGTGCCGTTCCTCGTCACCGGCGTGTTCATCTGGACCTTCACCGCCAGCTCGATCACCGCGGGCACCCGTGCGATCAGCGGCAACCTGGGCCTGGTCCGGGCCCTGCACTTCCCGCGCGCCTCGCTGCCGATCGCGCTGGCCCTGCAGCAGCTCCAGCAGCTGCTGTTCTCGCTGGGCGCGCTGGTGATGATCCTGGTGGGGTTCGGGCAGTTTCCCAGGCCGTCCTGGCTGCTGGCGATTCCGGCGCTGTTCCTCCAGGCGGTGTTCAACACCGGTGTCTCCATGGTGGTGGCACGGCTGGCCGCCCGGACGCCGGACATCGCCCAGTTGATGCCGTTCATCCTGCGCACCTGGATGTACGCCTCGGGCGTCATGTGGAGTGTGGACACGATGCTCAAGGGCGACCGGGTTCCGCACTTCGTGATGGTGATGCTGGAGTGCAATCCGGCGGCCGTCTTCATCGACCTGATGCGGTTCGCGCTCATCGACAGCTTCGGCGCGTCCCATCTGCCGCCGCATGTGTGGGCGATCGCCGGGGGCTGGGCGCTCGTGTGCGGCGTGGGCGGATTCGTGTACTTCTGGCAGGCGGAGGAGCGGTACGGACGTGGCTGACAACGTGACTGACTACAACGAGCGGGTACCGACCGTCGTCGTGGACGACGTGCACATCACGTACAAGGTCAATGGCGCCCGTACCGGCAAGGGCAGCGCCACCTCGGCACTCAGCCGGATCGTCTCGCGCCGGCAGACCCCCGGGGTGCGCGAAGTGCACGCCGTGAAGGGGGTGAGCTTCGCCGCGTACAAGGGCGAGGCCATCGGCCTGATCGGTTCCAACGGCTCGGGGAAGTCGACGCTGCTGAAGGCGATCGCCGGTCTGCTGCCCGCGACGAAGGGCCGGGTGCACACCCAGGGCCAGCCCTCGCTGCTCGGGGTGAACGCGGCGCTGATGAGCGATCTGACCGGCGAGCGCAACGTCGTGCTCGGCGGCCTCGCCATGGGAATGACCCGGGCCCAGATCCGCGAGCGCTACCAGGGGATCGTCGACTTCTCCGGCATCAACGAGAAGGGCGACTTCATCACCCTGCCGATGCGGACGTACTCCTCCGGAATGGGCGCGCGGCTGCGCTTCTCGATCGCGGCCGCCAAGAGCCATGACGTCCTCCTGATCGACGAGGCGCTGTCCACCGGCGACGCCAGGTTCCAGCGACGCAGCAAGGAACGGATCAAGGAGCTGCGCAAGGAGGCCGGCACGGTCTTCCTGGTCAGCCACAGCAACAAGTCGATCACCGAGACCTGCGACCGGGCGATCTGGCTGGAGGCGGGGACGCTGCGGATGGACGGCCCGGCGCACGAGGTCGTGGCCGAGTACGAGAAGTTCACCGGCAAGAAGTAGCGGCGCGGGCGGCGGACCGGGGAGAGCGGCCGGAACGGCCGGGGCGATAAACTCCCGTGCCGCACAACGGGGTTGTCCGGATACCGCTCAGGGGGACACATGCAGGACGGCGTACCGGGACCGCTGCGGGCGGACGATCCGCAGGAGATCTCCGGTTACCTCCTGCGGGGCCGGGTGGGCGAGGGCGGGATGGGCACGGTCTATCTCTCGCACACCCGGGGCGGCCAGGCCGTCGCGCTGAAGCTGATCCGCCGTGAGTTCGGCGACGATCCCGAATTCCGTCTCCGGTTCGAGCAGGAGGTGCAGGCTGCCCGGCGGGTCCAGGGCTATCACCTGGTGCCGGTCGTCGACAACGACACCTCCGGCCAACAGCCCTGGCTCGCCTCGGTGTTCGTACCCGGCATGGCTCTCCAGTCGGCGTTGGAGGCATACGGCCCACTGCCGTTGCCCACGGTCTTCCGGCTCATCGGCTGTACGGCGCAGGCGCTCGCCGCCATCCACGCGGCCGGGGTCGTCCACCGCGATCTGAAGCCCGGCAACATCCTGCTCGGGGCGACGGGTCCGTACGTCATCGACTTCGGGATCGCCCGCGCCGCCGACGCCACCCAGCTCACGCGCAGCGGCGGGCTGGTCGGAACCCCGCAGTTCATGTCGCCCGAGCATGCGCTCGGCGAGCAGGTCGGACCGCCCACCGATGTCTTCTCGCTCGGCCTGATCGCGGCCCTCGCGGCGACCGGCCGCCATCCGTACGGGACGGGCGGGGCGATGACCGTCGCCGCCCAGATCGCCAACACCGAGCACCGGCCGCCCCGTCTTGACGGCTATCCGCAGGAGCTGCGCCCGCTGCTGGAACGCTGCCTGGCCGCCGATCCGGGGGCACGCTTCATGCCCACCGAACTCGCCGCCCTGTGCGAGCAGTCGGCGGGCCGGCCGCTGCGCGAATCCGACGGCTGGCTGCCGGAACCGCTCGCTGCGGAGATCGCCCGCCGGGAGCAGGCCTCGCACCGGCCCCCGCAGCCGGCGAACCCGGCGACGGTACCCACGTACCCGCCGGGCACGGGCCCTTCGGGGGCAGGCACCACCGTCCCGGCCGACCCGGTGCCGCCGGGCGCACAGGCCGGATACGCGGCGACCCTGCCGACGTCCGACCGGCCGACCATGCCCCGGCCACCCGCGTACATCCCCACCCCGCCGCCGCCCGCGCCCGGCCCGGCACCGGCGACGGCACCCGCCTCGAAGTCCCGCGGGCCGGTGCGGATCGCGGCGGCCGCCGGGGCGGCGCTGCTGCTGGTCGCGGGAACGTGGGTGATCGCCACCCGCGGCAACGACAAGGGCGGCGACGCCTCGCACGCCGACAGCTCGCGCAGCAACCGGCCCTCGTCCCCGCAGCCCGATCCGAAATCGTCGAACTCCGCCTCGCCCGGATCATCCGCGCAGCAGAGCAGCTACAAGGCGATTTTCCAGGACCGCCCGTTCGCGCTGCGGGCACCCGCCGAGCCGAACGTCATCGGAGTCGATCTCGACGAGCCGCGGGTCGCGGGCCCCGACGAATTCACCGACGGGGACGACGAGCTGCAGCTGAGCGAGGTGTCGGGCGGCAGCTGGGAATTCCGCACACCGATGGGCAAGAGCACCGGGCCGGCCCCCGAACAGTGCCTGCAGGGCTCGCAGTCCGACGTGCTGCCGTCCGAGATCAGAGAGAAGGAGCTCCAGCGCGGCCAGACCCTGCCGGTGGGCACCCGCCTCTGCACGGTGACGTCCGACGGCAATCTCGCCATGCTGAAGATCACCAAGGTGGAGAAGCGCGCCACCAACGACCTGCCGGACTACTTCACCGAACTCACCCTGTGGCAGCAGTGAATACCGAGCCCGTCCGGCGATTGGGGGCGGGGCGGTTGCCGGGCACCCCGGCAACCGCCCCGCCCCCACCAACCCCTACGCGTGCGTACGCAACAGCGTCCGCATCGTCCGCATGGCCACCGACAGATTCGCCAGATCGAATGCGTCCGACCCCTGAATCTCCTCAAGCGTGGAGCGCGACCGGGTAAGGATCGCCGCGTTCTTCTCCTCCCACGCCTTGAACCGCTCCTCCGGCGTGGAGGTCCCGTTGCCCACGGACAGTACATCCGCGGTGAGCCCGGCGTGCGCGGCGTACAGGTCCTCGCGGATGGAGGCGCGGGCCATGGACTGCCAGCGGTCGGCCCGCGGCAGCTCGATGATCCGGTCCATCAGCTGGGTGATGCCCAGCCGGTCCGCGAGGTCGTAGTACACCTCGGCGACGGAGAGCGGGTCCTTGCCGGTGCGGTCCGCGATCGCCACGATGTCCAGCACCGGGAAGGCGGAGGAGAATCCGGCGACCCGCTGTGCCAGCTCGCCGGGGACACCCGCCTCGGTGAGCTCGTCCAGGATCGACTGGTACCAGTCCAGGTCGGCGCCCATGAGCATCTTGGGCAGCTCGGCCCAGACCTGCTCGACACCCGCCTTGAAGAAGTCGGTCGTCCCGGCGATCTCCAGCGGCTGCGGCCGGTTGCCGAGCAGCCAGCGCGAACCGCGCTCGACGAGCCGGCGCGAGTGCAGCCGGATCCGGGTCTGCACATCGGCGGCGACCTTGTTGTCGAGCGCCTCGACGGCGTCCCACACCTGGCCGAGGCCGAAGATCTCGCGGGCCGCGAACTGCGCCCGCACGATCTCCTCGATCGAGGCACCGGTCTCTTCCCGCAGCCGGTGCAGGAAGGTCGAACCACCGGTGTTCACGGTGTCGTTGACCAGGACCGTGGTGATGATCTCGCGACGCAGCGCGTGCCCGTCGACCGCCTCGGGGAACTGCTCACGCAGTTGCTCCGGGAAGTAGGCATGCAGCAGCTGCTGCAGGTGCGGGTCGTCCGGCAGGCTGGTCTTGATCAGTTCCCGGGCCGCTGTGATCTTCGTGTACGCGAGCAGCACGGCCAGCTCGGGCTGGCTGAGCCCCTTGCCGGCGTTCAGCAGTTCGCGGATCTGCCGGTCGGTGGGCAGGAACTCCAGCCCGCGGTCGAGGTCCCCGTCACGGACCAGTCGGCGCATGAAGCGCTGGTGGGCGTGGAGCAGGGAGGGCGCCTGGGCCGTGGCGTTGGCCAGGGCCACGTTCTGCGCGTAGTTGTTGCGCAGCACCAGACGGCCGATCTCGTCGGTCATCTCGGCGAGCAGCTTGTTGCGCTGCTTGACGGTCATGTCGCCGTCCCGGACCAGACCGTTGAGCAGGATCTTGATGTTCACCTCGTGGTCGGAGGTGTCCACACCGGCGCTGTTGTCGATCGCGTCGGTGTTGATCCGGCCGCCGTTGCGGGCGAACTCGATCCGGCCGAGCTGGGTGGCACCGAGGTTACCGCCCTCGCCGACGACCTTGGCCCGCAGATCCTGGCCGTTGACGCGGATCGCGTCGTTGGCCTTGTCGCCGACGTCGGAGTTCGACTCGGCGGACGACTTGATGTACGTACCGATGCCGCCGTTCCACAGCAGATCGACACGGGCCTTGAGGATGGTCTGCATCAGCTCGGCGGGCGTCATCTTCGTGACACCCGACTCGATCCCGAGCGCCTCACGGATGTGCGCGTTGACCGGGATGGACTTGGCGCTGCGCGGGTGGATGCCACCGCCCGCGGAGAGCAGTTCCTTGTTGTAGTCGGCCCAGGAGCTGCGCGGCAGGTCGAAGAGGCGGCGCCGCTCGGCGTACGAGGTGGCGGCGTCCGGGTGCGGGTCGATGAAGATGTGCCGGTGGTCGAAGGCGGCGACGAGCCTGATGTGCTCGGAGAGCAGCATGCCGTTGCCGAACACGTCGCCCGACATGTCGCCGACGCCGACGACGGTGAAGTCCTCGGTCTGGGTGTCGTGGCCGAGCCCGCGGAAGTGCCGCTTGACGGACTCCCAGGCGCCGCGGGCGGTGATGCCCATGCCCTTGTGGTCGTAACCGGCGGAACCGCCGGAGGCGAACGCGTCGCCGAGCCAGAAGCCGTACCCGACGGCGACCTCGTTGGCGATGTCGGAGAACTTCGCGGTGCCCTTGTCGGCGGCGACGACCAGGTATGTGTCGTCCTCGTCGTGCCGGACGACGTCCCTGGGCGGCACGACCTCGCCGGCCACCATGTTGTCGGTGATGTCGAGCAGCGCCGAGATGAAGGTGCGGTAGGAGGCGATGCCCTCGGCCATCCAGGCGTCACGGTCGACGGCCGGGTCGGGGAGCTGCTTGGCGACGAAGCCGCCCTTGGCTCCGACCGGCACGATGACGGTGTTCTTCACCATCTGCGCCTTGACCAGGCCGAGGATCTCCGTACGGAAGTCCTCGCGCCGGTCCGACCAGCGCAGACCGCCTCGGGCGACCTTGCCGAAGCGCAGGTGCACGCCCTCGACGCGCGGCGAATAGACCCAGATCTCGAACGCCGGGCGGGGTGCCGGCAGATCCGGGATGGACTGCGGGTCGAACTTCATCGAGACGTAGCTGTGCGGCCTGCCGTCGTCCACCATCTGGAAGAAGTTGGTGCGCAGGGTGGCCTTGATGACGGTGAGGAAGGACCGCAGGATCCGGTCCTCGTCGAGCGAGGCGACCTGGTCCAGGGCCCCGTCCAGCTCCTCGAGGAGCCCGTCGGTCAGCTCCGTACCGGCCCGCTGGCGCTCGGGCGACATCCGGGCCTCGAAGAGCGAGACCAGCAGCCGGGTGGTGTGGACGTTGTTACGGAGAGTGCTCTCCATGTAGTCCTGGCTGAAGGTCGATCCGGCCTGACGCAGGTACTTCGCGTAGGCGCGCAGCACCATCGCCTGCCGCCAGTTCAGACCGGCGCCCAGCACGAGCGAGTTGAAGCCGTCGTTCTCCGCCTCACCGGTCCACACGGCCGCGAAGGCGTCCTGGAACCGGTCGCGGGCGTCGTCGGCGAGGTAGTTGCCGTTGCCATTGGTCTGCGGCATCCGCAGACCGAAGTCGTAGATCCAGGCGTGCGTACGGTCCGCGCAGCGCAGCTCGTACGGACGCTCGTCGACGACCTCGACACCGAGCCGCTGGAGCGCCGGAAGCACGGCGGACAGGGAGACCTGCTCGCCGGTCCGGTAGATCTTGAAGCGGCGCTCACCGGGGCCGGCGCCGACCGGCTCGTACAGGCTGAGGGCGAAGTCCTTCTCGTCCTTCTTGAGCGCTTCGAGGTGGACCAGGTCGGCCACGGCGGAGCGCGGCGTGTGGTCGGCCTTGTAGCCCTCGGGGAACGAGTGGCCGTACTGACGCATCAGCTCGGCGGCGCGCTCCTCGCCGCACTCGGCGTTCAGCGCCTCCTGGAAGCCGTCGGCCCAGGAGCGGGCGGCCTCGACGAGCCGGGCCTCGATGCGGTCGGCCTCGGCGTCGGTGAGGTCGGGCAGCTCGCTGCCGGGGGCGACCCGGACGACGAAGTGCAGCCGGGAGAGGATCGACTCGGTGTTCCAGGCGGTGAAGTCGACGCTGGTGCCGCCCAGCTCCTCCTTGAGGATGTCGATCAGGCGGAGCCGTACACCGGTGGTGTAGCGGTCACGCGGCAGGTAGACGATCGCGGAGTAGTAGCGCCCGTACTCGTCCTGGCGCAGGTAGAGCCGCAGTCGGCGGCGCTCCTGGAGGTACAGCACGGAGGTGACGATGGAGCGCAGCTGGTCGACGGGCGTCTGGAAGAGCTCGTCGCGCGGGTACGTCTCCAGGATCTGCAGCAGGTCGCGGCCGTCGTGGCTGTTGGGCGAGAAGCCGGCGCCCTCCAGCACCTCGGCGACCTTGCGGCGGATGACGGGCACCCGGCGCACGGACTCGGTGTAGGCGGCGGACGAGAACAGGCCGAGGAAGCGGCGCTCACCGATGACATTGCCGTCGGCGTCGAACTTCTTCACGCCGACGTAGTCGAGGTAGCTGGGGCGGTGGACTGTCGACCGGCTGTTGGCCTTGGTGAGGATGAGGAGCTTGCGCTCGCGGGCCTTGGCCCGGGCGTCGGCAGGCAGCCGGTCGAAGGACGGGCTGACGGGGTGCGCCTCGTCGACGCTGTGGTGCGGATCGGAGCGCAGGATGCCGAGGCCGGTGCCGGGTACGGCGGCCAGCGCGTCGGTGTCCTTCAGCTCGTACTCGCGGTAGCCGAGGAAGGTGAAGTGGTCGGCGGCGAGCCAGCGCAGCAGCTCCCTGGCCTCGTTCACCTCTTCGTCGGCGAGGTCGTCGAGCGGCTCGCCGGGCAGGTCGTCGGCGATGCGCAGCGCGGCGTCGCGCATCTTCTCCCAGTCCTCGACGGTCTCCCGTACGTCGGACAGCACCCGCAGCAGATCGGTGGCGATCTGCTGGAGGTCGGAGCGGTCGGTCTCACGGTCGATCTCGACGTGGATCCAGGACTCGACAAGCGCGTCGTGCGGCAGCTCGGTCCCGACGCCCTTGGCACCCTTGGCGTCCTTGCGGCCCTGCAGGCTCGTCGAGATGCCGTTGCCCTCGGCGAGGACCTCGATGAGCTTGCCGGTGACGTCGCGGCGTACGACGACCTGCGGGTGGATCACGACATGGATGCCGCGCCCCTGCCGGGACAGCTCATTGGTGACGGAGTCGACCAGGAACGGCATGTCGTCGGTGACGACCTCGACGACGGAGTGGCTGCACGTCCAGCCGTTCTCCTCGACGGTCGGGGTGTGCACCCGGACGTTCGCCGTGCCCTGCGGGCGTGCCTCCGCGAGCCGGTAGTGGGAGGAGGCGGCGCCGAAGACGTCCACGGGGTCGCGGCCCGAGATGTCCTCCGGAGCGGTGTGCAGGTAGTAGCGCTGGAGGTAGGCGAGGAGTACGTCCTGCCCGGGACGCTCCTGATCGGCCCCGGCGGCCGCAACACGTACCCCGTGGGTACCGCCCGGGCCACCGACACCACCGCCCGGGCTGTTGTCAGCTACCTTGGCGGCCCGTGCGAGCAGCTCGGCCTTGGCTTCGTCCAGCTTGGTCTGCATGTCCTCTGGCTCCTGTCGCGCGCCGTTGCGTGACGTAGGTGAAAAAGACGACGTACCGCCACGACACGGGGTTTCCGGTCTGAGTCGACGCTATGCCGCTATGAGAGATGCCCGGGACCATATTGGCCATTTTTGGCAGTCGGCCCGGGCTGTGAGGATCAGTGATAGCCCGGGTGCTGTGGCACTCCGGGCGCAGGCCGGGGGCTTCGCTGCCCCCGAGGCGTATCGCGCTGATCACGGGGTCCAGGCTATCTCGCCCGCCCCCGTAGCCGTCACGAGCCGTATGTGTACAAAAGATGGCCCCGAAGTTTGACACTCTGGACAGCGCGTCGGCCCGTATTGCCGCACTCTGGTAGACGGAACAGGCCGACGAACCGTGGGAGCCCCGCCATGGCACCGAAAATCCTGATCGTCACCGGCGACGCCGCCGAGTCCCTGGAAGTCCTCTATCCCTACCAGCGGCTGCGCGAGGAGGGGTACGACGTCCATATCGCGGCTCCCGCCCGCAAGACGCTCCGCTTCGTGGTCCACGACTTCGAGCCCGGCTTCGACACGTACACCGAGAAGCCCGGCTACACCTGGCCCGCCGACCTGGCCTTCTCCGAGGTCGACGCCGGAGATTACGTGGCCCTGGTCGTACCGGGCGGCCGGGCGCCCGAGTATCTGCGCAACGACGCCGAGCTGCGCAAGATCCTCAAGGCGTTCTTCGACTCGGACCGGCCGGTGGCCCAGATCTGCCACGGCCCGCTGATGACGGCAGCGGTCGGCGCACTGGTCGGCCGGCACGTCACCGCGTACCCCGCGCTGGAGCTCGACATGCAGGCGGCGGGCGCCGTCTTCGAGGACCACGAGGCGGTGGTCGACGGCACCCTGATCTCGTCCCGTGCGTGGCCGGACCACTCGGCGTGGATGCGCGAATTCCTGAAGGTGCTCCGCACAAAGGCCCCGGTAACCACCTGACGGCTCTCACGCGGGGCCGGGCCCCTCGCCCTTCCCTCCCTATCCAGCCATCCGCTCGGCGAGGTCGGCGGCCTCGGCCAGGCTGTCGACCACCGGCACCCCGGCCGCCTCCAGACTGGCCCTGCTGTGCGATCCGCCGGTGTAGAGCACGGCCTTCGCACCGACATGGGCGGCGGCCACGGCGTCGTCCACCGCATCGCCGATGACCACCGTGCGCTCCGGGGACACCCCGTCCAGCGCGGCGATGTGCCGCTCCATGTGCAGCGCCTTGCTGCCGCCGGACGGCCCGGTGCGCCCGTCGACCCGTACGAAGTGCCGCTCGATGCCGTACCCCCGGACCACGGGGACCAGCTGGGCGTGTCCGTACATGCTCAGGAGAGACTGGCTGCGTCCGGCCCGCTGCCACTGCGCGAGAAGCTCCTCGGCGCCCTCGGTGAGCCCGCAGGCGGCCCGCTGCTCGGTGTAGTGCAGGTGAAATATCCCGTCCATCCGCTCCCACTCGGCCTCTGTGGGCAGTCGGCCCATCAGCCGTTCGTAGAAGCGGGGGATGGGGACGCAGTACATCTCGCGGTACTGCTCCAGGGTGATCGGCTCCAGGCCGACCTCGCCGAACGCGGCGTTGGTCGCGCCGACGACCGCGGCGTTGTCGTCGAGCAGTGTGCCGTTCCAGTCCCAGACCAGATGCGTGCGGTGCTTCCCATGCGTCCCCATGCATAAGAAAGTACCCGCTGGGTCCGACACCCGTTCCGACAGCGGGGCAGCAACCGCACCGCCCCTCTTCCCCCTCCGCTCCCCGTCCCCCTCATCCGATCAGATTCGGAATCTCCTGAATGCCGAACCAGAGCAGCTCGTGGTCCTCGGCGCCGTCCACGGTGAACTGCGCGTCGTCGTCACCGAGGTCCGCCGCACCCAGTGCAGCCGCGGCGGCCGTGACGTCCTTCTCGGCGTCATCCGCGTCGACATGCACGGCAGCAGCCGCGGTCAGCGCCACGGAGGACGCGATCCGCACCTCGCCGAGCGACGACGAGTCGAGGCTGCGGTCCGGGTCGGCCACGGCCGCACCGTCCGGTACGTCGACGGCGACGACGACCCGCCGGCGGACCGCGTCGGGATTCCCGGCGATCAGGCGCAGCGAAGCGGAAGCGGCCCGGTTGAGCGCCGCGTACTCCAGCTCCTCGATGTCGTCGGAGACGTACCACTCACGCAGTCCGGGGGTCACCGCATAGGCGGTCAGCGGACCGGGACCGATCTCGCCCGCCTTGTGCGCCGCTGCGAGACCGGGGAGCGTCAGGGGGACGTACACGCGCATGGCTGGCCGCTTTCGTAGTCGGAAACGCCCTCAGGATACGTGCGACGTCCCCCTTTGGGGTTACGTGCATCGCTGCTGTCCCGTCCACCCCGCAACCGCCACTCACCCTCCCCATGCCTTCCTCGCACCCCGCACGACACCGGGCTCATCACCCGGATAGGTGATTCCTCCCGATCGCGTCCGGCGCCCCACGCCGCTTGCGGCCACCTCCGCCGTCGCCGTAGAAGATCCACAGCAGAAGTTACCGCCCGGTATTCGGCCGGGCCTCTGAAGCACGGGGGCGATGAGCGATGAGCACGAACAGGACCCGGCCCACCGGACGACACGACCAGCGCAGGCCCGAGTCGGTACCACCGCAACGCGCAAGGACTCCCCGACGCGTCCGCCCCCACCACTGGTTCGCGGAACGCCTCCTGGCGGTCCTCAGCGGCCAGCGCCCGGTGCACTGGATGCTCGGACACACCATCGGCGAGGCATACGACCAACTGGCCGAACTGGCCCCCCGCACCCCCCTCAGGGCCCGGGGCGCACGCCCGGTCATCCGCATGTGCCACGGCGCCCAGCCGGCTCCGGGCGTGGTGGAGGCCTGCGCCAGCATCGCAGCGGGCGAACAGGTAAGGGCCATGGCCTTCCGCCTGGAACAGGGCACAGATCTCCGCTGGCGCTGCGCAGCAGTAGAGCTGGGCGACGAACACCTACAGGCAACGCCCACCCGATAGACACCCAGCCGGGGACTTCCCCCCAGCCCCGCAGCCACACGAGCTACGGGGCCAGGGGAGGCTCCCGGAAACCACTGGCCGCCCACCCCACGCCCGCGCACCGCACTCTCAGCCTCTCCGGCATTTGAGGAGCGGGGCACCGAGCCGGAACCCCGTCTACCAACGGACACCCCACCTACGGCGGCCTCACCCACACCACAGCCAGCCCGCCCTGCCCACACCACAGCCACCCCACCCCCACCACGCCACTCCACCCACTCACCCACCCGACCCCCGTCCTGGCCCCACCCACATCCCGCACTCCAAGCCCCTCCAGCGTTTGAGGAACGGGTTCCGGGGCAGAGCCCCGGTTTCGGGAAAGGGCGGGGAGGGGACGGCCCCGCGCAGCGGCGCCGTCCCCTCCCCCACCAAGGACACCTCCGCGCCGCGCCCCCACTCGCCCCCACCCGCCCCGCACCCCCGGCAACGGGGCCCAGGGCCCAAACCCAAACAAACCGGGGCCGGCCACCCACAAAAGGTGCCCGACCCCGGCCAAAACCCCACCGGCGCCAACAACGCCGACGCCACCGCTACTTCTTGCGGCGCCGCCCACCCCCACCGTTCTTCTGCGCCTTGCGCCGCTCCGCCCGAGTCAACCCGTCCGACTCGGACGCGACCCCACCGTCACCGTTGGAGAAGTCGCCCTCGACGACCCCGCCCTCCCCGTCCACCGTGGGCGCGGAGAAGTGCAGCCGGTCCGGTCGCTGCGGAGCATCGAGCCCCTTGGCCCGGATCTCCGGACGCGCCGCCGGAACGAGGTCCTCCTTGGCGAGCGAGGTCCGCTCGGCCTCGTCCTGCACCGGAACCTCCTCGACCTGCTGCTCGACCTGGACCTCCAGGTTGAACAGGTAGCCGACGGACTCCTCCTTGATGCCCTCCATCATGGCGTTGAACATGTCGAAGCCCTCGCGCTGGTACTCGACCAGCGGGTCCTTCTGCGCCATGGCACGGAGGCCGATGCCCTCCTGGAGGTAGTCCATCTCGTAGAGGTGCTCACGCCACTTGCGGTCCAGGACGGACAGCACCACACGCCGCTCCAGCTCACGCATGATGTCCGAGCCGAGCTGCTTCTCACGCTGCCCGTACTGCTCGTGGATGTCGTCCTTGATGGACTCACCGATGAACTCGGCGGTGATGCCTGCCCGGTCTCCGGCCGCATCCTCCAGCTCCTCCACGGTGACCTTCACCGGGTAGAGCTGCTTGAACGCACCCCACAGCCGGTCCAGGTCCCACTCCTCGGCGAAGCCCTCGGCGGTCTCCTGGCGGATGTAGTCGTCGATCGTGTCGTCCATGAAGTGGCGGATCTGGTCCTGCAGATCCTCGCCCTCCAGGACCCGGCGGCGCTCGCCGTAGATGACCTCGCGCTGCCGGTTGAGCACCTCGTCGTACTTCAGGACGTTCTTACGCGTCTCGAAGTTCTGCTGCTCGACCTGCGACTGGGCCGACGCGATCGCCCGAGTCACCATCTTGTTCTCGATCGGCACGTCGTCCGGCACATTGGCCATCGACATGACGCGCTCGACCATCTGCGCCTTGAACAGCCGCATCAGGTCGTCGCCGAGCGACAGATAGAAGCGGGACTCGCCCGGGTCGCCCTGACGGCCGGAACGGCCGCGCAGCTGGTTGTCGATACGCCGCGACTCGTGCCGCTCGGTGCCCAGGACATAGAGCCCGCCGAGCTCCCTGACCTCTTCGAACTCCGCCTTCACGGCCTGCTCGGCCTTCTCCAGCGCGGCGGGCAGCGCGGCCGCCCACTCCTCGACGTGCTCGACGGGGTCGAGGCCGCGCTGACGCAGCTCCGCCTCTGCGAGGTCGTCGGGGTTGCCGCCGAGCTTGATGTCGGTGCCTCGTCCGGCCATGTTCGTCGCGACCGTGACCGCGCCCTTGCGACCGGCCTGGGCGACGATCGTCGCCTCACGGTCGTGCTGCTTGGCGTTGAGAACCTCGTGCTGGACACCGCGCTTGGAAAGCTGCTGCGAGAGGTACTCGGACTTCTCGACCGAGGTGGTGCCGACCAGGATCGGCTGGCCCTTCTCGTGCTTCTCGGCGATGTCGTCGACGACGGCGGCGAACTTCGCGACCTCGGTGCGGTAGATCAGGTCCGACTGGTCGGCACGGACCATCGGCCGGTTGGTCGGGATCGGCACCACACCGAGCTTGTAGATCTGGTGGAACTCGGCGGCCTCGGTCATCGCCGTACCGGTCATGCCGGAGAGCTTGCCGTAGAGGCGGAAGAAGTTCTGCAGGGTGATCGTGGCGAGCGTCTGGTTCTCGTCCTTGATGTCCACCCCTTCCTTCGCCTCGATCGCCTGGTGCATGCCCTCGTTGTAGCGGCGACCGGCGAGGATACGACCGGTGTGCTCGTCGACGATCATGACTTCGCCGTCGATGACGACGTAGTCCTTGTCCTTCTTGAAGAGTTCCTTGGCCTTGATGGCGTTGTTGAGGTACCCGACGAGGGGGGTGTTCACCGACTCGTAGAGGTTCTCGATGCCGAGCCAGTCCTCGACCTTCGCGACACCGGGCTCATGGATGGCGACGGTCCGCTTCTTCTCGTCGACCTCGTAGTCGCCGGTCTCCTCGATCCCCTTGAGCGGGTTGCCCGCCTCGCCCTTGGTGAGACGGGTGACCAACTTGGCGAAGTCGCCATACCACTTGGTGGCCTGGTCAGCCGGGCCGGAGATGATCAACGGCGTACGGGCCTCGTCGACGAGAATCGAGTCGACCTCGTCGACCACGGCGAAGTTGTGGCCGCGCTGGACGAGCTCGTCCGCGGACCACGCCATGTTGTCGCGGAGGTAGTCGAAGCCGAACTCGTTGTTCGTGCCGTACGTGATGTCGCAGGCGTACTGCTCACGGCGCTGGGCCGGCGTCATGTTGGCGAGGATGCAGCCGACGGTCAGACCGAGGAACTTGTGGACCCGGCCCATCATTTCGGAGTCACGCTCGGCCAGATAGTCATTGACCGTGATCAGGTGCACGCCCTTGCCGGAGAGAGCGTTGAGATACGCCGGCAGGGTGCCGACCAGGGTCTTGCCCTCGCCGGTCTTCATCTCGGCCACATAGCCGAGGTGCAGGGCTGCGCCGCCCATCATCTGGACGTCGTAGTGACGCTGTCCGAGGACCCGCTTGGCGGCCTCACGGACGGTCGCGAATGCCTCGGGGAGCAGGTCGTCCAGGCTCTCGCCGTCCGCGTACCGTTCCTTGTACTCGTCGGTGAGCGCCCGCAGCTCGGCGTCGGAGAGGTTGACGAAGTCCTCTTCGATGGAGCTGACCTGGTCCGCGATGCGGTGCAGTTTGCGCAGGATCTTGCCTTCGCCTGCACGCATGAGCTTGTTGAAGACGGACACTGAGGCTGGTCTCCTTGCCGGTCGGGCCTGGCACTGGGTCGTGTTATGGACTCTGGCGCGGGCACGGCAGGTGGGCCCCACCGCAACGGCCATCGTAAGCGAGGACCACGCCGCGCCGGGAGGGCTGCCGCCGCGTCGGCTCCGTCGTCCCTTCCAAAGTCAACGGTCGGGAGGCTCCGAAGGTGCCGGGAAGTCCGAAAAGTGTTCGCTTCACGGCCGGTGCCTCACCAGAATCCGTACATGGAGCCGATCACCCTCACCACCGAGCGTCTGCTGCTGCGCCCCTTCACGACGGGCGACGCGGACGAGGTCCACGCCGCTTGTCAGGACCCGGACATCCAGCGCTGGACGGTCGTGCCCTCGCCGTACAGCCACGCCGACGCGGAGCTCTTCGCGGGGAAGCTGTCCCCCGGCGGCTGGCGCGACGACTCCATGTACAACTTCGCGGTGATCACGCGCGAGGGCGGGGCCCTGGCGGGCGCGCTCGGCATCAATCGCCGCAATCTGCCGGGCACGTACGAGGTGGGGTTCTGGACCGCCAAGGAGCATCGGGGCCGCGGCTACATGACGGAGGCCGTGCTGTCCGCCGCCCGCTGGACCTTCACCTCGCTCGGCGGCGACCGGCTGGAGTGGCGGGCCGAGGCCGGCAACGTCCCCTCGCGTGCCGTGGCGCTTCGGGCGGGATTCCGGATGGAGGGCGAGCAGCGGTCGGGACTCCTCAACAAGGGCGTCCGGCGCAACGCGTGGGTGGGGGCGCTGCTCCCGTCCGATCTCGGCCTGCCGGGCACCCACGCCTACCTGCCCGCCACCACCTGACTCACCGGCACCGGCCTCTTGCCGCCGCGGGGAGCTCCACGGCCGGATGTCAGTGCCTCCCTCTAAGGTGCGAGGCATGACGTCTGCGCCGCCTCCCGCCGCCGAACTCTCCACCGACCAGGCGCGCAGGATCGCCCTGCGCGCCCAGGGCTTCCTGGGCGCTCCGGACCGCAGGGCCGGGGTTCCGGGTGTGTTGCGGCATCTCGGTGCCGTACAGCTGGACACGATCTCGGTGCTCGCTCGTTCGCACGAGCTGATTCCGTACGCGCGCCTCGGCGCGGTCGGCCGACGCCCGGTCGAGGAGGCGTACTGGTCGGGTGGCCGCACCTTCGAATACTGGTCGCACGCGGCATGCATCCTGCCGGTCGAGGAGTGGCCGCACTTCGCGTTCCGCCGCCGCGCCTACCGCTCGCGACCCCACTGGCACCACGACCTGCCGGACGGCTCCTACGAAACGGTGATCAAGCAGCTGCGCGCCGAGGGCCCGCTGACGGCGACGGAGCTGGGCGGTGCGAAGAACGGCGGGGAGTGGTGGGACTGGTCGGCGTCGAAGGTCGCCGTCGAGCGCGCTCTGATGTACGGCGAGGTGGTGTGCACCGAGAGGCGCAGCTGGAAGCGGGTGTACGACCTCGCCGAGCGGGCCCTGCCCGATGCCGTGCTGCACGACGATCTGGACGACGCGGAGTGCCTGCGCCGGCTGGTCGCGCTCGCGGGGCAGTCCCTGGGCGTCGGCACCCGCGCGGACATCGCGGACTACCACCGACTCAAGGGTGAGCAGTTCGACGCGGTGGTGGCGGACTCCGGGCTGGTGCCGGTGAGGGTGCAGGGCTGGGCGAAGCCGGCCTGGGCGGACCCGGCAGCGCTGGCCTCCGAGCCACGCGGGCGACACCGTACGACCCTGTTGTCGCCGTTCGACTCCCTGATCTGGGAGCGGGCGCGCACCGAGCGGATCTTCGGTTTCACCCATCGTCTGGAGGCCTACGTCCCCAAGCCCAAGCGAATACACGGTTACTTCGCGATGCCGCTGCTGGCGGGCGGAAAGCTGCAGGGCCGCGTCGATCCGGCGCGCGAGGGAAGCACGCTGGTCGCCCGCCAGGTGTCCCTGGAGGGCAGGAAGGCCGTGGCGCCGATGGCCGAGGCGCTGGTGGAGGCCGCGTCCTGGGTCGGTTGTACAGATGTCCGGCTGGAGCGGGTCGACGCACCGGAACTGCGAGGGCCGCTGGCTCAGGAAATCGCCCGCGCTCTGGCGTGAGCGCACATTCCCGTCCCTTTACCCGGCGCCGCCCCTTCCGGTCCCGTCGTGGGACCGGTCATCTGATCTCCAGGATCTTCTCCCGCATGGCGTAGACCACGGCTTCCATCCTGGAGTGCAGCTGCAACTTCTCCAGAATGTTGCGAACGTGGTTCTTCACAGTGTTCTCGGAAATGAACAGTTCCTTCGCGATATCGCGATTGTTCATGCCCGTTGCAACGAGTTTCAGGACTTCGAGTTCCCGGTCGGTGAGCCGCGGCGCCGGCACCAGCCTGCGCTCGTCGGTCCGCTGGATCATCGACTTGAACTCGGTGAGCAGTTTGGACGCCATGGACGGGCTGATCTGGGACTGCCCGTCGGCGACCGCGCGGATCGCGGTGGCCACCTCGTCCGTGGAGATCTCCTTGAGGAGATAGCCAGTGGCACCCGCCTTGATCGCGTCGTAGAGATCGGCCTCCTCGTCGCTGATCGTCAGCATGATGATCTTCGCGCTGGGGGCCACCTCCTTGATCGACGTGCAGGCTTCGATGCCGCCGCGCTTGGGCATCCGTACATCCATCAGCACGATGTCGGGCAACAGATCGGCCGCCTTGTCGACCGCCTCCGCCCCGTCACCTGCCTCGCCGACAACCTGGATGTCCTCCTCCTGAGCGAGGACGATCTCCAGACCTCTGCGGAAGAGCGCGTGGTCATCCACCACGAGGACCCGGATCGGCTCCTTGCAGGAACCACTGTCCGTGTCCGCCCCGGTATCGGCAGCGCCGTCGGCATCATTCGCATCGCGCACGGGCCCGAAGGTGTCCGCCATCGTTCCTCCCCCTGAAGGCCATGGCCTGAAGTTCACAAACTGTCCGCCAACGGCAGTTCACAGAGCACTGGTTGGCTTGGGACGACATGATTTCATGCCCAGACGTCGGAGCGGTGATTCCGTGGCCGCACACGGGTGCCCCTGGGGGCGCACAGGCGCTCCAGGGGCACCGCAGAAGGGGGCGTCAGCCGCCGAGCGCACCGCCCGCGCCGCCCGCCTCGTCGGCGGCCAGCGGATCGGTCCTCAGGTGAATGACACCGTAGTCATAGGCATGCCGTCGGTAGACGACACTGGGTTCCTTCGTTTCGGAGTCGACGAACAGATAGAAGTCGTGCCCGACCAGCTCCATCTCGTAGAGCGCCTGATCGAGCGACATCGGTGCGGCGACGTGCGTCTTCTCCCGCATCACCAGCGGACCCTCGCCCTGCACCTCCAGCGAGCCGAACCTGGTGGTGGGTACGGACTGAGCCGCCTCATTGCCGACCAGATCGCCCTCGCCGTTGAACGACGCCGCGCCCGGCACGGTCTCGGCGACTTCGGCAGCGGGAATCCGGCCGTTGCCACGACGGCTGTAGCGCTTGTCGTGCTGCTTGCGCAGCCGCGCCTCCAGCTTGCCGGTGGCCAGGTCCAGCGCTGCGTACGGGTCGCCTGCGGCCGCTTCCGCCCGGATGACCGGCCCACGCGAGCGGAGCGTGATCTCCACCCGGTCGGAACGGTCGGCCTGACGGGGGTTCGGCTCCTTGGACACCTCGACGTCGAGGCTGATCACCTTGCCGTCGAACTTCTGGATCTTGTCCAGCTTCAGCTTTTCGGCCACGTGCTTGCGGAACCGCTCGGGCACCTCGGTCTTGCGGCCCTTGACGACGATGTCCACGCAGAACTCCGTTCCCGGATCACTCCACTCAGTGGCGGAGCATCTCCCTTTTGCACCAGGCCCCGGTGGTAGCCGGAGCCGCGGACTCGGTGACTTCCACCTCCTCCTCCCCCATCGGCGGGGTCTGCACCCCACCGAATTTTCTGCATCTGGACTACCGGTGAGTTACCTGCCCGAAACCTGGTGTTGCATTCATCGAGGCCTGGTGTTCACCATTCCTCACAACCGAACATAGCCTGCCTGGCCCGATGTCGGCACCCGCTACTCGCACGTACCTCCGTTCAGGTCTTTTTACCCACTCACCAACTGCAACGATGCAAGTTCACTGGCAGTTCCGGTTTATTTCGAAGGCCGGCGGAGATACCGCGACAACCGCCGCCCGCCCGCTGCCGGACAGGGCACCCGTGTGCCCGTCCGCTGCCCCGATCGCCCGGGCCGCCTCGGCCAGCGAGGCACCGGTCGTCAAAAGGTCGTCCACCAGCACCACCCGTCCGGCCGCAAGCAGCCGTTCGCCCCCGGCCACGACTTCCAGTGCCCCCGCAAGATTCGCCTGCCTCTGCCGGGCTCCCAGCCCCGCCTGATCGGCCACCGGGCGCCGCTGCCGAAGCACCGCGACAACCCGGGCACGGGTACCTCCGCGCCGCAGTTCACCCGCGGCGGCCAGCGCGATCCGGCGCATCGGATCATGCCCCCGTGCCGCCACGGCCCGCCGCGTCGACGGCACAGGTACGAGCAGAACCGGGCCGCTGACACCCACCTGCCCCGTCCCGGCCCGTACGGCCCCCGCCAGCGCCTTGCCAAGTGCCCCGGCCAGCCCCAGTGCGCCCCGCTCCTTATGGGCCAGGAGCACCGCACGTACCGCGTTCTCGTACACGGCGGCCGCATGCACCACTGGCAGGCCCGCGGGCTCCGGCACGGGCCTGACCCGACGCGGCACCTTGCCGTACAGCTCCGCACGGCATTCCTCGCACAGCGAGGTACGCGTCCTGCCGCAGCCGCCACAGGACACCGGCAGAACCAGTCCGGAGATCTCCCGCCACCATCCCCGCATGACTCCACTGTGCCCTCCCCGAAGGAGCCGGGCCACCCCTGTGGAAAACGCGGGAGCGGCCCGGCGGGGTCTCAGCCCGGGTAGACCAGCGACGAGCCTTCCTTGACCACCGTCTGCCAGTTGTCACCTGGCGACAGCTTCACTATCCCGTCGCTCGACGTGGCCGCCATCAGCGGCAATTGCTCGTCGTCCGCCGCCGCGACCGACGACACCTGGTTCACACCGGGCAGGACACCGGATGCGGCCGTCGAGCCGTCCGCCTGCACATAGCGCACCTGCTGCACGCCGCCCTGCTCCTTGCCGACCACCACGAGACGGCTCCGGCCCGACCACGACATGGCAGTGACATCGGTCAGCTGCGGTGCGGCCTGTCGCAGCTCCACCACCGAGACCTTCTGCTCCGCCTCCGGACCGCGCCGCTCGATCCGGCCGATCTTCAGCGTGTTGTGGTCGTCCTGGGTCACCAGGAGGGCGATCCGCACGCCGTCCGCGGACATCCGCAGCGCCTCGATCCGCCCGCCGTCCAGGCTCGGCACGGTGACCTCCTGCGGCTTGCCGGCACCACCGGTCAGCCGCAGCAGTCTGGGGTTGCCGGGATCCCGGTCGGCCACCCAGAGGTCGCCCCGACCGTCCCAGCTCGGCACCGACAGACGGTTGTTCGGGTTCTGGGCCTTGCTGATCACCGCGGCCGCAGGAAGCTCGCCGTCCGAGACAATGGACGACACGTAGAGGGCCGCCTTGTCGCGCGAGACCGCCGCCGCCCGCTGCTCGTCCCTGGCCACACCGACCGCTCCCATCCGCACCGGTCCGTCGCCGAGCGGACCGGACACCATCTCCGGGGTGCCACTGCCCTTGGTGCTGCCAGGAATTCGCTCCACACGCCCCTTGGCATCGACGAAGTACTGGCTGTCCGGCCCACTCGACGAACCGTCAGGTGCGAACTCCTCCGCCTGATCCGTCCCGAGGACACACAGCGGGGAGCCGTCGGAGCGCTGCAGTTCGACCTGCTCGACCCGTGCGGACGTCAGGTCCCGCAAGGTATAGAGGACCTGTGAGGCCATCATGCGGCAGGAACGCTGTCCGACTCCGTCCGCCTTCTTGTTGAGCGGGACCTTCAGTACGTTGCGGTCGTCGGGCGCCAGCGAGGTGACTCCCTTCTTCAGCGCAGTACCTGCCGGAAAACGGGAGTCGACCACCGGCCGCAGCCAACTGGTCGGCCCTGCCAGGAGGCTGCGGACCGCCTGTGTCACGGTGTCCATCCCCGTGACAGGGTCCGTCCGGCTGCGGAGATAGACGGGGTCGGCGACCAGGGTCGACTGTTCCGATGTCCGCCCCGCGGCGAAGTAGTACTTGTCCACAGAGCGGTAGAGACGCTTGAAGTCCGACTGCCCGAGCAGAAGGCCGTCCGGCACCAGGTCGATGCGCCACTCCTTGCCCTCCGGCCCGTTCTCCTTCACCAGATGCAGCGACTGGTTGTAGTCCGTGGGCGCGAGTGGCTGATAGGCGCTCTGAGCATCGACCGTTGCCACCTTCTCACCGGTCAGGGTGTAGGTGATCTCCGTGATGCCGGGGTCGCTGTCGCGGAACGGGCGGTCGCTCCGGTTCGGCGCCTTGGTGAGCACCGTCGTGAACGCACTCGGCTTCCAGGTACTGGCTGCCTCCCTCGTCAGGTACTTGCGGGTCGTCCTGAAGTCCGAGTCATCACTCGTCATGGACTCCAGGAAGCCGTCGACGACCTCGTTGGGGGTGGCGTTGTCACGCGGCGCCACGGCATACACCTGCACCTGGGAGTCACCGGGCTGCGAGGCGTCGACAGCCTTGACATCCCCGGTGACGGGCATCGAGCCGCACGCGGACAGCAGCACGACACCGCATCCGAGCAGCGCGAACAGCCCCAGTACACGTCCATGGCCGTCCCTACGACGGTCAGTGCCCACGATTCGCGTCCCCCCGCTCCGGGTCCTGCACTGCAGAGTCGAAATCGCCACCCGACCGGTCCTCGGCGCCGCGCGCGACCACCCGTGCACCGCTCCCCGGCAGGGCCGCCGGATGCACCGAGACCGGCGTCGTCCGAGGTGCCACGGGGGTGGGCGAGGGTACGGGCAGCGAGGACCGATCATTGCCACCGGGCTGGGCCGGCACTGCTGTCAGCCGGTGTTCGCTCCCGGTCATGGAAGCGACCGTGGCTCGCTCCCGGCTCTCCCGGTTGCGCCGGGAGTCCTCGGGTTCCAGCGGTATCGGCGATCCGCGCAACGGTTCGTCCGCCGTGCGCGGCAGAGTCAGCCGGAACTGCGAACCGCCGCCCGGCTCGCCCCATGCCTGTAGCCAGCCGCCGTGCAGCCGGGCGTCCTCCACGGCGATGGACAGTCCGAGTCCGGTGCCGCCGGTCGTCCGTGCGCGAGCCGGATCGGCCCGCCAGAAACGGTTGAACACCCGCGTCGCCTCGCCGGGCTTGAGCCCCACGCCGTAGTCCCGGACGGCCACGGCGACCGCACCTCCGGCCACCGCCATCCGCACCACGACGTCCCTGCCCTCACCGTGCTCGACGGCGTTGACCACAAGGTTGCGCAGGACACGTTCGACCCGCCGCGCATCGGCCTCCGCGATCACCGGCTGCTCATCGCCGACCACCCGGATACGGGTGCCCTTGCGCTCGGCCAGCGGCTCGGCCCCGCCGATCACCCGTCGTACGACCTGTCGCAGATCTATCGGCTCGGCCTCCAGCGCGGCGGCGCCCGCGTCGAACCGGCTGATCTCCAGCAGATCGGAGAGCAGCGACTCGAACCGGTCGAGCTGATCCCCGAGCAGCTCTGCGGAACGCGCCGTCACGGGATCGAAGTCGCTGCGGGCCTCATGGATGACATCGGCGGCCATACGTACGGTTGTCAGCGGTGTCCGCAGTTCGTGGGAGACATCGGAGACGAAGCGCCGCTGCATCCGCGACAGCTCCTCCAACTGCTGGATCTTCAGCTGCAGGTTCTGCGCCATCTTGTTGAAGGCCTCACCGAGCCGGGCGATGTCGTCCTCGCCGGTGACCTTCATCCGCTCCTGGAGCCTGCCGGCGGAGAGCCGCTCGGCGATGCCCGCCGCCATCCGTACGGGCGTGACGACCTGCCGCACCACAAACCAGGCGATGGCCCCGAGCAGCACGACCACGAACAGTCCCGCAGTCGCCAACGTGCCCTTGACCAGCGTCAATGACTTCTCCTCCTGCGTCAGCGGGAAGAGGTAGTAGAGCTGGTACGGATTGTGGTCGATGTCGTAGAGCCGCTTGCCCACCACGAGTCCGGGCTGCGGCTCCTGTCCGTTCGCGTACTGGATCAGGGAGTACGTCTGGAACGCTCCCGGACCCTTGTTCACTGAGTCCCGCAGGCTCTGCGGAATACTCGCCGCCTCCACACTGCCCGAGCCTCGCGGCGCACGGGTGCCCTCGTCGGCGCTGAGTGCCACCACGTTGAAGGCGTTCTTGCCGCCACTGGCGAGCTGATCAACAAGCTCGGTCCGCCAGGAATTGTTGGCCGAGGTACCGTCCGCAGCGTCGCCGCCCTGCCCACCGGGGGCGAGCGGGGCGTTCGCCTTCTCCTGGGCCGCCGCGAAACCGCCGGCAGCCTGCGTCTGGGCAGCCTTTCCCTTCGCCTCGAGCAAGCCGTTACGCACCTGGCCGATCACGACCAGCCCGAGAAGCAGCACCACACCGAGCGACATGAGCAGCGTGCCCGCGACGACCCGCAACTGGAGGTTGCGTCGCCAAAGCCGCACGGCGGGCAGCAGCGGACGCCGCACCCAGCGCATCAGCAGTCGTGGCACAGGGCCGCCGGGCGCCCGGTCGTGGAACAACCGGCCACCCTGCAGAAGACGTCGGAGCTGGGACGCCTTGCGTCCTGGAGCAGCAGCCCGCTCCGCACGGGCTCCCGGCTCCCCGGGCTGCGGAGCAGCGCTGCTCAGGGGCATATCAGCTCGGTCCGGCCTTGTAACCGACACCTCGGACGGTCACCACGATCTCGGGCCGCTCCGGGTCCTTCTCGACCTTGGAGCGCAGGCGCTGGACATGCACATTCACCAGCCGGGTGTCGGCGGCGTGGCGGTATCCCCAGACCTGCTCCAGCAGTACCTCACGGGTGAAGACCTGCCACGGCTTACGGGCGAGTGCGACCAGCAGGTCGAACTCCAGCGGGGTGAGGGCGATCGACTGTCCCGCCCGCTTCACCGAATGACCGGCCACATCGATGACCAGATCCCCGATGGCCAGCTGCTCCGGCGCCGGTTCCTCGGACCTCCGCAGACGTGCCCTGATCCGGGCAACCAACTCCTTAGGTTTGAACGGCTTGACGATGTAGTCATCGGCCCCGGACTCCAGGCCCACCACCACGTCAACCGTGTCGCTCTTGGCAGTGAGCATGACGATCGGCACACCCGACTCGGCCCTGATCAGCCTGCAGACCTCGATGCCGTCCCTACCGGGCAGCATCAGATCCAGCAGGACCAGGTCCGGCTTGGCCTCACGAAATGCAGCAAGTGCCTTGTCGCCGTCCGCTACGAACGACGGCTCGAACCCTTCACCACGCAGCACAATCCCGAGCATCTCGGCCAGTGCGGTGTCGTCGTCGACGACAAGGACGCGTCCCTTCATAATCGACATCATCCCATTAGCTAATCGTTACCTGCGATGATCTGGCACACAGCTCTGCCAGTCCGACCCCCGTGACCGGGGAAACTGCGCCCTCCTCCGTGACGATCGCCGTGACCAGCTCCGGCGGTGTGACGTCGAACGCGGGGTTGTACACCGGGGTTCCCGCCGGTGCCACGAGCAATCCGCCGGTGTCCCCGCCTGCCGCCCCGATCCGCGGGAATGTGAGCTCCGTCACTTCATTCCCCGGCCGCTGCTCCACGGTGATCGATGCCCCGTCCGCGGTATCCAGATCCACGGTTGTGGTCGGCGCCACCACGATGAACGGTACGTGGTGGTATTTCGCAAGCACAGCCAGCGGATAGCTCCCCACCTTGTTCGCCACCGATCCGTCCGCGGCGATGCGGTCCGCCCCGATGAGCACAGCATCCACCTCCCCCGCAGCGAACAGAGAACCAGCGGCGCTGTCCGTGAGCAAGCTGTACGGCATGCCATTGCGTGCCGCCTCGTACGCGGTCAGCCGGGCACCCTGCAACAGCGGACGCGTCTCGTCCACCCACAGCCGTCGCAGCCGTCCCTCCCGAAGTGCCCCGAGCGCCACCGCGAAGGCAGTGCCCTCACCACCCGAGACGAGCGCCCCCGTATTGCAGTGGGTCAGCAGTCGATACCCGCCACCGGGCAGCAGTTCGTCCAGAAGTGCGAGCCCGTACCGTGCCATACGCCCGCTGGCCTCGGCATCCTCCCGGTGCAGCGCCCTGGCCTCGGCCAGCGCAACCGCCGCAGCCCGCTCCGGATCCGCCTCCTTTTCCCTGGCCGCCCGGTATGCCCCGGCAGCCCGCCGCACCCCGTAACCGAGATTCACCGCGGTAGGCCGCGCCCGCTCCAGCAACTCCGCGGCCTCTGCCACGTCGTCTCCTCGCACCGCTGCCAGAGCCACGCCATAGGCCCCTGCGATACCCAGCAACGGCGCCCCGCGCACCGCCAGCGTCCGGATCGCCCGCACCAGCGCGGGCACATCGGCGCACACCAGCTCGGCCTCCTCGGCAGGCAGCCGAGTCTGGTCGAGGAGCACCAGCACGGGGCCTTCCGGAAGCTCGTCCCACCGAAGTACGGGAAGCGCGGGAGCCTCGATGCCCACCGACGATTGCGCATCCTGATCAGCCATCCGCCCAGTCTGCCCGGTGCGCCACCCACAAATGAAGGTACGAAGGAGATACAGGGCCAGGCCCGTACCGGAGCAACGCGTGGCACGATGGCTGCCAACCTGCCGCGCCGATGAGCGGACAGGACCGTGAAGGAGCGAGAATGAACGACACTCCGGGCTGGGCCTCGCCCGGATCTGCCCCCTCCGAGGGTCAGGGGGCGGGCGTCCCCCGGCCTTCCGAGCCCGTCGACGGCAGCGGCCCGGCAGGGAACTGGTCTCCCACGCAGCCGCCCACAGGGCAGTGGTCCCCACCGAGCACTCCGGGCACAGGTCCCGGCGCACCACCCCCCGCCCCCGGCTGGGGCGGCGGGCCTCAGGGCCCCGGTTGGGGTGGGCCGCACGGCTCCGGCTGGAGGCAGCCGCCCGTCGCGGCCAAGCCCGGTGTCATCCCGCTCCGGCCGCTCGGCGTCGGCGAGATCCTCGACGGCGCGGTCTCCACGATGCGCGCCCACTGGCGCACGGTCCTCGGAATCACGCTGACCGTGTCCGTGATCGCCCAGATCGCGATCACCCTCGTGCAACGCTATCTGCTGCCGGAACCCGCAGCGATCGACCCGAATGCCACCGGTTCTGAGGCACTCCGGCAAACCGCCGACTCGGCTCAGTCGGCACTGGTCAACAGTGTGCCGTCGCTGCTCATCACCATGACCGCCACACTGATCACGACATCCGTACTGACCGTGGTGATCAGCCGTTCGGTACTGGGCCGTCCGGTGACGCTCTCCGACGCATGGGCCGAGGCCCGGCCCCGGCTTGCTCAGCTGCTGGGTCTGACATTGCTGCTGGCCCTGATCAGCGCCGCCATCATGACGGTGGGCCTGCTGCCGGGCATGTTGGTCGGCTCCGCCGCAGGCGCCGGGCTCGTCGTTATCGGACTTATGGCCGCGCTCGTCGTCGTCATCTGGCTGATGGTCCGCTTCTGTCTCGCCTCGCCGGCGCTCATGTTGGAGCGGCAATCGATCACAACTTCCATGCGCCGCTCCGCGAAGCTGGTCAGCGGCGCCTGGTGGCGGACCTTCGGCGTCCTGGCGCTCACCGGGCTGCTGACCCTCATCGTGAGCGTGATCATCGCCATCCCGTTCAGCGTCATCGCGATGGCCATGGACGGCGGCAGTGTCGGCTCCTTCCTCGCGGACGGCACCACGGACTTCGGCTGGCCGTTCCTGATCGTCTCCGGCATCGGTCAGGTGATCACCGCAACGATCACCTACCCGCTCTCCGCCGGCGTGATGGCCCTGCTCTACATCGATCAGCGCATCCGCCGCGAGGCACTCGACCTTGAGCTCGCCCGGGCAGCGGGCCTGCCCGGATACGACACCAGGAGCTGATCTCGTGTCGGGGGCGGGAGGCACAACAGCAGCACGGCTACTCATCCACGCGAGCAGTGACATACCGGTGGACACTCCACGTGTCCCCGCCCGCGAGGCCGCGAAGCACGAGCTGTCCAAACCGATGTACCACGAGAACGATCCCAACCTTCTCCAGCGTGGTCTCGACCGCCTCTGGGCCTGGATCGGCGATCTCCTGAACACGGCCTCCGGCGCCGCACCGGGCGGCCCACTCGGTCTTGTCGTGCTCGTACTGGTCGTCATCGGCCTGGTCGCCGCACTCTGGTGGAGGCTGGGCACCCCGCACCGCACCGTGCGTTCCGCAGACGCCCTCTTCGACAACAGCCCCCGCAGCGCGGCCGAACACCGGACGGCCGCCGAGGCCCACGCGGCCGCCCACTGCTGGAACGAGGCGGTCCAGGAGCGCATGCGCGCCATCGTCCGTTCCCTGGAGGAGCGCGCTC
This sequence comes from Streptomyces atratus, assembly GCF_014648655.1. Taxonomy (GTDB): domain Bacteria; phylum Actinomycetota; class Actinomycetes; order Streptomycetales; family Streptomycetaceae; genus Streptomyces; species Streptomyces atratus. The sequence goes on from NZ_BMRN01000014.1 coordinate 177,731, forward strand.
TGCTCGACCCCCGCCCCGGGCGCACCGCCGACGAGGCCGCCGCCGAAGCGGGCCGTCCACTGCCCGCACACGCCACGCGACTCCACGCCGCCGCCAGGGAATTCGACGATGTCACATACGGCGGCCGGACCGCGGACCAGCAGGCGTATCTGGACGTACGAGCTCTGGACCTCGATCTCGAAACCGCCAAGCCTCTCCTGACAGCCGCGGCCCAGGGAGCAGCCGAATGACCGAGGCCACCGCCGCCCCCACCACCTCGGCATCCCTCGCCCCGCAGCAGATCTGGATCCGCACCCGCGGTCTGCTGCTCGCCGTTCTCGTGCTCGTCGCTGCCGGAGTCGCTCTGGCAACCATGCGTTCCGGAGACCAGCACGGCCGCCTCGACCCCCGTTCCGCCGACCGCTACGGCAGCCGGGCTGTCGCCGAACTCCTCAAGGAGCGTGGCGTCTCCGTTCACGTGGTCACCACGCTCGACGAGGCCACGGCGCAGGCCGGCCCCGAAACCACGCTGCTCGTCGCCTCCCCCGATCTGCTGACACCGCACCAGCAGAGCGAACTCCGTGCCACGACCGACCACTCGGCCGGCCGCACCGTCCTTCTCGCAGCGGGCCCTCCGTCCGTGGGCACGCTGGTCCCCGGTGTCCGCGCGGAGTCCGCCGGACCGGTAGCCACCCGCGCCCCTCAATGCTCCCTGCCCGCCGCCCGCAGCGCCGGCGACGTCGAAACGGGAGGCTTCCACTACGCCTCGGACGGCCTCGGCAACACCATCGCCTGCTTCCCGAGCAACGGCCTCCACACCCTGCTCCTGGTCGAACAAGGCGCGGGGGACACCGTTCTCCTCGGTTCTCCCGACCTTCTCTACAACGCCCGACTCGGAGACCAGGGCAATGCCTCCCTGGCCCTGCAACTCCTCGGTTCCCGCCCACATCTGGTCTGGTACCTCCCCTCGCTCACTGATACCTCTGCTGCCGCCGAGAACGGCGGGGACGGCGCCCACGACGACCGCAGCTTCGTCGACCTGATCCCCCGGGGCTGGCTGTGGGGCACCCTGCAACTCGCACTGGCCGCCGTGCTCGCCGCCATCTGGCGCGCCCGCCGTCTGGGCCCGCTGATGGCCGAGCGGCTGCCTGTGGCCATCCGCGCCTCCGAATCCACCGAGGGCCTAGCCCGCCTCTACCGCAGGGCGAACGCCCGCGACCGGGCCGCCGACTCACTGCGCGCCGCCACCCGCACCCGTATCGCCCCACTCATCGGCGTCTCCCCACGCGATGCACACTCCCCCGCAACGCTCATCCCTGCCGTTTCCGCCCGTCTCAGCACCACCGGCAACGACCTCCAAGCCGTGCTCTTCGGACCCGTCCCGTCCGACGACACCGCTCTTGTGCATCTGGCAGACCAACTCGACACCCTCGAAAGAGAGGTACGCACGTCATGAGCGCCCCGCCCCCAGTGCCCGCTGGGACTACCGAGACCGTCGGGCACGGCGACACAGCCCGCGCATCCCTGGAAGCGCTGCGCTCCGAGATCGCCAAGGCCGTGGTCGGACAGGACCCGGCAGTCACCGGGCTTGTCGTAGCTCTGCTCTGCCGAGGCCATGTCCTCCTCGAAGGCGTCCCTGGCGTGGCCAAGACCCTCTTGGTCCGGGCTCTTGCGGCCTCACTCGACCTCGACACCAAGCGTGTCCAGTTCACCCCCGACCTGATGCCGAGCGACGTCACCGGCTCACTGGTCTACGACGCCCGCACCGCAGAGTTCTCCTTCCAGCCCGGGCCTGTCTTCACCAACCTGCTTCTTGCCGACGAGATCAACCGCACCCCTCCCAAAACGCAGTCCTCCCTCCTGGAAGCGATGGAAGAGCGCCAGGTCACCGTCGACGGAACCCCTCGGCTACTGCCCGAGCCCTTCCTCGTAGCCGCCACGCAGAATCCCATCGAATACGAGGGCACCTACCCGCTCCCCGAGGCCCAACTGGACCGGTTTCTCCTTAAACTGACGGTGCCATTGCCGTCCCGTGACGAGGAGATCAACGTCCTCACGCGTCATTCCGACGGCTTCAATCCGCGCGACCTCCAGTCAGCGGGCATCCACCCCGTCGCCGGCCCGGCCGATCTGGAAGCCGCCCGCAACTCAGTCGCCCAGACCAAGGTCTCCCCCGAGATCGCCGGCTATGTCGTCGATATCTGTCGTGCCACGCGTGAATCTCCCTCGCTCTCCCTCGGTGTCTCTCCCCGAGGCGCCACTGCTCTGTTGTCGACTGCCCGTGCCTGGGCCTGGCTCACCGGCCGTGACTACGTCATTCCGGATGACGTGAAAGCCCTGGCACTCCCCACGCTTCGCCATCGCATCCAACTGCGGCCCGAAGCGGAGATGGAGGGTGTCACCCCCGACTCCGTCATCACCGCAGTCCTCGCACACGTACCCGTACCCCGATGAGGCGGTGACCGTGGCCCTCACCGGACGTACCGCCTTGCTGGCCGCCCTGGGGTCACTCCCCGTAGCCGTCCTGGCCCCCAGCTGGACAGGCATGCTCGCGGTCAATGCACCGCTCTCCCTAGCGATTCTGTGCGACTACGCCCTGGCCGCGCCAGTGCGAACGCTTCAGTTCACCCGATCCGGTGACACAACCGTTCGACTCGGTGAGGCCGCCGAAGTGCAACTCACCGTAACCAATTCTTCTCGTCGCCGCCTACGGGCACACCTCCGCGACGCCTGGCCACCCAGTAGCTGGCCTATCGGCACGGAGCAGGCCTCATCCCGTCACACGCTGACGATCCCGGCGGGGGAACGCCGCCGACTGACCACCCTCCTGCGACCGACACGGCGCGGTGACCACCGAGTCGATCGCGTCACCGTGCGGTCGTTCGGACCTCTAGGGCTTGCGGCTCGCCAGGGAAATCACGAAGTCCCGTGGACGGTACGTGTCCTGCCACCCTTCACCAGCCGCAAGCATCTGCCGTCCCGCCTCGCCAGGCTCCGCGAGCTGGACGGTCGCACCAGCGTCCTCACACGTGGAGAGGGCACGGAGTTCGACAGCCTGCGTGCCTACGTGCCCGGTGACGACACGCGCTCCATCGACTGGCGCGCCACAGCACGTCAGTCTGCCGTCGCAGTGCGAACGTGGCGCCCCGAGCGGGACCGTCACATCCTCGTTGTCCTGGACACCGGTCGTACTTCGGCGGGTCGTGTCGGTGACGTGCCCCGCCTCGACGCCGCTCTGGACGCGGCCCTGCTCCTCACGGCGCTTGCCACTCGTGCGGGCGACCGCGTGGATCTGCTCGCCTACGACCGCCGCATCCGCGCCCAGGTCCAGGGCAGGTCTGCCGGAGAAGTCCTGCCGGCCATGGTGAATGCACTGGCGCCGGTCGAACCCGCACTCGTGGAAACGGACGCCCGGGGTCTCAGCGCTGCGGTTCTTGCCAACGCTCCTCGCCGCTCCCTGATCGTGCTCCTCACCGGTCTGGACGCGGCGCCCGTAGAAGAGGGCCTGCTCCCCGTCCTCCGCCGGCTGACCCAGCGCCACACGGTGCTGGTGGCTTCAGTGACCGACCCACACATCGAACAGATGGCAGAAGCCAAGGGCACCGTGGACGCGATCTACGAGGCCGCAGCCGGCGCACAGGCCCAAGCACGGCGACTCCGCACCTCAGGGCAGCTTCAGCGCCACGGCGCGGTGATCGTCGATGCCACCCCGGACAACCTCGCCCCGGCTCTCGCTGACGCCTACCTGGCTCTCAAGGGAGCGGGTCGCCTCTGACCCACCGCTCGCGTCAAAGAATTCACTCATCGGGAAAGGGCCTCCCGACGGCCCAAGAACGCAGAAAAGCCCCGTGCCACAAGGGCACGGGGCTTTCCCGTAAAAGGAGTTCGGCGGCGTCCTACTCTCCCACAGGGTCCCCCCTGCAGTACCATCGGC
>NZ_BMRN01000015.1:0-835 GCF_014648655.1 Streptomyces atratus
GCTGCACCACACCCCGCCTCATCAACATGTACGGCATCACCGAAACCACCGTCCACGTCACCACCAACGAAATCGACGAAAACCAACTGAACAACAGCGCCACCAGAATCGGGCGCGCCCTCCCGGACCTCCGACTCCATGTCCTCGACCCGTACGGGAACCCCACCCCGATCGGAGTGGTCGGGGAACTCCACATCGGCGGCGCGGGCCTGGCACGTGGCTACACCGGTCAACCAGCTCTCACCGCACAACGATTCGTACCGGATCACCTGACGCCGGCCCCCGGTGCCCGGCTCTACCGCAGTGGCGACCTCGCCCGCTGGACGGCCGACGGCGAACTGGAATACCTGGGCCGGGCCGACGCCCAGGTCAAGATCCGCGGATACCGCATCGAACTCGGCGAGATCGAAGCCCAGTTGGCGCAGGTGGCCGGTCTGCGCGAGGCCGTTGTCCTTCCGCACCAGGAGGCGAACGGCCGTACAGATCTGGTCGCCTATCTCGTGCCGGAACCGGGCACCGCACCTCCCACCACCAGCGAACTCCGCGACACCCTCGCCGGACACCTCCCCGACTACATGATCCCGAGGAACTTCGTCCACCTCGACACCCTCCCCCTCACCCCGCAAGGAAAGCTCGACCGACGCTCCCTGCCCGCCCCGACGGCCGAACGTCCGGAACTGACGGTCGAGTTCATCGCTCCACTGCCCGGCACCGAGGAACTGCTCGCGGCGATCTGGGCCGACATCCTCGGCGTCGACCGCATCGGCCGCCACGACAACTTCTTCGACCTCGGCGGCGACTCCATCCGCAGCATCCAGATACTCGGCCGAGCCCG
>NZ_BMRN01000015.1:845-1262 GCF_014648655.1 Streptomyces atratus
CACCACCGAACGCCCCTCCCTCGAAACAGAGTTCACCCCACCCCTCCCCGGAACCGAAGAAGCCCTCGCCACCATCTGGGCCGACATCCTCGGCGTCGACCGCATCGGCCGCCACGACAACTTCTTCGACCTCGGCGGCGACTCCATCCGCAGCATCCAGATACTCGGCCGAGCCCGCGACAACGGACTCACCTTCCACCTCCAAGACCTCTTCCACCACCCCACACTCGCCGACCTCGCCACCACAACAACCACAACACAACCCACCACCACACCACCCACCACCACCCAGCCCTTCTCCCTCCTCACACCTCACGACCGCAACCACCTCCCCCACCACCTCGACGACGCCTACCCCATGGCCGAACTCCAGATCGGCATGGTCTACGAAATGCAACGCGACCCCGATCGCAACCC
>NZ_BMRN01000015.1:1272-174999 GCF_014648655.1 Streptomyces atratus
CACAACCACAACACAACCCACCACCACACCACCCACCACCCAACCCTTCTCCCTCCTCACACCCCACGACCGCAACCACCTCCCCCACCACCTCGACGACGCCTACCCCATGGCCGAACTCCAGATCGGCATGGTCTACGAAATGCAACGCGACCCCGATCGCAACCCCTATCTGAACGTCGAGAACCTTCCGGTCGCCGGCCCGTTCGACGCTCCGGTCTTCCGGCGGGCTCTCGCGCTGGTGGTGAAGCGGCATCCCATTCTGCGTACGTCGTTGGCGCTGACCGGGTACAGCAAGCCGCTCCAGCTGGTGCACACGGACGCCGATGTGCAGCTGACGGTGCTGGATCTGCGAGGTCTCGGGGACGACGCGCAGCGCACTGCTCTGCGGGATTGCGTCCGCACCGAGCGGGCGAAGGTGTTCGACATCGGCGCCGCGCCGTTGTGCCGGATGACCGTCCATGTGCTGTCCGACGATGCTTTCCAGTGGACCGTCACCGACCACCACGCCATCCTCGACGGCTGGAGCCTCGCCTCCACCCTCGCCGAAATCATCGACACGTACCACACCCTCCTCGACGGCAGCACCCCATCACTCCCGCCACTCCGCTCCACCTACCGCGACTACATCGCAGCCGAACAAAACGCACTCACCACCTCCGCACACACCACCTACTGGCTGGACCTCCTCACCGACCGCCCCGACACCCGCCTCCCGCGCGATTCGGCCGAGCTGTCCGACGAGCCGGGCTACCGCAGCGTCACCACACATCTGCCCCCGCAGCTCCTCGCCGCGCTGGAGCACGGTGCCGCGCAGGCGGGTGTTCCGCTCAAGGCAGTGCTGCTGGCCGCCCATCTGCGTGCGTTGAGCCTGGCGACGGGGAGCCCGGATGTCGTCACCGGGCTGACGGCCAACGGGCGGCTGGAGGAGACCGACGGGGCCGAGGTGCGGGGGCTCTTCCTGAACACCGTGCCGTTCAGGCTGCGTCTGCCGGAGGGCAGTTGGGCCGATCTGGCGCGGGCCGTGTTCGACGCCGAGCGCGAGATGCTGCCGCACCGCAGGTATCCGATGGCCGCACTCCGGCGTGAGCTGGGTGGTGCGCCACTCTTCGAGGTCAACTTCACCTACAACAGTTTTCCGCAGTTCGGTGCGCTCGCCGAGGCGGGTGCGCTGGCCAAGGAGGGACCGGGCAGCGACGTTCCGGGCGTGGCCCCCACGAGCTTCCCGTTCAGCGTCACGCTCAGCCGGGAATCGGTGCTCGGCGGGATGTGGATGGAGCTGGAGCACGACACGGCGGAGCTGTCGGACGGCCAGGTCGCCCGGCTGCGGGACTACCACCTGCGGGCACTGGAAGCGGTGGCGGCAGACATCGGAGCAGACGCGTACGGGGCGCCGTTGCTGAGCGAGGCCGAGCAGGCGCTGCTCGACATGCTGAACTACACGACGGACGCCCGGGCGGCCGGCAGGGTTCCGGTGCACGAGCTGCTGCGGCGGCAGGCCGCCCGTACCCCGGACGCGCTCGCGATCGAGGACGGCGGGACACGGATCAGCCTGGCCCGGCTGGACGCGGACAGCGATTGCCTCGCCCGGCGGCTGCGCCGGGACGGGGTGCGTCACGGCGATCTCGTCGGCATCTTCCTGCGGCCCGGACCGGCCGCGCTGACGACCTTCTGGGCGGTGTGGAAGGCGGGGGCCGCGTTCGTCCCGCTCGATCCCGGGCTGCCGGAACACCGCCTGCACTCGATGCTGGCTCAGGCCCGGCCCGTTGTGCTGATCACCGACGACCCGAAGGCCGCCCCGAACGGTCACCGGCTGTTCGATCTTTCGGCCGTCACGCACGAGGCAGGGCAGGAGGAGACCGGTACGCGGTCCGGGGACGGCCCGGACAGTTCCGCGCTGCCGTTCGTGAGCGCCCGCGACCTGGCCTATGTGATGTTCACGTCCGGCACCACGGGCGGTCCCAAGGGCGTCATGATCGAGCACGGCAGCCTTGCCGCCTACGCGGTGGGGACGCCGCTGGCGCGCACCCGTTCGCTGGGCGCCGAGAAGCCGCTGCGGGTGGTGACCGGCACATCGGCGTACATCTCCGACTTCCTGCTGGCCCAGGTCCTCCTGGTGCTCGACGGTCACACACTGTGCGTGCTGAGCGAGGAGCAGCGGCGTGACCCCGGACATCTCGTCGCCCTCGCCCATGACCGTGAGCGGGCCGTGGATGTCATCGACACGACCACCGTCCAGCTTCAACTCCTGGTCGAACAAGGGCTGCTGGATGCGCCGTGGCCGCCCCGGCTGCTCGTCTTCGGCGGCGAGGCCTGCCCGCCCGACCTGTGGGCGGCACTGGGCGAGCGGTCCGGTGTGCGGGCGTTCAACAGTTACGGGCCGGCGGAGGCGACGGTCGAGGCGACCGTCGCACGGGTGGCCGGTGCCGGCGGGCCCGTCATCGGCCGGCCCTGCGCCAACACGCGAATCCATCTCCTGGACGCCGCAGGGCGTGAAGTGCCGCCCGGCACCGCCGGTGAGATCTGCGTCGGCGGCGCCGGGGTGGGCCGGGGCTACCTCGGCCGGCCCGGGGTCACGGCCGAGCGTTTCGTGCCGGACCCCTGGGGCCCGGCGGGCAGCCGTCTCTACCGCACGGGTGACGTCGGCCGTCTCACGGACTCCGGCGATCTCGAGTTTCTGGGGCGGGTGGATCACCAGCTGAAGGTGCTCGGCGAGCGCGTCGAGCCGGAGGAGGTCGAGGCGGTGCTGCGCGCCCATCCGGGCGTGGCCGGCGCGATCGTCGGCCGCCATCCGGACCACGAGGGGCTGCTGGCGAACGTCGTACCGGCCCAGGGCGGTGCCCCGGACCAGCGGGAACTGCGACGGCATGCCGCCTCCAGGCTTTCGTCGGCAGCGGTTCCGGCGCACTTCGTCGTGGTCGACGCGTTGCCGCTCACCCCGGCCGGAAAGCTGGACCGTGGCGCCCTGCTGACCGCCGGCCCCGGCTCGGGTCCCGAAGGAACCGAACCTTCCGAAGGAATCGGGGGTCCGGGCGAACCGGGCCGTGGCGCGGCGGAGTCGGCGTTCTCCCGGACGGAGCGTCGCGTGGCCGAGGTGTGGCAGAGGCTCCTCGGCCTCCGCGCCGGCCGGCAGGACGACTTCTTCGCGATCGGCGGGCACAGTCTGCTGGCCGTACGGCTCGCAGGTGAGCTGGGCGCCGCATTCGGCACCACGGTTCCGCTGCCCCAGCTGTACAGCACTCCCACACTGGCGGGTCAGGCCGCGTATCTCGACGACGCCCGGCACGCGCGGGAGCGCAGGGAACGAAGCGAAGGCCCGCGCAGCATCATCGGCCTCGGCGGCTCTCCCGGGCTCCAGCCGCTGGTGCTGGTGCATCCGCTCGGCGGCACGCTCTTCTGTTACCGGGATCTGACGGCCCGGGTCTCGGGGTCCTTCGAGGTCCTGGGGGTCCAGGGGGACCTGCTGGGCGGCGGGGACACGGCGGACTTCGCCTCGCTGGCATCGGGTTACGCCCGCGAACTGGCACCCCTGCTCCGTGGGCGGCGGCCCGTGATCGCCGGCTGGTCGGCGGGCGGTGTGCTGGCGCACGAGGTCGCCTCACGGCTGGCGGACCGGGGCATCGTGGCCGATCGTGTCGTCATCATCGACGCGGCTCCTCAGCAGGGCCCGGACACGGCGGCGGACGTGGCGGCGCTGGAGCGACTGCGTACCGATGTGGCACGGCTGGGACCGCGCCGGCTCCTCGCGGAGCATGCCGTCGACGATGTGCTGCGGCTGCTCGGCGTGGACGCGGAGGCGCTGGCCGAGCTGAACGGGCCCGTCGCCGCGTCACTCATGGAGTTCTGGCAGGGGATGCTGTCCGGCCTGGCCGGACACCGGCCCTCCCCCTACCCGGGCCCCGTGCACCTCGTGGTGTCCCGCCGGGGTGAGGAGGCGGCCGTCCGTGCCGCGATCACCGGATGGGAGCGGTTCGCCGGAACGCTGCGCGTCTCGTACGCCGACGGCGACCACTACCAGCTCATGCGGGAGCCCTGGATCGGGGATGTGGCCGGGGTGTTCGCCGGCCCTGACGATCCGACAGATCAGACCGCCGGGGGCGTGTCCGGCCGGTCCTGATCCGCCGTACGCATCCGAATCCGGCTGGACCCTTTCGAAAGGAACTCGACGTGCTGGTGCTCGGTGTCAGCGGACTCGACCGATCGTTGTCCGTCAAGAAGAACATGCTGCCCGGTCTGGACTGGCGGGAACAGCGTGTGGTGCAGGGCCTCGACTCGGCCGCGGCCCTGGTCGGGGAGCAGGGTGTGATCGCCGCCTCGGCGCAGGAGCGGCACGACGGGGTGAAGGGCACGGGCGCGTTCCCCGTCGACGCGGTCGAGGCGTGCCTGCGGATGGCAGGAGTGACCCTGGACGACGTCGACTTCGTCGCGCACGGCTTCCGGTACGAGCCGTCCGTCGCGTTCGAACGCGACGAGTTCGCCCGGCGCTGGTACCGGGAGGTGTACAGCGAGGACGTGCAGTACGAGGTGCTGCGCGCGCACTATCCGGACCAGGACTGGGAGCGCAAGTTCGTCCGGGTGGGCCATCATGTCGCCCATGCCGCCAGCAGCTACTACCTGAGCGGGTTCCCCGACGCGACGGTTCTGGTGGCCGATGGTATGGGCGAGGCCGAGTCCACGTCGGTCCTGCGGGGCAGCGGTGACGCGTTGCGAGGTGTGCGCAGCTACTCCATATCCGCGTCGCTGGGCATCCTCTACAGCGTCGTCACCCAGTACCTGGGGTTCCTGCCGGGGATGGACGAGTACAAGGTGATGGGCCTGGCGCCCTACGGGGACGCGAGCCGGTACGCGAATGTGGCGGACGAGCTGGTGCGCAGGGCGCCGGGCGGACGGCTGCTGGTCCCCGTCCTGGCGCACGACAAGTCGCCGACGGAGCGCGAGACGCACCGGGGGGCCATCCGGCGGCTGGAGGAGCTGTTCGGTCCGGCCCGGCATCCGGAGGCGTCGCTCGACCAGCGGCACATGGATGTCGCGGCAACCGTCCAGCGCAAGCTGGAGGAGAGCCTCCTGTATGTCCTGCGCGAGACGGCCGATGGTGCGGGCGGCTCCCGGAATCTGTGCATGGCGGGTGGTGTGGCGCTGAACTGCACTGCCAACGGAGTGATCGCCCGCAGCGGTCTGTTCGACCGGGTGTTCGTGCAGCCGGCTTCGGGGGACGACGGTACGGCCCTCGGCGCGGCTCTGTGGCAGCTCCAGCAGCACGTACCGGCGCCGCCGGCCCCGATGACGATGCCGTACTGGGGCGAGGAGTTCGACGACGCGGACATCGAGGCGCAGCTGCGTGGACTGGGCGCCGGATTCACCGTACGGAAGCTGGCCGAGGACGAGCTGCTGGCCGAGGTGTCGTCGTTGATCGGCGCGGGGAAGGTCGTCTCCTGGTTCCAGGGACGGATGGAGTTCGGCCCGCGTGCGCTGGGCAACCGGAGCATCCTCGCGGACCCGGCATCGCCCGGCATGCGTGCCCATCTGAACACCGTGGTGAAGCAGCGTGAGGAGTTCCGGCCGTTCGCTCCGGCGGTCCTGGCCGAGGAGGCGACCACCTACTTCGAGATCGAGCCGGGGCAGGAGTCGATGTACCGTCACATGCTGTTCGTGGCGCAGGTGCGGCCCGAGTACCGCGACAAGCTGCCGTCGATCACACATGTCGACGGCTCGGCGCGGGTGCAGACCGTCGACCGGGAGAGCGCGCCGAGGTTCTGGCGCCTGATCCGCCGGGTCGGTGACGACCGGGGCATCCCGATGGTGGTCAACACCTCGTTCAATCTGCGCGGCCAGCCGATCGTGCGGACGCCGGACGTCGCGGTCGCCACGTACGCCCGCTCGACGCTGGACGCGCTGGCGATCGGCGACTGGCTGGTGACCCGCGACCAGCCGTCGGCCGCCGGGACCGCAGGTGCGACCGATGAGTGAGCGGCCCACCCCTGCCGGGACACGTTCCGTGGCGGAGCTCCGTGAGGCCGTCGCCGCGATCTGGCGCAACGCCCTCGGCCTGGACGACGTCCGCGACGACTGCAACTTCTTCGACGAGGGCGGCGACTCCGTCCTCTCCGTGGAAGTGGCGATCTCGCTGCGCGAACTCACCGGCCAGGAGTTCGAACTGGACATCCTCTACGAGTACCCGGAGTTCGGCGCGCTGTCGGCGGCGTTGAGCGCAGGCCCCGATGAGGGTGGGCCGGAGACGAGGGAACTGACCGCCGCCGAGGAACGGCTGTGGACCGCCGAACAGCTCCACCCGGGGAGCGCCGTCTACCATCTCGCCGTCCGTTACCGCTTCCCCGGCGGTCTCGACGTCATCAGGCTGCGCGCCGCGCTCGACACGCTGGCGGCCCGGCACGAGGCGCTGCGGCGCGGCTTCGTGAAGCCCGCGCTCTCACTGACCGCGCGGAAGGCCTCCGTGGCCTGCCGGTGGGTGGACGCGCGAGGCGTGTCGGACGAGAGTGTGCGCGAACTCGTCGACACCGAGGTGCGCACACCGTTCGACCTCGGCCGGCCTCCGCTGTTGCGGGCCCTTGCCGTGGACCGGGGCGACGCGGGCAGTGAACTGGTCCTGACCGTGCACCACTTGGTGTGTGACGGGGTCTCGCTGGACCTCCTCGAAACACAGCTCCAGCAGCTCTACGAGGACGGCTCGGGCTCAGAGGGCACGGAGTGGGAGCGGGAGTCCGCCGGCCGGCAGGCCATGTCCGTACGGCCCCGGGATGCCGGGGCGGCGCTGGACCACTGGCGGAATATGCTCGCCGGCTGCCCCGGGGCGCTGTCCCTGCCGCACGATCTGGACCGTCCGGCGCGGCCCGGGGTCAAAGGCGCCGCCCATCGCATCCTGCTCACGGACGAGCAGGTGTCGACGATCCTGTCGTCGGCCGAGGAGGAGCGGCTCAGTCCGTTCATGGCGTGGGTGGCCGTCTATGTGACCGGTCTGATCGCGGTGACGGGCGACCGGGATCTGGTCCTCGCCGTGCCGGCCTCGTCGCGGGGTCCCGCCCAGGCGGGTGAGGTCGGCATGTTCGTCGATACGCTGCCGCTGCGGTTCACCGTCCGGCCGGGGGCCACGGCCCGTGACGTGGTGCGATTGGTGCGTCGTGTGGTGACCGGTGCCCTGGCCCATCAGCAGGTGCCGTTCCAGACGCTCGTCGAGGAGGTGCGGTCCGACGCCGACCGTTCGCGGGCCCCGCTGGCTCAGACCGCCCTCACCTACATGGACACCACACGGTGCGGGCTGCGGTGGGACGGTCACAGCGCCGAGCGTGAGCAGATCGGCACGGGTACCGCGAAGTACGAGGTGCTGTGGCTGGTCACGCGGACCGGTCGCGGAACGGTCTGCGAACTGGAGTACTCCACGGACCTGTTCACCGACGAGGCGGCGGCCGCCCTGCACCGACGCATGGTGGCGGCCGTCGGCGAGGCCTTCGCACAGCCGGACGCCCCGCTGCCGGAGTGCGGTACGGACGCGCTCGACGTGTTCGTACCGATCCACGAAAGGGTGCACCGCCGGGCCGTGGAGCACCCCGGCGCGGTGGCGGTGCGACACGGGCGCACGTCGCTGACGTACGGGGAGCTGGACCGGCGGGCGAGCGTTGTGGCCGCCGGGCTCCGGACGGCCGGGATCGCCCGCGGCGCGGTGGTGGCCGTGCCCATGGAGCGTGGCATCGCGTCGGTCACCACGTGCCTCGGCATCCTCTACGCGGGCGCCGCCTACCTGCCGGTGGACATCGCTCAGCCGGCCGAGCGCACCCGGCACATCGTGCGGACCGCGGCGACGGCGGCCGTGGTCACGGACGACGCCGCGGCCGAGTTGCTCGCGGAGGTGGTGCCCGCCCATCTGCTGGAGAAGCTGCTCGTCACCGACGAGGCCCCGGTGGCCCCGGCGGCGGTGACCGGCGCCGATGTCGCCTACGTGATCTGCACCTCTGGCTCGACGGGCCGCCCGAAGGCGGTGGTGGTGCCGCACCGTGCCGTCGTACGGCTGGTGCCGGACGCTGACTTCGTGACGTTCGACCCCGCCGACCGGGTCGCGCATGTGTCCAATCCCGCCTTCGACGCGGCGACGCTGGAGATCTGGGGAGCGCTGGCCGGCGGCGGCACCCTCGTCGTCGCGGACCGGGACGTCCTGCTGTCACCGCGGCGGATGCGTTCCTTCCTCACCGACGAGCGCATCTCCGTCATGTTCCTCACCGTGACGCTCCTCAACCAGATGGTGGACTTCGCACCGGAAGCCTTCCGGGATCTGCGGGTGCTGCTCTTCGGGGGTGAGAAACACGATGCACGCAGGCTGGGGAAGCTGTTCGCGGCCGCCCCGCCCGCCGCCGTGGTGAACGGCTACGGCCCCACCGAGAACACCACGTTCAGCACCACGCACCGGGTGACCGCCGAGGATCTCGCCGAGGGCGTGGTCCCCCTCGGCCGCCCGCTCCCGCGCAGCACGGCGTACGTCCTCGACGCATCCGGGCAGCGGGTCGGGGCCGGCGGGACCGGGGAACTGTACGTGGGCGGCGAGGGGCTCGCCCACGGCTACCTCGATGCCCCCGCGCAGACCGCCGCTGTCTTCGTCCCCGACCCGTTCGCCGCTCGTCCCGGACAGCGGCTCTACCGCACGGGCGACCAGGTACGGGTCCTGCCCGGTGAGCGGTACGAGTACGTGGGGCGGCTCGACGACCAGGTGAAGGTGCGCGGCCATCGCGTCGAACTCGCCGAGATCGAGGCGGCGGTACGGAGGCAGAACGGGGTGGCCGACGCCGTCGTGCACGCACGACCGACGGACGACGGCATGGAGATCATCGCCTTCGTGGCACCGGACACCGCCGGGGACGAACCGGAGGCGGCCCTGGATGTCACCGCGCTCGGGGACGGACTGCGCAGCGAACTGCCGCAGTACATGCTTCCGACGGTGATCGTCGTCGACCGCATCCCCGTCACCGCCAATGGAAAAGCGGACCGCGAAGCACTCCTGTCGGCGTCGGCCGAGGCCGGGGCCGGTGGTTGCGCTCCGGCGGAGTCCGCCGATCCATCACGCGACGGCGACCCGGTCGACAGCACGGTCACCGCGCTCTGGCAGGAGGTGCTCGGCACCGGGAGCGCCCGGCCGGCGGACAACTTCCTGAACGCGGGCGGACATTCCATCAAGGCCATGCGGCTGCTGGCCCTGCTCGGCGAGGAGCTGGACGTCACGGTCGATCTGGTCGACTTCTTCGAGAACCCCACCCTGCGCGGGCTCACCACCCTCGTACGGCAGGAGCTGACGGGAGGCGGGCTGTGAGCGCCGCTCCTTCTCTGGGCCGCTTCCTGCACTGGGCGCAGGTCCAGCCGGACGCCGTGGCGATCGTCGACGAGAGCGGCGAACTGAGCTACGCGGCACTGGAGTCCGCCGCCCGTGCCCGCGCGGCCAGGCTGTCGGCTGAGGGGGTGCGCCCCGGTACGCGGGTCGCCGTGGAGTGTGGTTACGGCACCGACTATGTGGTCGCCCTGCTGGCGACCTGGCTGCTGGACGCGGTGGCGGTGCCGCTCGATCCGGCCGCGCCGGCCGAGCGCCGCCGCCACCAGGTCCGACAGGCGGGCTGCGAGGCGACCGTTCCCTTTCCGTACGCCGACGGCATCGTCCGCGCCGCCGTCGCCGACGTGGTCTCCGGGCGGGCGGCCGGGACCGCCGGCCCGCCGGACGCGGGCGAGCCTGCCGCGTACATCCTGTTCACCTCGGGCTCGACCGGGCTCCCCAAGGGGGTGGAGATCGAGCACACCGGGCTGCTCACCATGCTGGACCACTTCTCCGGCGCCATGGGGCTGGGGCCGGGCGACCGGATGCTCGCGCACAGCAGCATCGTCTTCGACATGTCGGTGCCGGAGATGCTGGTGCCTCTGACGAGCGGGGGCACGATCGCCGTCGCTCCGTCGCGGTGTGCGCGCAACCCGGAGTTCTTCGCGAAATGGCTGCTCACCCAGGAGCCCGGCGCCGCGTACGCCACACCCAGTCAGCTACGGCTGCTGCTTCCCTTCCTGGCCGGTGAGCGGGCTTTCACCCACCTGGTCAGCGCCGGGGAGGCGCTGCCCGCCGCGCTGGCCGAGGAGTTGGACGGGGTCGTCGGTACCTTGTGGAACGGGTACGGCCCCACCGAGACGACCGTCTGCGGCCTGTGCACCGAGGTGCGTCCCCCCTACCGGGACCCGCTGCCGATAGGCGTACCGATCAACGGCCTGCGCGCCCAGGTGCTGGACGGGGCGCGACAGCCCGTGCCCGAGGGTGAGGTCGGTGAGCTCTGCCTCTACGGAGTCGGCGTGGCCCGCGGTTACGTCGGTGAGCCCGGCCTCACCGCCCGGTCCTTCACCACCGGCCCCGACGGCTCCCGTGCCTATCTGACCGGCGACATGGTGCGGATCGGTGCCGACGGACAGTACTTCTTCCACGGCCGGATCGACGACCAGGTGAAGATCCGGGGACACCGTGTCGAGCTGGGCGAGATCGAGTCGGTCGCCGAGCGCACCCCAGGCGTCTCGCAGGCGGTCGCCCTGCTCACCGAAGCGCTGCGTGGGCGGGCCGAGTTACATCTCGCCGTGGTGTGCCGGGCCGGGGACGGCGAACCCGTCGGACCGGGGGCCGCCGAGGCCGCGCTGCGCGAACGCCTGCGGCGGGACCTGCCGGTCCACATGCGGCCGGGACGCCTGTTGTTCTTCGACGAACTGCCGCGCAACGCCTCGGGGAAGACCGACCGCAACGGGGTGCGGCGAATCGTCGAGGAGCGCCTGAGACACCCCTGAGCAAGGCACACGCATACCGTCACCGGTCGTGCGCCCGAACAGATCCCTCCAGTCGATTCAACCGTCAGTCAGGAAAGGCAGCGGACTCATGAGCGAGCAGACGACCGGTACCCGGTACAGCGTGGTGCACAACGACGAGGAGCAGTACAGCCTCTGGGCCGAAGGGCGGCCGCTCCCGGCCGGCTGGCACCGTACGGACTTCAGCGGCGGGCGCGAGGAGTGCCTGGCCCACATCGACGCGGTCTGGACGGACATGCGCCCCAGGAGCCTGCGGGTGGCCATGGGCGAGAACTAGAACTCACCGACCGAGGGCCGGGGAGGGAACCCGTCGTCGTACGGGTGCCTTGCCCGGCCGTATCCCCAGCCAGCAGTGGAGGTCAGCCGTGTGGGCGCTTCTTCGCCGCAATGCGCAGTTCCGTCGGATGTTCGCCGGCGAGGCGGTCTCCAGTTTCGGGGACAGCGCCATGTTTCTGTCACTCGCCATCTGGGCGAAGGACCTCACCGGCTCGAACGCCGCCGCCGGTCTGGTCATGCTGGCACTCACCGTGCCGGGCCTGTCCGCGCCCTTGCTGGGGCACCTCGTGGACCGGGTGCATCGCAAACCGCTGCTGGTCAGGATGTACGGCGGCATGGCGGTTCTCGTGCTGTCGCTGCTGGCCGTCCGGGGCTCCGGCCAGTTGTGGATCATCTACGTGGTCGCCCTCGCCTACGGGGTGCTGGTCTCCACCCCCGCCCGGCAGGCGCTTCTGAAGGACCTGCTGCCGTCGTCCGATGCCGTCCAGGCCAGGTCGCTCCTCATCGCCACCAGGGAGGGCGTGCGCATCGCCTCCCCGGTGGCCGGAGCCGGGGTGTACGTGGCCTTCGGCGGCGTCGCGCTGGCTGCGCTGGGGGCGCTCACACTGAGCGCGGCCGCGCTGCTGATCGGTTCGGTCAAGGTGGTCGAGTCGGAACCGGACCCCGTCGAGGAGTCCTTCGGTACCTCCCTCTCCGCCGGCCTGCGGTATCTGCGCGGCACACCGCTGCTGTTCCGGTTGACGCTGGCGATGGTCGTCTTCCTCGGCGGCATCGGCATGCTGGAGACCGCGGCCTTCGCCGCCGTCGATCACGGCCTGGGGCGCCCGGCGGCGTTCGTCGGGGTCATGGCGTCGATCCAGGGCGCCGGTTCCGCACTCGGCGGTCTGATCTCCGGGACGGTGATACGGCGTCTGGGTGACGTCGGTACCAGTTGCGTCGGCTACGGGCTCGTCGCGGTGGGGCTGCTGCTGTGTGTCTCGCGCGACGTGGCGCTCTTCCTCGTCGGGACGACACTCATCGGTGCGGGCCTGCCGTTCGTGGCCGTGGTTCTGGGCGCGGCGGTGCACCTGTACGCACCGGCCCGGATGCAGGGGCGCGTCAACGCCACGGTCAACACCGCGAAGGACGGAGCGCAGACCCTGTCGCTCACGGCGGGCGCGGCGCTGATCGGGGTGCTGGACTACCGGGTCATGTACCTGGTGATGACAGTGACCACGGTGGCGTGCGCGGTCAGTCTGCTGGTCCGCTCGATTCCCGCTCCGCAGGTGGTGCCGTCGGTGGCGGACGCCCCGGCCGACGACGCGCCCGCACCGGGCGCGGCCCACGCGCGAGAGCAGGACAGCGCCGCGCCCGCGGGCGAGCCGCGGATGGGCTGAGCTCCGCCGTCCGGGCCCGCAGAACGAGCTGTGCCGAGCGCAGCGTGGAAGGCTTCCACGCCTAAGGGCGTACGGGACGGAGCCTGTGCCCCGGACGCCCGCGGGGCCCGGCGGCCGCCGTGTGGTCACCGCCGACCAGGCGGGCATGTTCGGCGTTGGCCTCAGCAGCAGCCGTAGCCGGACTGTTCCGCCGCTCCCCTACTCCACCGTGATCGCCTGCACCGGGCAGACGCGGGCAGCTTGCTTGGCCATCGGGTCATCCGCGTCCTCCTCGTGACCCGGCAGCAGTTCGCTGAAGCCGTCGTCGTCCTGGGTGAAGATCTTCGGCGCGGTCAGCGCGCACTGGCCGGCGCCGATGCACACATCCCTGTCGATACTGATCCGCATCACCACAGCATCCTTTCCAGGAGGAATCCGGTCACCACGCCACGGGCAGTTCGAGCATGCCCTGGATCGTGTCGCCGGGCTTGAACGGGATCTCGTCGACGGGTGCCGCCAGCCGCAGCTCCGGCAGCCGGTCGAAGAGGGTGCGCAGGGCGATCTCCAGTTCGGCCCGCGCGAGGTTCTGGCCGAGGCACTGATGGACGCCGAAGCCGAAGGCGACATGGTGGCGCGACGGCCGGCCGAGGTCCAGTTCGTCCGGCGACGGGTACGCGGCTTCGTCCCGGTTGATCACCGAAGTGGACAGTACGACGCCCTCACCTGCCCGGATGGTCACCCCACCCACCTCGATGTCCTCCGTCGCCACCCGTGAGATGCCGTCCGCGATGGACAGGAATCGCAGCAACTCCTCGACAGCGGCGGGCATCAGATCCTCGGACGTGCGCAACCTGTCCAGCTGGTCGGGATGCTGAAGGAGAGTGAACGTACCCAGCGAGATCATATTCGCGGTCGTCTCGTGGCCCGCTACCAGCAGGATCTCGGCCAGCTGGACCAGTTCGTCGCGGCTGATGGCCCCGGTGTCGAGCTGCTGGGTGATGAGCTCGTCGAGCAACCCCTCGCCCCGGTCGGACCGCTTGCGTTCGATCAGCGTACGGAAGTACTCGTCGAGCGCCGCCCGCGCGGCCTCGACATCCGCAGCCCCGGGACCGCGCAGCAACCTGCGTGACTGGGACTCGAAGAAGTCGTGGTCGGCGTACGGAACGCCGAGAAGCGCACAGATCACCATGGAGGGAACGGGCAGCGCGAAGGCGCTCACCAGATCGGTGGGCGGGCCCTGCTCGATCATGGCGTCCAGCAGCCGGTCCACGGTCTCCTGGATCCTCGGCCGCAATGCGGCGGTCCGCTTCACGGAGAAGCTCGGGATCAGCATCCGGCGCTGCGCGTTGTGCTCGGGGTCGTCGACACCGATCAGTTCGATACGCCGTTTGGTGCTCCGGGCCACCCGCTCGGTGAACACCGGGAACTCGGGGTTCTCCCGGTCGGCCGACAGTCGCCGGTCGACCAGCAGCGCACGCGCCTCGGCATGCCCGGTCACCAGCCACACCCGGCGGCCGTCGAAGAGTCTGGCGGGAGACAGCGGCTTCTGCCCGTCGTTCTGTGGCCGGTATTCCGCCGGCGGGTGGTACGGGCAGGTGCGGTCCTGCGGGAAGGAGACGGTCTCGGTGTCTGCCATAGCGGGCCTCGCAAAGAGGACGGAGGGGTTCCTACCGGTCTCCCCCACTAGATGCCTCAGTCACCTAACTAGTCTACGCAATGTTCAGCCAACTCGCCGGGTGTTGCGGCCCCCCGGAAGCCTAACGCCGCGACCTGCATCCCGCCCCGCGAACCACCGGCGGACACGGCCGCGCGGGCCGGCAGCCCGACGGCTGCTCCGGCCCGCGCCGCACCCCGCACCGCGCTCGTGCCGGCCGAGCCCGGTGGCGAAGATGTGCAGGTCAAGGTTGCGAGGAAGCGTCACGCTCGTGATCCGCGTGCCCTCCGGGAACCGGGGGCGGCGAGGGTGCCGCGTACCACGACGCCGACAGGGGCAACCGGGAATCCGTGGCCCGTATCAATGAGAGCGTCGACATCTGCGGGCAGGGCGGGCACACGTGCCCGCCGGGATTTGCCGCCCGACGGCACCGGCGTGTGCTGCGCACATGCTCAGCAGCCTGTCAGGTCGGCCCGCAGAACTGGCTTGGTCACCTTGCCCGAGGGAGTACGCGGCAATGCTGTGCGCAGGACGAGTTCGCGTGGGATCTTGTAGCGGGCCATCAGTGGTGTCATCCAGGTGCGCAGGCCGTCCAGGGTCAGTTCTGCGCCGTCGCGCAGTACGACGACGGCGACGACGGTCTCGCCCCACTGCGGGTGCGGCCGGCCGACGACCGCGACGTCGACGATGTCCGGGTGTCCGCGCAGGACCGCCTCCACCTCCTGTGAGGCGACGTTCTCACCACCGGTGATGATCATGTCCTGGATACGGTCCACCAGCGTCACGAACCCGTCGGTGTCGATACGGCCCAGGTCGCCGGTGCGGTACCAGTCCCCCGAGAAGACCTTCCCGGTGGCTTCCTCGTCGTCCAGATATCCCACCATGCGGGTGTCCGAGCGCAGCCAGATCTCACCGGTCTCGCCGGCAGCTGCGTCCTTTCCCTCGACGGTGACGACGCGCAGGTCGACGCCGGGCATGCCGCCCCGGCCGATGGAACCGGCCTTGCTGATCTGTTCGGCGGGCGACAGCGAGGAACCGACGGGGCCCATCTCGCTCATTCCATACACCTGGTGGAAGTTCGTACTCCCGTAGGCACTCATCAGGATGCGGGCTGAGTCGGCGTCGAGGGGACCGCCGCCGTACGCCCACGCACGCACGGAGTGCAGGTCGAACTCCTGGAAGTCCGGCACTGCCCGGAGCGGTGCCAGAAACGCGACGGGGGCTCCGAACACCGAAGTCACCCGCTCCTTCTGCATGATCTCCAGCATCCCCCGGGGTTCGTACTCACGCTGGAGAACCACGGTGCCGGCCATCAGAACTGTGCCCATCGTCCAGTTGTTCAGTGGCGATGCGTGCCAGATCGGCATGCAGATCAGGAAGCGCTCGTCGGGTCTCAGGGACAGGGTCACCGCGGTGTAGGTGGCGGTGAGGGCGATGCCGCGGTGCGTGTGCACACACCCCTTCGGCCGGCCGGACGTGCCGGAGGTGTAGAGGATCTGAGCGATGCCGGTGTCTGTCGTCCGGGCACCGTCCCACTCCTCGGCCCGCTCGATCAGCGATTCGAAGGAAGGCGCGTCGGACTCTCCTGCTCCCCCTTCTTCGTCCGGTCGGCTGATCAGCCATCGGACCTCGGCCGCGGCATCGGTTGCGCGGGCACCGATGGCCTCGTCCACGACGGCCAGCCGGGCGCCGCAGTGCCTCAGGAGGCGCTCCACCTCGGAGGTCCGGAGTTTGTGGTTGACGGGCACCAGGGTGGCGCCGGCGTGCCAGGCACCGAAGGCGGCGAGGAGGAAGGCAGGCGTGTTGTACGTCATCACCGCCAGCCGGTCGCCGGGTTTCAGCCCCGCATCCCTCAGCACACGAGCGGCCCGCCGGACAGCAACGGCCAGCTCCCGATAGGTCAACCGCTGATCACGGTAGACGACGGCTTCCTGGTCGCCGGCCTTGCGGACCGCGCTGTCCAGCATGGCACTGAGGTGCATTCCGGGCTCCTGATCGCATGCGGAAGTGTGAGGGTGGTGCTGCCGCACCGAAGATATGAATCCCTGTTCGGAGCATGCATCATCGGATGCCCATTCGTACAGAGCCGCTTCCCGAAGGCGAGTCACAAGGCGGCAGGGAGGGTGACAGAAAGATCTGAACAATGGTCCACTTCTTTCATGGCCTACCGCAAAACCCCCGCAGTGCAGGACCGGCTCGCCGCCGCGAAGGACCGCCTCATCCAGTGCGCCACCTCCGTCGTCGCCGACGTGGGCTGGGCGAATGCCTCCGTCACCGCGGTCGCCGCCGCTGCCGGAATGTCGGTCGGGTCCGTCTACCAGCACTTCCCCTCGAAGGGCGCCCTGGCCGTGGAGGTCTTCCGGCGCGCCTCGGCACGCGAGGTCGAGGTGCTCGGAGAAGTGCTCCGGGACGGCAGCGGCGACGCGGCGGAACGACTCGCGTGCGGAGTCCGTGTCTTCGCCCGCCGCGCCCTGCAACACCCCGGGCTGGCCTACGCCCTGCTCGCGGCCCCGGCCGAGCCCGCGCTGGGTGAGGCCCGTTCGGAATTCCGTCGCCGCTATCGCGCAGTGTTCACCGATGTGGTTCGCGAGGGCGTCGCCGCCGGACTGTTCCCCCAACAGGACGCGGAGGTCACGGCCGCCGCGCTGACCGGCGCTATCGGAGAGGTGTTGGTGGACCCGTTGTCCGCTCCCACCGGCGACGCGGCCGATCATCTGGTCGCCGAGTTGATGGCGATGTCACTGCGCTGCGCCGGCGCCCCCTCGGCCACCACCGGCTGACGGCACCCTCCCCGGCCGGCAGCGGATGGCGGATCAGGGCGGGCGCGGACGTCACGTGCTTCGTAGATTGGCGGGAACACCGCGAGCACCGGAAGGCCGGCACGGGACCCGTGACACCGCAGATCGATTACAGGGGATTGTTCGCAGCCACGCCCAGTCCTACTTGGTACTGGACCCCGACCTGGTGATCGTCGACGTCAACGAGGCGTATCTGCGGGCGGCCGGCCGGAGCAGGCAGGACCTGATCGGGCATCACCTCTTCGAAGCCTTACGGACAATCCGGCGGACCCCGACGCGGACGGTGTGCAGGTCTGGATCGCCCTCACCCTGACGTAGGCGTCCCGGGGCCCGGACCTCGGCTCCTGCCTCGGCACACCGGCCGGAGGTCCGCAGGTGACAGGGCCGAACGAGGCCGCCGGGGCCGCGTCACGGAGCCGATGGGCTGCTCGGCGGCGGGGCGGCCGACAGCGATTGTTCCGCCCAGATGACCTTGCCGTGGTCCATGTAGCGAGTCCCCCATCGGTCGGCGAACTGAGCGACGAGGAACAGCCCGCGGCCCCCCTCGTCCGTGGTGGCCGCCTGCCGCAGATGAGGCGAGGTGCTGCTGTGATCCGAGACCTCACAGATCAGGGAGCGGTCACGCAGCAGTCGTACACCGATGGGGCCCGTGGCATAGCGAATGGCGTTCGTGACCAGTTCGCTGACGATCAACTCCGTGGTGAACGTCTCCTCCACCAGATCCCACTCGTCCAGCTTGCGGGACACCTCGGCCCGCACCAGGGACACCGACGAGGGGTCGGAGGGTACCTGCAGCTGGACCACGTCCGAGGCGTCCAGCCTGCGCGTACGGCCGACAAGAAGCGCGATGTCGTCGCGGGCGCGCTCGGGCACGAGGGTGCGCAGAACCGCCTCGCAGATCTCCTCGGGTGTCCGGTCGGCGTTCTCGGCGGCTGTCCGGCGCAGGAGTGCCAGCCCTTCGTCGATGTCCCGGTGCCGGTCCTCGACGAGTCCGTTCGTGTAGAGCACGAGGCGGCTGTTCTCGGGCAGCAGCGCTTCGAGTGTCTCGAAGGGCAGGCCACCGAGCCCCAGCGGTGGGCCGCCGGGCACATCGGCGAATTCCGAGGTGCCGTCCGGGTCGACGATCACCGGCTTGAGGTGGCCGGCCCGCGCCATGGTGCAGCGCCCGGACACCGGATCGTAGATCGCATAGAGGCAGGTGGCGCCGGTGACTCCCGCGTCGGCGCTGTCGGCTGCCTCGTCCTGGTCGATCCGGGCGACCAGTGCGTCGAGGTGCCACAGGAGTTCGTCGGGCGGCAGGTCCAGGGTGGAGAAGTTGTGGATCGCCGTGCGCAGGCGCCCCATGGTCGCGGCGGCGTGCAGTCCGTGGCCGACGACATCGCCCACCACGAGCGCGACGCGGGCGCCGGGCAGCGGGATGACGTCGAACCAGTCCCCACCGACACCACCCAGTCCGGCCTGTGCGGGCAGGTACCGGTAGGCGACGTCGACGGCGCTCTGTTCCGGGACACCGTGCGGCAGCAGGCTGCGCTGCAGGGTCACCGCCATGTTGTGCTCGCGTGTGTAGCGGCGGGCGTTGTCGACGTTCACCGCGGCCCGGGCGACCAGTTCCTCGGCGACGGACAGGTCCTCGTCCTCGAACGGCTCGGACTGCGCCGAGCGCCAGAACAGGGCCACGCCCAGAATGGCACCGCGGGCGCGCAGCGGAATCGCGATCACCGAGTGGAATCCGTGCTCGACGAGCTGCCGGGCCCGTGCGGGGTCCTGCTGCTGCCACCCTGAGAAGGCCGCCAGATCCGTATCGAGGACCGCCTCGCCCCTGCGCAGGCCGGTCCCCAGGGGCGTGGTCGGCAGAAAGCGGATCATCGAGTCGACGGGGTGGAGCGGCGTGTCCTCCCGGATGCCGCTGAACGCGATCCGACGCCACTCGGCATCCACGCCCGTGGCCGTCGGCTCCTCGCCGCGCAGTACGGCCTCCGCCACGTCGACGGTGGCGAAGTCGGCGAAGTGGGCCCTCGCGAACTCCGCCAGCTCCTCGCACGTACGCACCACGTCGAGGGTGGTGCCGATCTCCGCGCCGGCCTCGTACAGCAGATTCAGCCGCCGCCGTGCCACATCGGCCCTGCCGGTGAGTGCCCGGAGCTCCGTGGTGTCGCGCAGTGTCGTCACGCTGCCGGGCGGGCCGCCGTCCCGGTCGGTCGGCCGCTGATTGACGGCGAGCAGGCGTTCGCCGACCGCAACCACCTCGTCGGTCACGGTCCTCCCCGAGGCCAGCAACTCCGCGGTGACCGGATCCAGCCCCAGCTCGGTCGGCACGCGCCCCTCCACGTCCGTCGGCAGGCCGAGCAGTCTGCGTGCCTCGTCATTGGCGAGCAGCAGCCGACCGTCGCCGTCGATGATGAGTACGCCCTCCCGCACCGCGTGCAGCACGGCGTCGTGATGCTCGTACATCCGAGCCATCTCGGCGGGGCCGAGGCCGTGGGTCTGGCGGCGCAGCCGTCTGCTCACCAGCGCCGTCCCTGCCGTGGTGAGCAGCAGGATCCCCGCGGCGGATCCGAACAGGAGGGGAAGCTGCTGCTCGACGACGCCGCCCACGCGCTCGATGGTGATTCCGGCGGACACCAGACCTACGACGGTGCCGTCACGTCCGATGACGGGCACCACTGCCTGTACGAGGGGGCCGATGGTCCCGGTGATTCTCTCGACGACGATGCCGCCGTTCAGCGCCGGCTCCAGATTGCCGACGAATTTCTTCCCGATCCGGTCGGGCAGGGGGTGGGTGTAGCGGATTCCGGCGCGGTTCATCACGACGATGAAGTCGACCCCTGAGAGTTTCCGGGCCCGCTCGGCCAACGGCTGCAGCACCGCGGTCGGGTTCGGGCTCTTCAGCGCTGCCTCGATGCCCGGTGAACTGGCAAAGGCCTCGGCGACAGCGACCGAACGCCTGCGGGCTTCTCTTTCGCTGTCGGCCCGGGCCTGCAGCACGAGCGCGGCGACGGCTGCGGCCACGAGCAACACGACGATCGCCACCTGCAGGAGAAAGAACTGACCTGCGACGGTTCGCATCTTGGGAACCGAGCGTCGGCGGCCGTACCGTCCGGGCATGCCTTCTTTCTACACCCTCCGCACACGCTGGGCGAGCGGTCCGGCACAGTGCGCAAGGGTCGTTCGTGTCGCGCCGACCGAGTTCCGCTCTCGGTCGGCGCGGCCAGTCCGGACTGGTCGTCATGGCCGAGCGGGTGCAGGTGCGGGAGATCGACGTTGACGAAGGTCGCAGGTTGCTGCGGATCGTGCGGCGCGGTTCGGGGTCGGTGGTGACCTGGCGCCGGCCGCGGGTGGTGCTGCTGTCGGCTCAGAAGATGCCGGTGGCGGACATCGCCGGGGTGACGTTCAGCAGCCCGGACCGGGTCCGGAAGGTGATCCACAACTTCAACGCCGACGGGTTCGACTCGCTGTATCCGAAGTACCGACGTCGAGATCGCCTACACCCCGACCAACAGCCCGTGACTGAAACGGATCGAGCCGCGGTTCACTGCGCTGCGCTACTTCGCCCTGGACGGCACCGACCGTCCCAACCATCGAGTGCAAGCCGGCATGATCCGCCGCTACATCGCCTGGCGCAACGGGCACGTCACCGACCCGAGGCTGCGCAACGTCGTCGCCAGAGCGAATGTCGCCTGACGAGCCAGCCGCTACGGCAGGCTCCAGGCGAGCACGACCGGCTGCTCGTGCTCCAGGCCCAGGATGCTGATGGTGCCTGGATGCGGGTGGCCGAACAGTCGGCTGGCTGACGGGTCCAGGCCGAGCCAGCGCGAGGTGAGAACACGCTGCAGGTGACCGTGGGCCACGATTGCGACGTCACCATCGCTCAGCAGCGGCCGCACCCGCTCCAGCACCGCGTCCGTGCGCGCGGCCACCTGATGGAGCTGTTCGCCCGGATGGTCGGCGTCGCCGGGGACGACGCCGTCGCGCCACAGATCCCAGCCCGGCCGCATCTGCTGGATCTGCGCCGCGGTCAGGCCCTCATAGCCGCCGTAGTCCCACTCGGCCAGGTCCGCGTCGGGCGTGACGCCGGACAGGCCCGCAAACTCGGCAGTCCGCAGCGCGCGGCTCAGTGGACTGCTGAATACGGCAACCAGGTCGCGGCCGGCCAGCTTCGGGGCGAGCGCCTCGGCCGCGGCCACGCCCGCATCCGTGAGCGCGAGATCGGTGCGGCCGCCGTGCCGGCCCGTCCGGCTCCATTCGGTCTCACCATGCCTGATCATTATCAACTCGCCCATGGCCGAGGACGATATCCCACATCGAATACCGGGCGAACGTCGCCTGACGCGGCACCAGACGCTGCGCCTGACAAGCGAAGGGAGCGTTCGGCAGCCATCGATCTCATCGAGCGGCACGAGGTGAGGCGACGGTCGGCCGGCGTCGAGTCGATCTGTCGGTTCAAGGAGCCGCAGCATGGCAAGCAGCACCGTACGGCCGGAGGACCAGGACCGGCTCCAGGGGCACGCAGTCTCCACGGAGCGCGCCGGAACCGCCTGGGTCATGGCGGTTCCGGACGGCCTTCGGAGTCACGTCTTTGAGCAGATTTCTATGCGTGTTGACGGACTGGCTCGGTCCAGTCGTGTCACGCAGCGTACTCTCGCCACGGGACGCCGGCCCGCTCCTGGCTTCTGCCATGAATCCCTGGCGGGCCCGCTGTTGCTCATGAAGATGTGCCTCGCGGAGCAGTAGGCCGGCGGGCGGACCACCAGCGGCGGACACACGACCCGCTGCGTTCACTGTTTCGCCGGGATCCCGGCCCCGGGCGCCATACCGACCGTCCGGCCGTCCCGCGTCCGGCCGCGTGGCCGGTGATCACGCCCGGCAGCAGATGCAGCGGCGGTCGGCCGGTCCTGGCTTCGAAGACATGCCGACTGCCCACTCCGTCCGCTCAGCTACCGTGTGCTACCAGCGCTCTTCCGGCTCCTGCCCTGCGACACAACGTCTCTCGGCGCAAACCGTGTTGGCGCCGGCCCATGTCCGTGTCCATGCCTACTGCAAAGCCTTCTCATGTCCGCACCGTGTGTGCGGACCGCGCGACGACTAATGGAGTGCACGTTGAGGACGACGTTCCGTTCTCGTATCACCGCCCGGTTCGGGCGCACCTACCTGTCCAGGATCCAGAAGTACGGGATCGGTTCTTCCACGATCAGGCTGCTGCCCGAAGACCTGCTGATGCTGCTGCGCAGGGATGGCCTGGACCCGGTGGACAAGCTGGCCGGGTTCCGGGCGAAGGCGCCGGTGTCCAAGGTCTCGCTGCCGTTCGGTATGGACGCCTGGGTGGTCACCGGCTACGAGGAGTCGAAAGCCGTCCTGGGATCGGCCGACGGGTTCAGCACCGACTTCGCCCACCTCGCCACGAACGCCGGGGTCGCAGCGGAGCAGAGCCCCGGCGGGCTCGGGTTCAGCGATCCTCCCGTGCATACGCGGCTGCGCCGCATCCTGACCCCGGAATTCACGATGCGCCGGCTGCGTCGACTCACCCCCAGGATCGATGCCATCGTCGAGGAGCGCCTCGACGCGATGGAAGCCCGTCAGGGCCCGGTCGATCTGGTGCAGGAGTTCGCGCTGCCGATCCCCTCCCTCACGATCTGTGAGCTGCTCGGCGTTCCCTACGAGGACCGCCAGGACTTCCAGCAGCTGGCCATGGACCGCTTCGATCTCTTCGGTGGGACGACCGCACCTTTCGGCGCCATGTCGGAGTCGCTGGCGTACTTCAGGAATGTGGTCAGGATGCAGCGCGAGGAACCGGGCGACGGGTTGCTCGGCATGATCGTGAAGGAGCACGGCGACAGCGTCGCCGACGAGGAACTCGCGGGCCTCGCCGACGGCGTGCTCACCGGCGGGTTCGAGACGACCGCCAGCACGATCGCCCTCGGGTCCCTCGTGTTGCTTCAGAACAAGGACGTCTTCGAGCGAATACGGACGGACGACGCAATGGCCGCGCCGTTCATCGAGGAGGTGCTGCGCTACCTCTCCGCGGTGCAGCTCGCCTTCCCACGGTTCGCCCGCGAGGACATAGAGATAGCGGGGGTGGTCATTCCCCGGGGCGACATGGTGCTCTGCTCACTGAGCAGTGCCAACCGCGACGCGTCGTACGTCATGGACGACGGACGCTTCGACCCGCACCGCAACACCTCGGGGCATCTCGCCTTCGGCTACGGAATCCACCGCTGCATCGGCGCCGAACTGGCGCGCATGGAACTGCGCTCCGCCTACCCGGCCCTGGCGCGGCGGTTTCCCCGGATGCGCCTCGCCGTCCCGCCCCAAGACCTGGCCTTCCGCAAGCTGTCGATCGTCTACGGCATCGAATCGCTGCCGGTGCACCTGCACTGAACGGGCGCACGCCCTCAGGGCACCCGCACAGAAACGGCGGGCCGTACATGGGCCGGCTCCCCCGGTCGGCGGCGCGGATGCCGTCCTCCTACCAGGTGACTGTGATCCGCTGAGGACTGCGGGATGTGGTGCCGCGTCGCCACTCCACTGCGTGGGCGGGTCGCGCGAGCCGGAGGCCGGGGAAGCGGGCGGCGAGCCGATGCAGGGACAGTTGGAGTTCGAGCCGGGCCAGCCAGGCGCCCAGGCAGTAGTGCGGGCCGGCTCCGAACGACAGGGTGGGGGCCTCCAAGGGCGCGAACAGGTCCGCGAACTGCCGGTCCGGGAACACATCGGGGTCACGGTTGGCCATGCCGCAGTCGGCGAGAACCACCGAGCCCGCCGGGATGGTCACGCCGCCGACCTCCGTGTCGGCGGCGGCATGGCGCGCGGTCCCCCGGTCGTCGCCGAGCGGAACCAGGTGCAGCAGCCGCTCGGCCACCAACCCGGCGGCCTGTTCGTCCGCGCCGAGACAGGGCCAGCATTCCGGCCGTTCGCCGAGCAGGTAGAGCAGGGAGTTGCCGAGCATCGTCATCGTGCTGTCGTGTCCGCCCACGACCAGCCCGCACACGAGGTCGACGAGTTGCCCCTCCGGGATTCCGCCCTCGTCATCGGCCGCCCGGACGAGCACACTGGTCAGATCGTCGCCCGGCACGCTGCGCCGCTCGGCCAGCAGCGCGCTCCCGAAAGCGGCGAACTCCGCCAGCGCCGATTCCATTTCCTCCTTGGGGTGGGAGCCGTCGGAGAAGGCGTACTGGCTCCAGTGGCGCAGCCGTTCCCGTGCCGGGGCGTCGAGACCCATCAGTCGGCTGATCACCTCGACCGGGAGCGGAAGGGTGAAGCGGGCCACCAGATCCACCGGAGGTGTGCTGTCGGCGAGTTCGTCCAGGCGCTGCTCCACGATCGATGCGATCCAGGGCCGCCAGCGGGCGACGGCCCTCGGCGTGAACGCACGCCGCAGGGTGCGGCGCAGGCGCAGATGGTCCTCGCCGTCCTGGTTGAACATCAGGTCGAGGCTGCCGACCAGACCGGATTCGCCCGACAGGGACGGGGAGTCCGGTGAGTGGAGCTGTGCACGTCCGAATCGGGTGTCGGTCAGAACCATGCGTACGTCGGCGTACCGGCTCACCAACCAGGCCCGAGTGCCATCGGGTAACGCGACGGGCCTGGGCGGTCCGGGTGGGTCGAACCTCAGACGGTGCAGAGGGAGCGATGACGAGCCGGTAATCGCGTCGGGGTCGTCGGAGCGGGGCACGGGACCTCCTGGCTTGCACGGGTACGGGAGGGGCTGCGGCTGGGCGGGCCGGCGAAAGGAAGGGGTTCGGGGGAAGCGGCAGTCAGAGCTCGACCAGCACCTTGCCCCGGCTCGCTCCCGTGTCCTGGTAAAGGCTCCGATAGGCGTCCGGGATGGTCTCGAAGCCGTGGTGGAGGGTGTGCCCGCAGCGGACCTCGCCCCTCCGGATCCTGCCGCCGAGTTCATCGTGGAGCGCGCGCCAGTTCTGCTCGGTGAACCATTCCAGCGAGAAGATGCCGCGCACGGATGTGCGGGGGAACATGATGTACGGCAGCAGTCGTGGCCCGGTGACCTCCCGGCCGACCTGGGTGGCCCACTGCCAGCACACGGCCACCTGACTGCCGACGTTGAGCATGGAGAACACGGCATCCGTCACCGTGCCACCGAGATTGTCGAAGTACTTGTCGACTCCGTCCGGTGCGGCCCAGGTGAGAGCGGACCGCACCGCTTCGCAGCTGTCCCCGTGGCGGTAGACGACGACCGCGTCGAATCCCAGCTCGTCGAGGTACTCCGCCTTCTCCGCCGTCGAGGTGGTGCCCACCACGCGGGCGCCCGCGAGCTTGGCCAGCTGGCCGACCAGCGAACCGACGGAGCCGGAGGCACCGCTGATCACGACGGTGTCGCCCGAGCGGACCGACATGAACTTGGTCAGAGTTCCCCAGGCCGTCATGCCGGGGCCGCCCATGACACTCAGCGCGGTGGGGAGCGGAAGCGCGTCGTCGTACCAGCAGGGGTCCAGGCGGCGGAAGGCGGGAAAGACCATCGGAAACGTCCCGGTCTGCCAGGGGGTGGCCGCACCGTTGCTGATGAGATGGGTGCGCCAGCCGCCGAACCCCTGCACCAGATCACCGGGCCGGTGGGCCGCCAGGGGACCCGCTTCCAGCACCTCCATGATCGAGTCGGCGCCCATGTGCGCACCGAGAGGGGTGTCCAGCGCGATGCCCTGGAGGTAGGGGTCCACCGATACGTAAAGCGTCCTCAGCAGCATCTCGTCCGGGGCGAGGTCGACGTCGAGATCCTCCTCGACCAACCCATAGACCCTCTCGACGTCGGGGATGCCTTCGATGTGCTCACGTACCACCCATTTCCTGGCCCTCATCCCATTTCCTTTCTCTCCACAGGAGACGAGCGGTCCCCCATGACGGACTGCGCGTCCGGTCGGGGCCCCACCGGAACGACCAGATGGGTGGGGGGCGGCCCGCTCTCGTCGACGGATGCGGTGAAGGTCCGGCCGTCGTCCCGGCAGATGAACTGCATGACGTGCCGGCCCGCCGCCGCCGCGCGGATCAGGCCGCCCGTCGTCGCCCATACGCCGGACTGGTAGAAGTTCCGCAGTCCCGGCAGGCCGGGGCCGTGCTTCTTGATGAGCGTCTCCAACGTCTCCCCGCTTTCCACGAACGGCTGCCAGCCGAGCACTGTGCCGTCGTAGTTGCCCGTGTAGCGGACCTGTGTGAGCGGGCTCGACACATCGCGCACTGCGATCGCGTCCGCGATGCCGGGGTGGCGCCGCTCCAGGAATGCGACGAGTACGTCGCGGGCCCGCCGCTTGGCCGCGTAGTACCCGCGACCATGACGTACCGGCAGCGTGTGGAGTTCCTGGCCGCCGCGGGTCCGCGTCGCCTGCTCCGGTCCTTCGTCCAGAGCCCGCCAGGGGGCGATGTCGCAGAAGTAGGTGACGTACGCGATGCTCGTCCCAGGGGGGGAGAGTTCCGGGTAGTGCCTGCTGCGGAACTGGACGTTGATGCTCGGGTGACGTATGCCGGTCAGGCCTGCCGCTTCCGCTTCGTCGAGCAGATAGGTCGTGCAGGGGTCGGCGTCGGGGAAGTCGCGGCGGAGGCCGAGGAAGAGTGTGAAGTATCCGGGGAACACCATGCCGGGTTCACGGATGGTCCGGGTGTAGAGGCGGTGGTACGCCTCGTTGAGGTAGCGGCCGCCGAGCAGATCCATCATCGTGGTGCGGCCGTCGCAGGCCGAGACGACGATGTCGGCGTGCAGTTCGCTTCCGTCGCTCAGCCGTACCCCCACTGCACGGTCGTCCTCGACCAGCACCTTTTCGACCTTGGCGTTGTAGGTCACCTGACCGCCGAGCCTGCGGTAGCGGCGCTCGATGGACTCGGCCAGTCCGAGCGATCCGCCCTCGGGGACGCCTGCGGAGAGATTCGCGTGCGAGGCGAGCTGAAAGTGGAACGGCAGCACCGGGAACGCCGGATGCTTCTCGTACAGGATGAAGTTGAACGCCTCACGCAGCAGGGGGTCCTTGAACCTCGCCGAGTAGTCGGTCATCAGTACGCTGATGGATTTGCGCACGACGTTGAAGTACGGGAGGAAGGATGCCAGCATCCGCCATCGTTCCAGCGTCGGCATCAGCCCGACCGGCTTGAGGAACGGATAGACGGCGAGGCATTTGCGGAAGGCGCGCAGTTGCTTGCAGAAGTCCCGGATCACAGCGGAGTCGGCGGGCGAGATGTCCGTCAGATGGGCCTGTAGCCGGTCGGGGTCGGAGTAGAAGTAGACGGCCCGGCCGCACCGGCCGCGCACGACGTTGAACACATCGAAATGCCGTACCTCCTTGCCCTGCAACGCGCCCAGCTCCAGCCAGATCTGGTGCATCTCATTGCCGGGGCCGCTGCCGAGGAGCCAGCTGACACAGGGATCCAGGGTGAAGTCGCCGCGGTCCCAGGCCGTGCAGCAGCCGCCCGGCAGTTCATGCATCTCCAGGACATGGGTGCGATAGCCGTTCATCCGGGCGTAGCAGCCGGTGGACAGACCGCCGAGCCCTGCGCCGATGATGATCATCGACTGTCGTTCGGAACGCGACACGAACCTGCTCTCCTCGGTTTTCATGTACGGGTGTCCCCGCGCGCGGACCATCTGTCGAGCTGCGGCAGACGGCCCAGCTTTCCGGGATGCCATGGCTCGCCGCCTTGGCTCTCGGACGCTGTGAACCCGCATCCCAGCTCGTCGCAGAGGTACTGGACGACGAAGCGGCCGGTCGACGCGGCACGGATCAAGCCGCCCATGCCGACCCACTGCCCGGCCATGGAGAATCCGCGCAGGCCCGGCAGGCGCATGCGGTCCTTGCCTACCAGCTTGGCCGCGATGTCGTCGGCCTCGGAGAACGCCTTCCAGGCCAGAATGGAGCCGTCGTAGTTGCCCGTGTAGCGCCGGGTCGTCGCCGGGGAGGCAACATCGACCAGCTCGATGCGCTCGGCCGTGCCTGGAAGGCGGCGTTCCAGGAAGTTCCTTACGAAGTCGGCCACTTGGTGCTTCTTCGCCCGGTACTCCTTGCGGTCGACGGCGCGCAGCGCCTTCCAGTAGGCGAAGTCGCTGAAGTAGGTGCAGTGGACCACCGACCTTCCGGGCGGGGCGAATCCGTCCGAGTAGCGGGAGCGCAACTGGACCACCAGACTGTTCTGCAGTGCGCCGGGCAGCTGGGCGGCATCCTCGGAAGAGAGCAGGTACGTGGTGCTGTGCGCCCGGTCGGGGCCGAGGTCGCCCCGGACCCCGACGAAGGCCGAGACCACTGCGGGGAACAGGGTGCCCGGACGATGCAACAGGTCGTTGTACAGCTTGTCGATCCGCGGACCGGTGAACCGGCCCTGCAGGAGACCGTGGATCGTGGTGTGGCCGTCACAGGCCGAGACGACATGGTCGGCGTAGTACCGTCTGCCGTTGCGCAGTTCGATGCCGATGGCACGCCCGTCCTCGACAAGGATCCGTTCGACCCGTGCCCGGTAGCTGATCTCACCGCCCAGCGCCTTGTACCGCTCCTCGATCGACCGGGCCAGGCCCAGCGAACCTCCTTGCGGGAAACCGGCGTTGTGATGATGGGCGCTGGCCATGTTGAACAGGTACGGGAGCAGCGGGAAGCCCTCCGGGTCCTGGAAGAAGATGTTGCGGAACGCCCGCCGCAGCAACGGATCCTGGAACCGGTCGGCGAACCGGTGCATCGGTGTCGCCGACGTACGCCAGAACAGACGGAACGCGGGCAGGACCGTGCGCAGCGTCGCCGCTCTCTCCCGCACGGTCCGCAGGGCGGGGGCGGTCAGGAACGGGTACAGCTCGATGCCGATGAATCGCCTCAGGTCCCGGCAGAACGAGCGGATCAGCCGGGCGTCGGCGGGCGAGAGATCGAGCAGGTGCCGCTCCAGCCGGTCCGGATCGTTGAAGAAGACCACTGACCGGCCGGTCTCGTCGACGACCCGGTTGAACATCTCGAAGTTGGTGATGGTCTTGCCGTCGAGCGCCCCCAGTTCGCGCCACACCTGGTGGGCGTCGTTGCCGTCGGCCGTGCCGATCAGCCACTCGATGCAGTAGTCGAAGATGTAGCCGTCGCGCGACCAGGCCGTGCAGCAGCCCCCGGGCAGCACATGCTTTTCGAAGATACGGGACCGCATCCCGTTCATCTGCGCGTAGCATCCGGTGGACATTCCGGCGACGCCGGCACCGATCACGATGACTCGGGGGCTGCCGCCCGCCTCCCGCTCCTCGGCGCTCCACGCGTCGCCCGCGTCACCGGCCATCGGCGCCGCCCTCCTCGATGATGCCGCGCACCAGCTCGGCGTTGCGGGCCACGTGCTTGGGGTCGAGCATGGCGGCGTGGATTCCGGAGCCGCGCAGCACCGCCGTGGCCGTGGTGGAGCTGCCGTGCCAGGTGCCGCGTTCACCGGCGGCGTAGAGCGCTGTCTTCTCCTGGTCCGTGACGATGCTGACGGTCGCGGACACCACACCGAGGTTCGGTGTGCGGCCGCAGAACGCCAGGTACTCCGCGGCGTGGTCCAGGGTCTCGCGGGCGACGATCTCCGACCCTGTGTGCTTGAGCAGGTGTTCGGCCAGTTCCGCCTCGAAGAACTCGAAGTGTTCGGGGCCGGGGACGTAGGGCTCCAGGATGCGGTGCGAGTCCAGGACGATCACATGGGCGACCTCTCGCCCCCGGCCTTCGAGCTCCTTGGTCACCTCGAATGCGAGGTTGCCGCCGAGGGAGTAGCCGAGCAGAAGGCATCTTCCCTCGGGCCGCAGGGACTCGACGAGGTCGGCGTAGCGGGCCACCTTGTTCTCGCCCGGGACGTAGTTGAAGGCGATCAGCCGGTACTCGGGCAACTGGGCGGCGAATGTCCGGTAGACGAGTCCGTGGCCGCCCGCCGGTGGGAAGCAGAACACTGTCGGCTCCCGATCGCTGTTGAAGCTCAGGCAGGGCAGGTCGTCCGAGCTGCCGCCGGTGGCGAGACGCTCCACCGTCGCGGCCATCCCGTGCAGGGTCGTGACCCGGTACAGGAGGCTGACGGGGATGCCGACGCCGAACTCCTGCCGCAGGCGGTGGATCAGCTCGATCAGCTTGATGGAGCTGCCTCCGGCCTCGAAGAACTCTTGCGCGGGGCCGACCCGCTCCAGCCCGAGCAGCTCCTTCCAGTGCCGCGCCATGCTCTCTTCGAACGGTGTGCCGAGCATCTCCTCCGGCTCGTCGTCGGCGTCGAACCGGGGTGTCGGCAGCCCCGTGACATCGACCTTTCCGTTGGCGGTCAGCGGCAGTTCCGGTAAGGCGATGAAGTGCGAAGGAACCATGTGTGCGGGCAGCAGTCCCGCGAGGTGCCGGCGTAGCGCGCGCCGGTCCAGCACTGCTCCGTCCGCCGGGACGCAGTAGGCGCAGAGCGCATCTTCTCCCCGGGCGTCGGGGCGCACCGTGACGACCGCCCGGGCCAGCTGGGGCCAGTGGGCGAGGTGTGCCTCGATCTCGCCGATCTCGATCCGATGGCCGCGGAGCTTGACCTGGTCGTCCACCCGCCCGAGCAGATGGACCCGGCCGTGCGCGTCCCAGCGCGCCGCGTCGCCGCTCCGGTAGAGGCGTACGGGTTCGGCACCCGGCGCCCGGCTCAGTGTCCGGGTCACGAATCGCCGGGCCGTCTGTGCGGGGTCGCCCGCGTAGCCGAGTGCGACGCCGTCGCCGCCGATCCACAGTTCGCCCGGCACACCGGGCGGCACCGGCTCACCGTGCCGATCGAGCACATGGAGCGTGCTGTTGCTCAGGGGGCGTCCGATCGGCACCGTGCGGCCGGGTTCCAGGTCGTCGACGGGTCCTTCGAAGCAGGCGCTGTCGATGGTGGCCTCGGTGACCCCGTAGGAGTTGATCAGACGGGTGTGCGGTCCGCACAGGTCGCGCAGCCTTCGGTATTCCCCGGCCTTCCACGCATCGGACCCGACGACCAGCAGACGCATGAAATCCAGCCGCAGGCCCTCGCGTTCGCAGTGGTCCATGAGACCGCGCACGACAGCGGGGACGAACTCCGCACAGTCGACGTGCTCCTCGCGCATGGTCCGGTACAGGCGTTCGGTGTCGAAGAGCAGATCACGGTCGACCAGTACCAGATTGCCGCCCGAGCACAGCGCGCGCACCAGGTCACCGGTGAAGACGTCGAACGACGGGGCCGCCATCTGGAGGTGGACCCGGACGTCACGGTCCAGCCTGTACTCCTGGAGCCAGGCTGCGTACGCCGAGGCCAGGTTCCGCCGGCTGACCTGGACGGCCTTGGGGTGCCCTGTCGAACCGGAAGTATGGATGACGTACGCAGGCGAGTCGAGGCCTCCCCGGTCCTCGGCGCCGGCCGCGGGCGCCGCCTCGTACAGCTCCCGCAGGGTCAGTATCTCGGCCGGCAGTCCTGCCATCCGGTCCCTGCGGGCATCGTCCTCGACGACGACCAGGGTGGCGGCCGCCGTCCGCACGGTGTGGCCGACGCGGTCGGCCGGGTGGTCGGGCGGGACAGGAAGGTAGGCGCCGCCCGCCTTGAGCACCGCGAGCAGCACGATGACGAGGTCTGACGACTTGTCCAGGCACAGCGCCACCACCGAGCCGGCTCCGACCCCCAGCCCCCGCAGCCGCCGGGCCAGCTCCCCGGAGCGACGGTCCAGTTCCGCGTACGTCAGCCGAAGGGCCGCCCCTTGACGCGCCGGGACCGTGACGGCGATGGCGTCCGGGCACCTGGCGGCGACCGCGCTGATCAGCTGATGCACCGGGCGGACGCCGTCCGCCTCGCGCCCCCCTGCTCCAGGGGGCAGGGCAGCGCGCCCGGCGCCGCTCCACTCACCGACCAGCCGCTCACGCTCCTGTGCGCCCAGCATCTCCAGCCGGGTGGTGGGGTGATCGGCCGGTGCCCGGGTCATGCTGTCCAGCAGTGTGGTGTAGTGCGATGCCATCCGCCGCATGGTCTCCGGCAGAAACAGGTCGGTGTTGTACTTGAGAACACAGTGGAACCGATGCTCCGCCTCGTCCTCGTAGACGGACAGGGTGACATCGAACTGTCCTTCCTCTTCGGGGAGTTCGATGTAATCAAGCCGGTAGCCGTACTTCTCGGTGGCGACCTTGTGGGTCAGCAGGATGAACATGGCCTGGAACACCGCGGAGCGGCTCGGGTCGTGCTGGAGCCCCAGCTCGTCGACCAGCAGGACGAACGGATACTCCTGGTTGTCCAGGCCGCCCAGCACGGTCGTACGGACCTGTTGCAGCAGCTGGGCGACTGAAGGCGCGCCGGACAGATCCGCGTGCAGCGGGAGCGGGTTGACGAAGTAGCCGTAGACGGAGGCGAACTCCTGCTCGGTCCGGCCGGTGACCGGGCTGCCCACGATGACGTGGTCCTGACCGGAATAGCGCTGCAGCAGCACGTAGTAGGCGCTGAGCAGCACCATGAACGGCGTCACGTCGTGCTCGCGGGCCAGGGCGTGAACGCGGGCGGTGAGCGCCGTGTCCAGTACGAAGAACTCCGATGCCCCGTTGTGTGTCTGCACGGCCGGACGGGGCTTGTCGACGGGCAACTCCAGGACCGGCACCTCGGCCGGCAGATGCGAGCGCCAGTAGTCGAGCATGCGCTGCGCCGCGGGACCGGCCAGGAAGCGGTTCTGCGCATTGAGGAAGTCCAGATAGCGTGCGGTGACCGGCGGCAGCGAGGGCGCGCGGCCCTGGCGCAGCCCCTCGTACACCGCGAGAAGCTCCTCGATGAAGGTGAACGTCGAGATCGCGTCGGAGACGATGTGATGGACCGCCTTCATGATCACCCAGCGGTCGTGGCCACGCTTGAAGAGTCGGAAGCGGAAGAGCGGGTCACGCTCCAGGTCGTACGGCCTGCGGTACTCGGCCACGATCGTACGGTGGATCTCCTCCCACTGCTGGTCCTGCACGTCGAACAGCGCGATGTCCGGGCTCCGGTCCGTCGAAACCTGCTGCAGCGGCCGTCCGTCCACCGTGAGGAAGTTGGTCCGCAGCGCGGGGTGGCGTGCGACCAGGCAGCGGACGGCCTCGAACATCAGGTCGGGGTCGAGAGCGACACGGACCTCGACCGCGCCTCCGATGTTGTACGCATAGCCCTCGGGGTTGAGCTGCCTGAGGAACCACAGGGCCTTCTGGTTCTGCGTCAGTGGGTGGCGGAACTCGTCCTCGAAGACCTCCACCGCCGCCGTGTCGTCACCGCCGGCTGCCGACGCCACCGACTCGGACAGGGCGTCGTGGAGCTGTGCGATCAGTTCGCCGGCCGATGTGCCGCTCAGCAGAGCCACCACGGGGGGAGCTACGCCGAGCTCGGAGCCGAGCCGGGCGCGCAGCTCCATCGCCAGGAGCGAGTCGAGTCCCAGCGCGTTGAGGCCGGCCTGCGGATCGATCTGATCGGGGTTCGTCCGCAGCACCGAGGCGGCCACAGCGGTGAACCGCCGGGTCACCAGGGCGAGGCGTTCCGTCGCGTCCGCGTTGCGGAAGGTGTCGAGAATGCCGTCGCTCGTCCCATCGGCCGTCGCGGCCGAGGCCGTCGCCGCGAGTTCGGCCACCAGCGGGGGCGGGGAGGGGTACCAGGCCAGGAAAACCGGCCAGTCGACGACGGTGGCGACGAGCAGCTGGGCCCGGTCCTGGCCGATGACGCGTTCCAGGACCGCCATGCCGACATCGGGTGCGAGCGAGCTCATCCCACGGCTGTGGAGATAGTGATCGACGAGCCCCAGCTCCTCGATCATGCCGGTGGCCCACGGTCCCCAATCGACGCTGAGCCCCGGCAGGCCGAGGGCCCGACGGTGCTGGGCCAACGCGTCCAGAAACGCGTTCCCGGCGGCATAGTTCGTCTGGCCCGCCGTGGTCATGAGCGAAGCGATCGAGGCGAACAGTACGAAGTGGTCGAGCGGTTCGTCCCGAAGATGCCGGTGCAGCAAGTACGCACCGACGGCCTTGGGATCGTGGGCGTCGGCGAAGGTCTGTCGGTCCATGTCCGCGACGAGTGTGTCGCGCACCTGCCCGGCCAGATGGAACACCCCGCGGACCGGCAGCGGGTCGGTGAGCCGGTGAGCTTCGAGCCAGGCCGTGAACGCGGCCTCATCGGTGATGTCGAGCGGTGCCAGGACCACCCGCGCCCCGAGCGCCTCCAACTCCTTGACGAATGCCGCGGCACGACTCTCGGCAGTGGCAGGATCGAGACCGCGCCAAGCGGAGCGCTCCGGCAGCACGGTGCGTCCGATCAGGATCAGACTGCGCGCGCCACGCCGTACGAGTGTCCGGCAGAGCAGCCGGCCGAGCGCCCCGAAAGCGCCGGTGACAAGGTAGTTCGCGTCGGTGCGCAGACTCAGCGGAAGGGGGCGGGTCAGCCCTTCGGCCCGCCGCACCCTGCTGGTGAGGCGGCCGACGCCACGCAGCGCGATCTCCTCCTCGTCATCGGTCAGGATCTCGCGCAACAGCGCCCGCGCCTCGGCCAGGCATCCCTCGTCTCCTCGCCGGCCGGGATCCAGATCGATCAGCTTGCCGCGGTAGGTGATCAGCTCCTGGTGTCTGAGCACCCGGCCGACCCCCCACGCGGGCGCCCCCAGAGGTTCGACGGTCTCGCCGGGTTCGACGTGCTGCGCGCCGCGGGTCACGATGTGCAGCCGGCCGCCGGCGCCGTGGCTGAGCAGCGTCCGGGCGAGCGCGATCAGTGAGTACGCCCCGGTGCCGCTGTGCCGTACGAGGTCCTGCCGCGAGGCCTCAGCAAGGTGCGGCAGGTCGAGATTCCACAGATGCACGATGGTGCCGAAGGACGGCAGGCCGTCCTCGCCGTCCCCGCCGTCCATACCCAGGTCGGCGAAGAGCTGCTCCAGGTCCGTGGTGGACCCCGGGACGACAGTGAATTCCCTTCCGTCGCCCCCCTTCTGGTACGAGTCCCCCGGACGCACGAGGTGGCAGCGCTCGCCGCGCCCGGCGAGCAGGGCGCCCAGGGCGTCGCCGACGCCTTGCCGATCGGCGAACACCAGCCAGTCGCTGCTGGTGGAAACGGGACTGCCGG
Source organism: Streptomyces atratus (assembly GCF_014648655.1). Taxonomy (GTDB): domain Bacteria; phylum Actinomycetota; class Actinomycetes; order Streptomycetales; family Streptomycetaceae; genus Streptomyces; species Streptomyces atratus. The sequence goes on from NZ_BMRN01000015.1 coordinate 36,162, forward strand.
AGTCGGCCTCGTCCTCGACGGCGTCGAAGGGCCTGTCGATCCAGACGGTCTCGGCGAGCCAGGAATCGATCGTGCCGAGTCCGACCGCCGTGGACGCCTTTTCCACGTCGGCTGCGCGGAAACCACCGACACCGCCCAGATGTACACCGCTGTCCGCGTAGACGGCGATGTCCCCGACGAGCTCGTCCCCGTCGCTGCGGGTCACCGTGGCATGCACCCAGATCGGCTGGTCTCCCACCGGGGCGAGGCACACCTCGTCGATCGACAGGGGCAGGCGGATGCCGGAGGTCTGCCGGTCCGTGCCGTCTTCGAGGAGCTGTGTCGTCAGCAACGACTGGAAGCAGGCGTCGAGCAGCACGGGATGGATGTGGTGTCGCGCCGCGTCGTCACCGATCACCGCAGGCGGACAGAGCCGGGCGAGCACCTCACCGGAACCGATCCACACCTCTTCGATGGCCCGGAACGCGGGGCCGTAGTCGTAGCCCAGGGCGGCCAGCGCCGTGTAGCACTCCTTGCCGTCCAGCCGGCGCAGGGTGCGTGCCCGGAGGGCGGCCGTATCGACAGGCGGGCCGGCCGGGCGCGGTTGCCCGGAGCGCACGACACCGCTCGCGTGCACTGCCCGGTCGCCCTCGCCCTCCCCTGCCGAAGCGATCGTGAACGCCGCGTTCTGCGACGAGAGCGTCAGACGCACGGCCCGGTCCTCGCCCTCGGGCAGGAAGAGCGCTTTGCGGAGTTCGATGTCCGTCAGTACGGCAAGAGTGCCGCCGGTCAGGGAGCGGACCGCCTGCGTGGCCATCTCCAGGTACCCCGCTGCCGGGAAGACCACGGTGGACTGGATGCGGTGGTCGTCGAGGTAGGGCAGCCGCTCGGTGTCCAGTGTCGTGTGCCAGGTCGGTTCGGTGTGTGTCGTGCGGCGGCCCAGCAGAGGGTGGTCGGCATGGCCGAGGCGGACCTGTGCCACGGGGCCGGGCTCCGTCCAGTAGCGGTCGCGCTTCCACGGGTAGCGGGGAAGGGCCACCGGAGTGCCCACCGGGTGCAGGGTGTCCCACCCGACGGGGACGCCGAGGTTGTGCAGCTCTGCCAGCGAGGCGGCGAAGCGCTCCGGTTCGTTCTCCTGGCGGCGGATCGACGGAAGGGTACGTACGTCCGTCCCCCGGCCGTCGAGGCATTCACGGATGGAGTGGCCGAGCACCGGATGCGGGCCGATCTCCAGGAACAGCCCGTACCCGTCGTCGGCGAGCCGGTCGACGGCCGAGCGGAAGCGGACCCGGTGGCGGATGTTCCTCCACCAGTAGCCGCCGTCCAGCTCACTGCCGTGCGCCGTGCCCTCCTGACCCGTCAGATACAGCGGAACCGTCGCTGCCCGGGGAGCCAGCCCGTCCAGTGAGGCCAGCAGTTCGTCCTTGATCGCCTCCATGCCCGCGCTGTGGTACGGGACCTGCACTGTCAGGAACTTGGCGAAGATCTGCTCGGAGCGAAGCCCGTCCGCCAGTTCGGCCAGTGCGTCCCGGTCCCCGGCCAGCGTGACGGCCGAGGGGCTGTTGACCGCGGCCACGGACACCCGGTCCCCGTACGCGCCCACCCGGAGCTGCGCCTCCTCCTCGGGCAGACTCACAGCGAGCATCGTGCCGGTACCGGTCAGTCTCTGCTGGAGCCGGCTGCGGTGCACCACGATCCTGACCGCGTCCTCCAGCGTGTAGACCCCCGCCTCGTAGAAGGCGGCGATCTCGCCGGTGCTGTGACCGACCACGGCGTCGGGCCGCACACCGTACTGACGCCACATGGCCGCGAGTCCCAGCTGGACGGCGAAGTTGGCCGGCTGCGCAAGCCATGTCTCGCCCATGCGCGATCCGGCTTCGTCGGCCGTCATCGCCTCGATCAGGGACCAGCCCGCCAGCTTGCGGACGGCCAGGTCGCAGCGGGTGACCGCGTCCCGGAACGCCTCATCGCCCTCGAACAGTTGGCGGCCCATGCCCCACCACTGCGGTCCCATTCCGGTGAAGACCCAGACCAGGCCGCGCTGTTCGACATCGAGCTGTCTGCCGTGGACCACCCGGGGGTGAGGTTCATCCCGCAGGAAGGCGGCGAGCCCCTCGTCCAGATCGGCCCGTGAGGAATACACGACGCAGAGCCGCGACTCAAGGTGCTGGCGGCGGCGTGCGAGCGTGTATCCGAGGTCGGGCAGCGACACCTCGGACCCCTGGACCCCTGCCAGCTCGCGGCGGATGCCCGCCGCCAGCTCCGGCAGGGCGTCCGGGGTCCGGGCGGTCAGCGGAAGGAGATTCCAGGCCCGTTCGCCGGGCGCGGTCGGCTGTGCTTCGCGCTCGGGTGCCTGCTCCAGCACGACATGCGCGTTCGTGCCGCCGAAGCCGAACGCGTTCACCCCGGCCCGTGCGGGGCCCTCGTGCTCCGGCCAGGCGGTCGGCTCGGTCGGGATCCGGTACGGGGAGGACTCCCGGTCGATGGCGGCGTTGATCCGGTCCAGGTTGATGTGGGGCGGGATACGGCGGTGCTTGAGGCAGAGAACGGTTTTGATCAGTCCGGCGATGCCCGCTGCCGCTTCGGTGTGCCCGATGTTCGTCTTGACGGACCCGACGTAGCACCTGGCACCGGGCCTGCGGCCCACGGCGAGTGCCCGGCTCAGTGCGTTCGCCTCGATCGGGTCGCCGACAGGTGTCGAGGTGCCGTGTGCTTCCACGTACTGCAGGGCGCCGGGGGTGATGCCGGCTCCGGCGCAGACGCGTTGGATGAGGGCGACCTGGGCGTCCGCGCTGGGCACGGTGATGCCATTCGTGCGGCCGTCCTGGTTGACCCCCGTGCCGAGGATCACCGCATGGATCGGATCGCCATCGCGCAAGGCGTCGTCCAGCCGTTTGAGAGCGACCATTCCGACGCCCTCGGCCCGTACATAACCGTTGGCCGTGGCGTCGAACGTACGCGAACGGCCGTCGGGTGACAGGAAGCCGCCCTTCGTCTCGGCGATGGTGTACTGCGGTGCCGCATGCAGCAGGACGCCACCGGCCAACGCGAGATCGGTCTCCCGGTTGTTCAGGCTCTGGCAGGCGAGGTGCACCGCCACCAGGGAGGAGCTGCACGCCGTGTCGATCGACAGGCTGGGACCCCGGAAGTCGAAGCAGTACGAGAGGCGGTTCGAGACCATCGTCATCATGGTGCCGGTGGCGGTGTGCGCGGCCAGTGAGGCAAAGCTCAGGTCGGAGAACTGGAGGATCTTGTAGTCCAGCGTGAACGCGCCGACGAACACGGCGGCATTGCTTCCGGCAAGCTCCGAGGGCCGCTGACCGCCGTCCTCCAGCGCCTCCCAGGCCACCTCCAGCAGCTTGCGCTGCTGCGGGTCCATTTGGTCGGCCTCACGCGGGCTGATACCGAAGAAGCCGGGGTCGAACTCGTCGAAACCGTCGATGTATCCGCCTCGGCCACCGATCAGACGTCCGGGTTTCTCCTTGTATCTGCTGCCCAGCGTCGTGACGTCGTAGCGGTCCGCCGGTGTCGGTGTGATGCAGTTTTTGCCGTCCATGAGGTTCTGCCAGTACGTGCGGTGGTCCGATGCACCGCCGGGCAGTCGGCAGCCCATGCCGATGATCGCTACTTTGTCGCTCACAGAGGCACTGTTCACGTCGGGCAAGGTCGTACTCCTCAGGTCGTGGCGCAGCGGCACGGCATGGATGCGGGAGGGCGGTGCGGTTTCCCGAAGAAGAGAGGCGGTCAGGCGGAACCGGGCCCGGCCCTCTTCGCATGGCGCCAGGGGTGGAGAAGGGTTGTGGCGATCTCGCCGGTAGGGGGGAACGACGCGGGATCGCCGATTCCGACCGCGATCGGCTCACGGCCGGGCCGCCAGGTGTAGCTGTCGAAGAGGTGGTCCCAGATCGACAGATCCGAGCCGTAGTGGCCCGCCTCGGACAGGTTGGTGCTGTGGTGCAGGCGGTGTTGTTCGGGGCTGGCGAGCACATGATTGAGCCGGCCGATGCGCACGTCGATGTTGGCATGGACGAAATAGCCCTGGGCAGCCACGAAAAGACCCACGACGAAGACGGAGCCGTGGGAGAACCCGACCAACGCCAGAGCCAGTTGCACTGCCCCCTGCGCAAGGACGATATCGAGAACGTGATTGACGCCGTTATTGGCGACGTTGACTTTCTGCGGCACATGGTGCACGCCGTGCAGTCGCCACAATATCGGGTTGGCGTGACCCAGTCGGTGCACAAGATAACTGGCCAGTGAACCGGTCAGCAGGGCTGCGGGTATTTCGGCCCAGAGATTGATCGCCGGTTCGTCGGGCGTCACCACGGAGACGGCCGCAGTGACCGCATATTGCGCCAGGGCGCTGGCCGTCATCGTCAGCAGGAAGTAGATGCCGTACCAACGCCATTCGCTGGGGCTCGGGTGCCAGGCGCGCTGATACGGAATCAGACGTTCGAGAACGGTGAGGTAGGCGATGGTGCCGATCAGGAAGAGCGGGCTCACGCGCTCCGGATCCCAGTCGAGACACAGCGTCGCCGCGGCCACCGAAACTGCGGCCACCAGCAGGAACGGATAAGCCAGCGCGCGAAGAACAACGCGCGCCGAGAGTGCGAGCGCTCTCTCCCGCTGCACCGGACCGGAATCATTCTCCGGATCGCCACCGGGCAGTGGTTCGCAATTTTCCATCCGCAGCACCTTTACGAAGGAACCAGTACAGAAGAATGCACAGACCGCGAGGGAGGAACTGACGACTTGCTGCAGGCGCGCCGGACCGACGCTTCGGACGTCAGTTGTCATGCATCGAAGAATTCGTACCTGGAGACTGATGTGAACCGCCTTACTGACCCGGCGAACCCGAGCGGGGCCGCCGCGCGAACCCGCCCTGTCTGCATTTCCCTTTCCGGCTCCCTCAACCGTCTGATTCAAGCCTCGTCGTGATGTGCCGGACCACCGGGGCAACATTCGCCACGCCGTCCAATTTTCAATTAACCAGGCGGACCAGCCGGGCGGAATGCGAATAATTCGACCTTTCACCAAGTGGGTTACCAGTAATACTGATAATCTATTGGGACTTTATAATTTCCCCCTTTCCAGGCGAGGATCCTTCGATTGGTCGGCGCGGGCCGGGGAGTCCTGGGAAAGGCCGCCCGGGCCGGAACGGCCTTCCCTGCCGGTTGGGATCCCGCTCGCCTCCGCCAGGACAGCGGCGTGGCTTCGGCCCCGGTCCTGACGATGCAGCGGGGCCACAGCGCTGTGCGGGCATCGTGATCGGACGGCCGGGCTCGCGGGACGGGATCGGGTCTGCCGTGGCTCATAAACGCCGGATCCAGGGCGGCGACCGTGTCGGAGAGCGTCTCAACCGGAGGTCCACCAGAGCCTGCTTCACCTGTCCGGCCCGGTCCGGGGCGGATCGGGTGACGACCTCGTGTTTGGCGAGAAGTCCGGGGTACTTCGCGGTCAGCCGGTCGTACACCTGCATGGCCGGGATGGAGCGCGAGAACGTGTCCTTGCCCGGGTCGATGAGCTTCAGGCCGAGCGCCGGCGCGGCCACGCCGAGCATGACCAGTACGGATACACACAGGGTGATCGCGGGATGCCGCTGTGCGGGCCGCATCAGGGCGCCGAACACCCGCCCGTTCTCGGGCTTCACCGGCTTCGCGGCCACCGGCTTGCCCCGGCGCGCCCGCCGGATGGCCTTCTTGGCGGCGCGGCGTTGCGTACGATGACCGATCTTCACCAGCAATGCGGGAAGCACGGTGAGAGAGCTGACGATGACGACCGCCACGACCAGGACGGTGCCCGTCGCCGGCGAGGAGAAGATGACGCCGGTGGCGAGACAGAGGGTGGCGGTGGAGACGATCACCGCGAGACCGGAGACCACGATGGCCCGGCCCGCTGTTGCCGCCGCGAGCTCCACCAGTGCTTCGGGACCGAGCCGGCCGTCGGCGCGGACCCGTTCCTCGCGCTCGCGCTTGAGGCAGAAGAGCGTGTAGTCGACACCCACTGCCAGACCGATGAGCAGGATCATGTTGGTCCCGACCCCGGGGTCCGGGAGGAGGTGGGAGGCCGCCATGTCCGGGCCCAGGGCGGCGGCGATCGAGGAGAGCGCCAGCAACAGCGGCGCGCGCCACGGATGCCTGGCGCCCCAACAAGCCATATGTACTGGGTGATTGAGGTCTCTCATGCCTCAAATGCTGGTCCGCGGGACCAATCCGCCGGCAGCCCCTACCGGTTGAACCGCATGTCCACCGGTCGGTGGACACAGGGACCTCGTCAGACGTCCCTGCGGCCGCCGAGGCCCAGGTGGATCGCGGTGCCTCACCTCACCGAAGGTCGGCCGACTGCGTACGCAGGGCAGCGGCGACGGACTCCAGGACCTCGATGGGGCGCAGCAAGTCTCCATATCCGATCGGTGGCCTGCCCGTACGGGCCATCTCCAGGAACGCTTCGAGACCCGGCACGCAGTAGTGGGCGTCGAGGGTGAGAGTCTGCTCGATCACGGTGTCCTGAGTGAGTGCCATTCCGTGGAAGGGGATCTGGTGCGTGTCGTTCGGTTTGACGAAGTTAACGAGGACACGGGTGCCGCCCGCAGTGAACGACGCGCTGACTGTGGTGTCGGTGGCGTCCGTGCGTACGTCGGAGATCTCACCGGGGGCGAGCCGGAGAGCCACGTCCACCGGGTGGATGCCGTAGAAGAAGATCCCGCCGTACTCGCCGTCGGGATCGGCGGGTCCGGACGTGACGACCACGTGCGGTTGCCCGCCCCGCGCGGTCCGGGCCACCAGCGCGTCGGTGTCGGGAATCCAGCGGAGCGCCGAGGATGACGTGAGCGGCGCTTCATGGGCGAGCGCGGTGTCGATCATGGCCTGGGCGTCCTCGACCGTGCAGGCCAGCGGCTTGTCGACGAATACCGGAAGCCCCTCGGCCAGGAAGGGGGTCGCCTGGTCGCGGTGGTGCGCGCCGTTCCGGTCCGCGACGATGACGGCGTCCACCAGTCCGAGCAGGCCGATGGGCTCGTCGACGATCTTTTCTATCGCTCCGGTGGACGCGAGCGTGTCGTTGCGCCGGCTGTGCCCGCCGCTGAGAGCCACGACGCGGGCGCCGCCGCCCGCCTCGTGGACGTTGAGGTGGCTGATGATGTGGTCGACATGAGTGTTCTCGGTACCAACGATCCCGATACGCATCAGGAGAGGCTACCTTCACGGCGACAGGCAGGTTGAGCGCACTCCCGGGCACAGGGAGGGCACCCCCGGTGCTGTGGCTGAGTTGAGCGTCCCGCAAGGGGCCAGGAACCCCGCGCAGCGCCGACGGAGCGGGGCAGCCGGCCCGACGGCCCCGACCGTACAGCCGCGCCGGACGTCAGTTGAGGGCGGCTGCCAGGATGGCGGCTGCATGGGCGATCAAAGGGTCGTCCGCCTCGGAGTCGGCGTCGTGCTTGGTGGACAGAACAGCCATCACGATCGGCCCTTGGCCGGGCGGCCAGACGATACCCACGTCGTTCGTGGTGCCGTAGCTGCCGGTGCCGGTCTTGTCGCCGACGGACCAGTCCTCGTGGAGGCCGGCGCGCAGGCGTTTGCCGCCGGTCGTATTGGCCAGCAGCCACCCGGTCAACCTCTTCCGGTCCCCCGCCTCCAGCGCGCCCCCGAGGACGAGCTGCGCGTAGGTCTTCCCAATGGCGCGAGGGCTGGTGGTGTCGGTCACACGCCCTGGTTCCGCCGAGTTCAGCTCCGGCTCCCAGCGGTCGAGCCGGGTCACCGAGTCTCCGATCGACCGGCAGAAGCGAGTGACGGACGTCGGCCCGCAGAGCCTTTCCATCAGAAGGTTCGCCGCAGTGTTGTCGCTGTACGAGATGGCCGCGCCGCACAGATCCTCAACCGTCATCCCATGCGCAAGATTCTCGGGCAGACCGGTCACCGGCGCGCCCCCCGACCTCTTGATGTCCTGCTTCGTGTAGTGAATGACTTCCGAAAGGAACGTCCCGTCATGGTCGAGGTCCCTCAGGACGGCCCCGACGGCCAACGTCTTGAACGTCGAGCACATGGGGAAGCGCTCTTCCTCCCGGTGGAGGACGCTCCTGCCCGTCACCGTGTTCCACCCGAACACCCCCAGCCGGGCGGCATGCTCCCGTTCGAGGTCGCGCAACTTCCGCACCGCCTCGCTCCCCGGGCCGGAGGTCTCCGCGGCCGATGACGTGGGAACGGCGGCCAGCGCCGCCCCCAGGCCACCTACAAGCACTGCACGGCGTGACGCACCCCTGCTTGATTTCAAGATCTCCTGCCTTCCTGCTCGTGCGGTCGTACTGCCTGCACACGACGCTTCCTGGCAGACCAACGGTTGCACCACGAAGCAAGCAGGTCCCGTCCAGGCCCTGTTCCCGTACGGCTGCCGCAACCCGGCAAACGGCTCTCCGTAGCGGATCAGAGGTATGCCTGCCCGGTTCCTCGATGGGTGCCGTTGCGAGGTCACGACGTCACCTGAGGGATGGGCGCCTCCTGGGAGACGACGGACCCCGGTCTGCGTGATCCCCCCGCGCCCGGCCCCGGCGACCCCGCACAGGCCGGGGTCCGTCAGGCCCGGCCCGCGCTCAGCCGGCCGAGCAGGTCGTCCGTCATCGGATCGCCGTCCGCTTCGACGTCCTCGTCGATCGCACCCAGATCGAGACGGTACACGCGGGTGCGGTCGCGGCCGTGGCGGCGCATGAACAGTCCGCCGCCCCGCCGTCGTCGCCGACCAGCACCCAGTCCGGCGCGTACCGGGGCACCTCGAAGGTCTCGTAGCGGCCGTCGGCGACATGGGTCCGGGTTGCCGAGCCGATGAGGGGGCCTCGTTGATCTGACGGGTGGTCTGCGCGGCGACCCCGGGGTCGACAGCGGCGTAGGAGGTGTAGGCATTCAGGCCGGTGGCAGGGACATCTCAGTGCGTCGCGGGCACGCCTGTCGACCGGATCACCGCCACAAGCACGCGTGGCCCGCCGAAGAGGCCGGAACCCTGCCTGGGGCGATGCGCTCCTCTCGCCGGGGGACGGACCGGCCGGCTGAGCCCGGTGCGGCTCAAGGGCGTTGAGGACCGCTTCGCGATCACTCAGCAGTGGCGAGTCGGTCGTGCGGCTGGACGGTGACGAGGGCGATCCCCGCGCAGCACACCGCGAGGAGGCCCGGGCGAAGGCTTGCACCGACTTGCGTGCCCTGTGGGAGCCTCACTCCGGCCAGGGGGAGTCCAGGATGGTGTCCACGAAGTTGCCCCGCTTGAACCCGGGGACGTAACGCTCCAGAACATCGGCCTTCACATTGCCGAAAGTGGTGTCCGGTTTGGCTTCGATGCCTTCGGTGAAGGCCCGGAGAATGCGCTGTTTGAAGTCGGGGCGGGGATGGAGGGCAACGATCTGTGCACGGTCCGCGTCGCTGATGTCGGCGTACCCGATGCCGAGCACGTCGTACTCCACCCCCGCGGTCACGAGGGCGACCTCGGGTTCCATGAACTGTGGAACTCCCGGCGTCGTGTGGAGCGCGATCGCCGTCCAGACGCGGCGGATGCTGTCCTCGGGCACGCCGTGGCTCTGCAGAAATCTCCGTGCCTCGTCGGCGCTGTCCACCTCGAACCGGCGCCCGCTCCCGCGGAACTCCTCGTTGAGGCCCAGGTCATGGAACATGGCTCCGACGTAGAGAAGCTCCGGGTCGAAGCTCAGCCCCTTGTTCTGCCCCTGCAGGCTGCCGAAGAAGTAGACACGGCGGGAATGGTGGTAGACGAGGTCGTCGGTCGCGTCACGCACCAGCTCGGTGGCCGCGGCGGCCAGCTCGGTATCGGGCACCGTCACTCCGGTAACGACAGGAAGGTCGGCACTTCTGGGCATGTGAACTCCTTTGGTCGTACGACGTGTCGGATCTGCCCGTCCGATTCTTCACCCTGCATCTCTCCCCCGCCCGGTCAACCACCGGCTGCCGCGTCCCTGTCCGCCAGGGAGAAATGGAGATGGGCCAGGTCGTGCGGGATCGGGCCGTCAGGACGGAACAGGGGCGCGATCTCCCCCTCGGCGGCCGCGGCCGGAGCGTCCGTGAGGCGAAGGCGGGTGCGCAGCCGCCCGTAGAAATCGTGCGGGCCGAGCCTGATGACGCGCAGACGACGCGGAGCCGCGTACACCCCGAGCCAGTCTCCGGCGTCCAGTACGCCGCGCAGCTGGCCGTCGATCGTGACCGCGCCCTGTCCCGAGTTGGGCAGGACCCGCACCGCGACCGGTTCGTCCGGCGCGACGACCACTGTGCGGTTGAAGGTCATGTGCGGTGCGACGGGTGTGAAGAGGACGGCGTCCATTCGTGGTGAGACCACCGGACCGCCTGCGGCGAAGCTGTAGGCGGTCGACCCGGTGGGGGTGGCCATGATGACGGCATCGGCCGAGTACGAGGCGAGGAGCCGACCGCCGATATAGACGCCGAGACTCACCTGCCGGTCACGCGCGAGCTTCTCCACGACGACGTCGTTGAGGGCCGTGACATCCAGCGCCACGCCCCAGCCCTCCGCCGCGGCCTCCGCCTCCAGGTCGACATGGGGAGGCGGCAGCATCGGACGTCGTCCGTAGCCCATCAGGGCGTCGATGTCCTTGGGCACTTCAAGTACGCGGGAGGTCCTCATCGTCAGCGTCATGCGCTCCTCGACGTCCGCCCGCCCGCGGTGGACGGCGTCGAGCGCCCGGACGACGTCCTCGGCCGGCACCTCGGTCAGGAAGCCGACCCGGCCCAGGTCGATCCCGAGGACGGCGACGTGGTTCTTGGCCGCGATCCTGGCGCCGCGCAGAAAGGTGCCGTCGCCTCCGAGCGTCACGATGAGATCGGGATTGCCCGCGACATGGGCCTCCTCCCGTCCGCCACGCCGGCGCGCGTCGTCGCGCCACACGTCGATGTCCGTGCACGGAACGCCTTCGCCCGCACACCAGTCGCGTACCACGCGCGCCGCGGCAACGGCCTCGGGACGGCCCTGGTGGACAACGACTCCCACCCGCTCGACACTCATCTCGCTCCGGCTCCCGTACTCCGACGATGTCGCGATGTCCTGGTCCCACCTTGATGGTCCATGGGTGTGCCGGCTTCGTCGCCGGGCCGACAGACCGTTCCCGGTCAGGCGATCGGGCCCCCGGGAGGGCAGCGTGATCGGGCCGCTGCGGGGCACAGCGTGGTCCGCCCACCGCGCGGCAGAATGAAGGGGAGAGGTTCGACTGCTCTTCATGCACGGGACGCGGCCGAGTCCACCCGGTGGCTCCCAGGGGTGCGACGCCCCACACCCGTGTGCTCGTCACTTCTGTCCGGAGGACAGTCATGATCGCAGTCCAGGCGTCCAGGCGCAGCCGACGCTCCCCCACCGCGCTGGCCGGGGTCGTGGCTCTCGCCGCCGCCTCGATCGGTCTCTGGGCCACCACCGGTTCCACCGCACAGGCCGCAGGTCTCCCGGCCCCCGATCATGCGGTGGTCGTGGTGATGGAGAACCACGCCTACACCCAGGTGATCGGCGCCTCCGGCGCCCCGTACATCAACAACACTCTCAAGGAGGGTGGCGCCGACCTCACCCGGTCCTTCGGGCTGACCCACCCCAGCGAGCCGAACTACTACATGCTGTTCTCCGGCTCCAACCAGGGCCGCACCGACGACAGTTGCGTGAGCGTCGGTTCCCTGTCCGCGCCCAATCTCGCCTCCGAGCTGATCGCCGCCGGGAAGACCTGGGCAAGCTACAACGAGACGCTGCCCAGCCAGGGTTCGACCGTCTGCAGCAGCGGTGACTACGCCCAGACGCACAACCCCTGGTTCGGTTTCTCCAATGTGCCGACCAGCACGGCGAAGACCATGAAGCAGTTCCCGGCCGACTTCACCGCCCTGCCGAAAGTCTCGTTCGTCGTGCCGAACCTGTGCAGCGACATGCACGACTGCTCGGTCTCCACCGGTGACACGTGGATCAAGAACAAGCTGGGCGCCTATGCCGACTGGGCCAAGACCCACAACAGCCTCCTGGTCGTCACGTTCGACGAGGACAACAAGCTGTCGGGGAACCGCATCCCCACCGTCTTCTACGGTCAGCACGTCACCCCCGGCAGTTCCAGCGCTGCCACCTACAACCACTACAACGTGCTCCGCACCCTGGAGGACCTGGCCGGTCTGACGGCGCACGCCGGCAATGCGGCCTCGGCGTCCGACATCTCCGGCATCTGGAACTGACGTCTGTGTATCTCGCAGACTCCCGCAACGCCGAAGCCGCCGCCAGGGCACCCGCCCGGGGCGGCGGCCGGCCGCAGTACCCGGCACTGTCCTTGCTCTCGGCGCCGTCAGCCTGATCACGGACATCTCCTCGGAGATGGTCACTGCTGTCCTGCCGCTGTACGTGGTCATCGCCTGCAAGAAGCACGTCCCGGGAGCCTCGCCCGACGCCCCGTGGCGGCTGTATGTGCTCGATCTGCGCCGCATGTCGCAGACCGCGACCGCCGAGCAGCGCAACATCGGCGACCAGGCGGTGTGGGCGGACGACTCCACCCTCGTCCATGCTCTCCCCGGCGACTACGGCTCGGACCTGTGTACCGTCCCGGCCGACGGCACCGGTGCGGCCCGCCGGCTGATGACCTCCGCCGTCGCCCCGGCCTGTCCGGGGTGACGGCTCAGCGGGCCGTGCAGAGCGCGGGACGCGGGTCCGGTCATACGGGTCAGGACTGCGCGTCCTCCGGAATACTGACCAGCCAGCGGGTCTCCCGGCGGGGCCGCAGATACAGCGCCCAGTAGAACGTGGCGACCGCTGTGATCCCGCCGGTCCACAGCAGGTACTCGGTCTCCTGCTGGGTCAGGATGTACGCGAGCACAGCGATGAGCAGTACGGGAATCGCAGGCCACAGGGGCATGCGCCAGGCCGGTGCCTCGCGGTGCGTGCCGCGGCGGCAGAGCAGGGCGGCGACCGCGACCAGGAGGTACATGCCGGTGACGGAGACGCCGGTGACGCCGTACAGGGTGTCGAGGTTGACGAAGCAGAGCGCCGCGCCGGGGACGCCGACGACCAGGGTCGCCACCCACGGGGAGCCGAACCGGCCGAGTCGGGACAGGGCGTTGTTGATCGGCTCGGGCCACGCCTTGTCACGGGCGGAGGCGAACAGGACCCGTGAGTTCTGGATGACCATCACGATGCCCGCGTTGATGATCGCGAGGGCCACGCAGAGGCTGACGAACGTACCGACGGCCGAGTTCGACCAGGCGGCGACCATGGTGTTGAGGTCGCCCGAGGTCAGGGCCGCGAGGTCCGGGGCGCCCAGCGTGATGGCGATGACCGGGACGAGGATGACCGCAGTGGAGATGGCGAGGGTGGCGAGAACGGTGCGGGCCACGTTGCGCCGCGGGTTCTCCAGTTCCTCCGAGAGGTAGACAGCCGTGGAGAACCCCTGGGTGATGAAGAGCGCGATCGCGAGCCCGGAGACCACCATCATCGCGGTGACCGTGGAGGTCGTGCTGCCCGACGAGGCGACCGACCCGTGCACCAGCGCGGAGGCCCCGCGCTCGGAGTGCGCGAAGCCCAGAACGGCGACGACACCCGCCGCGATCACTTCGAGGACGAGGAAGATCCCGGTGATCCACGCGTTGGCGCGCAGGTCCAGGAGACCGGCGAGGGTGGCGAGGACCATGACCCCGGCGCCCGCGGCGGGAGCCGGAATGTGCACGACGGGAGCGAGATAGTCGGCCGTCCCCATGGCGATGACCGGGGGCACGATCATCACGACCAGCAGGGAGAGCACGAAGACGAGCCACCCGGCCAGCCGTCCCGCCATGGTCGACACCATGGCGTACTCACCTCCCGCGCTCGGTATGAGGGTGCCCAGCTCCGAGTAACAGAAGGCGACCGCGATACAGAGCAGCGAGCCGATGGCGATGGTGAGGGCGGTGTACGTGCCCAGGCTGGAGAACAGGTCGGGTACGACCACGAAGAGTGTCGAAGCGGGCGTCACGCAGGAGAGCGTGAGCAGCGTCCCGCCCACGACGCCGATGGAACGCCTGAGCTTCTGTGGAGTGGGGCCGGTCGCTGGGGCGAGCGCCTGGGGAGCGCTGAGCGTTTCGGTCATCGTGCGATTCCGATCAACAGGTGCGGTGTCTGAGCGCGGGAGCGGTATCGCCTCCAGACGAGGACGTGGTGAGTGGTTTCGTCGCTCCCAGCGCGACATGCAATCCTGACGAGTTCCGCAGGTCAAGAGGTGTTAACCTTCGGAATTCGTTGTTTCGGCGAGCAGATCTGACGATTTGGCGTTAAGAGTGCGTCATTTTATGGGGATCGACGGGTGCGGGAACCGCAGCAGGATCCGGTGCAAAATTTCACCCATTCCAGATTCCGGAAGGGTGCGGGCGTCCCGTAGCGCCGCGATGCGCGAATGGCCGCGGGTCGCGCATCCGTGGTCTTGATGCCAGCCTGGAGGCATGGCTTGGGCGTCATGGACGACTCGCGGTGTGTTCTCCGGGCACGGTGGCGTGCTCACGGACGAGATCGGCGTCCTGTCCGGAGACCTGACCGTTCACACGACCTGGGCCGATGACACGGCCCAGGTCACCGTGCAGTACACGGGTGCGATCGACTGGTTCACCATGTCGGGCAGCCCAGTGCCGTGCTGCTCGGAGGACGACAGCCGACGCCTTCACGAGGCGGTGGTGGAGTCCGTCCGGGAGGGAGCGGCGGCCACGGTTCCACGGCCTCCGCCACGGAAGCCGGAGCAGCCGACGGAGAGCGCCCAGGAGTGAGGGCTACGTCGGCGGGCGCGCGCCGGGCGTTGCGGTCCGGATCACCGGGTGGCAGCCCGGTTCAGGCGGTGTGGCAGTCCGTGGCGATGGCGAAGACATGGAGCGCCGGGGACTTGGAGCCCCTGCACTGAGGCCCGGACGGCAGGGTGCTCGACTTGAGCTGTCCGGACAGGCCGACGTCCACTCCGACTGTGCAGAGCTTTGCGGTACGTGCGCTCTGTGCCCGGCCGCTGCCGTTGACGTTGCCTCCGTCGGCCGCGATCACCGCTCCGTTCGGCACGGTCGTGATGCTCCGGTCGGGGACGGTGATCGGGAGTGCGCTGCTGGTCTTGCCGGTGTAGGTGACCGTGCCGGTCGGGCCGAAGGCCAGGCGTACGTGGCGGTCATGAGAAGGCCGACGCGGGACGCATGACCGGTCGGGGGGCGAGTTGGCCGTGGGCGAGGGCGTTGTCCTCGGTTCCGACGAAGTCGGTCGGCAGGTTGAAGGTGAGGCCGTCGGAGCCGACGCTGCCGCCGGCACCGGCGGCCGCGAGGCCCTCGGCGAAGAGGCTGGATCGCGCTCCGTCGACATCCCCCGGCTGGGGGTTGCTGTCGTCGCTGACGGCGATGTTGTCGAAGGCCTGGGTGAGGTCGTGCAGAGCGACGGCGGTGACAGCCGTCACCCGTACCCGGCGAGATCGGACGTATAACGGGTGCCCCGGGCGGCTCCCTCAGCCGTTCGGCAGTACCGCGACGCCTGGGGTTCGTCGAGGCCGGACGTGAACAGATGGCACCCGCAGCCCCTCGGATGCCCGCACAGACGTGATCTGGCGCTTGAACTTCCCTGACGGCCGCGGGTGAGTCTCAGCGGGCAAGCAGGGCACGGCTTCGGCTCAGGACCCGGTGCGCGCCCACCCTCAAGTCCCGGATCGCTAGGATCTCTTGCGTGACAAGAGCATTCAGCGGCTGGACAGAGCAAGCGTTCGAGCTGCTCCTGCAGTTGGAGGGCACGCCCTCGCAAGAA
Source organism: Streptomyces atratus (assembly GCF_014648655.1). Taxonomy (GTDB): domain Bacteria; phylum Actinomycetota; class Actinomycetes; order Streptomycetales; family Streptomycetaceae; genus Streptomyces; species Streptomyces atratus. The sequence goes on from NZ_BMRN01000015.1 coordinate 51,885, forward strand.
GCTCGCGAGAAGCGTCGAAAGGACCGGGAGCGTCTCGTACGGCAGCCCATGATCGCGTTGCTGAACGATGTGGCCGACGCGGACCAGGCGTACGAAGACTTCTCCGTCTGGGGGTTCCGCAAGGACCCGTGGTGGTGGCAGCACCAAGTGGCGGTGATCCGGATCGCACGCAACGTCGAGATCGGTCTCCGCTTCGACCTCGACGGGCTCCGGATCAAGGGCGGCTGGAGCTACCCGGACCCGGGGCAGGTCCCGTTGTTCCGTACGGCCGTTGCCGCGCAGGGCAGTGGCCCCGAGCTGGTGCGCGCCATCGAGGCGCTGGGGGCTCAGGGGTACGAGATCACCGGTGACACCATGAAGCGCATGCCGCGCGGCCATGACGCCGGCCATCCCCGCGCCGACCTGCTCCGGTACCGCTCGGTCTCCGCTGCCCGTCCGCTCGGTGGGGACTGCGCGCAGCACACGTCGGCGTTGGTCGACGCCGTGCTCCGAGCGGCGCAGGAGTTGGAGCCCCTGCTCTCCTGGCTCGCCGGCCATGTGACCGTTCCCGGCTCCCGCCGACGCCCCGCATGACGTCGCCTCCGCATGCTGTCCACGCGGGTGAGCGGCCGAAAGGCGGTCCCTGACCGACGGGTGCGGCCCCTTTCGAGGGGCCTGTTCGGCCCCTCGCCACCCGTCGGTACTGAACCGCCATCGGCGTTGCTGTGCGTCAGTAGGCCCCGAACACGTTGTCGATGGAGCCGTACTTGTCGGCGGCGTAGTTGCACGCTGCGGTGATGTTGGCGATCGGGTCGTAGCTGTCCAGCGACGTACCGGGCACGTGGTAGGCCCGGAACGTGGGGTCGATGATCTGGAGGAGGCCCTTGGACGGCGTGCCCTTGGCAGCGTTCGAGTCCCAGTTGTTGATGGCCAGGGGGTTGCCGGAGGACTCGCGCATGACGTTGCGGTGGATTCCGTCGTAGCTGCCGGGGATACCGTGCTTGGCCATGACGGCCAGCGACTTCTTGATCCAGCCGTCCAGATCGTTCGTGTACGTCGCGGGCGTCGCGGCCGGTGCGGCAGCGGAAGTCTTGGACTCGGCCTGGGCACCGATTGTCAGCTTCATGCCCGGGCGAATATTTGCGGGGTTGTCGCCGACGATCTCTCGATTGTCCTCGTACAGCTTCTTCCAGCCACCGCTGAGCGAATGCCCCCGCGCGATCTTGGAGAGGGTATCGCCGGCGATCACGGAATAGATGGTGGGCGCGGCCTTCTGCCCGGTCTTTTCCTTGACGGTGGCGACGGTCGACGCCGCAGCCTTGGGCTGCGCCGGCGCGGCCGAGGCGAAGCCGGCACCGACCAGCGGAAGCACGAGAGCGGCTCCGCCCGTGGTCGCGACGATGAGACCGCGGGTCAGCGAAATGGACTTACGACGACGGTGGTTAGCCGTTGCAGACATAGTGAATTCCTCTCCGTCGCCTACGGGGTGAGCTGTCGGGTTCGGACTGGAGATGTCCGGCCGCACGCGAATGCGGCTTCACCCCGAGCCGTTCCGGATACCGGATCGGCGACTTACCTGGGTCCCCCGTTCCTGCCGTACATGAGTGGTCGGATTGCCGGACGGCGGCAGGATTCGGCGTTCCGTCCGGATTGACGGTGACCGTAGGCGAGAAACGCCGAAAGGAACAAGCCCCTATTTTGGATCACAATTCATTCACAAGATCGAATCGCAGAATTCGCAGTAATCCACTTCACACTGCGCAGCCAAATTTCCGCACACAGAAGGGAACCGGGCAGCGCGCCACGGCGCCTTGAACTCTGAATGTGACTCACACCACGAGATTCGCAAACAGGGCAATTCGGTCAGCCTTCAAGAGTCACGACTCACCCTAAATGCCTCTTTATTAGCCAACGGATCACTTCTAAGCAAACAGCCCATATTGGGACATTCCTGTAGCACTCGGGATACCTCTCGGGCCGACCGCACCGACAGGGCTCCATGACCTCCCGCCTCCCGGCCGACCGGTCCGCGGGCCGCTCGTCGCGCTCCCCCGCACGACATCGTGGCTTTGCCTTTCGCCATCCGGGTCGTTATCGTTTTCAGCGTCCCTGTTGTCTCCGATAGAGGTGGACGTTGCGCATCTGAGGTTCGCGATCATCGCGCCGTACGGCTTCAGCTGTACGCCCGTCACGCAGTAGCAGTGTTCAGTCCTGCCCGTGACCCCGCGTGGATGCGACCTCGGTGCATGAGCCGTCCCTCGATCTTTCGGACCGCCGCACCTCCCTCTCGGTTCGGTCGCTGCGTGGTGCTCGCATACGAAGCCCCCCATTCACCGTGCTTGCGACTGCGAGGATCACCATGGCGACACCCACCGCCCCCAGCGCATCTCTGACCTGCTCCGCCCTGTCCTTCCAGTGGCCGGACGGCACGACCGTCTTCGACGGGCTCTCCCTCAGCATCGGCCGCGGCCGCACCGGTCTCGTCGGGACCAACGGCGCGGGCAAGTCGACACTTCTGCGACTGCTGGCCGGCCAACTGCGCCCCTCCCAGGGCTCGGTGACCGTCGGTGGCAGCCTCGCCCACCTCCCTCAGAACATCACCCTCGACACGACGCTGCGTGTGGACGAGGCCCTGGGCATCGCCGGGCGGCGCAATGCGCTGCGCGCCATCGAAGCCGGGGATGTGGACGAGAAACACTTCGAGACGATCGGCGACGACTGGGACGTCGAGGAACGAGCGCTCGCGACACTGGGGTCACTCGGACTCGGCGATGTCGAACTGGACCGCACCGTGGGCCAGATGTCCGGCGGGGAGACCGTCCTGCTGCGCCTGGCCGCACTGTTGCTGGACCATCCCGACGTTCTCCTGCTGGACGAACCGACCAACAACCTCGATGTGTTCGCTCGCCACAGGCTCTACGAGGCCGTCGATTCCTGGCGCTCCGGTGTCCTGGTCGTGGTGAGCCACGACCTCGAACTGCTGGAGCGCGTGGACCGCATCGCCGAACTGCGCTCCGGTTCCGTGAACTGGTACGGAGGCGGCTGGTCCGCCTACGAAGAAGCCCTGGCCACCGAACAGGAAGCCGCCGGGCGGATGCTGCGGGCCGCCGAGGCAGACGTACGCCGGCAGAAGCGCGAGCTGGAGGAGACCCATGTGAAGCTGGCGCGCCGTCAGCGGCACGGCAGGAAGATCGAGGCCGAGCGGCGGCTCCCGAAGATCCTCGCCGGCGCGCGGAAGCGGTCCGCGCAGGAGTCGGCGGGCAAGCTTCGCGGCCTGCAGGAGGACCGGCTGAGTGAGGCGCGTGAACGACGCGAAGAGGCCGCGGACGCGATCCGCAACGACGCCGAGATCCGGGTCAGCCTTCCCCACACCGCCGTTCCCACCGGACGCACCGTGCTGAGCCTGCACGAACTGCGTCCCCGGTTCGGCAGGCTGCACGAGGGCGACCTCCATGTGCACGGTCCCGAACGGATCGCGCTCGTCGGGCGCAACGGCGCCGGCAAGACGACACTGCTGCGCACCCTCGCCGGCGAGTTGGCTCCGCTGTCCGGCGAGGCCAGGACGTTCGTACCGCTGCGGTTCCTTCCACAGCGGCTGGATGTGCTGGACGAGGAACTGAGCGTCGCGGCGAACGTCGCCCGCATGGCTCCCGGGGTCACCGACAACCACATCCGCTCCCAGCTGGCGCGCTTCCTGTTCCAGGGGAAACGCGCGGAACAGCCGGCGGGCACCCTCTCGGGCGGGGAACGCTTCCGTGCCGCGCTCGCGGCGACGATGCTCGCCGCACCGGCCCCGCAGCTGCTGATGCTCGACGAGCCGACCAACAATCTCGACATCGCCAGCGTGCGACAGCTGACCAGCGCACTTGAGTCCTACGAGGGTGCGCTGCTGATCGCCAGCCACGACCTGCCGTTCCTCGAATCGGTCGGCATCACCCGCTGGCTGCTTCTCGCGGAGGAACTCCGGGACACCACCGCGGAGGAGGTGGGCGACCTGCTCGCAACACCGGAAGCGGACTGAGCGGCCGCGTACGTCCGACAGGCCGGGCTTGTCCGGCCTGTCGGACGTACGGGAGGGGGTGCGGGCCTTCAGCATGACGAAGGTCCGCACCCCTGCCAGGGGTCAGAGCCTGGCGATGATCTTGTTCATCTTCTCGATCTCGGCGGTCTGGGCCGTGATCACGGCGCCGGCGAGCTTCTTCGCGTCGGCGTCGCTGCCGTTCTTCTGCTCGTCCTCGGCCATGGTGACCGCGCCCTCGTGGTGGCCGATCATGAGCTGGGCGAACCTCTTGTCGAAGTCCTTGCCCTTGGCGGCTTCGAGGTCGCCCATGTCCTTGTCGGACATCATCCCGGGCATTCCCGAACCGTCCGAGCCGTGGTCCATGCCGGGCATGTCCCCCATCGAGGACGAGGCCGAGGGCAGCGGCTTGCCCCAGGACGTCAGCCAGCCCTTCATGGTGTTGATCTCGGGGTCCTGGGCCTTCTCGATCGCGGCGGCCAGCTCCTTGATCTCGGGGTCGGCGGCGCGGCCGTCGGCCAGCTTCGCCATCTCGATGGCCTGCTGGTGGTGCGGGATCATCTGCTGCGCGAACTTCACGTCCGCGTCGTTGAACGCACTGCCGGGGGTGGCAGGCGCGGAGGCGCCGGCGGAACCGTGGTCCATGCCGGGCATGGACGAGCCGTCGGTCTTGGATCCTTCGGAGGAGCCGCAGGCCGCCAGCGTCAAAGCGAGTGAGGCGACGATGCCGGCGGCCGCGAGCGCGCGGCAGCGGGCAGGGGAGGTCAGAGAAGCGGACATCACACGTTCTTTCCAGGTGGACGCGCCACGTCCGTGGCGCGCGAAAGGGGCAGGATCATCGGGCCGGTCCGGCCTGATGGCCGGAAGCCGGCGGACACCTGTCACGTCCGCGCGATACACACCTGGAGCAGTAGATCCCTGCCGGCGAACGGCGGACCCCGCCGTGCCGGTCCGCGCACCGCCGTCCGTCGCCGCCCGAGCCCCCATACGGCCAGGACCACGAGGCCCAGCGACATGAGGAGCGGCAGCAGGCGGTCGCGGGCGTGGGTGGATACGCACGACTCGCCGTTCATCCCGGGCACGGCGGCGGCCGCCTGGGCGATGCTGTGCGCATCCGTCAAGGAGCTGTGCGCATCCGTCAAGGATGTGTGGCCGGCACCCGTCGTCGTGGGCATGGGCGCGTCCGAGGCCATGGCCATTTTGCCGTGGCAGCCCTCGGCGGCGCTCGCGGGGGCCCCATGCATGAGGAAGAGTCCGCACAGGACGGCACACAGCACGAGCAGCCGGGACGCTCCCGGCGTGCGCGTCCGCCTGCGATCCACGGCTGCCTCGAATTCTCGGTCGTACGGGTCCTGCGGTACGAGCCCGAGGATACCCCCACAGGGTTTCCCCGTCCGGTCGCGCCCCTTCCCGTCGCACCCCGCACCGTCCGGACACCTTGCTCGGCACCGCGCCCCCGGAACTCTGCATACATACGGGCTGTGGCCCCGCTCGTGCGGAGCGCCCTGCTGGGAGTGTGCGATGACCACGCCGACGGCGTCGGCGGGTTTCAGCGGCTCACCCGGCACTCCGGGCTCGCGTCCAGGCGGCGTCGCGCAGCAGGCGCAGGCCGTTGAGCCCGACGATGACGGTGGAGCCCTCGTGCTCGGCCACGCCGAGGGGCAGCGGAAGAGTGCCCGCCAGGTCCCAGATGCCGAGGCCGGTGATGAAGACGGCGGCGATCACCAGGTTCTGCACCACGAGGCGACGGCACCGGCGAGAGAGCGCCACGACGGTGGGGATCGTGGCGAGTTCATCGCGGACGACGATCGCGTCGGCGGTCTCCAGGGCGAGGTCGGAGCCCGCTCTGCCCATGGCGATGCCGCTGTGGGCGGCGGCCAGCGCCGGGGCGTCATTGACGCCGTCCCCGACCACGAGGACCTTCCGCCCGGCGCGCTCCAACTCCCTGACCGCGCGCACCTTGTCCTGTGGCAGCAGCCCGGCCCGCACGTCGCCGATCCCCACTTCGGCGCCCAGTCGTGCGGCGGCGTGTCCGGCGACGGAGCTCGCCGACGCGGTCGGCATGGAGCAGTCCGCCTGCTCCCATCAGCTTCGGCTGCTGCGCAACCTCGGCCTGGTGACCGGTGAGCGCCGGGGCCGCTCGGTGATCTACGCGCTGTACGACAACCACGTCGCCGAACTCCTCGACCAGGCCCTCTTCCACGTCGAGCACCTGCGCCTCGGCCTGCACGACACTCCTGCGGAGGAAGCGGCGGGAGCCGGCGGTGCGGTGGCTGCCGCCGCCCGTTGAAGCCGGAGACACGCGGACCGGCGGAGCCCTCCACTCAACGCGCGCCCGGTCAGTCGGTGCCGCGGTCCTGCGCGAGGACAGCTTTCAGAAACTCCCCGAGGATCTCGTCGAAGGCGTCCGGTCGTTCCATGTTGGGGTAGTGCGCGGTGGCCTCGACCGTTGCCTCACGCCCGTCGACGACTGTCCGTACGAGGCGTCGGGCCATGCCGATGTGGTCATCCGAGTCGATACCGCCCTTGACGGCCAGTACCGGGATCGCGATCCTTGCCGCTCGGGCCCAGGTGTCCGTCACGGGCACGAGCCAGTCGGGTTCGTCGCCGCGGTGCTTGGCGACCGTCCGCACGGTCATCTCGCGCAGCCGCTGCACGACGGTGCGGTCGACGTCGTCGAGTGTGCGGTGCGGGCCTGCGGCGAAGAGCATGAAGGCATCGATCCAGCCTTCGGGGTCGCCGGCGGCCAGGGCGCGGGCCTGTTCGGTCAGGATCTCCTCGGACCAGGGATCGTGGAACTCGGGCTCACTCGTTCCAGCCCCGCTGACGACCAATGCACGTACCAGATCGGGGTGTTCGAGCGCGGTGTCAACAGCGGTGGCCGCGCCCATCGACACTCCGACGAGCACCGCGGGACCCGTGTCGAGGTGGCGCAGCAGAGCGGCCAGGTCGTCCGTATGACGGAATGGCCCGCCCGCGTTGGACGATCCGCCGTGCCCACGGGCGTCCGGCACGATCACCCGGTGGCTCCGCGCGAGGACCGGCACCTGGTCGTCCCACATGCCGTGGTCGAGGAAGCCGCCGTGCAGCAGCACCAGCGGTGGGCCCGCCCCGGCGTCGCGGTAGACGAGGTGGCCGTCCCGGGTCTCGAAGGAGAGCAGGTCTGAAACAGCAGTCATGACAACCAAGGTGCCATTTTTCTCCAAAGTTGGCAACCAAGGTGTCATGATGGCGAGATGACCGATACCGATCCGCCCCTGGCTCCCGAGGACCTGGCCGACCGACTCACGGAGGTCTTCGCCCTGGTCGGGCCGCTGTACAGGCGCGTGCAACGCAAGGTGGAACAGGCCGCACCGATCGAGGGCCTGTCCGTCGGCGTGCGCGCCGTCCTGGATCTGCTGCACGAGCACGGACCCATGACGGTCCCCCAGATGGGCCGCGCACAGGCGCTGAGCCGACAGTTCGTGCAGCGCATGGTCAACGACGCCGCGGCGGGGCAGTTGGTCGAGGTCATCCCGAACCCCGCTCACCAGCGGTCTTCGTTGATCCGGCTGACCGACGGCGGCAGGGCGGCGATCACTGCCGCCCTCGACCGCGAGCAGGCCCTGCTGCGCCAGGTGGACGGGAACCTGACCGACGCCGACGTGACGGCCTGCGTGCGGGTGCTCAGCAGCATGCTCGAACTCTTCGACAACGTCGACGTGGACTGACACCAGGCCCTGGTTCGGGCCCCTTCGCGAGGCGAGCCCCGCGCCGACTGCGTGGCTTCCGCCACCACATGGCCACCAAATGCGGAACCAATTCTCTGCGTCTACGCTCATATCTGGATCTATGCCGCCAACGGTGGTGACTCGACAGGAAGCGAGATCCCCATGGAGCGGCTCAAGATGTCGGGAATCGTCGGGGAGCTCTCGGCGGAGTTCCTCGGCACGATGGTTCTCATCCTCTTCGGCTGTGGTGTGGTGGCCCAGGTCGTAGCCGGCGGAGCACTCACCGACCCGCCGGGAGGGCTCGGAAATCACGACAGCATCGCCTGGGCATGGGGTCTCGGAGTCACCCTGGGTGTCTATGTGGCGGGCAGGCTGAGCGGAGCGCACCTCAATCCCGCTGTAACTCTTTCGCTTGCCGCTTTCAAGGATTTTCCCTGGAAGAAGGTGGCACCCTACGCACTCGCACAGCTCGCAGGAGCGTTCGTCGGAGCACTCGTGGTGCGTTGGAATTACACCGAGGCCCTCGCGAGGGCGGACCCGGGGCACACGATCAAGACGCAAATCGTTTTCTCGACGCTGCCCGCCAACGGGAACCCCGCGCTTCCGGTTCACGAATGGGGGGCGCTGCGGGACCAGGTCATCGGAACCGCCATTCTTGTGCTGCTGATCTTCGCGGTCACGGATCTTCTGAATAAGCCGCCGGGCGCCAATCTCGGGCCGTTCATCGTGGGCCTCATCGTGGTGGGCATCGGTATGGCATGGGGCACCAATGCCGGGTACGCGATCAATCCGGCCCGTGACTTCGGGCCCCGGCTCGCGAGTTTCCTCACCGGCTACGGAGGAGCGTGGCGGGACCAGTACGGGAACTTCTACTACTGGGTGCCCATTGTGGGCCCATTCGCGGGTGGCCTGGTCGGTGCGTTCCTCTACAAGACCCTTGTCGGCCGGTTCCTGCCCACCGCGGAGGCGGAGCCGGAGGGCAGCATCCCCACGCCACAGGTGGAGTGACGCCCGGTACTTCGTCGAGCGGGGATTCAGGAGAGGCAGCACGCCATGGCGGACTTCATCGGCGCGGTGGATCAAGGCACCACCAGCAGCCGCTTCATGATCTTCGATCACGACGGGAACGAAGTGGCCAAGCACCAGTTGGAACACGAGCAGATCCTGCCCCGCCCCGGCTGGGTGGAGCACGACCCGGTGGAGATCTGGGAGCGCACCAACTCGGTGATGCAGAACGCTCTGCGCACCTCAGGCCTGAGCGCCACCGATCTCGATGCCATCGGGATCACGAACCAGCGCGAGACCACCGTCGTCTGGGACCCCCGCACCGGTCGTCCGTACTGCAACGCCATCGTGTGGCAGGACACCCGGACCGACTCGATCGCCAAGGCCCTGGAGAACGAGGGCCATGGCGAGGTCATTCGCCGCAAGTCGGGTCTGCCTCCGGCCACTTATTTCTCCGGCGGGAAGATCAAGTGGATCCTCGACAATGTCGAGGGGGTCCGCGAGGCTGCGGAACAGGGCCATGCGGTGTTCGGGAACACGGACTGCTGGGTGTTGTGGAACCTCACCGGCGGCCCCGACGGCGGCATCCACGCCACCGACGTGACCAATGCCAGCCGGACAATGCTGATGAACCTGGAGACGCTCGACTGGGACGACGAGTTGCTGGGCATCTTCGACATCCCCAGGGCGATGCTCCCGGCCATCAACCCGTCCTCCGACGCGGAGGCGTACGGCCGCACGCGCACGTCCCGGCCCCTGCGGGCCGCGATCCCGATCACCGGGGTGCTCGGCGACCAGCATGCGGCCACCGTGGGGCAGGTGTGCTTCGATCCGGGCCAGGCGAAGAACACGTACGGCACCGGAAACTTCCTCGTGCTCAATACCGGTACGAAGCTGATCCGGTCACGGCACGGCCTGCTCACCACCGTCGCCTACCAGTTCGGCAAGAGCCCGGCTGTCTACGCTCTGGAGGGCTCCATCGCGGTCACGGGGTCCGCCGTGCAGTGGCTGCGCGACCAGATGAAGATCATCAGCGAAGCCGCCGAGAGCGAACGGCTCGCCAGAACCGTCGAGGACAACGGCGGAATGTATTTCGTGCCGGCGTTCTCGGGCCTCTTCGCTCCCTACTGGCGCTCGGACGCCCGCGGCGCCATCGTCGGTCTCGCCCGCTACAACACCAACGCCCATCTGGCGCGGGCCACTCTGGAAGCCATCTGCTACCAGAGCCGGGATGTGGTGGAGGCGATGGAACAGGACTCAGGTGTCCATCTCGATGTGCTCAAGGTCGACGGCGGGGTCACGGCCAACGACCTGTGCATGCAGATCCAGGCAGATGTCCTGGGGGTGCAGGTGAGCCGCCCGGTCGTCGCCGAGACCACCGCGCTGGGCGCCGCGTACGCGGCGGGTCTCGCCACCGGTTTCTGGCGCAGTCAGGGCGAGTTGCGGGAGCACTGGCAGGAGTCGAAACGCTGGGAGCCGCAGTGGAGCGACGAGCAGCGCGCCGAGGGCTACGCCGATTGGAAGAGGGCGGTCGAGCGCACTCTCGACTGGGTGAGGGTGGGATGACGTCAGGGGTCCGACGCACCGTACGGGCGTGCCCGGCCGGGCACGCCCGTACGGTGCGGTCGGGTCAGGCCTCGGCGCGCAGTCCGGCCAGCAGCTGATAGACGGTTTCGGTGCCTTGCCGCAGGGCTTCGACGCCGATGTGTTCGTCGGTGCCGTGCATGCGCTTGAGCATGTCCCGGTTCACGGTGAACGGGTACATGCCGTAGACGGGCACGTTCTGTTCCCGGAACGGCACCGCGCTGGTGACCGCCTCGAACTGGCAAGCGGTGGCCCGTACTCCGGGGTGTGTCCTGCGTACGGCTGTCTGCCAGGCACGGAAGACGTCCGTGTCGTAGTCGGAATCGGGCACGGCCAGGTAGCCGCGCAGCCGGTCCAGGGCCTGTTGCTCGCTCTCGCCGGGGTTGCCGACCACGGTCAGCGCCGCCCGGTTGCCGATCAGCGAGCGCAGTTCGGCGACGATGCGGCCGGGGTCGTCGGCCCCGGGGAGGAAGGCGGCCCGGAACTCCGCGGTCGCCGTGCCCGGCACGATGCTCGGGTAGTAGCCGGACTGCGCGGAGGTGAAGGCGAGTGTGGTGCGCAGCATCGCGTTGTGCAGCTCAGGGGTCTCGCTGAGCAGTACCACCGCTTCGCCGGCCCTGTCCCGCTGCTGTTCCGTACGGGCATTGAGCATCTCGCGCAGGGCCTCGGCGAGCGACCGGTCGGTGGTGGCCTCGGCCAGTTCGGCGAAGTACTGCCGGGACAACGCGTTGGGACGGATGTGTGCGCGCCACTGCCCGAGTTGGTCAAGCACCTCCCCCAGCCGGATCACGGCCTGTCCTGTGAATGGCTTGGACGTGTGGGTGGCGTACGAGGAGGTCTCCAGGCGCAGCAGCAGGGAGCGCTTGTCGTTGCAGGTGAGCGAGGCGATCATGGGTGTCCTGCCGTCGCGCTGGTTGAGCACCCAGCCACCCTCGGTGATGACCGCGCCCGCGTCGACCTTGCCGGGGTGTTCCGAGAGGAACCAGCGCACCCCGTAGGGCCCCTGCTCCTCGTCGCAGTCGGACCAGAACACGATGTCGCGGTCGAAGGCCGCGCCCTCGCGGACATGGCGCAGCAGAGCGGCGACGAATGCGGCGTTGACGCCCTTCATGTCGAGCGAGCCGCGGCCGTACAGCTTGCCGTCCTCGATGTCTCCGGCGAAGGGGTCCGTCGTCCATTTGTCACCGATGGCGGGGACCACGTCGGAGTGGCCGAGCAGGACGAGTGGTTTCTTCCGGGCCGGCCCGCTGCCGGGGACACGGGCGAAGAAGTGGACGTTGCCTTCCTTGGGGGTGGGCACGATCTCGGTGCTCACCCCGGCCGCACGGAAGATTCCCTGGAGCATCTGGGCGAACGGCTGGGTGAGGGCACCGTCGCCGGGGTTGCTGGTGTTCTGGCGGATCATGGCCACGGCGAGGCCCACGGCGTCGGTGGGATCGCCCTCGAAGGAGACACCGCCCGCGGCGGTCGGCGCGGCTGCCGACGCTCCGGGTGTCGTGGCCGGGACCGCACCGAGGCCCAGCACCGCGCCCGCGACGGCCGTCGCTCCGGCGCCGAGCACGGAGCGTCGTGACGGCCGGGCCCCGGGAAGTCCGTCCAGGCAGGCGGAGATGACCGCTGCCGGGTTCTCCTGATGGGCATAGTGACCGCCCTCGACGGACAGCAGAGTGCACTCGCCACGGGTCCAGTCGATCCAGCGCCGCACGGTCACTTCGGGCACGTGCGGGTCCTCGGTGGCCCACACCGCGCGCAACTCGACGTGCGGTACGGGACTTCGGCTGCCGTCGTAGTCCGCGGCCAACTGCAGATCGGCGATGACGGGAGGCAGCAGCACCTCCTCGAACTCGGGGTCCGCCAGCAGCTCCGGGTCGGTCAGTCCGGTCCCGGTCGCGAAGGCACGGGCGTCCTCGACGGTCACGTCGCCACCGTCGCCGTGGAAGTCACCGGGGCACTGTCCGGCCACCGCGCACAGCCGCACGACCGGCACCCCGGCGTCGAGCAGCCGGCAGCACGTCTCGTACGCAAGGAGTGCACCGAGGCTGACGCCGATCAGCACCAGTCGCCGCCCTGCCCGCAGTGCGCGTATCTCGGCCGCCACGGCATCCGCGTAGGCGGTCATGTCGGTGACGGGTTCCTCGTCGACGCGGGTACCGCGGCCCGGCGGTGTGATGAGCGCGAGTGCGGTGTCCTCGGGCAGCCGGCCCCGCCAGTTCGCGAACGTCGAACCGTGGGCACCGGTGGGTGCGAAGCAGACGGCGAGGGTGCCGGCCGCGCTGTCCGGGGGGTTTTCGCCCGGCACGCTCAACCATGGGACGTTCATGCCTGTTCCTCCTGCTGGGTCTCGCGGCACAGTGCGGCGATCGCGGTGACGGTGGGTGCGCCGAGGATGCGGCGCAGTGGGACGCGTCGGCCTGCTGTCTTCGCAAGCCGGTTGGCGAGCCGCACGGCGAGCAGGGAGTGGCCTCCGGCGTCGAAGAAGTTCTGGTCCGCCGAGGCCGGTGGGGCACCGAGCAGTTCCTGCCAGAGGGTGGCGACAGCGGCCTCGGTGTCATCGGTCGGGGTGAATCCGGCCGTCCGCTCCTGCCCGATGCTCTCCACGAGCGTGCGCAGGGCGGTGCGGTCGAGCTTGCCGTTGGTGCTCAGCGGAAGCCTCGGGACCTGCTGAATTCGGGCAGGCAGCATGTAGTCGGGCAGCCGGTCGCGTAGATAGCCGCGCAGTGCGGCGGTGCCGCTCTCCTCGTCGGCGGTGAAACAGGCGACGGTGCGTGCTTCGCCGCCCTCGTTCTCCGCGTACGCCCCCGCGTCGGTGATGTCCGGCGCCTTGCGCAGCGTGGCCTCGATCTCCTCCAGCTCGACGCGGTAGCCGCGTACCTTGATCTGGTTGTCTGCGCGTCCGATGATCTCCAGTACCGCGTCCGGGAGTTGGCGGCCGCGGTCTCCGGTCCGGTAGTGCAGGACTCCTGCGTCGTCCGTGGTGAAGCGGTCTTCGCCGTCGCCGCCGAGATAGCCGAGGGCGAGCGGAGGCCCGGAGACCCACACCTCACCTGTCACACCGGATGGCAGCCGTCGGCCGAGGCGGTCGCGGACCGAGAGCGAGGCACCCGCCACGGGCCTCCCGACGGGGACGCGTTCGGCGTCCGAGGGCAGTCGGGCGGTGTCGTACGCGGCGACGTTGGAGGCGGTTTCCGTCATGCCGTACAGGTTCAGCAGCGTGGCGTCGGGCCAGACCTCACGGAAGCGCAGGACCGTGTCCACCGGCAGGGTGTCGGCGCCACTGGTGACCAGCACGGGCCGGTGCCCGCCGGGGCGTCCGGCGCTCTCCTCCAGCAACCCGGCAATCAGCTGCGGGGTCAGGTAGAGATGCGTGATCCGCTCCTGCTCGACGGCGGCGGCGAACAGCACCGGGTCGAGTAGTTCGTCGGTACCGAGCACGACGGACGGAATGCCCTTCAGCAGTCCGCCCAGCAGCTCCCAGGGCGAGGCGACCAGCGCCAGGGATTTCTGGACGGCCAGTACCGCGTCGTCGGGGAACGGGTGGTCCCGCCACATCCATTCCAGCCGTCCGCGGACCGAACGCCGGCTGATGCGTACGCCCTTGGGGTTTCCGGTCGTCCCCGAGGTGTAGACGATGTGGAACAGCGCGTCGTCGTCGGGCTCCTGCCCGGGGGCCTGGTGCAGCGGGCCGTCGGTGAGGGGTGCGAGTGTGACGCGGGGGGCGTCCAGTGTGGGGAACTGATCGAGTCCGGGCTCGGCCAGCACGCAGTGCGGTCCTGTCTCCTCCACCATCCGGCGCTGTCGTCGCACGGGTATCGCAGGGTCGAGCCCGAGGTAGGCGGCACCCGTTTTCAGTACGGCGAGAACTCCGGCGACGGCGGCGGGGCCGCGCTGGGCGGCAAGTGCCACCAGCGAGCCGGGGCCCGTCCCTTTGGCGGCGAGCCGGGCGGCCAGCCGGCCGCTCCACTCGTCGAGTTCGCGGTAGGTGAGGCTGGTGCCGGTGTGGCGCAGGGCGACGGCCCGGGGGTGGGCCGCCACCTGCTCGGCGAAGCGTTCCAGCAGGGTCGGCGTGGTCATCGTTGATCGTCTCCGGGCAGCAGATCGAGGGAACGGATGGTGGTGTGCTCCGCACGCTCCGGGTCGGTCAGGGCCCGCAGAGCGATCAGCGTGGATTCCAGTACGTTGCGGGCGGCCGGGGCGTCGAGCAGCTCCTGCTGGTAGGCGTACTGCAACAGCAGCCGGTCGGGGCCGTGCGGCTGGACGTACAGCGCGCAGTCGTACTTGGTGTAGCCGGTGTCCAGCTCGACGAAGCGGAACCCGACGTCCGAGGCGGTGGTGGCGCGCGCCGGGTACGGCAGCATGTTGAGCATGGTCTGGAAGACCGGTGTCGCCGAGGAGCTGCGTGAGGCGGCCGGAAGCCGCCGAAGCGTCCAGCCGAAGGGGTGATCGGCTGCGGCGTACGCGTCGTACACCGTCTCCCGCACCTGTGCGGTGAACTCCGCGAGGGTCGCGGCCGGGTCGATGTGCAGACGCAGCGGCAGCATGGCGAGCATGAACGCCGGTACCTCGGCCGCCTCCGGCCGCTCCCGGCCCGCCATCGGGGCGCCGACGATCACCTCGTCGGCGTCGCCGTAGTAGCTCAGGGCCAGCGCGTAGGCGGCCAGCAGCGGCACGAACGCGGTGGCGGAGGCGGACAGTGCGGTGTCGCGCAGCCGCTGGGACAGGCGCTCGTCGAGGACCGCCTCGGTCGTCTCGCCCCGGTAGGTGGGCGTGGCGGGCCGCTGTTTCTGCGCGATCTGCAGTGCCGGGAGATCGCCCGCGAGCCGGCGCAGCCAGTACTTCCCGGCCTCGGCGACCTCCTCGGTGGCAAGGCGCGCCTCCAAGTGGTCCAGATAGCGGTCGTACCGGGTGGCGCGCTCGGGGTCGGGGCCGGCCGGCTGCTGTTCGTACAGTTCGGCGAGCCGCTGGAACAGCACGGTGGCGCCCCAGCCGTCGAGGAGCAGTTCGTGCATGGTGACCAGCAGCCGGTGCTGTCCGCCGGGCAGTCGGAACAGCTCGGTCCGCACGGCGGGTTCGGCGAGGAGGTCGAAGGGCTTGGCAGCCTCCTCGGAGGCCACTGTGCGGAACTCGTCCGCGGTGATGTCCCGCGCCCGTCCGGGCGGCAGCACTTCCCAGTGCGGATAGTGGTGCACCACTGCCTGTGCGCCCGGCTCGTCGGTCTCGGCGAACCGGGCGAGGAGCAGCGGGTTCTCGGAGAGCAGCAGCTGCCAGGCTCGCGCCAGCCGTGCCACGTCCAGTGGCCCGTCCAGTTCCAGGGAGCCCTGGTAGCTGTAGTAGGGGCTGAGCGGGTCGAGTCGCCAGTGGAAGTAGACACCGGCCTGCTGCGGGGTGAGCGGCCGGGTCCTCGGGGCGTCCCAGGCATGTTCCGTACGGGTGCCGGCCGTCTGCTGCCGGTGGCGGCCGAGCACGGCCAGTGCGGCGGGGCTGCCGTCGCGCAGCACGTCGCGCAGGCCCGCGGCCGATCCCTCCTCCCGCAGTGCCGCGACCAGCCGCATGGCCAGCAGCGAGTCTCCGCCCAGCTCCAGGAACGAGTCGTCCCTGCCGACCCGGCCGGTGCCGAGGATTTGGGCGACGAGGGCCGCGATCGCAATCTCCGCGTCGCCGCGCGGTGGTGTGTACGGGCGGCGGTCGGGGCGGCTGCGGCGCGGTGGTGCGGGGAGCGCCTTGTAGTCCGTCTTGCCGTTCCGGGTGAGCGGAAGGCGGGGCAGGACGACGAAGGTGTGCGGCACCATCGGCGCGGGGAGCCGTTCGGCCAGATGAGCGCGGAGTGATTCCTCCGCCACCTCGTCGCCGGAGGCGGTGACATGGGCGACGAGCCGTGGCGGCTGGGCGGCCACAAAGATGTGGGCGCTCTCGCGGGCCACCAGGGCGCCGGTGTCGTCGGGGGTGTGGACGGTGACGGCGCAGGCGGCGATCGCGGGGTGGCCGCCGAGGACCGCTTCGATCTCGGCGAGCTCCATGCGCACGCCACCGAGCTTCACCTGCCGGTCGACCCGGCCCAGATACTCCAGCCGGCCGTCCGGCAGTACGCGTACGGCGTCCCCGGTGCGGTAGAGGCGCCCGCCGCCGTCGCCGAAGGGGTCGGTGAAGAAGGCGCGAGCGGTGCTGTCCGGTTCTCCGAGGTAGCCGCGGCCCACGGGGAGTCCTCCGACGAACAGCTCGCCGGTCTCCCCGTGCGCACAGGCGTGCCACTCCCCCTCCTCGCAACGAAGCACATACAGCGCTGCGTTTCCGATGGGAGAACCGATCGGCAGATGGCGTACTCCGGCGGCCGGCGGGCCGAGTACGGCATGGGTGACATCGTCCGAACACTCGGTGGGGCCATAGGCGTTGAGCAGTCCGACGCCCGGCATGGTCTTGTGCCACCGCCGGGCCAGGGCGGGTGCCAGCTCCTCGCCGGTGGCGATCATCCAGCGCAGCGCGCCGGGCCCGGTCCCTGCTCTCTCGTGGGCATCGAGCAGGAAGCGGATCAGTGTGGGTACGGTTTCCAGCACCGTGGTTCCGTGGCCGCGCAGCTCCTCCAGCAGCAGTGCGCCGTCCTGCGCCTGCTCGTCGCCGAAGATCTGTACGCGGCCGCCGACGAGCAGCGGAGCGAGCATCTGCCAGACGGAGATGTCGAAGCCCAGCGGTGCGGTCTGCGCCAGCCGGTCGTCGGCGGTCAGTCCGAGGTCGTCGACCTTGGCCCACAGATGGTTGAGCATCCCTTGGTGTTCGACGATCGCGGCCTTGGGGCGGCCGGTCGATCCGGAGGTGTAGAGGACATAGCGCACCTCGTCGGGGGCGGGTGGTGCGGTCCGGGTGTACGGGGGGTCCGCCGGTTCCGGTGCCGTGGTGGGGACCCCGGCCGCCTGGGCTCCCTTGATCAGTTCGCCGCTGTGCGCCGCTCCGCCGGTCGTCAGCATGAGCACGGCGCCGCTGTCGGTGAGGAGGGACTCGACGCGGGCGGCGGGCCAGGCGGCGTCCACCGGCAGATAGACGGCGCCCAGCAGCTCCAGTGCGAGAAAGGCCGTGATGACGTCGCTGCCGCGACGGCCGCCGACCGCGACGATCTGCCCGCGCGAGATTCCGGCAGCCGCCAGTTGTGCGGCTGTGCGACGCATCCGGTCTGCCAACTGGGCGTAGCCGATGGATATTTCGCCGTCGTCGATCGCCGCGCGATCAGGGTGCGTGGCCGAGTACCGCTCGACGTACGTGTGGACTCCCTCGCCCAGCTCGTACGGCTCGCTGCGGGTCAGCGCCAGGGCGACGGCCCGCTCCCGTGCCCCTTCGGCCAGCGGGAGCGTCGGATAGTGCTCGGGTATGCCGGTCACTACGCCCCCTTCTTCTCTGCGACGACGAGCAGGTACTCGACGGGCACGCCTGTGCCACGCTCATCGGTGGTGTGGAAGCCCTCGGTCATCTCGGCCATCTCCGCGCGCAGTTCCTTCCAGCGCGAGGGCGGCGAGATGGTGTTCTTCGCTGCGATGCAGGGACCGAAGCAGTTCTCGAAGAAGGCGACCAGATCCTCGGCTGTGTCGAACGGGTAGAAAAGTTCCCGGCGTTCGGACGTGACGGTGAATCCGGGGCCGAAGAGTTCGGCGAGATAGTCCGGGGAGCCCCACAGCATGGGCTGCCCCTGATGGCCGTTGGGCGAGGGGAAGTAGGCGGAGAGGATCTCCTGGAAGTGGGCGGTCCAGCTGCGTGCCGTCCAGTTGCACATGCCGATCCGGCCGCCGGGCCGCAGCGCCCGGGCCATCTCGCCGGATGACGCGGCATGGTCGGGCGCGAACTGGATCCCATAGGTGGAGGTCACGAGGTCGAACGACGCGTCGGCAAACGGGAGTTCCTGCGCGTCGCCGCGGCGCAACTCCACCTCGACACCGGCCCTTGAAAATCGTGCGCGCGCGTCGGGGAAGAACTCGTCGGTCAGATCCAGCCCGGTGACGTCACAGCCGCGCAGGGCGGACAGCAGCGCGACGTTGCCGTTCCCTGTGGCGACGTCCAGATGGCGGGTGTCCGGCTCCGGGGCGAGCCGGTCGACCAACTCGACGGCGCCGGGCCGCAGCAGATCGGCGACATGCCGGTACTCACCGTAGGACCACATGGTGCGGTTGATCTCCTGGATGTTCTGATCGATCGTCATGCGGATCCCCCTCAGAGTGTGAGCCGGACGCCCAGACCGGCGGCTTCGGCGCGGGCGTGGATACGGTCGGCGACGGCGACGTCGAGGATCGACATACCGAACGGGTTGCTGATCACGATCTCGTCCCGGTCTCGGCGGCCGGGGTGCCGCCCGGCGAGCACATCGCCGAGCGTGCCGTCGACGCGGCGGGCACCGGGCCGTGCGGTGACTCCTTCTCGCGGGGTGCCGTCGGGGCCGAGCAGGGTGCCCGCCCGGTGCATCCGGCCCAGCAGCCGGCGCGGGTCGTCACGGACCAGGCTCCAGTCGTCGACGATCACCGTGCCGGCCGAGAGCACCGCCGCCTCGGTGAGGTCGTCCAGCGAGACATGACAGACGAGCGCGCCCGGCCGCAGCCAGCCCGGCTCGATGTAGCCCCGGGTCACCGTCGTGACGGGCACGACGAGTTCGGCGTCCCGCACAGCCTCGCGCGGACCGTCGGCGAGCACCGTCTCGACGTCCGCGGCCCCGGGGAGCGAAGCGATGTAGCGGGCGACGGACTTCGCGCGGTCGGGCGCCATGTCGTACAGCGAGATTCGGCGCAGGGTGGGCACGGTGCGCAGCAGCAGTGCCACATGCGCCTGTGCGAGCGCGCCGCAGCCGAGGAGCGCCAGCTGTCGAGGCTCCTCCACCGCCAGATGGCGAACGGCGAGCGCGGTCACCGCCGCGGTGCGCATCGCGCTGATGTACGCGGCCTCCAGCAGTGCGAGGGGGCGAGCGGTCTCCGGGTCGAGGAGCATGGTGAAGCCCTGGGAGCGCGGTATGCCGCGTCCCGGGTTACCGATCGAGGCGTTGATGGTCTTCATGCCGATGACCGGTGGCCGGCCGTCCTGGACCAGCGCGCCGGGCATGGCCAGCAGCCGGGCCGGGTCGCCCTGCGGCGTGGTCCAGCCGAGGTAGGCCTCCTCGGGCAGGACCGACTGTCCGGCGGAGTGCAGCATGAGCGCCTCGGCCACCGCCGCCACGATGTCCACGTCGCGGGCCGCCACGATGACGTCCGCACGGGTCAGATAACGGAAGTGGCTGTCGGGGTATTGCTCGAAGTCCATTGCGGGCGAAGCTCCTTGGCGAGAGGGTCGGTGGTGGGCAGAGTCCGGGGGCGGTTCAGTCGCCGGCGCCGCGCGGCCCGCGCAGCATCGCGAAGGGGACGAGCGCACCGAGCAGCAGTACGCAGGCGAGCGCGACCCAGCCGGCCGTGCCGAGGGCTAGGACGACGCCGGTCATCAGCACCGGGCCCACGACTCGGTTGGCAACGGTGCGGCTGGTGTTGAACAGCACCAGGTAGGCGCTGCGCGCCCGCTCGGGTGCCAGGTCGAAGGAGAGGGTCCACGAGGCGCCGACCTGGAGCAGTTCGGCGAACGTCAGGAGGACGACGGCGGCACCGAGCACCAGCAGTGCTTCCCGTGTTCCGAGGCCAGGGGCGGCGGCGAAGGCCAGGGTGCCGCAGCTGAGCAGCAGTGCCGCGGTCGCGTACGAGTACCACGCCCGGCGCGTTGTGCTGTAGCAGCGGTTGAGCGGGTACTGAAGGACGATGCACAGCACGGTGTTGACGGCGTACAGGATTCCGACATAGCGCTCCGGTACGTCGGTCCCGGTGACGAGCCACAGGGGGAAGGCCACGTTGAGCACCGGCATCCAGAGCGACACCAGTGCGTTGTACGCGGTGAAGCCCAGCAGCCTTCGGTCCTTGAGCAGTTCCGCGACGCGGGCGCTCTCGACAGCGGTCGCGGCCTCCTCTCCCTGTGCGGTGGCGTACACCACGGCCACCACCACATAGGCGAGTGCGCCACCGATCAGCAGCGGCCGGAAGGCTCCGGGCGCTCCGGAACCCAGGGCGACTCCGGCGATCAGCCCGCCCAGACTGATGCCGAGGTTGACGACGGTGCGCTGCACGGCCATCACCTTCGCGCGCAGGCTCTCGGGGGCTCGCGCACCGACGTACGACTGCACCAGTGGGGGCGAGGACTGCTCGGTGACGGCGATGACGGCGACCACGAGGAGAAAGCTCCACCAGCCGTCCACCCACAGATAGCCGACGGTGGCCAGGGCGCGCAACAGCATCACACCGATCAGCACCGGCTTCGGCCCGAAGCGTCCGGCCAGCCGGGCGATGGGCACGGCGGCGGCGATGGCGACGGCTCCGCCGATCGTCAGGCCGGTGCCGACGGATGACGTGCTGAGATGAGCGACCTTGACGAAGTAGATGGTCGAGACGGCGAGGAACAGTCCCGTTCCGGTCCACTCGATCAGCGTGGCGCCCTGGACCAGCGGCAGGAACTGCCGGTAGCCGGTGCCCGTCCGCCGCCGGTCAAGGGTGGTGCTCGTGCCCATGGTCAGTGCTCCTGGTGCTTTCGGTCGAAGAAGAGGCCTTCGCGGCGCAGTTGTTCCACGGCGGCCGTGATCTCCTTGACGATGCCCTGCTCGGTCGCCCAGTCGTCGCAGTAGAGGGTGTCGCGGTATTTGCCGCCGCCGTCGGCGGCCAGGCAGACCGCGAGCCGGTCGTCCATGCGGCCGTTCTCCAGGTCGGTCAGCAGCGCGCGTACGGCGCAGCCGCTGGATCCCCCGAGGACAAGTCCCACGTCCTCGGCGAGGATCCGGCAGACGGCGATCGCCTCGATGTCGTCGACGTGCACGGCACGGTCGTAGCCGTGCGACCCATGCAGGAAGGTGGACGGCCGACTGGCTCCGATGCCCGGCAGCAGCCGGCGTCCGGCGCTGCCTGCGACGGCCAGCGAACCACGTACGTCCACGGCGACCGCGGCGACGTCGGGCCGGTGCCGGCGCAGATGTGCGCTGATGCCGGCGAGGGTGCCACCGGTGGAGACCGGCACGTACACCGCGCCGAGATCCAATCCCGCCTGCTCGGTGATCTCGGGTCCGGTGGTGCGGCGGTGGATGTCGGGCGAGGCCCAGTTCTCGTACTGGTTGGGCCAGCGGTACCCGGGGTTGCGGTCGCACAGCTCGCGCACCCTGCGCAGCCGGCTCAGCAGGTAGCCGCCCTGTCCGTCCGGTTCGTCGACGACGATCACCCGGGCGCCGCGTTCGGTCAGCGTGGTGCGGGTGGCGTGCGGGGTCTTGAGATCGACCACCGCGAGGAAGACGCAGTCGATGGAGGGCAGCAGCCGGGCCAGGGCCAGGCCGAGATTGCCGGAGGTGGATTCCACCACCACCGCGCCCGGGGTGAGCGGTCGTTCGTCGTGCAGCGCCTGTAACAACCCCACGGCGCTGCGGTCCTTCACCGATCCGGTGGGGCCGTGTTCCTCAAGTTTCAGTCCCAGACGCCGCACCCGGCCCCGGTGGGCGACGTCCAGGTGGAGTAAGGGAGTCTTGCGGAGGGCCCGTGCCAGGACGGGTTTGACACGCGGCACTGCTTCCCCCTGTGCGATGCGTCGTTGACCTTTTCCATGGTTCGACCGGTCTGCCCCGCTGCGCGCACTCCGACCTTAGGCATGCACCCCCCGGTGTCACCACGCCACTGCCCGGCGTGCTTGTCGCTCTTGGCCAGAACAGCGCTTGACGCCTCTTCGCGCTCCTCCGTTTCCCCGCTGAGGATCCCAGCGCCGACGGGAGGGACGGCTCAGTGGTCCGCCGCGCGCGGGGTACGGTCGGCAATTCGAAATGGCCGGTTCGGTACAACACCCGTCGGTGCTGCCGGACCCACACGACGAGAACCGTCCCGGCCCTGTGCCGGAAAGGTTCCGTCGCTGTGCGGTCGGAGCCCCACGTGGTGGCCCGGACTGCCGGACAGAGGCCGGCCGGGCCGCCGACATGGTCAGTGAACTCCCGTGCCCTGCCACCGGATCCGGCGTGTGCTCGGCGGGCATGCCGTGGGATCCGGCGCAGGGTGGCGGGTCGTCAGCAGATCCGCGGCAGTTGCTCCCCGACGGGCAGGTCGACCACCCGTGTACCGCCGAGCCCGGTGCGGGCCACCACCATGCCCGGGTGGGCATCCACCACCTCACCGATCACTGCCGCGTCCCCGCCCAGCGGGTGTGCACGCATCGCGTCCAGAACCGCATCGGCGTGTTCACGCGGTACGAACGCCACCAGTTTCCCCTCGTTGGCGACGTACATCGGATCGAGGCCCAGGATGGCGCAGGCATTGGCCACCGGCGGCGGGACAGGGACGTGTCGCTCCTGGATCACGACGCCGGTGCCCGACGCCGCCGCGATCTCGTTGAGGGATGCGGCGAGCCCGCCGCGGGTGGGGTCGCGCAGTACATGCAGATCCGGGGTGACCGCGAGCATGGCCTCCACGAGTCCTCCCAGAGCCGCGCAGTCGCTTTCGATCTCGACGCCGAACTCCAGTCCCTCGCGCACGCTCATGATCGCCACGCCGTGGACACCGATCGCCCCGCTGACGATCACGACGTCACCCGGGACGACACGCTGTGGACGCAGGTCGACGCCGGCCGGGATGAGGCCGATGCCGGCAGTGTTGATGAAGATGCCGTCGCCGTGACCGGCTTCGACCACCTTGGTGTCCCCCGTCGCCACCTCGACGCCCGCGTTCCGCGCGGCGGTGCCGAAGGCGTCGGCCACGCGCGCGACGACGGAGAGCTCGACGCCCTCCTCCAGGATGAATCCGCAGGACAGATAAGCGGCACGCGCACCGCTCATGGCCAGATCGTTGAGGGTGCCGTTGACCGCGAGGTCGCCGATACTGCCACCGGGGAAGAACAGCGGTCGCACCACGAACGAGTCGGTGGAGAAGGCCAGGCGGGCGCCGCCCAGCGACACCGTTGCCGAATCGCCCATCTGCGCGAGCACCTCACCTCCGAACGCGGGGGCGAAGATGTGCTGGACCAGCTCGGCGGAGAGCGCGCCGCCACCACCGTGGCCCATCACGATGCGCGGGTGATCCCGCAGCGGGGCCGGGCACGTCCATGCCGTGGGATCGAGCGGCGGGATACCGGAGGGAGGCGTTGCCGAAGCGGTTACGTCACCGCGCGTGGGGGTCTCGACGGTCTCAGCCAACGGAGCTCGCCTCCACAGGTGCGGTCTTCTTCATGTCCAGCCGCCGGTAGAGGTAGTACGCGGCGCAGGCGCCCTCGCTGGAGACCATGGTCGCTCCGAGTGGGGTGCGAGGAGTGCAGATGGTGTCGAATGCCTCGCATTCATGGGGCTTCAGCAGCCCCTGCAGAACCTCTCCGCTGCGGCACTGAGCGGGCTCGCGGGTATCGATACCGGTCACCGAGAAGCGGTATTCGGCGTCGTAGTCCCGATAGCGCGGGGAGAGCCGCCAGCCGCTGCCGGGGATGACACCGATGCCGCGCCAGGACCGGTCGGTCACCTCGAAGACGTCCTCCAGCATGGCCAGAGCGGCGGGGTTTCCCTCTGGGCGCACTGCGCGCGGGTAGGCGTTGTCCACCGTGTGTTCACCGCGTTCCAGCTGGGCCACGGTACGGCGCACGCCTTCCAGAATGTCCAGCGGTTCAAATCCTGTCACCACGATCGGGACGCCGAACCGTTCGGCCAGCTCGGGATACTCGCCCACGCCCATGACGCTGCACACATGTCCTGCGGCAAGGAATGCCTGCACCCGGCAGCTCGGCGACTGCATGATCGCCTCGATCGCCGGTGGCACCCGGACATGGGACACCAGCAGACTGAAGTTTCGGATGCCGAGCCTGCGCGCCTGATAAACCGTCATCGCGTTGGGAGGCGCGGTGGTTTCGAAGCCGATTCCGAAGAACACGACCTCCCGATCCGGGTTCTGCTGGGCAATCCTCAGCGCGTCGAGCGGGGAGTAGACGACCCGTACGTCGCCGCCCTCGCTGCGGACCCGGAACAGGTCCCGGCCGGTGCCGGGGACGCGGAGCATGTCACCGAAGGAACAGAAGATCACCTCCGGGCGGGATGCGATCTCCAGCGCCTTGTCGATGACCTCCAGCGGGGTGACACACACCGGGCAGCCCGGCCCATGGATCAATTCGACCTGGTCCGGCAGCAGTTGGTCGATGCCATGCCGGATGATGGTGTGGGTCTGCCCGCCACAGACCTCCATCAGCGCCCACGGCCTGGTCACGGTGGCGCGGATCTCGTCGAGCAGCCGCCGGGCCAGTGCGGGGTCCTGGAATTCGTCGATGTACTTCACCGCTGCGCCTCCTGGGCTGCTTCACCGGAACCGGGCAGCGGCAGCCCGCCCGCCTCTGCCGCCATTTCCCACGGGTCGCCGAACTCTTCCTGAAGCATGCCAAGTTGGGCGAACAGCTCCAGTGTCTGCCGGGCCGAATCCTCGTCCAGTTTCTGCAGGGCGAACCCCACGTGGACGATGGCGTACTCGCCGACCTGAAGGTCCGGCAGGTACTCCAGACATGCTTCCTTGACCACTCCGCCGAAATCGACGGTGGCCATGCGGGTGCCGTCCCGTTCCTCGATTTCCAGTACTCTGCCGGGCACCGCCAGGCACATGACTTCTCCTTGCTGTGGTTGATCCGCCTGCCCGGTCCTGCCGGGACACGCCGTCAGTGGATGGCCGCACTCCCCTGCGCCGCGCCGATGCAGCCATCAAGTGTTCGGGCGGCGCGGGTTCGGGCGGCCACCATCACCTGCCCCAGTGCCAGCCCTCCGTCGTTCGGGGGGACCTGGTGGTGCAGCAGGACGGTGAAGTCGTGTCCGCGAAGCGTCCGGGCGCAGGCCGAGGAGAGCCGGGTGTTGGCGAACACTCCGCCGGTCAGGGCAACGGTGTCCAGGCCGTACCGCTCACGCGCCAGGACGCAGGTGCTGCGCACGAGGGCGGTGACCGACTCGTGGAAGCGTGCCGCGATGACGCCCGGCGCAGTACCCGCGCGCACGTCCTCCACCACCGCCGACAGTACGGGCGCGGGGTCGGCGATCAGCGCGCCCCCGCTGTCCGGTGCGGGAGAGCGCAGCGCAAAACCGTATCCCGCGCAGTCGCCCTCGGCCGCCCGGAGCGCGGCGGTTTCGAGTTCGACGGCAGCCTGGGCCTCGTATCCGGACCGGTGACAGATACCGGCGAGGGAGGAGACGGCGTCGAACAGCCGACCCATGCTGGAGGTGGGGACACAGTTGAGATTCCGTTCCAACTGCCTTGACAGTACGTCCAGTTCGTCGGACGGGCAGGCCACGGTGCACGGCAGGTCCTGCGCCCAGCCGATTCCTGCCGCGTGCAGATGTGCCAGGGCCATGCGGTAGGGACGCCGTACGGCGGCGTCGCCGCCCGGCAGAGGGACGTACGCGAGATGCCCGAACCGGTGGTAACCGTCGTAGTCCGCCAGCAGGATCTCTCCGCCCCACACGGCTCCGTCGTCGCCGTAGCCGGTGCCGTCGAACGCGACGCCGATCACCCGCCGGCTGCCGTCCAGGCCGTTTTCGGCCATTGCGGAGGCGATGTGTGCGTGATGGTGCTGTACGCGTACCAGCTGCCGTTCACCGGCCAGACGGCGGGTCAGCTGTCCCGAGCGGTATCCGGGATGTCTGTCGACGGCCAGGACTGCGGGTCGCACCCCGGTGATGGTCTCCAACTGCTGTCCGGCGTCCTCGAAGGCATGTTGTGTGGCGAGGTCGTCCATGTCACCGATATGGGCGGACAGCCAGGCTCTGCGCCCCTCCGCCAGGCACAGGGTGTTTTTGAGGTCGCCGCCCGCAGCGAGGATCGCCGGTACCGGGAGAGGCAGTTCGACGGGCCGGGGGGCGTAACCGCGTGAGCGGCGGACAGTCAGCAGTTCCCCGTCGCAGACGCGTACGACGGAGTCGTCGCACGGTACCTGGATCGGGCGGTCGTGGGTCAGCCAGGCATCGGTCAGACGGGCGAGCCGGTCCAGCGCCTCGGCGTCGTCGGTGACGATCGGCTCCCCGGCCACGTTGCCGCTCGTCATGACGAGAAGGCGTGGCCCGGCCGGGTCGCCGGGCAGGCCGAGGAGCAAGTGGTGCAGGGGGGTGTAGGCAAGCATGACGCCGAGATCGGGGCTGCCCGGGGCGACGTTGTCCGACGGTGCCGGGGTGTCCGGCCCGGGGAGGGCGCGGCGGCGGCGCCTCAGCAGGACGATCGGCCGGACGGCGCCGGTGAGCAGCGCCCGCTCCTGCGCACCGACATGGACGAGGTGTTCGATGTCGCCGATGTCGCGGGCCATCAGGGCGAACGGCTTGTCTCCACGGGCCTTGCGGCGGCGGAGTGCGGCCACGGCCCCGGCGTTGGTCGCATCGCACGCGAGGTGGTATCCGCCGAGCCCCTTGACGGCGAGGATCGCTCCGCCGGTCAGGAGTCTGCGGGCCTCGGCGACCGGGTCCGCTGCGGTGATACGTCGTGGGGCCTTGCCCGGGTCCGGGTACGCCACCAGCAGATCGAGGCGCGGCCCGCATCGGTGACAGGCGACCGGCTGGGCGTGGAAGCGGCGGTCTGCGGGGTCTGCGTACTCGCGGGCGCAGTCGGGGCACATGGGGAAGCGGGCCATGGTGGTGTGTGCGCGGTCGTACGGCAGATCCATGACGATGGTGAACCGCGGCCCACAGTTGGTGCAGGTGATGAAGGGATGCCGGTGGCGCCGGTCCGCGGGGTCGGCCAGCTCGGCGAGACAGTCGGCGCAGGTGGCCACGTCCGGGGGGACCAGCGTGCGGGAAGGTCCGCCGGTCCGGGAGGCGACGATGGTGAATCCGGCACCGCCCTCGGCGGGGACTTCCCGGTGCTCGACGGAATCGAGGACGGCCATGGGCGGTGCGTTCGCGACGATCCCTTCGCAGAACAGGGCCACGGCAGCAGGTGAGCCCTCGACTTCCGCGACGACGCCCTCGGGGGTGTTGGTGACGTGTCCCGCCAGGCCCATCGCGAGGGCGCGCGTGTACAAGTAGGGCCGGAACCCGACGCCTTGGACGACGCCCCGGACGGTGACCCGGCGACGTTGCGCCGGCTCACCCATGAGCGGGCCGGACCGTTGGGCCGTCACCCGCGGGTCTGCGCCATGGCGCCGGACGCATCCGTCGCAGCTCCTGGCTCGCCCCGACCGGCATGCGTATGGAGGTGGTCGTGAGAGGTCTCGCCGGGTTCTGCGTGTGTGTGAGTGTGCGTGGAGTGGTGCTGCTGGGCCATGACGGGCCGGTGGACCGGGGCTCCGTTCGCGGCGTCCAGCGCCCGTTCGAGGAGCGCCCCGACGCCGTCACCGCGCCGGGCAGAGGTGAGAAGCACCTCCACACCGGGATTGACCTGCTCGACGTTGGCGCGGAACGCGTCCTCGTCGAAGGCCGCGGCCTCGGCGATGTCCGTCTTGGTGACGAGCACCAGGTGCGCCAGCCCAAAGGCGGTGGGGTATTTCAGCGGCTTGTCCTCGCCCTCGGTGACCGAGGCGAGGACGACCCTCAGAGTTTCGCCGAGATCGTACGAGGCCGGGCAGACCAGGTTGCCGACGTTCTCCACGAAGAGGAGCCGGGTGTCCTCGGGCAGCCACCCGTCGAGGTGTCCGCCCAGCATCCGTGCCTCCAGATGACAGAGGCCGTCGGTGAGCACCTGCTTGACCGGGGCTCCGGAGCGGGCCAGGCGCATGGCGTCGTTCTCGGTGGCCAGGTCGGCAGTCAGCGCCGCGACAGGGACGCCCGTCTCACGGGCCAGGACCAATTCGCGTTCGAGCAGTGCTGTCTTCCCACTGCCCGGGCTGGAGAGCAGATTGACGACCGCGGTGCCGCGGGCGGCCAGTTCGGTGCGCAGGTGGTGCGCTGTCGTGTCATTCTTCGCGAGTACCGCCTGCTGCAGATCGACCACACGGCACATGGTTCAGCGCTCCTCGGAAATCGGTTCACGGGTACGTCTCTGCGCAGGTCCTTCGTCCCAGTGGACGTCGGCGATCTGCAGTTCGCGGCCCGAGAGCAGCTCCGCGGTGGCCTCGCCGCACAAGGGGCAGCACAGCTGCGGAGGCATTCCGACCGCCCATTCGTCCGCACAGGGCGCGCAGCGTGCTGTCGCCCGTACGGAGTCGACCACCAGCTCCGCACCTTCCAGAACGGTCCCGTCGCAGGCCAGTTCGAAACAGAAGGACAGTGCGTCGGGGACCACTCCGGCCAGCTCGCCGACCTGGAGCCGGACGGATGTGACGGCGACGGCGCCGCCGGCTCGGGCTGCTTCTTCCACCTGGCCGACGACGGCCATGGCGATGGACATCTCGTGCATGGGTCTCCGTCCTGCCCACGTCATTACACCGGGGGATTGCGGCCGCAGCCGGGCTGGCTCGCCGACGCCGGACACTACGTACGCCATTCGGTGCAGCCCGGACCTGACGGATCGGGGTGCCCTCACATGCACCGCATGCGCACATAGCGCTTGAGGTCGGGCAGTACCTGGACCACGAGTGCGGCAACGGCGGCAGCGACCACGCCGCCGATGATGATCTTCTTCATGACGGTTTTCGTCTCCTCAGTTGTTGGCCTGGCCGACCGCCGACTGTGCGGTGGGCGCTATCCGTTCGTCGTCCCGCAAGAGGCGCAGGACCATGTTCACGGCCTCCGGTACGGCAGCGGCCACGGGACCGCTGAGGCCGATGCCCTCTTCGACGCAGGCGGGTTCGCATCCGACGACCAGCGTGCGTCTCGGGGGGATGCAGCCCGTCCCGGCACACAGGGTCTCCAGCAGGGCCAGGACCGCGTCGGGGGACATGCGGTGGCCGTCGAGCAGAGCTTCCTGCGGCGCGATGCGGCCGGGCCGGTCGGCCTCGATCAGATACAGCGTTCCGGGATCGCCGCCGCGTTCGGTGGCATCGATCAGGACCAGCGTGTCGTATCCGTCGAGGAGCTGGTAAGCGAGGTGGACTCCGCGCACCCCGATGTCCACCGCTTCGACGTGGCCGGGCAGGGGTCCTGACGCCAGTCGTCGTACGGTCTCGACACCGAAGCCGTCGTCGCCGAGGAAGATGTTGCCGACGCCCGCCACCAGAGTCGTCGCTCTCTGCTCCGAGGGCGCTGTCATGCGTCCTCCAGTGGTGCGACCTCGTCGGGCTGGAAGTACAGGAACCGGCCCTGCTCACGCCGGATGTCCGCACCCGGATCGCCCTCCACGGTGACCGCGAGGTGCACTCCCCCGTCCACGTCGTGGAGTACTGCTTCGACCAGTGCGCTGCGACCTTGCAGAAAGAGGTCCTGGGCGTCGGTGCGGCGCAGACCCGGCCGCAGGAGTACGCGGCTGCCCGCGCCCACCGACCGGCCGTCCACCAGGATCCGGTCGCGAGCCGGGTCGGCGCCGGCGTCGGCGGCCGGGTCCCACCACGGCTGGTCCGGCCGGATCAGGTCGTACGCATCGGGCCCTCCCGGCATGTGCGGAAATCCGTCGGACGCAACGGCCGCGGGCGCACCGGGCTCGGTGACTTCCCGTAGGGCCCGCACCGCGCCGTGCAGCCGCTCCAGGACCTCGGGGGGCATCGAGTCGGCCAGGTCGATCACGGCGGCCGCCCGGTCGTCCGTCCCCCGGGCCTCGCGCTTCTCCTGGTCCGTCAAGGCGGCCGTGCGCAGCGCGAGGATCTCGTCGATCTCCGTGGAGTCGTACAGCGCTCCGGGGCTCTCCGGGGCGATGGCCGGGTGGTCCTCAAGGATGATCGGGGACGAGAGCACCAGGTCCGCGCGGCCGGGCTCCCCGGCCAGTACAGGCCAGGTGTGCAGATTCCGGCAGCCCGCGACTGCTCCCTCGGCCCACTCGGGAGGGTCCGTCATCGACAGGAACGAGCCTGCGCTCAGGCCCAGGAGGAGATGGGCGGCCACCAGTGACCTGGGCAGAGCGGCGTCGCGGTCGGCGTCACCGGCGCCCGGCGTCCACGTGCTGGTGTTCTCCACGACGGCGGTGAGTCGCATCGCCCGGTACGGGCCGTCGAGTTCGACAGCGGACAGCCGCACCGTGCCGCTGATCTCCTCGCAACGGCGCACCAGGCGGCCCACGATCCGGCCGTCCTCGTCACGGACGGTTTCGTGCTCCTCGCGTGCCGGGCGTGTGAAGGGGACGACGACTCCGTCGCCGGTGAGCTCGGCCACGGTGGCGAGTACTTCGACCCGTTCCTCCGCACCCTCGTCCCACGGAACCAGGACCCGGTCGGTGAGGTGGAGTTCGGGGACGGTCTCGAAGGTGCCGTCGTCGCGGAGCTGCTGCACGGTGCGCCGTTGGGCGTGCAGGAACCGCGCCTCGGCTGCCAGAGTCGCGCCGGCCTTCGGTTCCATCAGACACTCGGTGTGCTGGAAGTCGTGCTCTTCGGCGGCTGCCGTCCAGGCCGGTGGTACAAGCACCCCGAACTGCCAACGGAGCCGGTTCTTGGCCGCCGACGCCCGGTACGGGTACAGGACGTAGCCTTCGAAGAGGACGGCGTCGGCCACGCCCCGGGCAGCGGCGAAACGGGATTCCAGCGCGGGAGTCAGCGCGGATGAGGTCATTGCGCCGTCCTCTCGGCGAGCCCGGCGAGCCCGGCGTCGGCGAACGCCCGGTCCGCCGGCGGGAGGGCCGTGGTCCCGGCCGCGTCGAGAAGCGCCCGGACGGTCGCCTCCCACGAGGGCAGTGCGTGCCGGGAGCGGAATGCGATCAGGTCACTCATGGTGTCGCGGGGAAGCCGGATCCAGCCGCACCCGGGGAAGTGCTGGTCGATCATCTCCTGCCACACCGCCACCGGCATCCGCAAGGGCGCCTCCAGGTCCCAGGGCACCGGCTCGACCCGGAATCCTCCGGAACCGGTGAAAGCGGTGCCGGAGAAGAGCATGAGGAGCGGTACCTCACCATCCGTCAGCGCGTTCAAGTAACGTGTTGCGGCGATCTCCAGGTCATAGGTGCAGGGCACGACGACGTCCGTCTCGGTCGCCCCGGTGAACGTGGGAACCATGACCGGGACCTGGGCGAACTGCACGGGCTGGAGTGTGCTGCCCCAGCGTGAGCGCTCTCCGAACAGGTCCGTCAGGCCCTCGGCCTCAGTCGTTTCGTAGCCGCGCCGGGCCGGCTCGATGCGGATCTGGCAGCGAAGCGCGAGTGCGTGCACCCGCGCCTCTTCGGATGCGGTGATGCGCAGCCGGAAGACGAGGGTGGGGCCGGCGGCGTACGGGTCGGCGCGTACGCCGGTGCAGGTGAAGGTGAAGTCCGTCATGGTCGTCGCTCCCCCACCGTTGCCTCGGCCCGGCGTTCGACGTGTTCGAAGAAGGCCTGCAGATCGGCACGGGCCTCGGCTCCGCCGTCGAAGCCCTGCCACAGCAGGCGCATGCGTCCCACCAGCTCGTAGCAGATGTCGATCGGCACCAGATAACACTCGGCCCGGCCCTCGGTGCGGCGCAACAGCAGTGCTTCCACGTCGGGTTCGAGCAGCTGGGAGAGACGGCTGCCGCCGAGGACCGACTGCCAGGTCGACGGATCGAGTTCGCTCTCGGTGGCTCCGGCGGGGCTCGGGTAGAGCGCCACCAGCCGGCCCAGTGCGGCGTTGCGGAAGAAGAAGGCGACGCTGACCGGGATCTGCAGGAGTTCCCACGCGTTGTCGTCGAGACGATGGTCGTGGTCGGCCAGATAACGGTCCGGGACACTCAGGAACCGGCCGTGGGCGACGCCGGGCCGCTCGAAGAGCAGGGCGCACGGGGTGCAGGCGCACGCCAGGGAACGCTCCTCGGTGTCCACCAAATGCCGGTGGTTCCCCTCGGCCACCGGTACTCCGCACAGTTCGCAACGCTCCTGCCGGGGTTCACGCGGTGCCGCGAACCGCCGCAGCGTGTGCACGCCCGAGGCGGGCGCGGGCCGCCCGGCCCACGTCATGGGCGCGCTCATGGCGTGCCGGCCGGGGCCGGCCGGGCGGTTGCCACGCCCTGCGGCGGGCGGGTTCCGATCTGAAGGAGTGCCGGCTCCTGAGTGGCGGAGGCGGGCTCCATCTCGACCGTGGTCACCTCCGGTGCGAAGCAGGCCAGGGCGTTCTCGACGGACTGCTGCGCCGACGACGCGCCGGTGCAGCCGCATCCGCCCGTGCCGGCGCTCCGCAGGCGCAGAGTGCCTGTGCTCTCGTCGAAGGTCACCACTTCGACGGGATCGCGGACGGCCGCGAGGGCCCGCCCGATGCGCGTGCCCATGTCCTCGGGGTGCAGGTCATGCAGGACCAGCAGGCTCGATACGAGTTCGTCGCCCAGGAGTTCGTCCAGCGTGTCACCGGTTTCGCGGCCCGGTGCGGCCCGGAGCCCGTCGAGGATCCGGGCCAGCCCGGCGCCGTAGAAGTCCATCAGGACCCGCACCAGTTCCTCGGCCGCCGCGGAAGCCTTCCGGTCACCGGCCGCCGTCAGTTGCTCGAGCATCTCCTCGATGCGACGACCGGCCTGCTCCGCGTCGAGCGCCTTCGCTGCCGCGGTATGTGTTGTCACGCTCATCCGCCCAGTCCGCTCAGCCCGGTGGGCACGTGCATCTTCTGCACCGTCTTGCCCCCACCGACATACATGTGGACACCGCACGGGAGACAGGGGTCGAAGCTGCGCACGGTGCGCATGATGTCGATGCCCTTGAAGTTCTCCGGCGGGTTCTCCTCGAAGATCGGCGTGTTCTGCACGGCGTCCTCGTAGGGACCGGGAGTTCCGTAGGTGTCCCTGGTGCTGGCGTTCCACGGCGTCGGAGGGTAGGGGTGATAGTTGGCGATCTTGCCGTCCCTGATCACCATGTGGTGCGACAGCACGCCCCGTACGGCCTCGGTGAATCCGACGCCGATGCTCTCGTCCGGAACGTCGAACTTCTCCCAGGTCTGCGTACGTCCGGCGCGTACCTCCTCAAGCCCCTTCTCGGCGCAGTGCAGCGCGATCGCGGCCGAGTACGCCTGGAAGTAGGTGCGGGCGCGGTTGCGCTCCAGCGCGTTGCTCCACTTCGGGATCTGCCACTCGAAGGTGGTCTCGGGCTTGGTCATCGTGCGCGGCAGGTTGATGACGACACTGTGGCCGGTGGCCTTGACGTAGCCGACGTCGACGAGCCCGGAGAGCGCGGTGGACCACAGCCGGGCGAGGGGGCCGCCGCCGGTGTCGAGGGCCAGGTGGTCCTTGCCGTCGAACCAGCGCGGCGACATGACCCAGCTGTACTTGTCGTCGAAGTTCCGCTTCTGCGGCGCCGGGATCGTGTGCTGGTTCCACGGGTGGCGGGGGTCGACCGGGTTGCCGAGCGGGTCATGGGTGACGAACTGCTCCTTGCCCTCCCAGTCGTCGTAGTACGAACTGCCCAGCAGGATCCGGATGCCGAGGTTGATCTCGGTCAGGTCATTGGTGACCAATTTGCCGTCCACGATCACACCGGGGGTGACGAACATCCTGCGTCCCCAGTCACTCATGTTGGCGTACGTGAAGTCGCAGTGCTCAGGGTCGTTGAGCGCTCCCCAGCAGCCGAGCAGCACCCGTCGGCGACCGACCTCTTCGTACCCGGGCAGGGCCTCGTAGAAGAAGTCGAACAGGTCGTCGTGCAGGGGCACGACCCGCTTCATGAACTCCACATAGCGCATGAGGCGGCTGAGGTAGTCCGTGAAGAGCTGGACGGAGGCGATGGTGCCCACGCCGCCCGGGTAGAGCGTGGACGGGTGCACATGGCGCCCCTCCATCAGGCAGAACATCTCCCGGGTGTAGCGGCTCACCTGGAGGGCCTCGCGGTAGAACTCGCCCTCGATGGGGTTGAGCGACCGCATGATGTCGGCGATCGTGCGGTAGCCGTGCTCCCCGGCGTGCGGCGCTTCGGTGCGCTCGGCCAGTTCCAGGACGCCGGGATTGGTCTCGCGGACCATCTTTTCGCAGTAGTCGACCCCGACCAGGTTCTCCTGGAAGATGTTGTGGTCGAACATGTACTCCGCGGACTCGCCGAGGTTGATGATCCACTCGCCGAGGTGCGGCGGCTTCACCCCGTACGCCATGTTCTGCGTGTACACGGAACACGTGGCGTGGTTGTCGCCACAGATCCCGCAGATGCGGCTGGTGATGAAGTGCGCGTCCCGGGGGTCCTTGCCCCGCATGAACACGCTGTAGCCGCGGAAGACCGACGAGGTGCTGTAGCACTCCGCGACCCGCTTCTGCTTGAAGTCGATCTTCGTATGGATACCGAGACTGCCCACGATCCGGGTGATCGGATCCCAGGCCATCTCCACCAGGCCGCTGCCGTCGCCGGCCGCCTTCGTTTTCGGTGCCATCGTGTGTGCCGTAGCCCTTCTGAGAAGCGTGAGGTGGGGTCGTCACCGGAAGGTGTGGAGTGCGATCGGAGTCCTCGGCGTGTTCACCACGGGGGCCGGTAGCCGGTGGTCAGCCGACCCCTCTTGTGCCGCCACTTCGGCTCCGTGTCCAGGGTCTTCGCCGTGATCGCGCGGAGCCTGCGGATGACCGCCCCGTACGCGCCGCTGGCAGTGGCGGAGACCTTGGCGCCCGGCGGTTCGTCCATGAACGGCATGAACTTGTCGGGGAAGCCCGGCATGGTGCAGGCGATACAGATGCCGCCGACGTTCGGGCAGCCTCCGATGCCGTTCATCCAGCCGCGTTTGGGTACGTTGCACTTGACGACCGGACCCCAGCAGCCGAGCTTGACCAGGCACTTGGGCGAGTCGTAGGTCTGGGCGAACTCGCCCTGCTCGTAGTAGCCGGCCCGGTCGCATCCCTCGTGCACGGTGGCGCCGAACAGCCAGGCAGGACGGAGCTTGTCGTCCAGCGGGATCATCGGAGCGGATCCCGCCGCCTGGTACAGCAGGTACGTCAGGGTCTCCGAGAAGTTGTCCGGCTGGATCGGGCAGCCCGGCACGCACACGATCGGGATACCGGCCTTCGACTTCCAGTCCCAGCCGAGATAGTCGGGCAGGCCCATGGCCCCGGTCGGGTTACCGGCCATCGCGTGAATGCCGCCGTATGTGGCGCAGGTGCCGATGGCGACGACCGCAAGGGCTTTGGGCGCCAGCCGGTCGATCCATTCGCTGGTGGTCATCGGCTGGCCGGTCTCCGGATTGTCACCGAAACCGCACCAGTACCCCTCCGGCTTGATCGTCTCGTTCGGGATGGAACCCTCGACGACCAGGACGAAGGGATCGATCTCGCCGCGCTCGCCCTTGAAGAACCATTCGATGAAGGTGTCCGCACCGCCCACGGGACCACATTCGAAGTCGATCAACGGCCAGTGGACCTCGATCTTGGGCAGACCGGGCAGCGCACCGACGACGATCTCTTCGATGCTCGGCTGCATCGCGGCAGTCAGGGCCACCGAGTCGCCGTCACAGCTCAGCCCCGCGTTGATCCAGAGGATATGGATCGGGGACTCTTCTCCGGTGGGCGCAGCGGGTGCGTCCACGGTGTTCGACGTTGCTGCATCCATGAGGATGCCTCCCTGGAAAGAGACATACGAAGGCCGACAAATCGACCTTCACTGTTCTTGGTACCAAGCACCCGGTGCGAGTACGGCATGGTGTGCCGCCAGTCCGGTGACGTCGGGCTCCCGGGCGGGCCGGTCCCCCGCAGATCTGCCGGTCGAGGCGGGGACGAGGTACGACGGCCGGCCCGACGGAGGATCCTTGAGCACGAACGCACGCCGCAGTGCGTGATAGGAGGACCGAGGGTCGAAGAAGGTCCGCCGCATCACGGTCAGCTCCTCCTCCCGGTAATCGGCCAGGGGTCTGTCGGCCTCGTCCCGGTCCCGTTCGGCCTTCTTCGCCGCAATCCGCGACGGTGCCGCGGGCGACGCGGCGAGGCGGGCCGCCAGCCGGACGACCTCGCCCTCGAACGACTGCGCGTCGCAGTCGACCGTCCGGTCGGCCAGGCCGAGCCGCACAGCGGCCTCGGCGCTCACCGGCAGCGCCTTGCTGGTGAGGCGCGCCGCCGCGGCGGCGCCCACCCTGCGCGGCAGCGTGTACGTCCAGTACTCGGAGCCGTACAGCCCCATCAGGCTGTAGTGCGGGTTCAGCACCGCCCCCGTCCTGCACCAGACCTCGTCCGCAGCCAGGGCGAGCATCACCCCGCCCGCGGCCGCGTTGCCGCCCACGGCGGAGACCACCAGCCGGTCGGTGGTGGTCAGCACGGCCTCCACGAGGTCGTCCATGGCGCTGATGTTGGCCCAGGACTCCTCGCCGGGGTCGGCGGCGGC
Source organism: Streptomyces atratus (assembly GCF_014648655.1). GTDB lineage: Bacteria > Actinomycetota > Actinomycetes > Streptomycetales > Streptomycetaceae > Streptomyces > Streptomyces atratus. Next base: position 88,409 of record NZ_BMRN01000015.1, read on the forward strand.
CTCGATGACATTGAGGTGGATGCCGTTGGAGAAGAAGTCACGGCCGCCTCCCAGTACCAGCACCGAGGTGGGCCGTCGGCAGGCCAGCCGGTAGGCGTCGTGCAGCCGTCGGCACTGCGCCGTGCTCATCGCACCGCCGGGGAAGGAGAATGAGAGGAAACCGGCCTGCCCCACCTCCCGGTAGCAGATGTCGCTCCAGCCATGTCGCCGCCCTTCCTCGTGCAGCGGCACAGGATGCTCAGGCAGTGCGGGCAGACGCCCGGCGAGCGCCGTCACAGCGGGCAGTTTGAACGTGGCGGGCCCTCCCGGCCTGCGGCGGGGCCGAAGCTCGGGGATCCACACCGCGCCGTCGGTCGTCGCCCGGCAGACCGCCCCTGCCCGTACGGCCACCAGCTCGCCGGGTCCGCCGCGCAGTTCGTGCTCCGGGTGCCCCCCGTGCAGAAACCATTCGTCCCCCAGCAGTTCGTCGCGCACGCCGGGGTACGAGTCGGCGGCCCGCAGCTTGCGCAGGACCGCTTCCGTGGAGTCCGACTCCCAGTCGATGCGGCGGTGCTCCTGGCGTAGGTACGGTCGCGTACGGATGCGCAACTCCTCGTCCCCGCCGGTCTGCGGTCGAGGAACGTACGTACCGGACGAGAAGCGCTCGACGGCGAGGTGCACGGCCTGCAACGCGGCATCGGAGACTTCGTTGCGGTACAGGTCGCTCTTGCCCACCGGGGGCACCGGGAAGGTGGCCGATGCCCAGATGTCCCCGGCATCCATTTCCTCGTCGGCCTGCAGAACCGTCACGCCCCATGTGTCCGCGCCCTCGTGGATGGCCCAGTCGAGGGAGGAGGGCCCGCGGTCGCCCGGGGGGCCGGGATGGACGACGAGGCAGGTGTGCGCAGCCCAGACATCCCGGGGGATGGCGGTCTTCAGCAACGGGGCCAGGATGAGGTCGGGCGCGAAATCGCGCACAGCCCGCCGCAGCGACTCGTCGCGCACGGACGGCTCCGGAGCCGCGAGTTCCACCGCCACGGTGTGGCCCCGGTCCCTCAGTTCGGCATGAACACGCTGAGTAAGGCTGTTGAACGCGCTCGCCACGAGCAGGATGTGCACAACGATCTCCCAACGCCGGCCGGATCCGGCTGGTTGCGATGGTGGGGTACTGCGGGCGGGGCTCCTGCGGCAACCGGCCGCGAAGTCACCCGAAAGCGAACACATCGGCGACCACTCAGTGGAACCCGTACCGCGAGCCCCGCGCCCAGTGGATCGGAATGAACCGAGCAGCGACATGACGCGGAGCCGGGCGCTCGATACGAGCCCGACTACGCACCCCACCGAGACCGGTCGGGGCCACTCGGCGTGATCCGCTCCGGCGGCCTGTTATCTTTACGTGACTTCGCGCCGCAACTCTCGGTCACGCTTTGGCCTTTGCTGTGGTGGAGTCGGCGAGGGGGAAGCGTGTGGCCGCCGTCCGGGCGATTCGGTCCGGTCAGCAGCCGCACGGCCTGAACTGAACCTGGGGATGCCACATGCCATATACCGGCCGAGACGAATGACTCTGCCGCCCGCCTGACGCGGGCAGACGTCCGCAGGGCCCCGGGGGCGGCCGAAATGGAGTGTGGCGGCGGACGAGCAATGACCACTACACGTGTACGGGCACGGTCGTAGTCTGCGGCCGGCCCGGCCTGTCATGGCTGGACGGAATGACACAGCACACCTTATTCAGCAGAACGGCGCATGCCGCTCGGTCTGCACTGCGCCCCGGGACGGGGTGCCGGAAACAGGCGAAGCGACCGCGCCTGCGCCTGCCGCGCAAACCGGACTATCCGCGCACGGGCCGGCGCGGCTGGCGAAGATGGGTGCCCTCGTGGCGGCTGGTCGCGGGTTCGTTACTGATGTTCATCGCAACGCTCACGACCGTGGTGGGCATCGCCTACGCGCGCACGGACATCCCCAAGGACCTCAACGCCTTCGCCACTCAGCAGGACACCGTCTACTACTGGGCCGACGGGACCCCCATGGCCCGCACGGGCTGGGTGAGCCGCCAGGAGATGCCCCTGTCGAAGATTCCTGACGATGTCCGGTGGGCCGTACTGGCGGCCGAGAACGCCGACTTCTACTCGGACCACGGCATATCGACGCAGGGAATCACCCGCGCGCTGTGGCGCACGGTCGGCGATGGGGACACCCAGGGCGGATCGACCATCACCCAGCAGTACGTCAAGAACGTCTACCTCTCGCAGGACCAGTCCTTCTCCCGCAAGTTCACCGAGATGCTGCTCGCGGTCAAACTCGACCGCCATGTGAGCAAGGACGAGATCCTCGAGGAGTATCTGAACACCAGCTGGTTCGGCCGTGGCACTTACGGCCTCCAGCGCGCGGCCCAGGCCTACTACGGCAAAGAGGTCACCCAACTCAACGCCAGCGAGGGCGCGTTCCTCGCCTCGCTGCTCAAGGGGGCCTCGCTCTACGATCCCGCCATCAACCCCCGCAACCACAAACGTGCCGTCGAACGGTGGAAGTGGACGCTGGACCGCATGGTGGAGATCGGCAAGCTGAGCGCGGCCGAGCGTGCCCGGTACACCACCTTTCCCGAGCCCAAGCCCCCTCACAAGCCGAACAGCACTGCCGGGCAGGACGGTTACCTCGTTCAGCTCGCCGAGTCGTACGCCAAGCGTGCCGGACACATCTCCGACGCACGCTTCGACCTCGGCGGCTACCAGATCTACACGACGTTCGAGAAGCCGCGGATGACCGCCCTCACCCGGGCCGTGAAGGAGGCGCGCGACACGCTCGATCCCAAGCAGCGCAAGGCCGACCGCCATGTCCGGTTCGGGGCCTCGTCCGTCGCCCCGGACGGCCGGATCCTCGCCGTGTACGGCGGACCGGACTTCGAGCGGCAGGCCTTCAACGAATCCAACGCGAGTACTGTCCCCGCCGGTTCGGCGTTCACCCCGTTCGTCTACGCCGCCGGCCTGGAGCACGGCATCTCACGCACGCGCAACGGCCCCCGGACCAGCGTGACGCCCTCGACCGTGTACGACGGTGACGACGACATTCCGGTCATGACGCACGAAGGTCCCTACTGGGACCGCAACGGCAAGATGGTCAAGGGCCAGAACGACGGCGACCGCTCCTACGGCCGCATCAGTCTGCACGACGCCATGGCGAAGGCCGCGAACTCCCCGTTCCTCCAACTCGGTATGGATGCGGGACTGAAGCAGGTCCGCAGTACGGCCGAGGCATCCGGGCTGCTCCCGTCCAGCTTCGGCCCACCCGTTCCCGCGTTCTCGATGGGCAACTCCACACCGAGCGCCATCCGCATGGCCGACGCGTACGGCATGTTCGCGGCCCGCGGCGTGCACACCGATCCGTACTCGGTACGAAAGGTCACGCGCAACGGCGAGCCGATCCGGCTGGATCTGCCGAAGGCGAAGCGCGCCGTGCGGTCCGACGTCGCCGACGAGGTCACCGCATCGCTCGCACGGCCCGGCGGGGAGAGCGGCACCGCCCTCGCCTCGCCGGTCGCCGCCAAGGCCGGAACCACCGAGGACGACACGGCGCGCTGGTACGTCGGTTACAACCGGGCCGCGTCCACGGCCGTCGTCGTGTACCGCATGGACCTGACGAAGAGTCTGGCGCCACTGCCTCTGAAGGGGCTCGGCGGCGAATCGGCGGCCGGCAAGAAGCTCTCGTCCCAGATCTGGAACACATACACGGAAGCCATGACGAAGTGACAGATACCAGAGAGAAAACTGCCGTTCGCCGAATACGGGCCCGCTTGACGCCCCGTATCGTCCTGGGGCTCGCGGCATGCTTAGTCGCGTCGGGTTCCGCGGCCCTCATCCCGCTGGCGTCCGACGAATCCTCCGACAACCGGACCCCTCAGCAGGGCACACGCACCGTCGCGGCGCCGACGCCCACCGCCCGGGAGCATCGCGGGGGTGACGGAAAGAAGACGGAAGAGGAGAAGTGGGACGGGAAGGTCAAGATTCTGGGAGACGGTTCCACGTCCTACACCGGGCCGCAGAAGGGCCAGTTGAAGGCCCGGAGACTCAAGCCGGGTGAGAAGCCGCCCCAGTTCGTGGTGTTCTCGTGGGACGGCGCGCTGGAGGGCGACGATCGCATGTTCTCGCGCTTCCGCCGTGCGGCGAAGGAGAGCAATGCGCACATGACGTTCTTCCTCACCGGTATCTACCTGCTCCCGGAGGAGAAGAGGAACCTCTACGAGCCGCCCCAGCACAAGCCCGGAGCGGCCGCGATCTCGTACCCGACGCGCGAACACATCCGCATGACGCTGGAACAGCTCGGCGACGCCTGGCGGGAGGGCAACGAGATCGGGTCCCACTTCAACGGCCACTTCTGCGAAAAGAAGGGCGGTGGGGACTGGAGCACGGACGAGTGGATGAGCGAGATCAACCAGTTCTACTCCTTCGTGCAGAACTGGAAGACGAACACAGGCTTCAAGGACCTCGATCCGCTGCCCTTCGACCCCACCCGCGAGGTCGTCGGCGGACGGGCCCCCTGCCTCGAAGGCCAGAAGACCCTACTGCCGGCGACCAAACCCTTCGGATGGCGGTACGACGCGAGCTCCCCGGGAGACTTCCAGATCTGGCCGTCCAAGAAGAACGGTGTCTGGGACCTTCCGCTGCAGATGCTGCCGTTCCCCGGCAAGGACTTCCAGGTGCTGTCCATGGACTTCAACTTCCTCTACAACCAGTCGGAAGGCAGCACCGAGGGCGACCCCGGGAAGTACCAGACGTGGCGCAAGGAGGCGCGGGACTCCTACGCCGCCGGATTCGAGCGGGTTTTCAATGGCAGCCGCGCACCGCTGTTCATCGGAAATCACTTCGAGGACTGGAACGGCGGGATCTATATGGATGCCGTCGAGGAAACGATGCGAGAGGTCTGCCCGCGCAAGGAGGTGCGCTGCGTGTCCTTCCGCGAACTGACCGACTGGCTCGATGCGCAGGACCCCAAGGTCCTCGCCCATTTGCGGACACTCGATCCCGCCCAGCCGCCGAACTGGAAGCAGTAGCCGGCTGAACGCGGAAAGCGGAGCTCCGGCTGAACAACTCGCGTGATGTGACGAACCGTTCAGGTCGGGGCTCCGCGGTCCGGCGTGCGCAGGCTTCGTCGACGCCCTCGGTCAGCCTGCCTTCTTGACGAACTCCGTGGTGTACGTCTTGGCGAGGTCCACCTTCGCGTTCTTCAGGTTCGGGTTGAAGGCCTTCAGGACCCGCTCGACGGTGGCGGGGCCGTCCGCGGGCATGACGCCGTCCGTGGTGAACATGGGCAGCGTGCTCCTGATCGCCTGTGCGTACAGAGCCTTGCCGCCGCCCTGGGCGTAGTCGGCGGGCATCTTCGCGGCGATCTCGTCGGCGCTGTGCGTGGACATCCACTTCAGGGTCTTGACGAAGGCGTTGGCCAGCTTCTGGACGGTGCCCTTGTGACTGTTGACCCACTCGGTCTGCATGTAGAGGCTGGAGGACGGGTAGAGCCCGCCGAGTGCCTGCTTGGAGCCCTCGGGGGTCCGCATGTCGATGAGGATCTTGCCGAGCTTCTTGTCCAGGATGGTGGCGACCGTCGGATCGGTGGTCATACCGCCCTGGATGGAACCCTGCTGAAGCGCGGAGATGAACGTCTGCCCCGCTCCGACCGCCACGGGCGTGAATTCGCTGGTCTTCACATCGTTGCTCACGGCGAGGTACTTCGTGAGGAAGTCGGTCGAGGAGCCGATGCCCGTCACACCGAGCTTCTTGCCCTTGAAGTCCTTCGCCGACCTGACGTCCCCCGCCGCCTTGTTGGACACGATCTCGACCTCGCCGGGAGCCTGGGAGAACTGGACGACCGACTCGACCTGCTTGCCCTTCACCTGAAGGTCGAGGGTGTGGTCGTAGAAGCCCACCGTGCCCTGGACGTCGCCGGAGACCAGTGCCGTCTCTGCCTGGACGCCCGCGGGCTCGGTCAGGAGCTGGACCGACACTCCCTCCTCCTTGAAGTAGCCGAGCCGCTCGGTCAGCATCGCGGGCAGGTAGATGACCTTGTCCAGGCCCCCGACCATGATCTTGACCTTGTCGTTCTTGCCACCGGAGGCCGAGGTGGAGTCGCCGCCACAGGCGGTCAGGCTGGTCAGGGCGAGTGCACCGGCGACGGCGACGGCCGAGATCCGGGTGGATGTACGCATCTGATTCACGTCCTTGTGAAGAAACAGTCGGGTGTGCGGATGACGGTCGGTGTCAGCGGCCGGTGTCGGCCTCGGCCGGCTTCCAGCGGAAGAGCCGCTTTTCGAGGAAGGTCAGCAGGCCTTCGGCCAGCAGCGCGACAATCGCGAGGATGACCATCGCGGCGTAGACACCGGCGGCGTTGAACGTGCCCTGCGAGGCGGCGACCAGCAGCCCGAGTCCCTTGGTGGCCCCGATGTACTCACCGACGATGGCGCCGATGAGGGCAAAGCCGAAGCTCACGTGCAGGCTGGTGAAGATCCAGGACGTGGCCGAGGGGATGACCACCTGAAGCGTGACCTGGCGGTTGCTGGCGCCCAGGATGCGGGAGTTGGCCACGAGATTGCGGTCGACCTCCCTTGCCCCCTGGAAGGCGTTGAAGAAGACGGGGAAGAACACGAGGACGACCGCGGAGGCGACCTTCGAAGCCGGGCCGAGGCCGAACCAGATGAGGAAGATCGGGGCGAGCACGATGCGTGGCAGGGCGTTGAGCACCTTGATGTACGGGCCGAGGACATCGGCGGCGAAGCGGACGCGGCCCAGCGCGATTCCGAGCAGCACACCGGCGATCACACCGATGACCCAGCCGAGCAGCGCTTCGTAGAGCGTGTACCAGATCTGCTCCCACAGGGAGCCCTGGGCGGTGCCGTCGACGACCCAGGTACGGATCTGGTCCCAGATCTTCGACGGCATGGAGAAGTTGAACGGGTCGATGACCGACGTTCGGGCCAGCCACTCCCACAGTCCGATGACCGCGAAGAGCACCGCGACCCGGCTCCCGAGCACCAGGTACTTGCGGTTGCGGGCGGCCCGCGCCCTGGCCCGGGTCCGCTCGGTCTTGGTGACGGCGGCGTTCGCGGTGATGGTTTCAGGCGACATCGAGGGCACCCCTTTCGCGGGTGATGCGGACCTCTTCGCCGAGCGAGGACCAGATCTCCCGGTAGATCTCGATGAACCGGGGCTCCAGACGCACCTGCTCGACCTTGCGGGGGCGGGGCAGATCGATCTCGAAGACCTCCTTGACCGTGGCCGGTCCCGCGGTCATGACCACGACCTTGTCGGCCAGTGCGATGGACTCCTCCAGGTCATGGGTGACGAAGACGACGGAGGCTCCGGTGCCGGCCCACAGCTCCAGCAGTTCGTCCGACATCAGGGCCCTGGTCTGCACATCGAGCGCGGAGAAGGGTTCGTCCATGAGCAGGATCTCGGGGTCGTTGACAAAGGTGGCCGCGAGGGCGACGCGCTTGCGCTGACCGCCGGACAACTGGTGGGGATAGCGGTCCTCGAAGGAGGACAGCCCGACCCGGGCGAGCCACTCCCTGGCCCGCTCCTTCGCCTCCGCCTTCGGCACGCCGCGGAAGCGGGGGCCTGCCATCACATTGGACAGCACGGTCCGCCAGGGGAAAACCGCGTCCTGCTGGAAGACGAAGCCGACCTTGTCGCCGATGCCGCGCACCGGCTCGCCGCCCACCAGCACCTCCCCCTCGGTGGGCTCCTCCAGACCGCTGACCAGAGTCAGTGTGGTCGACTTGCCGCATCCGGTGGGGCCCACCACGGCGACGAACTCACCGCGCCCGATCGTGAGGTCCAGATCCCGTACGGCGGTGTGGAGCGCCCCCGACGGAGTCCGGAACGCTTTGCTCGCCCCCCGCAGCTCGATGGCGGGGCTCGTTTCGCTGTTCATGGAGCGGGACGCTAAGTGTGCCCCGGGGACCTGGGCACCCTTGCGCCCACAACTCCTGCTTCTGCCCATAAACCGCAGTTCTGCTCGTTCTGCTCGCGCTGCGGCAACGAATGCGCCACGAGGACTGGTCATCGGCGACGGCGACGTTTACGTTGCGTTCACACAAGGACGAAACGGAGCATCAGGTTCCTGGCCGGCGGAAGGCAGAGAGCGAGCACATGCGGATTCACTGGCCCCGTCGTGTCTTCGCCCAGGTGCTCCTCACCCAGGTGACCATCACCACCGGCGTGATCACGCTCGTGACAGGTCTCTTCCTCGCCCCCCTCAGCCACCAACTCGATGACCAGGCGATGCACCAGGCGCTGTCCATCGCCCAGACCGCCGCCGCCGAACCCGGTCTGGTGCACAGCCTGACCAGTACCGACCCCAGCCCCACCGGACCGGTGCAGGCCGAGGCGGAACGGATCCGGCGAGCCACCGGAGCGCTCTACATCGTGGTCATGGACACCCGCGGGGTGCGCTGGTCGCACACCGACACCGCGCAGATCAGCAGACACGTCTCGACCGATCCCAGCACGGCTCTGGGCGGCCGCGAGATCATGCAGATCGACGACGGAACCCTGGGCCGCTCGGCACGCGCGAAGGTTCCTCTGCGCGACAGGGACGGGACCATCGTGGGGGCCGTCTCGGTGGGTATCGCCTACGACAGCGTCCATGAGCGGCTGCTCGGCGCCATTCCCGGTCTGCTGCTCTACTCCGGAGCGGCGCTCGCCGCGGGCGTGCTGGCCGCCCTGGCCGTCTCACGGCGGCTGCAGCGCAGCACCCACGGACTCGCCTTCGCCGACATCTCCGCGCTGCTGGACGAGCGCGAGGCCATGCTGCACAGCATTCGCGAGGCCGTTCTCGCCCTCGACGCCCAGGGCCGGATCCGGTTGCTGAACGACGAGGCGCAGCGTCTGCTGGAGCTGGACCAGGACGCCGTCGGACGGGCGCTGGGTGAGGTGCTGCCGCCGGGCCGTACGACGGAGGTGCTGGTGGGACGGGTCGACGGCGACAACCTGCTCACCGTCTGCAATGGACGCGTGCTGATCGCCAACCGAATGCCCACCGGTGACGGCGGAGCCGTCGTCACCCTGCGCGACCGTACCGAGCTGGAGCTGCTCGGCCGTGAACTGGACTCCACTCACGGTCTGCTGGATGCGATGCGCGCCCAGGACCACGAGCACGCCAACCGGCTGCACACCCTGCTCGGACTGTTGGAACTCGGGAGGCACGATGCCGCGGTGGAGTTCGTCGCGGAGGTGGCCAATGGTCACCGGGCCTCGGCGGAGCAGGTCGCGGAACGTGTCAACGATCCTCTGCTGTCGGCGCTGTTGGTGGGCAAGTCGGCCATCGCGGCGGAGCGGGGCGCCTCCTTGCGCATCTCACCGGCCACCCGGCTCCCGGACGTGGTGGTGGACCCGCGCGATCTGGTGACCGTCCTCGGCAACCTCATCGACAACGCGCTGGACGTCGCCTCGCTCATCGAGGTCGAGCTTCTCGCCGAGGGCACCACCGCGGTCCTGCGGGTCAGCGACAACGGTCCCGGGGTACCTCCCGGCATGCGCGAGCAGATCTTCACCGAGGGCTGGTCCACCAAGGAGTCACCCGCGCATCGAGGACGCGGTCTGGGTCTGGCGCTGGTGCGCCGGCTGGCCGAGCGCTACGGTGGCGCGGCTCGTGTCACGGCCCGGGCCGGCGGTGGCGCGGTCTTCACCGTCGTCCTGCCAGAGGCACTCAGCGTCCGGCCGCTGTCCGAAGTGGGAGAGTTGCGATGATCGATGTCCTGGTGGTCGACGACGACTTCCGTGTGGCCGAGATCAATGCCGCATATGTCGCCAAGGTCCCCGGCTTCCGTGTCATCTCACGCGCACACACCGCCGCGCAGGCGCTCGCCTTCCTGGAGCGTGACCATGTAGACCTCGTGCTTCTCGATCACTATCTTCCGGACGAGACGGGGCTGACACTTGTTCGGCGGCTGCGCCAGCTGGGCCACCCGGCCGACGTGATCATGGTGACCGCGGCCCGTGATGTGTCGACTGTCCGGACCGCCATGCGGTACGGCGCCCTGCAGTACCTGGTCAAGCCGTTCAGCTTCGCCGGTCTGCGGTCCAAACTGGAGAGTTACGCGGCCCTGCGCCGCACCCTCGAAGGCGTGGGAAACGGCCGCGGCGAAGCGGGACAGGAGCAGGTCGACCAGATCTTCGGCGCCCTTCGCACCGCAGATTCCGGTCCCGCGGCAGCCCTGCCCAAGGGCCACTCCGCACCCACGGCCGATGTCATCCGCCATGTCCTGTCGGCCGCCGACGAGCCGCTGTCCGCCCATGAGGTCGCCGCCCGGGCCGGCCTGAGCCGCTCCACCGCCCAGCGATACCTCAAATACCTGGAGGGCGCGGGCCGCATCAGCCTCAGTCTCAAATACGGCGACACCGGCCGGCCCGAACACCGTTACGCATGGGCGAGGGCGAGCTGAGCAGCGTACGGGGCCACAACCGATCTCAGGCGTTCGACTGCTCTCCCCGGGCGGTCCTCCATACTTCGATGCAGGTCGTGCACGCCGGCCCCTCTGCTGCGTGACATGGCGGCGGCCGGACACGAGATCGGTATCCACGGATGGCACCACCGGCCGCTCCCGCTGCGCGGGCCGAAGGCCACCTTCGGCGAACCGCGGCGCGCACGCGACTTCGTCGCGGACGTCACCGGAGCTATGCCTCGTCTCTTCCGGCCTCCGTACGGAGCGATGAGCACCGCGGCACACCCGGCCACCCTGAGCCAGGGACCCGCTCCGGTTCTCTGGACCACCTGGGGTCGCGACCGGACCCGGCAAGCAACCGCCGAATCCGTCCATCGCACCGTCACCGCGCGGTTGAGCGGCGGAGGCACCATCCCGCTGCACGACAGCGACGTGACCTCCGCGCCCGGCGCCTGCGTTCGCACACCCCTTGCTGAACGGAGCCGGACTGGTAGCGTTCGCCCATATCGTCCCAGCCGACCGGTGCGCCATCCGATGCGACAAGGGCTGATGCATGAACCGAGATGAGACGAAGAATCCACCCCCCGGCCAACTGCGTGATGAGCCGCCGTTCGGGGCATCCCGGACGAGTCCGCAGGACGCTCCGCCGGTGGAGCTCACCCCCGCAGCCGCCGATCTGGTGCGTCGACTGCGCGAGGCCCACGGCCCGTTGATGTTCCACCAGTCGGGCGGCTGCTGCGACGGCAGTGCGCCCATGTGTTTCCGGTACGGAGAATTCCGTACCGGCGGTTCCGACGTGCTGCTGGCCTCGCTCGATGTCGACGGGGTGGCGGAGAGTGTCCCGTTCTGGATGTCGAAGAGTCAGTTCGAGCTGTGGGCGCACACCCGCCTGATCGTCGACGTGGTGGAGGGTCGGGGCAGCGGTTTCTCGCTGGAGGCTCCGGAGGGGGTGCGGTTCCTGATCCGGTCCCGGCTCGTCGGCCCTTGAGGCGGCACCGGCATACTGCGGGTTTGCCTTAACGGCAAGAATTCTTGTGGGCGAGATGGCGGTGGCCGAATGATCGTGGCACAGGTGGCACCGAAGGACGAGGCGCTCCCGGCCGGGTGACCCTCGCGTCGATGGCCACCGCACAGGAACCGGTCGCATCCGCGAGCAGGAACACATGCCGCCCACCGACTTTCCCGCCGCTCCGCTGCCGGACGCCCGTCCACCGGCTGGTGGAGGTGCCCGAAGGCCGTATCCACCTGGTGGAACAGGGCACCGGCCCGCTGGTCCTGCTGGTCCACGGCTTCCCCGAGTCGTGGTACTCGTGGCGCCACCAGCTTCCGGCCCTTGCCGCAGCAGGTTTTCGTGCGGTCGCCATCGATGTACGCGGCTACGGGCGCTCGTCGAAGCCCGGCGATGTGGAGGCGTACCGGATGCCGGATCATGTCGCGGACAACGTCGGTGTCGTGCAAGCGCTCGGTGAACGGACCGCGACGATCGTGGGCCACGACTGGGGTTCGACCATCGCCGCGGGCAGTGCGCTGCTCATGCCCGATGTCTTCACCTCCGTGGCACTGCTCAGCATCCCGTACGCGCCGCGGAACGGTCACCGGCCGACCGACGTCTTCAGCCGCATCGGAGGTGCCGAGGAGTTCTACGTCAGTTACTTCCAGTCCCCGGGACGGGCCGAGGCGGAGATCGAGCCCGATGTGCGCGGCTGGCTTGCCGGGTTCTACGCCGGGCTCTCCGCCGACACGATGCCTTCGGACGGTGGGGACGGTCTCTTCTTCGTCCCGCCGGGGGCACGGCTCCGCGACCGGTTCGCCGCCGGCACCCTCCCTTCCTGGCTGAGCGAGGCCGATCTCGATTTCTACGCGGCGGAGTTCGAGCGGACCGGCCTGACGGGGGCGCTCAACAGGTACCGCAATGTCGACCGGGACTGGGAAGACCTCGCCGCCTGGGACGGTGCGCCGGTCACCCAGCCCTCGCTGTTCATCGGCGGAGGGCTCGACGCGTCGACCACCTGGATGGCCGACGCCATCGAGAGCTTCCCCGAGACCCTTCCCGGTCTGGTCTCCTCCCACGTCCTGCCGGGGTGTGGGCACTGAATCCAGCAGGAGCGCGCCGCCGACGTCAATCGCCTGCTCACCGAATGGCTGCGCTCCCCGCAGGTGCGCGCCACCCGGTGAGCCGCATCCGGTCCCGGTCACCGAACGGGCTGCGGAGATCAGGGCTTGAGGCTGCTGACGACGTCGGCCGTGGCCGTCAGACCGTTCTGAATGGTCGGCGCCATGCTCGTACCCGCGAGGAAGAATCCGAGCATGCCGCAGACCAGCGCATGCGAGATCTTCAGCCCCCCGTTGCGGAGGTAGATCACCGCAAGGATCAGCAGAAGCAGCACCAGTGAGATCGAAATGGCCATGGCCAACCTCCTCCGCCGCGCCGGATTGCGGCATTCGGCCGCCAGTGTGGCGTAGCGGAGAGGCCATCCGGCGGACTGGCATGTCCGCCATACGGGTGCTGACTGGCTGTCACGGTCCGGACGGTGCGCCCGCGTCCGGTCAGCCGCCGAGGCCAGCGGCCTCGGCCCTGGCGTCCCTGTCGTATGTGCGCAGGAAGTGTTCGAGCCCTGCGAGGTCGTCGGTGTTGAGGTGGTCGACCCCGGCAGCCAGCAGTTCGGTCCATACGGCGTCCCGCTCCGGTCCCGCGACGTCGGGCGTGGCCCAGAAACGGACGCGTTGGCCGCTTCGGTGGGCCGTGGCGACGAGCGAGCGCAGTTTGTCCCGCTCGGCCACGGGGAAGGGACCCGCGCCCAGCCAGCTGAAGTTGTCGCTCCAGCTGCTGCTGATGAGCGGAATGAACGAGGCGGTGGCCGCGGTCCCGAGGTCGTCCGGCCGGCCGTCGTAAAACGCGTACCGCGTGCGCTGCGCCTCCATCGGGACGCGAGCGGCGCGGTCACCGGAGATGACGGGCGTGATCGCGCCGGGCCGCACCCGGCCGTGGTGGTACGCCGTCAGCATCTGCCGATATCGCCCGAGCTGCCGGTCGAGCTCGAGGTAGGCGGCGGCCCCGTCGGTCTTGATGTCGATCAGCAGCTGGACGGGTTCGCGGTAGCCGGGGTGGACCGTGCCGTGGTTGGCCCGGACCCTGGCCAGCAGTGGGTCGAGATAGAGCGAAGCAAGGGTTCGGGTGGGGTCGAGGTCGGTGGCCTCGTGGGCGACCAGCAGCTCCCCGTCCACAAGGAATATATCCGCCTCGACGCTGGTGAAGCCGTGAGCGAGCGCGTCGTGGAGGGGGTGCGTGTGCAGGTAGTCGTTGTGCGCGTGGGCCCGGCGCAGCGGGCACGGACGTTGGCGGCCTGCGGCCGCGGGCGCGGCGGACGCCTCGGACGCGACGGCCGTCTGCAGGGGCAGCACTGCGCCTGCGGCGACGGTGGCGAGCGCGGTGGTGACGACACTTCGGCGGGTCGGGAACGCCATTGATTCTCCCGGGAGCGAGGGGCGGATCGGACGATCGGACGCGACCGAGTATGCGATGTGATCGCTGCAACGGGCAGTCACTTCACAAGAGTTGATCGGGTCGTCGTCCGCTCGTCGACTGCCGTTCCCCTTGCCGCCGACACCGTTCAGCGGTGGTGCACACCGTCGCTGCCGGTGCCGAGCGGACTTCGTCGGGGCAACGGCGCGCAGGTGGTACACGCAGCCCTTGTCGCCGAGCAGGGTGTCGTGGCGCCTGCGCGGACGGCCGCGGCGATCGGCGATCGGCGGGATGCTGTCGACCGGGGCGAGGGTCCGGGAGACGTCGTTGACGTTGGCCGCGGTGGTGATGGCCTTGAGCGGTGTGCCGCGCCCGTCGCGGATCAGGTGGTTCTTGCTGCCCGTCTTCCGGCGGTCGACCCGCGACCGACCGGTGTCGGCACCCCCTCCTTCGCGCGGACGTGAGCCCCCTCCACGCACACGCGGGGCCGGCCAATCGCGCCGACGGCGTCCATTTTTTCGGCGAGCAGGAAGCAGTGCAGCCGGTCGAAGACCCCCGCCCTCTGCCACCGCTCCAGGCCGCGCCGGAAGGTCTGTCCGGAGCCGAACCCCAGCTCGGGCGCCGACAGTTGTCGGACGACGTCGTTGCGCGGGACGTACAGGATGCCCTGAAGGAAGAGCCGGTCCGACCCCGGCCGGGCCCCGGAGCCTTGTCTGTCCAGAGCGGACGGCAAAGGGGAAAGGAGAGTACCCACTCCTTTCCACTCTCAACATATAGCGCATGGGGGGCCTTGCGGCAAGACCCGGTTCATGCCGCAGAATCGGCGGCCGAAGCCAAGAACCCACGGAAACAGGAGAGTCACGAAGTGCGTGTGTTGTTGTCTACGTATGGCTCGCGCGGGGACGTCGAACCGCTGGTGGGACTCGCGTTGCAATTGCGGGCACTTGGCGCGGAGGCGCGGGTGTGCGCGCCGCCTGACGAGGACTTCGCGCAGCGGTTGGCCGGTGTCGGCGTGGAGCTGGTGCCGGTCGGCCGGTCGGCGCGCGCGCTGACGACCGGGACGCCACCGCCGTCATCCCTGCCCCAGCGCGCGGCCGAGTTGATCGCCAGTCAGTTCGACGCGGTCACCGCGGCGGCCGAGGGATGCGATGCGTTGGTGGCGACCGGCATGATGCCGGCCGCAGCCGGCGCGCGGTCGGTGGCCGAGAAACTGGGCATCCGCTCCGTGTCCGTGACCTTCCAGCAGCTCACCCTGCCGTCGCCGCACCACCCGCCGCTGGCGTATCCGGGCCGGCCGTTCCCGCCGGAGGTGACCGACAACCGGGCGCTGTGGGACCTGGACGCCCAGAGCATCGACGCGCTGTTCGGTGCCGCGCTCAACACGAACCGGGCGTCGATCGGCCTGCCACCGGTGGACAACGTCCGCGACTACGTCATCGGCGACCAGCCGTGGCTGGCGACGGACCCGATCCTGGACCCGTGGCAGAAGACACCTGACCTCGACGTCGTCCAGACCGGCGCGTGGATCCTGCCCGATGTTCACCCACTCCCGGCCGAGTTGGTGGAGTTCCTGGATGCCGGCACACCACCGGTGTACTTGGGCTTCGGCAGCATGCCCATGCGCACATCGACGGACGTCGCCCGGGTGGCCATCGAGGCAATCCGAGCGCAGGGCCGCCGCGCAGTCGTCTCCCGCGGCTGGGCCGACCTGGCCCTGATCGACGACCAGGACGACTGCTTCGTCGTCGGCGAGGTCAACCATCAGGCACTGTTCGGCCGGGTGGCCACCGTCGTGCACCACGGCGGCGCGGGCACCACGACGACGGCCACCCGGGCCGGCGCGCCCCAGGTGGTGGTACCCCAGGCGGCAGACCAGCCGTACTGGGCCGGCCGGGTGGCCGACCTGGGCATCGGCGCGGCACACGACGGTCCGACCCCGACCACCGAGTCCCTGTCGGCCGCGCTCAGGACGGCCCTGACCCCCGAGACCCGCGCACGGGCGAGGGCCGTGGCCGGCACGATCCGCACCGACGGAGCGATGGTGGCCGCGAAGCTGCTGCTCGACGCGATCAGTCGAGGAGAGTCGCCCATGTCCGTATGAAGCACACGGGGTCATCGAGCCAGGACCCAGAACACGAGAACCCACAAACCCTGGCGACCTGAACCGACAACGTCCATGGGGTCCACGTCAGGCGGAGCGTTGCTCGCCATGGCCACCAGGTTCGTCACGCCGGTCCGGGCGCCTTGCTTGCGCCCTTGATTGCAAGCGACCTCAGATCGGAACTGCTGACGTGAAACCCCCGACCACCAGCGCGTTCAACCTTCCCGGCCACCTCTCCCCCAAGGCCGACCCGGCGTTGATCGTCGGCGATGAGCAGCACTTCGCAGCCATTGCGGAGTGCCTCGAGCAGTCGATCGCCAACCTGTCCGACCGCCTCGCTGCCGAGCGCAGGGCGCCCGGCGGCCTGGGCCGGCAGGCGATGGACCGGGACATGGAGATCCACCGGCTGACCGTTCGCCTGCGCGCACTGCGTCGCTTCGGTCTGGATCTGTGCCTCGGACGCATGGTCGGCGCAGACAACTCCGAGCCCGTGTACGTCGGACGACTTGGCCTCAAGGACAGCGCGGGTCGTCGGCTGCTGCTCGACTGGCGCTCCCCCGCGGCTGAGCCCTTCTTCGGAGCCACCCACGCCAACCCGATGGGTCTGGCAAGCCGCCGCAGGTATCGCTGGACCCGCGCCCGGGTCAGCGACTACTGGGACGAGGTGTTCACTTCGGACGGGTTTGCCGGGCACGCCGCGCTCGACGACCAGTCCGCCTTCATCGCCGGCCTGGGCAGCAGCCGGTCACCACGGATGCGAGACGTGCTCGGCACCATCCAGGCCGACCAGGACGCCATCATCCGCGCGGGATCCCGCGGCGCTCTCGTCGTCGACGGCGGTCCGGGTACGGGGAAGACCGTCGTCGCTCTGCACCGCTCCGCCTACCTCCTCTACTCCGATCCTCGCCTCGGCCACCGCCGGGGCGGCGTACTGTTCGTCGGTCCGCACCAGCCCTACCTGGGCTACGTCGCCGATGTCCTCCCCAGCCTCGGAGAGGAGGGCGTGCAGACCTGCACTCTGCGGGACCTCGTCGCCGAGGGAGCCGCAGCAACGCTCGAAGCCGACCCGGACGTGGCTCTCCTGAAGTCGTCCGCGAATCTGGTGAAGGCGATCGAGACGGCCGTCAGGTTCTACGAGGAGCCGCCCACCAAGGGGATGACGATCACGACCCACTGGTCCGACATCTGGCTGAGCGCCGACGATTGGGCCGTGGCGTTCGAAGCAGCAGGACCCGGTACTCCGCACAACGACGCGCGCGACCAGATCTGGGAGGAGCTGCTCACGATCCTGGTGGACAAGCACGACGGCGACGCCTCGGCCGACCTGCTCCGCAAGTCGCTGCTGCAGAACAGGGAACTGCTCACGGCCTTCGACCGCGCGTGGCCGCTGCTCGAAGCGGCCGACCTCGTCGGAGATCTGTGGTCGGTACCCGCCTACCTGCGGAAGTGCGCTCCCTGGCTCGGCCCCGACGACGTGTCGCGGCTGCAGCGCGGGGACGCCCAGGCCTGGACGGTGTCCGACCTGCCGCTCCTGGACGCAGCACGGCAGCGGATCGGCGACCCGGAGGCGTCGCGACGCAGGCGTCGGCACAACGCCTCTGTCGCCGCCGAACGCGAGCACATGGCCCAGGTCGTCGACGCCCTGCTCGAGGCCGATGACGACGGTGAAGGTGCGGTGACGATGCTGCGCGGACAGGATATGAAGGACACCCTGGTCGACGAGACCGCACTGCCCAGCAGCGAACCGGACCTGCTCGCCGGCCCGTTCGCGCACATCGTCGTGGACGAGGCTCAGGAACTGACCGACGCGGAGTGGCAGATGTTGCTGCTCCGGTGCCCGTCCCGGAGCTTCACCATCGTCGGGGATCGTGCCCAGGCCAGGCACGGGTTCACGGAGTCGTGGCAGGAACGGCTCGAGCGGATCGGGCTCGACCGGATCAATCTGGCCTCCCTGAGCATCAACTACCGGACGCCGGAAGAAATCATGGCGGAAGCCGAGCCGGTCATCCGGGCCGTGCTCCCGGACGCCAACGTGCCGACCTCCATCCGCAGCAGCGACGTCCGCGTCGTACACGGATCTGCTTCGGATCTGAGCTCGATCCTCGACACCTGGCTCGCCACACATGCTGACGGGACCGCCTGCGTCATCGGCGATCCCACATTCCGGGCGACGTCCCGCATCCGGTCGCTGACCCCGGAGCTGTCGAAGGGACTCGAGTTCGACCTGGTCGTCCTCATCGACCCAGAGGCGTTCGGCAAGGGAATCGAAGGAGCGGTCGACCGCTATGTAGCGATGACCCGAGCGACCCAGCAACTCGTCATCCTCACGAGCTCCTGACGTCGGCCGGACGCATCGGCGATCGGCTCCGCCTGCGTTCCGCTCCGCAAGTGGCGGGCCTGCTGGGGCTGCATGTCAGAACCGTGCGGGGCTGTGTGCGGGACGGGCGGCTGAAAGCGACCCGGGTCGGCAGGCAACGCCGGATCACCCGCGAGGACCTGGAGGCGTTCACGGGCAACCATGCGGTACGCGACGGGGCTGCGGTCACTGCCCAAGTGCCACCTTCCTCAAGCGGGCAGGCATCCTGCAGCGTCGGACTCCGAGACGGCGGCGGGCCTCCTCAGCGAGAAGGCCGGCCGTCCCGTCCTTTCGCCGCCCGCCCGGCCATACGTGCGGTGGCGTACAGCAGCCGCATCGCCTTTCGCGAGCGAGGCCATGCCCAGTGACGTGGTTGCGCGGCGCAGTCCCGACCGGGCGACGGGTCTTCGCCGCTTCCCCGTCAGGTCAGTCGGCGTCGACGAAGCCCATCGTCCGGTTCATGGCGATAGCGCTTGTGTTCGCCGGATGGTGGAATGTGCGGATCGTGCGCGCTCCGCACATTCTGACGAAGCCCATCCCGAACGTCTTCATGGCAATGGACACGCCGCGCCCTCGGTACTCGGCCTTCACTCCGGTCATCTCGTTGAAGACGAAGTCCCCATGGTCGGAAGTCGCCGCCATGCCGACCCAGGCTTCGCCGTCCAGTGCTATCACGACACCGCGCGGATCATACGAAGGGACTTCCAGCCGGCGCTCGGTGTATTCGTCGAACGAGTAGAATTCGCCCCGCTCCGGGATGTCGGCGGCACACTCCTTGTTCAACTCGTACAAGACGCGGCGATGTTCCGGTGTGTCTCCCAATTCGGCAAGAGTGGTCAGCCGGATGCCGCCGGCGCGACACCTCGTCACGTACTCCTCAAATCGGTCCGCGTCGAACGCGCTGACATCGAGTTCGAGCTCCACCCACTGACCAGCCATGCTTTTCCTCCGCCTGGATCCGCCGGATGCGGGGCTCGTCCCAGGACCCCCATTGTCGAGTGCGCGCAGGGCATGGGCCTCATCCGGTCGGGCTCATGGACTCCTGCGTCGCGACGCGCCCGGAGATTCCCTGCCAGCCGACCGTACGGTCGCACCAGCGTTCCAGCAGCACCCGGTCATGGCCGACGGCCAGCAGCCCGGCGCCGGACTCGCGTCGGTAGGCCTCGACCACCGCGACCAGGGCGGCGGTCGTCGACGCGTCGAGCATCGCGGTCATCTCGTCACAGATCAGCCAGCGCGGCCGCAGGACCAGCGCCCTGGCCAGACAGGCGCGCTGCAACTGGCCGTCGCTCACCTCGTGGGGACGCCGGTTCAGCAGTTCGGCCGTGAGACCGACGGCCGGTGCCAGTTCGGCCACCCGGTCCGTCACCTCCGCGCGCCGGCCTGTCGCCCGCAGCGGCTGGGCGATGAGTTCGCGCAGGCTGAGCCGGGGGTCGGCCGAGAGCCGGGGCTGTTGGAAGACGACGCCGACCGCGGTGCGCTGCGCCCGCGGGGCGCCGTGCCGCCAGCCCCGCACCGGCCGGCCGTCGAGTACGACCGTGCCCGCGTCCGGGCGATGCAGCAGGGCGGCGACCTTGGCCAGGGTGGATTTGCCGCAGCCGCTCGGGCCGAGCAGTCCGACGGACTCCCCCGGCGCGATCGTCAGGGATGCATCGCGGACGACGGGGTCGCGGGGGTCGTATCCGGCGGTGATACGGGTGAGTTCAAGCATGGGCGGACTCCTCCGTGCCTGCCCGCACACCGTGGTGGCAGGCGAGATGGCCGTCGAACGGGGGCGGTGCGGAGCACCGGTCGTCGGCGCGGCTGCATCGGGCCGCGAACGCGCACCCGTCGGGGAGGGCTCCGAGCTCCGGCGGCATTCCCGGGATGGGGGCGAAGGCGCGCTCGGGCAGGGCGTCGAGGAGGCCGCGCGCGTACGGATGGCGTGGCCCCGGCTCTCCGAAGAACCGGTCGGCTTCGGCGAGTTCGACGATGCGGCCCGCGTACATCACGGCGACGCGGTCGGCGATCCGCTCGGCCGCGGCCAGATCGTGGGTGATGATCAGCAGCGCCCTGCCCCCGTCGGTGTGGCGGCGCAGTTCGTCGACGGTTCGCTCGACCAGGTCGCGGTCGAGTCCGGTGGTCGGCTCGTCGGCCAGGAGGAGGGGTGCGTCGCCGATCAGGGCGAGCGCGGTCGCGGCGCGCTGGGCGAGACCGCCGGAGAGCTCGTGCGGATACCGGTCCAGGTGGCCGGCCGGGAAAGCGGCGCGTGCGGCGGCCTGCTCCGCCGCGGCGCGCAGTGCGGGCTTTCGGATGCCGGTCAGTTCACGAAGGGTCTCCTCCAGTTGGGCGCGCACCGTTCGGACCGGGGTGAGGTGGGCTGCGGGGCTCTGCGGTACGAGTCCGATGCGGCGGCCCCGTACCGTCCGGGCGAGGGTGCGTTCATCGGCGGTGAGGAGATCGGTCCCGTCACCGAGCACCGCCGAACCCTCGGTCTGTGCATTGCCGGGCAGCAGCCCCAGCAGCGCTGAGGCGAGTACGGATTTGCCGCAGCCGCTCTCGCCGACCAGGGCCAGGCACTCCCCCGCCGCGAGGTCGAAGCATGCATCGCTGACGGCCGCGATGTGCCGCCCGCCACGCATCCGGAAGCGGACGGAAAGCCCACGGACGGAGAGGACCGGAGTCTGCGGGTCCGGGGTCTGCGGGTCCGGGGTCTGCGGGTCCGGGGTGGGCTTCACAGCATCAGCTCCGATCGGCGGCGCGGATTGATCCGTTCCCGCCAGGCACCGGCGAGGCCCGCCAGGGCGAGTGTCGGGATGATCAGGAAAAGGCCGGGGAAGAGCGTCGGCCACCAGTCCCCGGCAAGCAGCGAACCACGCGCCGTCTGCACGAGGTTGCCGAGGCTCGCCTGGTGGGTGGGGAGTCCGAGCCCCAGGAAGGAGAGCGCGGACTCGTGCCACATGGCGTGCGGCACCATGAGCACCGCGGCGAGGCCCGCCTGCGGAAGCACCGCGGGCAGCAGATGCCGGACGATGACCCGCCCACGCGAGGCGCCGCCGGAGATCGCCGCGTCGATGAACGGGCGCGAACGCAGCGACAGCACTTCGGAGCGGACGATCCGTGCCGTCGAGAGCCAGTGGGTGAGGGCGACGGACACGATCACGGGGCCGACGCCGGGCCGGAACATGGCGACGATGAAGATGCCGAGCAGCAGATGCGGTACGGACGAGAAGGTGTCCACGAGCCGCATGACGATCCGGTCGGTCCAGCCCCCGAACGCGGCGGCGAGCGCGCCGACGGCGGTCCCGATGACGGTGGCGGTGAGCCCGGCGACGACGCCGACGAGCAGCGAGACGCGGAGCCCGTAGACGCAGCGCAGCAGCAGGTCGCGGCCGACATCGTCGGTGCCGAACGGGTGCTGCCAGGAAGGTGGTTGGAGTTTGGCCGCGAGGTCGACGGCCTGCTGGTCGAGCTGGACCAGCGGCGGTACGAGGAGTACCGCGAGCAGCACCGCGGCGACGATCCCGGCGGAGCTGACCACGCGGATGCGGCGGGTGGTGCGGCGGGCGGGTCCGAGGACGGATTCAGCCATCGAAGCCCACTCGCGGGTCGGCGATCGCGTACAGCAGATCGGAGAGGAGGTTGCCGAGGACGACCGCCACGGTGGCGAGCACCGTGAGTGCCGCGAGCAGCGGGAAATCGACGGAGGTGGCGGCCTGCACGGTGGCGGCGGCGATGCCGGGCCAGCTGAAGACCGTCTCGACGAGCAGGGCGCCGGTGATGAGTTCGGGGACGCGGGAGCCGATGAGGGTGAGCATCGGCAGCATCCCGGAGCGCAGTGCGTGGCCGAGCAGCACGGTGCGTTCGCGCAGTCCACGGGCGCGGGCGCCGCGCACCGGGTCCTCGTCCAGTGCGTCGGCGACGCCCTGGCGTACGTAGAGGAAGAACCACGGCAGCTGGGAGATCCCGAGCACGGCCGCCGGGAGCACCAGATGGGTGGCGACCTGGCCGGGGGTGACCGTGTCGCTGGCCGCGTCGGTGAGACCGCCTGCCGGGAGCACATCGAGCTCCACGGCGAAGAACCAGATGGCGAGCAGGCCGAGCCAGAAGGCCGGTGCGGCTTCGAGCGTGTACGCGGCGGAGCTGACGCACCGGTCGAGCAGGCCGCCTGGCCTGCGTGCGGCCAGCACGCCGAGGCCCGTACCCAGGACGACGGCGACGGCGAAGGCGCTCGCGGCGAGCAGCACGGACCAGCCCAGGCGTTCGCCGATGACATCGGCGACCGGCTGGCGCATCACGCTGGAGTCGCCGAGGTCGCCGCTCAGCGCCGAGGTCAGCCAGTTCCACCAGCGGGTCACCAGGGGCTGGTCGACGCCGAGGTTGACCCGCAGCTGATCGAGGTTCTCCTGCGAGGCGGTGAGGCCGGCGGTGCCCGCGTACGCCTTGACCGGGTCGAAGGGGGAGGCGGCGGCGACGGCGAAGACACCGAATGTCACGGCGGCCAGGACGGGGACGGCGAGCAGTGCCCGCCGTCCCGCCATCCTGCCCATCGGCCCCCAGGGGAGGCGGTGGTTCACTTCTTCGGCGTCCAGTCCTCGATGTTCCACCACGGGCCGGATGCCAGACCGTGGTCGTGCGGTTCCACCTGGGTGGTGAGCGCGCCGAAACGGTCCTTCACGACGTAGAGATGATCGATGTGGGTGAGGAAGGTGTAGCCGGGGTTCTTCACCAGTTCGCGCTGGACGGTGTCGTAGGCGGCCTTGCGCTCGGCCTCGTCACCGCTCCTGCGGCCCGCTTCGAGGGCCTGGTCCACGGCCTTGTTGTCGTACCACGCCATGTTGTTGAAGCCGTCGCCCGCGAGCGAGGACTTCAGCAGGGTGTACTGGTCGAAGTCGGGGTCGGCGGGTGATCCGCCGCCCGCGAGGACCGCGTCCTGCTTCATCCGGGGCTCGATGACCTCCCAGGTCCCGGCCTCGGTGGTGATGTCGATGCCGGCCTTCTTGGCGTCGGAGGCGTAGGCGAGTGCGTGGTCCTGGCGAAGCTTGTCGCCGGTGAGGTACCAGAGCGGGAACGCGGCGCGGACGCCGTCCTTGGCGCGGATGCCGTCCTTGCCGGGCTTCCACCCGGCGTCGTCGAGGATCTTCTTCGCGGCGTCGAGGTCGTGGGTGCGTTCGGTGCCCTTGGCGAACCACTCGCTGTCGGTGGGGACGGGACCGTAGGCGGCCCTGCCCTCGCCGTTGAGTATGGAGTCGACCATGGCCTGCCGGTCGACGGCGACATCGAGGGCGCGCCGGATCGCGGTGTCGCCCGCCACCTTGTTGTGGGTGGGCAGGGTCACGGTGCGGTAGTCGTACGTCGTGGCGGCGTACGTGCGCGTGCCGCTGTCGCGGGCGAAACCCTTGGCCAGGTTGGGCGGCAGGATCGCGCCGTCGAGCTCGCCGGAGCGCAGCCGGGTGGCGCGTACGTCGTCGTCCTTGATGATCGCCATGGTGAACTTCTTCACCTTCGGTGCGCCGCCCCAGTAGTCGGGGTTGGCCTTGAAGCTCAGCTTCTCGCCCTTGGACCACTTGGTGAGGACGTACGGTCCGGTGCCGATGGGGTGGGTGGTGAAGGTGCCGGTGTTGACGTCCTGCCTGCCCGCGACGTGTTCGGGGGCGATGGGCAGGACGGTGCGCTGGGCGAAGGGCGCATAGGGGTACTTGAGCGTGAAGACGACGGTGTCGTCGCCGGTCGCTTCGACGCTCTTCACCGCGTCGAGTTCGGTCCGGGACGCGTTGTTGGTCTTCTCGTCCAGAATGGTGCGGTAGGTGAAGACGACGTCCTCGGCGCCGAACGGCTTCCCGTCGCTGAACTTCACGCCCCGGCGCAGCTTGTACGTGTACGTCAGTCCGTCGTCGCTCACCTCGGGCAGGGCGGTGGCGAGCGCGGGCCGCAGCTTCATGTTCCCGTCGAGGGCGAGCAGCCCGTCGAAGATCTTGGAGTTGCCGTCCTTGCCGTAGCCGAGGAGCGGGCTGAGGCTGTCGGGCTCGTAGGCGATACCGACCACCGCCGAGTCCCCGGCACCCGAGCCGGAGTTGCTGCCGTCCGAGCCACCTGGTTGTGAACAGGCTGCCGCGGTCAACGACAGCACGGTCGCCAGTGTCGCGGCGACCGCTCCCCGTATCGATCGGGCCGTCATACTCTGCACATCCCTTATTGAAGATCGACTGTTATTGCGAGTCAGTCGCAATTAAACAACAGGTAAAGGGATGCCCGGTACCCCGCCGGACGGGGAAACGGCGGAGCGGAGGTGCGTGAACACGCACCTCCGCTCCCAAGTCCCGCTGTGTCGCGGGCCGTTCCCTGCTTCCGGTTACGGCGCGGGCAGTTCCACGAGTTCGGCAATGACCTCGCGATGGTGTCCGGCCGTGCCGTACGCGATCGAGTCGGCCTTGGCGCGCTTGAGGTACAGATGCGCCGGGTGCTCCCAGGTCATGCCGATGCCGCCGTGCAACTGGATGCACTCCTCCGCCGCGTGCACCGCGACCTTCGAGCAGTACGCCTGCGCGACGGCCACCGCCAACGGCGTGTCGGGGCTGCCGGTCGCAAGGGCGTCCGCGGCGTTTCGCGCGGCGGCACGGGCCGACACGACCTCCAGCCAGAGCTGCGCCATGCGGTGCTTCAGGGACTGGAACGAGCCGACGGGCCGGTTGAACTGGTGTCGTTCGCGGGTGTAGCGGACCGTCTCGGTCAGGCACCACTCGGCGAGTCCGAGCTGTTCGGAGGCGAGCAGTCCAGCGCCCGCCAGCAGCCCTCGGCGCACGGCGGAGACTGCGGACGCACCGTCGGCCAGGCGGGTTCCGGCGGCTTTGGCGAGGCGGACGGTGGCGAGCGGGCGGGTCAGGTCGAGCGAAACGAGCGGCTCGACGCTGACACCGGCGGTGCCGGTCTCCACCGCGTACAGACCGTCGGTCGTCGGCACCAGCAGCACATCGGCCGTGACCGCGTCGGCGACGCCGGTCACCATCCCCTCCACCGCGCCGGCCACGACACCGGCCGGCTGCGCGGCGTCGGGCGCCGCGGCGGAGAACGGCACGGCGAGGACCGCGATCCTGCGTCCGGTGGCGAGGTCGCCGAGGAGTCCGGCGACCGGTCGGTCCTGCGCCGCAAGCGCGAGAAGGGTCTCGGTGGCGACGACCGCACTCGTCAGATACGGCGCGGGGGCGACGCTGCGGCCCAGCTCCTCCAGCACCACCGCGGCCTCCCGGTGTCCTGCACCCTGCCCGCCCAGCTTCTCCGGCACCAGCAGCCCGGCGGTGCCGATATCGGCGGCGAGGGCCTTCCAGAGCTGCGGGTCGTACGGCGCGTCGGACTCGACGCGGGCGAGCACCGTCGGCGCGTCGCACCGGTCGGCGAGCAGCGAACGCACCGCTGCCCGCAGATCGTCCTCGGCCTCCGAGTACAGCAGATCGGGTGCCTGGTTCTCTTCGGTCGGTGCGGTCATCGGGCCAGGTCCTTCCAGGCGACGTCCTTGTCGTTGCGCGGCTCGACGGGCAGGCCGAGGACGCGCTCGGCAACGATGTTGAGCAGCACCTCGCTGGTACCACCCTCGATGGAGTTGCCCTTGGAGCGGAGGTAGCGGTAGCCGGCGTCACGTCCGGTGAAGTCGACGAGCTCCGGGCGGCGCATGGTCCATTCGCTGTACAACAGCCCTTCCTGGCCGAGGAGTTCGACTTCCAGGCCGCTGATCTCCTGGTTGAGGCGGGCGAAGGCGAGCTTCATCCCGGAGCCTTCGGGGCCGGGCTGTCCGGCGACGAGCTGCTGGCGCAGCCGGGTGCCGGTGAGCCTTGCCACCTCGGCCTCGACCCAGAGGGTCAACAGGCGCTGATGGAGGTCGTGGGTGCGCAGTTCGGGACGCGCGCGCCAGGTGCGGGCGACCGGGCCGATCATGCCGCCCTCGCGCGGGATACGTGCTCCGCCGATGGAGACCCGCTCGTTCATCAGGGTGGTCCGGGCGACCTTCCAGCCTTCGCCGACCGGACCGAGGCGCCTGCTGTCCGGGATGCGCACGCCGGTCAGGAAGACCTCGTTGAACTCGGCCTCACCGGTGATCTGGCGCAGCGGCCTCACCTCGACGCCGGGGTCGGTCATGTCGCAGATGAAGTAGCTGATGCCGCGGTGCTTGGGCTGGTCCGGGTCGGTGCGGGCGATGAGGATCGCCCAGCGGGCCAGATGGGCGCTGGACGTCCAGACCTTCTGTCCGTCGACCACCCAGTCCTCGCCGTCGCGGACGGCGCGGGTGCCGAGTGCGGCGAGGTCGGAGCCGGCGCCCGGTTCGCTGAAGAGCTGGCACCAGACCTCCTCGCCGACCCACAACGGCCGCAGGAAGCGCCGCTTCTGCTCGTCCGTGCCGTAGCCGAGGATGGTGGGGGCGGCCATGCCGAGGCCGATACCGATCCGGCGCGGATCGTTGTCGGGGGCGCCCGCGGCGGCGAGTGCGGCGTCCACGACGGGCTGCAGGGAACGCGGCGCGTCGAGGCCGCCGAGGCCGGCCGGGTAGTGCACCCAGGCGAGTCCGGCGTCGAAGCGGGCTTTGAGGAAGTCGGTGCGGTCGGTGGCGGCCGGGGGGTGTGCGGCCAGCAGGTCCTGGGTGCGGCGGCGGAGTTCGTCCGCGTCAAGGGTCGTCATCGGGCGGCTCCTGTCGGGAGGACGACGATCCGGCCGGTGCTGATGCCGTCGGCGACCCGCTGGACGGCGACCGCGGCCTCTGCCAGCTCGACCCGCTCGCTGATCAGCGGCTTGATCACGCCCTGAGCCGCGAGCCGGGTGAGTTCGTCGTGGCAGGCACGGACCGCGGCCGGGTCCTTGGTGTTGTACAGGCCCCAGTGGAGTCCGAGGACCGAGTAGTTCTTGACGAGGGCGTGGTTCAGCGCCGGGGTGGGGATGACGCCGCTCGCGAAGCCCACGACGACGACCCGGCCCTCGAAGGCGATGCACTTCACGGACTTGGCGTACGCGTCGCCGCCGACCGGGTCGTACACCACGTCGGCGCCGCGTCCGCCTGTTGCTTCCTTGACCGTGGCGACGATGTCCTCGCTGCGGCGGTCGATGACCAGGTCGCAGCCGAGCTCTGTGGCGATCTTCGCTTTCCCGGAGCCGCCGACGACACCGATGACGGTGGCTCCGGCCGCCTTGCCGAGCTGGACGGCCGCACTGCCGACACCGCCGGCCGCAGCGTGGACCAGGAGGGTCTCGCCCGCCTGGAGCTGCGCCCTGCGGTGCAGGCCGAACCAGCCGGTCTGGTAGCCGATGTGCAGGGCAGCGGCCTCGGCGTCGTCGAGGGCGTCCGGGGCGGGCAGGAGGGCCGCCTCGTCCGCGACGACGTACTCGGCGAATCCGCCGTTCGGCAGGGCGGGGGTGGCGAGCACCCTCCGTCCGTCCGCCGTCCTGCCGCAGATCTCCACGCCGGGCGTGAACGGCAGCGGCGGCCGCACCTGATACTGGCCGCGGCAGAGCAGCGCGTCGGGGAAGTTGATGCACGCCGCGAGCACCTCGATGAGCACCTGCCCGGCGCCGCTTGTGGGCCGATCGGTCTCTTCGAGCCTCATCACCTCGCTTGGCTCGCCGTTCCGGTGCACTCGCCATGCCTGCATGAGGGGCCTCCACAACACTGTCGGCATTACCACTGCTCCGGCGCATACTAAGCGGTCGCTTGCCCCTCTGGGAACAACCTGCCGCTGCCGGTTTCGGCCCGAGGTGGACATGGATGCGCCCGGTCCGGCCCGAAACACTTCGGGCCGGACCGGGCGTGGGACGGGTCCTCAGGCCTGGCCGGGAAGGTGGACGGCACAATCCCGCCCGCGATCCGCCGTCAGGCCTCAGTCCTGGCCGACCACCACTTCGGCGATCTCCGGCGCCGCCGACCCCGCGCTCCAGACCAGGCGTACCGCGTCGGCCGTGCGGCCCGTGGTGGATACCTCGGTGTACGGGCCGACGAGCGCGCCGACGGTCTGCCACGTTCCGTCGGTGCCCCGCAGCTGGATGTCGGCTCGGCCCGCCGACCCGGCGGGCCGCAGGACGATGACGGACCGCACGGGACGCGCGGCGACGAGCCCCACCTCCAGCGCCTCCCCGGCCTCCGGAGCGCGAGCCGCCCGGTAGACGGTGCCCGGGTCTCCGTCGGACGCCGCCCGCAGCGAGGATCCGGTCGCGGCGGGCGGTCCGCCGGTCACCGCACCGTCCTGGGTCACGACGCCGAACTCCCGTACGACGAGCCAGTTGTCCTGGCCCGCGGTCGCCCGTGCCCGCACATAGCGGGCCTTCGTTCCGGCGTCCACGGTCGCGGTGACGTCCGGCTTTCCGGAGAAGGCGGTGAGCTGCTGCCAGCTCTGCCCGTCGGCCGAGTACTCGAGCACCCCTTCGTGGAGGTAGTCGTCGGTACTGCCCGGCTTGGCCATGGCGAGGGTGATGTCGCCGATGTCCCGCGCCCGGCCCAGGTCCACGGTGATCTGGTCACCTGCGGCGGGCGCGCCGTCGCTCCAGAAGTAGGTGGAGTCGTCGCCGTCCAGCATCCGCGCGAGCGTGTTGCTCTGGTACGTGCCCAGACTGGTCGATGCCGAGGGCCGCCCGCTCACCCCGAGAATCCGGTCGTGCTCGGCGTTCGCTGCGTCGATGAACCGGTCCAGCATCCCGTCGCCGACGGCGACCGGCACCTTGCGTCCGTCGAGGCCGGTGTACGTGAAGGACTTCGCCGCGGCGACCTGTGCCGGCAGCTGCTGCCGGAGCTCCCAGGCCTGCGCCCCCTTTCCGGCCCGGGCCGCCTCGACCATGCGCAGGGCGGTGCGGGCGGCGGTCGCCCAGGACTCGGTCGCATCCAGCCAGGGACCGGAGTCGGCGATGAAACCGCGGTCCGGGAGACTGCTGCGCAAGCGGTCGGGCGCCGAGCCGAGCGCACCGAGCACCGAGGAAAGCCGGGCGGCGTCACCGGACTTCCAGTAGCCGGCGAACTCCGCCGCCAGCTCGGGGGCCTGGTCCTTGTTGAGTGCCGAGCTGTAGTTGACGTCGGCGAAGGCCCGCAGCGCCTTCTCGGTGCGGGGGTCGCCGCCCGCGTACTCCTTCAGTCCCTCGCCCCATGAGGTGCGGGGGTCGTACGCGGCGTCGTTCCAGGCGTAGTCGGCAACGGTATGGAGCGCGATCTTCGAGGCGTACGGCTGGATCATCGGGTTGGCGGTGATCCCGGCCAGCTTGCCGGGCAGACCCTTCTCCCGCCCGTTGAACGGGCCGAGCAGCAGCCGGTTGGTCGCATAGTCGTTGACCGGGTAGTTGTCCCACGTCAGGATCGGGTGGTTGAAGACCGTGCGGGCGGCGTCGGCCTGTGCGACGGTCATGGTCGGTGCGACGACACCGACACCGGTCCATTCGACGAGGACATCGGGGTCGAGCTGCTCGGACAGCGCCTTCTTGTACGGCGACGCGGAGACGTCGTAGTACTCGGTGGGGACCATCTGGAGCGGCTGTGCGCCCGGGTGGGTGGAGATGAACTCCTTGTTGACCCGGTTGAGCAGATAGGCCTGCGCCGCGCCTGCCGCACCGCCGCCGGTCCCCCACTTCGCCTTGTCCTCGGCGCAGTTCCAGTTGGTGTAGCTGATGTCGTCGAGCGGCACGGCGAAGGTCCGTACGCCGATGTCCCAGATCGTCTGGAACTTGTCGACCAGCGCCTTGGCGTCGGCGTCCGAGCTGTAACAGACGGAGAGGCCGGGCGAGAGCGCGTACGTGAACTCCACATGCCGCTGGACGGCCCGGTCGGTGAGCTCCTTGATCTGGGCCAGCCGGTCGGCGGGGTAGGCGTCGCGCCACTTCGCGCGGAGATACGGGTCGTCCTTCGGCGAGTACACATAGATGTTCATCTTGTGCTCGCCGTAGTAGTCGAGCTGGTCGAGCCTGGCCTCGTGCGACCACGGGGTGCCGTAGAAACCCTCGATGACGCCGCGCAGTGCGGTGCCGGGCCAGTCGCGTACCGAGAGTCCGGCGACCTCCGCACCCGGATGCTTCGCCTGCGGCAGGACCTGACGCAGGGTCTGCGCGGCGTAGTACGTGCCGGTGGTGTCCTTGCCGGCGAGGACGATGCGACCGGCACCGATGCCGAGGACATAGCCGTCGGCGGGCAGCGCGGACGGGCCGTCGAGGTGCTGGGCGGCGAGCGCGGCGGAGTCACCGACATGGACGGTGAGCCCGCTCCTGCCGGGTCTGTCGCTGCGCACTACGCGCTGTGCACCGGCCCGGCGCAGCGCGGTCTGCACCACCTCGAGGGATGGCTCGTCGGAAGTTGCGCCCGCCACCAGGGTGACCGTGGGGCTGATGGTGATCCGGTCGGATCGGCTCTTCACGGACTGCGGGGTCGGCGTGATGGCGGGGGTCCGATTGCCCGCCGCGACCTTCGCCGGGGTGGCGGTGCGGGTGCTGTCGGCTGCTTGGGCGGGCGGCACGGCGGTCAACAGACCGCCGGCGAGCAGGGTCGCCGCCGCGCCTAGCGCGGTGAGACGGGGTGGGCGAGGCGTCACTGGTCCTCCATTGATCACTCAAGTCACCGGAGTCACACAACACAACAACACCGAATTCAACATCATGTCGCTTACATGTCAATGGTCTGGACAACATCAACACTTGGACCTGGGCTTTTACCGGTGTTGGCCACGTTTCAGCTCTGCCGAAATACCCCCGGGGTATAAATACAGATACCCCCAGGGGTAAACCGAATGGAGGGAGTCGTGCCGTGTTCTTCGTCGACACCATGGAGACAGCGGGCCTCGGCAACCGCAGCTGTCCGGCGGGCGGGCAGCAGGCCGCCGTGGTCGTGGATCCGCCGCGCGACATCGACCGGGTCATCACCGCGGCCGCCCGGCGCGGTGTGCGGATCCCCCTGGCGGCGAAGACGCATCTGCACAACGACCACGTGACCGGTGGCCTGGAGCCGTCGCGCGTCACCGGAGCGCGGTTGGCGGCGGTGCCCGGGGCCTGGGACGGGCAGCGCCTGGCCGCGAGGGTGTCCACGGCCGCGTTGCAACGGGTCTTCGGTGCGGCACTGCTGGCCGTGGCCGTGTTCATGCTCGTCGACGCCGCGATGTGAGCCGCGGCGCCACCCCCGGCCACCAGCCCCCGCCTTCTGGCTCAGGCCAGCGAGAGAAAGAGCTTCTCCAGCCGCGCCCGCATCTGGTCGCGGTCCGCGGGCTCACTGCCGCCGTCGGCCATGCAGTGCTGCAGGCCCGTCGCGATGATCGCGAAACCGGCCCGGTCGAGCGCCCGGGAAACGGCCGCCATCTGTGTGATGACGTCCTCGCAGTCCCGGCCCTCCTCGATCATCCTGATGATCCCGGCGAGCTGGCCCTGTGCGCGGCGAAGTCGGTTGAGGACCGATTTCAGTTCGTCGGCCGCCATGTCGAGTTCCACAACATCCTCCTCCTGATACCCCAAGGGGTATTCTAACCTGAATGGGGAAGGAAGGGCCGAGTCCCTCCTCAGCCCCGGTGAACGAAAGGAAACACTGCTCGTGACCAGCCCCGTCTCCCTCTCCCCCGCCCAGGCCGCGGCCCGTCTCGCGGAGTTCACCGTCATCGATGTGCGGGCCCCCGGCGAGTACGCCTCCGGGCACGTTCCCGGTGCTCTGAACATCCCGCTGGACCGCCTCCACGAGGCCGTGCCCGCGCTGAAGTCCGCCGCGGCCCGCGGATCGCTTCTCGTGGTGTGTGCCTCCGGCGTCCGCTCCACCCGGGCCTGCGACATTCTCGCAGCGGCCGACATCGACGCCGTGACCCTGTCCGGCGGCACCTCGGCCTGGGAGGGCGAGGGCCGCGATCTCGACCGTCCCGCCGGGGCCCGGGCAACCTGGCCGATGGAGCGTCAGGTCCGGCTCGCCGCCGGTTCGCTCGTGGTGGCCGGCCTGCTCGCCGGGGTGCGCTTCCCGGCCGCGCGCTGGATCTCCGCCGGCGTCGGCTCCGGGCTCGTCCTCTCCGCCGTGACCAACACGTGCGGCATGGCGGCGGCGCTGTCGAAGCTTCCGTACAACCGGGCCCCGCACTCGGGCGCGAACCTGGACGCGACGCTGGACGCCCTCCAGAGCTGAGCCGCCCCGTGCCAGGAGGAGCCGGCCGTACGGCAGGAGCCCTCCGCGGCGGGAGGAGCCGGTCACGCACCCGCGCGACCGGCTCCTCCCGCCCCGGGAACGGATCAGACGTCTTCCCGGACCAGGGCGAGCAGGCGGTCCAGTACGCGCGGTCCTCCCGCACGCAGCCCGTCGTGCTCGAACTCGTTGGTCACCCAGGTACGCAGACCGCGGATCGACTCCGCTGTGCGCAACGCGTGCCCGGTGTCGACATACATGTCGTCGTGGTAGACGGCTGCGGCGACCGGCACCTCGTTGGCGGCCAGCCGCTCGGTGTCGTACAGCGGCGCCCAGTCGGTACGGGAGGCCAGCAGCTCGGCCGTCTCGCGCAGCGGGCGCAGCGCCGGGTCCACCTCGAAGTGCCAGGGGTGGATGCTCTCACCCGTGAAGAGCACCGCTCCGTCGCCCTTGAGCGCCGTGGCCGCGTCGAACTGCGGGAATTCGGCACGGACCCGCTCGGCGGCCCAGCCGGTGGGCTGTTCGCCCTGACCGTAGATCGCCTCGTGCATCAGCGCGTACAGCGGATGCCCGGCGAATGAGTTGGCCGTGCGCATCGCTTCCTGGAAGGTGTCGGAGAGTTCGGTGCCGAGCGGCGTACGGACGAAGGCGTTCTCCAGCAGATAGTGCAGCTGGTGACTGCCGTTGCCGCCGCCCAGCATGATGCCGAGGGACTGGAACCCCTCGGGTGTCAAACGGTGTCCCGCGCTTTCCGGGCGGTGCTCGGCGAGGTGAGCGGTGATCTCCCGGGCGCGCTCGACGTCCTGCGGGTAGCGGGCGTAGTGGGCGGCTACCTTGCGCTCGATCCGCGGGTAGGCGGCCCGGTAGACGTCGTCGGCGTGTGCGTCGAGCGAGGGCAGTCCACCGGTGATGAGGACGGCCTTGAGCCCTTCGGGGGCGGCCGAAAGATAGCGGACGGCGCAGAAGCCGCCGAAGGACTGGCCGAGTACCGTCCACGGTTCGCCGCCGGTCAGCTGCGGGCGGATCAGCTCGCAGTCGCGCACGATGTTGTCGGAGCGGAAGTGGGCGAGGTAGTCGGCCTGCTCGCGCGGGCCGCCGCGCAGCGGCAGGGTCTGCCGGTTGGCCGGGGTGGAGAGGCCGGTGCCGCGCTGGTCGAGGAGCAGCACACGGAACTCCTGCACGGCTCGCCCCAGCCATGCCTCCGTGCCGATGAAGCGCCTGGCGCCGAAGCCGGGGCCACCCTCCAGATAGACCAGCCAGGGCAGCTCCTCGCCGTCCTTGCCGCTCGCCACGGCCTCCCTGCCGAAGACCTCGATCTGCTCACCGCCCGGATCGGTGTGGTCGAGCGGGACCGTGAAATAGCGGTCGGTGAAGACGATGCCGGGGTGCCGGTAGCTGTTCACAAGGTGCTCCTGAATCAGATGTTCCACGGACAGTTCAGCACATGGCCGTGACACGGACAGTCGCGGCCCGTGTGCGGCACGCCCGGGGGCCTCCTACCGTGCAGACATGATCCGGTTCGAGCAGGTCAGCAAGGTCTATCCGGACGGTACGAGAGCGGTCGACGGTCTTTCCTTCGAGGTCGCCGAGGGGGAACTCGTCACCCTGGTCGGACCGTCCGGCTGCGGCAAGACCACCACGATGATGATGGTGAACCGGCTGATCGAGCCGTCGTCGGGCCGGATCCTGGTCAACGGCGAGGACATCTCCGGCGTCGATCCGGTGAAACTGCGCCGCCGGATCGGCTATGTCATCCAGCAGGTCGGTCTCTTCCCGCACCGCACGATCCTCGACAACACCGCGACGGTCCCCTCGCTGGTCGGCTGGAAGCGGGCGAGGGCCCGCGAGCGGGCGGCCGAGCTGCTGGATCTGGTGGGCCTCGACCCGAAGACGTACGGCTCCCGCTACCCCGCCCAGCTCTCCGGGGGGCAGCGTCAACGCGTGGGCGTGGCGAGGGCGTTGGCCGCCGACCCGCCGGTGCTGCTGATGGACGAGCCGTTCGGCGCGGTCGACCCGGTGGTGCGTGAGCGGCTGCAGGACGAATTCCTGAGTCTTCAGGCGAGGGTCAGGAAGACGGTCCTGATGGTCACCCATGACATCGAGGAAGCGGTCCGGATGGGTGACCGGATCGCGGTCTACGGGACAGGGCGCATCGAGCAGTTCGACAGCCCGGGGGCGGTGCTCGGGTCTCCCGCGACCTCGTATGTGGCACAGTTCGTGGGCGCCGACCGGGGTCTGAAGCGCCTTTCGGTCACCACGATCGAGCCGGACGATCTGGAGCAGCCGCCGGTCGCGCGGCTGGACGAGCCGGTGAGGTCGGCGGCGGCACGGCTGAGCAGTGCGGGTGCCCGCTGGGCGGTGGTGCTGAACGGCGAGGGCGACCTGCACGGCTGGGTGTCGGCGGACGCGCTGCGGATCGCCGGGGAACATGGCACGGTCGGCGAGCCGGCCCGCCGGATGGACGCCTGGGTGCCGGTCGGTGCACCACTGAAGCAGGCGTTCAGTGAGATGCTCCAGCACGACGCCGGGTGGGTCGCGGTGCTGGACGGGTCGCGGTTCCTCGGCGTGCTGACTCCGGCCAAACTCCACGAGGCGCTGCGCCGCTCGGTGGACGCCGATGCGCAGGGCGTGGGCCGGGACGAGGTGTGGTTCGACTCGGTGGCGGACGCGTAGGGCGCGCGCTGTGCGTCGCAGGCCACGCGCCGGTCAGGACTGGTCCTACCGTCCGCGCCGGTAGCTGCTGCCGTCCTTGGGGCGGACCAGCAGACCGGCGACGACCAGATAGCGGCGCAGCGCCGAGCAGTCCTCGTGCACCGTGAGCAGTGCCTCGTTGACCTCACGTTCGGTGTAGGTCCGGTCCCGCTCGAAGAGCGTCTCGCTGAGGTGGACCAGCAACTGCTCACGGCGTGCCGTCTTGCGGGGGATCGCCGCCAGACGGCCGTGCGAGAAGAGCGCCGCCACCTGGTGCGAACCGCTTGAATCGTTGTCAGGCATGAGGGGGAGCGTCGCAGGCCGCCGGTCTGCGGGCAACGTGTTTTCGGCGCGCCCGCGGGCTGGATGGCGGACGGGGCCTGCCCGTCCCCGATCTGCCGGGCAGGACCTGAGACCGACCGGCAGATGGGAGTGGGAGAAGGAGCGGTTTGCGATGCGTGGTTCATGGCAGAGCTTGCTGACCCGGCCGGCGCCCGGGTTGAGGTCGGTGAGAGCGAGCGCTTCAAAGCGCATCGGGTACCACTGGCGGTACGCCCGGATGCCTTCTCGCAGTCGGCGGTACGAGGCGGTGGTGCCGAACTGCTCCACCCACGGGTGCTCGTCCGGTGGGACGGCCTGGTGGGTGAGCCGGCCGCCGATTCGGACACGACTTCTTCCCGGCGCAAGGGCACCTCGTCCGCGCGCCAACCGCACCCGTACGGTGTGATCGACCATCCAATGGTGATCACTCACCTCTGTGCAAAAGGCGGTTCCGCATGTCCCTGTTCGATCTGCCCCTCGATGAACTGCGTGACTATCGCAGCCGTTCGGTGGAGCCGGAGGACTTCGACGCGTTCTGGTCCGAGACCCTCGACGAGGCCAGGTCCCACGACCTCGACGCCCGGTTCGAGCTGCGTACGGGCACCGGGCTGACGACCGTCGACGTGTACGACGTGACGTTCGCCGGCTTCGGCGGTCACCCGGTCAAGGGCTGGTTCGTTCTCCCGGCGGGCACCACCGAACCGCTGCCGGTGGTCGTGGAGTTCATCGGCTACGGCGGCGGGCGGGGCCTGGCCCACACCCATCTGCTCTGGGCGTCGGCCGGTTTCGCCCACTTCGTGATGGACACCCGGGGCCAGGGCAGCGGCTGGCTCGTCGGCGACACCCCCGACCCGGTGGGCAGCGCGCCCTCGTACCCCGGTTTCATGACCCGGGGCATCGAGGACCCGCACGCGTTCTACTACCGGCGCGTGTTCACCGACGCGGTACGTGCGGTGGAGGCGGCGCGCTCGCATCCGCTGACCGATGCGGCGCGCACCGCGGCCATCGGTGTGAGTCAGGGCGGCGGCATCACGCTCGCCGTCGGCGGGCTGATACCCGACCTCACGGCGATCGCGCCGGACGTCCCGTTCCTGTGCGACTTCCCCCGCGCGCTGACCGTCACCGACCGCAACCCGTACCGCGAGGTGGGCAGCTACCTCAAGACGCACCGGGGCCGGGCCGAACAGGCGAGGGCCACTCTGTCCTACTTCGACGGGGTGCACTTCGCCGCACGCGGGCGTGCACCGGCACTGTTCTCGACGGCTCTGGAGGACATGACCTGCCCGCCCTCGACCGTCTTCGCCGCCTTCAACGCGTACGCCCACCAGGACAAGGCCATCGAGGTGTACGACTTCAACGATCACGAGGGCGGTGGGCCGTTCCAGGAGGCCGCGCAGCTGGGCTGGCTGCCCGGGAAGCTGAAGGCGTGATCCGAGGAGCGGCCCCGGTGCAGCGCCGCGTCAATGCGTTGCGGGGTCGGTGAGCCAGTCTGATCAAACGAAACTGCCTGGGCGTCCGGGCCACCGCCATCGGGTCGGCACGCTTTCGTGTGCCCCGCACGGCCCTCCCTCCCCGGGGCCGACGGCGCCCATGTCCGAGCCCGAGAACGGGCCTGCGTTAATCGCTGGTGTGCGGCCCGGTGACCCTTGTAGGTTGGCAGCGCGACCGCGCCTCCGATGCGCTCGGCTGCGGCTACTTCCTTATGACAACCAAGTGATGCCGCCGCCCCTTTGATCTCGGCAGGCGCGGGCGTCTTCGCCCCGTCGGATCTTTTGGCCGGGGCCCGTCCAATCCATTGAATCCGGGGGGATTCGCTGCCTCGTCACACCCCGCGCGTCTCCAAGATCTGGCCCGAGATGCTCGTGGCCCCGCACGTCTCGGCGGCCGCCCGCTCCCTGCCCCCACCACGGCTCCATCACGGGCCCGCCAGGCCGGACTTGCGCACCTACGAGGGCGGCCCGGCCTTCGTCCGGGAGCCCCGCGAGGAGCTCTTCCTCCTTGCGGTCGGCAACTTCGTCTCCCAGCGGACCTTTTACGAGAGCGGTGAAGAGCGGGACGACCGGTACGCCCGGCTCGTCGGTGAACTCGCTGTGCAGGACCCCGTGTGGACGGCCGGCCTGCTGCGCTGGCTTCGCAGCGAGGGCAACATGCGCACGGCGTCCCTGGTGGGCGCCGCCGCGTACGTGCGGGCCCGGCTCGAGGCCGGGGAGTCCGCAGGCCCGTCCAACCGGTCCGTGATCGACTCGGTGCTCCGGCGCGCCGACGAGCCCGGCGAGCTGCTCGCCCACTGGATCTCGGTGTACGGGCGAAACGTGCCGCAGCCCGTGAAGCGGGGCATCGCCGACGGCGTACGCCGGCTGTACACGTCCCGGTCCCTGCTCAAGTACGACACCGTGTCCAAGGGCTTCCGCTTCGGCGACGTGCTCAACCTGGTGCACGCCTCCCCCGACCCGGACAAGCCCTGGCAGGGCGCGCTCTTCCGGTACGCCCTGGACCGCCGCCACCACCCGGAGCAGGCGGTTCCGCCGGCCTCCGACCACCTGCTGACTGCTCATCGGGCGTTGATGGAGTCGGCTGCGGACGAGCGGCGGGCGGTGGTGACCGGGCCGGGCGGCCCCGAGCGGCTGGCCGCGGCGGGCATGACGTGGGAGGCCCTGGCGGGCTGGCTCCACGGACCGATGGACGCCGCCGTCTGGGAAGCCGCGATCCCCACGATGGCGCCGATGGCGCTCATGCGGAATCTGCGGAACTTCGACGAGGCGGGGGTCTCGGACGAAGTCGCGGCCCGGGTCGCCGCACGGCTCTCGGACGCCTCCGAGGTCGCCCGGTCCCGGCAGTTCCCCTTCCGCTACCTGGCCGCCCACCAGCACGCGCCGTCGCAGCGCTGGGCGGTCGCGCTGGAACGGGCGCTGGGCCACTCCCTGGCCAACGTACCGCCCCTGCCCGGCCGGACTCTGATCCTGGTGGACCGGTCGGACTCCATGTTCTGGGACACCGTCTCCGAGCGGTCCGAGCTGACTCGGGCGGACGCGGCGGCCGTGTTCGGCACCGCGCTGGCCATGCGTGCCGAGCAGGCGGATCTGGTGGAGTTCGGCTGGGGCAGCGCAGAGGTGCCGTTCGAGCCGGGCGAGCCGGTGCTCGAGGTGCTGAAACGATTCCGTAGCCTCGGAGGCACCTACACCACGAAGGCGGTACGGAAGCATTACCAGGAGCACGACCGGGTCCTGATCGTCACCGACGAGCAGGCCGCCTCCTACGACCCAGGCGGGCCGGCCGAACCGGTCCCCGCCGACATTCCGGTCTACACGTGGAACCTTGCGGGGTACCGGCCCGCCCACGGCCCCACGGGCCCCCACCGGCACACCTTCGGCGGCCTCACGGACGCCGCGTTCCGGATGGTCGGCCTCATCGAGGCCGGCCGCGAGGCCGCTTGGCCGTGGACCGCTGAGCCGGCCTGATCCCAGGACACGGCTGAGGAGACCGCTGAGGATCTCGAAGCAGCACCCGACTTGCGCCGATTCAGCCCGCTTTGCATTTACTGGCAATCCGGCATGAGTCGGGTGGCCCGAGCGAGATCTTCAGGAGTCTTCCAGCCGCGCGGGATGAGGTTCCTGGACTCCAGATAGATGCGTGCCACGTCCTCGGGGAGCCGTCGCCAGCTGTCGACCTGCTCGTTGAGCCGGGCCAGGTCGGCGGTCGTCAGAACGGTGTTGAGCTTGTCCAGCGCCTTGCGTACGCCTTCGCTGCCCGCCCGGGACCGGTTGACGACGGGGACGAGGTAGTCGGCGTTCTGCAAGTGCTTGTCGTCGGCGAGCAGGACGAGGCCGAAGTCGTCGAGGGTGGCATCGGTGGTGGTGGTCAGGACCATCTGGTCCTGACCGTTCCGGACGGCCTGTTTGGCCTGGGTGGTGCCGACGCCCTTGGGGTCCACGGCCGTGATGCGGATGCCGTACGTCTTCTTCAGCCCGATTGCGCAGTAGGGGCGTTGTACGCATTCGTCGCCGGCGGCCAGGCGCACGGGCAGTCCGGATCCTCCGAGGTCGCTGAGGGTCTTCAGGTGGTGTTTCGCCGCATACGGGGCGGCGACCGCGAAGGCGTTCCGGTCGACGGCGCGCCCGGGGTCGAGGACGGTGAGGCCACGGGGTGCGGCGAGGGCGCGCAGCGCCTTCATCGTGGCGGTGAGGTCGGGCGAGCCGACGGGGCCTGCGTCGGCGCCGTTCTTCTTGGCGTTCAGCCAGTCCGCGAAAGTGGCCGCGTACTCCGGTACGACGTCGATCTGGCCGCTCTCCAGCGCCGGTTCGTAGATCTCACGGTTGCTGACGGAGATGATCTTTGTGGAGTACCCGGCCCGGTCGAGCAGCAGCGCGTACATCTGGGCGAGCAGATCGCTCTCGGTGAAGCCCGCGGAGCCGATGGTGAGGTGTGTGCTGTCGCCCGGCGGTGCGGTGATCTCACCCTGGTTCTCCAGAGAGGGCCCGGTGGTGCACGCGCTCGCCGACAGCAGGAGCACGAGGAGCACAAGGAGGGCATTGCGCGGCCTCATCCGGATCCCTCGCCGCAAAACCGGTCGGGGGCGAGCCGTTGCGCCACAGCGAAGAGCCCCTCGACGATCAAGGCGAAGACGGCTACGAGCACGGCCCCGGCGACCACCTGCGCGGTGGAGGCGAGGTTGAAGCCCGCGGTGATGATGCGGCCGAGTCCCCCGCCGCCCGCCAGCGCCGCGAGAGTGGCGGTGGCGACGAGCTGGACGGCGGCGATCCGTACGCCGGTGAGAATCAGGGGCAGGGCGAGCGGCACCTCCACGCCCAGCATCAGCTGCCTGCCCGTCATACCCATTCCGGTGGCCGCCCGCACGACGTCGCGGTCGACCTCGCGCATGCCGATGTAGGCGTTGGTGAGCAGCGGCGGTACGGCAAAGAGGACGAGGGCGACGATGGTCGGCCACTCTCCGTGCCCGCCGATCGGGGTGAGGATCAGCAGCACCAGCACGGCGAAGGTGGGGACGGCCCGGCCGATGTTGGAGATGTTGACGGCGAGCGCGCCGCCCTTGCCGAGATGGCCGAGGACCAGGGCGATGGGCAGCGCGATCAGACAGCTGATCAGCAGGCAGACGACAGTGAGGAACAGATGCTGGCCCACACGGTTCCAGATGCCGCCGTCGCCGGACCAGTGCGCCGGGGTCGTGAGCCAGGACCAGGCGGCGGCGAGGGTGTTCACGACCGCCTCCGGGTCCACGGGGTCAGGATTCGTTGCGCGAGAAGAAGCAGCACGTCGGCGGCGACGGCGATGACGACGCAGAGGACGGAGGCGGTGAGCACCTGGGCCTTGAAGTACGTGTTCATCCCGGAGTAGATGAGGTTGCCGAGTCCGCCGTAGCCGACGATCGCACCGACCGTGACCAGGGAGACCGCGGAGACGGTCGCGATACGCAGTCCGGCCATGGCGGCGGGCAGGGCCAGGGGAAGCTCCACGGCGACGAGTAGACGCACGGGGCCGTACCCCATGCCGCGTGCGGCCTGCCTGGTCTCCGCGGGCACGGCGCGCAGTCCGGCGAGGATGTTCCTTACGAGGAGGGTGAGCGAGTACAGGACGAGTCCGGCGACGACGAGCGAGGCGGAGAGTCCGTACACCGGCAGCAGCAGAGAGAACATGGCGAGCGACGGCACGGTGTAGAGGATGGTCGTCACGCCGAGGACCGGGCCGGCCGCCCAGCGCCGGCGGCGCGCCGCGAGGGCGAGCGGAACGGCGAGGACCAGTCCGAGGAGTACGGAGACCACGGTGAGCTGAAGATGCTGGACGACGGCGTCCCAGAGAATCTCGCGACGGCTGGTCAGGTAGGCGCCGCAAAGCCACTCATTGCGCGCGAGGCAGTCGTCGGGAGGCGCGGTCACCCGTCCATTGGAGCGCGGGCGGGCGGGTGGACGCGCGTCCTGATCGACTGTCCGGGGGGACCGTGTGGGGGTCGTACGCGCGTGACGCGGACGGACGGGCGCATGGCGGCACCGCCGAACCGTGCGGCACCGCGGCCTATTCGGACGCTGCTGCCGCGCCCGCGGGGCGTTCGACCTTCTTCACCGTGATGTCGTCCGGTCCGAGCTGCCGCCCGTCGGCCGAGTGGACCTCCAGCGCCCGGGGCGGGCGGCCGTGCCGCAGGTCGACCATCTCCGAGTGCGGTTCGCCGGGATCGAAGAAGTGGCCCTCGCCCCACTGCCGCAGCGCCACGATGACCGGGAAGAGATCCCTGCCCTTGGGCGTCAGCACGTATTCGTGGTACGCGCTGCCGTCGGCCGCCGGAGCCATGTCGAGGATGCCGCCCGCGACCAGATCGCGCAGGCGCGACGCGAGGATGTTCTTCGCCACGCCCAGGCTGCGCTGGAACTCCCCGAAGCGGCGACTGCCGTCGAACGCGTCGCGGACGATCAGGAGCGACCACCAGTCGCCGATCGCATCGACCGAACGAGCCACCGGGCAGTCGCTCTCGTTGAAGCGCGTCCGCTTGACCATGCGGTCCTCCCTCACACCATCGGTTGCAACATGCTACCAGATGAGACTACGATCAACCTGGTAGCAAAATGCAACCAACCTGATCGAGGGGTGTCACATGGCCGGCAGCGAGAGCACGATGCGGTCCGAGAAGGCCGACGGGGGAACACCGGCTCGCGCCCTGTCCGGACGCACGACACTGCTGTTCGCGGTCGCGTCCGGCTTGGCGGTGGCCAATGTCTACTTCGCGCAACCCCTGCTCGCCACCCTGAGCCGGGACTTCCGGATCAGTCCGGCGACCGTCGGCATCGTCGTCACCCTCACCCAGATCGGATACGGTCTCGGGCTGTTCCTGCTCGTGCCCCTGGGCGATCTGGTCGACCGGCGGCGCCTCGTCGTGACCCAGCTGGTACTGCTGGCGACGGCACTCATCGCAACCGGAACCGCGGCCACCGCACCGATCCTGCTGACCGCCCTGGCCGCGGTGGGCTTTCTCGCCGTGGTGACGCAGACCCTCGTGGCGTTCGCCGCGTCGCTGTCCGCCCCGGACCGACGCGGCCGTGCGGTCGGCCTGGTCACCAGCGGAATCGTCATCGGAATCCTGCTGGCCCGCACGGTCTCCGGCGCACTGGCCGACCTGGCGGGCTGGCGATCGGTCTACCTCACATCGGCGGTACTGACCCTTGCGCTCACCCTGTCCCTGCATCGCGTGCTGCCACGACGCGCCACACCGCCCACCCCCATGCGATACATGCAGTTGCTGCGTTCAACACTCGTCCTGTTCGCCGAGGAACGCGTACTCCGTGTCCGAGCTCTGCTCGCCCTGCTGATCTTCGCCGCGTTCAGCACCCTGTGGAGCTGCGTCGCGCTGCCGCTGAGCGAACCCCCGCTGTCTCTGTCGCACACAGCCATCGGCGCGTTCGGGCTCGCCGGGGCGGCGGGCGCGCTCGCGGCCGCTCCGGCCGGGCGCCTGCACGACCGCGGCCTCGCCGGGTGGACAACCGGCGTAGCACTGGCCCTGCTCACCGCGTCGTGGCTCCCCCTCGCCCTCACCCGGCAGTCGCTGTTGGCACTGGCGGTCGGCGCGATCGTCCTCGACCTCGCCGTGCAGGCCGTCCATGTCACCAGCCAGAGCCTGATCTACGCGGTCCGTCCCGACGCGGGCAGCCGTCTGATCGGCGGTTACATGGTCTTCTACTCGGTCGGCAGCGCTACGGGCGCCCTCGCCTCGACAACCGTCTACGCGATGGCCGGATGGGGTGCGGTGTGCGTTCTCGGCGCCGCGATCAGCGCACTCGCGCTGCTCGTGTGGGCGGCGACCCGCAATGAGACGCCTCGGGCAGGCACGACCGGAGCGCCGAGCGCATCCGCCTGATGACCGGGGGCGACGCCCACTGCACCGGCACGGCAGGCCCGGCGAGACCGGGGGCCGGACTTGCTGCGTATGGGGGGCACCCGCGCGCCTACCGCCCGGTACGGCCGCACCTGACGGTAGACCGGGGTTCACATCCCTTCCCCGTATACATACCGAGGAGCCCCCGCATGTCGTCGCCCGGCCTCACCGATGACACCTACCGCTTCGACGATCTGCACGCGCTCTACCTCAACTGCACGCTCAAGCGCTCCCCGGAGACCAGCAATACGCAGGGGCTGATCGACCACAGCCGCGCGATCATGGAGGAGCACGGCGTCACCACCGAGGTGGTCCGGGCCGTCGACCACGACATCGCGACCGGCGTCTGGCCGGACATGCGGGAGCACGGCTGGCAGACGGACGCCTGGCCGGAGCTGTACGAGAAGGTGATGGCCGCCGACATCCTGGTGCTGTGCGGGCCGATCTGGCTGGGGGACAACAGCTCGGTGATGAAACGGGTCGTCGAGCGTCTCTACGCCTGTTCCAGCATCCTCAACGACAAGGACCAATACGCGTATTACGGCCGGGTGGGCGGCTGTCTGATCACCGGGAACGAGGACGGGGTCAAGCACTGCGCGATGAATCTGCTCTACAGCCTCCAGCACCTCGGCTACACGATCCCTCCGCAGGCCGATGCGGGCTGGATCGGGGAGGCGGGGCCCGGCCCGTCGTATCTGGACCCGGGGTCGGGTGGTCCGGAGAACGACTTCACCAACCGCAACACCTCTTTCATGGCCTGGAACCTGATGCATCTCGCCACGATGCTGAGGCGTGCGAACGGCATCCCGGCCCACGGCAACCAGCGCTCCGAGTGGGATGCGGGCTGCCGCTCGGACTATCCCAACCCGGAGCACCGCTGACCCCTCCCCCGGCTGACGAGGCCGCGTCCGGGGAGGCGCGGCGGGCGCACGGCCCTCGCCTCCCCCGGGCGGTCGTCAGTGCTGTTCGGCTGCCGGCTCCAGGACGAAGACCGGAATCTGCCGGTCGGTCTTGAGCTGGTAGTCGGCGTAGTCGGGGAACGCCTCGACCGCGCGCTGCCACCACGCCGCCTTCTCCTCGCCGGTGACCTCACGGGCGTTCATGTCCTGTCGGACCGGGCCGTCCTGCAGCTCCACGCGGGGGTCGGCCACGATGTTGTGGTACCAGACGGGGTGCTTGGGCGCGCCACCCTGCGAGGCGACCACGGCATACGTGCCGTTGTGCTCGACCCGCATCAGCGGGGTCTTGCGGATCTTGCCGCTCCTGGCCCCGCGGGTGGTGAGGAGGATGACCGGCAGGCCCCGCATCGTGGTCCCCTCCGTCCCACCCGAGCTCTCGAACAGCTCGACCTGATCGCGGACCCACTGCGCGGGGCTCGGCTCGTACT
The DNA here is from genome assembly GCF_014648655.1 of Streptomyces atratus. GTDB lineage: Bacteria > Actinomycetota > Actinomycetes > Streptomycetales > Streptomycetaceae > Streptomyces > Streptomyces atratus. The sequence continues at coordinate 133,083 of NZ_BMRN01000015.1, forward strand.
CGCCCTTGAGAGGCATGGCATCTGTCCCATCGTCGACATTCGGTTACGCAGACACGCGGACATGCGGGCACAGGTGCGTCCCGCTGCTCCGAGAACTCTTTCATCATTCCGCCCACCCGGGGCCGGGCGGATCCGCGTGTCATGGCGGCAGTCGGGCCGGCGTCAGGGGTGCGGCGGATTCAGCCGCAGTTGCAGCATCGCTTCGAATCTCGCCTCCGGGTCGTCGAGATCGATGCCCGCCACCACGGCCAGCCGCTTGAGCCGGTAGCGGAAGGTGTTGGGGTGGATGTGTACGGCGGCAGCGGCGGCGGCCACATCGCCGAAGGTGCTCAGCCAGGCCTCCAGAGTGTCCGTGAGGGCGGTGTTGTGCTGGGCGTCGTAGGCGCGCAGCCGGATGACCGGGCCGTCGGGGAGGTCGTCCTCGGCGGCGATCCGGTCCGTCAGCTCCTCCAGCAGCGAGGCGGCGTAGACGTCCGACAGCCTTGCGGCCGTTCGCTGCGAGCGGCCGGAGCCGAGAACGCGCAGCGCCCGGTCCGCGTCGGCGCGGGAGCGGCGCAGTTCGGCCGGGCGGGCGGCGAGCCGGCCGACGCCGATGACGGCGGGGACACGGTTGCCTATGCGGCCGAGGAACGCGTCGGCCACCCGTAGCGCGTGCTCGTCCGAACTCGTGGGCAGCACCGCGTAGGTGACGCCCCCGAGTGAGGCCGCGGCCGTACGGGGATGGATCGCGGCCAGGTGCAGGGCGAGGGCCTCGGCGATGCGGTGGCCCGCGGCCACCCGGTCGGGCGCCGACGGCTCGCCGGTCACCGCGAGCGCCAGTACGCATGCGGGCTGCGCGGACAGGCCGAGCCGTACGGCGGCCTGCGGTGCGTGCGTGCCGCCCTCCAGGACCGTGGCGAGCAGATCCGCGCGCAGCCGGCGTTCGACGTCCTCGCCCGTGCGGTGGCGCAGCAGATGCAGGGCGGCCACCTTCGCCGCCTCCTGCAGGGCCTGCATACGGTCCTCGCTCAGCGGTCCGTCGACCACGACCCAGATCGAACCGAGGATCTCGCCGCCTGCGCGGACGGCGATCGCGACGCGGGGCTTGTCGGAGATGCCCGCCACATAAACGGGTTCTTCCTTGCGGTAGAGGGCCTGGAAGGCGCCGAGTTGCTCCAGGGCGCGCAGCTTCTCGGCGGGCACCTGACGGTCGAGGACGGTCGCGATCCTGGCGTCGTCGCCCTCGTCCTGCCGGCTGGAGAAGGCGAGCACCCGACCGCTGCGGTCCTCGACGGTGACCGGGCCGTCCAGCAGTCCGGCCGTCGCGTTGGCCAGCGCGAACAGGTCACCGGCGAGCGGCTCGGCGCCATCGGCCTCGTCGGGGCCGCCCACCGTCCCCAGTTCGTCGACCGCGAGCAGCGACCGCAGCAGCGCGGCCACCTGGGCCCAGGACGCGCCGGGGGTCAGGCCGAGCACGGTCAGGCCGGTGCGCGCGGCCGCCTCGGCCACCGGCCCGTCCACCGGGACCGGGGACCGGACGACCACGGCCGCCGCGCCGAGCCCGGCGGCCCGGTCGACCAGAGCGGCGACCGGCTCGGCGCCGTACACGCCGACGCCGAGCACCACCGCGCCGGGCAGCCTGGCCGGCTCGTCCAGCGGGTCCTGGATGAGCACTCCGCTGACGGTGCGGGCCGGGTCGGCCTGCCCGGCCACCACCTCGATCAGCGTCGATCCCAGATCGTTGAGGATCCGGCCGAGCACGGCCCGCGGCTGCTCCGTCATCTTCACAAGGTAGTTGATCGGAGTTCGTCGACGGCGAGTGCTGCCACCTGCCCGATCACCCGGTCCGCCCGGGAGTTGTGCAGGTCCGGCCGGTCGGACCGGGTGAAGACTGCCACCGCCCAGCGCCCGCCGTCGCGGTCCTCGATCACCCCGGCCTCGTTGCGCCAGCCCGGCAGTGTCCCGGTCTTGCCGGCGACGCGGTAGCTGTCGTCGAAGCCGGACCACAGTCGGTGCGGCCAGATCTGCTGGGACATCACGGCCCGTACCTCGGCGCAGGCTTCGGCGGGGCCGGCCTCGTCACGCCAGATCCGGACCAGCAGTTCCGCGATGTCGCGGGCCGTCCCCCGGGTGGTGCGTTCGGGGACGCACACCGAAAGCTTCAGAAGCTCCTTGGGCCCCTGCGTGGCGAGTGCCGCCATCCTCGCGTGCGCCTCGACCTCGGTGGTCACGCCGAGGTCGGCGAAGAGCGAGCCGGTCAGCTCCAGACAGCCACCGATCAAGTGGGTTTTGCGCAGGCCAAGTTCGGCGAGCAGTCCATTGACGGTGTCGAGACCGACCCGGGCCAATACCACATCGGTGGCTGCGTTGTCGCTCATCGTCAGCATCATGTGGACCAGGTCGCGCAGGCTCATCTCGACCGGGTCGGCGCAGCCGGAAGTGCCGATGCCGCCGTCGCGGTAGTGCGGGTCCACCGAGTGGCGCTGGGTCCTGTCCAGCCGTCCTGCGGCGGCCTCGCGTGCGTAGGCGAGTGCGATCGGGATCTTGAACACGGAGGCGAGGCAGACCGGTTCGTCCGCCGCGACGCCGATCGTGCGGTCGCCGTCCACCTCTCGGGCGAAGAAGTACCCCTGGACCTCGGCGTCGTCGAACGCCGTCCGGATCCTGTTCCCGACGGTGCCTGACACAGTTGCGGTCATCGGCTGATCCATTCGGTCGATTCGGTCACTTCGGCCAGCTGTGCGGGGATCGGGGAGAGTCCGAGCCCCGGTGCGCGGGGCACGTCGAGATGGCCGTCCTTCAGCACGAACGGTTCGGTGATGTCGGTCCGGTAGTAGCGGTCGGACGCGGAGGTGTCGCCGGGCAGGGTGAAGCCCGGCAGGGCGGCGAGGGCGACATTGGCGGCCCGGCCGAGGCCGGTCTCCAGCATTCCGCCGCACCAGACCGGGACGCTGTGCGCGGCGCACACGTCGTGGATCCGCCGGGCCTCCAGATAGCCGCCGACCCGCCCCGGCTTGATGTTGACGACCGAACAGGCACCCATGGCGATCGCGTCGGCCGCCGAGCGGGCCGAGACGATGGATTCGTCCAGACAGATGGGGGTGCGCACCCGTTCGGCCAGTGCCGCGTGGCCCCGGATGTCCTCCTCGTCCAGGGGCTGTTCGATCAGCAGCAGCCCGTACGGGTCGAGCCGGGCCAGCTGTGCGGCGTCGGCGAGGGTGTACGCGGTGTTGGCGTCCACCTGGAGCAGTACGGCGTCGCCGAAGCGCTCCCGGACCGCACGCACCGGTTCCACGTCCCAGCCTGGTTCGATCTTCAGCTTGATCCGCAGATAGCCCTCGGCGAGATAGCCGTCGACGGCGTCGAGCAGTGCGGGGATCGAGTCCATGATGCCGACCGACACCCCGGCCGGCACCCTCTCGGCCGTCGCCCCCAGCCACTGCCCCATCGACAGTTCATGGGCGCGCAGCCAGGCGTCCAGCACCGCGGTCTCCAGTGCGGCCTTGGCCATCCGGTGCCCCTTGAACGCGGCCAGTGCCGGGGCGACCGCCCAGGGGTCGAGCGCCGGGAGGGCGGTGAGCGCGGGCACGAGATAGCTGCGCAGCACGTCCGCCGCGGCCGCGGTGTACTCCGAGGAGTACAGCGGATCGGCCATGGTGACGCATTCGCCATAGCCCTCATGGTGCTCGGTCTCGACCCTGACCAGCAGGATCTCCCGGGTGGTCATGGTGGCGAACGAGGTTCGGAAGGGTGCGACCAGCGGCATCGCGATCCGGCGCAGTTCCACACCGACGAGCTTCATGCCTGCCTCTCCTGACGTTTGTCGATCACGTACCAGCCGTCCCGGGTGAATCCGGTGACGGTGTGTCCCTCGGCCATCAGGCCGCCGAGTACCTCGCGCAGCGCGTAGCGCCATTCGCGGGCCAGGGGCGGGTCGGTGCGGCGCACTGTCTCGATCTCCGTGGGGATCCGGACGAGGACGGTGTCGCCGTCCCGGCGCCCGACGGCGGGGCGGCCGTCGGGCTTGGCGTCCAGACCGACCACGGCGTGTGCACCCGCTTCGTCGACCGTGACGATGTGAGGTGTGCCCGCCGCGGATCCGACGGCATGACGGCCGGTCAGCTCCCAGCGGACCATCAGCCGGTCCGTCTCGGTCCCGGCATTGACCTCGTCCTGCATCGCGCCGTAGAAGTCGGCCAGGTACTCGCTCGGCGCCGCCCCCAGTTTGGCCAGGTTGAAGTAGGCGTTGCGGCTGATCAGCGGGTCGAAGGTCCAGGTGACCGCGGTGATGCCACGGGCCAGGGCCCAGGCCCGCTGATGGAGTTTGACGGCGAAGCCGACATTGCGGCCCCGGACGCTGTCGTCCACCCCGGCGATGTGCGAGTGCAGTCCGGCGGTGGCCAGGAAGCCCAGGCAGAATCCGACCATCCGGCCGTCCTGGTGGACACCGACGACATAGCTGCCGGAGTGGGCGAAGACCCGCAACAGCTCCGGGGTGATCAGCGGGTTGCCGGGAACGGGCCGCCAGACCCGGTCCAGCACCTTGCAGGCCGCCAGCATCTCGTCCAGCCCGTGCAGCTCCGTGACGGTCACGCCGGCACGGTGCGCGGCCAGATCCGCGGCGGCTGCCGCGGCAGCCGCCTCCGTACCGTTCACGATGTCACCCGACCGGGTACGGACAGCGGCTCGCGTACGAGCGAGGCCACCAGGGAGGCCACGAGTGCCGCGCGGCGGGGCAGCTCGGCGACGACCACATGCTCGTCGTCCGCGTGCGCCCCGCCGCCCACGGCCCCGAGCCCGTCCAGCGTGGGCGTGCCCGCTCCGGCGGTGAGATTGCCGTCGGATCCGCCGCCGACCGCGACACCGCGCAGCGGGCCGAAGCCCAGCTCCGCGTAGCGGCTTCGGGCGAGTTCGAACAGCTCCGCCGACGCGCTCGCCTGCAGCGGCGGGCGGTCCGGGCCTCCGGCGAGCCCCAGCGAGGCGCCCGCGAGCACCGGCGCGAGCCCCTGCACGGCACGGTCCACCCGGTCCTGTTCGGCGACCGTCTCCACCCGTACGTCGACCAGCAGCCGGGCCGCATCGGGCACCGTGTTGCGGGTGGTGCCGGAGGAGGCCACGGTCGGCGTCACCGTGGTGCCGGTCGCCGGATCGGCGAGTGCGGACAACGCGAGTACCTGATGGGCCAGTTCGGTGGTCGTGTTGACCCCGCGCTGGGGTTCGAGTCCGGCGTGCGCCGCGCGTCCGGTGATGTTCAGTTCGTAGCCGGACACACCCTTGCGCGCGGTCTTCAGTGCGCCGCCCTCGCTCGCCTCCAGGACGAGTACGGCCCCGGTTCGGCGGGCCTCGGCCTCGATCAGGGTGCGCGAGGTCGGGGAGCCGATCTCCTCGTCGCCCGTGAGCAGGACCGACACCCCGTCCAGGTCGTCGAGCACCGACAGCGCGTGGAACAGCTGCGCCACGCCGGCCTTCATGTCGAAGCAGCCGGGTCCTGTCAGCCGTCCCCCGGCCACCTCGAAGGGGTGCCCCGTCAGCGAGCCCACCGGCCACACCGTGTCGAAGTGGCCGAGCAGCAGCACCCGGTCGCCGGAGCCGAAGCGCCAGCGCAGAGCGGGCCGTCCCGAGCCGTCGAGCCACTCGGGCGCCGCGCCGGTCAGCCGGGTGCCGAGCCCGGCGACGACCCGGGCGCAGTCGGCGACGGCAGCCAGGTCCTCGCTGGGGGACTCGGTGCGGACCAGCTCCTCGATGTCGGCCAACAGGCCCGGCAGCCCCGCCTCCAGGGCGGTGGCGATTGCGGTCACGTCAGCCCACCTTGGGGGTGGCGCGGCCACCGTGGTGAATGTAGGGCGTGCCGTCGGCGAGTGTGTAGAACACGACCGGGAACCAGGACTTCATCCCCGGCCGCTGCACCACGAACAGCCCCGGCTCGACCGGGTGCAGCTCGTACTCCTGCTCCGTGTCGGGGGTCAGTTCGGCCAGCGGTCCGGTGATCCGGTTGAGCATCACCAGGCCGCCGTCCCGCTCCACGATCTCGACCCGGCTGGAGAGCCGCTCGTACACACCGACGTAGTCGGCGGGGTCCACCGCAACCGGCTCCGTGGCCGGCTGGAGGGTGGTGCGCATCGTCACGCCTGCCAGCTCCTGGACGATCTCCGCGAACACCTCCCGGTAGAGGCTCATGGTGTCGCCGCCATTGGTGAGCAGGCAGATCGCCAGGTCGGCCTCGGGCAGCACCCGCAGGAACGCGCTCTGCCCGATCGTGCCGCCGTCGTGTCCGTACACCCGCTGTCCGTCCCAGGTGTCGAGGAACCAGCCCAGCCCCCAGGCGTTCCCCAGGATGTACGGGTCGGGGAGCTCGATCTGCGGGGTCTGCATGGCGGTGACGCCCTCGGCCGAGAGGATCTTGGTGCCCTCCTCGGTGACGCCGTTGTCGAGGTGCAGCCGGGCGAACTGCAGTACCTCGCGCGGCGTCGAGCAGATCAGTCCGGCCGGTCCGGCCGAACGCATCAGGCCCCACAGCGGGGCCTGCAACGGCGGATCCCCCAGATGTCCGATGGCGGCGCGGAAGCGCAGCGCCTCCTCGGGCAGGGTCACGGTGTGCGTCAGGCCGAGCGGACGGAACAGGCGCTCACGCATCAGCTCGTCCCACTGGACGCCGGTGACGACTTCCAGCACCCTGCCGAGCAGTGTGAAGCCCGCGTTGCAGTACGACATGGTGGCGCCGAGCGGGTGGTTGGGAGTGCTGTCACCCAGCAGCGCGGCGAACTTCTCCAGGCAGTCGTCGCCCCGGCCGGTGTCGGTGAAGAGGTCGCCGTCGATGCCGCTGGTGTGGTCCAGGAGATGTCGGAGCGTCACGCCGCGGGTCAGCTCCTCGTTCGCGAGCCGCAGTTCGGGGAGTACGGAGACGATGGGCGCGTCCAGTTCGAGCAGCCCCTCGTCGACCAGGGCCATGGCCACCGTGGTGGTCCACACCTTGGAGATCGAGCCGATCTGAAACAGGGTGTCGGTGGTCGTCTCGATCCCGGCGTCGGTGTTGGCCAGGCCTACAGCGGCCTCCGCGATCAGTTCGCCACGGTGCAGGATGCCGAGGTTGGCGCCGGGGACGGAGTGACGGGCGGTCAGTTCGGTGAGGCGGGCGGTCCAGCGGGCGGACAGGTCGGTGGTGTCGGTCATGTTCGGCTCCGATTCCGTTTCGTTCAGGGATTCCAGGGTGTTCAGCGGGTTCAGCGGTCGGTGTGGGTCGTGACCCATTCGATCAGTCGGCGGGAGTAGTCCTCCCGGTGCGAGGGCCGGCCGTCCAGGAGGAACAGGTGCGAGCCGCCGGGGTACACGACCAGCCGGACCGGCACTTCCCGGCTGCGCAGGGCGTGGAACCACTGCTCGGCCTGGCCGACCGGGCAGGTGTCGTCCGTACCGCCGTGCAGGATCAGGGTGGGCGCGCGCACCGCGTCGGCATGGCTGATCGGCGAGAGCGCTGTCAGCCGTTCCGGGTCGCCGATCTCGTGGGCGGCGATCAGATGTCCTTCTTCCGAGGTGCCCGCCATGCTCTTCAGATCGACCAGGATGCCGCCCGGTACGACGGCGGCGAAGAGGTCGCTGCGGGCGGAGAGCCAGCAGGTCAGATAGCCGCCGTAGCTGTAGCCGGTGAGCGCGATCCGTTCCGGATCGACGAGCCCCTCGGCGACGAGGGTGGCGACCGGTTGCAGGACGTCCTGTTCGTCGGTCTCGCCCCAGGCACCCACGGCGGCCGTGTAGAACGCCTCGCCGTAGCCGTCGCTGCCGCGGACGTTCAGCGTCAGGATCGTCCAGCCCTGCGAGGCCAGCTCCTGGTGGTAGAGGTGGACCGGGTCGGAGTGCGGCGCCCAGGCGTTGTGCGGGCCGCCGTGCACGTCGACCAGCAGCGGCCCGCCCGGGGGTGTCTGAGCGGCGCGGGTGATCATGCCGTGCACCACCGTCCCGTCCGAGATGGTGAACTCGCGTTCGGTGACCGGGTGGAGGGCGATCTCGGGCAGTGACCGGGCCATGTGGTCGGTGAGCCGCGCGGGCTGTCGCCCGGCCGAGGGCTCGCCCGGTTTCCCGGACGTCCAGGCGTCCAGGTCGAGCAGAGCGATCTCGGCGAAGCTCGATGCGTCGGAGACCACCACCGCCGCTCGCCCGGTCTTCGTCGCGACCGAGCAGCCGCTGACCCCGGTGCCGACGGGCAGCGGGGACGCGCTGATCCCGGCCGCGTCCACCCGGTACAGGCGTGTGGCGCCCCGGTCGCGGGCGCAGAACACGATGTCGTCACCGTGGAACTGAGGCAGCGCGCCCGGGTAGCCCGGGCCGCCGCCCATGACGTTGCGGTCCAGAGCTGCGCTGATGGACACCGGCTCCGATCCGTCCAGGGGCTGGCGCAGCAGCTCCAGGTGGCCGACGCCGAACGTGTTCCGGCCGACGACGAGCAGCGCGGCCCCGTCGGGGAACCAGCTCACCGGGCCGGCGAGACCGTCGGCCGGGCCGACCCGGCGGGGCTCGGGCGCGCCTTCCCCGACCCCTACGACATGGGCGGCCGAGGTCCCGAGGACAGCCGCGTCGGGGCCGCTCTGCGCCGGGTAGGCGAGCTGTGTTCCGTCGGGCGACCAGGTGGGCGAGCCGACGTGCCGGTCGGCCTCGGTGAGCTGCCTGACCTCGCCCGATTCCGTCCCGACCACGAACAGTTGCGTCCGGACCGACCCGATCAGGCCCACGCCGTCCGCCTTCCAGCCGAGGGCGTCGATGACCACGGGTGCGCTGTCGTCGCGCCGGGTCGCGGGGGCCGAGAACGCGATCCGTGATCCGTCCGGGCTCCAGACCGGTGTGCCCGCCCCCGCCGGGCACCGGGCGGGCGTGGTGAGTGCTACGGCCTCCCCTCCGTCGACGGGCAGCAGATGGAGCTGTCCCTCGCGCAGGAACGCCAGTTGCGTCCCGTCCGGGGACCAGCGCGGCGCAGTGTCCGCGGGTCCGCGGGTGAGCCGCCGGGCCGGGCCACCTGCGCAACGTACCTCCCAGATGGAGCGCACCACGAGGTCGTTCTCGGCGTCCTGGGTGGTCAGTGTGTAGGCGACGCGTTCGCCGTCGGGGGACAGTGCGGGATCGCCGGGGATCTCGAACCGGTACAAGTCGTCGATCGTCAGTGGTCGGGTCATGACGCCTCCTCGGCGAGGGCAAGGGTGGGTACGCAGGAGATCAGGTTCCGGGTCGTCGGGTGCTCCGGTCGCTCCAGCACCCGTTCGGTGGGGCCGCACTCGACGAGGTGCCCGTCGTCCATCACGGCGACCTGGTCGGACAAGTAGCGGACGACCGCGAGGTTGTGGGAGATGAAGAGCATCGCGAAGCCCAGTTCGCGCTGGAGCCGGCGGAGCAGATTGAGCACCGCGCCCTGTACGGACACGTCCAGGGCCGAGGTGATCTCGTCCGCGATCAACACGGCGGGCCTGGCTGCCAGGGCCCTTGCCAGGGCCACCCGTTGACGCTGGCCGCCCGAGAGCGCGTCCGGGGCGAGTACCGCCCGTGCGGGGTCAATGCCGACGAGCTCCAGGTAGCGGGCCACTTCCGCGTCGCATGCGGACCGGCGTTCGCGTGCTGGTGCCTTGCGGGCGGGTGTTTCGCACGAGGCTGCTTCGCGGGGCAGCGCTTCGGCGACCGATGCGCCGATGGTCATGCGCGGGTCGAGCGAGGCGTACGGATTCTGGAACACCAGCTGCACCGGGCTGCGCCCGCGTCGGCGCCCGGCATCGCTCCCGGCGACCAGTACGCGCCCCGACTGCATCGGGGCCAGCCCGACGACGGCCTTCCCGAGGGTCGATTTGCCCGACCCCGACCCGCCCACCAGTCCGGTGACCGTGCCCTCAGGCACCAGCAGGTCGACGTTGTCCACCGCGGTGAAGCGGCCGTAGCGCACGGTGATCCCGCGCAGTTCGAGTGAGCTCATGACGTGGCCTCCGCTCCGTGCGATGCGGCCTGGGCGGGGGCGACGGCCGTTTCCGCGTCCACGGGGTACCAGCAGGCGACCCGTTGGCCCGGCCCGAAGCCGGCCAGCTCGGGGGCGTCGTCGTGGCAGCGTTTACGGGCGCGTTCGCAGCGCGGTGCGAAGGGGCATCCCGCGCCGGCCTCCCCCGGTTCCGGCGGGCGGCCGGGGATGGTCGCCAGCTCGGTGCCGGGATCCGTGGCCATCGTCGGGACCGCCCCCACCAGTGCCCGGGTGTACGGGTGGGCCGCGCCGCCGACCAGCTGGGCAACCGGGAGGTCCTCGACGATCAGGCCGCCGTACATCACCAGGACCCGTTCGCAGACCTGGGCGACGACGGCGAGGTCGTGCGAGATCAGGAGCAGCGCGGCGCCGGAGTCCGCGCGTACCTCGGCAAGCAGGTCGAGCACCTGTTGCTGGACGGCCACGTCGAGCGCCGTGGTCGGCTCATCGGCGACGATCAGTTTCGGCTCCCCCATCAGGCCCATCGCGATGACGGCCCGCTGTCGCATCCCGCCGGAGTACTCGTGCGGCCGCTGCCGGGCGCGCCGCTCCGGCAAGGGGATACGGACTGCGCCGAGCCGGTCCACGGCGCGTGCCGTGGCCTGTGCGCGGGTCGCGCCGAGGTGCACCTCGGCCACCTCGGCGAGCTGGCGGCCCACGCGCAGGGCCGGATTGAGCGAGGCCATCGGGTCCTGGAAGACCATGGCCAGTTCGGTGCCCAGGCGCGGGTCCGCCCGCAGATCGTGCCCGTCGAAGCGGAGGGTGCCGGCGCAGACCCGTCCTGGATGCGGGACGAGGTCCGCCAGTGCCAGCGCGGTCAGGCTCTTGCCGGAACCCGATTCGCCGACCAGGCCGACGGCCTCGCCCACGCCGATGCTCAACGAGATCCCGCGTACGGCCCGGCGCCCTCCCGGGAACGTCACCCGCAGATCCCGAGCCCGGACCAATGCCCCGCCATCACCGTCAGGGGCTGTTTCATCCTGCGGCTTCACCTGCTGCGGCGTCGCCTCCCGGGCCTGCGGCGCACGTCGGCCGCCGGCCTGTGCGAGTACTTCACCGACCAGCCCGAACATCAGTCCCGTGAGGACCACGGCCGCGCCGGGCGCGAGTGCCGCCACCGGGTTCACATAGATCCGGTTCAACTGTTCGTTGAGCAGCCGCCCCCAGTCGTACTCCGGCGGCTGTACACCCAGTCCAAGGAACGAGAGGCCGGAGAAGGCGACCAGGATGCCCCCTGCCGCCTGGGTGGCGAACAGCACCGACGGCTCGGCGATGTTGGGGAGCAGATGACGTACCACCAGCTTGAACCGGCCCACGCCGAGGATCCGTGCCGCAGCGACGTAGTCCGAGCCCGCGATCGACGCCGTCAGGTTCTGCACCAGCCGTGCCATGGGCGGGACCATGGCCAGCCCCACGGCGAACACCGCGCCGGTGCTGCCCACCCCGAAGATCGTGGCGAGGAAGAGCAGGAACAGCAGCCCGGGAAAGGCGACCAGTACGCCCACGGTGGCGGTGATCAGCCGGCCGAGGCGTCGGCCCACGACCGCCGGCGCCACACCGAGCAGCAGCCCGCCGCCGACCCCGATCACGGCTGCCAGCAGGGTGAGTCGCAGGGTCAGCCGGGTCGCCACCACCACGCGGGCGGCGATGTCGCGGCCGAGCTGGTCGGTGCCCAGGAGATGGGCGGCACTGCTCCCCCGGTTGATCGCGTCCGTGTCGATCCGCGCGGCCTGATCACCGAGCAGGACGGGCCCGAACACGGCGACCAGCACCACCAGCAGGCAGGCGGTGAGAGCGGTGACACCGATCGGCGTCCTGAGCGTGCGCCCCAGCCGGTGCCGTAGCGAGGTGTCTTGGTCCTGATGAGGCATCGTCAACTCCCGCGGACGGTGGACTGGGGGTCGGCGACGGCCACGGCCACGTCGACGGCGAAGGTGATCAGCAGTGCGGCCGCCCCGTAGACCAGCACGACGCCCTGAACCAGCGGATAGTCCTTCTCGGTGATCGCCTGGACGATCGTGGTGCCGAGGCCGGGCCAGGCGAAGACGTTCTCGACCAGTACGGTGCCGGCGAGCAGCGAACTGAACAGCAGGCCGCCCAGGGTGAGCGAGGAGGTCAGCAGATTGGGCAGCGCGTGCCGCAGATAGCGCAGCCGGGCCGGGAGCCGCTTCGCCCGCGCCGTACGCATGTAGTCCTCGCCGAGCACCCGCAGGGTCTCCACCCTGACGATGCGCGACAGCGTGGCCGCCGGGACGACGGTGAGTGCCAGCACCGGCAGTACGTAGGAGTCCATGCCGCCTCGCGAGGCCACCGGGAAGACCGGCCAGGCCACTGCGAACGCCGCGATCAGGCCCACCGCCAGCAGGAATTCGGGCACCGCGCCCAGGAAGCCGGTGACGCCGGTGAAGGCGAGCTCGCCGCGCCGTCTGCGGCCGTCCTTGGTCAGTACGGCGGCGGTCATCCCGACCGGGATGGCAAGCAACAGGATCAGTACGAACGCGGGGACGGCGATCTGCAGGGTCGCCGGGAGCCTGCTGGAGATGATCTCGGAGACGGGCATCTGTGCGCCGATCGAGTCACCGAGCCGGCCGTGGAGGAGATGGCCCACGAAGTCGCCGTACTGCTTCAGCAGCGGCTGGTCCAGGCCGAGCGAGTGTCTGCGGGCGGCGATCAGCGCCGGGTCGGCGGTGGTGCCGAGGGCCGTCCGCACGGGGTCGCCGGGAATCAGATGGATCATCGCGAAGGCGGCTGTGACCAGCGCGGCCAGTGACACCACCAGGCGCCAGGTGCGGCGCAGGGCGAATCCGGCCCAGGGGCTGCGAGCCGTCGTACCCGGGGAGTTCAGGGTGAGCGTCGCCATCAGCCGGCGCTCCGCCGCAGAGTGCTGGGGATGATGCCGGCGCCGTCCACCTTGAAGGTGATGCCCTTTCCGTAGTACCGGAGCGGCCTGCTGACGATGGGCACGATGTCGACGTCCTTGACCAGGGCGGCATCGGCCGCTTCCCACAGTGCACAGCCCGAGGCGCCGGTTCTGGCCGAGGCCTGCGCGGCGAGGCGGTGGTAGTCGGCGTTGGTGATGGAACCGAAGTTGTTGCCCTCGGGCGGTGGCGGTCCGTCGTAGAACTGGGTCAGCTGGTCCGGGAGCGTGACTCCGATGGGTGCCCAGGCGACGTCCCAGTCGCCGCCGCTGAGGGTACTGAGGATGCTGGAGGAACCCGTGGGCTTCGCCGATGCCTTCACGCCGAAGGACGTCCACTGCTGGACGGCCAGTTCGACCGCCGAGGCGACCTGTGCGCCCTGATTGGTCGGATAACCGAGCCCGACGGTGAGGGGCTTGCCGTCCTTGGTCCAGGTATCGCCGGTCTTCGCCCAGCCGGCGGCGGTGAGCGCGGCCGCGGCCTGCGCGGGGTCATGGCCGGGGAGGTTCCCGGTCACCGTGTCGCCGGTACAGGGGGTGGGGGCGGTCTCGCCGATCGCGGTGGCGGGTTTGCCCTTGCCGCCGGTGGCCACGTTTCCGAGCTGCTTCAGATCCAGTACGGAGACCAGAGCCTTGCGTACCGCCGGGTCGGCGCCCGGACGGCCGGCGGCCTGGTTGAACAGGAACTGCCCGAACAGCGCCTCGATGCTCTCGTTCTTCACCCCGGCCGCGTCCAGCCGTTCCTGATCGGCACCGCCGATCAAGGCACCGTTGATCTGCCCGGCCATCAGGAGATTGGCTGCGGTCGACTCGTTGGCGACCACCTTGAACACGAGCTTGCCGGGGAGGCCCGCGCCGGTGGATCCGCGGGGCCCCCAGGCGTATCCGTCCCGCTTGACATATGTGTAGTGGTCGCCCGGGACCGCTTCGGTCAACCGGTACGGCCCGCTCGCGTCGGTGGCCTTGGCCAGCGCATCGGGCGCCGCCAGGCTCTTCTTGCAGAGCAGCGGCAGCAGCCGGGCCATCTGCACGATGAACGGCGCCGGTTTCGACGTGGTGACGGTGACGGTCCGGCTCGCCCTGTCGGCCTTCGCGTCAGCGGTGACGGGGACGGACAGCCCGAGCATCGGAGACTGGTTCTTCGGATCGGCGATGTGGTTGTACTCGGCGGCCACGTCGTCCGCGGTGAGCGGCGATCCGTCCTCGCAGGTCACCCCGGAGCGGATGGTGAACTGCGCGGTCGTGGACGTGGCGGACCATTTCTCGGCCACCCCTGGAACCAGCGAACCGTCGGCTGCGAAATGCACGAGCGTGTCGTACGCGAAGGAGTTCATCGAAATTGCCGTGCTGGCCAGCGCTGTGGTGGGGCTGAGTGTGCCCGGGTCGGCGGCGACGGCGAGCACCACCGCCGACCCCTCACCGCCGTCGGCGGACGAGCCGCCGCCGCAGGCGGCCGCGGTGGCGACCAGGCCGAGCACCGTGGCCACCGCGGCCGCCGACCGGGTCCTGCGCGTGGTTCTGCTGCTCGTCTCCGTGCCTGCGGTGCTGGCCATGGTCACCTCCGAGGGAGCGGCACGCCGCCGCCGAGTGAGGGAACATTAGGCAGCCGCGCACCGGCCCCGAGTGGTCGCGAAGCACGAAAAACCGCCTCGCCGACGGTGCGCCACGACGAAGACGGACGCGAGAATGCGAGGACGTGAACAATCCGGTCGGGCGGGGAGAAATCCGATCGCGCCGGAATCGGGTCCCTGGCAGCCTGTGGCGCATGGCCCCCCAGCACCAGGTACGAGCCCACTACGATGCCCGGACGATCGTGGTCTACCAGGCGTACTCACCGGCAGTCGCTGATCCGTCCCTGCGGGCGAAACGGTTTGTGCCACCGTTCTCGTTCAACCGGATGACCTGGATCAAACCGTCCTTCCTGTGGCTCATGCACCGTAGTAACTGGGCGCAGAAGTCGGGACAGGAACGCATCCTCGCGGTACGGATCACCCGTGCCGGATGGGAGGAGGCCCTCTCCCGGGCCGTGCTGACGACGGCCGACCCGGCGGCCATCGCCCGGGCCGCCGTACACGTCCAGTGGGATCCCGAACGCTCGCTGCGGGGAGCCGCGCTCAATCACTACAGCATCCAGGTCGGGGTCGGACGCGGACTGATCCGCACCTTCGCGGAGGACTGGGTCGTCGACCTGACCGACGTCACTCCACAGGCCCGCAGGATCGCGGCACTCAAGCAGAGCGGCCGGACCGCGCAGGCCCAGCGGCTGCTTCCGCCCGAGCGGATCTACCCGGTGCCTCCGGCCATCGCGAGGAACCTGCTCATCGAGGTGTGAGCGCCGGCTCCGCACCGGCATCGGCACACTCACCCGGTCGATGCTCTCAATCGCCGTGACGATTGAGAGCATCGGTTGCAGCAGCATCTCATCATTCACGCCGCACAGCGAAACGCACGGTACCGAAACCGGCTCACGTACTCCGGGCCTGCGCGGTTGCCTCTACAGCGGTGGCTCGATGAGGAGTTCAAGCAGCCACTGGGCACCCTCAGAGTCACCTGCCGCACCCACGCTGTCGGACGCACCGGGAAAGAGACGCCCCAGGAGCAGGCCCCTCCTCAGGAGTTGAGCAGGTCGTAGAGCGCGACGGCATCGGCATCGGAGTACATCTCGGCAGTATGCCGCCACGACTTCGTCTGCCTTCACGGGCCTCCATGGACCGTCCGTTCCATCGACCGCAGCGGCAGCAACGGTGTCTTCCGGCGGCAGCGCGAAAAACAAAGGGCACAGGCAACGCGACGGGCCCGGGACCGCCAAATGCACCACAGCGGGTTCCTGTTGACCGACAGTCCGTGGCTGCGATTCCCCGGATGCACCTCCGGCAGGAGGTGCATTCCCGTCCGGATCGTCGCCGGTGATCAATACGTCAGGCAAGCGCGGGTGGCATATGTGAGGATCTGGCCATGAGTACATCTTCGCAGTCGCCGGCCGACAGGCTTCAGACGGACCGGCCGCATTCGGCACGCGTGTGGAACTACCTCCTGGGCGGCAAGGACAACTACTCCGTCGACCACCAGATGGGCGACATGATCCTCAAAGCGTTCCCGGACTTCGCCGCCATCGCCCGCCTCCAGCGGGCCTTCCTCGCCCGCGCCGTGCGCTTCCTGACCGCAGAGGCGGGCATCCGTCAATTCCTCGACATAGGCACGGGCCTGCCGACGGCCGACAACACCCACGAGGTGGCCCAGCGGGTGGCCCCGGATTCCCGGATCGTGTACGTCGACAACGACCCGCTCGTACTGACCCATGCCCGCGCCCTGCTCACCAGCACTCCCGAGGGCGCGTGCGCATACATCGACGCCGACGTCAGGGACGCCGACGCGATTCTCGCCGAGGCCGCCAAGACGCTGGACTTCAGCCGGCCGGTCGGGCTGACCATGCTGGGGATCATGGGGCAGCTCCCGGATGAGGACGACCCGTGGGCGCTGGTCGACCGGCTGGTGGCCGCGCTCCCTTCAGGAAGCTATCTGGCCCTCAGCGACGGCACGGACACGAGTGACTCGCTGAACCAGGCCGTCGCCTCCTACAACGCGAACTCGGCAAGCTCGTACCATCTGCGCAGCCCTGAACGGATCGCCGACTTCTTCCACGGCCTGGACCTGGTGGAGCCGGGCGTCGTGCGGACGTCGGCCTGGCGCCCCGATCCCGACCAGAGCCCGGCGGACACCCTGCAGGGTCATGCGGTGAGCGGCGTCGGGCTCAAGGTCTGAGACACCGGGGTCCTCCGGGAGCCGTGACCACGCGGTCCGCGACCCCGGCTCCGGAGGACCAGGGCATGGAACAGGGACCGGAGTGCGCCGACGCCGTCCGACGGCACAACAGACCCCCGCTCGCGTCGAGTTCTACCGGCGCTCGAGCGCGCCCCGTACGAAGGCCGCCTGGCCGGCGTGCTGAAGGTCGTCCGAGATGACGCTGATCAGACGGACCCCGAGGGTGACCGGCGGCGACCATGCCTCGTCGACGACGCGGTTCAGAGCCCTGCCGTCGAGCCCACTGATGAATCCGAGAGTCTGTTCATGGACGTCGTCGTAGTAGCCGAGCAGCAGTTCGGGCGAGCCCACCTGCACAGCCGCGACGTCTGCGGTGCTGTGTCCGTACCCGGTGGCGTCCTTCGCGAAGGGCAGATCGAAGCGGGAGGCCCAGTCCCGGGTGAACCAGACCTGCTCGATATCTGCCGCATCCGAGATGTGGTCGTCCTGGATCCGGGTGAGGTGCCACACGAGCCACGCGATCGTGTTCGCTCCGTCGTCGAGGCGAGCGTGGAGGTCGGCGCGTGAAAGGCCCTCGACCACCGAGTGCACCGTCTCCTGGACGCGGGTGAACGCGTCCGTCAAAAGGTCAGCACTGTTCATGCCCTCACCATCTCCGCTCTCGCGCTCGTCCCCTGCCACCGACACGCGCCGTACACGACTCGGCCGACGGCCACCGCCCCTGACTCACAGGGGCAATTCAGCATTCCGCGTAGGGTGGAGACATGATGTGACGCATGTCCGGAATCCGGGACCCCGTGGCCTCTTTCGTGCCTGGGCGAACCCGATTCCGACGAGGGAGAAGAACCAACATGACCCCGTCGAACCCCATCGACGTCCCCGACGCGTTCGCCGCGTCGTACGGCCAAAACAGCGGCGCGTCCGGCCGTGCCTGGATCACCGCCCTGCCGGCACTGGGCGCAGAGTTCCTGGACCGTTGGACACTGCGGCCGGACGGCTCCGCAGCACATGGCATGGCCTCACTCGTACTGCCCGTGATCCGCGCGGACGGTACACCCGCGGTGCTGAAGCTCCAGCAGGTAACCGAGGACAACATCGGGGCCGCGCCCGGCCTGCGGGCGTGGAACGGCAACGGAGTCGTGCGCCTGCTCGACCACGACCCGGACACCGGCACCACGCTGCTGGAACGACTGGACGCGGCCCGGCCGCTGTCGTCGGTGGCCGACGACACCGCAGCCATGCAGATCCTCGCCGAGCTGCTGGCCCGCCTGGTCGCGGTGCCCGCGCCACAGGGTCTTCGGCACCTGGCCGACATCGCCGCGGCCATGCTCGATGAGGTGGCACGCGCCGTGCCGAGGCTGCGTGACCCCGTCGAGCGACAGCTGGTACGCACCTGCGCGGCGGCGGTGGCCGAACTGACCGGCGAACCCGGCGACCGCCTGCTGCACTGGGACCTGCACTACGACAACATCCTCGCCGGACAGCGGGAACCCTGGCTGGCCATCGATCCCGAACCCCTGGCCGGCGACCCCGGTTTCGAGCTGCTGCCCGCGATGGACAACCGGTGGGCGGAGGTCATGGCGACCGGCGACGTGACACGCGCGGTGCTCCGCCGCTTCGACCTGCTGACCGAGGTACTCGGCCTGGACCGCCAGAGGGCGACGGGCTGGACACTCGGCCGCGTCCTGCAGAACGCGTTGTGGGACATCGACGACGGCAACACCGCACTGGAGCCGGCCCAGGTCGCCATCGCCACTGCCCTGTTGAGCCGATAGGCGCAGGAGTGCTGCCCCGAAAGCCGGATGCGGTTTCAGAGCGGCGGAACCGCGGGTGCTGCGGCCGGAGCCGTTCTGAGGTGGTCGGCGCCCGAGTGCACCGCCCACACGAAGACGCCGAGCGACACGGCCGCGACCGCCACGGAGTCGTACGGTGCCGGCAGGTGGCCGGAACCACCGAAGGTGCCGAGCCATGACAGCAGCGTCAGCGCGGCCAGATGAAAGACGAGCCGGCCTGCCACGGAGTCGACGTGCGCAGCCCCTGAACAGTAGCGCTCAGGGGCTGCGCGACGGTTGTGCGCCCATGGCGTCGGGTGAGACAGCCCTGGCATTCGGCCGCGCCCCGGCGGCGACTACTCCATGGGATAGATGTCCCCGCTCGCCATGCCGCTGAGCTGATCACTCTCCGCTTCGATCCTGCGGGCCTTCTCCTTCAGGCGTTGGCGTTCCTTGGGGTCGGTGGTGCGCTCGGCTGCGTCCTGGAGATCCTTCGCCTTGGCGCGCATCTGCCTCACCCGACCGCGATATTCTTCTGATTCGCTCATGATCACTCCTTGGATCTGCGGACGGAGCGGGCCCCACACGGATCAGGCTTTTCCGGGGCAGCGCACTCCAGGCAGTTACCCACTGTTGTGCCGGACGCGGCAGAGGGTCATCCGCCGGCCCGGCGTCCCGGGCGGCGACGCCGCTCGGGACGCGGTTTCCCACCTCCAGAGTAGGCAGTATGCGCCTGACGTGGGCCTTCACCGTGCTCTCGCTCATCCGTAGCCGCCCACCCGGGCCCCTGCCGGGCCCTCAGCCTCGGGACCGGCGCCAGGGACAGCGGGATGCGCCGGCGCCTGCCCAGTGGGCACCCGCGCCCGGGAAGCCGAGTCCGATCGCCGGCATCCAGGGGGCCTCGGCCGGCGGGGTGCCGTTCCGGGTGGGCCGCAGGCTGCCGGGCTCCCGCACCCCGGGGACCCGCAGGTACGGGCCGAGCAGGCCGCCGGAGAACCCTGTCAGCGCCAGTCCGGCCATGCGCGAGGGCTTGAGCGGGCTCACGCTCGGCGCCGACGTGATGGAGACGGTCACACTCCTGTCCGACGTCCCGGCCGCACTGCGCTCCGCGGCCGGGGCTGCCCTGCCCTTGCCTCCCGGTACAGGCAATGGCGACTTCTGTTGATCACGGAGCAACCTCGGACACGCCACTGCCGTCTTGATCCACAGCAAGGCGGTTCGCCGCAAGCAACAAGCCACGTCCGACCCCCCACGAACGCCCGGGTCCGACCACCGGACGACTATGCACTTTGCGTATACATGAAATGCATAGGTTCCCTGCTGTCGACCCGGCCGCGCGCGAAAGGCTCCCATGCACAGCAAGGCACTGGCGCCCGAGTACCAAGGCGCCCTCACCAAGATGTCGGTGAACTCCTCACTCACGGATGTACTGGCCGAAGGAGTACGTCACTTGAGGGAGGCCGAGCACAGCGGTTCACAACGGGAAGTGGCGCGATGCGGGCTCGCGGTCGCCGAGGCGCATCGCAGGCTCGGCAACGTGAAGGAAGCCGATCAGGCGTGGAAGGCCAGTTACCGGGCCGCCCGCTCGGCCGGTGACCTCGGGGCCATGGCCTGGGCACTGTGGAGCGGTGGGACACTCGCCCGGCAGCGCGGTGAACTCAGGCTCGCTTTCAGGCTGTTGGCACTCGCGGCCGACATGGGGAAACGAGGCGGGGATATCGTCGCCCGTGGCTACTCCCTCGCCGGCCTTGCGGAGACCGGGCGAATACAGGGCGACTACCAGACCGTCGCTGTCCTGCACGAACAGCTGCTCGCCGAGGCACGCGCCCGTGGCGAGGCGCGCCACACCGTGTGGGCACTGGAGGGCATCGCACAGATCCACCGCAACACCGGATCGCTCGACAGCGCCCTGGCCATGTTCGAGGAAGCGGCGCAGTTGGCCGGAAATGCGGACGACCGGCGTGGCCGCGCGTGGGCCCTGCGCGGCATGGCCGACATCATCTCCCTGCGGGACGACGATCCGGAGCGTGCCCTGGCCCTGCTCACGGAGGCCGAACTCACCTGCCGCGAGATGAAGTTGTCCAGTGCGCTCGCGTACAACCACAAGATGCGCGCCAACGTGCTCTTCCGCGCGCGCCGTTACGAGGAGGCGCGCCAGGTCTACGAGGAAGCGCTCGCCGAGTTCCGTGCCATGTCCGAACCCCGCGGTGAAGCGCTGGCCCGGCTCGGTCTCGTCAAGTCGCTCGCCCGGCTCGGCCGCGACCGGAACGAGACCGCCGCCGATCTGGACGAGTTGCGCCGCACCCTGAGCCGGATCGGCCTGCTCAACGCCCGGGACATGGTGGACAAGGCGTACGCCGAACTCGGGGTGACACCGGTCGGTGGAGAGACGGAAGAGGAAAGCGGACGACGATGACACCACCACCCGTAACCCACCGGGCCACGGCACCGCAGATCCTCGCCCGCTGCCGCGACCTCGTACGCCCGGCGCTTGCAGAGGCCGTACAGCGTCTGCACCCGTGGCACGCGGAGATGGCCGCCTTCTCCCTGGGGTGGAGCACGGCGGACGGCAGACCCGTCACGGGCGCACAGGGCAAGGGGGTGCGCCAGGCCCTCGCGCTGCTGAGCGCCGAGGCCGCCGGTGCCCCTGCAAAGGACGCTGTCGTCGGCGCGGTCGCCGTCGAGCTGATCCATGTCTTCTCCCTCCTGCACGACGACATCATGGACGGCGACGAGACGCGCAGGCAGCGCGCCACCGTCTGGAAGGTGTACGGGACCGGCCCCGCGATCCTCGCGGGGGATGCGCTCTTCGCGCTGGCTGTACGGACTCTGGCCGACGCTCCGGGCGTGCACAGTGCGACGGCGGTTCGGCATCTCGCCGGAACGCTGACGGACCTGGTGCGCGGTCAGGCCGAGGACCTGCGCTTCGAGTCCCGGCCCTGGACCGGACCCGAATCGGTGCAGCCGCACGAGTACCGGTGGATGGCCGAGCACAAGACCGGCGCGCTGCTCGGCTGTGCGGCGGGCCTGGGTGGGGTGCTGGCCGGAGCCCCTGCCACAACCGTCGACGCCCTCGCCAGGGCCGGTCGGCATCTCGGGGTGGCATTCCAGGCCGTGGACGATCTTCTGGGGATCTGGGGAGATCCGCAGGTCACGGGCAAGCCCGTCCACAGTGATCTGCGCCGGCTGAAGAAGACGTACCCCGTCCTTGCGGCCCTGGCCACGGACCACCCCGCTGCCCGGCGCCTCGCCACGCTTCTCGGCACCGGCAACCCGCTCGACCGCACCACGGCCCGGCGGGCAGCCGACCTCGCCGAAGAAGCCGGTGGGCGCTCCGCGACACTGGCCGAAGCCCACCAGCAGCTGGAGGGCGCCCGCCGCAGCCTGGACGGCGTTCCGCTGGCCCCGGCTGCGCTCGGTGAAATCCTCGCGCTTCTCCCGTTCTTCGTGGACCGCACCATGTGAACCGACACGGGACCCCGACCGGGTCACCACTCCTCCGGCTCTCCCCATCGGTGCCGGGGGCCGGAACCCCGGGTCCGGCCCCCGGTACATCCTGAACTGCGGCGGAGAACTGACGGGTCCCCGCGCTCACCCGAACTGCTCTACTCCTCGATGGCCCCACCGGTCCGCCGGAGATGCTGCCGGAAGGTGTACGACGGATCGGCTGCGCGCTGTGCCAGGTAGTCGTCGAAGGACGTCTGCTTGCGCAGTGTCTCGCCCGCCCCGATCACCCGGCCCCGCCGGTGTCCGCCGAGTGTGCCCGGCGTGGTGCCGCGACAGGGCTCGCCGTCGGGGCCGAGCAGTGTGTGGATGCGGTGACCGGCTTCTTGGCGGGCATCGGTGCGATCGTTCATTTGGCGTCGTGGAAGACGAGGCCGAGAGTGCGGCGCCGGCCTGAGCGGACGGTGCTGACACCGTGCCGCATGGGCGCGGTCGACCAGCCGCGCCTGGAGGCGACCGGCCAGTCCCGGGTGGTGAAGACCAGCCCGTGTCCCTGGAGAAGGGCAGTGGCCGATCCCCGGGACTGGGCGCGGGGACGCTGCTCGGTCATGAGGAAATCGCCACCGGTGTAATCGGTACCCGGCGCGTCGAGTCCGATGACGACCTGGAGCGGGAAGAGCATGTCGCCGAAGACGTCGCGGTGCAGGGCGTTCCAGTCCCCGGCAGCGTAACGCAGAAGGATCTGGGAGGACTTGGACTGCCCGGCCGCGTGACACATGTCGAGCCATTCCTCCAACTCGTCCGGCCACGGCGCGGACTGCCCCAGCTTGTCGGCCCAGGCGCGGGCGATCGGCAGCAGGTGCGGGTAGAACGCCTCGCGCAACTCCCGGACCAGCTCGGGCAGATCGTGGGTGAAGTAGCGGTACTGGCCGGAGCCGAATCGGTGGCGGGCCATGTCGATGGTGGACCGGAAGTGTTCGGACCGGTCGTACAGCCCGGCGAGCTCGCGGCACCGGTCGGGGGCGAGAAGCTGCCCGGTCAGCGCGCTGCCGTATGCGTCGAGCTCGTCGGTGAGCCCGGCCCAATCGGTGCCGTCGACCAGGTCGCTCACGGTTCGGGCCTGGCGTGTTGTGTCGATCACGCGTCTCGTTCCTCAGTATGCGGTGGGCAACGGGCAGGGTCGTGGGCGTCGCCGCGGCCCCGCGCGACGATGCCGGTCGGGCTGCAGCCTGGGCGACACCTTCGTGGGGCAGCTGCTGCTTTGCCGGAAACAGGCGGATGGATTCAGCGGGCGTTGTGGAAGATGAGGCCCAAGGTGTTGCGTCTGCCGGATTCAACGGCACCGGTGCCGTGCCGTACGGGGTGCCGGCGATAGCCGTTCTTTCCGCGCACCGGCCGATGGCGGACCGGGAAGATCACCCCTTGGCCCAGCTCCGGCTTGACGACAATTGCCTTCGACTGAGAGCGGGGGTGCTGCTCGACAAAGACGTTCTCCCCGCCCGCGAAGTCCTCGTTCGGCTGGTTCAGCATGATCGTGATCTGGAGCGGGAACACGATGTCGCCGTAGATGTCCTGATGCAGGCAGGCGTAGTCACCCTTCCCGTAAGTGAGGATCAGCGGAGTCGGGCGGTTCTGGCCGTTGGCCGCGCACTCCTCGGTGAGTTCCGCAAGCGTGTCAGGGAAAGTGCTTTCACCCAGCATCGGCGCCCATTGGTTGGCCATCCATGCCATCGGCGGGTAAAAGCTCTCGCGCAGCGCCCGCACCAGCGGTGGGAGCGGGTTCGCGTAGTACTTGTAGGTGCCGCGGCCGAAGTTGTGGCGCTGCATCACCACCGTGCTGCGGAACATCCCGTCCTCGTCGAACGTGCCGATGAGCTCCTCGCACTGCTCGCGGCTGAGCAGGGGCGGGGTGAGCGCAACACCACGCTCGTTCAACTGACCGTACAGAGATGTCCAGTTCAGCTCGCTCAGTGCGGGCAGGTCCTTGTCGTACGGAACGTGTGGTGCGCCACCGGTCCGGGGTGTGTCGCCGAACAGCGTCGGGGCGACGGCGGAGTGGTTCATGGTGTGTTCCTCGGTGGTGTGTTGTCGTCGCAGCGGTCAGGGCCCGGCAGACGCCTCGACCGTGCGGGTGCGTACGGCTTCACAGCCTGCGCGCTGTCGCAGCGACACAGTCGAAAGCCCTCGACGATCAATGCTGGCTGCCCCCGAGCAGCAAATCTGGCGCCTTTCAGACATTGCGCTACGGGTCGTGTGCCGCGAGCAGCCCGAGGCCGGTGTCCGCCGTATCAAAGGCATGCGTGGTCGGCCCGCCCGAGTGCGGCAAGCACGCGGTCTTCGCCGCGACAGTCGGGCCGCCGGCCCTGGTGAGCACACCCTGCCCCGGCAGCTGCGGTCCCGCCTGACCGCGGGCATTGCTGGTACTGACCGACCGCGGCCTCTACGGGTTCGAGCGCGGCGGCGTTGTCCACGCTGGTGCCGACCGCTGCGCGCGAGCGGGACACGCCGAGTCCGCGGCACACGTTCGCGAACTCCTTGAAGCTCACCGGCGTGCGGGCCCGCGGGAACGGTCGTGAAATACGTCGCCCGGCGTCGCGCGACAACGCCCGGCTGCGGGATCTACCGAGACACGCATGACCATCGGGATCGCGATCTCGGGGCAACGGTCGTGCGGGGTCGCCGCCGGCCGACCCATGATCCCGTCATCGTCGGCCCATGCTGTCCTGCTCACGATCCGCCTTGGCGGCGGGCGTGACCGAGGAGGGCGCCGACGGCGGAACGGCAGTCCTACCAGTAATGCCGTCGGCCTCCCACCGCATGCCCGACGGCACCCAGGATCCAGAGAACGATGCCGATCACGACGAGCACAACACCGATCGTCCAAAGGATCGAGATACCTGCCACCAGGCCGATGACCAGCAGAATGGCACCGAGGATGATCATGACGACCTCCCACCTCGCATCTCTTCCAGTATGCGCCTGCCGCCTTCGCGGGGTGATAGCGGTCGTGCGAGGAGCATCGCCTCCGGCCGCGGAGGCACCGCTCGAACGGCCCAAGGCGCGAATGTGAAGCACGACAGGCAGGGACGTCGTCACCGTATGCATCCGCCGCACTCGCGGATGACCGGCGTGGCCCGGTGCAGGACGCTCACCTCGGACGTGTCGCTGGAGACCTGCATGCGGAACTCCGGTGGCAGTTGGATCGACCAGTCCGTCGGTAACGACAGCCACGGGTGAACGGCCGGTGGCTCCGCCCGTAGGGGTGACTTCCTGCGCATGTCGCGGCGGGAGCCCGAAAGGACGCGGCCCAGGCTGGTACCAGCAGGGAATGCCCAGGCCATCGCATCCGCAGCCCGACAACACGGACCCCGGCGTGCCGTCCGAAGGGCGACGGCACCGTATCCGCACCGCGTCACGTCAGGCGCTGCGCGACATCACCCGCCCTGCGAACCGGAACCTGGGCGCACAACATGCGCCGCCCGGCCCGCGGTACGAACCACGCGTGAACCCCACGCTGCAGACGACCGCTGCCTACGCCTGGCGAATCCTCGTCGTGGGAGCCCTCGTGTACGCCGTCTTCTCCGCGCTGGGACGGTTCCACGAGGTAGCGGTAGCCGTCTTCCTCGGCCTGGTCGGCACCGCGATGTTGCGCCCGGTGGCCGATCTCCTGGTGCGTCTGATGCCGCGGCCTCTCGCTGTCGCTGTGGCGCTTGTCGGCAGCATCGTCCTCGTCCTCGGCATTCTGACCCTCATCGGTGAAGTAGTCGCCACAGAACGGACCGGGCTGGAGCGGGAGTTCGGCAACGGCCTCGTCAGGATCGAACACTGGCTGGAGGGGCCACCGTTCCGGCTGAGCCCCAAGGCGCTCGACGACATGCAGTCCCGGATCGGGCAGTTCCTGTCCAGCCATCGCTCCACCCTCATCAGCACGGCCCTCAGTGGCGTGGGCCGGCTGGTGGAGGTGGTGACCGTGTTCGCTCTCGCATTGTTCTGCTCGGTCTTCTTCATTCACTCGGGCGACCGGCAGTGGGACTGGTTCTGCGACCAGCTTCCGAAGACGGCCCGGACCCGGGTCACGATCGCGGGCCGTGCGGCGTGGCGGACGTTCACCGGATACACACACGGCATCGTCCTGGTGGCGGCGACGAACGCAGTACTCGTCGGACTGGCCCTGTTCGCACTAGGAGTACCGCTGGCCCTTCCCCTGGCGCTGCTGGAGTTCTTCGCCGCCTTCATTCCGTTGATCGGCTCACCGGTCGCCCTCGCAGTCGCCGCCGTGGTGGCTCTGGCGGCGAAAGGCCCGATCGTGGCGGCCGTCGTCATCGCGCTGATCGTGGTCATCGGCCAGCTCGAGGGCCATCTTCTGCACCCGATCGTGATGAGCTGGGCCGTCCGCCTGCACCCGGTGGTGGTCGCACTCGCGGTGATCGGGGGCGCCATCGCGGCGGGGGTGCTGGGCGCGGTGGTGGCGGTACCGCTCGTGTCCGTCGTCTGGTCGGCCCATCAGGCCCTGCGCCAGGCACGTGAATCCGCACAGGCGAAGGACTGAAGGACGCGCGGGACGGAAGCAGGGCAGAAGCCCGGCACCCAAGTTCCCGGCCGGCCTGCCACGGGCACAGGCCGCAAGCCGAACTGCCGGCGCGGGTTCCGTCGTACCGCTGTTGCTGCCGCCCCCGGCGATCTCGGCCGCCTGGTCCGAGGCAGGCTCGCCCCGGCCCACGGGGTCCTGCCTCGAATCGGGCACAGCCGCTGTGGGTCAACGGGGCGTCGTGTGCTGCCTCCTCACCACCAGGCCCTTCGGCGCCTCGATGTGCGCCGTGCCGTCGGCGTCGACGGAGATGTCCAGCCGCTCGCCCGCGACGTCGAGCCCCTCGACCTTCAGTGGCCGGTAGGCCTCCGCGAACCCGGGCGCGACCGTGAGCGTTCCGCCGGGGACGTCGGCGGAAAGCCCCCCTGGTGCTCAACACCTTCGGGCTCTTCGACACATACACCGGCATGATCCTGCCGTTGCTGGTGGACGCGGCGGGCATCTTCATCATGAAGCAGTTCTTCGAATCGGTACCGCGCGAGGTCGAGGAGGCCGCACGGGTCGACGGGGCTGGTGTGTTCCGGATCTTCTGGTCCGTAGTCCTGCCGATGGCCGGACCGGCGTTGATCACCCTGACGATCCTGTCGTTCCAGGGGTCGTGGAACGAGTTCACGCACTTCCTCGTCAGCACGCAGTCCGGCCAGTACGAGACGCTCACCACGGGCCTGGCCCGCTTCGTCTCCGGCGGACTCGGCGGCGGAACGCAGTACCCGCTGAAGCTGGCGGCGGCGCTGCTCTCCACCCTCCCGGTGGCCGCGCTGTTCTTCTGCTTCCAGCGCTACTTCGTGAGCGGCGCCAACGCGGGAGCGGTCAAGGAGTGAGCTCCGGCGCCGTCGGGACCGACGGCGCCGGAATCCGACGCACCGACCGGACCGGGCCCCGCTGTTCCGAGCGTAATGTCCTGATCACCTAGACTCGGCGGATGGCGAAGTACTTCGACGTACACCCCGAGAATCCTCAATCACGCACCATCCGCTCCGTGGCCGACAGCATCCGGGCCGGCGCGCTCGTCGCGTACCCGACGGACTCCTGTTACGCCTTGGGATGCCAGCTGGGCAGTCGTGACGGCATCAGCCGGATCCGGTCGATCCGGAACCTCGACGACCGTCACCATTTCACCCTTGTGTGCCAGAACTTCGCGCAGCTGGGTCAGTTCGTGCACATCGACAACGATGTGTTCCGCGCGATCAAGGCAGCGACACCCGGCAGTTACACCTTCATCCTCCCCGCGACGAAGGAGGTGCCGCGTCAGCTGCTGCACCCGAAGAAGAAGACGGTCGGAGTCCGGATTCCCGACCATGTCGTCGCGCAGGCGCTGCTCGCCGACCTCGGTGAGCCGCTGCTGTCCAGCACCTTGCTCCTGCCCGACGAGGACGAGCCGCTGACACAGGGCTGGGAGATCAAGGAACGGCTCGACCATGTGGTGGACGCCGTGGTCGACTCGGGCGACTGCGGCACCGAGCCGACCACGGTCATCGACTTCTCCGGCGGTGAGCTCGAGATCGTACGCCGAGGGGCGGGCGACACCGCACGGTTCGAGTAGCCCCGCCTCGGGCATCACGGCGTCTGCCGGGCGGCCTCCGTGCCGGAACGCCGGTGACTCATGCGCAGGGTGCCTGCGGCACGGTCGCGAGGGCGGGGTTGCGGCAGCGCCGCGCGCGGCGGACGGCCCGGGCTCCGCAGAGCGCCCTGGTGTGCGATGCGCTCGATGAGCAGGCGGTTGAACACCGCGGGCCGCGCCGCTGCCAGGTTCTCGAGCATGGCGATGTCGCGTGTGACGGACGTCAGCGCCTCTTCCCGCCGCCCCATCTCGTCCTGCCTGACCGCGCAGTTGCTCAGCGAAGTTGCGAGGTCGGGAGAAACGCGCCCGGGTGCACGGTCGCCAGACGCTCGCGGATCTCCACCGCGCGGCCGATCACCACGAGGGCTTCCTTGTTCCGGCCCAGTTCCGCCGGCCGGTTGGACTGGTTGTTCAGCGACACGGCGCGGCCGGGCAGAAACACCTCGGGGCGCGCGCGGCCGCCGGCTCCTCACGGATCCCCACCGCACGCACGCTCGCCGCCAACGCCTCCTCCCGCCTTCCCAACTCGGCAAGATCCGCCGACAGATTGTTCAGCGACACCGCAAAGCCCGGCAGAAACACCTCAGGACGCGCCGCCGCCAGGTCTGCTCCTCCCCCGGACTCACCGAGGTGCCCGGCGGACAGATGCTCCGACTGGGCCAGTTGCCCCACCGCCCAGTCCTCGGCGTCGAGACGAAAGGCCACTTCACGGGCCGGACGGGTCTTGCCCTGCCCTCCGGGTCCGGTCATCAGCAGACCGGACGCTCCCAGAGGCCGCCCAAGTGCGTGTGGAGGACGTCCTGCGCCTCTCGCGGGGTGAGATGGCCGATGAGGACGTGCGCGGTGAGGCCGTCCGCGAGGGCGAGGAGGGTGCGGGCCTCGCGTTGCGGATCGAGGGGCACGGCACAGTCGGCGCCCTCACCGGCTTCCGAGATGAGGCGGGTGAACGCCTCTTGCAGAGCTGCGTAGTTCGCCTTCAACGTCCTCGCGAGGGCCTCGCTGACAGCCGCCTGCGCAACGAAGGCGAGCCAGACCCTGGCCTCGGCGCGGTGCTCTTCCTGCAGCAGTGAGACCTCGGTCACCGCATGCCCCAGGGCGGTGGCGGCCGACTGGGCCGGACACCTCACTACGCGGGCCTGTACACGCTCACTGATCCGCTCGCCGATGTATCCGAGCGCGAACACAAGCATTTCTTCCTTGGTACGGAAGCATCGCTGAACGGCGCCCATCGACACCTGCGCACACGCGGCGACGTCTCGAAGGGTCACGCCCTCCAGCCCGCGTTCGTCGGCGAGTCGGCAGACGGCCTCAGCGATCCGGCGATGTCGGTCTGCGTGATCCACCTGCTTGGGCATACCCGGTCGCTCCCTGGTTCCACGGTGATCCGTTCCCCGGCTCACTTTATCCGATGCGCACGTATCGGTTCGGGGGCTACAGTTCCGATGCAAGTGCATCGGAACATGGATGGGAAAGGACACGAGCGCATGCAGGATGCCCTGTGGAAGATGCCGGCCACCGCGCAGGCGGAGGCGGTGCGCCGCGCAGATGTCTCGGCTGTCGAACTGGTCGACAGCCACCTGGAGCGCATCGCCGAGGTCAACCCGCAGATGAACGCGGTCACACAGCTCCTGGCGGAGCGCGCACGCGCCGCCGCAGCGCAGACAGACCGCCGACGGGCCGCCGGTGAAGCGCTGGGGCCGCTGGCGGGCGTGCCGTTCACGGTGAAGGAGAGCACCGCCGTCGAAGGCGTACCGACCACGTTCGGCACGGAGCGCTTCCGCGATCTGGTGGCGTCGGCCGACGCGCCC
The DNA here is from genome assembly GCF_014648655.1 of Streptomyces atratus. Classification (GTDB taxonomy): domain Bacteria; phylum Actinomycetota; class Actinomycetes; order Streptomycetales; family Streptomycetaceae; genus Streptomyces; species Streptomyces atratus. Next base: position 162,899 of record NZ_BMRN01000015.1, read on the forward strand.
CCGGTGGCCCGGCTGCGCGCAGCCGGGGCCATCCCCATCGGGCACAGCAACATACCCACCCTGATCCTGGCGGGGATGCACACGCGAAGCGAGCTCTTCGGCGACACGGTCAACCCATGGGACCGCGGCCGGACCCCGGGTGGCACCAGCGGAGGCGACGGGGTGGCCGTCGCCACGGGCATGGCAGCGCTCGGGCTCGGCAACGACTCCGGTGGATCGGTGCGCATCCCGGCCCAGTTCTGCGGCGTGGCCGGGCTGAAGCCGACAACCGGGCGTTTTCCCGCGGACCACCGCGTCCTCGGCCCCGACGACCCCGGCCCGGCGTCCCAGATGCTGGTCACCGACGGCCCGCTGGCGCGGAGTGTGGGCGACCTCCGGTTGGCGTTCGAGGTGCTGGCCGGGACCGACCCGCGCGACCCGCGGGCCGTACCGGTACCGGCCTACGGCGAACCGCTCCCCGGACCGGTGAAGGTCGCGGTCGTGGCGGACCCGGGTGGGCACGGCGTTCACCCCACGGTTCGCCGGGCCGTCGAGACCGCGGCCGAGGCGCTGCGCGACGCCGGGTACGACGTGCGGGAGGTACAGGACGTTCCGAGACTGGACGAAGCGCTCGAAGCGTACGGCCGGATCGCCGTGACCGAGTTCGCTGCGACCTGGCCGGTGGTGCGGAAGCTGCTCGGAGCAGGCGGGGACCGCTATATCGAGATGACGATGGAGCGAACGCCACCGGCAAGCGCCGACGAGTTCATGAAACTGATGGGCACCTGGATGAACATCCGCCGCTCATGGGCCGAATTCCTCGACGAATACCCGCTGTTGCTCGGCCCGGTTTTCACCGAGCCACCGGTCGAGCCGGGATTGGAGTCGCGCGACAGGGCCGGACGGGACCAGGTCGGCTCGGCGATGCGCCTGTGCACCGTGACCAGTTTCGTGGGTGTGCCCGGCGTGGCCGTACCGACCGGAGTGGTCGACGGACTGCCGTCCGGGGCGCAGGTTGTCGGGCGCGCGTTCCGGGAAGACCTGTGCCTGGGCGCGGCGCAGGCGATCGAGGACCGGCTCGGAGTTCTCACACCGGTCGACCCGCGCGTGGGGGGTCAGGGCTGATCGAGCCCTTGCGCCCTCGGCTCTCGGTCGGCTGCGCGCAAGTCCGAACGGACCCCGCCGTGGCGGACGGCTGCCGGGCCCCCGCGAGCCGCCCTGACCGGCCCGGGAGTCCGTGCGCAGGACACGGCCCGGCCAGGAACGGACGTGGGTGCAAAGACAGGCGAGGCCGGGCATCGGGAAGCGAACTCGCTGATCAACGCAAGAGCGCGGCCCACCGGGCCTCCTCTTCGCACTGCTCCCGGCCTCGGCACAGCCGCGCGCGGACGGCCAGGGACACCGTGGTGGTGGTACCCGCGACCGCCACCAGCGCGACCGCGGACAGGGTGACCGGCATGAGCAGCAGGAGCATCGTGAGGGCCGCCGATCCCCACCCGGCCAGTACAGCGGCCGCGACCAGCCGGCGGGATCGCGGCCGGTCCTGCCCGGCACGCAGGTCGATGCAGGCGGGCAGGTACCAGACGTTGCCCGATACGCAGAGCACGGCGACGCCGAGCGCCAGAACACCATGGGACATCGGACAGCACTCTCCTCAGGAGCGGGGCTTGCGGTGGTGGACGGGCTCAGAGGTCAGTGCGGTGCGGCAGGGTCGAGCGCGGCAATCTCCGGATGGTGCAGATCGAAGGCCGGGGACTCGCTGCGGATTCGGGGCAGGGCGATGAAGTTGTGCCGGGGAGGAGGACACGACGTGGCCCACTCCAGGGAGCGGCCATAACCCCAGGGGTCGTCGACGGTTACCTTCTTGCCGTACTGAGCGGTCTTCCAGATGTTGTAGAAGAAGGGGAGGAACGACAGCCCGAGCAGGAACGAGCCGATAGTGGACAGGGTGTTGAGGGCGGTGAAACCGTCGGCGGCGAGATAGTCCGCGTATCGGCGGGGCATTCCCTCCACACCGAGCCAGTGCTGCACCAGGAACGTGAGATGGAATCCGACCGTCAGCACCCAGAAGGTGATCTTCCCCAGGCGCTCGTCGAGCATCTTGCCGGTGAACTTCGGCCACCAGAAGTGGAATCCGGCGAACATCGCGTAGACGACTGTACCGAAGAGTGTGTAGTGGAAGTGGGCGACCACGAAGTATGAGTCGGAGACGTGGAAGTCCAGTGGTGGTGAGGCCAGGATTACTCCGGTCAGTCCACCGAAGACGAAGGTGATCAGAAATCCGGTGGCCCACAGCATCGGCGTCTCGAAAGACAGCGACCCCTTCCACATCGTGCCGATCCAGTTGAAGAACTTCACTCCGGTCGGTACGGCGATCAGGAAGGTCATGAAGGAGAAGAAGGGCAGTAGTACACCACCGGTGACATACATGTGGTGGGCCCAGACGGTGACGGACAACCCGGCAATGGCTATCGTCGCGGAAATGAGACCGATATAGCCGAACATCGGCTTCCGGGAGAAGACCGGAATGATCTCGGAGACGATGCCGAAGAACGGCAGAGCCAGCACATAGACCTCCGGGTGCCCGAAGAACCAGAACAGGTGCTGCCACAGAAGTGCACCCCCGTTGGCGGCGTCGAAGATGTGCGAGCCGAACTTCCGGTCCATCTCCAGCGCGAGGAGTGCTGCGGCGAGGACCGGGAAGACCAGGAGGATGAGTACGGCGGTCAGCAGTACGTTCCAGGTGAAGATCGACATCCGGAACATGGTCATTCCCGGGGCACGCATGCAGATGATGGTGGTGATGAAGTTCACCGCTCCGAGAATGGAACCGAAGCCGGACAGTGCCACGCCCATGATCCACATATCGGCGCCGATACCCGGGGAGTGGGTGGCGTCGGAGAGCGGAGCATAGGCGAACCAGCCGAAGTCGGCAGCACCTTGAGGAGTGAGAAACCCTGCCGCGGCGATCAGTGAGCCGAAAAGGAACAACCAGTAGGCCAGCATGTTCAGTCGCGGAAAGGCCACATCGGGTGCGCCTATCTGGAGCGGCATGAGCCAGTTGGCGAATCCCGTGAACAGCGGCATGGCGAACAGCAGCAGCATCACCGAGCCATGCATCGTGAATGCCTGGTTGAACTGCTCGTTGGACATTATCTGCGTCCCGGGACGCGCGAGTTCGGCGCGCATCACCAGCGCCATCGCCCCACCGATCAGGAAGAAGGCGAACGCGGTGACGAGATAGAGCGTGCCGATCTGCTTGTGGTCGGTCGTCGTGAGCCACGAGACGACGATCCGGCCGCGCGAGGAACGGCCCGGCAGACCGGTGCCGGGCTGCGTCGTGCCCGGCCGAGTGGACCGGTGACCGGCCGAGGTGGCCTCCGCGTCGGCGGGGCCGGCCCCGGGGCCGGGGGGCTCGGGTCCATATGCGGGGGCGGCCTGATTGCCCTGCGATTCCATTGCGTCCACCGGACCGTGTCCTCCAGCTCTGGCAGTTCTCCGAACACTCCCCGGCCGCACGGGGGCGTGTCCGGGGAGCGGTCGGGAAGGTCCGGCGGATCACGAGGGGACGGACCGGACCTTCCCGGCCGCACCATGCTGGCCGCCGCCCGCGACGCTCTCCAGGGACCGACGGGCACCTTCCACGGGGCCGACCGGCCCTACTGCCGTGTTCATCCGGCAGCAGACCGGCCCTGCCCTCGCCGGCCTTCGGGACCACACACCGCCGGGCCCTCGACACCAGGGCTGTCGTAGGCTGACCGCCCGTGGACCGGTCCCAGCCCTGCGGTGATCCGGTGAGCAAATTCCCGGCATACGGCACACGGCCCCAGAGAACGGCACCCCGATGGCAGAGACAGCACCTCCCGAGCCCGGCTCCCACTTCTAAGCCCCCTCCCCCGGCCCCTCCTGCCCCGGTCCGGCCGCGTGGCCGCAGCCCAGCCGACCGGACCGGATGCGCAGTCTGCTGGATGCCGTGATGAGTCTGGGACGGGGCCTGGAACTCCCGGAGGTGCTGCGCGGCATCGTGGAGGCAGCGGTGACGCTGACCGACGCGGAGTACGGAGCACTCGGCATTGTCGGGGACGGGCAGAAGCTCCTGGAGTTCCTGCCGGTGGGCCTGACACCACGATCCGGATCATCCGCTCCACCATCTTCGATCTGCGCACGACGGACGGTTCGGGCCGCAGCGGGCTGCGGCACCGGATAGCGGAGACCACTCGTACAGCGGCACATGTCCTCGGCTTCCGGCCCACCGTGCGGATCGACGGGCCGGTGGACACCACCGTCCCGGACGAACTCGCCGAACACGTGGTGGCGGTCGCCGCCGAGGCGGTGTCCAACGCGTCCCGCCATGCCAGTGCGAGTCGTATCGGCTGTCGGCCGACGACGGGGTGACTCTGACCGTCACGGACAACGGCATCGGCATCGGCATCGGCATCCCGGACGGTGACACGACCACGCCCGTGACGCCGACAGCGGTCGATGACGGCGCGGGGGCAGCCATCGATGACGGCGATCAGCCGGCAAGGCGCGGCGGTGGACCGGCCAATATGCGTACGCGGGCGGAGCTGTGCGGCGGCACGCCCGCCATCGAACGGCCGGCGGACGGCGGCACCCGGATCACGTGGTGCGTGCCGCTCCACGACTGACGCCTGAGTACCTGTCAGATGCGCCGGACCGGGGTCTGCCCCTGGCGGTCCTTGATCCGGCCGACGAGCATCGCCGCGTGGATCCGGCGGCCGACGCCCAGTTTGGCGAGGATCGAGGAGATGCGGTTCTTTACGGTCTTCTCGGCCAGGAAGAGGCGTTCCGCGATTTCTCGGTTGGTGAGGCCCTCGCCGATGAGGTCCAGGATCTGGCGCTCCCTGGTCGTGAGCTGGTCCAGTTCCGATGCCTCCGACTCCTCGGCGGGGGTCTGCTGGGGACCCCGCAGCCGTGCCATCACACGAGCGGTCGTCCGTGGATCGAGCATCGAGGTGCCGGACGCGACCGTGCGTACGGCGGCGATCAGATCGGCTCCGTTGATCTGCTTCAGCACGTAGCCGGCCGCGCCCGCCATGATGGCGTCGAACAGTGCCTCGTCGTCGTCGAACGACGTCAGCATCAGACATGCCAGTTCGGGCATGAGGGCACGCAGTTCCCGGCATACCTCGATACCGGCGTGGTCACCGCGGGGGTCGTCTCCGAGCCGTACGTCCAGTACGGCGACCTGTGGTCTGCTGGCCGGTACGCGGGCCAGTGCCTCCCGGGCGTCGGACGCCTCGCCGACCACCTCGATGCCGTCTTGGGCCTCCAGTAGATCGCGTACGCCGCGCCGGACGACCTCGTGGTCGTCGAGGATGAAGACGCGTACAGGGGCTGCGGACTGCGGCGTCGTACTCAGCGGGGACTTCGCGAGGTCATTCACACCATGCTCGATCGGTTCGGGGAAAGGGACTCGGACCAGTATGTGCATCCGTCCGCAGGCCGTTTCGCCGGGGTGTCAAAGCATGTCGAACTGGCTCTGAACAGGGCCGAAAGGCCCTGTGGCCAGGGCCGGTCGGCAGGCCGGGCCCGGTGCCATACTGACGCCGCCGAGACAGTCCGGGCGCCGCGGACGTCTCTTTGTCCCGGCCACCCCCACCGTGCTGTCCCAAGGAGTCACCGGCCCATGAACACCCCGAGCGAGGACTACCACGCACTGCTCGCGCGGCATGACGCGATGCGGCTGCGACGACGCATCCTGTCCCCGGCCGAAGCCGGCGCCGAACCGTGGTGCGCCGAGGCACCGCAGCCGTACGACGGATCGTCCGACCAGCAGCTGATCAGCGAATTCCTGCCGCTGGTGAGCCCGCTGGAGGAGCTGATCGCCGAGTTGTACCGGGTCCTGTTCGAGCGGCATCCGTATCTGCGGTCGTTGTTCCCCGAGTCGATGGCCTTCCAGCAGGCCCATCTCGTCGGGATCTTCCGCTATCTGATCGGCAATCTGCACCGCACGGACGAGATGATCGGCACCCTCACGCAGTTGGGTCGCGACCATCGCAAACTCGGTGTGCGCCGCGCGCACTTCGAGGCGTTCGAGGCGGCGCTGATCGAGGCGCTGCGCACGCGTGCGGGCGCCCGGTGGACCGATGTCCTGGAGGACGCCTGGCTGCGGATGCTGCGGCTGGCCGTTTCGGCGATGGTCAGGGGCGCGGACGAGGCGATCGCCGAACCGCCGAGCTGGGAGGCGACGGTGACCTCGCACGAGTTCCGTACGCCGCATCTCGCGGTGCTGAGAGTGCGCCCCCATCAGCCCTACGCCTTCAGGGCCGGGCAGTTCGCGTCCTTGGAGTCGCCGCTGCTGGAGCAGGCATGGCGTCCCTACTATCTGGCCCGCGCGCCGCATCCGGACGGCGAGTTGGAGTTCCATGTACGGGCCCGTGGTGCGGACGGGGTGAGTGATGCGCTGGTGCACGGCACGCGAGAGGGCGGCACTGTCCGCCTCAGCGCGCCGCGCGGCGCGCTCGCCCTGCCCGATCACACCCCGTCCGCCGACGTTGTGTTGATCGCTTCCGGTACCGGATGGGCCGCGATGAAGGCTCTGCTCCAGCAGATCGACGCCGAACGGTTCCGTGCGCACCGGGTGCGTCTGCTGCTGGATGGAGGGGTGGGGCAGGGCGTGTACGACGCGGCGTACCTGGAGGCGTTCCGGCGCGGACGTCCCTGGCTGACCGTCCTCACGGGCGGTCCCTCCGCAGATCCCGGTCTGCGGGCCCTGGACGGAATACTGGCGCAGCGTCCCGGGGCAGCCGCCCGGCAGCACGTCCATCTGGCCCTGGCACCCGAGGCATCCACAACAGACTCCGCGCGGATCGTCGCAGCCCGGCTGGCCGCCGCCGGAGTCCCGGCCACGCACATCCATCACGACACCAGCGGTTTCGTACAGGTCACAGCAACGTCTGCCAGTACGACCAGAACCGGGTTGCTATCAGCATGACGATGGCCAGGCACCACGTCACCGGCACCACAAGGGGGAACTCCAGTACCGCCGCGACCAGGGCGCGTGGGGCGGGCAGGACACCGTGGCGCAGATTGTGCACGGTGGTGTGCCAGAACATGAAGATGGTGGCCACCCACACGAGTACGCACCACAGGCAGAGCGCGCCGATGTCGTACAGCGCCTGCGTCATCAGCCACATGCAGAAGCCGACGCCGAACAGGGTGCCCAGGTTCAGCCCCAGCCAGTACCACCGCCGGTAGCGCGCACCTGCGAGCAGCCCCGCGCCGGTCCCCATCACCACTCCGAAGGCGATCAGCCCGATGAGCGGATTGGGGAAGCCGAACACCGACGCCTGTTCGCTGCGCATCACGTCCGCGCAGGAGACCACGGGGCTCAGCGAGCAGGCGGGGACGAAGCCGGGATCGGCGAGCAGTTCGAACTTGTCGGTGGTGATCACGAAGGAGCCCAGCAGCCCGAGGGCGGCGGTGATCACCAGCAGCCATGCGATTCCCTGGCGTGCCCCGGCCCGATCCCGTTCGTCGCTCGTCCCCGAAGAACCGTCGTTCGCCCGGTCCTTTGAGGAGCGAACCTCCTGTTCATCAGCCTCGGGGGCTTCCGCCGCCATCTCCGGCTCACGCGTCGACGCGCTCATGCCCACCCCCGCACGGAGCCGTCCGGCCAGACGATCTCCACCCGGATTCCACGCGCCCGAGCGAAGGCAACCAGATGTGCGGTGGCGTCCCGGCCGTCCGACGGCGAACCGTCCCACACGGCCAGCAGGGTCCGGCACGTCTCCACCAGACGTTCATCGGCGCTGACACAAGCGTCGCGGTCGGCCGGATCAAAAGCCAGCAGCCGTACGCTCTCGGCCAGGACCAGCAGTTCCCCTGCGGCTCGCCGGTCCCGCTCGGGCAGCACTGCGGGCACCGCGCCCTGGGCCGGCAGCAGTACCGTCAGCTTCCGTCCGGCCTCCCGGGCGGCGCGCCCGAACACGAGCGGCAACCCCGCCCCGACCCGTACGAGAGCAGCCACTCCCTCTGCCAGGCAGTCCAGCCGCGCTCTCAGTTCAGCCTCCACCAGCGCCATGGTCCTGTTGTTGAGGTCTCTGTGTCCGACGACCGCTATCACCACGTTCCCCTCCTGTACGCATCCGCACTGCCGCTCCGACCGAACGCTCCACAAGCCATGGGCCGGCGCCCGGAGCCGTCGTTGGGCCGGCCCATGGCATGCGGTCCACCGCAGTGAACCCATCGGGGGTCCGACGCCGCTAGGGCCGTTCGGCCCTGGGCCGTTCGGCCCTGGCGTGGGGATGGCCGCACGCGATGTACTCGTGCGGCAAGTAAGCAGATCAGGAGACGAGGCCGCCCCATGAGCCACGCAGGTCATCAGTCGCCCCAGTCGTCCGTGCCCGCGGCCGCGCCCACGTCGTCGGCGTCGGCCCCGGCTCACGGCCCGGCGGCCACCGGACCACGCCGCACGATCGAGTTGACGGGTGCTCAGGCGCTGAGTCTGCTCGGCGGGGTTTCGCTCGGGCGGATCGTCTTCACCCAGCGCGCGCTGCCCGCAGTCCGGCCGGTGAACCATCTGCTGGACCTCGGTCAGATCGTCATCCGGACCCATCAGGACTCGGACCTGTTCGCCCAGGCCCGGCACCATGGCGACCGGGGAGTCGTGGTCGCCTACCAGGCGGATGACATCGATCCGCTGACCCATCTGGGCTGGAGCGTCGTCGCGACGGGTTACTGCCGCCCCGTGACCGATCCGGATGCCCTGATGCGCTACCAGCAACTGATCAGGCCCTGGTCGGACCGGGTGACGGACGGTGCGGTCCGCATCCGTCCGCATCTGGTCACCGGGATCCGGCTGACGGTCTGATGCAGCGTCTGGGTGCGGAAGTGGCGTCATTGTACGGATGCGGCGGATCACGTTCCCCGGACCGGACGCGGACTGTGCCCGCCCCGGCGAGCACTGTCCGCGTTTCTCATTGCTGTCCGGCCCGGGAGGTGCCTCGGAGCCCGGCTGCCGCGAGAGCGGCTCCCAGCAGGCAGAGAACGCCGGTCACGGTGACGGCGGTGTGCACACCGTTCATGGACGCCTGGCCGCTGCCCTCCACGACGGCCGCCCGGAGCTGCTCCATGTAGAAGGTGCGCCGTCCGAAGCGGTCGCCGAGCTTGCCGCCCAGGATCAGCGATGCCGCCAGGGCGAGCAGATAGGCGTTGGTGACCCACTGCAGGTCCGCGGTGGACGCTTCGAGAGCGCGGCCGCCCGCGGTCCCAACCCGAAGGCGACGCCGCGGCTCTCCTCGATGCCGAACCCGGCCCTTGCGGATCGTGGCCGAGCGCGGGATCGGCGCAGGCCCTCGTCGACACCGCCGACGTGCGCCCCGGGCAGCGGGTCCTCGTCCACGCGGCCGCAGGCGGCGTCGGCCACCTCGCAGTCCAGATCGCCAAGTCCCGTGGGGCGTACGTGATCGGTACCGCCAGCGCTCCCAAACACGACTTCGTGCGGGCACTTGGCGCGGACGAGATGATCGACTACCGCAGCGTCGACTTCGCCGAGGCCGTCAAGGACATCGACGTCGTCCTCGATCCCCTGGCCGGCGAGACCCGCGCCCGCTCGCTCAACATCCTGCGTCCCGGCGGTGTTCTCGTCTCGCTCCTGTACGGCGGTTCCCCGGACGAGGAACAGCGGGCCGCCGTGTTGGGCGTCCGTGTCGAGACCCTCCTTGTCGAGGCCGACCACGCCGGCATGAACGCCATCGCCGGCCTCGTCGAGGCCGGCTCCCTCCGTGCCCACGTCGAGGCCACGTTTCCCCTCGCCGAAGCACCCAAGGCCCATGCCCTCGGCGAGAGCGACCGGACCTCGGGAAAGATCGTGCTGGTCGTGACGGAGCCCGCATCAGCGGAGTTGTGATCCCTCCGGCAGGGTCTGCGGTGCGGATTCCCGGACGGACAGCCGGATTCGTGGTGCCGGACCCTGCCGGAGCAGTGAGTGTTGTCCTCTCGGAGCAGGCAGGTTCAGATGGCGTGCGGCCGCTGTCGAGGGTGACGGTCGCGCCGGTGACGCAGCCGGCCTTCGGCGAGGAGGGATGCGACGACCTCGGCGGGCCGGGCCGCCCGCTTCATCGTGGCGATGTCGCGGACGGTGGCCGCGGCTGTTGTGTGTGCAGGCCACTCAGGTCAGGGCCGGTCGGTGTCCTCCGGAGGTGTGCCGAGGAGTGCCTGCAGCCGTGCGGTGGTGAGGATGCCCACGGCGAAGCCGTCCTCGTCGACGACGGGCAGGATCGTCAGGGACCGCTCCCGCATGGCGGCCGCGGCCTCCGAGGCGAGCATGCCGGGATGCGCGAACGGGCCGCGGTCGTGTGCGATGTCGCGGACCCGGGTGTTCTCGGCGTACCAGGGCTTCGGTGCGTGGGCGGTGAGCTGGTCGAGTGTGATGATTCCGGCGCACCGGCCGGCGTCGTCACGGATGAGCACGTACTGGCTGTGGGATCCACGCAGGACATCCAGCGCCCTGTCGATGCTGATGTGGTCGCTGACTTGCAGGTCCGGCGCGATCATGGCGTCGGCGGCAGTGGGACTCATTCGAGAGGTGATCGTCGGCTCCAGGGGCTGGGGGCGCGCGGTGTCATGCCCGGCGGGCACGAGAGGGCGCACCTGCGAAGGGCGCGGGGTCCAGTACTTGACCGGCTCCGGCTCATGCCAGGGCCACTGGGCGACCGAGCACATGAGGCCGCCCCCGTGGAACCTCCGGATTCCTGGACGGTCGGGCCATGGGTGGTGTCTGCCGCGTCGACACCATGTCCCGCCGTCCCGGTACTGGGTCCCGCCGAGGGCGATGGCCGCGTACGGTGCGGCCGCGCCGACCGGGCCGGCGGTGCCTCGCCGTACTGCTTCAGCATGACGAGGCAGACGTGCGCGCTGATCGGGCGTGCGCCGGATGAGTGCATGGGCATCCGAAACCGGCGCGTCCCGGTCGGGGTGTCCGGACAAGGTCACCGCGGCCCGATACCGGCGGGCCGGGGTTCTTCGTCAGGTCACAACAGGCGACCCCGTCACTCGCCTTAGAAGTCGTATCCGATCACTCGGAAGCTCGCTCCCACGCCGTAGTTGACGAACACGCCTCCGTCGACGCGCTGCGGGAACACGCCGGAGGTGGCGCCGTAGGGTCCGACTACAGCGACGGGGCCGCCGTTGTCGCAGGTCGCCCCGCTGAAGACCTCGACGGTCCTCCGGCTCTCATTGAAGATATTGAAGCTTGTGGCGCCGAGACCACTGGCCGCGGTGATGCAGCCGCCAGGGTAGGCGGAGTACGTCCGGTCGTTGAAGTGGATCCTGCCCTCGTCGTAGCCCCGACCTCCGCCGTAACCCCTGCCCTCGCCGCCTCCGCCCTCGTCGTTACCTCTGCCCTCGCCACCTCTGCCTTCGTCGTTGCCCCTGCCCTCGCCGCCTCCGCCCTCGTCATTGCCCCTGCCCTCGCCGCCTCCGCCCTGGTCACCCTTTCCGGCGTCGCCCCCGCCGTTGGAGGTCGAAGCCGGTGCTGCGGCCTGCCGGACGACCGGGGCTGCCTGCGCCGGCTGCGCCGGCCGGGCCGGCCGGGCCGGCCGGGCCGACTCGATGGTGGCGGCCGATGTGAAGGTGCTGCCGGTGGCTGTCATGGCCATGGCGGCCGCGAGAGCGGCGGTCACGACGGTGGAACGTGTAACCATGTCACTTCTCCTGTCTCAGAGAGGCCAGCTGTGCAGTCGGCCCGTGACTGAACGTACTTACGCTCCATATAGCTGTCATTTCAGGCATATCGAACGGCTGACACCGAAGCACCGATCGGGATACATCCCGAGCCGGATAGCCCACTGAGGCTCATCACCGGTTGACACGCCGAAGGACCGGCATGGGCAGGTGTTGCTGCCTGTGCCGGTCCTGGCTCGCGAGGTGGGTGCTGAGTCTGTGGCTCAGTAGGCGGAGTTGACGTTGTCGATCGACCCGTAGCGGTGGGCGGCGTAGTTGGCGGCCGCGGTGATGTTGGCGACGGGGTTGGTGAGGTCGTGCGCGGTGCCAGCGACGTGGTAGGCGTTGAAGGTCGGCTGGATGACCTGGAGCAGGCCCTTGGAGGGTATGCCGTTGCGTGCGTTGACGTCCCAGTTGTTCTGGGCGTTGGGGTT
>NZ_BMRN01000016.1 GCF_014648655.1 Streptomyces atratus
CCCGTACTTCTTCAGCAGCCGCGCGTCCAGCGAACCGGCATTCACACCGATCCGGATCGGCGTACCCGCATCCTTCGCGGCCCGCGCGATCTCCTTCACCTTGTTGTCGAACTGCTTGATGTTCCCCGGATTCACCCGCACCGCCGCACAGCCCGCATCAATCGCCGCGAACACATACTTCGGCTGGAAATGAATGTCCGCGATCACCGGGATCTGCGACTTCCTCGCAATCGTCGCCAGCGCGTCCGCATCGTCCTGCGTCGGACACGCCACCCGCACGATCTGACAGCCCGACGCCGTCAGCTCCGCGATCTGCTGCAACGTCGCACCGATGTCCGACGTACGCGTCGTGGTCATCGACTGCACCGACACCGGCGCATCCCCGCCCACCGCAACCGACCCGACCTGGATGCGCCGCGAATGGCGGCGCATCGCGAGCGGCCGGGCCGGCAGCTCCGGGAAACCCAGTGCGACCGGTTTTCCAGCGGTCATGACGTCACCCGTTCCCGGAGACGGTCTCGCGCATGGCGCGCAGGGATTCCTTCAGCGATCCCATGGTGGCGAGGACGGCGGTGGGCTCGTAACCGCAGTGCGCCATGCAGTTGGCGCAGCGCGGGTCCTTGCCCCGGCCGTACTTGTCCCAGTCGGTCTCCTCGATGAGTTCGCGGTACGTCGGGACGTATCCGTCGCTCATCAGATAGCAGGGCCGCTGCCAACCGAAGAGCGAGTAGTTCGGGATCGCCCACGCGGTGCACGGAAAGTCCGCCTTGCCCTCCAGGAAGTCCAGGAACAGCGGCGAGTGGTTCAGTCGCCAGCGGGACCGGTTGCCGCCCGCGAAGGACTTCTTGAAGAGCTCGCGGGTCTGTTCGACGCCGAGGAAGTGCTCCTGGTCGGGTGCCTTCTCGTACGCGTAGGCGGGCGAGATCATCATCTCGTCGACCTTCAGATCGTCATTGAGGTAGTTCAGGACCTCGATGATGGTCTGCGGGGTGTCGGTGTTGAAGAAGGTGGAGTTCGTGGTGACCCGGAAGCCGCGGCGCTTGGCCTCCTTGATCGCCGCCACCGCCTCGTCGAACACGCCTTCCTTGGCGACCGATTCATCATGCCGTTCGCGCAGCCCGTCGATGTGCACGGCGAATGCGAAGAACGGCGACGGGGTGAATTTCTCGATCTTCTTACGCAACAGCATCGCATTGGTGCAGAGGAAGACGTACTTCTTCCTTTCCACCAACTGCCGTACGATTTCGTCGATCTGCGGGTGCATCAGGGGTTCGCCGCCCGCGATGGAAACCATCGGGGCGCCTGATTCCAGTACCGCGCCGACGGCCTGGGCCACCGGCATGCGCTGCTTCAGCACTCCGGCCGGATGCTGGATCTTTCCACATCCCTCGCACGCCAGATTGCAGGCGAACAAAGGCTCCAGCTCGACAATGAGCGGGAACTTGTCCCGCTTGCGGAGCTTCTGTTCAATGAGGTACGTCGCAACCTTGATGGTCTGGCGGAGCGGCATGGCCATCTAGCTCACCTCCTGGGGAGCAGCAGAGATCGGTGCCATTCGTAGAAAGCCGGTAGGACGGCACGGAGAACACGGAAAGCCGATATTCCACCGCGTATCGTGCCGATGCGGACGAGCTCATGCTCCGGAGCGTCCACGACCACCCGTACGGCGGCAACCGGGCGTGGCCCGGACCGCAGGGCGGCGCGGAGAGTGGCGGCGGACTCCATGTCCACCGCGATCGCTCCGGTGGCCCGCAGCTCGGCCCGCTCATGTCCGCGTACGACATGGGAGGAGCCGGTCAGCGGACCGGTGTGGACGGTGCGGCCGGGCACCGCACTGACGAGGGCCTCGGCGAGCAGGCCCGTGCCGGTGCAGACCGTCGCGTCCCCGGATTCCCTGGTCTCGGCGGCGACCACCAGGTCCCCGGGGTGCATGCCGGGTGACAGCCCGGCGCAGAATCCGGAGGCGAGCACCGCTGTGCCGGGCGCCCGGTCCTGACCGAGCGCCCGTGACATGGCCGCTTCGGCGGCCTTGGGGCCCATGCCCGTACGGAGTACGGTCACCGGGCCCGGAGCGTCACCGGCCCTGCCTCTGCCGCTGCGCAGGGCGAATTGCTCGATCCCGAGCGCACAGGCGATCAGCAGCGGCGCTGCGGGGCCGGCCGGCCCCGGACCATCGCCCATCAGGCCCCCTTGCGGGTGACCGTGCGGTCGGCGAACGGTTCGCCGTACACGTACCGTCCGAGTGCGGTGAGCGGGAAGACCTGCCGGTAGAGGTGGTAGTTGATGGAGAAGTCCCAGGGGAAGCCGGTTCCGGTGAAGTACGGCTCGTCCCAAGATCCGTCGGCCTGCTGCGTCTCGCTGAGCCAGGACACTCCCCGCTGCACGGCCTTGCTGTCACGCCGTCCTGCGGCAAGCAGCGCGAGCAGTGCCCACGCGGTCTGGGAGGCGGTCGAGGCGCCGTGCCCGATCCACTTGTCCTCCTGGTACGAGCGCAGGTCCTCGCCCCAGCCGCCGTCGTCGTTCTGTACGGACTCCAGCCAGCCGACCGCGCGGCGGATCGCCGGATGCGTGACGGGCAGTCCGGCGGCCACCAGTGCGGGCACCACCGACCCTGTGCCGTATACGTAGTTGACGCCCCAGCGGCCGAACCAGCCGCCGCTCGCATCCTGTTCGGCGAGCAGCCACTCGATACCGCGCCGGGTGGCGGGGTGCCCGGACCGACCCTCGACGGCGAGCATCTCGACCACGTGACCGGTGACATCGGCGGACGGCGGGTCGATGACCTCACCGAAGTCGCAGAAGGGCAGCCGGTTGGGGAACGCGCTGGTGTTGTCCGCGTCGAACGCGCCCCAGGCCCCGTTGCGGGACTGCATGCCGAGGTTCCAGCGCACTCCGCGCCTGATGGCGGACTCGATGCGTGCCTTGTCGGGGTGGCGGACCCGGCGCAGCGCGAGGACCACCTCCGCGGTGTCGTCGATGTCCGGGTAGTTGTCGTTGTGGAACTCGAACGCCCAGCCGCCCGGATTGAGCCGGGGACGGCGCACGGACCAGTCGCCGGGCCGCACGATCTCCTCGCCGAGCATCCAGTCCGCGGCCTTCACCAGTGCCGGGTGGTCGGGGCTGACCCCGGCGTCGGCGAGGGCGATGGTGGCGAGGCAGGTGTCCCAGACCGGGGACTGGCAGGCCTCGATCATCCGGGCGCCGTCCTCGCGCCAGACGGCGAAGCGGTCGAGCGAGGCGAGTCCGGCCCGCATCACCGGGTGGTCCAGGTCGTAGCCGAGCAGATGCAAGGCGATGACGGAGTACACGGCGGGCGGCTGGATGCCTCCCCAGCAGCCGTCGTTCTCCTGGCGTTCGATGATCCAGCGGGCCGCGGCGTTCATGGCGGTCCGGCGCAGCTTGCGAGGTGCGATCCGGTGGTACGCGTGCAGTGCCTTGTCCAGGCGCTGGAAGACTCCGTCCCAGCTCGCCGCCGGAGCGGCGGGCCTGGGCGGGTTCGGGTGGCGTGGGTCGGTGTGCAGCTCGTCGAGGGCGAAGGGGGCCGGGCGTACCGGCCGCTTGGCCGAGACGATGGTGAGCGGCACGATGGTCTGGCGGGCCCAGCAGCCGAAGTCATAGATGTTGAGCGGAACCCATTTGGGAAAGAACATCAGCTCGGGCGGGAGTTCCGGCAGGTCGTCCCATTTCCACCAGCCGAAGAGGGCGAGCCAGATCCGGGTGAACACGCGGCTCGCCGCGATTCCGCCCTGTTCCCTGATCCATCCCGAAGCGCGGGCCATATGCGGTTCGTCCGGCCGGTCTCCGGCCAGCCGCAGCGCCACGTACGCCTCGATGGTGGTGGAGAGTTCGCCGGGGCCGCCGTGGAAGGTGGCCCAGGTGCCGTCGCCGCGCTGTTCGCCGCGGATGAAACGGCCTGCCGCCGATGCGGTGGCCTGTTCCTGAATGCCGAGGAATTGACGGAGCAGCAGGTCCTCGGCGTCCATGGTGACGTTGGTGGCGAGGTCGCCCTTCCACCAGCCCTGCTCGTCCTGCCTGCCGAGGAGATGCTCCACCGAGCGTTCCGCGGCCCGCCGCGCGGCGGCAAGTACGTCGTCCGCGGCGATGGTTGTATCGGTCGGATTACTGGCCGAGGCTGCGCGGGGGCTCACAGCCCCGGTGCTTCCGTCGGTCGTCGCTGTCATGGCTTCCCCTTCGTGCAGTTGTTCCTCTGCTGTGCTGGGGTCTCCGTCGGCCGGCGCCCGGGACGGGCACCGGCCGGCGACTGCGAGTCATATGGAGCAGATGGTGATCATCTCTTTCGTACGACGACGAAGTCCGCGAGCGCTGTGAGCTGCGCCCGCACGGCTTGCGGCATGTCGACCCGGTGCAGTGCCTCGATGGCGACCGCATGCTGCCGACGGGCCTCCTGGGCGGTCCATTCTCGGCCGCCCGCCTCCTCGATGAGCGCCGCACGGGCGGCGAACTCCTCTTCGGAGAAGCTGTCGAAATCACTGCTCTTGGCGTCGGCGGCGAGCAGTTCACCGAGGCGCTCCGAGGCCGGTCCGCCCGCTGCGAGCGCCGCGACGACCGGCAGGGACTTCTTGCGCTGGCGCAGATCGCTCCAGGTCTGCTTGCCGGTGGACTCGGGGTCGCCCCAGATGCCGAGCAGATCGTCGACGGCCTGGAAGGCGAGGCCGAGGTGGTAGCCGTATGCCTCCAGCGTGTCGGCGGTGCGGTCGTCGGCGCCGCCGAGGACCGCACCGATGGAGCAGGCGCAGGCGAGCAGGGCGCCGGTCTTGTTGCCCTCCATCTCCAGGCACTCCTCGACGGTGACCCGCTCGCGGTGCTCGTAGGAGATGTCCTGGGCCTGCCCGTCGATGAGCTTGCGGGTGGCGACGGTCAGCCGGCGGGCCGCCCGGCCCGCCTCGACGGTGCCGAGCTCCAGCAGGATCTCGTTGGCGAGCGCGAAGAGCGCGTCGCCGACCAGGATCGCCTGGGCGGGGCCGTGCACCTTCCAGACGGTGTCGCGGTGGCGGCGCTGTTCGTCACCGTCCATCAGGTCGTCGTGCAGCAGCGAGAAATTGTGCACGAGTTCGACGGCCACGGCGCCGGGGATGCCGGCCTCGGCGGCAGCGCCGGCCGCCTCCGCGGACAGCAGGGCGAGCGCCGGGCGCACGGCCTTGCCGCCGTCGCCGTCGGAGGGCCGCCCCTGGGCGTCGATCCAGCCGAAATGGTAGGCGGCGACGGTGTCCATGGGTGGTGCGAGCCGGTCAACGGCGGCCCGGAGCACCGGCGCGGAAAGGGCCCTTCCGCGCTCCAGAAGCGCGGTGACGTCCGTGGTGTCGGCCACGGTGTCGATAGCCGGATTCGCCGGGGTCACTGACTCTCCTCTTGTTCCGGTGGTACTGCTCATGCCGCCTCCTGCAGCGGATGTTCATGGGTGCGGCCGAGCGTCCGGAGTGCGGCGTCCGCTGCGCTGAACCCGCTGCGGACGGCACCCTCCATCGTCGCGGGCCAGCCGGTGGCCGTCCAAGCTCCGGCCAGACTGAGGCCGAGGGTACGAGTGCGGGCTCCGGGCCGCAGTCGGCCGACGCCGGGGGCGGGGGCGAAGGTCGCCGTGCGCTCCCGGGTGACGAAGAAATCCCTGATCCCGGCCCCGCGGGCGGCCGGAAGGAGCCGCTCCAGCTCGGGCAGGTAGCGCTTTCGCAGCTCGGCGACGGGGAGGTCGATCTCCTCGTCGGCGGCGGACTGGGACACCGCGAGGTACTGGCCGGGTCCGGTGAGACCCGAGGCGTCCGTACGGTCGAAGACCCACTGGACCGGGGAGCCGAGCGCGGCGAAGAACGGGCGGCGCAGCACCTTGCGGTCGTAGACCACGTGCACATTGAGGATCGGCGATGTGCCGATGTCGAGCAGCCGCTCCGGCTCGTCGAGTGCGCCCTCGGGCAGCAGGTCGTGGGTCTCGCGCTGTGGTACCGCGAGGACGACGGTGTCCGCCTCGATCCGTTCGCTGCCGGTGTCGACGATCCAGCAGCCGTCCTCCGTACGGGTGATGGAGGATGCCTTCGTACGCAGCTCGGTGCGTACCCCGGCGGAGTCGAGGGCCTTGCGGGCCAGTGTGTCGTGCACCTCGCCGAGCGGCACGCTCGCCCATCCGATGTCTGCGGCCCCGGGTTCGGAGAGGAGTCCGGTCTTGAAGACCTTCGCGGCAAGGGCGAGCGAGGAGTTCGGGGCGGTGGCGTTGAGTGTGGCGACGCCTACCAGGTCCCAGAGGGCCTCGATGGTGCGCGGCGACTGCCCGTGACGGGCGAGCCAGCTGCCGAAGTCGACGGCGTCGAGCGCGGGATCGTCCGGGTCCAGTCGGCCCAGCGCCAGTGCGGCGCGTCCGACGCTCGCCCGCTCGATGAGCGAGAGATGCGGATAGCCGGCGAGTCCGGCGGCAAGGTGGAACGGCACCGGCAGTGCGTTGCGGCGCAGCCGTCCCAGCCGGGGGCCGGAGGGACGCCCGACATCGAGAACAGGCACGTCCAAACGGTTTTGCAGGGGAGCCAGCCGGGTCCCGTCAACGCGGTCGAGGAACCAGCGGTAAGCGGTGCAGCAGCGCAGATAGACATGCTGTCCGTTGTCGACCGTCAGTTCGCCGCGCCGGAAGGAGAAGGCAAGTCCGCCGAGCCTCGGCCGCCCTTCGAGCAGGGTCACGTCAAGCCCGGCGTCGGCGAGACGCAGGGCCGCAGTGATGCCGGCGATTCCGCCGCCGATCACGGCCGCGCGGGAGGAACGCGGGGCGTCGTCCGTCATGCGTCCTCCTTTCGCCAGGTCACTTCAGTCAAGGACGCGCCAGTACACCAGAGGGTTGACCACTGATCGACGCGACTCACCGTGATGCACATGGTGCGCGAGATGTCCGTACGTCGGCGCATCAGACACGCCCCCTGGCCGTGCGGCGGGAGATGTATCGCGCATCGAGGCCCGACAGTCCACGCACCGCGACATACGCCTTCTCGTGGCCGGGCAGCGAGACGCGGCCGCGCAGCACCGCCTCGGGGTCGCGCTCGATCCGGTCGAGCAGCCGCCGGTAGATGCCCGCCATGGCCGCGACGCAGGCGCCGCTGCGCCGGTCCAGCATCGGCAGCAGCCGGTATCCCTCGGCGAACAGGGCGCGGGCGCGCCGTACCTCGAAGTGGACCAGGCCCGCGAAGTCGGCGCCGGGCGGTGGGGTGGCCCGGTGGAAGCCGGCCGAGCAGCCGAACTTGGCGAGGTCGTCGGCGGGCAGATACGTACGCCCGTTGCCCGCGTCCTCGCGTACGTCGCGCAGGATGTTGGTCAGCTGGAGCGCGAGGCCGAGTGTGTCGGCGTACTCCGCGGCCCGGTCGACGCCGGGAGCACCCGGTTCCGTACCGAAGACGCCCAGGCTGAGGCGGCCGATGGCACCTGCGACACAGCGGCAGTAGACCTTGAGATCGTCCCAGGTCTCGTACGTCGCACCGCGCACATCCATCAGCACGCCGTCGATGAGTTCGTCGAGGCCGCCGAGCGGGAGCGGGAATCTGCGCGCGGCGTCGGCGAGCGCGACGGCCACCGGGTCGGTGTCGTCCTCGTCGATCACGCCGCCCCGGATCCGGTCCAGCAGTGTGCGGGTGCTCTCCAGGCGGGTCCGCTTGGTCTCCGGCTGCAGCTCGCCGTCGCCGATGTCGTCGACACGACGGGAGAAGGCGTACAGCGCCGACATGGCCTGTCGCTTTTCGGCCGGCAGCAGCCTGATGCCGTACGCGAAGTTACGCGCCTGCTGTCCGGTGACCGCCTCGCAGTAACTGTATGCGGCCTGTACCGGTGCCGACATATACGTCGTCTGTCCCTCCACGGTCCGGCTCACCCCTCTCTACGCGCTCTTCGCAAGACAACTCCCACCTCGCGCAGCAGGCTGGGCTTGGTGGGCTTGGGCGGTCCGGGCAGTACGTCGAACCCGGCGGCCGCGATCGCGGTGAGGGCGGCACGCCCCCCTCCCACGAATCCGGCGAGAAGCAGCTTGAGCCTGCCGTGGACGCTACCCACCAGGGGGGTGCCTTCATTCAGCAGTTCCCGAGCGCGTTCTGCTTCGTACGCAACCAGCGAACGCACCGATGCGCCCCCCGACGGAACGGCCAGATCGGTCTCGCGGACATGGAACCGGGCCATGTCGTCCGCGGGCAGATAGATCCGGTCGCGGCCGAGGTCCTCGGTGACGTCCTGGAGGTGCTCGACGATCTGCAGGGCCGTGCACACGGCGTCGGAGCGGCGGATGCGTTCGGGGCTGGCGGTTCCGGTGATCTGCAGGACAAGTCGGCCCACGGGGTTGGCAGAGAGCTCGCAGTAGGAGACGAGGTCCTCGTACGTCCCGTAGCGGCGGACCTTCTGGTCCTGCCTGTTCGCCTCGATGAGGCCGAGAAAGGGATCGGGAGTGAGCGCGCAGCGCCGCACAGTGGGGCGCAGGGCACGCAGCAAGGGGTGGCGCGGGCCGTCGCCCGCGGTGTCGAAGACCCGGTACAGATCGGCCTCGAAGGCATCGAGCATGGCGAGCCGGTCCTCGGTCTGCGCCGGGTCGAGCCCGAGATGGCGGGCGTCCGCACCGCCGGGGGCGAGATCGCCGTCGCCGATGTCGTCGACGAGACGGGCGTAGCCGTAGACGGCCATCAGGTCGTCGCGCCAGGCGCGCGGCAGAAAGAAGGGGGCTACGGGGAAATTCTCGTCCGCGGCCTTGTCGAGGGTGCTGGGCACGGCGGCATCGGGGTGCGCCTGCTGGGTACGGGTCACCACCGACCGCCCGGCGTTGGGACGGCGTGAGCACCTCGGAGCTGGAGATTTTCCGTCATAGCCGTCACATCTCCCGTTCTACACTGCTGACCTAAAACATCCCATTCCGGACACGCCGCCCGCTCTGCCGAGTGCGGAGCACGCCGCCAGGCCGTATGGCCAGGCACTATCGCCCCACTTGCAACGAATCAGCACCGCTACAGCTTACGTTGTACAACGCTCATCGATACGTCGGGGTGTTACGCCCGGGAGAACAACGCGCCCTGCCCTGCCAACCTTCCCCGTGCGCAAGGAAATTGACGTCATCCGACGGGAGGAGATCTTGTGCAGGGCATCCCGCCGGGGGTGATGGGCTCCGCTGGGAGTCCGCGCCCCGGACGCCGAGGCGGCCTCCGCCGGAGAGTTCCGGCAGAGGCCGCCTCGGCGTCACGGGACCCGGGAGCAGCTATTTCCCGGTCTCGCGCTCGTACGCCTTGAGGACCTCGTCCGTCGGTCCGTCCATCAGCAGCTCGCCCTTCTCCAGCCACAGCACCCGGTCGCAGGTGTCCCTGATGGACTTGTTGCTGTGGCTGACCAGGAAGACGGTGCCCGCTTCCTTGCGGAGCTCCCTGATGCGCTTCTCGGAGCGGATCTGGAACTTGCGGTCACCGGTCGCCAGCGCCTCGTCGATCATGAGGACGTCGTGGTTCTTCGCGGCGGCGATGGAGAAGCGCAGCCGGGCGGCCATACCGGAGGAGTACGTCCGCATCGGAAGGGTGATGAAGTCGCCCTTCTCGTTGATGCCGGAGAAGTCGACGATGCCCTGGTAGCGCTCGCGGATCTCCTCGCGCGACATACCCATCGCGAGACCCCCGAGCACCACGTTGCGCTCGCCGGTCAGATCGCTCATCAGCGCCGCGTTCACGCCGAGCAGAGACGGCTGGCCGTCGGTGTACACCTTGCCGTGCTCGGTCGGCAGCAGACCGGCGATGGCCCGCAGCAGGGTCGACTTGCCGGAGCCGTTCGTCCCGATGAGGCCGATGGCCTCGCCGCGATAGGCGGTGAAGGAGACCCCGCGGACGGCGTGCACCTTCCGCACACCGCGCGACTCGCCCTTGCCGCGGCGCAATATCCGGCTCAGCGCCGCAGTGGCGCTGCCCTTGCCTCCGCCGGCGCCATTGACCCGGTACACGATGTGCACATCGTCGGCGATGACGGTGGGGACACGCCCCGAAGTGTTGTCGTCAGCCACGGCCGTACCGTTCCTCTGCCTTCCAGAAGTACACAAAGCCCACGACGCCGACGAGGACCGCCCAGGCGAGCGCCACGGCCCAGACGTGCGACGGCAGGTTCTCCGAGCCGTAGCCGTCGATCAGCGCGAAGCGGATCAGGTCCATATAGATGGCCGCCGGGTTGTACTGGAGCACGTTGGCGATCCAGTCCGGCTTGTCCTTGAGCATCACCGGGATGGAGAACATGACGCCCGACGCGTACATCCAGGTCCGCATGACGAACGGCATCAGCTGGGCGAGGTCGGGGGTCTTGCTGCCGAGCCTGGCCATGATCATCGCCAGGCCGGTGTTGAAGAGGAACTGCATCACCAGCGCCGGGATGATCAGCAGCCAGGAGGGACCCGGATAGCTGCCGAAGGCGACGGCCACGACCGCGAGCACGATCATCGAGAACAGCAGCTGCTGGAGCTGCTGGAGCGAGAACGAGATGGGCAGCGAGGCGCGCGGGAAGTGCAGCGCCCGGACCAGTCCGAGGTTGCCGGAGATGGCCCGTACACCCGCCATCACCGAGCTCTGGGTGAAGGTGAAGACGAAGACACCGGTCACCAGGAACGGGATGAAGACCTCCTGGGTCATTCCCTTCCTGGTACCCAGGATCAGCCCGAAGATCAGGTAATAGACCAGGGCGTTGAGCAGCGGTGTGGCCACCTGCCACAGCTGGCCGAGCTTCGCCTGGCTGTACTGGGCGGTCAGCTTCGCCCTGGAGAACGCCATGATGAAGTGGCGGCGGCCCCAGAGTTGCCGGACGTACTCGAAGAGCCCTGGCCGGGCGCCGCTCACCGTCAGGCCGTACTTGGTGGCCATCTCGGCCGCGCTCAGCCCGTCGTCGGCGGATGGTGGGGTGCTCAGTGCGACCGCACCATCATGGGTTGTGTCACTCACCAGATGAAACTCTCGTATTCAGGATGCGCAGCCAGTCGCGGGCGCGGCTCGGAGCGGACAGGTCCCGTGGAGAAAACGTACGACTCATGCTCTCAGAGGAGAGCCTCTCAGATCACGGGAGGGCGGCCGAGTCTGGTCAGCCGCCATACCGTGCGCCACCTCATGGGACGGCGGGTTCCGCACGGCGTGGACCAGCCTTCCCGGAAGCCGCCGAACCATGCCTTGAGAGCCGGGCCGGAAGGCTTGCGCAGCAGAGTCAGCAGCAGCCACACGCCGAGGTAGGCGGGGACCAGCGGCGCGGGCAGGTTGCGCCGGGCCAGCCAGACCCGGTTGCGGGCCACCATACGGTGGTACACCGCGTGCCGCGACGGGGCGGTCGTCGGGTGGTTGAGAACCATGTCCGCGCGGTAGTCGATCATCCAGCCGGCGTCCAGTGCCCGCCAGGCGAGATCGGTCTCCTCGTGCGCGTAGAAGAACTGGCCGGGCAGCGGCCCGACCTCGGCGATGACCTTGCTGCGTACGGCGTTGGCACCACCGAGGAAGGTCGTCACGCGCGAGGAGCGCATCGGATCGGCGGCACGCAGCCGCGGTACGTGGCGGCGCTGGGTGACGCCGGTGTCGGGGTCGGCGATACGGAA
Organism: Streptomyces atratus; assembly: GCF_014648655.1. Lineage (GTDB taxonomy): Bacteria > Actinomycetota > Actinomycetes > Streptomycetales > Streptomycetaceae > Streptomyces > Streptomyces atratus. The sequence continues at coordinate 11,561 of NZ_BMRN01000016.1, forward strand.
GCTGATGATGCCCAGCTCGGGATCGGCCTCGAACGCCTGCCGGCACAGCTCGGCGGTGTCGGTGAGCGGCAGCAGTCCGTCGTCGTCGAGGAAGAGCAGGGCATCCACATCGGCGCCGGACGGGCCGAATGCCTCGATCCCGACGTTGCGGCCGCCCGGGATGCCGAGGTTCTCGGGCAGCTCGACGGTGCGTACACCCGCGGGGACGTCCGGTACGGGGGCGCCGTTGCCGACGACCACCACTTCGATCCGGTCGCCGTCCTGCTCGGCGACCGAATCGAGGAGGGCGCGCAGCTCTTCGGGACGGTTGCCCATCGTGATGATGACCGCGCCGAGCTTCATGGGGGTGCTCACTTCAACCTGCTCGACGCCAGGATCGACACGAGGTGCAGCAGGGTCTGGACGATGGCGATGCCGGCCAGGATCGCGATGCCGAGGCGGCTGAAGAACAGGTCGCCGTGGACCACATCGAGGATCGCGGCCACCAGAATGAAGAGGCTGGCCTCGATGCCGCCGACGAGGCGGTGGAACTTCAGCGCGGCAGCGGCGCGGCGGGCGAGCGCCAGACCGGAGGAGCGCGGCACGGACGCCTCGTCCTTGACGGCGGGCAGTCCGCTGCGCTGGCGGGCGACGTCGACCAGGTCGGTCTCGGCCTTGATCAGGATCGCGCCGAGCGCGGCGAGCGTCCCGAGGAACGCCCACAGCCAGTTGGTCGAGGTGCCGTTCTGGTGGAAGACGTCCGCACCCCGGATGCCGAAGCCGACCAGGAGGGCCGCCTCGCAGAGGTAGTGGCCGATCCGGTCGAGGTAGACACCGGTGATCGAGGTCTGCTTGCGCCAGCGGGCGACCTCTCCGTCGACACAGTCCAGCAGGAGGTAGATCTGGAACAGCACGACCGCGAGGATCGCGCCGGTCAGCCCCGGGATCAGCAGGGCGGCGCCGCCTATGACGCCCACGACCACCATGAGGTAGGTGAGCTGGTTCGGCGTGATCTTCGTGTTCACCAGGTACGGGTCTATGTGCAGCGAGATCTCTCGCATGTACATGCGCCCGGCCCAGTGTTCACCGCTGCGCCGGTCCTTCACTCCGTCCGGGTGAACGACCGGGCGGAGTTCAGCTACTGATGGTCTTGGCATAGTCGGCGTACGCGTCCCTGATCTGGTCGGTGGACAGGTTGAGGTGTTCCAGGATCGTGAAGCGTCCCGGGCGGGTCTGCGGGGCGTAGTCGACGGCCCTGACGAACTCGTCGGCGGTGAAACCGATGTCTTCGGGCAGTACGGGCAGCCCGTGGCGGCGCAGGGTGACCGCCATGAGCAGCGATTCCTCGCGCGCACCGCGCAGATGCATGGCGAAGCAGGCACCGAGGCCGACCTGCTCGCCGTGGCTCGCCGCACGCTTGGGGTACAGCAGATCGAAGGCGTGGTTGATCTCGTGGCAGGCGCCCGAGGCCGGCCGGGAGTCCCCGGCGACCGACATCGAGATGCCGGTCAGTACGAGGCCCTCGGCCAGCACCTTGAGGAAGGCGTCGTCGCCGATCCCGCCGGGGTGGCGCAGCACCGCCTCGCCGGCCTGCCGGGCCATGGCCGCGGCGAGTCCGTCGATCTCCTCGCCGTTGACCTCGTGGGCGAGTTCCCAGTCGGCCACGCAGGAGACGTTGGAGACCGCGTCGCCGATGCCGGAGCGTACGAAGCGGGCCGGTGCCTCGCGGACGATGTCGAGGTCGATGACGACGGCGATCGGGGTGGGTACCCCGTAGGAGCCCCGGCCGTTGTCGTTGTCCAGTGTCGCGACCGGCGAGCAGAGACCGTCGTGGGCGAGGTTCGTCGCCACCGCGACCATGGGCAGGCCGACGCGCGCTGCGGCGTACTTCGCCACGTCGACGATCTTGCCGCCGCCGAGGCCGACCACGGCGTCGTACCGGTTGCCCTTGATGTCGTCGGCGAGCTTGACGGCCGAGTCGAGGGTGCCGTCGGTGACCGGGTACCAGTGGGCGCCGGGCAGCGCGGGGGCCAGCCGCTCGCGCAGGGCTCGCCCCGAACCGTCGCTGATCGCGACGGCGAGCTTGCCGGAGGAGGAGATCCGCTGGTCGGCGAGGAGACCGGCCAGATCGTCCAGGGCGCCGCGGCGGATGTCGACGACGACCGGGGACGGGATGAGCCGGGTCAGTACAGGCACGCGATCTCACGGCCCTTCGCGAGGTCGTCGTGGTTGTCGATCTCCACCCACGTCACTTCGCCGATGGGGGCCACGTCGATGGTGAAGCCGCGGTTCACGAGCTCCTGGTAGCCGTCCTCGTAGTAGAGGTCGGGGTCGCGTTCGAACGTCGCCTTCAGGGCGTCGGCGAGCTCCGCGGCGGCCTCGGGCTCGATGAGGGTGACGCCGATGTACTCACCGGTCGCGGTGGCCGGGTCCATCAGCTTGGTGATGTGTCGCACACCCTTGTCGCCCTCGGTGATGACCTTCATCTCCTCGTCGGCGAGGTGCTTCACCGTGTCGAGGGCGAGGATGATCTTCTGGCCGTTGCCCCGGGCGGCGAGCAGGGTCTTCTCGACGGAGACCGGGTGGACGGTGTCACCGTTGGCCAGGATGACGCCGCGCGTCAGGACATCACGGGCGCACCACAGGGAGTAGGCGTTGTTCCACTCCTCGGCCTTGTCGTTGTCGATCAGGGTGAGGGTCACGCCGTACTTCGCCTCGAGCTCGGCCTTGCGCTCGTACACGGCTTCCTTGCGGTAGCCGACGACGACGGCGACCTCGGTGAGGCCGATCTCCGCGAAGTTCGCCAGCGTGAGGTCCAGCACTGTCTTCTCGCCGTCGACAGGCACGAGAGCCTTCGGGAGCGTGTCGGTGTAGGGGCGCAGACGCCGTCCTGCACCGGCTGCCAGTACGAGGCCGATCATGCGGGTTCTCCTTCGTCGTGTACGGCGGGTGCTCCGGAGGACACCCAGAAGCGGATGGACTCCACGAGCACCACCAGTGCCACAGCCACCGCGAGAGCGGTGAGTGCCACGGTGAACGCTGAATGCTGAGTGAGTACGGCGGCGAGTACGGCCACCACCAGAGTGCGGCCCTCGTGCCCACCGATCGTGCGTACCAGCCACTGGGGCGGCGCGCCGGTGCCGCCGCGAATGCGGTACACCGTGTCGTAGTGATGGTAGGCGACGGCCGAGACCAGCCCGAAGGCTGCCGGAAGGGCTCCCGGGACATCGCTGCGGGCGGCGAGAACGAGGATGGTGCAGTACTCCGCCGCCCTGAATATCGGGGGTACGAGCCAGTCGAGGGCGCCCTTGAGGGGGCGGGCCACGGCAATCCCCGAGCAGATCGCGTAGAAGACCGCGGCGAAGATCATCTGCTTGCTGCCGAACGGCTGCTGCAGAGCGGCGGCGATCAGTGCCCCCGCGCCGACGAGCGCGATCACGGGTGCGCTCCAGGCGCCCCCGATCCGGGGGCCCCGTACCGCCACGATCTGCGCAATGGGACCGGAGTCGGCCAGGTCGGCGAGTGCCCGGGCGGCGCGGTCGGTGCGCTCCGCCTTGCGGGTCAGCGAGCGCAGCAGGCGGCCCGCGGTGGTGTAGCAGGCCGCAAAGGCGCAGCCGATGAGCAGGGCGTAGAAGACGATCCGGGGCGTGGTCACCGCGGTCAGTACCGCGATCATCGCCCAGCGCTCGCCGATCGGCAGCACTATCATCCGGCGCACCCAGACCGTCCAGCCGACACTGTCGAGCCTGTCGGAGAGGGCCGCCGTGGGGCTTGAATTGGCCACCGCGTCATGGTTCGCCTCGTTGAACGAGAAGTCGATGACATGGCGGCAGGCCTGGAGCACCATCGCGCCGAGGGCCAGTGCCCATACGTCGTCACCGCCGCGGGCGGCGCCGAGCGCGAGGCCCGCGTAGTACGCGTACTCCTTGGCCCGGTCGAAGGTGGCGTCCAGCCAGGCACCCATCGTCGAGTACTGCAGCGAGTAGCGGGCGAGCTGCCCGTCGGTGCAGTCCAGGACGAAGGAGAAGAGCAGCAGCAGTCCGGCGGCGATGTAGCCGCCGCGGGTGCCGGTCGCCGCACTGCCCGCCGCGATCAGCGCGGTGAGCAGGGATGCGGTGGTGACCTGGTTCGGAGTGAGACCGCGGCGGGCGCACCAGCGGGCGATGTAGCGGGAGTACGGGCTGATGAAGAATGTGGTGAAGAAGCCGTCGTGGGCCTTCACGGCGCTGCGCAGCCGTACCGCCTCGTCGTCGACCTCGGCGACGGCGCTCTGCGCGGCGGTGCGCGCCGGCTCGTCGGCCGGGACGGCGGCGACCAGCGAGCCGAGCTCGGGGCGCTGCACGGCGGTGCCTTCGGCGTCCATGGTGACGGCGAGGCGGCCCGGCACGGTGCGGTCGGTGACCGTCGTCGTGGTCGCGCCCGGGCCGGTCGGGACGCCCGCGCCGACGGCCGCGGCGGTGGTACTCAGAGCGCGGACGAGCGCTGACCGCGCGTCCGGCTGCGCGGTCAGCGCACCGGGCACGGTGGCGGCGGGGAAGCGCGGGTCGGTCAGCCCGAGCCGGAGGGCATGGACATGGCCGACGAAACGGGGATCGACCAGTGCGACGCGACGGTCCGCGGGGACGGCCGAGAGCAGCCGTGCGGCCTCGGTCACATCGGCGGCGATCTGTACGTCGAAGCCCAGTGACCGCAGGTCGTCCACGAGCGACGATCCGGGTACCGGTGCACCGGTGAGGATGGCGGTCGACAGACGAACTCACTCCTTGGTGCTGACGGGGTCGGCGCGCGACAGTGCGGCCCACAAGCGGGCCGGCGGCACGTCGGCAGAGGCTATCGGATGAACGGAAGCGGGAGTTCACTGCCCGTTTGTGCTCCGTTCGGGGTGGACCGGCATCATGCGGCGCCGTCCGCGATCATCATCGTCGATCCCCGCCTCGGCTGACAAAACGCGATGGCATACACCTAGGCTGACCCGCATGACATGGCTGATCACGGGCGGAGCGGGATATATCGGTGCACATGTGGTGCGGTCCATGGTGGGTGCCGGTGAGTGGGTGGTCGCCCTCGACGACCTTTCGACCGGTGTCGTCGAGCGGCTCCCGGCAGATGTTCCACTGATCCGGGGTTCGGCCGCCGACCGTGCGCTGCTCGACCGGGTACTGGCTCAGTACGACGTGACCGGTGTGGTGCATCTCGCAGCGAAGAAGCAGGTCGGCGAGTCCGTCGAGAAGCCGCTGCTGTACTACCGGGAGAACATGGCCGGACTGACCGTCCTCCTGGAGGCCGTCGTCGCCGCCGGTGTGCGGCGCTTCCTGTTCTCGTCCTCGGCCGCGGTGTACGGCGTACCGGATGTGGAACTCATCACCGAGGACACTCCTTGTGTTCCGATCAATCCGTACGGTGAGACGAAGCTCGCCGGGGAGTGGCTGGTCCGGGCGACCGGGAGGGCACACTCCCTGTCCACCGGCTGTCTGCGCTACTTCAACGTGGCCGGAGCGGCCACGCCGGAACTGTCGGACACCGGTGTCTTCAATGTGATTCCGATGTTCTTCGACCGGCTGACCCGTGGCGAGGCCCCCCGGATCTTCGGTGACGACTATGCGACACCCGACGGCACCTGCATCCGCGACTACATCCATGTCGCGGACCTCGCCGACGCGCATCTCGCCGTCGCCCGGAGGCTGGCCGAGCAGGATGCCGGGGACCTGACCGTGAACATCGGCCGCGGCGAGGGCGTCTCGGTGCGCGAGCTCGCCGGCCTGGTGGGCGAGGTCAGCGGCCGACCGGAGAAGCCGGAGATCGAGGCGCGCCGCCCCGGCGATGCGGCAAAGGCCGTCGCGTCCGCCGTCCGGATGTCCGAGGAGCTCGGCTGGACGGCCCGGCGCGGAGTACGCGAGATGGTCGAGTCGGCCTGGCAGGGCTGGCGCCTGCACCACCCCGAGGCACACGGCAACTGAGCCGCCGACGATCACCCCACCGCCCTGACCTGCAACCATTTCCGCAGGTCAGGGCATATGACAACGGTGTTCAGTGCCGTGTTGCCCGATACCCCCCACCCGTAGTTCACTGGCAGTGCTCGGGCGGATCGCGTCCGAGTCCGCGAGCGACCGGGAGGCGTCCCCATGGGGGCAGGGCACGACCACGGGCACACACACGGCGGGCCACCGCCCACCGGCACGGCAGCTGCCGCATACAAGGGACGGCTGCGGATCGCGCTGTGCATCACGCTCACCGTGATGGTCATGGAGATCGTCGGGGGGCTGCTCTCCGACTCGCTCGCCCTGATCGCCGACGCGGCCCATATGGCGACCGACGCCCTGGGCCTGGGCATGGCGCTGCTGGCGATCCACTTCGCCAACCGCCCGGCCGGGCTCAACCGAACCTTCGGCTTCGCCCGCGCCGAGATCCTCGCCGCCCTGGCCAACTGTCTGCTGCTGCTAGGTGTGGGCGGCTTTCTGTTCCTCGAGGCGATCCAGCGCTTCATCACCCCGGCCGAGACCAGGGGCGGACTGACGATCGTCTTCGCCCTGGTCGGCATGGTCGCCAACATGGTCTCCCTGTCGCTGCTGCTCCGCGGCCAGAAGGACAGCATCAATGTGCGCGGCGCCTATCTGGAGGTGCTCGCGGACACGCTCGGCTCGTTCGCCGTGCTGATCTCGGCCGGAATCATCCTGACCACGGGCTGGCAGGCCGCCGACCCGATCGCCTCCCTGGTGATCGGCCTGATGATCGTCCCCCGTACGGTGAAGCTGCTCAGAGAGACGCTCAATGTGCTGCTGGAGGCAGCGCCCAAGGGCGTCGACATGGCTGAGGTACGGGCCCACATCATCGCCCTGCCCGGAGTGCTGGACGTCCATGACCTGCATGCCTGGACGATCACGTCGGGGATGCCGGTGCTCTCCGCCCATGTGGTGGTGCGCCAGGACATGCTCGATTCGATCGGTCACGAGAAGCTCCTCCATGAACTGCAGGGCTGCCTCGGTGTCCACTTCGACGTGGAGCACTGCACATTCCAGCTGGAGCCGAGCGGCCATGCCGAGCACGAAGCCAAGCTCTGCCACTGAACTGCCGTTCAGCAGGGCCGTGTAGGGTGTTCGGCGGGGCGTGTGGGCCCCGTGTCCGAGAGAGGAGCTGAGGTTGATGACCGTCGCGAAGGCGCCTGCCCGGCGCAGCATCCGGTCCCTCTTCATCTCCCGGGTTCTCGGCTAGCGCCCGACTCGCACCGGGTCGACACGCCTGCCGGAGCCCTCACACACAAGGGTTCCCACGTTGACCGACAACGATCACGCCGTCCGTTTTGAGGCGTTCTTCTCCTTGCATCACAACCTGCCCCGGCAGAGCCCCGGCTCCGATGCCACCACCCGGCGGATGCTGGGGCTCACCGGCCCGTTGCCGCGCCGTCCACGCGTCCTGGATCTGGGCTGCGGGCCCGGCCGCGCCGCGCTGTTGCTCGCCGCCGAGGCGGGCGCCGAGGTGACCGCCGTCGATCTCCACGAGCCGTTCCTCGACGAATTGCGCGAGGCGGCCGAAGCCCGTGGGCTCAGCGACCGCATCAATACGGTCCGGGCCGACATGGCCGAGCTCTCCGGTCCCGACTTCCCGGACGGGTCGTTCGATCTCGTCTGGGCCGAGGGGTCCGCGTACATCATCGGTTTCGACACCGCTCTGCGTGACTGGAAGCGGCTGCTCGCCCCGGGCGGCTCCCTCGTCGTCAGCGAGTGCGTCTGGACGACGGACGCGCCGACGGACGAAGCCCGCGCCTTCTGGGAGCAGGAGACCTCGCTGCGCCCCGTGGCAGCCAACACCGCGGCAGCCGTGGCGGCCGGTTACCACGTCCTCGGGGTGCGGGTGCAGCCCGACAGCGACTGGGACGAGTACTACGTCCCGCTCGCCGAGCGTGTCGAGGCCGCCGACACATCGGCTCCCGGTATGGAGTGGGCGCTCGCGGCGAGCCGCGAGGAGCTGGCCATGCGGCGCGACCACGGTACGGAGTACGGCTACGCCTGCTACGTACTGCGCCCCGCCGACCCACGCTGGACGACCCGGCCGGAGACGGCGGCGGACATCGAGGCCGTGCACGCGGTCAACGCCGAAGCGTTCGCGACGCCGGACGAAGCCGCTCTCGTCGACGCGCTGCGCTCCGATCCGGCGGCCTGGCTGCCCGGCCTCGGGTACGTCGCGCTGGACGGCCCGGACGGCGACATCGCGGCGTACGCGCTGCTGACCCGGTGCCGGGTCGGGGAGGCACCGGCGCTCGCGCTGGCCCCGGTGGCGACGGCCCCGGACCGTCAGCGGCAGGGTGCCGGGCAGGCCGTGGTGCGGGCCGCGCTCGACGCGGCCCGGCTGCGGGGCGAGCCGCTCGTCCTGGTACTCGGTCATCCCGAGTACTACCCGAAGTTCGGTTTCGTACCGGCGTCCCGGTACGGGATCCGGCCGGGCTTCGATGTCCCGGACGAAGCGATGATGGCCCTGGTGCTCGACGACTCCGTGCCGGTGCCGCAGGGCACGATCCGTTACCCGGCGGCTTTCGGCGTCTGATGTGCCGTCCGGCCCCGCCGTGCCCCGTGGCGCGGTGGGGCCGGACATGCCAGGACCCGAAGTGCGGACAAGCGGCTTTTGTACGGCAGACTTGAGCGGACTCGACGGGACCGGCGCACGGGGCCGGGACCATAGCGAAGGATGGGTATGCCGACCACACCAGCCACTGCGGCGAACAGCTCGTCGAATGGCACAACAGAAGCGATCATGCTCGAACTGGTCGATGAGAACGGCACCACCATCGGTACGGCGGAGAAGCTCGCCGCCCATCAGCCGCCCGGTCAACTGCACCGGGCTTTCTCGGTGTTCCTCTTCGACGAGCAGGGCAGGCTGCTGCTGCAGCGCCGCGCGCTCGGTAAGTACCACTCCCCCGGTGTCTGGTCGAACACCTGCTGCGGCCACCCCTACCCGGGGGAGGCGCCCTTCGCCGCCGCCGCCCGGCGTACGTACGAGGAGCTGGGGGTCTCGCCCTCCCTGCTGGCGGAGGCGGGCACGGTCCGCTACAACCACCCCGACCCGGCCTCCGGCCTGGTGGAGCAGGAGTTCAACCATCTCTTCGTGGGGATGGCGCAGGACCAGTTGCACCCGGACCCGGAGGAAGTCGGCGAGACCGCGTTCGTGACAGCCGATGAGCTGACCGAGCAGCATGCCCGGGCGCCGTTCTCGGCCTGGTTCATGACGGTGCTGGATGCCGCACGGCCGGCGATCAAGGAGCTGACCGGACCGGCCGCCGGCTGGTAGCGGGCGCGAGGGCACCGGGTGCCGCAGCGAATGCAGGTGGTCAGAGCTGCGGGCGCAGCGGCAGTGCCGCCCAGATGATCTTTCCGCCGCCTGCGGTGTGCTCCACATCGCAGGCGCCGCCCGCTTCCCGGGCGATCTCCCGGACCAGGAGCAGGCCGCGCCCGCCGGTCTGCGCGTAGTCCGTCTCCAGGGCCGTCGGACGGTAGGGATGGTTGTCCTCGACGGACACTCTGACCCATTCCGCGCCGACGGCCACCTCGACGGCGAGCTCCGGCGAGAGCAGCGCGGCATGCTTCACGGCATTGGTGACCAGCTCGGAGACGATGAGCAGCAGGCCCTCGGCGATGTCGTCGTCCATCGGCACGCCCTGGCGGTTCAGCAGATCGCGCACGGCATGCCTGGCCTGCGGTACGGAGACGTCCACGGCCGGGGCGGTGAACCGCCAGACTCCCTCGTACGACACGGGCCGGGCGGGGACACTCCCGCGGCTCTCCATAGTCCGGTACCCGCTCTCGACTCGATGGTGACTGCACGTCGATTACAGGGTGCGGGGCATAGTCGGTCCGGACCGTGCTACTGAACAAAAGTCGACTTCTATCGGCAGGTTTTGACCGGACAAGCTCGAAACCATCAGCTCCTGGACCGGTTCTGATCCTCTCCGGTGGAGGTGTCCGGCAGCTCTCCGGCCACCTGTTGTTCCGAGACCATGGAGACGATACGGCGGCCGCCGACCCCGATCGCGATCAGGCCGAGCCCGTCGAAGAGCAGCGCCAGTGAGAAGAAGAGGCCGAGCACGTAGCGGCTGCTGTGCGGCCAGTCGAAGAGCACCAGCAGCCCCAGCATCAGGCCGAAGGCTCCTTGCAGCAGCGTCCAGCCGAACTGCGGACCACGCACCACGACGCTGCCCACCAGCCGGAACAGCCCACCGGTCAGGAAGAGGAGCGCGGCGAACATGGTCAGCGCCTCGGCCGTGCCGTGCGGATGGCGGATGACGACGACTCCGGCGGCGATGTTCAGTGCGGCCACCACGACGCCCAGCCAGAAGTAGTTGGTGCCGCGGGACTCGATGGCGTGGAGCAGCCCGACGAGGCCGCCGATCAGCAAAAGCCAGCCGAAGAGGAGCATCGAGGTGAGCGTCGCGACGCCGGTGTAGACAAGGCCGACCAGACCGGCCACGGCGAGAAGGGTGCCGAGCAGCGCCAGCCGGCCGAAACTGCGGCTCAGCTTCTTGCCCTCGACTGCGGGATCGGCCACGGGAAGCTCCTCACAGTGCGTGCCTGTCCGGCGGCCCCTTCTTGATCATAGGTTCGGACCGTACGGATAGCATCCGGCGCATGGACCGTACGGAACCCCGGCTGGAGCACACCGTCGCGGGCGGAGTCGCCACTGTCGTCATCAGCAACCCCGCCAAACGCAATGCGATGACGGCCGCAATGTGGAGCACACTGCCCGGTCTGCTGGAGCAGCTGGCCGCCGACCCCGCGGTCCGGGTGCTGGTGCTGACGGGCGCCGGGGACACCTTCTGCGCCGGTGCGGACATCTCCTCGCTCCGGGATCCGGCGAGTGATCCACAGGCGCTCGCCGTGGCGGCAGAGGAGGCGCTGGCCGCTTTCCCCGGGCCGACGCTGGCGGCGGTCCGCGGCTACTGCGTGGGCGGCGGCAGCCAGCTCGCGGCCGCCTGCGATCTGCGGTTCGCCGAGGAGGGTGCGTCGTTCGGCGTGACACCGGCCAGGCTCGGGGTCGTGTATGCCGCGTCGTCGACCCGGCGGCTGGTGGCGCTGATCGGCCCGGCCGCCGCGAAGCATCTACTGTTCTCCGGCGAGCTGATCGACACCGCACGGGCACTGCGGACCGGTCTGGTGGACGAGGTGCTGCCGGCCGGTGAGCTGGACAAGCGGGTCGACTCGTACGTACGCACCCTGTCAGCGCGCTCGCGGCTGACGCAGGCGGCGGCGAAGGAGTTCGCCGGCGGGCGCGAGGACCGCGACGCGTACTGGGCGGAGCAGGCTCGGCGCAGCGGCGACACCGCGGAGGGTGTCGCCGCGTTCCTGGAGCGGCGCGCGCCGCGCTTCACCTGGACGACGGGGTCGTGACGCCCCCGCGGCTACTGCTCAAGGATGAAGCGGCTCTTGGTCCGGAACTCCTCGACCAGTGCCGCCGGGGCCTTCGCCGGTGAGCCCGCGTCGTACGGCGGCTGCGGGTCGTACTCGGTCAGCAGCTGTACGGCCATGGCGTGCTCGTCGTCCGCGATCCGGCCGAGCAGGGTGAGCCCCATGTCGATGCCGGAGGAGACGCCCGCTGCCGTGACGTACTTGCCGTCGAGGACAACGCGTTCGCCGGTCGCGTCCGTGCCGAAACCCTTCAGGATGTCCAGCGCGAGCCAGTGCGATGTGGCTCGGCGGCCCTTCAGCAGTCCGGCCGCGGCGAGCAGCAGCGAACCGGTGCAGACGGAGGTGGTCCAGGTGCTGGTGGTGTCCGCCGTGCGCAGCCAGTCGAGCAGCGTCTCGTTCTCCATCTGGTCGCTCTGGCCGGGGCCGCCGGGGACGACGATCACATCCGGTGCCGGTACGTCGGCGAAGGTCTTGTCGGCGACGAGCGCGAGGCTGCCGTTGTCGTTGCGCACGGGACCGGTCCGCTCGGCGACGAACACGGTCTCGGCCCCGGGGGTGCGGGCGAGCATTTCGTACGGGCCCACGGCGTCGAGCGAGGTGAAGCGGTCGAAGAGGACGATGGCGATCTGCATGGGGTTCCTTTCGTTCGGTCAGTCGATGGCGGGCTGAGTACGGAAGCGTCGGCGGTATTCGGCGGGTGCCGTGCCGAGGGCCTTGGTGAACGCGCGGCGCATGGCCTCCGGGGTGCCGTAGCCGCAGGCGCGTGAGATGCCGGTTATGCCGTCGGTGGTGTCCTCCAGCAGCCGACGGGCGTGTTCGAGGCGTACGCGGTCGACGTAACGGCCCGGTGTGACGCCCGTCTCGGCCTGGAAGGCGCGGGCGAAGTGGCGGGGCGAGAGGCGGGCGCGGGCGGCGAGCGCCTCGACGGAGAGATCGTCGCCGGGGTGCTCGGTGATCCAGTGCTGGACCTCGCGCAGCGGTTCACGCCGGGCGGTCTGGGCGGTGAGCTGGGCGCTGAACTGGGCCTGGTTCCCCGGTCTGCGCAGAAACACCACCAGGTGGCGGGCGATGGTGAGCGCGATGTCCCGGCCGTGGTCCTCCTCGACGAGTGCGAGGGCGAGGTCGATACCGGCGGTGACTCCGGCGGAGGTGGCCAGCCTGCCGTCGCGTACGAAGATCGGGTCCGGGTCGACCTCGACGGCCGGGTAGCTGCGGGCGAGGTGCTCGCAGACCGTCCAGTGCGTGGTCACCCTGTGCCCGTCCAGCAGTCCGGCCGCGGCGAGCAGCAGCGCGCCGGTGCAGACGGAGACGAGCCGTTCGGCGTGCGCGGCGTGGTCGCGCAGCCAGTCGACGAGCGCCGGGTCGGGGTTTCGGGTGCCCTCGCCGCCCGGGACGAGGAGGGTGTGCGGCGGTTCGGCGTCGGCGAGGCCGCCGTCCGGGACGAGGGTCAGGCCGCTGCCGGTACGGACCGGGGCGCCATCGAGGGAGGCGGTGCGCAGTTCGTACCCGGCCCCGGGGAAGTGGGAGGCCCCGGCGAAGACCTCCACCGGGCCGGTCACATCGAGGCTCTGGACGCCGTCGAAGAGGACGACGAGTACGGATCGCTGCGTCATGACAGCCATCCTGGGCAACCGGGAACAGGGCCGCAATGACGAAAAGCCCACCTTTTCTGCCATGCCGGGCTCGCACTGAATTGAGTGTCGCCTCGGGGTTACAAGACGTACCGACCAGTCGGTAACGTTCTCGTATGAGTACTCTGCCGCCGCGCGCCGGACGCCGCTGCCACAACGCCATCAACCCGTTGCACTCGACGGTCTACTTCTCCCCCGACCTCGGCAAGGAGCTCGGAGAACTCGGCATCGACGACTCGAACGCCGCCTACTTCGCCTCGCGCGGGGCGGCACTGGGCGCCGTCGGCCCCGGCACGGTCACCGCGGCCTTCTACAACTTCAACCACGATCTCGTCGCCCGGCACCTGCCCGCCGTGTGGTCCGTCGCCTCGCCGCAGGCGGTCCTGGACGCCCGGCTGCGCGCCGCCGACTCCACGCTGCGCCGGCTACTGGGCGAGGAGATCATCGCCTCCCCCGAACTGGCCGAGGCGGCCGGACTGGCGCTCCGCGCCGCCGAGGCGTGCACCCGACACGCCCGGCCGCTCTACGCCGCCCATGCCGATCTTCCGGTACCCGAGCAACCGCATCTGGCGTACTGGCACGCGGGAACGCTGCTGCGCGAACACCGCGGCGACGGCCATCTCGCAGCTCTCCTCGCTGCCGGTCTCGACCCGGTGGAGGCCCTGGTCAGCCACACGGCGACCGGCAAGGGAATGTCCCCGCGCTGGGTCCTCGCCACCCGCGGCTGGCGCCGCAGCGACTGGGAGGAGGCGTCCGAGCGGCTGCGCGGGCGTGGACTCCTGGACAGCGAGGGCGAGTTGACGCAGGCGGGTGTCGCACTGCGGGCAGACCTGGAGGACGCCACCGACCGGATGGACCAGGCTCCGTACGAGCATCTGGGCGAGGAGGGTGTGGCGCGGCTGACCGAGCTGGCGCGCGGATTCCTGTTCACGGCGGCCTCGGCGGGCGCCTTCCCGGCCGATCTGATCGGCAAGGACTGAGCCGCCGACCGGCGGACAAGTGGGGTGGCCGGGCGACACGGCGCCCGGCCACCCGGCACAATGCAGGCGAAGGGGCCCCGCCCCGGTAAGCACAGCCAGTACGAGAAGGCGAGTCGGTAGAACCGTGACGACGTCCATCGAAGGCAGGATCGCCGAGGAGCTCGGCGTACGCGAGCGGCAGGTGAAGGCGGCCGTCGAGCTGCTCGACGGCGGGTCGACCGTGCCGTTCATCGCGCGCTACCGCAAGGAAGCGACCGAGATGCTCGACGATGCGCAGCTGCGCACGCTCGAGGAGCGGCTGCGGTATCTGCGGGAGCTGGAGGACCGTCGTACGGCGATCCTCGACTCGGTACGCGAACAGGGCAAGCTGGACGAGGCGCTGGAGGCGCAGATCCGGGGCGCCGACACCAAGGCGCGCCTTGAGGACATCTATCTGCCGTTCAAGCCCAAGCGGCGCACGAAGGCTCAGATCGCCAGGGAGGCGGGGCTCGAACCACTCGCGAACGGCCTGCTCGGCGACCCGTCGGTGGAACCGCTCGCTGCCGCAGCCGCCTTCGTCGACGCCGACAAGGGCGTCGCGGACGGTGCGGCCGCGCTGGAGGGGGCCCGCGCCATCCTCACCGAGCGGTTCTCGGAGGACGCCGATCTGATCGGTGAGCTCCGTGAGCGCATGTGGTCGCGCGGGCGGCTGGCCGCCAAGGTGCGGGACGGCAAGGAGGAGGCGGGGGCGAAGTTCGCCGATTACTTCGACTTCGCGGAGCCGTTCACCGCGCTGCCCTCGCACCGGGTGCTCGCGATGCTGCGGGGCGAGAAGGAGGACGTGCTCGACCTGGTCATGGAGCCGGAGGAGCCCTCCGAGGCACCCGGCCCTTCGACGTACGAGAACATGGTCGCCCGGCGCTTCGGGGTCAGCGACCGTGGCCGCCCCGGCGACAAGTGGCTCGGCGACACGGTGCGCTGGGCCTGGCGGACCCGGATCCTGGTGCACCTCGGTATCGATCTGCGGCTGCGGCTGCGCACGGCGGCGGAGGACGAGGCGGTACGCGTCTTCGCGTCGAACCTGCGCGATCTGCTGCTTGCCGCGCCGGCCGGGACTCGGGCCACGCTGGGGCTCGACCCCGGTTTCCGCACGGGTGTGAAGGTCGCCGTCGTCGACGCGACCGGCAAGGTCGTCGCGACGGATGTCATCCACCCGCACGTCCCGGCGAACAAGTGGGACCAGTCGCTGGCCAAGCTGGAGCAGCTGGCGAAGGCCCACGCCGTCGACCTGATCGCGATCGGCAACGGCACGGCGTCCCGCGAGACCGACAAGCTCGCCGGTGAACTCATCGACAAGCACCCCGAGTTGAAGCTCACCAAGGTGATGGTTTCGGAGGCGGGCGCGTCGGTGTACTCGGCGTCGGCCTTCGCCTCGCAGGAGCTCCCCGACATGGACGTGTCGTTGCGCGGCGCCGTCTCGATCGCGCGGCGGCTGCAGGACCCCCTCGCAGAGCTGGTGAAGATCGACCCGAAGTCGATCGGTGTCGGCCAGTACCAGCACGATCTGTCCGAGGTGAAGCTGTCACGCTCGCTGGACGCGGTCGTCGAGGACTGTGTGAACGGTGTCGGTGTCGACGTCAACACCGCGTCGGCGCCGCTGCTTTCACGGGTCTCGGGGATCGGCTCGGGGCTCGCCGAGAACATCGTCGCGCACCGTGATGCGAACGGGCCGTTCCGGTCCCGCAAGGCGCTCAAGGACGTGGCACGGCTGGGCCCGAAGGCGTACGAGCAGTGCGCGGGCTTCCTGCGCATCCGGGGCGACGATCCGCTGGACGCGTCGAGCGTGCACCCGGAGGCGTACCCGGTGGTGCGGGCGATGGTGAAGCGGACAGGCAGTGATGTCGCCTCGCTGATCGGCAACACGAGTGTGCTGCGGTCGCTGCGGGCCGACGACTTCGTGGACGAGAAGTTCGGCCTGCCGACCGTCACCGACATCCTGAAGGAGCTGGAGAAGCCGGGGCGTGACCCGCGTCCGGCGTTCAAGACGGCCACCTTCAAGGAGGGCGTCGAGAAGATCGGTGATCTGGCGTCCGGGATGGTACTGGAGGGCGTCGTGACCAATGTCGCGGCGTTCGGGGCGTTCGTGGACATCGGTGTGCACCAGGACGGCCTGGTGCATGTGTCGGCGATGTCGCGCACCTTCGTGAAGGACCCGCGCGATGTCGTGAAGCCGGGCGACATCGTGAAGGTCAAGGTCATGGATGTCGACATTCCGCGGAAGCGGATCTCGCTGACGCTGCGGCTGGACGACGAGGCGTCGGTGGGGGGCACGTCCCAGGGCGGCGGGCCCAGGCGGGAGCGGGGCGAGCGAGGCGGCCAAGGTGGTGGCCAGGGCGGCCGGCCGCCGCGGCAGCGGCAGGGGCAGGGGCAGGGCGGTCAGGACCGTGACCGGCGCGGTGGCGGTGGTGGCGGCGGCTCTGCCCGTCCGGCGCCGGTGAACAGCGCGATGGCGGATGCGTTGCGGCGGGCCGGGCTGACGGATCCGAAGCAGGGCGGTAAGAGGGGCTGACGTCGGGGGGGCGGGTGGGGGTGGGGTGCGGTCCGCTGCGCGAGGCCCTCTCCACCCGCCCCGTCCCCGCAGTACCGATATGCGGCTTTGCCGCGTGGGGGCTCTGCCCCGGGCCCCGCTCCTCAAATGCCGGAGGGGCTCAAAAGGGGTCCTCGAACGCAGGACGGGCCGGAAATGCCCGAGGATCCCCTCACAGCTCCTTCACCTTGCCGTCCACCACCTCGACGCGCCGCGTCGTCCGTACCGCTTCCAGCATTCGGCGGTCGTGCGTGACCAGCAGCAGCGTCCCCGTGTACGACTCCAGCGCCGATTCCAGCTGCTCGATCGCGGGCAGATCGAGGTGGTTCGTCGGCTCGTCGAGGACGAGGAGGTTGACGCCCCTGCCCTGGAGCAGAGCGAGCGCCGCCCTTGTGCGCTCGCCCGGTGAGAGTGTCGTCGCGGGACGCATCACATGGTCCGCGCGCAGGCCGAACTTGGCGAGCAGCGTTCGGACTTCAGCCGGTTCGGTGTCGGGGACGGCCGCGCAGAACGCCTCCAGGAGCGACTCCGAGCCGTGGAACAGCTTGCGCGCCTGGTCGACCTCTCCGACCACCACTCCCGAGCCGAGCGTCGCGTGCCCGGCATCCAACGGGAGGCGGCCCAGAAGCGAGGCGAGGAGGGTGGACTTGCCCGCTCCGTTGGCACCGGTGATGGCGACCCGGTCCGCCCAGTCGATCTGCAGGGATGCCGGGCCGAAACTGAAGTCGCCACGTACGACCTGTGCTTCGCGGAGAGTGGCCACGACCGAGCCGGAACGGGGTGCGGCGGCGATCTCCATCCGCAGTTCCCACTCCTTGCGCGGCTCCTCGACGACATCGAGCCGTTCGATCATGCGCTGGGTCTGCCTGGCCTTCGCGGCCTGCTTCTCGCTCGATTCGCTGCGGAACTTGCGGCCGGTCTTGTCGTTGTCGGTGGCCTTGCGGCGGGCGTTCTTGACGCCCTTGTCCATCCAGCCGCGCTGCATCTGCGCGCGGCCTTCGAGAGCGGAGCGCTTGTCGGCGTACTCCTCGAACTCCTCACGGGCATGCCTGCGAGCCCGATCGCGCTCCTCCAGATAGGCCGCGTATCCGCCGCCGTACAGGTTGATCTGCTGCTGTGCCAGGTCCAGTTCGAGGACCTTGGTGACCGTACGCATCAGGAATTCGCGGTCGTGGCTGATGACGACCGTGCCTGCGCGCAGCCCAGAGACGTAGCGCTCCAGTCGTTCCAGGCCGTCCAGGTCGAGGTCGTTGGTGGGCTCGTCCAGCAGGAAGACGTCGTAGCGGGAGAGCAGGAGGGAAGCCAGGCCCGCGCGGGCTGCCTGGCCTCCGGAGAGTGCGGTCATCGGCAGGTCGAGGCCGACGGCCAGTCCGAGGTCGGCGGCGACCTCCTCGGCGCGCTCGTCCAGGTCCGCGCCGCCGAGAGCCAGCCAGCGTTCCAGCGTTTCGGAGTACGCGTCGTCCGCGCCCGGCGCCCCGTCGACGAGGGCCTGCGTCGCCTCGTCCATCGCGGTCTGGGCGTCGGCGACGCCGGTGCGGCGGGCCAGGAACTCCCGCACGGTCTCCTGCGGACGCCGCTCCGGCTCCTGCGGGAGGTGGCCGACGGTGGCGGTGGGCGGGGAGAGCCGCAGCTCGCCCTCCTCCGGCCGGTCGAGTCCGGCGAGCAGTCGGAGCAGGGACGATTTACCGGCGCCGTTGACACCGACGAGACCGATCACATCACCGGGCGCGACGACGAGGTCGAGTCCGGCGAAGAGTGTGCGGTCGCCGTGTCCGGCGGCGAGGTCTTTGGCGACGAGAGTGGCAGTCATCAGGATGCTGATCCTAATCGTCGGGCGGGGAGCGCAAAGCCGCCCGGCTCGACCTTCGAGTCGGGTCGAAGGTCCGCCCTCGGCGGTGCGACGGCCTCCCGCATATCGCGGCCGGCCGAGCGCTCCGTCATCCCCGCGGCTCCGGCGCGGCAGGGCTCACTGCTGACGCGACCGCGGAATCTCTCGCTGAGTTCATCGCCGGGGCCCGGCCCGGGACGACCGATGGGGGTCGGTGCGTACGTGCGCACGCAGCCCTTGCGGGCCGAACAGGGTGAGAAGCTCGACCGCGCCGCCATCGGCGCTGCCCAGCCAGTGCGGCAAGGATGTGTCGAACTCGGCCGCCTCACCGGGCGACAGCGTCACGTCGCGCTCGCCGGTCATGAGACGCAGGTGACAGTTGAGCACGTAGAGCCATTCGAAGCCTTCATGGGTCTGCGGGGTCGGCTCGAGCGGTTCCGGCCGGGCGGGGTGATCATCTTGAAGGCGTGCACCCCGCCCGGTCGCCGGGACAGGGGCACAAAGGTCATTTGTTGCCCAGCACCACGCGCCACAACCACCGCGGCGACACCCCGCCGCCCCGGACCGGCAGCAGCGAGATCGAGGTCCTGCGCGGACTCCTCGGCTACCTCCGGACTTCGATCGCCGCGAAGGTCGACGGTGCACCCGAGCCGCAGGTGCGAACGGCCGCAGTGCCGTCGGGCACGAACCTGCTCGGCCTGCTCAACCACCTGATGTTCGTCGAGCGCTCGATGTTTCTCGGGGACGACGTCACCGACTGGCAGGCGACGTTCCAGGCCGCACCGGCGGACAGGCGACGTTCCAGGCCGCACCGGCGGACAGCGCGGCCGATATCGTGGCCCGCTACCGAGAGACGGTCGAGCGCGCGAACGACGTTCTCGACGGGTGCACCGATCCCGGCGCACCGGTCCCTCCACCGCGACCGGGGCGCCCCGGTCCCAGTGTCCGCTGGGCGCTGACCCACATGATCGAGGAGACCGGCCGTCACGCGGGCCACGCGGACATCCTCCGCGAACTGATCGACGGCTCGACCGGCCGCTGATCCGCCTTCTCCACCCGGTCCGTCGTGGGGTGCCGGCTCTGCGTCGGGTGGCCGGGGAGGTCCGCCGTCACCGGCAGATCCCCCGGGCCACCCGTTCTCTGTTCGTCATGCGACACGAATGGCACCTTCCACGGAAGCTATGATTTCGCTCCCCGTAGCCAGTACCACGCGCGGCGATCATCTCATGCGATCAACAAGCGGTATCGGCTTGACCGTTTGCAAGGTGATATGTCGCCCGCTCGTCCAGGAGGAGCGGGATCAGATTCCGGGCCGACTGCCGCAGCGGTACGTACGCTCCGTCACCGTCGGGCCGGGAGGTGACGCCGTGCAGGGCGAGTTCGTCCTTGATGTCGTCGAACTGGTCCTTGGTGAGCCGGTATCCGCATGGCGGGTCCTGAAGGACCTGACCGGCTTGGGGTGACTCGTTGTCGGCGCCGCCGAGATAGATGGGACCGCGGTCCTTGAGCCCCGCGGCGCGGGATGCGGCGGTGGCAGCCTCGATCCGGCCGCGCCGCTCGTCGTTGAAGGTGAACAGGCCGTCCAGTGCGGCGAGTTGCGAGTTCACGCGGCGTCGGCTGTTGAGTGCCGGGTCGGCCTTCTCGGCGTCGGTGAGCGCGTCGACGCGGGATTCTATGAGCAGGCCGACGGCGTGCTTGATACCGGAGGTGTTGCGCAGGATGCGCTCCTGTCCGTCGCCCGCGGTCTGCTTGATCGGGTCGCCGGTGACCGGGTCGGTCCAGATGCCGTAGAGGCCGCTGCTGTAGCCGGACTCCTTGGCGGTGGGGCGTACATACCTTTCGGCGAGGGTCTGCGATTCACCGTGCACCCGGTCGGAGGTGTTGAGGTTGCGCGGCCACAGGACGAAGAGGTCCTTGTCGTAGTACTGCGGGGTGGCCCCGTACTCGTGCAGGTCGTAGATCACATCGGGCTTCCGGTCGCGGATGACCGCCGCCACGGCGCGGGCCTCGGCGGTCTGCAGCGCGATGTGGTCGCGATTGATGTCGACGCCGTCGGAGTTGCCGCGGGTGTTCGCGGCGCGCCCGTCGGGGTTGGCGGTGGGCACGACGAGGACATTGGTGCGGGAGAGGAAGGCGCGGGTCGACCGGTCCTGGGCGTGGGCCAGATCGCGAATGGTCGTCAGACACGCTTCGCGGCCGGACGGTTCGTTGCCGTGCTGACTGCAGATCAGCAGCATCGTGGAGGCAGTGGGTCGGTGGTTGCCGATCCGGACGAGCTGGAGCGGGCGGCCCTGCTTCGTCGTGCCGATCCGGTCGACGGAGACCCGGTCGCTGCCCCGGTCGACGGTTGCCAGGAAGGACTGTTCCTCCGGCTGACTGGTCCAGCGGGCCCCGTTGCTGATCTCGAAGCCGGTACGGGGCCGGGCGTGCGCGGCCTCGGCGGGCACGGTGACCAGGGGTACGGCCAGAACGGCGGCCGCGGCCGTAAGGATCAGGTTGCGGCGGACAGGGCGATGGGCGGTCGGGATACGGGGTGTCATGTGCGGCTGCCTCCCGGGATGCGATGGGCGGGACGCGGCGGCGCCACGCCCTCGGAGTGGATTGCGCGGGGGGTGGCTGTCGCGGGTGCGGAACCCGCGGTGGCACGTACGAAGGCTCCGGCGCCGCCGACGAACGGCAGCTTCGCGGACGTACGGGCCAGGTCGAGGGTGAGCGTGGGCTTGGATTCCGGCGGCTCGATGAGGTCCCGGTCGGTGCCGGCGACGATCAGGGCGAGGCGGTGTCCGGCCGGGACGACATGGTCGGTGGCCGCCAGACCGATGGTGATCGTGTAGGCCCTGCCCGGGGTGAGGGGGCGGCCGTGTCCGGCAAGGGCGTAGGTGCCGAGGTCTGCCCAGCCGCGGCTGATGACGGTCCGGTCGACCGTGACCGTGTCGGCCCGGGTGCCCTTGAAGCAGGAGCTGTCCCCGGTCGTGCTCGCGCCCCAGCAGGTGCGGTCGTCGAGGGTGGTGATGCCTTCGCCGGACGATCCGTAGTCGCGGACCGTGTCGGGGCCGATGTCCACGAGGACCGCGGAGAGATGGGCGGTCGATGTGGTCGGGGTGGCGGTGACGGTCACCGTGGACGATCCGGAGAGCCGAAGGTCCTGGGTGAGCGGCGCGGTGCGGAATCCGGCCTTGGCGCCCGTGGTCCGGTCCAGGTCGGCGGCCCACTCCGTCTCGCTCTGCGCCGGATCGTCGGTGAACGTCTCGGTGGCGCCGGGGCGGGCGGGCTTCAGGGCTAGGGTGCCGACGCCGGGCGCACTGCCGGAGCCGGGGCGCACGGTGGTGGTGTGCGTGGTGCGGGGTGGCCAGACCTTGTCGGTGGACCACTGGTCGGGATGGCGTTCGATGTCGGCCATCGCTTCATGGTCGATGCCGTTGTCGTATCCGAGGAGGTAGTGGTCGAACCAGCGGTGCAGCGTGTCGACCCACTCGGCGCGCCGGTAGTCGAACGGGTCGACGTGTCCGGTCTGCGAGAGCCAGATCTTGCGCTCCACGCCCTGGTCCGCGAGGGCGTCCCACCACTGGCCGAGGTGCTTGGTGCGGACGTTGAGGTCCTGCATGCCGTGTACGGCGAAGACGCTGGCCCGCACGTTGCGGGCGTCCTTCACGTAGTCGCGGTCGCTCCACAGCGTCGTCAGGTCGCCGGTGCGCGGCGCCTGGTCGACGAGCTGCTGCTGGACGGCGGCGCAGCGCCCGCGCGCCTCGGGGCTCTCGACATAGCCGGAGAGCCGGTCGGGGCCGCTGTTGTAGAGAGGGGCGCCCTGGGCGAAGTAGTAGTCGTACCAGGAGGAGATGGCGCTGATCGGCACGATGGTCCGCAGCCCGTCCACTCCGGTCGCCGCGACACCGTTGGCGATGGTGCCGTCATAGCTCTTGCCGATCATTCCGGTGCGGCCGTTGGACCAGCCGGCCGTGGCGCGGTCGCCGCCGGTACGCGTGGTGTAGCCGCGGGCGCGGCCGTTCAGCCAGTCGATGACGGCCTTGGCGGACTGCACATCAAAGCGGCCGCCGACGTCGATACAGCCGTCGGAGCGATTGGTACCGGCCAGATCGACGGCGACGAAGGCGTAGCCGCGCGGCACGAAGTAGTTCTCGTAGTAGAGGGGGAACCGGACGGGCCGGCCGTCGGTGTCGTACGTCTTGAGCTGGCTCTCGTTGCCGCGGCCGCAGCAGGAGTAGTACGGGCTGGCATCCATGATCACGGGGATTTTCCGGCCCTGTCGGGCGGGTTCACGCGGCCGGACGATGTCGACGGCGACGCGGTCGCTCTTCCCGTTTCCGTCGCCGTCCAGCCCGGTGTCGACCCAGACGGATTCGCGGACGGCGTTCTCGTACGAGTAGGCGGGCCCGCTCTTCAGGGATCCGGATTGCTGGGCGCTGTTCTCCGGGGGCCGTGCGGCGCCCTGTGCACCTGCCGGTGAGAGCAGGACGGTCATCAGGGCGGCGACGGCCGTCACCACCAGCGATCTGTACGTCAAGCGGGTGCCCCGCGCACGTATCGGCATGGGCGGAAGGTACCCCGGTCAACTCCTGTGCAACAGAGGGCGATCAACGGCGAACATTACGTGCCCATGACTTATCGCTCACCGTGTGCCATGTCGGCCGAATGGCGATTGTGTGACAGCTGCGGCCATGGACACGACTGATGTGGCAGTCGCTGAATAGTGTCGACGTGACGGTTCGAAAGATCATTCACCCCGACGACTTGGAGCATTCGTGCACCGCAGATTCATCGTCCCGAGCGCACTCGCGGCCTCCCTGCTGCTGGCGATCCCGGCCTCGGCCGCCGAAGGCACCGCGGGCGCCCCGGGCATCGGCGACCCCTATTACCCGGCCAGTGGCAATGGCGGCTACGACGTTTCCCACTACGACCTGCGGCTGAAGTATCAGCCCGCGACCGACCTGCTGGAGGGCACGGCGACGATCCTCGCCACGACCACCCAGGAACTCTCCCGTTTCGACCTCGACTTCGGGCTGGACGTCTCCGAGGTACGGGTGAACGGCAAGAAGGCCGAATACGCCAGGAGCGGCGACCAGGAACTGGAGATCACCCCGGCTGCAGCCCTGGCGAAGGGCAAGGCCGTCTCGGTGGTCGTGCGGTACGCCGGGAAACCGTCGGAGCTGAAGATCAACGGCTGGACCTCCTGGGCTCGTACCCCGGACGGCGCGGTGGCCGCGCAGGAGCCGGACTCGGCCGTGTGGTGGTTCCCCAGCAATGACCACCCGCTGGACAAGGCCACGTACGACATCTCGGTGTCCGTGCCCGACGGCACCCAGGCGATCAGCAACGGCGTGCTCCAGTCGCAGAGTTCGAAGCTCGGCTGGACCCGCTTCAACTGGCGTGCCGGCAAGCCGCAGGCGACGTATCTGACGACGCTGGCGATCGGCAGGTTCGACATCACCACGGACACCACATCGGACGGGCTGCCGGTCGTCAACGCGTACAGCAAGGACCTCGGCGCCAACGGCGGTGCGGCACGCGCCAGCATCGAGCGGACCACCGAGGTGGCCGAGTGGCTGACGGAGGTCTTCGGGCCGTATCCCTTCGACGCGCTCGGCGGTTACTCCCCCAATGTGAAGAGCGGGTTCGCGCTGGAGACACAGACCAGGCCCTTCTACAGCCCGAAGCAGTTCGCGAACGGCGCGAACGTCTCGGTCGTCGTCCATGAGCTGGCGCACCAGTGGTACGGCGACAGCGTGTCCGTCAAGGGCTGGAAGGACATCTGGATCAACGAGGGCTTTGCCCGCTACAGCCAGTGGCTGTGGTCGGAGAAGGAGGGCGAGGGCACCGCACAGGAGTTGGCGGACTACACCTACGCCCAGCATCCGGCGGACGACGCCTTCTGGACGGTGAAGCCGGGCGACCCGGGCCCCGACAACCAGTTCGACGCGGCCGTCTACGACCGGGGTGCGCTGGCGATCCAGGCGCTGCGCAACAAGGTGGGCGACGAGACGTTCTTCGAGCTGCTGAAGGGCTGGCCGGCCGAGCATGCCTACGGGAACGCGAGCGTGGCGGACTTTGTGACGTACGCGGAACGGGTCTCGGGCCGGCCGCTCGCAGACTTCTTCGACACCTGGCTGTACCAGCCGACGCGGCCTCAGGCCCCGGCGGCGGCCGCGGCGCACTCCTTGCGCGCGACCACGCAGCCCGCTCAGCCCGCTCAGCCCGCTCAGCCCGCTCAGCCCGCTTCATGGAAGCAGATCGCGGCCACGAACACGATCCACGACCACCGCTGACGGTCCACGGATCGGCTCCGGGCACCGTCGCCCCGCTCTTCTCGGCCGGGCGACGGTGCCCGGGCGGACGGCAGGGGCGGACGGTTAGGCTGCTGGCGTCGGTGCTGTCCGGCCGGCCCCCGGCCGTATCCGGCCCGATCCCGCGCGTACGAGGAGCGTCCCTTGCCCGGTCCGACCCCCGATTCCTCTCGCGATGTCCGCCCCACACTGGAAGCCGTGGCGGCCCTCGCCGGGGTTTCACGGGCGACGGCCTCCCGGGTGGTGAACGGCGGGGCGGGGGTGCGGAAACCGCTCGTGGAACAGGTACGCAAGGCGGTCGACGAGCTCGGCTACGTTCCGAACCACGCCGCACGGACCCTGGTCACCCGGCGCAACGGCGCGGTCGCCGTGATCATCGACGAGCCGGAGTTCCGGATCTTCTCCGACCCGTTCTTCTCCCAGCAGATCCGCGGCATCAGCCGTGAACTGAGCGTGTACGACGCGCAGTTGGTACTGCTTCTGGTGGAGGGCAGCGGGGACTTCGACCGGGTCGCCCGCTATCTGGCAGGCGGCCATGTGGACGGCGCGCTGGCGTTCTCGCTGCACATGGACGACGAGCTCCCTTCCATCATCCGCCGGTTCCGGGTTCCCACGGTCTACGGGGGCCGCCCCGGCCGGCCGGGTGCTGCGTCCGAACCGGCCCTTCCCTACGTCGACTGCGACAACCGGGGCGGCGCAGCCGAGGCCGTACGCCATCTCGTCTCCCTCGGCCGCCGGCGGATCGCGCACATCGCCGGACCGCGCGACCAGACTTCGGCACTCGACCGGATCGACGGCTACCGCGATGTACTGCCCGAAGGCGATCCGGCGCTGCTCGCGGAAGGCGACTTCACCGTCGAGGGCGGCGCACGGGCGATGACGCAACTCCTTGAGCGCCACCCCGACCTGGACGCGGTCTTCGCCGCCAACGACCTGATGGCCTCGGGCGCCCTGCGGGTGCTGCGCGAGCGCGGCCTCAGGGTGCCGAAGGAGGTGGCCCTGGTCGGCTTCGACGACATGGTGTCGATAGCCGAGATCACCGAGCCCCCACTGACGACGGTCCGTCAGGACGTCGAGGGAATGGGCAGGTTGATGGTGCGGATGCTGATGCGGCGGCTGAACGGCGAGGGCGAGGGTGACGAGCTCGAATCGGTGATCACGCCGACCCGGCTGGTGCACCGGGCTTCCGCCTGAGCTTCCCGTCGCCCCGGACGGCCTCGCGATGCGCCGCCCGTGCCCTGCGCGCGTACGGGAGATAGCGCAGCCGCTCGGGCAGCACGGGCACGACGCGCCGCACCACCCCGCAGAACCGCCGCAGCTGCCGCTCCTGCGCATCCGTCCACTCCAGCCCGATCGCCACCCGTGCGTCCGGCGGCATCAGCCCGATGGTCACGAAGCGACGGAACCGGGCCAGCGGCGGGAGCAGCACCGGCCACAGCGCCTTCAGCAGCAGCCGGACGGGCAGCGGCCCACGGTCCGGCGACGGCACGGGGCGGTCGGTGGCGATCAGGTCCTCGACGACGACGGTCAGCTCGATCTCGTCGGCCAGCACCTTTCGGAAGTACGGCCAGAACTCCTCGATCGTCTGCGGCATGTCCCGGTCGTGAATGCCGAGAATCCTGCCCACCTGCAGCCACTCCCGGTACAGGGCCCGTTCCTGGGCGTCGGTGAGCGGTCGGACGAGATAACGCGCGGCGTGCTGGTAGACGGGAAACCCCGTGGCGTGCACCCACGCATAGTTCGCAGGGGACAACGCATGGTAACGGCGCCCCCGGGTGTCGGTGCCCTGGATGGTGCGGTGCAGTTTGCGGAGCCTGCGGCCTTCCTCGGCGGCCGCCTCGCCCCCGTACACCCATAGCTGCAGCGATCGCAGGGACCTCTCGCCGCGCCCCCACGGGTCCGTACGGAAGACGGAGTGTTCGTCGACGCCCGCACCGACCGCCGGGTGGGCGACCTGGAGAGTGAGGGCGGCGGGCAGCATCAGGAGGGCGCGGATGTCGCCGGAGAGACTCCAGAGCACGCCGCCGGGCGGCGGCGGGGCGGGGGCACTTCTGGCTGTTTCGGTGTTCATGCGGAGCTCCCGGCGGTCGGCGGGGCGTAAGCGGCTCGACGCCCGACCCCTGTGTGATCCAGTATGCGACCGCTTCCAGAAACGGGCCATATTGCATCCGATGCAACATACGACATCGAGGATGAGGGGCCTGCTGCCAGGTCGAACGACACTCTCTACGGCGGCCCTTGGTAGCAGAACCGACTCGGAGCTGCCGGGTGGCGCCCACCTGGTCCCGGCTCAGGGGGTTGTCCGCCTCGATCCCGAACCCGCCGTGTCCGACGTGATGCTGGAGGGCTGGGCAAGGCAACAACGCTCGCGGTTCCTGAACTTCGACGCCACGGTCAAGCCGCGCCTTGCCTGCTGAAGCGCTTCGTCGAGTTCTCCGACCAGTGCCCCTGGCAATGGCAGGCGGTCGAGGTCGAAGCCTTCCTGGATCACCTGCGCGCCCGACGGCCGACGTTCGCGTGACTGTCCCGACCACGCGTGCCGGCGCCCCATACAAGTTCCTGCACCGGGCGGCGCCCGAAGTCCGCGAACAACTCGTCAGGCTCTTCGGGCACGTAGTTCTCGCGGCACAGAGTCACCGGACCGCAGTGAGAAGTGTCGATTACCGGGGCCCCAAAAACGCAACTGTCCCGGACCCATCCGCATAGGGCGTCGTCACCCTCGACCTGCACCGGATGGCAGAACGTCTCCATCCAGGGCCGAAGCTCACGGACGACATCGTCATGGTCCCGCTTTTCGAACAGCCACACACCGGCCGCCGGCCCCGCCACGTCTTCCTCCACGCTCACGTTGCGCGACCCACTCGCGTCGTTCATGAGGGTGGAGGGCATGCGGCGGTACCGACCATCGAGGCCCGCCACTTCTGATAGTCGCGCGCAAGCTGTTCCTCGACAGCCTGAACTGCAGCTTCTCGCCCAATCACGCGTTCGGCATCCCGTACGGATCCCAGTCTCAACCAGCGGATTCTCACGGCTCAGAGCCACGCAGAAGAGCGCTGAGGGACCTTCCTGCTCAGGAAGTAAGACAGCTGCGGAACAAGCGCTCTGCGCCAGTAGCACGTGCGCAGGGTCCCCCTCCCACGCACCCTTCCGCACACCCGCCGACGGTGTTGACGCGACCAATGAAACAAGTCAATAGTATTTGTATCTTTGACTCCGATGGATCGATGCTCCATCAATCTCTTTGGAAATCAAGGGGGTTGATGATCGCTGAGGGATGGAAGAGGCAGCTCCCGCACGAAATCGGCATACGGACAGGAGGGCGCACCATGGGCCGGTACAGCCGCCTGCGCGAGATCCGCCGGATGGATCCCGCGCGCGATTACGCCGAGATCCTCCGGCTGATCTCGCAGTACGAGTTCCCTTGGGACTACCGGCAGGGCGTGAGTGTCGCGTTCCTCCGCGACTACGGCGTCCCGCGGATCTCCGTGCTCCTCGACCGCACCCAGGAGTTCGAACGGTCCGGGCAGAAGCGGTACGACGACACGGTGCTCATCGGGTACGAGATGGCCGCGGACGGTTTCGACTCGGAGCGGGGACGGGCAGCGGCGCGGCATCTCAACCGGATCCACGGCAAGTACCGCATTCCGAACGAGGACTTCCTCTATGTCCTCGCGACCACGGTCGTCGGCCCGAAACGCTGGATCGACCGGTTCGGCTGGCGCCCGCTCTGCGCGCAGGAGGTCCAGGCGCTGGCGGAGGTCGGCCGGAAGATGGCGGCGATGATGGGCATCGAGGGGGCTCCCGAGTCGTACGCGGGGTTCGAGCGGCTCCTCGACGCCTACGAGGAGCGGATGTTCGCGTACGACCCGGCCAACCGACGGGTTGCCAACGCCACGTTCCGGATCATGGCCGGCTGGTATCCGCGGCCGTTGCGCCCTCTCGTGGCCCGGTTCTCGCTCGCTGTGCTGGACGAGCGGCTGCTCGTGGTGCTGGGCTTTCGTCCGCAACCGCACTGGGCGCGGTTGTCGGCCGAGGGAGTTCTGCGGCTGCGCGCGCGGTGCGTGCGGTGGCTGCCGGCCCGGCCCCGCTGGCTGCCCTCGCGCCCGCAGCCTCGCTCGTACCCGTTCGGCTGGCGGCTCGACGACCTCGGCCCGCACTGGGCGCGCAGCCGCCCCCTGGAGCCCCTGCCCGACGAGAGGGGGGCGTCGCCTCGCACCGTTCCCAACCAGAGCGCATGAGTGAGTAAACACACCCTCCCACCAGGCCGAACACCTGGCCGGACCGGTCCGGCCCGGGGCCCGGCACACTGCCCGGTCGGTCCCTTCCTCCCTGTACGCCGGATCGCCCAGGGACCCGGCACCACGTGACCGGCCGGTTCCGGCTGCGACCGGGACGGGAGGACCTATTGCCCCGCAGCGAGCAGCGGCACCAGATAGCGGCGTGCGAACGCCCGTACCTGCGCTTCGTCGTCGAGTTCGAAGCAGCTGACGGGGTTGAGGAGGAAGGAGACCGTGATCCGCACCATCAGCTCGGCGACCGGTGCCGGATCACTGACCGGTCGCCCCTCGGCACGCCGGGCATGGCGCAGCCGGTCGGCCAGGTAGTCACGGATGGCAAGGAAGGCCGGCCCGCTCTCCAGTGTGAGAAAGGGAAGCATGGTCTCGGGCTCCAGTCTCAACAGACCGCCGATCAGCGGGTGTTCACGGATGTGCCCCAGGACTGCGACGAAACCCTCGACGAGCCGGTCCTCCGTCGTGGGAAGTGCGGCGACCGCGTCGTCCACTTCCACGACGAAGCACCGGTACTCGCGCAACAGGCAGGCCGAGATCAGGCTGTCCTTGTTGCCTATTCGCCGGTAGACGGTGACCCGCGAGACCCTGGCGCGCTTGGCGACGTCGTCGACGGTCGAGCGGCGCAGCCCGAAGGTCATGAACTGTTCACGCGCGGCATCGAGGATCTGCTCGCTCAGCGCGTCCGACGGTGGTGTCTCGCTGAGTGCCCGGGCCAGCAGTGTCTCGTTCGTTCTCCGTGCCGCCATCGGCCCTCCCCGTCCCGCCGCTTCCACCCCACCTTAGAAGCAGGCACACGGAGACCTGATCCGTTTCTCCGTACCGCTCCCCCGTTCCGGGGCTTTCGCCCGCGGTCCGTTCAGGTGCCGGGGCGTGGTGCCTCGTCAGGCGGATTGCTCGTCTCCGGCGTACGGCAGCAGCCGTGCCGCGCGGCCGATGACGAAGACGGAGGTCCGCGGTCTCCCGGCGTTCACTCGTCTCTTCCAAGACTCCTGAAATCAGCCCGTGATTCTCATTGGCTCTTCATGCGCCGTTGGTTGCGTATGCCGGGCCGGTCGGTCCGCAACGTATGAGTAAGGAGGCGCATGGTGTTCCTGTCGAAGGCAGCCGCGGCGCGCGAGGGCCGGGCCCCGGCCCCGTCCGGCGGATCATGTGACTTTCCCGTCGGTTCGGGCAGGGGCCGGACTTCCGCGCCATCGTGACCCGCGACGACAAGCGGGCCTGCGTCTTCCGCAGCACAGTCACCGCAGCAGCGATCCGCTCATGGCTCCACCCGTGATCCGCCGGACAGGACTTACTGGTCGTGGTCGTACACCGTGACCGCTATGCCCCTGCTCAGCAGCCGTCGCTCTATCAACGGCTCGACCGCGGACCAGGTGCCGCCCGCCAGCCCGCAGCCGATCCGCGGCATATGGACCGAGGCCTCCAGCTCCACGGCCCGGTCGGCCACGGAAGCCAACGCCGTGTCGATCGCCTCGTAGCGCACCGGCACTCCTCGGCTGCCCCTGCGCATGCCCCGCTGGCCCACCATGTTCGCCACCCAGATGTACGGGCTCACCCGCACGAACTGCGTCGCGCCCAGGGCGAAGTCGTTGCCCGCGCGCTCCCGGTGCCAGCGGCGGTAGGCCGCCTCCGGCTCGGGCCAGCGACGCGAGAGGGCCAGGACGAAGCCCTTGCCCCAGCCGCCCAGGTCGTTGCAGACATGCGCGATCAGCTTGACGCCCTTGCCTTGCGGGGCGGTGGCGTCCCCCCGTACGTACGTGATCACCGTCATTCCACCAGCCTAGGAGTCACCACTGACAGCGGACCCCGGCCCCGTTCGGTCTGCGGCGTCCTGCGCGTACAGCGCGTCGATCAACTCGCCGTACTTTTCGCGGATCACCCGTCGGCGCAGTTTGAGCGAGGGGGTGAGTTCGCCGGTCTCGGGGCCCCATTCCTCCGGCAGCAGCCGGTAGCGCTTGATCTGTTCCGTGCTGTTGAGCCGGGCGTTGGCTGCCTCGACCGCCCGGGCGGCCTCTTCCCGGACCGCCGGATGGCCGGCGAGTGCGGACGGATCGGCGGCGATGCCGCGGGCCGCCGCCCAGGCCGCCGCCTGCTCGGGGTCCAGGACCAGGAGCGCGACCAGGTAGGAACGGCCGTCGCCGTGGACGAGGGCCTGGCCGATGAGGGGATGTTCCTTGAGGGTGTTCTCGACCGGGGACGGGGCGACGTTCTTGCCCGTCGAGGTAATGATCATCTCCTTCTTGCGGTCCGTCAGCCAGAGGTAGCCGTCCTCGTCGATCCGGCCGATGTCACCGGTCGCGAACCAGCCGTCCTGGTCACGGACGTCGTCCGAAGTTCCGTCGGCGTTCAGATAGCCGGTGAAGACCGTCTGCCCGCGCACGAGGATCTCACCGTCCTCGGCGATCTTCAGTTCCAGGCCGTCGAGGGGCCGCCCCACCGAGCCGATCCGGAAGGCCGACGGACTGTTGCAGGTGCAGACCCCGACCGTCTCGGTCAGCCCCCACGCATCCATGATCACGATCCCGAAGCCGGCCCAGAAACGGACCACGTCGGGCGGCATCGGCGCGGATGCGCTCGCCGCCCAAACCAGCCGGTCGAATCCGGCGAGCGCGAGCAACGGGTCCAGGACCGCGGTCCTGGCCTGCTGGTACGCGGCTTCGAGCGCCGCCGGTGGCTGTTCGCCGCGCTCCCGGAACGCGACGTGCTCCCGGGCCGTCGCGCGCGCCGCGTCGACCGCCGCGAGCCGGTTCCGGGGCAGGCCGGCGAGGCCGGCCGTCAGGGAGGCCGTCAGGGAGGCCGCGAGCTTCTCCCAGACTCTCGGTACGCCGAAGAACTGGGCCGGGTGCAGGGCTCTTGCCGTGGCCGCGACGGCCGCCGGGTCGGAGCAGAGGTGGACGTGCGAGGCGCGGAGGACCGGCAGATAGATGCCGAGCATCCGCTCCGCGATATGGGCGAAGGGAAGGTAGCAGATGTGCTCGACGTGGTCGGGGAGCTCGACGACCCGGTCCAGTGCGAGGGCGTTGAGAACCACGCTTCGGTGGGTGATCGGGACGGCCTTGGGATCGCCGGTCGTGCCGGACGTGTAGACGACGGTGAGCAGGTCGTCGGCGCGGGACTCCCGCCAGGCCTTCTCGAACACGTCGGGCCGGTGCAGGCGGGCGCCCGTGGCCATCAGTGATCCGTACGCACGGTGGGGTCCGGCCTCGGCCGCCTCCACGACGACCAGCTTCTCCAGCCGTACGGTGTCCTCAGCGAGCAGCGGCTCCCAGCGTTCCAGTTCGCGGCTGCCCTCGACGATCGCGAACCGGGCGCGGCTGTGCCGGGCGATGTGTGCGATCTGTTCGGGTGCCGCGGTGCCGTACACACTGACGGGGACGGCCCCCAGGTGGGTGAGAGCCAGGTCGGACAGCCAGTGTTCGGGCCGGTTGCCCATCATCATCAGGACCTGTTCACCGCGCTCCACACCGAGCGCGCTGTACCCGGTGGCGAGTACGGCGGTCCTGCGCCGTACCTCCTGCCAGGTGAGGGTCGTCCATTGCGTTGCGTCGCCGCCGGCGCGCCAGGAGAGCGCAGGACGGTCGCCATGGTCCTCGGCGTTGCGCAGGAGCAGAGCGGGCAGGGTGAGCTGCCCGCGTTCCGCGGGGAGTCGCAGGATCGTGGTCACGGCCGCCTCCTGTCACCATCGGCCGGACCGTGCGGGTCCGTACCGGAGTGGGACTGCGCTTGGATGCTGCCGGACACTTTCACAACAGTGGTGAGACAGCAATACTGTTGAACCTGGTTGGTGCAGACGCAGCAGTTCGCCGCTGGGTCGGGACGCGAGGAGCAGAGATGGCGACCGGGACCGAGGACCCGACGCTCACCGTCGACGAACTGGCGGCACGCGCCGGTGTCACCGTACGCACCGTGCGTTTCTACAGCACGCGGGGTCTGCTGCCGCCGCCGGTGATCGGTCCGCGTCGCGTCGGGCATTACGGGCCTGAGCATCTGTCCCGGCTCGCGCTCATCGAGGAGCTCCAGCACCAGGGCATGACGCTGGCCGCGATCGAACGCTATCTGGAACAGCTGCCGCCGGATCTGAGCGCACATGATCTGGCGATCCACCGGGCGCTGGTGGCGTCCTGGGCGCCGGATTCGGCGGAGGATGCGACGCGGGCGGAACTGGAGCGGCGTGCGGGGCGGGCGCTGAGCGAACAGGACATGGCGCGGTTGGCAGCCATGGGGGTGCTGGAGCGTGCGGAGCCGGCCGATGGCAGCTACCGGGTGGACCCGGGGCTGCTGCGGCTCGGGGTCGAACTGCTCGGTGTACCGATCGCGCACGAGACGATTCTGGCCGCGCGCACGGTCCTGCTGGAGCACTCCCGGTCCGCCGCGCAGGAGCTGACCCGGCTGTTCCGGGACGAGGTGTGGAATCCGTACCGGGAGCGGGAGTCGGACCCGGAGCATGTGGCGGCGATGAAGTCGCTGTCGGCCGATATGCAGCCGATGGTGCTTCAGGCGCTGGTGACCGCGTTCCAGCGGTCGCTGAAGGAGGAGCTGCGGGCCGCGTTCACTGCGGAGTGAACGCGGCCCGGGGTGCTGCTGTCAGTCGTGGAAGCTCTCGCCCTTCTCGGCCTTCTCCAGGAGCAGCGCAGGCGGCAGGAAGCGGTCGCCGTACTTCTCGGCGAGCTCCCGGGCGCGCGCCACGAAGCCGGGCAGGCCGCCCTCGTAGCCGTTGATGTACTGGAGCACGCCGCCGGTCCACGGCGGGAAGCCGATGCCCATGATGGAGCCGATGTTGGCGTCGGCGACGGAGATGAGGACGTTCTCCTCCAGGCAGCGGACGCTGTCCAGTGCCTCGGAGAACAGCATCCGCTCCTTCATGTCGATGAAGGGGATGCCGGTGTCGGGCCTCGTGAAGTGCTCACGCAGCCCGGGCCACAGGCGGGTGCGACTGCCGGCCTCGTCGTACTCGTAGAAGCCCGCGCCGCCGCTGCGTCCCGGGCGGTCGAACTCGTCGACCATCCGGTCGATGACCGCGTCCGCCGGGTGTCCCGCCCAGGTGCCACCGGCCTCCTCCACGGCCCGCCTGGTCTCATTGCGGATCTTGCGGGGCAGGGTGAGGGTCAGCTCGTCCATCAGGGAGAGCACCTTGGCCGGGTAGCCGGACTGTGCCGCGGCCTGCTCGACCGACGCGGGCTCGACGCCCTCGCCGACCATGGCGACGCCCTCGTTGATGAACTGGCCGATGACGCGCGAGGTGAAGAAACCGCGGGAGTCGTTGACGACGATCGGCGTCTTCTTGATCCGGCGGACCAGGTCGAACGCGCGGGCCAGGGCCTCGTCGCCGGTCTGCTCGCCCTTGATGATCTCGACCAGCGGCATCTTGTCCACGGGCGAGAAGAAGTGCAGCCCGATGAAGTCGGCGGGGCGCGAGACACCCTCGGCGAGGACGGTGATGGGCAGGGTCGAGGTGTTGGAGCAGAGCAGGGCGTCCGGCTCGATGATGTCCTGGATCTCCTGGAACACCTTGTGCTTGAGCGCGGTGTCCTCGAAGACCGCCTCGATGACGGCGTCGCAGCCCGCCAGATCGGCCGGGTCGTCGGTCGGGGTGATGCGGGCCAGCAGCTCGTCGCGCTCGGCCTCGGTGGTACGGCCCCGGGAGAGCGCCTTGTCGAGGAGCTTCTCGCTGTACGCCTTGCCCTTGGCTGCGGCCTGTGCGGAGATGTCCTTGAGGACGACGTCGATGCCCGCGCGGGCGCAGGAGTACGCGATGCCCGCTCCCATCATCCCGGCGCCGAGGACGGCCACCTTGCGGACCTGGCGCTCCTCGATGCCCTTGGGACGGCTGGCACCGGAGTTGACGGCCTGGAGGTCGAAGAAGAACGCCTGGATCATGTTCTTCGAGACCTGGCCGGTGACCAGCTCGGTGAAGTAGCGGGCCTCGATGGTCAGCGCGGTCTCGAAGTCGACCTGCGAGCCCTCGACGGCGGCGGCCAGGATATTGCGGGGTGCGGGCATCGGGGCGCCCGCGATCTGCTTCTTCAGGTTGGCCGGGAAGGCGGGCAGGTTCGCGGCGAACTTCGGGTTGGACGGGGTGCCGCCGGGAATCCTGTAGCCCTTGACGTCCCAGGGCTGCTGGGATTCGGGGTGGGCGTCGATGAAGGCGCGGGCCTTGTCGAGCATCTCCTCACGGGTGGTGGCGACCTCGTGGACCAGGCCGTTCTCCAGGGCGCGCTGCGGGGTGTACTGGGTGCCCTGGAGGAGGACCTTCAGCAGTGCGTCGGCGATGCCCATGAGGCGTACGGTGCGGGTGACACCGCCGCCCGCGGGCAGCAGGCCGAGGGTGACCTCGGGCAGGCCGATCCGGGAGCCCGGTGCGTCGAGGGCGACGCGGTGGTGCGAGGCGAGCGCGATCTCGTAACCGCCTCCGAGCGCCGCGCCGTTGATGGCGGCGACGACGGGAATGCCGAGGGTCTCGATACGGCGCAGCGAGTTCTTGATGGCGGTGCCGGTGTCGAAGGCCTGCTGGGCGTTCTCGGGACCGACCTTGATCATGTCCTTGAGGTCGCCGCCCGCGAAGAAGGTCTTCTTGGCGGAGGTGTAGATGATGCCGCGGACGGAGTCCTTCTCGGCCTCGGCGCGGTCGGCGATGGCCGCGATGGAGTCCTTGAAGGCCTGGTTCATCGTGTTGGCGGACTGGTTCGGGTCGTCGAGTACGAGGGTGACGACGCCGGTCTCGTCCTGTTCCCAGCGGATGGTCGTGCTCTCGGTCATTGCTTTTCTTCTCCGTAAGCAGGGGTGGCCGGGGACGGTCAGAGACGCTCGATGACGGTGGCGATGCCCATGCCGCCGCCGACGCAGAGGGTGGCGAGGCCGTATCGCGTCTCGCGCCGTTCCAGTTCGTCGATGAGGGTGCCGAGGATCATCGCGCCGGTGGCGCCGAGCGGGTGGCCGAGCGCGATCGCGCCGCCGTTGACGTTGATCTTGTCGAGGGAGAGCCCCATGTCCCTGGCGAAGCGCAGCACGACGCCGGCGAACGCCTCGTTGATCTCGACGAGGTCGATGTCGTCGATGGTCAGCCCGGCCTTGGCGAGGGCCTTGCGGGTGGCCGGCGCGGGGCCGGTCAGCATGATGGTGGGCTCGGATCCGGAGACGGCGGCGGAGACGATCCGGGCGCGCGGCGTGAGTCCGTACCGCTCACCGATCTCCTTGTTGCCGATCGCGACGAGCGCGGCGCCGTCGACAATGCCGGAGGAGTTGCCCGCGTGGTGGACGTGGTCGATCTTCTCGACCCAGTGGTACTTCTGCAGCGCGACCGCGTCGAAGCCGCCCATCTCACCGATCGCGGCGAAGGACGGCTTGAGCGCGGCGAGCGAATCGGCGGTGGTGCCCGGCCGCATGTGCTCGTCGTGGTCGAGGACGACGAGGCCGTTGCGATCCTTGACCGGGACGACGGAGCGTGCGAAGCGGCCGTCCTTCCATGCCTCGGCGGCCCGCTCCTGGGAGAGCGCGGCGAACTCGTCGACGTCGCGGCGCGAGAAGCCCTCGATGGTGGCGATGAGGTCGGCGCCGACGCCCTGCGGGGCGAAGCCGGTGTCGAAGTTGGTCATCGGGTCCATCGCCCAGGCGCCGCCGTCGGAGCCCATCGGGACGCGGGACATCGACTCGACGCCGCCCGCGAGGATCAGGTCCTCCCAGCCCGAACGGACCTTGGCGGCGGCCAGGTTGACGGCCTCCAGGCCCGAGGCGCAGAAGCGGTTCTCCTGGACGCCCGCGACGGAGTCCGGGAGGCCGGCCGCGATGGCGGCGATCCGTGCGATGTCGGAGCCCTGGTCACCGAGCGGGCTGACCACGCCGAGGACGATGTCGTCGATGGCCGCCGGGTCCAGGCCGGGGAAGCGGCTGCGGATTTCGTGGATGAGGCCGACGACGAGGTCGATCGGCTTGGTGCCGTGCAGGGCGCCATTGGCCTTGCCTCGGCCGCGCGGGGTGCGGATCGCGTCGTAGACAAATGCTTCGGTACTCAAGACAGCAGCCTTTCGATGGTGGTTGTGCGTCAGAGGTCAGGCGAGCAGCGAGCGGCCGATGATCTCCTTCATGATCTCGGTCGTGCCGCCGTAGATGGTCTGGATACGGCCGTCGGTGAACGCCTTCGCGACCGGATATTCCGTCATGTAGCCATAACCGCCATGGAGTTGCAGGCAGCGGTCGGCGACGCGCTTCTGCAGCTCGGTGGCCCACCACTTGGCCATCGAGGCGTGTACGGCGTCGAGCCCACCGTCGGAGTGTTCGACGATGCACCGGTCGACGAAGGTGCGGGTGACGGTGCACTCGGTGGCCATCTCGGCGATCTCGAACCGGATGTGCTGGAGCTTGGAGAGCGGCCGTCCGAAGGCCTCGCGCTCCTTGACGTACTGCGTGGTGATCTCCAGCAGATGTTCGGCGGCGGCGATTCCGGCGACCGCTATGCCGATGCGCTCCTGCGCCAGGTTGGTCATCAGATGGATGAAGGCGCCGTCCCGCTCGCCGAGCAGATTCTCCTTGGGGACACGGACGTCGTTGAAGAACAACTCGGCGGTGTCCTGGGACTTCTGGCCGATCTTGTCGAGGTTGCGGCCCCGCTCGAAGCCCTCCGCGCCGCGTTCGACGACGATCAGCGAGAGCCCCTTCGCCCCGCCCTGAGGAGTTGTCTTCGCCACGACGACCACCAGGTCGGCGAGGATGCCGTTGGAGATGAACGTCTTGGAGCCGTTGAGCAGCCAGTGGTCGCCCTTGTCCTCGGCGGTGGTGCGGATCCCCTGGAGGTCGGAGCCCGCGCCGGGTTCGGTCATGGCGATGGCGGTGATGATCTCGCCGCTGCAGAAGCCGGGCAGCCAGCGCCGCTTCTGCTCGTCGGTTCCGAGGCCGGTGAGGTAGGGGCCGATGATGTCGTTGTGCAGCCCGAGTGCGAGCCCGGGGGCACCGGCCTGGGTGAACTCCTCGGCGAGGACGGCGCTGTAGCGGTAGTCGGTGTTGCCGCCGCCCCCGTACTCCTCGGGTACGGCGAGGCCGAGCAGTCCCTGCCGGCCGGCCGCGAGCCAGGCCCCGCGCGAGACGATGCCGTCCTTCTCCCATTGTTCGTAGTGTGGGAGGACCTCCTTGGTGAGGAAGGTGCGGACGGTCTCGCGGAACGCGTCGTGCTCTTCGGTGAAGATCTGCCGCTGCACTGCGAGCCTCCTAGAGCCAGTTCTTGACGGTGGAGATCAGCCGGGCCGGTTCGGGGCCGACGGGGGTGACGTTGAGCATCGTCACGCCGGCCTCGCGGAAGGCCTCGATCCGGTCGCGTACGTAACCCTCGGGGCCGCAGAGCGACATGAGCTCGCAGAATTCGTCCGGGACGGCCGCCTCGGCCTCCTTCTTCTTCCCGGAGAGGTAGAGCTCCTGGATGAGTGCGGCTTCCTTCTCGTATCCGTAGGCGACGGCCAGGTCGTTGTAGAAGTTCTTGCCCCTGGCACCCATGCCGCCGACGTACAGCGCGATCTGCGGGCGTGCCAGATCCCGGAGCGCGGCAGCGTCGTCGCCGATGGCGAGGAGTCCGCCCGCGACGGTCCGGAGGGGGCCTCGTGCCGGGTCGCGCTTCGCCGCGCCTTCGGCGAGGGCCGTGCCCCACACCTGCCGGGCCTTCTCCGGAATGTAGAGCGTCGGCAGCCAGCCGTCGGCGATCTCGGCGGTCAGCCGGACATTGGCGGGGCCCAGGGAGGCGATGTAGAGCGGGATCTCCTCGCGCACCGGCCGGGTGAGGATCTTCAGCGGCTTGCCGAGCAGGCCGCCTTTCTCCTTCGGCAGCGGCATGTCGGTGATGCCGTGGTGATCGATGATCTCGCGGCGCCAGATCCGGCGGCAGAGTTCGACGGTCTCGCGGGTCCGGCCGAGCGGCTTGTCGTATGCCTTGCCGTGCCATCCCTCCACGACCTGCGGCCCGGACGCGCCGAGCCCGAGCAGCGCCCGGCCGCCGGAGATCGCGTCGAGTCCCGCACCGGTCTGGGCGATGAGGGCGGGGGTGCGGGAGTAGACGTTGAGGATGGCCGCACCGATCTTCATGCGTTCGGTACGGGCGGCCAGATAGCCCATGATCGTGGGCGAGTCGAAGCCGTACGCCTCCGCGACCCAGACGGCGTCGAGTCCGGCGGACTCCAGCGCTGCGACCTGGTCGCAGGCCTCGCGCGGGTCACCCGCGTAGTTCAGCGGCAGGGAGAGTTCCATCAGGCGGTGGTGTCCTTCCGGGTCCTCGTGATGCTGGGTACGTCCCAGTCGGCGGCGACGGCCTCGGTGTCCGTGCCGGGCCGCGCGGGCCCGCTGCGTACGGATGCGGGGGTGGCGGAGAAGCGGGGTGCGGGGGCGGGCTGGGTGAGTCCGCCGTGCTCGACGAACGTCGAGCGGGCGGCGATGTGCGGATGGCGGGGCGCCTCACGGAGCGAGAGGACGGGGGCGACGCAGGCGTCCGTGCCCTCGAACACCTCGGTCCACTCCGCGCGTGTACGGGTCCTGAACCGGTCGGCGACGAGGGTGCGCAGCTCTTGCCAGCGGGCGATGTCCGCCCGGTCCGGGGCCTCGTCCTCGATACCGAGGAGCTTGCTGAACTCGTCGTAGAACCGCTGCTCCAGCGGGCCGACCGCCATGTACTGGCCGTCGGCGGTCTCGTACGAACCGTAGAACGGGCAGCCGCCGTCCAGGAGGTTGCTGCCGCGCCGGTCCTGCCAGCCGCCGGCCGCCAGCATGCCGTGGATCATCGTCGCGAGATGGGCGGCGCCGTCGACGATCGCCGCGTCCACGACCTGGCCCCGGCCGCCGGGGGTGCGGGCGTACTGGAGGGCGGCAAGGACGCCGACGACGAGATAGAGCGAGCCGCCCGCGTAGTCGCCGACCAGGTTGGCCGGGACGGTGGGCGGCTCACCGGGCTTGCCGATCATGGAGAGGGTGCCGGTGAGGGCGATGTAGGCGATGTCGTGCCCGGCTCGTTCGGCGAGCGGTCCGTCCTGGCCCCAGCCGGTCATCCGTCCGTAGACGAGCTGCGGATTACGGGCGAGCGCGGCGGCCGGCCCGACACCCAGGCGTTCGGCGACGCCCGGCCGGTAGCCCTCGATGAGGATGTCGGCGCGCTCGACCAGATCGAGCACCTTGGCGGCCCCGTCCTCGGCCTTGAGGTCGATGAGCACGGAGCGTTTGTTGCGGTTGGTGAGGTCGTACGCGGGGTCGATGCCGAGCCCCGGGCCGTCGGGCCGGTCGACCCTGACGACATCGGCGCCGAGGTCGGCCAGGAGCATCGCGGCGAACGGGCCGGGGCCGATGCCTGCCAGCTCGACCACGCGCACGCCTGCCAACGGGCCGTGCTCTGTCGTTGCCATCAAACCCCCAGCGGTGTGACACAACTGATGTAACAGCGATGATGCTAAGAACGCACCGCGCTCCGCACAACCCTTTGGGCCGAGCAAGCGCTTAGTTCTTTCCCCTGGATCCTCCCCCACGATCGCCGCCCGGCTGCACACCGCCACGAACCCCTCCGCTAACCTCTGCCTGCTACATCGGCGCCGGCCCCTGCGGAGGCACTCGTGAACAGGCAGAACGGGACACAACGCCCCTATGACGTAGTCCTCTTCGGCGCCACCGGCTTCGTGGGCGCCCTCACCGCCGAATATCTCGCCGCCCACGCACCCACCGACTGCCACTGGGCCATGGCCGGACGCAATCGGGCCAAACTGGAGAAACTACGCGAACACCTCACCGCGATCGACCCGCGCTGTGCGGATCTCCCGCTGCTGCACGCCGACATCGACGATGAGCACTCGCTGCGCGAACTCGCCGAATGCACCCATGTGGTGGCCACGACGGTCGGCCCCTATGTCTGGTACGGCGAGCAGCTGGTCGCGGCCTGTGCCGAGGCCGGGACGGACTATACGGACCTCACCGGCGAGGCGGAGTTCGTGGACCGGATGTATCTGGAGCACGACGCGCGGGCCCGCGAGACGGGGGCTCGGCTCGTGCACGCCTGCGGTTTCGACTCGGTACCGCACGACCTCGGGGCGTACTTCACCGTCCAGCAGCTGCCGCAGGACGTGCCGCTGACGATCGACGGGTTCGTCCGCAGCAACGCCGTCTTCTCCGGCGGTACGTTCGCCTCCGCGCTCACCGCGATGAGCCGCGGCCCTCACATGCTGCGCGCCGCGCAGGAACGCCGGCTCCATGAACCCCGTCTGGTGGCCCGCCGCGCTCGCGCCCGGCTCGGCGCCCCGCACTTCAGTACGCAGACCGGCACCTGGGCGCTGCCGCTGCCGACGCTGGACCCGCAGGTCATCGAACGTTCGGCGCGGGTGCTCGTCCGGTACGGCCCCGACTTCCGCTACCGCCACTTCGCCTCCGTGAAGCAGCTGCCCGTGGCGCTGGGCGGTACGGCCGCGATCGGCGCCCTCCTGGGTGCCGCGCAGGTACCGGCGGCGCGGTCCTGGCTGATGGACCGGTACGAGCCGGGCAAGGGCCCGGACGCGGAGCGCAGGCGGCGCAGCTGGTTCACCGTGCGATTCGTCGGCAGGGGCGGCGGGCACCGGGTCTTCACCGAGGTGTCGGGCGGCGACCCCGGCTACGACGAAACGGCGAAGATGCTCGCCGAGTCCGCGCTCTGCCTCGCCCTGGACGAGCTTCCGTCGACATCGGGGCAGGTCACCACAGCCGTCGCGATGGGTGACGCACTGCTGGAGCGGCTGCGCGCGGCCGGGCTGCGTTTCCGGGTCGCGGCGGCTCGCTGAACGCACCGGCGCCCGGCTGGGGTCGGCGCGGCCGGCATGCCGGTGTCCGGCCGCCCCGGGCGGGGTGGCCGGACACCTGTCCTGCCTTCTGCGGATCGGGGTCAGCGGGACCAGCCGCAGTGCACATGGCGGCTGTGTCCGGCGTCGCCCGGGCCGAGTACCTCCTGCGCACCGAGCTTCTTGCAGGCCGCCATGAGCTGCTTGTGAGGGGCGCCGCTGCCGACGTGCCGACCGTTGATGTGCGTGATGTCGAAGGCGATCCCGGCGTAGTGCCTGGAGTTGCCGCTGTGGTCGCCGCCGACGATCTCGGAGACGGAGAGCCGGTAGCCGTACTGGGTGCGCAGCTTCAGCAGACCGTTCAGCATCCGGGGGTCGAGGGCGACCCTCCGGTTGGGCTTGTCGCCCCACGGGCTGGTGAGCGCTCCCTTGCCGTTCGCCGTGTCGATGATGTTCTGCCGCGCCGTGGATCCGGCGTGCTTGCCTCCCGGGTGGACGGTGGCCAGGGCGATCTGCTTCTGGGCCAGGATCTGCTTGGCCAGTGCCGCCCGGTTGCCGCCGGACGGGGTGCCGTTCAGCAGGGCCGCCCAGGTCCGGGCGCCGACAACGCCGTCGGCCGCGAGCCCGGCGGACTTCTGGAAGGCCTTGACCCTGTCCGCCACGGCGGCGGTGAAGGCCCCGTCCACGGCCACCGCCTGGCCGCGCGCCTTCAGCAGGGTCTGCGCGGCCTTCACGGCCGGGCCGTTGGCGCCGCTGCGCAGGGTGGTGACGAGCTTGCTCCAGGTACCGGCCCCGACAATGCCGTCCGCGGCGAGGTGCTGGGACTTCTGGAAGGCCTTCACCTTGGCCGTCGTGGTCGGGCCGAAGGCTCCGTCGACCGTCAGTGACTGTCCACGGGAGTTCAGCAGGTACTGCAGGGCGGTGACGCCGGTGCCCTTGCTGCCCGCCTTCAAGGTCGGCCAGCCCGCCGCGGCGTACCGGGCAGACCGCTCGGCGGTGGTCGGGACCGCCGTCCGGAGTTCGCCCGCGGCGGCGAGGGAGGCCGCCGGGCCGGTCAGCGCGCCGACGGCGACGATGCCGGCGAGGAGGCGTGCTGCGGTGCGGCGGGGCCGGGTGGGAAATGCGGACATGGATGACTCCTCGTCATGAGTGGTGGTGATCATTCGGCTGGGAAGGGGAATGCGGGCGGCTTCACACATGAGCTTCGTGAGCCACATCGACCTCATGAGCT
Source organism: Streptomyces atratus (assembly GCF_014648655.1). Lineage (GTDB taxonomy): Bacteria > Actinomycetota > Actinomycetes > Streptomycetales > Streptomycetaceae > Streptomyces > Streptomyces atratus. Next base: position 54,515 of record NZ_BMRN01000016.1, read on the forward strand.
TCATGAGCTGCGCGGGCTGTGCGGGCTTCATCCGCGGGAGAGCAGTGCCGCCCAGGTCTGTGTGCCGACGACGCCGTCGGCGCGGAGCCCGGCCGCCTCCTGAAAGGCCTTGACGTTCGCGACGGTCCCGGGGCCGTGGACCCCGCCCACCGCTCCCCGGTCCCCCCGGTAGCCGGCCGCGCGGGCCGTGGCGACGAAATGCCGCGCCTGCGCCGCTCCGTCGGCCGTGGTCCGGGGGTGGAAGAAGTGGTACGGGGCGCGGAGCAACGATGTCCTGGCAGTGGCGGCGTAGTCGCGGGCGAACCAGTCGTCCTTGCTGGACACCCCCTGCGTGGCCTTGAGGAAGGCGAAGCTGTTCGAGACGGCCACGCGGTTCCACTCGATCGCCGTCTCCCACCGGCTCCCCGTCGTCTCGTGGTTGTAGTGGCTGGTGTCCACACCGCTGACCCCGTACGAGGAGGGTGGCGCGGCCTCGACAGCCGGAGCGATCACCCCCAGCGCGACCAGGACTGCCCCCACCACGGTGCCGGTCAGGGCTACGCGCACTCGTACGGGTGATGTCTGAGGCATATTCAGATCTCCTTGTTTCTCGGGTGAGAAGACCGTGACCATCCCCGTCCGCCGCGAATGCGCAGGCTGGAGCATCCCCTGGAAGGGGTGGGAACGGGGTGGGTTCGCGGGGTCCGACGGACCGGCCGCTCTTCAACTGTGCAGCACGGAGCGGGACTTTCACTACGCTCTGCGTCCCGCAGGTCGATGCACCTATGCACAACCACGATGCACGGTGCTGACCTGCGTCTATGCACAGAGAAAGTCGGGGAGGAACGATGACGGACAGCACTGTGGCGAGCCGAGAGGAGCACCCGGGGCGGGCTCTGGCCGAGCTACTGAGGAACTGGTGGGAGTCGTCCGCGCGCGGCGGCCGCGAGAAACCCACTCAGAATTCCCTCGCGAAACGGCTGGGGGTCGACCAGACCACCCTCTCGCGCTATCTGAATCCCGCTCACGCCTCCAACGCGCCGCGCAGGATCGTCGAGCAACTGCACTCGGTGCTGCGGGCGCCGGCCGACGACCTGGTCCGGGCGTGCGCCCTGGCCGATGCGGCGGCCGGGGCACCGCCGGCCAGGAAACGCCCGGCGCCCACGGCGTCCCCGGATCCGGCGTCCGCCGCGACCGAATCGGTGGAGGCGGTCACCGGCACGCCCGTATCGGCAGATCCGACCGAGGGGCCGAATCCGGCGGCCCGTTGGTGGGACCGCTCCCCCGTGGCGTTCCCGACCCTGGCCGTCTCGGCTTTCCTCCTCCTCGTCCTCGGGTGCCTCGTGTGGTGGGTGGTCCCGACCACGGGACGCAGTGACAGCAAGGCCACCGCGAAGGTGTCGGACCGTCCGTCGGAGGGCACGGACTGGCCGTTGGCACGCAAGGGCAATGTGCTCTGGAAGGCACGGACCGTGCAGCATCTGCTCCGGGCGAATGGCCTGGACGTAAAGGTCGACGCCGACTACGGACCGGCCACGGCGGAGGCGGTGAAGAAGTTCCAGGCCGCTCACGGCCTGACGGTCGACGGCAAGGTCGGGAAGGACACCTGGCCGTTGCTGATCGTGACGATCGACTCGCGCACGACGAAGCCCGAGGCCGTCAAGGCGGTGCAGTACCTGCTTCACAGCGCGGGGGTGCCGACCGACACCACCGGCGCGTACACCCCCTCGACCATGCGATCGCTGAAGGAGTTCCAGGCATCCCGGGCCCTGCCCGTGACAGGCATCGGGGACGAGGACACCTGGCGTGCGCTGCTCAACGCCCAGGGTCCGGACCAGCACAAGTAGCCGCGGCGGCGAGGCGGCGCCCTCTCGGTCAGAGTGCCCAGGACACCAGCGTGCAGACCATCGAGACGGCCCAGACCGCTCCCGCGAGAATGCCGAGAGTCATTCCCACCGCGACCCGGCGTTGTGCAAGATAGACGGTTCCTGGTCGCGTGGACGTTCGATGTTCGGTCATACGTACCAGTCTGCCCGTCGTGATCGACGGGCGTTATCCGTACACATACTCAGACGGTCGCTTCCCGCAGGGCCTGACGGCAGAGCGCGTCGGCCCTGCGGGTGGTCTCCGGCTGACGGAAGTCGCGGGCCAGCAACAGGGTGTGGTCGCAGGCGTTGTCCAGGCCGGTCCGGTGTCCGACGGAGACGAAGACCGGCTTGATGCCGTCCTGGGTGCGCAGCGCCCGGCCCACCTCCTCCTCGCCGTCGAGCAGCGGCGACCAGTCACCCCGGCGGGGGCCCGGTTGCTCGTACGAGAAGGTGAACGGGTTCTTGGCGACGCCGATCACCGGCAGTCCGGTGAGTACCCCGAGGTGACTGGCGAGTCCGAAGCGGCGCGGGTGCGCCAGGCCATAGCCGTCACAGACCACGAGTCCGGGGTCGGCCGGCAGGGATTCCAGCGCGGCCAGCACGGTCGGGATCTCCCGGAAGGCGAGCAGTCCGGGGATGTACGGGAAGGTGACCCGGCCGACGGCAGTGGCCTCGGCGACCACGTCGAGCGTCGCCTCGTCGAGGACGACCGCTGCCGCCACGACGACATCGCGCTCGTCGTCATAGGCGACGTCGACCCCCGTGACCCGGCCGGTGCCGGGCGGCGGCCCGGGTTCGTCGAGCACCACCCGGGGGCGCAGGGCGTCCTGAAGGGCTCGGGCTTCGGCCTCGTCGGCGGGCATCGGGAGCGTTGTCATAGTGCTGTCAAGTTTAGGCAACGGCCGCGGTGGGCGGCCCGGCAGCGGGCCGGGCGGGACTTCGCGGACACGGCCCGGGGCCGACGCGCCCCCGCCCCGTAGCCTGGAGATCATGTTCGTACTCGAGTTGACCTACACCGCGCCCGTCGAGCGTGTCGACGCGCTGCTGCAGGACCATGTCGCCTGGCTGGCCACGCAGTACGCGGCCGGGGTGTTCGTCGCGTCGGGCCGCAAGAACCCGCGCGACGGCGGGGTGATCCTGGCCGTCGGGGACGACCGCGCGCAGATCGAGAAGATCGCGGCGGGGGATCCGTTCACGGCACAGGGCGTGTGCACGTACCGGATCACGGAGTTCATCGCGACGAAGACCTCGGACGAACTCGCTCCGTACCGGCAGCAGTTGCCCGGGTAGCGGATATACGCCACCCGGTTACCCGGGCACCACTCCTCGATCGCCGGACGGGCCGGAGCGGCGGCCCTCCCTTGCCCTGATCCGCCGGGCGCCCCCTAGCGTCCCGCGCGCGCCACCCGTCCGCTCTCGCCCGCGGCCCAGCAGCCGCCGTCCGGTGTGCAGTCGACCGTGTCGTACGACCCCGTGTCGACCGTGCGCCAGGTGCGGCCGCCGTCCGCGGTGAGGTCCGTGCCGGTCGGGCCGACCGCCAGCGCACCCGACCTGCTGTGCGGGAGCCAGGCGACGCCCGAGCGGTAGGCGGCCGGCGGGCCGGCGGACCGCTGCCAGCTGCGGCCGGCATTGCCCGTCACCGCCGCGGCGTTCGGCGACGGCAGGCCGGCCCGGTAGTCGCCGCCGACCGCGATGCCGTGGTGGCGGTCGCGGAAGGCCAGACCGAAGACGCCGCGTGCCGGTTCGCCGGCCGGGATCGTGGATTCGGCCGCGGTCCAGGTCAGCCCTCGGTCGGCGGAGTGCAGCACCCGTGCGGTGGCGGCGCCCCCGGTCGCCAGCCAGACGTCCTCGGGACCCGATGCGACCAGGCACTGACCGCTGGCGGCGAACCCCGCCTCACCGGCCAGGGCATCCGGCATGCCCGCACTGGGCAGCACCCGCCAGCTCCGGCCGCCGTCAGCGGTCGACAGGATGCGGTACTTCCCGTCGACGGGATCGCTCAGCGCAAGTCCGTGCCGGCTGTCGAAGAAGGTGAGGCAGTCGTAGAAGGCGCGGGCATCGGTGTTACGGAACGACTCCGTCCAGGTCGCTCCCCCGTCATCCGTACGGAACACCCTGGAGGCCTCGCCCTCCCCGATGGCCAGTGCCACCGCGCGCCGGGCGTCGAATGCCTCGATGTCACGGAACTCCAGCGCCTCCTGAGCCGCACCGGGCGGTGACACATCGCGCCAGTGACGGCCGCCGTCCGAGGTGTGCAGCACCGTGCCCTTCGAACCCGCGACCCAGGCGGTGCGACGGCTGACGGCGGCGAGGCCGCGGAAGCGGGCGTCGGTCCCTGTCCCGGTGAGCGTCCAGGCCGGCCGTTCGCCGGGCCGGTGCCGCTCCCCCGGTGCAGCCGCGGCTGCCGGTGTGGCCAGTGTTGCGGTCAGCGCCGCCGCACAGAGCCCCCATGACATCAGTCGTCTCGTCTTCCCCTTGGCCCTCATGGCGCTGGAAGCTAGCCCACGAGCTGCGCTCCGTCCAGGGTGCACCGGCGGTAAGTGAGCACTCGATCGGTGCGGCGGCGGGCGGTGATACAGCTCACGCCACCTTCCGATGCACGGTTGAGGGAGTTCCGTCGTCTACATCAGTGCCGGGAACCGTTCATCTGGCCGAGAAAGGGAGCAGGTCTTGTCCACCGTTATCGAGCAGTCCGTGCAGGCCCGCATGGTCGCATCCGCACCGCGGATGGAGACCCTTCCCGCCACCCTGCAGTACGACCGGAGGGATCCGTTCGCCGTACGCATGGCGTTCCCCGCGACGGCGACCCTGGAGGGCACCGATGTCTCCTGGGAGTTCTCCCGCGAGTTGCTCGCGGCGGGGGTGGACTCGGCCGCCGGTGTCGGGGACGTGCGCATCAGGCCGTTCGGATATGACCGCACGGTCCTGGAGTTCCATGCCACCGAGGGAATCGCGATGGTGCACGTCCGCACTGCGGACCTGCGCCGTTTTCTCGAGCGGGCGCAGGAACTGGTACCGGCCGGCGACGAGCACCGGTTCCTGGATCTCGACCGGAGCCTGACCGATCTGCTCGGCGGGGCCTGCTGAGCCCGCGTCGGGCGGGAGGCGAGTTCGTACGCCGCAGGTGGTGCTGTGGCCCGGCAGGAGTCGAGTGACATCACGGCCGAGGAGAAACGCGCGGGAGTGCGATCGGTGGGGGACGAGGTCGGTGCGCTCGCACTGCCGGTCGAGGAATCGCGCGACTTCACAGCAAGGGCGCCAACTGCTTCCGATTCGGACTCGATGACCAGGGCAAGGCGTACGGCGGCTCCACCACGGACACCGCCGCCTACGTCAGCGACTCCATCGAGGCGCTGCGGGCGCTGATCTCCGCGGTGAAGTCCGGCGCGGCGGACCATCTGCTCCGAGCGCCCCGGCCCGACCGTGCGCCGCGCCCCCGTACGCGCCCGCTCCGAGTACGCCGACAGCTCTGAGCGCTCCGCCGACGGGGGCCGGCCCGACCCGCATAAGATCCCGATCGCCCGCAGAATCCAGACAGAAGCTGTCCGGTATCGCGGTTAGCTTCGGCGGCATGGATAGGAACACGGACCGGAGCATCGTCATCACCGGGGCACGCGCGAACAATCTGCGCGATGTCTCGCTCACCGTCCCCAAGGGGCGGATCACCGTCTTCACCGGAGTCTCCGGGTCGGGCAAGTCGTCGATCGTCTTCGACACCATCGCCGTGGAATCGCAGCGCCAGCTGAATGAGACCTTCACCTGGTTCATCCGGAACAGGCTGCCGAAGTACGAACGGCCCCATGCCGACGTCATCGACGACCTTTCCGTGGCGATCGTCGTCGACCAGAAGCCGCTGGGCGGCAATGCCCGCTCCACCGTCGGCACGATGACCGACATCTGGTCCGTGATCCGGGTGTTGTTCTCGCGCTGCGGGACGCCGAGTGCGGGACCGGCGACCTCCTACTCCTTCAACGACCCCAGCGGGATGTGCCCGGAGTGCGACGGTGTGGGGCGCACGGTCCGCCTCGACATCGACCGGGCGATCGACGTCACGAAGTCGCTCAACGAGGGTGCCCTGCTGCTGCCGGGGCTCTCGGTGGGCAGCTGGGAGTGGCAGCTGTATGCCGGTTCGGGACGCTTCGACAACGACAAGCCGCTCGCGGAGTTCACCGAGGAAGAACTTCAACTCCTCCTGTACGGAAGTGGGTTCACCGTCCGGCTGGAGCTGAAGTCGGCTTCCGCGGACATGCGGTTCGAGGGGATCGCCGATCGGTTCACCCGGCTCTTCCTGAAGCGGGACACCGAGTCGCTCTCCGAGCGGCGGCGCGAGGCCGCCCGGCGTTTCACAACCGAAGCGGTGTGCGCGTCCTGCGGCGGCGCCCGGCTGAACGCGGCCGCGCTGGCCACCCGTATCGACGGGCTCTCCGTCGCCGACTACGGGCGGATGGAGGTGGCCGATCTGGTGGGCGTCCTGGCCGGCATCGACGATCCGGTGGCCGGTCCGATCGCCTCGGCCGCCCGCGAACGGCTGGAGCGCCTGGTGGGCATCGGGCTCGGCTATCTCAGCCTGGACCGGGAGACCACCACGCTGTCGGGCGGCGAGGGGCAGCGACTCAAGATGGTCCGGCATCTGGGCAGTTCACTGACCGGGCTGACGTTCATCTTCGACGAGCCGAGCGTGGGCCTGCATCCGCGTGATGTCAGCAGGCTGAACGATCTCCTGGTAAGGCTGCGCGACCGGGGCAACACCGTCATCGTCGTCGAGCACGACCCGGATGTGATGGCCGTCGCGGACCACATCGTCGACATGGGCCCGAGAGCGGGCACCGACGGCGGACATGTCGTGTTCGAAGGCCCGGTGGACCGGTTGCGCGAGGCGAACACCCTCACCGGCCGGTGCCTGCGCCACCGGACTGCGCTCAAGGAGACCTTCCGCTCTCCCACCGGATGGCTGCCGGTGACGGGCGCCGCGCTACACAACCTCAAGGGCGTGGACGTGACGTTCCCCGAAGGTGTGCTGACGGTCGTGACCGGAGTGGCCGGATCCGGCAAGTCGACGCTGGTCTCCCGGGTGTTCACGGCGGCGTACCCGGACGCGGTGGTCATCGATCAGGGGGCGATCACCGCGTCGTCCCGCTCCACGCCGGCCTCGTACCTCGGAGCACTGGACTCCATCCGCAAGGTCTTCGCCAGGGAGAACGGAGTCGATCCCGGCCTGTTCAGTTTCAACTCCTCCGGGGCGTGCGGGCATTGCTCGGGCCGCGGCATCATTTTCACCGATCTCGCATTCATGGACCCGGTGACCACCACCTGCCAGGTCTGCGAGGGGCGGCGCTTCCACGACGATGTGCTGAAGCACCGGGTGGGCGGCGCGTCGATCGTCGACGTACTGGAGATGACGGCCGCCCGGGCGGCCGAGCTCTTCGACGACCGGGCACTGCTGCGTAAGCTGCGCACGCTCGACGACGTCGGCCTGACCTATCTGACACTGGGGCAACCGCTCAGCACGCTCTCCGGTGGTGAGCGTCAGCGCATCAAGCTCGCCACCCGGCTGCACCGGACAGGCAGCGTGTACGTTCTGGACGAGCCGACCACCGGACTGCACATGGCGGACACCGGCACGCTCGTCGATCTGCTGGACCGGCTGGTCGACGCGGGCAACAGTGTGATCTGCGTGGAGCACAACCTCGAGGTGCTCAAGCGCGCGGACTGGGTGGTCGACCTCGGCCCCGAGGGTGGCAGAAACGGTGGCGAGCTGGTCTTCGAGGGGACCCCGGCGGCGCTGCTCGATCATCGCACATCGTTCACGGCCGAGTATCTGCGCCGGGATCTGGGGCTGGAGCGTCCAGGCGCCGGGACCTGAGCACTTTTCCGAGCCCACAGAGCCCGACACGTCCCCCCATTGATGGATATGAGGGAGTTCGGTGCGCCCGACAGTCGAGCGCACTGTCAGGCACCACACCCCTCGCGACCTGCGCACATAACGTTACGTAATCGGGCATCGCGGGGGCCGGCTTGGCGATGGCCTTACTGCCGCTTTAACCTACGGTCTCGTAACCTACGTATCCGTAGGTAATTCTCCCGTCCCCAGGAGTCCCCGTGACGATCACCGCTCCCCACCTCGGCAGCCCGAAGGCGTGGACCGACGCCCAACTGCTGTACGCCCTGGAAGAGGTGGTGGAGAAGGAGCTCAACCGCCATCTCAAGGTCGCCAAGGACTGGATGCCCCACGAGTACGTGCCGTTCTCCGACGGGCGGAACTTCCCCGGCGTCTTCGAGGACGGTGAGGCCTGGCAGGCCGATCAGTCCAAGGTCACCGACATCGGCAAGGTCGCGCTGGTCGTGAATCTCCTGACCGAGGACAACCTCCCCAGCTACCACCACGAGATCGCATCCCTCTTCGGCCGCGACGGCGCGTGGGGCACCTGGGTGCACCGCTGGACCGCGGAGGAGGGGCGGCACGGCATCGTGATGCGCGACTATCTGCTCACCTCGCGCGCCGTCGACCCGGACAAGCTGGAGCAGTTCCGGATGGCGCACATGGCGGAGGGCTTCGAGTCCGACAACCGTCACTCGATGCTGCACTCCGTGGCGTACGTCGCCTTCCAGGAGCTGGCCACCCGTGTCTCGCACCGCAACACCGGCCACCAGTCGGGCGACCCCGTCTGCGACCGCATGCTGGCGCGGATCGCGACCGACGAGAACCTGCACATGGTCTTCTACCGCAACCTCCTCGGTGCGGCCTTCGAGCTCGCTCCGGACCTGACGATGCAGGCCGTGCGCGATGTCGTCGTCAACTTCCGGATGCCCGGTCACGGCATGCCGGGCTTCGAGCGGGCCGCCGCGCAGATGGCGATCGGTGAGATCTACAACATGCGCATCCACCACGACGACGTGATCCAGCCGGTGCTGCGCTACCTGAAGGTCCTCGACATCGACGGCCTGGGTCCCGACGGCCTGAAGGCGCAGGAGGAGCTGGGCCTGTACATGGGCGGTCTGGACAGCGAGGCGGCCAAGTTCGACGAGAAGCTGGCGGCCCGCAAGGCGCGGCTGGCAGCGCGCGCCCTGGCCTGACGGCCCGCACGGCTGTCATCGGCCGCCGGCCGGGCCACTGCTCCGCAGTCCTGTCCGGCGGCCGAGGGCCTGTCCGACCCTGAATCCACCGACGGGCCGGGGCACAGCGCCCCACGCCGGGCTCACATCGTTTCGTGCAGGTCCTGGGCGTAGTGCTCGATCGCCCGCCGGTACTGCCGCACATGCGGGTCCTCGCTGGTGGCGGCGAGCAGTCTCAGCAGCAGCTGCACGGATTCATGGTGCTCGCCGGTGTTGAAGAGCGCCATGGCGAGAAACGTCCGCAGTGCCCCGTCGTCGGGGAACCGCTCGACACCGCTGCGCAGGACCTCGACGGCTCTCTCGTACTGTCCGAGCACCCGATGGGTGCTTCCGAGGCCGAGCAGCGCACCCCGGCGGTCCTCCTCCGACAGCCCCGTCCCGTCCAGGCAGCGTTCGTAGAACGGCACGGCCTCGGCTTCCAGACCGAGCACATCGTGGACCCAGGCGGTCTGGTAGGCCACTTCGGGATCGGCGGGGAAGGCGGCGGAGAGGGACAGCAGTTGCTGTCTCGCTTCCTCGGGCCGTCCGTCGGTGCGCAGCCGCACCGCCGCTGCGAGCAGAGCGTCCCTGTCGTGATCATTCATGCGGACATCGTCCCAGGCGTCCGGCAGTGCCCGTCCGGCCGGGGGAGCTCCGGCCTGGAGGTGCGGATGCGGCCGGTGCCCCGGGCGGGCCGGATCGCCCTGCGGGCAGGGTCGGTTCAGGCCCGTTCGCGACCGGTTCTGCGCAACCGGTCCCGCTCCTTCTCGGAGAGGCCGCCCCAGACGCCGAAGCGCTCATCGTTGGCGAGGGCGTACTCCAGGCAGGCCTCACGCCCTTCGCAGGCGTTGCAGAGCTGCTTGGCCTCACGGGTGGAGCTGCCGGGAGCAGGAAAGAAGAACTCGGGCCCCGCCTGCGCGCACAGCGCTGTCTCCTGCCAGGCGAGCGCGGGGTCGACCGCGGTGTTGATCAGCATGGAAGTCACAGTGCCCGGTCGCGATAAACGACTGATCAACGCCTCATCAATACGGCGCGCCGAAAACTTCCGGTCAGCCTTCCGGCGTCTGCGCGCTCTTGATCAGAGCGAATTCCGCCCCGTCCGGATCGGCGACGTCGGCGAACTTGCCCACGCCTTCCATCTCCATCGGTTCCAGCGTCAGTTTGCCGCCCAGCCGCTCCACCTCCGCGACGGCGGCGTCGCAGTCGTCGACCTCGAAGTAGGGCAGCCAGTGCGGCCCGGCGACCGCTTGTGCGGCAACGGCGTTGAGCGGCACCAGACCGCCGAAGCCCGCGTCCTCGCCGCCGCCCTTGGTCCGGATCACGGTATAGGACCCACCGCCTCCCGGGAACGGCGTCTGCACGGTCTCCCAACCGAATACGGAGTCGTAGAACGCGGCGGCCGCCGGGACGTCCGGGGTGTACAGCTCGGCCCAGCACAGGGAGCCCGGTACCCCCACCACGCCGAGGCCCGGATTCTCCTTCGGCTCCCAGATGCCGAAGAACGCCCCCGCCCGGTCCTTGAATCCGGCCATCCTGCCGAAGTCCAGGACATCCATCGGGGCGAACGGCACACTGCCGCCGGCCTGCTCGACCGCCTTCGCCGTGGCATCGGCGTCCGGCGACTGGAAGTACACGGACCAGGACGGCTTCGCCTGCTCCTCGGTGACCGTCATCGCGCCCCCGGCCGTCTTCCCGTCCAGCGTGAACATGCCGTAGCCGCCGGCCTCCGGGCTTCCGGCCAGATACTCCCAGCCGAAGAGACCGGTGTAGAACGCGACGGCCCCGTCGAGGTCGGGCGTGCCCAGATCGATCCAGTTGGGCGCTCCGGTGACAAAACGGGTGGTGAGCATGGTGAGCTCCTTCGATGAGCCCCGTTCTTGCGGTGGCAGGGATCCTTCCTGACGTTCCGAGTCTTGCACCGGGCACTGACGACCGCAGCCCGCGGCCCTCGGGCGGGCCGCGCTGCCGTACGCCGTACGCCGCACAAGGACGGCACGCGGATGGCCAATATCCGCCGCCGCATTGCGTACGAGCACCGGCCCCATGGATGATCTCCGTCATGACCACCAGAAAGGCTCATGCCGCGTAGGCGCCCCTTCCTCCGGCCCTCGGCCAACGCGCCGCCGGTCCCTGCGGATGTCCGCAGCCGACCGTTCACGCAATCTGCCGAGGAGCACCATGGAGCCCGTCCGTCTGACCGAGTACGCCCGCATGCCGCGCGCATACAGGCGACTGCACCTGTTCAACAGCACCGTCGATGCCCACGGCCGCACACACTGGCTGCTCAGCGAGCGCGCGCCCGGGCCGGGGCCGGTCGATCCGTACGACGCCGTGGTCGTCACCGCGGACGACGGCCATGTGTACGAGACCCACCTCGGTGCGGTCCAGCTGTACCGGCCCGAACTGGACGCCCTGCCCGACGGCGGTTTCGTGCTCGCGGATGCCCGCAGCAAGGCCGACGAGCAGCATGTGCAGGTCTTCGACGCGCTCGGACGGCCGTCGTGGACGTTCCGGATGGGCGACGGTATCGAGCATCTGCTGGCCGACGCATCGGGTGATCTGTGGGTGGGCTACTTCGACGAGGGGGTGTACGGGGACGATCCGCTCAGCCACCCCGGTCTGCGGCGCTGGAGCAGCACGGGCGAACCGCTCTGGTCGTTCAGCCCCGGGCCCGGTCTGATCGACATGTCCGACTGCGGTGCGCTCAATGTGGACGGCACGACGGCTTGGGCCTGCCCGTACATGCACTACCCACTGATCGAGGTCCGCCCCGACGGCACCGTGAGGGTCCGTACGACGCGGATGAGCGGCGTGCGCGGCATCGCGCTCGATGACGAGCGCGTGGCGTTCCTGCACGGGGTGAGCACGCTGACGTACGGCTGGATCACTGAGGCGACCGTCGAGCCGGAGCAGGGGTCCGCACAGCTGGTCCGGCCCGACGGCAGCGCGTTGGCGAACAATGGCACGGTGTGTCGCGGCACGCGTATCCACGTCCGGGAGCGGAAGGGGACGGACTGGTGGGTGCTCGACATCGCCAGGAGCTGACGAAACCGGGCCGGTACCGTACGGCGGCCCCCGGCCACCGTACGGAACGTCGGCCGCCGCGCGTCAGCCCTTCACCCCCAGCGCCGGATGCACCGTCTCCGCCACCCGGTATGCCTCCTCCAGCAGCGGGTTGCCGGAGAGGATGAAGGTGTCGACGCCCAGGTCCTCGAACTCCTCGATGCGTTCGATCACCTGGGCCGTCGAGCCGACGACCGCGGTACCGGGGCCGGGGCGGAAGAGACTCATGCCCGGCCACATGTTGGGGTGCACCTCCAGCTCCCGTGCGTGCGCGGGACCTTGCCGCCGTGCTGGTGGAACTGGCGCTGCCAGCCCACACCGTCCTCTCCCGCGCGCTCACCGAGCCGACGGGCGTACGTCGCGTCGCTGGTGACGTCCAGGAGCCGGTCCGCTGCCGCCCAGGCCTCGTCCTCCGTGTCGCGGACGATGAGGTGGAGGCGCAGTCCGATCCTGAGGGTGCGCCCGTACGCGGCGGCGCGCGACCTGACATTCTCCAGCTTCTCCTTGAGCAGCTGTGGAGGTTCGCCCCAGGTCAGGAAGGTGTCGACGTGCTGGGCCGCCATCTCGATACCGGGGTCGGAGGAGCCGCCGAACCAGAGGACTTCGGTCGCCATGTCGTCACGCCGCCTGATCCGCGGCGGCACCGGCCCGGGCACGGGCGACGGTGACCGGCTGGGCCGGCTCTCGTACCACCAGCGCGGTCTGCATCCGGCCGCACCGGAGCTGACCGATCTCGCCGAGCGCACCGGCGCCACCGCCGACCTGGCACTGCGCAGCGGCCCCCACGCCGTGATCGTCGCCGGTGGCTCGGTCACTCCGAAGACGGGGCTGCGCAGGCCGCTGCACTCCACCGCGCTCGGCAAGGTGCTCCGGGCCTGGGCCCGGCCGGGCGAGGGCGGGCCCTCCTCGCACCCTCCGCTCCCCGCGTTCACCGACGCACGATCATCGAACCGGCCGCGCTGGAGACCGAGTTGGCAAAGGTACGGACCGACGCCTATGCGCTCAACGACGGCGAGTCGGCGTACGGGGTACGGACCCTGGCGGTCCCGGTGCTGGACGGCGCCGGGCATGCACGCTTCGCTCTCGCGGTCCGGGCCACGCCGTCGGTGATCACAAAAGCGCGCACCGAGTGGTTCCTGTCGCAGGCCCGCTCCTGTGCCCGGGCCCTGGAGGTCCTGCTGCTGTCCCCGGCGGAACGCCGACCGCCCACGCCCTGAACCGAAGGCACTGTCGGCGCCGCGTGGCACGATATGAATCGCCCGGGGCAGGTGCCGGGCAGGACGGCAGCCAGGCTGCGCGGACAGAGGAACGTACATGACAGAGGCCGGACCGACGGAGGCCGGGGCGCCCACGGGAAGGGACGCCCGGGAACTGCTGGCGCAGGCCGAGCGGCTGCTGGACACGGCGCGCGCGGTGCTGGCCGATCATGCCCGCACCGTCGATGCGGTGCACACGGCGCTGACTCCGCTGCTCGACTCGCTCATCCGTCGCGAACTGTCGGCCATCCCGGTATCCAGACTCAAGGACGTCACCGAGGGCAGACTGCGGCTCGGCGCGGTCGAGCAGGCCGGCTTCACGACCGTCGGCCAGGTCCACGAGGCAAACCGTTATGAGCTCCGCCAGATCCCCGGGGTCGGCTCTCAGACCGCCGACCAGGCGCTGGCCGCGGCCGGGCAAATCGCCCACGCGGTACGGGACACCGTCGCGGTCCGGATAGACGTGGACACCCCGGACGAATCCACGACCGCACTGGTCACCGCACTGCACCGGCTGGTCGAGGCCGGTCCGGACGTCCGCCGGGCCGTCGATGCGGCAGGCCGGCTCATCGGACGTCTTGAGCCCTTGCTCACCGCGGCTGGGCCTGCGCGGGGGCGGCTGCGCATGCTGTTCACCCGGCGCCACGCCCGCGCCCAGGCGCTGGAGGCCGTCGCCTCGGTACGGGCTGCCGTCGCCGAAGCGGCTGCGCGCGGGCTTCCCCTGCTGTTCGGGCAGGTGTCGGTCGATCTGCTGCGGGAGGCGAATTCGGACGTCGCGGCGTGGGTCGACTTCGAGCTGCGGTCCGCCGAGTACTACAGCCTGCTGGCAGAGATGTCGGGCACCAACCCCGACCGGGACGCGGCCGAGGGGTTCCTCCCGTCCGGGATCGCGCACCGGGTGCGCGGTCTGCGGCTGGACGACGCCCATCTGCGCGTCTCCCTGCGCGGCTATCAGTCGTTCGGCGCCCGGTTCGCGCTCGCACAGAAGCGGGTGATCCTCGGCGACGAGATGGGGCTCGGCAAGACCGTCCAGGCCATTGCCGCGCTCGCGCACCTCTCCGCGCGGGGCGAGACACACTTCCTGGTGGTCTGCCCGGCGAGCGTGCTCATCAACTGGGCGCGCGAGGTCCGTTCCCGCTCCACCCTGCGCGCGCTGCCGGTGCACGGCCCCGAGCGGCACGGCGCCTTCGCCGAGTGGCGCGAGACCGGCGGAGTCGCCCTCACCACGTTCGACGCCCTGCACACCCTGCCGGCCCCCCGGGACTGCGGCATGAGGCCCGGCATGCTGGTGGTCGACGAGGCGCACTACGTCAAGAACCCCGAGACCCGCCGCTCCCGGGCGGTGTCCGGCTGGACGCAACGCACCGAACGGGTGCTGTTCCTGACCGGTACGCCGATGGAGAACCGGGTCGAGGAGTTCCGCAGCCTCGTCCGCCATCTTCAGCCCGAACTGGCGCCCTCGATCCACACCACCCATGGGGCCGCCGGTTCGCACGCGTTCCGCAGGGCCGTCGCCCCGGCCTATCTGCGGCGCAATCAGGAGGATGTGCTGACCGAACTCCCGGCGCTGGTGCAGGTCGACGAGTGGGAGGAGTTCAGCGAGGAAGATCTCGATGCCTACCGCGAGGCGGTGGGCGCCGGGCAGTTCATGCGCATGCGCCGGGCCGCGTACGCCCGGCCCGCCACGTCCGCGAAACTGAACCGGCTGCGCGAGCTGGTCGCAGAGGCCGCGGACAATGGCCTCAAGGTCGTCGTGTTCTCGTACTTCCGAGAAGTGCTGCTCACGGTCCAACAGGCCCTGGGGACGGGGGTGTTCGGGCCGCTCTCGGGGAGTCTCCCGGCTGCCCGGCGCCAGGAGGTGATCGACCGGTTCGGTGCCGTCGAGGGCCATGCCGTCCTGCTGAGCCAGATCCAGGCGGGCGGTGTCGGACTGAACATGCAGGCCGCCTCCGTCGTCATCATCTGCGAACCGCAGATCAAGCCGACGATGGAGCACCAGGCGGTGGCCCGCGCCCATCGGATGGGCCAGATACGGACCGTCCAGGTGCACCGGCTCCTCGCGGCCGACACTGTCGACGAGCGGATGCTGAACATCCTGGCCCGCAAGGAGCGGCTGTTCGACCTGTACGCACGGCGCAGCGACGTCGCCGAGACGACGCCGGACGCCGTGGATGTGTCGGACGGGGCTCTGGCCCGACGCATCGTCGAGGAGGAACAGCTGCGCCTCGCCACTGGCACGGCCGAAGCAGCCGGAGCGGTGTCGGAGAACTGACTGCGTCAGGACCCGTGCGCCGCCGTGTCGTGGGCGGCCGACTCCTTCGCCGTCTTGCCCGGCACGGTGTCACCCGAAGCGGTCTTGTCCGGCGCGGGCTTGTCCTGCGCGGGCTTGTCCTGCGCGGGCTTGTCGTGGGTCGTCATGTCGTGCGGGTCGTACCCCGGCACGGTGCCGTCCGCCTTGGCGACCAACAGCAGTCCGGCCATGCCCGTGTCGGAGTGGCTCTGCACATGGCAGTGGTACATCCAGGCACCGGCGCCGACGTGTTCGCCCGCGATGACCTGGAAGCCGAAGGAGTCCGCCGGGCCGACGATCTTTGTGTCGATCACGCGGCTCGGGTCGTCGGGGCCGGTGAGCAGACCGGTCCGGTTGTCCGCCCAGCGATGACCGTGGATGTGGAACGTGTGGTAAAAGTCGCCGTGCGTGATCATGACCACTTCGAGCCGGTCCCCCACGGTGGCCTCGAAGTCGGGTGCCTCGTGGGCCGCCTTGTTGTTGATCGTCATGTCGTTGAAGACGATCGTGATCGTCTTGTCCGGCAGGATGTCACCCTTGCGCCGGACGATCACCGGACCGTACAGGCCCTTCCGGATGCCGCCGGTGCCGTGATCCGTACCGACGACGTGGTCGTGGTAGTGCCAGTAGCCCGCACTGCCCGGCTGCCAGGTGCCGTCCTTGCGCCGGCCCGGCACATGGGTGCGCCAGGTGTATGTGCGGGTGCCGCCCGGTTCGACGATGCTCTTGTTCAGCCGGGTGCCGTCGCTCGCGATGTCGTAGTCGACGCCGTGCACATGAAGGCTGGCCGGCACATCCATGGTGTTCTCGAACTCGATGTGCAGGGTGTCGCCCTCGTTGATCTCGATGAGCGGTCCCGGGATCGACGCCTTGCCCTTCTCCAGGCCATATCCCATCCGACCGTCCGTCAGCTTCTCCGCGTACAGCTTGAGATGGCGGACGACACCTCCGGCCGGGGCGGTCTTGGGCGGGGGTTCCGCCGAGCTGGCCTCGATCGTACCGAGCGACAACGATGTCACTCCGGTGGCTGCCGCCACTCCACCGCCGACCAGAATCCGCCGGTTGAAGCTCCTTCTGTCCATGTCGAACTCCCCACTGCACTAAGGAATTTACGGAGTTTTTGCGAACTTGCCCAGAACGCGGAGACTGCGTAGACCGCGGAGGTTACGGAGGTTACGGGGATTGCGGCGGCTTCAGAGGTAGCAGAGGTTGGCAGGGCACACGTGCCGCCCGGACGGCCCACACCGTAGCCGGGGGATCTTTGTTTATCCACACCCAGGACAAAGTTCGTGCCATTGCTGCCATAGCTATTGGCGAGCCGCGAAAAGAGGTCTAGCTTCATCCGCTGTTGCAGTGACCAAAGAGGGGTGGGTGACCACATGCAGCGCACACCACATCACAGGTCCAGATCGCGACGCGGACTTGCGGTGGCCCTGGTGGCCGGCGCACTGACCGCTTCCCTGCTCGGCGGCAACGCCGCCAGCGCCAGACCCTATCCGGAACCGCCGCGAAGCCTTGCGACAACGTTGTCCCTGCCGTCGCCGCCGGGCGGCGCCAACGTCAAGGTGCTGGTGTTCCATGCCTCCGCCACCGCGGAGTCCCCGACCGTCGACGCCGGGATCGCGGCGATCGAGAAGATCGGGCTCACCGGGCCGGAGGCCGGTCGGTTCCGGACCGTCGCCACCGACGACCCGGCCGTCTTCACCAACGGCAAGCAGCTCGGCAAGTACAACGCCGTCGTCTTCCTGACCGGTGGCGGCGATGTGCTCGACCCGGAGCAGGAGGCCGGTCTCGAGGCGTACATGGAGGCGGGCGGCGGATTCCTCGGCATCCACGACGCGGCGCGCACCGAGCCTTACTCGGACTGGTTCACCGGCCTGATCGGAGCCCGTCCGGCAGCCGGCAGCCCAACCACCGTGCAGCGTGCGACGGTTGAGATCGGAGACCGGCAACATCCGGCGACCAAGAATCTTCCGCTGGAGTGGAAGCGCCCGGACAAGTGGCTTAACTGGACGAAGAACCCGTCCGGCGATGTGCACACCGTGGCGCGCGTCCGGGAGATCACGTACAAGCCGGGCGCGAGCGCCAACGGCTGGGACCACCCGGTCTCCTGGTGCCGGGACTACGACGGCGGCAGGTCCTTCTACACGGCGATGGGCGGTACGGCCGACAGCTTCGCGGAGACCGACTTCCGCGACCATCTGCGGGGTGCGCTCGACTGGACGACGCGGATCTCGCAGGCCGACTGCAAGGCGACGATCACCTCCAACTACAAGGCGGAGCGCGTCACCCAGCCCAATCAGCCGGGCCACAACGACCAGATCGGCGAGCCGCACGGCCTGGTTGCCGCCCCGGACGGGCGGGTGCTGTACATCGGGCGCGGTGGCGCCGACAGCAGCAAGCCGGTCGTCATCGACTGGAACAACCCGGACATCGGCAAGGGTCTGGGACAGATCCATGTCTACGACCCGAAGACCAAGAAGGTCACCCTCGCCGGTGAGCTGACGATCTTCGGCAACAAGGGTGGCGGCGACGAACTGGTCAAGGTCGAGGAGGGGCTGCTCGGGATCGAGCTGGACCCGGACTTCGAGAAGAACGGCTGGGTGTATCTGCACTACACACCCCACTCGAAGATCGACCGCGACAAGCAGATGGCGGTACGTCAGGTCTCCCGCTTCACCCTCGATCCGGCCACCAACAAGCTCGATCTGTCCTCCGAGAAGGTGCTGTTGCACTGGCCCGTCCAGATCCACAGCTGCTGCCACGCGGGCGGCGGGATGGCCTGGGACTCCAAGGGCAACCTTTACATCGCGACCGGTGACAACAACTCCTCCGGATTCAGCGACGGTTACTCCGGAAACAACCCGCAGCCGAACTACAAGGGCGTCTCCTTCGCCGATGCCCGGCGCACCGCGGGCAACACGAACAACCTCAACGGGAAGATCCTGCGGATCCACCCCGAGGACGACGGCACGTACACACTGCCCGAGGGCAACCTCTTCACCGGCAAGGAGCCCGATGAAGGCGGCGGCAAGACCCGCGGCGAGATCTATGTGATGGGGGTGCGCAACCCCGCCCGGATCTCCGTCGACAAGACCACCGACACGCTGTACGCGGGCTGGGTCGGCCCCGACGCGGGTTCGCCGAGCACCACCTGGGGTCCGGCCAAGTACGACACGTTCGCCGCGATCACCAAGGCGGGCAACCACGGCTGGCCGTACTGCATGGGCAACAAGCAGCCCTACCGGGACCGCAATCTGCCCGACCCGAGCACGCCGCTCGGCTGGTACGACTGCGACCACCCCAAGAACGAGTCTCCGAACAACGACGGCCTGGTGAACCTGCCGCCCATCACGTCCAACACCATCTGGTACTCGCCGCAGGGCGGTGGCGTGGACTATCCGCGCGACGCGAACGGCATCCCGAGCTACAAGGTGGAGGAGCAGAAGCAGCTGCTCCCGTGGCTCAAGGGCGGCGGTCAGGCCACGATGAACGGCCCGGTCTACCGGTACGACGCGGCGAGCACCAGCGCCGACAAATGGCCCTCCTACTGGGACGGCAAGTGGTTCGTCGGTGACTTCTACGACGGCACCCAGCCGCGGCACGCCGTGCTCACCGACCCGAAGACGGTCGGCAAGGGCGGTCTGCCCACGCACGCCGAGTCCCTGAAGAAGATCATCCCGGTCGGCGCGGACGGCATCCGCAACCTGATGGACTGGAAGTTCGCCCTGGACGGTTCGCTGTACGTCCTCGACTACGGGCGCGGCTTCTTCACCTCCGACTCCAAGTCCGCGCTGTGGCGTGTGACGTACAAGGGCGGCGGTCCGACCCCGGCTGCCGAGGATCTGGCCAGGAAGGCGGCAGTGCAGTGAGACACCGTTCGGTCTTCTCGCGACAGCGGTACCGGCCCAAGCAGTTGTGGCTCGCCCTGCTGGGTTCGTTCCTGATGGTGCTGGGGCTGACCTCGACGGCGGCCTACGGCCGTACGGCGGCTCCCGCCGCTGCGGCGGCCGACCAGGTCCTCACCTGGACGGCGGGCGACCCCATCGACCATTATCTGTCCGCTCCGAAGACCGCGGTGGCCGGCAAGGCGACCATCGTCTTCGAGAACAGCGCGGCGACCGGCAACACCACGGGGATGCCGCACACCCTCACGTTCATCGTCTCGGACCCGGAGTTCAACAACGACGTCACGCTGAACATCCTGGCCAACCCGGCCGACGACCAGGGCGGCAGGCACACCGCCGAGGTCACGCTCTCCCCCGGCCGGTACTTCTACCGCTGCACCATGCCGGGGCACGAGGCGATGCAGGGCATTCTCACCGTGACGGACGGCGGCGGTACGGACACCACCGCGCCCGAGACCTCTGCGAAGGTCGACGGCGACAAGAACGCCGACGGCGCGTACATCGGTCAGGCGACGGTCGCTCTCTCGGCGACCGACGACAGCTCCGGTGTCGACACCGTCGAGTACGCGGTCGGGGCGGACGGCGCCTGGCAGCCGTACACCGCACCGATCGTGGTGAACGAGGTCGGGACGCACACGATCCGGTACCGCGCCACCGACAAGGCGGGCAACACGGCAGCGGAGAAGTCGGTCGGCTTCGCGGTCGCCGCGCCGCCGACGGACGACAGGACGCCACCGGAGACCTCGGCGACCGTGTCCGGTGAGAAGGACGACCAGGGGCGGTACCTGGGGATGGCGACGGTCACCGTGACCGCCTCCGACACCGGGTCCGGCGTCAACACCATCGAGTACGCGACCGGGGCGGACGGCGCCTGGCAGCCGTACACCGCGCCCGTGATGGTGCACGAGACCGGCACGCACCAGGTCCGCTACCGGGCCACCGACAAGGCCGGCAACGCGGCGGCCGAGAAGTCGGTCGACTTCACGGTCGTCGCACCGCCGACGCAGGACAAGACGCCGCCGGAGACCTCGGCCGAGGTCAAGGGCGACAAGAACTCCGACAACGCGTACATCACCAGCGCCAAGGTGACGGTCACCGCGACCGACGCCGAGTCGGGCGTGGACAAGGTCGAGTACTCGCTCGACGGCGGCCCGTACCTCGCGTACACCACCACCGTCATCGTCGACCGCGTCGGCTATCACACCGTCGCCCACCGGGCGACGGACAAGGCCGGCAACACCTCCGTGGCCAAGCAGGTGTCGTTCACCGTCGCGGAGAGCGGGGGCGTACCGGCGCCGAACTGCCCGGAGTTCGACGAGCGGCTCACCGTCATCGTCGGCACGGTCGACACCGGGGTCCCCAACCGCATCACCGGCAACCGCTGCACCATCAATGAGCTGATCGAGGACGAGAAGGACTGGTCGTCGCACGCGCTGTTCCTCAAGCACGTCGACAGCGTCCTCGACAAGCTGCTCGCCGCCGGTGTGATCGACGCCCGTGAGCACAAGAAGATCTACCGGGCGGCCAAGCAGTCGGGGATCGGCATGCCGGGCCAGGACGAGGGCTACAAGAAGCTCTTCGACGGCACGGCGGAGTCCTTCGCCAAGTGGCAGCAGGTCGGCGGCGGGAAGTTCGGGCTGAACCCGGACGGCACGATCACCAGCTCCACCGCTGTCGACGGCATGGGCATGCTCTGGTTCCCGGGCCGGCAGTACGGCGACTTCTCGCTCAAGCTCCAGTGGCGGGACGACGCCCCCGGCACGGGCAACGCCAACAGTGGTGTGTTCGTCCGCTTCCCTGACGTCCACGACAACCCGGAGGAGTCGCGTCCGGAGTGGGTCGCCATCAAGTACGGCCATGAGGTGCAGATCCTCGACCGTCCGGACGGCGACATGTACAAGACCGGCTCGGTCTACGGCTTCGACCGGATCGGTCTGGCCGGCGCCGGAGTCACGCCCAAGGGCACCTGGAACGACTACGAGATCCGGGTGGTGGACCAGCACTACTCGGTCTACCGCAACGGTGTCCTGCTGAACGAGTTCGACAACAACGGCGGCCAGGTCTTCGAGCCGCCGCGGGGCGACGACCCGGGCACCGACGGCCGGCGGTACGCCTCCGGTTACATCGGACTCCAGGTCCACAGCACCACGGACGTGGTCTCGTACCGCGACATCCGGATCAAGGAACTGTAGCCCGGACCGGCATCAGGTGGCCGTGGCCGCATGCTGAGGCATGTGGTCACGGCCTCCCGGGTGCCGGTGGCGCCATACCCAGAACACCGTGCAGGAGACCAGCGCCCATCCGGTGAGCACCAGGTACGGGAAGACCCGCTGGTGCCCCTGGTAGTAGACGGCGGCGTGCTGGGCGTTGACCGAGGCGCCCGGGGGAAGCCAGCGGCCGATGAAGCCGAGCACCGACGGCAGCAGCGGCCAGGACACCGCACCACCGGAGGACGGGTTTCCGAGCATCACCATCAGTCCCCAGGTGGGGATCATCGCCCAGCGCCCGATCAGGGTGTTGAACATCGTGAAGACCATGCCCGTGGTGAACATGGTGAAGGCGAGGATGAACCACGACTGGACGAACGGCAGGTCGACGGAGCCGAGCAGCCAGTCCACCACGGCGGCGATGGAGAACCCGCCGAGCAGGGCGTAGGCGACGGTGAACGCGACCCGCTCCAGTGGCTCCAACGCCTTGGCGTGCACACTCAGCTGGATCGCGCCGACGAACCCGACGATCACCGCGGCGAGCGAGATGTAGAAGAGAGCGAGGCCGCGCGGATCGCCCCGCTGCAAGGGCTTCACGTCCGTGACCTTCACCGGCACATGGGCCGCTTGCCCCACCTTCAGCGTGGACTCGGCGAGCAGCTGGGCGACCGACGCTCCGGACGCGCTCGCGACGTCCAGGCCGACCCCGCCGTTCTCGGACCGCAGGACGGCGAAGATCTTCTGCTCCTCCAGGGCGATGCGGGCCCGGGCCCCGGTGGCGTACTCGTGCAGCACCAGCGAGGTGTCGAGCGCGCCCTCCAGCCGGTCGAGGAAGACCTTGTCGCGCGGGGTGTCGAGGTGGCCGACCACGGCGGCCGGGATGTTGCGCGGGGTCGGGTTGGCCATCGCGTACGTGTAGGAGCCCGCGAAGAGACCGGCTGCGGCCGCGATGATGAACAGGAGCACGAGGGCGGGCAGATACGGGGACGCCTTGAACGCCGCCCAACGGTCACCGCGAGCCGGGGGCCGGGCATGTTCCCCTCGCGGGGTGACGGGCTCCAGGTCGGGTGCGCTCATGCATCGCCGTCCTCGTCGTGCCGGGCCCTGCTCGGCTGGACCCGTTTCGGTTCGCCCGGCATCTTCGGGTATTCCGGCGGGTACGGCAGGTCGCCGAGGCCGCGCTCCCGCTCGTCCCGGTCCGCCAGCTCCAGCAGCCTGTCGAGCCGGAAGGCGTGTTCGTCCATGTCCGCGTGCGCGTCGCCCACCTCGGCGTAGCGCTTCGGCATGGTCCTGATGTCGAAGTCGCCCGGTTCGGCGTCGTCGATCTCCTCCCAGCGCAGCGGGGCGGAGACCGGGGCGTGCGGAAAGGGGCGTACGGAGTAGGCGGAGGCGATCGTGCGGTCGCGGGCGGTCTGGTTGTAGTCGACGAAGATCCGCTCGCCGCGCTCCTCCTTCCACCAGGCGGTGGTCACCCGGTCCGGCATCCTGCGTTCCAGTTCGCGCCCGGCGGCGATGGCGGCGCGCCGGACCTCGGTGAAGGTCCACTGCGGCTCGATGGGCACGAAGACATGGATGCCGCGGCCGCCGGAGGTCTTGGGCCAGCCGCGCAGAGCGTGGTCGTCGAGCACGGACCGCAGCTCATGGACGGCCCTCACCGCGTCGGCGTAGTCCGTACCGGGCTGCGGGTCGAGGTCGATGCGCAGCTCGTCCGGATGGTCGGTGTCGGCGCTCCGGACCGGCCAGGGGTGGAAGGTGAGCGTGCCGAGGTTGGCGGCCCAGATGACGGCGGCGAGCTCGGTGGGGCAGATCTCGTCGGCCGGACGGCCGCTGGGGAACGCGATCCTGGCGGTGGGGATCCAGTCGGGGAGGTTCTTCGGGGCCCGCTTCTGGTAGAAGAACTCGCCTGCGACACCGTCCACGAAGCGCTGGAGGGTGGTCGGCCGATTGCGCAGGGCGCGCGTGATGCCGGGGCCCACGGCCAGGAAGTACTCGGCCACGTCCCTCTTCGTGTAGCCCTTTTCCGGGAAGTAGACCTTGTCCGGACTGGACAGCCGTACGGCCCGTCCGTCGGCTTCCAGCTCCACCGCTTTCCCCGCTGCACCCATGACGGTCACGGTAGGCCTGGCTCGCATATGCCGCATATCGGGAGACGTGTGTCCACCCTTGGGCAAGAATCGGGGCCATGGATCTGCCGGTGATGCCGCCTGTGAAACCGATGCTCGCCAAATCCGTCTCGAAGATCCCGCCCGGTATGCAGTACGAGGCCAAGTGGGACGGCTTCCGTGCGATCGTGCACCGCGACGGCGACGAGGTGGTGATCGGCAGCCGCACCGGGAAGCCGCTCACCCGCTACTTCCCCGAGCTGGTCACCGCCGTCCGGGACAATCTGCCGCCGCGCTGTGTGATCGACGGCGAGATCGTGATCGCGTACGACGGCCGGCTGGATTTCGACCGGCTCAGCGAGCGCATCCACCCCGCCGATTCCCGGGTGCGGCTGCTCTCCGAGCAGACCCCGGCCTGTCTCATCGCCTTCGACATCCTGGCAGTGGGCGACGATTCGCTGCTCTCCATCAGGCAGTCCGACCGGCGCGCCGTTCTGGAGGCGGCCCTGTCCGGTGCGTCGGCCCCCGTACATCTCGCACCGGCGACCACGGACCCGGCGGTCGCCCAGGAGTGGTTCGAACGGTACGAGGGCGCGGGGCTCGACGGTGTGGTCGCCAAACCGCTCGATCTGCCGTATCGCCCCGACACCAGGGTGATGTACAAGATCAAGCACGAGCGGACCGCCGACTGTGTGGTGGCGGGGTACCGCTTCCACAAGAGCGGCCCGGTCGTCGGCTCGCTGTTGCTGGGCCTGTACGACTTTGATGGCGCACTGCAGCACGTCGGAGTCTGTGCGGCCTTCTCGATGAAGCGGCGCGAGGAGCTGGCCGCTGAGCTGGAGCCGCTGCGTATCGAATTCGCCGGCCATCCGTGGGCGGCCTGGGCGGACGCAGAGGCGCACGAACGCGCCCGGCTGCCCGGGACGCCGAGCCGCTGGTCCGGTAAGAAGGACCGGTCGTGGGTGGCGCTGCGTCCGGAGCGGGTCTGTGAGGTGGCGTACGACCACATGGAGGGCGACCGTTTCCGGCACACCGCCCAGTTCCGCCGGTGGCGGCCGGACCGCACCCCGGACAGCTGCACCTACGCGCAGCTGGAAGAGGTGGTGCGGTACGACCTGGCCGAGGTGCTGTCAGCCGGCGGCCGCTGAGCCCGACGGCGTGGCACACGGGTCCTCGCTCGTTCCCGGGTCGGGCGACGGGGACTCGGTGGCTCCGGCCGAGTCGGTCGGATCGGGGGATGCGGAGTCCGTCGGACAGCCCGGGCCGGGTGGCGAGGTACTGGGGTCGGGGCTTGACGTACCGGGGTCCGGGGAGGCCGGTCCACTGTCGGTCGGATCGGGGGAGCCGCCCGGATCGGTGGGGTCCGGGGAACCGCTCGGGTCCGGGGAACCGGTCGGTGATCCGGTGGGCTTCGGGGACGCCGATGACGAGGGGCCGGGCGAACCGCCGGGCTGCGGGCCCACGATGATGCCGCCGCCGGGGGCACCGGGGCCGCCCACCGGGTGCGTCGGCCTGTTCGGCCCGCCCGCGCCGGGGCTCTTCGGTACGGGGCCCTTGCCGTCGGCCACCGGGTGGATGCCCTTGCGGTAGAACTCCAGCCAGGAAAGCACGATGCGCAGATAGGTGTCCGAGTGGTTGTAGCTGAGGATCGCCCGGTCCAGATCGGCCTTCACCGACAGATTGCGCGGTCCGGCACAGAGGTAGTACCCGGCGGCCAGGGCGGCGTCGTAGACGTTGCTCGGATCGCGGCGGCCGTCGCCGTTTCCGTCCTTGCCCCAATGGGCCCAGGTGGAGGGGATGAACTGCATCGGGCCGACCGCCCGGTCGTACGTCCTGTCACCGTCGTACGCGCCGCCGTCGGTGTCCGGGATGTTGGCGAAGCCCGAGCCGTTGAGCACCGGCCCGAGGATCGGGCTCAGCGTCGTACCGTGCGCGTCGACCCGGCCCCCGCCGGCCTGGCCGGACTCGACCTTGCCGATCGCCGCGAGTAACTGCCACGGCAAGCGGCATCCGGGGTCGGTGCGGCCGAGCGCACTCTCCGCCTTGCGGTAGGCGGCGAGCACCGTGGCCGGTATGCCCGCCTCGGCCCAGGACCGGGCGACGGCCGGGCTCTGCCTCAGACCTGCCTTCGGCGGCTTCGGCGACTGCATCGGCGGCAGTTCGGTGTGGTAGGAGTCGTCGTTGGGGACGTGCGACCACTTGATCTCGTCGGCCTCCTGGCGCTCCTTCGCGGTCTGTTCATGGCGGACAAGTCCCGGTGCCTGGGACGCGGTGAGCGCGGCCATCGCGGCGACCGCGGCTGCCGCGCCGCCGATTCCGCGGCGCATGGTGCCGTTGAACTTCATGCGTGCTCCCCTCTCCCCCGGGTCACTGGGTGAACGTATCGATGGCGGAGATCCGCCAGGTGCCGCCGCGGCGAACAGCGTCCACGGCGAACATGGCCGCCGCGTAGGTCGTCTCGTCCGACTTGCCGGTTCGGGTGTTGCTCTGGTCGGCGAAGATCAGCAGTCGGGCCCGGTCGCCGTCGAGGAGTTCCACACCGCTCTCGGTGACGGTCGTGGTGAGGACGAGTTTCTGCTTCGGCGCCTGCGCCCGTACCTCCGCGAGCATGTCCTTGTGCTGCTGAACGGCCTTGCCGACCAGGTAAGTCCTCGCCGCCTGCTCGGACTTGACGGTGGCGGCGTAGTTGTACGAGAAGACCGCACCGACCGCCTCGGAGATCTGTCCCTTCACCTCACTGGTACGGCCGATGTCGGTGAGTGCGGTGTTCCGGCGGCTCGCGTCGCCGCGCAGCCCGTCGGCCGCGGTGAACGACCAGGCGGCGAAGGCACCGAGGAGGACGGTGAGTGCGCAGAGCACGACAGGGAGCCGGATCCGCGGGCGGGGCATGGTGCGCGGCTGTTCACCCCGCGCCTCGCCTGCCTCCTCTTCCTCCGTCCGATCTGCGTCGCGGGGATCCGATGACTCCTCGAGGTCCGGCGTGACCACGGACTGCTGGTCGTCCTCGCCGGCCCGCCCTTTCCTTCGCGGTGGTGCTGTCGTGCGCTCCGCGGCGGCCACGGTCGCCAACCGGCGCTGACGGTTCACGAGGTGGCGGGTCGTCGACATGTCCGGAGTTCCTCTCGGTGATGGAATGGATCGGATGGGACCGGGTGGCTTCAGACCGACCGGCAAATGGGGGTGGGAGAAGGAGCGGGGCCGGGTGTGTGCAGCTGCAAGGCGGAGGAGGGAGGCAACGCGGAGGGGGTCCCCCCATGCCTTCAGGGCCATGGGGGAGTTGCCGACTGACGACAACGCCGGAGGGGGTCCCCCCTGGCCCTCAAGGCCTTGGGGGAGTGCGTGCCCGGTCCCGCGACGCCGCCCCCCATGTGCCGGTCGGTCTCAGCCGGCCGTGTTCCCGACCGGCGCCTGTCCGAGGGCACTGAGCTTCCACCCCTCGGACGTGCGGGTGAGCCGGCCGAGCATCCGGCTCTCCTTCACCGCGGGCTTTCCTCTCGGTGCCGTCACGGTGATCCGCAGGGCCACCATCACCGATGCCTTGCCGGTCCGGTCGTCGAGTTCGGTGACCGCACCGGACAGCACCTTGGCGGTGCTCACGGTCTTCGCCTCCTGGATCTGCTTCTCGAACCCGCTGCGTCCGTCCACGAGTTGCTGGTGCAGATCGCCGGTGGTGGAGTCCTCCCAGCTGTCCAGACCCTGGTCCAGCTTCTGATGGTCGAGCGTGTTCAGGTTCTGCACGGCCTGCTCGCCCGCCGCCAGGGCGTCGTCGCGGGTCTGCCCGTAGCCGGCCGAGTCGTCGTGCCCGGCCTCGTACCAGGACCAACCGCCCCGGGCCGCGCTGCCGGCCGCCAGGGCCGTCAGCACGATCGCCGCCACCACCAGCGGGTTCTTCGTCGTCCGTACCCGTGCCATTGCTGTCTCTCCCTTGCCGGCTGAGCCGAGCGGTGGATGTCCGATGGGCTGTGGCTGTGGCGGTGGCTGCCGCCTGGCTATCTGGAGGCGATGTCCACGATTCTCCAGTGCCCGTCCCGGAGTTCGGCGGTGACGGAGAGCTGGGCGGCCGCCGTGGTGGCGGGCTTGCCCCGGCGTTCGTAGACCTGGTCGAGGAAGACGAGAAGATGGGCGCCGGTGCCGGAGAGCCGGCTGACCCCGGCGTGTACGACATGCGTGGTGAGGGTCAGCTTCTGGTCCCTGGACTGCTTCTCGACCTGGCCGAACAGAGCCGCGTACTGCCGCAGCGCCTTTCCGCCGAGGAGCTGCTTCGCGGACTCCTTGGTGCCTGCGGTGTCCTGTGGACCGTACGAGAAGACCTTGCCCAGTGCGTTGCTCACATCGCCCACGACGCGGGTCGTCGCCTCGGTGTCGCTGAGCGCCAGATTGTCAGTGGCGGGAGTGTCCCTCACCTGCTGGGCGCGGACGAAGAATCCGGCTCCCGCCACGACCAGGGCGACGACCAGCAGCACGACCGCGGTACGCCGCAGTCGGCGGGTGGACCCGGACTCTCCGGCCTCGTCGGGCTCGTCCCCGGCGGTCTCCGGGCTCTTGGGCTCCTCCACCCCGGCTTCGGTCTTCTCCTCGGTGCTCACCATCGCCGTCCTCCCCCATGCCTCATGCGGCACCCACCGGAATCGCGGTGAGTGCTTTGACCTTCCAGCCGTCCGGAGTGCGGGCGAGCGTGGCCTCGAACCGTTTGCGCTCGGTGCCGGCCGCGCCGGTGCGCGATGTGACCCGGACGTCGACGGTCGCGATCAGCTCGGCCGTACCGGCGCGTTCGTCGAGCGCGGTGAGTGCCGCGTCGGTGACGGTGCCGCGGGCCGTGCTGCCGCTCTTCTTCAGGTCGTTCGCATCCTTGCTCCGGGTCCGCTTCAGCTGGTCGTGCAGTGGCCCGGTGGACACGTCGAGCCACTGCCGCAGCCCCGCGTCCACGCTCGTGGCGTCCTTGCCGTTCAGACTGTTCAGCCGGGCGAGATGGTGCTTGCCCGCCGCCAGGGCCGCGTCGCGGCTCTTCGCGTACGCGAGGGTGTCGTCGCCACGCGCCTGTGTGTACGACGAGACGCCGAAGGCGCAGATCAGCACGGCGGCGAGCATGACCGCCCAGCCCATGAGGACCCTGGTACGGAAGTTCACTCGCCGGCCTCCAATCCCAGCAGCCCGGCCATGCCGTTCGTGGCGGGTGACGTGTTCGCCGTGGCCCCGAGTGCGCCCGGGAGCGTGCCTCCCGCGTCGGCGCCCAGGAGCATCGAGCCCGGTTTGACGGGTTCCGGTACGGCCGGGCCCTTCGGCGCGTTGGCGCTGCCGCGTACGTTGATGCCGGTGCCGGGTGAGGAGGTGCAGCGCGCCTTGGTGTTGACCTCGGGGCCGGTTGTCGTGTCGAGACCGTTGCGATAGGTCGTGCCGCCGTAACCGGCGGTGCAGGGCAGTGGTTCGAAGAAGGTGACCGACATACCGAACCGGGCGCCGTCCTCGTCCACGGCGCTCGCTCCGGCCGCGGCGACCGCGGGCAGCTTCACGAGGAGTTCCTCGATGCCGCGCTGCCGGGTGACGGCAACCTCGGACGTGGTGAGGAGGTTCGCGACGACGATCCCGAAACCGGGGTCGAGATCGCGCAGCAGTCCGCTGATCTGCTCCGTCGCATCGGGCGCGGCGGCGATCAGCTTGCGGAGGTCCGTGTCGGAGCCCTTGAGCTGAGCTGCCAGCTCCTTGGCCCCGGTGGCGAATCCCTTGAGTGCTTCGCCCTGTTCGGCCTGGGTGCGCAGCACGATCTCGCCGTCGGCCATCAGCCTGGTGTTGGTGGGCAGTGCGTCGTCGGCCGCCTGCACGAATTCGCTGCCGGTGTCCAGGAGGACCTGGAGGTCGTCGCCGCGCCCGTCGAACGCGGTGCCGAACTCGTCGACCACGGTCCGCAGCGACTCCAGGTCGACGGAACCGGCGAGGTCGTTGACACTGGTGAGGACATTCGTCACCGGTGCCGGGACGGTGGTGTCGGCCTGGTCGATGACCGAGCCGTTCTCCAGGTAGGGCCCGTCGGTGCGGGTCGGCCGCAGGTCGACATACTGCTCGCCGACGGCGGAGAGGTTGGCGACGACGGCCTTGAGGTCATCGGGGATGGGGGGTGCGGACTTGTCGATGCGCAGCTCGGCCTCCACACCGTCGTCGGTGAGTTCGATCGGGCCGACGCGGCCCACGGAGACCCCCCGGTAGGTGACGTTTGAGTGGGTGAACAGTCCGCCGGTCCGGGTGAGTTGGACTTTGACGGTGTAGTAGTCACGCATGCCGACGTAGTGGCCGAGGTCGGCGTAACGGACACCCAGATAGCCGAGCACCAGCACTGCGATGATCAGGAACGAGATGTTCTTCAGCCGGATGGCGAGGGTGATCATCCGTTGCTCCCCTCCGAGGCCGAGGGCATGTCCGACGGTTTGTCCGAAGGCCTCTGGGACGGCTTGCGGGAAGGCGTTCCGGACGGCGTGGTCGTGGTTGTTCCCTCAGTGGTGATCGAGGGAAGCGGCAGTGGCAGTCCCGAGCCGGCCGACCTGGCCGTTGCCGGCGTTCCGGTCGCCGTGCCGGCGTCCGGGTCGTAGGGCGGGATGATCTGCGTGCCGGGGGCGGCCGTCATGTCCAGGTAGACGTTGAGGTAGTCGCCCTTGACACCGCGCAGCACCTCGTCCGTGAACGGGTAGGTGAGCAGCACCTGGAGGGAGTCCGGCAGGTCGTTGCCCGAGTCGGCGAGCGCCTTGAGGGTGGGGGCGATGGCCTTCAGGTCGGCGATCGTGTCCGCCTTGCTCTTGTCGACGGTGTCGACGGCGACGGCGGAGAGGGTGTCGAGTGCGCGCAGCATGGTGAGGAGCGAGCCGCGCTGTTTCTCCAGGACCTTCATCCCGGGGCTGAGCCCGGTGAGGACCTTGCCCACGTCCTGTTTGCGGGTGGCGAGGGTGGTGGAGAGCCGGTTGACACCGTCGAGTGCCTCGGTGATGTCCTTCTTATGGTCGTCAAGGTTGGTGACGATGGTGTCGACGCGGCTGAGCATGGACCGGATCTGCGGTTCCTGCCCGGCCAACGCCTTGTTGAGTTCGGTCGTGATGGTCTTGAGCTGGTTGATGCCGCCGCCGTTGAGGAGCATCGACAGGGCGCCGAGGACCTCTTCGACCTCTGGGTTCCGGTTGGTGCGGGTGAGCGGGATCTTCGCACCGTCGGTGAGTGCGCCCCGGGCGGTGCCGGTCGCGGGTGGTGAGAGCTGGATGTACTTCTCACCGAGAAGGCTGGACTGTTCCAGGCGGGCGTACGCGTTGGCGGGCAGTCCGACCTTCCCGTTGACGCGCATGGTGACCCTGGCCTGCCAGCTGTCCGGGGCGAGGGAGATCTCGGTGACGCGACCGACGGAGACGTCGTTGACCTTCACCGAGGACTGCGGGGCGAGGCTGAGTACGTCCGCGAAGTCGGCGGTGATCTCGTACGGATGGTCTCCGAGGTCCGCGCCACCGGGCAGCGGCAGCTGTTCGATGCCGCTGAACCGCGGGGGCTCGCAGCCCCTGACGACGAGGACGCAGCAGAGGCCGAAGACGATCAGGATGCCGGCACCGGTGGTCGCGAGGGCTCCGGGTCTGCGGAGGGTACGGCTCATCGGTTCGCCCCCTTGTTCTCGTTGTTCTTCGTTGTCCGGGTGTCCTCCGGCGTGCCGTAGACGGTGCCCACGGCCGGGAGCGGCAGCGAGGGCAGGGTCTTCTGCCGTTCGGCGGTCACCGGGGAGAGTCCGTCGAGGCTCACGGTGGATTCGGTGAGCGGCCCGCCCATGCTGAGCTCGTTGAGGTCGGTCCGGCCGTTGAGGGTCCGGTTCGTCGGGTCGTACGCGTTGATGACGTTGCCCGCGGAGAGCGGCAGTGTGTCGAGGGACTCGGCGAGCGAGGCCCGCTGGTCGACGAGGGTCTGGGTGAGCGGTACCAGGGCGTCCACGTTCTTCTTGAGTGCCCCGCGGTTGTCCTGGATGAAGGTCTTGACCTGGGCGAGTGCGGTGCCCAGCTCCTTGAGCGCGGCACCGAGGTTCTTCTTGTCGTCGGCCAGGAAGCCGGTCACCGAGTTCAGCTGCTGCTCGGCGGCGCGCACATTGCCGTCGTTCTCCTTCAGCATCGTGGTGAAGGTCTGCAGGTAGGACAGCGTGTCGAAGAGGTCCCCGCTGCTCTTGTCGAGGGTCTTCGTGGCCTTGCCGAACTGTTCGATGGAGTCCCCGATGTCCTTGCCATTGCCCTTGAGGTTCTTCGCCCCGGTGTCGAGGAGCCCGGCGAACGCTCCCTGTGCGTTCGCCCCATCCGGTCCGAGCGCGCCGGCGAGTTCGGTGATGGACTCGTACAACTGGTCCACCTCCACCGGCGTCGCGTTGTTCGCGGCGGGCAGTTCGGCACCGTCTGCCAGGACCGCTCCCCCGTCGTAGGCGGGTGCGAGCTGGATGTACCGGTCGGCGACGAGGCTGGGTGCGACGACGACGGCGTGCGCCTCCTTGGGGACCTTGATGCCCTTGTCGACGCGCAGGACGACCTTGACCTCCTTGCCGCGCGGTTTCACCGATTCGACGGTGCCGACCTTGACACCGAGGATCCGGAGGTCCGATCCGGCGTAGACACCGGTGGCCTGGTCGAAGTACGCCGTGACGGTCGTCGTTCCTTCTTCGTCCAGGGCCATGACCCCGGCGGCGGCCGCGACGGCGAGTCCGGCACCGATGCCGACGATGCGCGTGAGTCTCATGTCAGCTGCCGCCTTCCTGCTTGGGAGGCATACACCCGGTCGCCGGTGGTGTGTCGGCGGGCAGGTAGTTTTTCGGGACGACACCGCAGACGTAGTTGTCGAACCAGCGGCCGTTGCCGAGGGTGTTGCCGACGAGCCTGTTGTACGACCCGGCGAGCGACAGCACCTTGTCCAGGCTCTTGCGGTTCTTCTGCAGGACCGCGGTGACCCGGCTGAGCGCGTTGAGCGTGGGCTTCAGCTGCTTGTTGTTGTCGGCGACGAGCCCGGTGAGCTGGGTGCCCAGATCGCGGGTGCCGGTCAGCAGCAGATGGATGGAGTCGCGGCGCGCCTGAATCTCGCCGAGGAGCAGATTGCCGTCCTCCAGGAGGGTTTCGAAGCTGCTCTTCTTGTTGGCGAGGGTCTTGGTGAGCTGTTTGCTGCCCTTGAGGAGGGTGGCGAGCTGGGCGTCGCGCTCGGAGACGGTCCTGGAGAGTGCGGAGAGCCCGTTCGCGGCGCTCTTCACGTCCGGCGGGGAGTCCTTGAACGTGGCGGAGATCGTTTCGAAACTCTTGGCGAGCTGTGCGGTGTCGATCTCCCCGATGGTCTCACCGAGGCCGTTGAACGCCTGGGTGACGTCGTACGGGGATGTGGTACGGCTCGCCGTGATGCGCTCGTGCGGGTCCTGCGGGGCGTTGCCGAGCGGGTCGACGGCGAGGTACTTCTCCCCGAGCAGTGTCTTGATGGCGATGCCGACGGTGCTGGAGTTGCCGATCCAGGCGTCCTTGACCCGGAAGGTGACCTTCACCTTGGCGCCGTCGAGGGAGATCCCGGTGACCTCACCGACCTTCACTCCGGCAATCCGTACTTCGTCGCCGTCGGCGAGCCCGGCCGATTCGGTGAAGTCGGCGCTGTATGTCTTGCCGCCGCCGATGAAGGGCAGCGAGTCGGCGCGGTAGGCGGCGAGTCCGACGAAGGCCAGGACAAGCAGGCCGACGATGCTGACGGCGACGGGGTTGCGTTCCCGTACGGGCTTGATTCTCATGACAGGCACCTCGGCTGGGTGATCTCGATGCCGGTGGGCGGTGTGCTGCCGTCGCTGGTCGTCACACCGCTGATCCTGGCCTCGCAGAGGTAGAGGTTGAGCCATGAGCCGTACGAGGCGAGGCGGCTGATCGCCGCCATCTTGGCCGGGGTCTTCTCCAGGAAGTTCTCGATCTTCGGCGAGTTGTCCGCCAACCGGTCGGAGAGGCGCCCGAGTTGCTTGATGTCGTCCTTGAGCGGCCCCCGGCCGTCGTTGAGCAGGTCCGCGGTGACGGTGGTGAGCGCGCCCATAGCGGTGACCGCCCGGCCGAGCGGTTTGCGGTCCCCGGAGAAGCCGGTGACGAGCTTCTGCAGGGTGACGACGAGGTCGTTGAAGCCGGCCTCGCGGTCATTGACGGTCTTCAGGACCGTGTTGAGGTTCTTGATCACCTCGCCGATCACCTTGTCCTTGGCGGCGACGGTGCCGGTCAGCGAGCCGACGTGCTGCAGGATGCTGTCGACGGTGCCGCCCTCGCCCTGGAGCACCTGGACGATGGAGCCTGCGAGCTCGTTGACGTCCGGCGGGGAGAGCCCTTCGAAGAGCGGCTGGAAACCGTTGAAGAGCTGGGTGAGGTCGAGTGCCGGGGTGGTGCGGGCGAGCGGAATGGTCGAGCCGGCGGTGAAGCTCTCGCCGACCGGGCCCGCCCCCTGGTCGAGGTCGATGTACCGCTGGCCGACCATGTTGAGGTACTTGATGGACGCGGTAACCGACGCCGGGAGCTTCCGGCCCTTCTGGACGCTGAAACGGACCTCGGCGAGCCGCCTGTCGGCGACCTCGATGGATTCGACCTGCCCGACCTTGACCCCGGCGATCCGGACGCTGTCGCCGACGATCAGTCCGGTCGCGTCGGTGAACCGGGCTTTGTACGCAGCGGTGCTGCCGACGCCCGTGTTGGCGATGGACAGGGCCAGGACGGTGGTGGCCAGGACCGTGACCAGGATGAAGACGATCGATTTCGCGAGTGGCCCGGCGAGGGAGCGGCGCTTCACTTGAGCTTCACCTCCGCACCGCGGAAGGCCGGACCGATGAGCACGCTGCTCCACTCGGGCAGGGCCTGCGGCCGGGCTTTCAGTGAGGGAGCGACCAGTTCGTTGACGAGCCGGCTCTCCTGCGGGGAGTTGGGCATACCGAGGGACGCGTCCGCTGCCGCCACTTCTTCGGGGGCGCCGGGCGTGGAATCCGCCCGGGTTTCCTGGCCGGCCGCCGTGCGGGCGTCCGCGGTCGGCACGGTGTTGCCGACGTAGGGCAGGGAGTAGCAGTGCGGTCCGCCGGTCGCGTCGTAGACCGGGGTGTCCTTACCGGCCACGTACTTCCCCTTGGAGGGCACGGTCTTCAGCGTGACGTGCAGACCGGGTTCATCGGTGCCCTTGCCGAGTGCCTTGTCCATGGCCGGGACGAACCCGGCCATGGTGCGCAGGGTGCAGGGGAACTCCGACGAGTACTTCGCGAGGGTCTCCAGCGTCGGTCTGCCTGTTGCGGAGAGCCGGATGAGGTTGTCCTTGTTCTTTCGCAGGAAGGTGGTGGCGTCCTGGGCGGAGGCGGTCGTGGACCCGTACAGGTCGGCGAGCCCGGCCTGCTGTTCGGCGAGGGTGCCGCTGGTGGTGGTGAAGTCGGTGAGCGCGTCGAGGACATCCGGTGCCGCATCCGCGTACACGGTGCTCACCTTGACGAGTTCCTTGATGTCGGCGTTGAGCTTGGGCAGTTGGGGGTTGAGCTTCTTCAGGTGCGCGTCGAGCGTGACGAGGGTCTCGCCGAGCTTGTCGCCCCGCCCTTCGAGTGCCTGGGAGACAGCGGTGAGCGTGGCGGAGAGCTTCTGTGGCTGTACGGCGGTGAGCAGCGGCAGGACGTTGTCGAGGACCTGTTCCAGCTCGATGGCGTTGCTGGAGCGGTCCTGAGGGATGACGGCCCCCGCCTTCAGCGACTGCGCGGAGGGAATCTCCGGCGGTACGAGTGCCACGAACCGTTCCCCGAAGAGGGTGGTGGGCAGCATCTGGGCGGTGACGTCGGCCGGGATCCGGTCGAGTTTTCCGGGTTGGATGGCGAGGGTGAGCCGGGCTCCGTCCCCGTCGGCCGCGATGTTGCGGACCTGGCCGACGACGACGCCGCGCAGTTTCACATCGGCGTTGTCGTGCATCTCGTTGCCGACGGTCCCGGTCCGTACGGTCACGGTGGCGTCGTGGGTGAAGTCCTTGTTGTACACCGCGACCGACACCCACACGAGTACGGCGGGGACGAGCAGAAAGCTGACTCCGGCGAGTCGGCGGCGTACCGTCTGCGTGTTCATCATCCGGCCACCTTCACGGTCGTCGTGGCGCCCCAGATGGCGAGCGAGAGGAAGAAGTCGGTGACGCTGATCAGCACGATCGCGTTGCGCACCGACCGCCCGACGGCGATACCGACCCCGGCGGGCCCGCCCTCGGCACGGAATCCGTAGTAGCAGTGGGCGAGGATCACCATCACGCTGAAGATCAGCACCTTGAGTACCGACAGCAGTACGTCGTCCGGGGAGAGGAAGAGGTTGAAGTAGTGGTCGTACGTGCCCTCCGACTGCCCGTTGAACAGGACGGTGACGTAACGGGACGCGACGTACGACGAGAGCAGCCCGATCGCGTACAGCGGGATGATCGCGACGACTCCCGCGATGACCCGGGTGGTGACGAGGTAGGGCATGGATCGCACGCCCATCGCTTCGAGTGCGTCCACCTCTTCGTTGATCCGCATCGCTCCGAGCTGGGCGGTGAAGCCGGCGCCGACAGTGGCGGAGAGAGCGAGTCCGGCGACGAGCGGGGCGATCTCACGGGTGTTGAAGTAGGCGGAGATGAAGCCGGTGAAGGCGGAGGTGCCGATCTGGTTGAGAGCGGCGTATCCCTGGAGACCGACGACCGTCCCCGTGAAGAGCGTCATCGCGATCATCACGCCGATGGTTCCGCCGATGACACCGAGGCCGCCGCTGCCGAACGCGACTTCGGCGAGGAGGCGCTGCACCTCTTTGAGGTAGCGGCGCAGGGTCCGGGGGATCCAGATCAACGCGCGCAGATAGAAGGTGAGTTGATCGCCTGAGCGATCCAGCCAGCCGAGCATGGACATCTTCTCTCAGCTCCCCTTCGCGGGGACGATCTGGAGATAGATCGCCGTGAGGACCATGTTCACGAAGAACAGCAGCATGAAGGTGATGACGACGGACTGGTTGACCGCGTCGCCGACGCCCTTGGGACCGCCGCGCGGGTTCAGCCCGCGGTAGGCGGCGACGATGCCCGCGATGAACCCGAAGATCAGCGCCTTGAACTCGCTGATGTAGAGGTCGGGCAGCTGGGCGAGGGCGGAGAAGCTGGCCAGGTACGCGCCGGGGGTCCCGTGCTGCATGATCACGTTGAAGAAGTAGCCGCCCAGGGTGCCGACGACGGAGACCAGGCCGTTGAGCAGGACGGCCACGAACATCGTGGCCAGGACGCGCGGGACGACGAGGCGCTGGATGGGTGAGACACCCATGACCTCCATCGCGTCGAGCTCCTCGCGGATCTTCCGGGACCCGAGGTCGGCGCAGATCGCCGATCCGCCCGCTCCCGAGATGAGCAGCGCCACGATGAGTGGGCTGGCCTGCTGGATGACGGCGAGGACACTGGCGCCACCGGTGAAGGACTGGGCGCCGAGCTGCTCGGTGAGCGAGCCGACCTGGAGGGCGATGACCGCGCCGAACGGGATGGAGACGAGGGCCGCGGGCAGGATGGTGACGCTGGCGATGAACCAGAACTGCTCGATGAACTCCCTTACCTGGAAAGGCCTTCGGAAGACCGCTCGGGTCACGGACAGGGCGAGCGCGAACAGCTTCCCCGTCTCGCGCAGCGGTGCGAGCAGCCTCGTCGGCTGTTTCTGCACCGGGGTCTGCCGCGGGGGCGTCGCATCGGTGGCGGGCGGCTCGGGGGGCCGCACCGGAATCTCGGCCGTCACGGGCGTGCACCGCCGGCGGCCGGGGTGTAGCTGTTCATGATGGCCGTACGGGCGGCCTCCGGGAGCCGGCCCATCATGCCGAGGACCCGCTCCCGGCGGCGCAGGGCGGCTTGGCGGACCGGCATCCCGGGCGAGGGTTCCAGCTGCGGTACGACGGTCCGCGGGGCGGAGCCGTAACCGTTGCCGTTGCCGTTGCCGTTGAGCTGCTCGGCAGCGAGGGTGGCGGCGTCCTTCTCCTCGGACATGCCGATGGGGCCTTCGCGGCGTCCGGAGAGGAACTGGGAAACGACCGGCACATCGCTGGTGAGCAGTACCTCACGCGGCCCGAAGGTGACGAGGTTGCGGCAGAACAGCATCCCCATGTTGTCGGGGACGGTCGCCGCGATGTCGAGGTTGTGGGTGACGATCAGCATCGTGGCGTCGATCTGCGCGTTCAGATCGATCAGGAGCTGCGAGAGGTAGGCGGTGCGGACAGGGTCGAGTCCGGAGTCCGGCTCGTCGCAGAGAATGATCTGCGGGTCCAGGACGAGCGCACGGGCGAGACCGGCCCGTTTGCGCATGCCGCCCGAGATCTCGCCGGGCAGCTTCCCCTCGGCACCGAGAAGCCCGACGATGTCGATCCGCTCCATGACGATGCGGCGAATCTCGGATTCCTTCTTCCGGGTGTGCTCGCGCAGGGGGAAGGCAATGTTGTCGAACAGCGACATCGATCCGAAAAGGGCACCGTCCTGGAACATGAGCCCGAAGAGCTTACGGGTCTCCATGATGTCTCGTTCGGGACTGTTCACCATGTCGACGCCGTTGATGAGGACGCGACCGTGTTCGGGCTTCAGCAGGCCGATGATGGATTTGAGGAAGACGGTCTTTCCCGTACCCGACGGGCCGAGCATGACGCTGACCTCGCCGGCGGGGAGCGTGAGCGACACATCCTGCCAGATGTTCTGCTTGCCGAAAGACTTGGTAAGGCCTTCGACAACTACTTCGATTCCCATCCCACCTCCTGCATGCGCTCACGAAGTGACAGAAGTGCGCCGAGGGGCGCACGTTAAGTTCACCGACACCGCCAGGACAAGCCCTTGAACAGCCAATTCGTGAACGACCGGCCCACTTGTCATCCAGTGACAAAATTTCACTCAAACCTTGTAAAGAACTGCGCACCCACCGCAGTCGGTGCAGGCCGGAGCCCCAGGAGGCCGGAGCCGGGTCCCCGGAATGAGAGCTCCGCCCGCGTGGAGAATCGGGTCCGGGGGCTCCCGGTCAGGGAATCCCGGCACGGGGGGCCACGACGGGTCCCTTTCCTGACGGGTGAACAATCTCCGGATGCGCCGGACGAGTTGCTGACGAGGGCGACGTTACGGCCGGGTAACCTGGCCCGCAATACCAGTTCTCCAAGTT
Source organism: Streptomyces atratus (assembly GCF_014648655.1). Lineage (GTDB taxonomy): Bacteria > Actinomycetota > Actinomycetes > Streptomycetales > Streptomycetaceae > Streptomyces > Streptomyces atratus. The sequence continues at coordinate 93,419 of NZ_BMRN01000016.1, forward strand.
TTCGCGAGCCCGCGTCGAGCCGTCGGGTTCTTTGCATTTTCTGAGCAGGAGCTCTGGAGAATTTATCGGCAAATGACAAGTCCCGCAGCCCCCGCGGCGAGGCCTCACCGATCACGGCCGGCCGCCCGGCGACCGTCCGGACCGGCGCGAACACACAAGTGGGAGCATGAATTCCGCATAGGGTGCGGGTCTTGACGGCATCGGGTTCCACCCCGGGCAATACGCACCGATTGACAAGGCGGCGCCGTGTCGTACTCATCCGAGGACGAGAAGCCGCATTCGGGGGCAGATTCTCAAACGGCGGGATTGTGCGCCAGTGTTTCTCGCCAGTAACCTCACGGCTCGGTGATTGGGGAGTCCGAACCGGCATTGCTCGCAGCTGACCCCGACACCCGCATTCCGCACACCTACGGTCTGCGCACCCCTCAGGCCATGACCGAACCACGCCGCCTTCGGGGCGCCGCAGGCAGACCGAGCAATTCCGGACCCACCAGGCCGCCTCTGTGACGGCTGCCTCAAAAGATGGGGAAGACATGAGATCTGGTTCGAACCGGGCGCGCGTGGGGCTGCTGGCCTCCTTCACCGCACTGGCCGCCTTCGCGTCCATGGGGTCGGCCACCGCTGCCGCGACCCTGAACGGCAACTGGGCGCCCTTCACCCGTTGTCCGGTGGACGCTCCCGCCATGCTGGCAGCGGACGGCGCGACGGACACCGCCACCTGCGTCTCCTCGCACTCGGCGAGCGGCTCCATCAAGCTCGGCAACACCGTGGTCCCGGTGGGCGCCAGCGACCTGCAGATCGGGGTGGTCACACATCCGGGCGGCGGGGCGACCGTGGTCTCGCCTCCGGGCGGCGCACTGGTCGCGGACTCCGCTCAGATCCCCGGCGGACTGCTCGGCCTGATGTGCCCCAGCGACATTCCCGTGATCACCGGCATCTGCAACCAGCTGACCGACAACACCCTGAACCGGGTGACCGCCACCATCGAGTCGGTCAACAGCCCCCGCGATTTCCAGCTCCTCGCGGGAACCACCACCGGAAAACCGATCATCACGCTGCCGGTACGGATCCATCTGGAGAACCCGTTCCTCGGTAACTCGTGCTACATCGGATCCGCTTCCGACCCGATCCTGCTCCGCCCGCAGAACCTGACACGCCCGGCCGTCAGCACCCAGAGGTTCGCCGGCGACGGCACCACCGAAGCGACCGGCCCCATGGGCCGGATCAGCCTTGTGGGTGCCAACCAGACCGACACGACGTACGCGGTCCCCGGGGCCAGTGGCTGTGGGCTGGGCCTGCTCAACTGGGCGGTGAACCTGAAGACCGGGCTGCCCTCGGCCTCGGGCAACAACAACGTGGTCCTCAACAACGCCCAGACGTATGTCGCGACGATCAACAACCCCGGCAGCGTCGCCCCCGACGCGGGCAAGCTGCTGTCGCAGTACTGGCACTCGGCGGCCCAGTAGCCACTGCCGTGCCCTGCCCGACGCCCCGGCGGGGCCACGCTCCTGTCTGGAGGTGGCCCCACCGGGGCGTGGAGACGTGTCGTCGGACGGAGAAGGCTCTGCCGACGGCTCACACCCCTGCGGCCTCGCCGCCGCTCTCCGCTCCTGGAAGCGACTGGTCCGCCTCACCGCACAGGACATGGTCCCGGACCATCCGACCGGGTCGGCAGCCCCCGGCCCAACCAGGATCGACGGACGAACCGCCCCTCAAGGGCGCAGGAGGACCTTGACGGAGCCGAGCCGGCGAACGCGCGGGCCGGCTGAGCCAGTGTGCTGCTCGGCAGAAGCACCCCCTGGCAGAAACCGGCACATTGGGCTCCGGGCCGCGGCTGGGGCGCAGCAGCCGACGACCGGGCGGGCCGTTCACGTCGGACAGGACACGCCTCCCGGGACCCGACGTGCCCCGGTCCGCGGGAGACGAACAGGGGAGGCGGTCACGAGTCCGTGCCGGGCATCTTCGGCATGGTCGGCGGGCAGAGGTTATTGGGCGAACTCGGAATACACGTCGTCCCCTGGTTCATGCTGATCAGGTTCCCGGGGCCCGAGATGGATGCCGTGAACAAGGCATCGAGGTCTTCGCCCCCCGTTCCGCAGCCGGCAAACGGCGGGATATCGACCTCCCCTTCCAGCAGGCCTCCGGAGTAGACATTGACATACTTCGCCCCACCATTGAGAACTACCTTGTACGGCGCGACGGTCCTGCAGTTGCCGCCCACGTCCAAGGGGGTTCCATTGACCTTCACGTCGTAGAGGCGCAGGGACTGCTTGAAATAGGCCGTGGAGAAGGCAATTCGCTGGGCGCCGGAACCAATATTTCCGGTGGAGATGGTCATCGGACCGTTCTCGAATGCCACCTTCGCGCTCACCGGCTGGAATCCGAACGTCAAAAAGGTCGATTCGGCATCCGGAAGCTTCAGATTTCCGAGCGAGTCGAGACGGGTGTAGGCACCGCCCTTGGCGCTGGCAGCACGATTCGACGTGTGTTTGATCGCCATGACGCTGATCAATGCCGGGGGGCGGGCGGGGTCGTTGATGATCATGGCCCCGTTCAGCTTGCGCACATTGGCGATCCCGACCGCATAGGCGCAACCGAAGGTTCCGCCCGTGGGCACGTCGGTCTCCCTGGTGGGATCGCCCGGAGGTGCCTGCGGCGCCTCGCTCCAGTCCATCTCCCCCGTAGCAGGCCCCACCGGGCACGGATCGGCGCCTTCGGCCGGAGTGTCCTCCTGCTCGACCACGATGCCTTCACCGGATTTCTCGCCCGAGCCGCCGTGCTCCGCCGTGCCGGGTGTCCCGGACGGTTCGGCATCCGGGCCGCCCGGCACCAGAACGGTCGCAAGGCGTCCGTCCTGCCCCTCCTCCGGCTCACACGTCAGTGTTGCCGAAGCCGCATCGCTCTCCTGGCCCGGTGCCGCCGCGGAGCGCAGTCCGACCGTCAACTCCCCTGCGGTGAACCGAACGTCACCCGGGGTACCCACCGTCACCGACGGGACTTCGCCCGAGTGGAGCAGCCTCACCGCACCGTCGGCCGGAAGCGGGGTGCCCGGAGCGCCGAGATCCGCCCACTGCGCCTGGACCGACTGATCGTTCTGCGCCACCTCCACCGTGAGCGTCGCCGTGCTGACCACCGCATCGGCACCGGTCGGGAGCAGCCCGTCGAGATCGGTCCGCGACAGCACCACGGCGACCGTCGCGGGCCCCGGCTGCACGGGCCGGCCGACCTCGCCCGTGGCCGGCACTTCCACCGAGACCTCGACCGTGGCCGCCACGTCCCTGCCCTTCGGTCCGCAGTCGTACGCGAGGGTGACCGGCTTCGTGCCTTCGTCCGCGGCGGATCCGGGTCCGGACAGCAGCCCGGCAAGGAGCGTGACGCTCCCGATCGAGGCAAGCCGCACCGACCGCCTGCCGCCCCTCACGGGTGACTTCATGTTCATGTCGGCCCTGTCCTCCACCTCGTGCGTACTGCGACTGATCTGCTGCGGCACCGATCCCGACGGCGCCGGGAACGAGAAGGCCGGGCCGACGGCGGCAGCATCTGCTCGCGTCGGCCCGTACCCGTGCGCTGTCCGGTACTACGGGGTGGTGATCACCGGCGCCGTGCCTGTCGATGTCACGGCCACGTGATACGAGGCGTTGAAGCTGGCCACATCACCGTTGTTGATGAGACCGAGGCAGCTGGCGTTGGACGCGACCAGATCGGCGCCCGAGCCGTCGATGACGAGGTCACCGGTGTTGTTCTGGTAGTGCCCATAGACCTTGCCCGTGAAGTCGGCGCTGCAGCCGATTCCGGAGATGTGGGCCGAGATGGAACTCACGGTGCCGTCAACCCAGTTCGAGTTGGACGCGTTCGGCTGAACGACGTTGATCAGCCATGGCTTCGTCTTCATCGTGACATCGAAGGGGATTCCACCGACTGTGCAGTTGGTGAAGATGATGTCGTTGATGCTGCCGATGCTGTTGCCGGTGGAGCTCGACGCCTGGAGGACTCCGGCCGTCACATCGGAGGACTCACACTCCAATGACGCAAGCGGCACTTCCAGCGTCGGGAAGTCTGCGTGCGCGGTGTAGGCCCCCGACGGCGTGACCGTCCACGTCGTCGCGGTACCGGCCGAGGCCGTCGACACCGTCATTCCGATGGCCGCACCGAGGGCGGCGGTTACAACTGCGGCTCTGCGTGCAAGGGTGTTCACGGATCCGTATCCCTTCAGGATGTGCGACCCGGCACCGGAGCTCGCCTCCGGCCGGATTCGGCGGAGCTCCCAGGGCGGAGTCACAGGACAGAGAGTGGCAGTCCGACCCGACCGACTGCGCGACCACTTGCGTTCGGCGAAGACGCTACGGGCGAGTAATGTTGCTCCGCAACACTCGGGACGAAGAATCTCCGAAAGCGCACTCGCCGGGCAATAACTTGTTCCGGGGCGAGTACGGGCTCATGGATTCTTATCCAGAAGTGAGTGGTTCCGGCCCCGCGGTGGCGCGGCTCGCGTCGGCCGCATCGACCGGTCGAGGACCGATCGTCCCAGCAACTCCCCACGTCACAACCCCCGCTGCAAGACGGCGCCAGTCCCGACCGGCACGCTGTGCGGCCACCGGGCGGTGGCCCTTGACTTCGCCGAACCTGCGCAGTCGAATTACCACCGGAATACCGATCGCGACTTGCTTCCTATTACAGGTGACGACCGTACAAGGATTCCCCGGCGCTCCGGGAATTTTCTGTCACCTTGCGCCGAACCTGATTGCGGACCCGCTCCGGCCGCCGGAACTCCGGCCGTCCCGTGGCACGTGCGGCCCGGACCCGGCACGGTAATACGTGCCCCTTGCATCTCGTGCTGTCACGACTGTGTCCACGCGCCCCTGCTTGGACTATCTTCAGCAGCCCACGTTGGTACGCACCTGACGGCTTGGGAGCGCTCCTCCCACTACCCACCCCCCATCGGGCGCCGGAGAGCAAGGGATGCAGGCATGCCGGGAGTTGTACAGCCCTCGGACCTCGGAGAACCACTGGGACCGCTGCCGCAGGAGTTCGCCGCGATCGTGCGGCCCGAACTCCCCAGCCTGATCAAGGAGATCGGGCTGGAGGTGACGCGCGCCTACCCCGAGTATGCGCGACTGCTCGACGGTCCCTACGGCCAGGGCATCCGGGTCGGCGTGGAGCAGAGCATCTCCGTCTTCGTGGACCAGGTAGCCGAGCCGGCCGCTCCCTCCCCCCTGCGCGACGAGATGTGCCGCAGGTTCGGCAGGTTCGAGGCGTACGAGGGGCGCAGCCTGGACCAGTTGCAGGGCGCGTACCGACTGGGCGCCCGAATCGCGCTGCGCCGGGCCAAGAAGGTGGGGCGGCGCTACAACCTCTCCCCCACGATGATGCTCACCTTCGCCGACGCCCTCTTCTCGTACGTCGATGAGCTCGAAGCACTGTCCCGCGAGGGCTACTTGGAGGTCCGCGCGGCCTCCGGCGACCACACGGACACCCTTCGGCGGCGTCTGTTGCATCTGGTACTCGCGGGCCGGCCCGTGCCCCGTACCGCCATCGCCGAACTCTGTGAGCAGACCGGCTGGGTACTGCCCGAGGAGGTGACTCTCGTTGCGGTGCGCCACTCGGCGGACCTCGGGCGGCTCGGCGCCGACCGCGACGTCCTCGTCGACTTCACCGACCCACAGCCTCACTTACTGATCCCGGGACCGTTCGACGAGATGCGAAGACGCATGCTCGATCACGCGCTCCCGGGTGCCCGCGCCGCAATCGGCCTGACCGTTCCCACCGCCCTCGCCCCGGACTCGATCCGCTGGGCCCGTCGTGTGCTCGAACTCGTCGACGCAGGCGTCATCGACGACGCACCCGTCATCCTCTGCGAGGACCACCTCATCACCCTGTGGCTCCTCTCCGACCCGGTCCTGCTGGACCAGCTCGCACGGCGTGAACTCGCCCCGATGGCCGGCATCAGCGCCAATCGGCGCGAGCGGCTGACCGAGACATTGCGGATCTGGCTCGACACCCGTGGCACCGCCGCCCAGATGGGCGAGCTGCTCGACGTTCACCCGCAGACCGTCCGCTACCGGATGCGCAATCTGGAGTCCATCTTCGGCGAGCAACTCGTCGACCCCGAGTCCCGGTTCTCGACCGAGGCCGTGCTCCGCGCAATGCGGCTGCGTACCCGCAACGACGACACACCACTCTGACCGGCGCAGCGCGGATCCCGACCCGAGCACGTTCCTCACGCGGAGTCAACTTACTGACGCGTAAGGGGAAATAGCCGGTCACTCCCAAACGGTTGCCACACGGAGACGTTCTCAACGAGAAACCCGGAAGTGCGTCCCGTACATATGGAGAAGTCGGCCGCCCACCCGACGGCCTCACCGAGAACCGCCTCCTGGCCAACCATCCGAGAGGGACCCCCCATGACCGCCTCGCACCTCCTCGTCCCCGTGCCGATCCCGGACCGGGTCGCCGCGCTGATCGGGTCCTGCATCCCGCCGCACATCGTGGAGGCGGAGTTCGATGCCGAATGCGCAGCGCGCGAGGTGCGCAGGTTCCGCGGCCCACGGCTCTGCGCCGAGGACCAGGCCGACCGCGAGCAGGCACTCGCCGAGCTGGCCCGCGCCAACAAGATCCTCGCCGCCCACCACCCCCGGCTGCCGGTGCGCCCCGGCAGCTCCTGGTGAGCCGCCCGCACCTCCCCCACTCCGCGCCGAGATCCGCACCGAGATCGAGGCCGTACGGCTGCTGATCCGGCAGGCCGCGTGGATGGCCCGCAACGACCGGACCTTCGACGCGGGCCAGGGCTCCATGCCCAAGCTGTGCGCGGGCGAACTCTCCGTGTCCGCAACCGAGAAGGCCATCCAGATCCTGGGCGGCGCCGGGTACAGCAGGGAGCACCCCCTCGAGCGGATGTACCGCGACGCCGAGATCTGCACGATCTTCGAGGGGACGAGCGAGATCCAGCGGCTGGTGATCGCGCGGGCGATCTCCGGGCGCCACATCCGCCGATCACTCCTGCGCGGATGCAGGGCGCGCCCCGGCATCTCCGGCCGCTCGCGCCCCTTGTTGCCGCATCCGGGTCACCGCCCGGATTGGGATCGCCAGCGGCCGGCGTGAGAATGTCGGGCGGTGGCGGCGATTGCGATGCGGTCGACTCGTCCGGGGCGGACCTCAGCACCTCCGGGTCCGTGCCGGGCAAGGCCGCCGACGTCATTGATCCACCGTCCGCCGACACACCTCATGGGGGAACGCCATGCCCGCCGACCCGCGCCCGTCCGTCCTCTTCGTCACCGACCTCGCCTACGAGGCCCGCGGTCGCCGCTACTGCGACGAGGACATCTTTCTGACGTCGCGGCTGCGCGAGGAATTCGATGTCGCGCTCTGCCACCCCCGGGACGCCGCCGCGCTGCTCGACGGTTTCGACGCGGCCGTCGTACGCAACAGCGGTCCGGTGCTGCACTACCAGGAGGCGTACGAAGCGTTCCGCGCGCGGGCGCGGGAGCTGGGCGTACACGTCTACAACCCGCTGCACGGCCGCGGGGACATGGCGGGCAAGCAGTATCTGGTCGATCTGAGCCGGGCCGGATATCCGGTGATCCCCACGGTGGGCCGGGCGGCGGATCTGGGGCTGCTGCCCGCGGCCGCGGAGTATGTGGTCAAGCCGAAGCTGGGGGCGGACTCCGTCGGGCTGCGGTTCATACGGGAGGCCGCTCTGCCGGAGAGCGCGGACGGCACGCTGCTCGTCCAGCCGCGGATCGACTTCCGTTACGAGGTGTCGTTCTACTTCATCGACCGCGACTTCCAGTACGCGCTGTACGCACCGCATCCGGAGCAGCGGTGGGTACTGGAGCCGTACGAGCCGAGCGCGGCGGATCTGGAGTTCGCCCGGAGTTTCGTGGAGTGGAACAGTCTCGACCATGGCATCCAGCGGGTCGACGCCTGCCGGACCGCGGCGGGCGAGCTGCTGCTCGTCGAGCTGGAGGACCTCAATCCGTATCTCTCGCTGGACCGGGTGGCGGAGCCGGTGCGGGAGGCGTTCGTGACCCGTATGAAGGCTTCCGTGCGGGATCTGCTGACCTGACACCACGTCCGGCCGTCCCCCACATGCGGGGGACGGGGGCCGGTGTGAGGGTGCAAGCGTGACCACTGCCAGCGAGACCGCCCCCGCCGCGCAGAGTGCCGCCGCGCCACCCGTACTCGATCCGCGCCGCAGGAACATCGTCTTCGTAACGATCGTGCTGGGGCTCCTGCTGGCCGCCCTGGACCAGACGATCGTCGGCACCGCACTGCCGACGATCGTCTCGGATCTCGGCGGCGCCGCGCACATGTCCTGGGTGGTCACCGCGTATCTGCTCGCCGAGACGGTGGCGACGGTCCTGGTCGGCAAGTTCGGCGACCTGTTCGGCCGGAAGATCATCTTCCAGCTGTCGGCGATCATCTTCATCACCGGTTCGTTCCTGTGCGGCCTCGCGACCGACATGACGCTGCTGATCATCTGGCGCGGCCTGCAGGGCATCGGCGCGGGCGGGCTGATGGTCACCTCGATGGCGCTGATCGCCGATGTGATCCCCTTGCGCGAGCGCGGCAAGTACCAGGGTGCGCTGGGGGCGGTCTTCGGAGTGTCGACGGTGATCGGGCCGCTGCTGGGCGGGCTCTTCACCGACCATCTGAGCTGGCGCTGGGCGTTCTACGTCAATGTGCCGATCGCGATCGTGGTGGTCATCGCCGCCGCCCGGACGATCCCGTCGGTGAAGGCCGCCGGGCGGCCCGTGATCGACTATTCGGGCATCGCGATGGTCACGGTCGGCGCGAGCGCACTGATCCTGGCGACCAGCTGGGGCGGCAATGAGTACGCATGGGGATCGCCCGTCGTCATCGGTCTCTTCGCGGGCGGCGCCGTGGCACTGGCGCTCTTCTGCCTCGTGGAATTCCGGGCCCGGGAACCCATGCTGCCGATGCGGCTGTTCCAAAATCCGGTGTTCACCGTCTGCTCGATCCTGAGCTTCATCGTGGGCTTCGCGATGCTCGGCGCAATGATCTTCCTGCCGACGTATCTGCAGTACGTCGACGGCGATTCGGCGACCCTGTCGGGTGTGCGGACACTGCCCATGGTCATCGGGCTGCTCGTCGCCTCGATCTTCAGCGGCAATGTGGTCTCCAGGACGGGCCAGTACCGGATCTTCCCCATCGTGGGCTCGCTGATCATGACGGTCGGGCTGTTTCTGCTCTCCCGGATGGGCCCGGACAGCGGAGTGTGGCTGGAATCGCTCTACATGCTGGTGCTCGGGGTCGGCATCGGCCTGTGCATGCAGGTGCTCACGATCGCGGTGCAGAACACGGTCGACTACCCGGACCTGGGTACGGCGACATCGGGCGTGACGTTCTTCCGTACGCTCGGCAGCTCCTTCGGTACGGCGGTCTTCGGCACGATCTACGCCAATGCGCTGAAGCCGAATCTGACCGACGGCATCGCGGCGGCGGCCCGGGCGGGCGGCGACCCCGCGGTGCTGGCGAAGGCCGCGCAGAGCCCGCAGGGGCTGCACGGTCTGCCCGCCGCACAGTCCGCACCACTGGCCCAGGCATACGCCGACACACTGCACACCGTGTTCCTGTGGACGGTGCCGGTCGCGGTCCTGGGGTTCGTCGTGGCGCTCTTCCTGAAGCAGGTGAAGCTGCGCGACACGGCGCGGGTCGGCTCGACGGACATGGGCGAGGGGTTCGCCCAGCCCGGCGCCGGCGACTCGGCCAAGCTCCTGGAATTCTCCGTGGCCAAGATCCTGCACGGAGCGGGTGGGGACACCGCACGGCGGATCGTCGCGGAGTCGGACACCCGGCTGGACATGGCAGGGGCCTGGGCGGTGATGCAGGTCGAGCTGTTCACCCGGATGGTCGGCCATGCGGGCCTGAACCTGATCGCGGCCCGGCACCGGGTTCCGCCGGAGGTGCTGGTGCCGGTCTTCGACCGGATGATCGAGGAGGGCTTTCTCACCGGCGACGGTCATCTGTTCATGCATACGGCCGCCGGGAGCCGGGAGGCCGCGGCGATCAACGACGCGTGGGCGCGGTGGCTCAATGAGCGCCTGGACGAGAGCGGGGCACGCCCGGACGACCGGCAACTGCGGGCGGCGGTGGATGTGATCGCCAAGCGGTTGCTGGCGGAGGACCTGACGCAGGAGCTCTCGCCGAAGAAGCCACGGGTGACGGCCGCCATCTGAACCGGCGCGGTCGCCGCTCGGCCGGGTCAGTCGACGAAGACCGCCGTCGAGTACACCCAGGCGCCCTCGGACCGGACGAAGCGGCTCTTCTCGTGGAGCGAGTCCGGCCGCCCGTTGTCGGTGTAGTGCGCGCGGAAGGTGACCGTTCCTGTGCTGTGGAACGCGCTGCCGTCCGTCGTCTCCAGGATCTCCAGGCGCACCCAGCGCATCCCGGGATCGAAGTCGACGGCGGGCGGCCGGGTGTCGGGGTGCCATGTGCGGAGCAGATACGCCTCGTCCCGGACGACGAATGCGGCGTACCGGGAGCGCATCAGCGCCTCGCAGGTCGGCGCTGCGACGGTCCCGGCGTGCAGGCGTCCGCAGCAGTCCGCGTAGGTGGCGGGCAGGCCGCACGGGCACGGCGACTGTGCGGTGATCGCGGGCGTCCGCGCTCCGGCGGTGGCGGACCGCTTCGGTCGTGTGGTGCGTCGTGACATGCGTCCATTGTCACCTGCGGGCCGGCCGGTTCAGCCGGCCGGGGTGAAGCGGCGACGGTACTCGCTGGGGGACAGCCCGGTGCGGCGGCGGAGCTGGGTCCGCAGATTCGTCGCCGTACCGAGTCCGCTGGTGCGGGCGACCACGTCGAGGCGTTCCTCGCCGCGCTCCATCAGCCGGCAGGCGAGGGTGATCCGGCGTTCGGTCAGCCAGCCGAGCGGGGTCGTGCCGAGCTGGGCGCGGAAGCGGCGGTGCAGGGTGGCCGGGCTGACGGCGGCACGGGCGGCGAGGCCGGTCACGGTGAGGTCCGTGCCGAGGTGTTCCTCGGCCCAGTCGAGGAGCGGGCCGAGCGAGGTGTCGGGGACGTCGGGCAGGGGGTGCTCGACGAACTGGCGCTGGCCGCCGTCGCGGTGGACCGCGAAGACCAGACGGCGGCTCACAGCGGCCGCGATCTCCGCGCCGTGGTCGGTGCGGATGATGTGAAGACCGGTGTCCAGGGCGGCGGCGCTGCCGGCTGCGGTGATCACCCGGCCCTCGTCGACGAACAGCACATCTGGGTCGAGGTGGACCTGCGGGTGGCGGGCGGTGAAGGCGTCGGCCCAGCGCCAGTGGGTGGTCGCCCGTCGACCGTCCAGCACTCCGGCGGCGGCCAGCGTGAACGTACCCGTACAGAAGCTGACCAGCCTGGCCCCCCGGGCGTCCGCGCGTCTGATCGCGTCGAGGACGGCCGGATCGGGTTCGGTCTCCGGGTCGGGGCGGTTCGGCACGATGACGGTGCCGGCGCGGTCCACGGCATCGAGCCCGGCGATGCCGGAGAGCTGGAAGAGACCCTGGTGCATGCGCACGGTCGGGGTCTCGGCGCACAGCTCGAATTCGTACCAGGGCACGGGCAGCTCGGGACGGCGCAGCCCGAAGAGTTCGGTGGCCACACCCATCTCGAAGGGGTTGGAGCCGGCCGAGACGATCACTGCGACCCGGTGCGAGGATTCTTGCGCCATATGCGATTCCTAGCACTCACGGGTGCCCCGGCCAAGGCCGAGGATGGGGATCATGAGCAATGACACGACGAAGACCGCGCCCGGCCCCATCCTGCTGAGCGATGCACTGAAGACGTTCGAGGCCCTGTGGAGCCCGCGGATCGTGACCCGGGTCAACGACTACGACGTGCGGATCTCCAAGGTCCGTGGTGAGCATGTGTGGCACGTCCATGAGGACACCGACGAGTTCTTTCTCGTGCTCGACGGCACCCTGGACATCCAGCTGCGCGAGATGAACGGGGAGAGGACCGTCACTCTCGCCCGTGGCGCGGTGTTCGTCGTTCCGCGCGGGACCTGGCACAAGCCGTCCGCCGCCGACGGGGCCTCGGTCCTGTTCTTCGAGCCGTCCGGTACCCCGTCGGTGGGCGACCGGCACGACGAGGTCCCCGGGCATGTGGATGTGACGATCGGCCATGCCCTGGGGAGCTGAACGCGGCAAAGACCCAGCGGGGTTGACACTGTGACGGACCTCGGGTCAGAGTCCCGCCGATGGAGATCACCGAGCTGACCCCCGCCGAACGCCGCGTATGGGATGCCTTCCCGCTCGGCGCTCCCGTCGACTTCCGTACATGCGTGGAGGCCGAGGACGACCCGGAGACCGGGGCCGGCTGGGGGCCGGAGCGCACGGTACGCGGCGAGGTGCTGCGGGCCCTGCTGATCAGCGGCCGGCAGGAGGACGGCGAGGCGGCCGCGCTGCGTGTGATGGGCGCACGCATCTCGGGCTCCCTGAACCTGCGGTACGCGACGGCCGAGTACGCGGTGCTGCTGGCCGGCTGTCACTTCGAACAGGCGCCGAATCTGTACGGGGCGCAGCTGCGCCAGCTCAACCTCAGCAATTCGGTGCTCCCGGGCCTGGCCGCCGCCACCGTCCGGATCGACGGCGTACTGAGGCTCACGGACTGCCGGATCTCCGGCCCGGTCCGGCTCGGCGGTTCGAGGATCACCCAGGCGCTGTTCTTCGACCACACCCGGATCGGGGTGAACGCCGACGGATCGACGGCGCCCAACGACGAAGTGGTCCTCCAGCTCAATCATGTGATCGCCGGGGACGACATGTGGCTGCCTGCACTCGTCGTGCACGGTGAGTTCCGGCTCGACGGTGCCGCCGTCACCGGGCAGGTCCTGCTGAACGACGCCGAGTTGCTGAATCCGGGGGCGACCGCCCTCCAGGCGGAGACGCTCACGGTCGGCACCGATGTCCACGCGATGCGGATCCGGGTCGAGGGGCGGACCAATGTACGCGGCAGCCGGATACCGGGGCAGCTCAACTTCGCGTACGCGCGGCTTTCGAACCCCGGCGGTGTCGCCGTGCGTGCCGGCAGTTGCACGGTCGGCGAGCTGTGGCTCCGGGAGGCCGCCCCGATCCGGGGAAGGGTGAATCTGCGCCGCGCGCAGATCGATCTCATCCACGCCGACCCGGCGGTCTGGCCGCGCGATGTCCGCCTCGACGGGCTGACGTACACCACTCTGCTCCCCCATATGCCCGCCGAGCAGCGGCTGCCGCTGCTCGGACGCGAGGAGGAGGGATACGTTCCGTACGCGTACGAGCAGTTGACGGCGGCGTACCGGCGGATCGGTGACGACGACGCGGCACGCACCGTGCAGCTCGCCAAACAGCGCACCCACCGCACCACCCTGCCGGGATACGCGAGGGTGTGGGGGCATCTGCAGGACGTCACCGTGGGGTACGGCTTCCGGCCGGTCCGCGCGGCAACCTGGCTCTTCTCGCTGCTGCTCATCGGGGCGCTGGCTTACGGACTGCACCGCCCCCCGCCGCTGAAGGCCGGTGAGGCCCCGCCGTTCAGTGCGTTCTTCTACACCCTGGATCTGCTGCTGCCGATCATCGACTTCGGGCAGGAGAAGGCGTTCAACCCGCAGGGCTGGTACCAGTACCTGTCATATCTGCTGATCGCGGCCGGGTGGCTGCTCGCGACGACGATCGCCGCGGGCATCACCCGGTCGGTCAGCCGTCAGTGACGGCGCGGCGGGCCGGCGGTCAGGCCTTGCGGGCCACGCCGGCGTAGCCCGGGATCGGCTCGTCGCCGCGGACGTCAATGGCCTCGCCGAGCTCCGGATGCCAGTCCGCGGAGAGCGTGACACCCGGCTCGACGAGTTCGAGTCCGTCGAAGAACGTGGTGAATTCGGCGTGGGTACGCAGGCGCAGCGTCATCCCACGGGCCTTGTACAGGGCGGACGCCTGTGCCGCACCCTCGGGGTCGAAGTCCCCGGTGGTGTGCGAGAGCACCAGGTAGCTGCCGGAGGGGAGCCGCTCCACCAGGCGGTCGACGAGTTCGGCCGCGCCGTCCTCGTCGTCCAGAAAGTGCAGCAGGGCCAGCAGCGACAGCGCGATCGGCTTGTCGAAGTCGAGGACCTTGCCGGCCTGCTCCAGGATGACTTCCGGCTTGCGGGCGTCGGCCTGGATGTACTCGGTGGCGCCCTGTGGGGTGGAACGCAGCAGGGCCGCCGCGTGCGCGAGGACGATCGGATCGTTGTCGCAGTAGACGATGCGCGCGTCCGGGGCGGTCCGCTGGGCGATCTGGTGGAGGTTCGGCTCGGTGGGGATGCCGGTGCCGATGTCGAGGAACTGGCGGATGCCGTTCTCGGCCAGCCACCGGGTGGCCCGGTGCATGAAGGCCCGGTTGACCCGGGCCATGTCGCGCCCTCTGGCGTCAACGGCCAGCAGCTGCTGGGCCATCTGTTCGTCGACCGGGTAGTTGTCCTTGCCGCCGAGGAACCAGTCGTACATCCGGGCGGGATGCGGCTTGCTGGTGTCGATCTCGATGGCTTGGGGCTCGTGCCCGGTCATAGCGCGCTCCATGGGTCCAGAGGTCGGCGAACAGCAAGAGTGTGGGGCGGTGAGGGACTTCGGCGCTGCGGATTCAGGTGAGAAGGAAGTCCGCCTGGCCGGACTTGGCCCCCTGGATGAAGGCGGCGATCTCACGGTGGGAGTAGATCAGGGCGGGGCCGTCGGGATCGGCGGACTGGCGCACGGCGACTCTGCCGTCCGACAGCTTCATGGCTTCGACGCAATTGCCTCCGTTCCCACCGCTCCACGGCTTGTACCAGCCCTCGGAGCCGAGTTCGGCGGCCGGCATGCCGTTGTATATGGGTTCCATCACAGCTCCTTGCGGAAGTCCCGGAGGATTTCCTTCGTGCGTTGTGCAGTTGCGGCCTGAGCCGCCATGCGGTCCATGACTTCGAGGTAGGAGGCCACCTCGGGGCGCGCGTCGAAGTAGACGGCTCCGGTCAGGTACTCGCTGTAAACCATGTCGGGGAGTTCAGGGACGCCGAAGCGGAAGAGGACGAAGGGGCCGTAGGTGCCCGGATGGTGGCCGGTCGAGAATTCTGCGATCTGCAGCGTCACATGCGGCATCTCGGTCGCTTCGAGCAGCCGGTCGATCTGTCCGCGCATGGCGTCGGCGCTGCCGACAGGACGGCGCAGCACCGTCTCGTCCATCACCACCCACAGCTTCGGGGAGTCCGGCCTGGTCAGCAGGGACTGACGCTCCATCCGCAGCGCCACATGGCGCTCGATGTCCTCGGGCCTGGTCTGGCCGACGGCTCCGGTGCGCATCACCGAGCGCGCATAGTCCTCGGTCTGCAGCAGTCCGGGGACGAAGTGCGGCTCGTACATGCGCAGGAGGCTCGCGGCGCCCTCCAGGCTGACGTACATGCTGAACCAGTCGGGCAGCACATCGTGGAAGCGCTGCCACCAGCCGGGTTTATTGGCCTCCTCGGCGAGCTCCACGAAGGCCTCGGCCTCGTCGTCGGCGATCCCGTACGCCTTCAGCAGCAGTTGGACATAGGGGATCTTGAGAGCGACCTCGGCGGTCTCCATCCTGCGTATCGTCGCAGGTGCGACCCGCAGCACCTTGGCAGCCTGGTCACGGCTCAGGCCGACACGCTCCCGCAGATCCTGCAGGCGCTTGCCGAGAACGACCTGACCCACGGTCGGGGCGGACCGCGGTTCGCTCACTTCAGACCTCCCGATGCGCTGTTTGCCAGCAGTGTGCCATGCGCAGGCCGCCCAAGACACAGGCACTCTGAAATTTTCAGAGTGCCCCTTGCCAAGTGTTCTCGACAGGGGGAGAGTTGGTGAGTGAACCAGTTCACGTAGTCACGGCCGCCCTCATTCACGTGGGACCGCGGGGTGTGACGCAGCCCCCACTGTGAGGAATCGGTTGTGGCACCTGGCAGTGCGCTTATCCCCCGGCTCATGGACCTCAGCCCCGGGACGGAAGCGCTCCGATACTGCTTCGCGCTGCCTGCGCACCCCGAGTCGGTTGCCGGTGCACGGCGGCTGACGAGGGCTCGGCTCGACGAGTGGCGGCTGGACGAGGACGCTCAAGAGGCGGCGATCCTGATCGTCTCGGAACTGGTCACCAACGCGGTGGTGCACACCGAGAGCGCTCGTGTCGTGTGCGAGCTGCACTGCCTCGACGGACGGCTTCGCATAGCCGTACAGGACCAAGGACACCAGCCCGGCGGGCCGCAGCTGTGCCGCACCGCCGATGACGAGCACGGACGCGGCTTGCTGCTCGTCGACGCGATGAGCAGCTCCTGGGGTTCTCGCGACGCGGGCTACGGCTCGGGCCGCATCGTCTGGGCAGAACTGCCGCACGGCTCGGAGCGGTCATGCTGAAGAACGCAATGTCCCATCTGCTCGCAGCGCGCCGCTCCCGTGAGCCCCAGCGCGCCGTCGCCACGGGCACAGTGCAGTTGCCGCTGCCGCCCGCACTGTCGGCGAGCCTGGGCTGCGACGCGGTGGGGGTGCCGTCCCGGTACGGCTTCCGGCTCATGTCTCATCTGCCACGCACCGGTTGCGTCTTCGCGGATGCGGACCGCTGGTGGTGGATCGTGCCTGCGGGCTCCGACCTCGATCTGGACTGGCCCGTGCAGGCCGCCTATGCGAAAGGGGCCTGCGTTCCGGCGGTACGGCCCCGGCTGATCCACCAGCCCGACAACCGCACGCCGTACACCCCGCCCATCCCGCTCTTCCTGATGGTGTGCCAGGTCACCGGTGTGACGCCGTCGTGGGCACCGTCCGGCGGTGCACGGGCCGTCTCCGCTCCCTGACGCAGCCCTGAGAGGGGGCGAGGTTCCCTCAGGAATCCCGCCCCTTGACAAGTGGCGTGGGGCTCGCCGCAGTTCAGGCCCTTGCTCGCTCTGGGAGGACCGCTCGCTGGACCGCCTGGTGTCAACGGGCAGCAACGGCCAGGCTGACTACGTAGCGCTCCTCGACCGTGCCGTTCGGGAAGACTTCGGTCAGGAGATCGCGCTCCGCAGACAGGAATGTCCTGGTGGCGTTCTTGCCGAGAACAAGGAAGTCGGAGTAGCTGGCCAGGTTCGCGAGATGGGTATCGAGCGGGACGCTCCTGGTCCACACCATCTGCCGGGTGACGAAACCGAGTTGAGGCGACAGGCCGCGGAATCGGGCCATCGGGTCGGGCTCGTCGTCTTCGGCGCTGAAGAGGCGGCGCAGGCGGGAGTCCTGGTCGGCTATCCAGGGGACAGTGCTGTCCGAGTCGTTCCACCAGAGGGCGAGTGCACCGCCGGGGCTCAGTACTCGGAGGGCCTCCGGGACGGATTTACGCTGGTCGGTCCAGTGCCAGGCTTGGGCATAGGTAAGGATGTCGATGGACTCGGAGGCAAGCGGCAGGTTGTTGCCGTCACCGAGTACGAGGGGGACATGGGGCAGTCCGAGGCGGAACTGGGAGGCCATTCCAAGGCCGGGTTCCACCGCGATGACACGCGCACCCCGGGCATGGAGGAGGGCGGTCGCCAGTCCGGTGCCGGCACCGACGTCCGCGACGAGGGCGCCTTTCAAGGGGCGGTCGGCGAGTTCCTCAACCGCATCGAGCAGGGCGGTCGGATACGAAGGACGGTTTGTGGCATAGCCGGCGGCGGCCTTGTCGAAGGAACAAGCCTGGGAAGTGATCGTCATGCGACCATCCTCGGCGGTTCGAAGGCGCCTGGCACAGCACTTTGAAGCCGTTTCCCCCAACTTCGCCACCGCACTCATGAAACAGATCACCACCTTCCAGGGCACCCCCGACGACGTCTCCGAAGCGGTCGCCGCCCGGATCGCCCGCTGCCGGTTCCTCTGCGAGGGCGACCACCGCTATGTCGTCCTCATGGAGGAATCCGTCCTGCGCTACCGCACCGCCGACCCCGACGCCATGAAGGGCCGGCTGTGCCACCTCCTGGCCGTGATGCCCCTGGCGTCCGTCTCCCTCGGGATTACCCCGTTCACCGCGCAGCGCACCGTGTGGCCGCTGGAGGCGTTCTACCTCCACGACGACGTCCAGGCCGTGGTGGAGACGCTGACGGCGCAGATCAAGGTGACGCAGCCGCGCGAACCGGCTGACTGCGCGAAGGTGTTCGCCGGCCTCGCGGAGATGGCCGTGTACGGGGATACGGCCCGCGCGCTCGTCCGGGTCGCGATCGACGCCCTGGAGTGAACCTCCGCAATTCTCCGCAACTTCGTTGATGGCAGGGCCAGCAGCTGCGTAGCGTCGAAGGCACCGACGGACCACCGGCCGGAGAGGCGGGGCCGTATGCGCGCACGTACGAACACCACCGCCGAAGCCGAGCCGCAGTACGGCACTCCCTCCCCGGCCCTGCTGGCCCGCGCGGACCGGCGGTTGCGCGTGACCGCAAGGCCGACCAGCACCAGCTCGACGACGAATTCCAGCGCTGGTGTAACGGGGAACTCCAGACAGCTGGTGTGCCGACGAGAACGCTTCCATCGGCACACCACCAAGCGGGTTGGTCAGGGCCTGTCCGGCGGACCGTGTCGGACAGGCCCCTGGTCCCGAGGAGGACTCAGCACTTGAGCGCGAAGGTGAAGTCGCCGGAGAGCTTGCCGCTCAGCCGGACTGTCAACACGAGGTTCCCCTCGGCGAGCAGTCTCTCGACCTCGGCCCGCGAAAAGCCGAAACCTTCGGCGATCAGTCGCACCGGCCGCACAGGTATCCGCGCCGCAAAGCGGACCGAGACCTGGCCAACACCGGCGCAGGCGCCCACCGGCCGCGGTGCGCCCGGTGCGGCGGCGGACCGTACGGTGACTGCCAGGCCGGCCGCGCGGTTCGACCCGAGCCGCCCACGTCGCGGCGCCTTACGACCGGATCCCGGAGCAGCTCGGTTGTCAGGCCAGGGTCGTTGTCATGCAGCCGGTCCAGCAGCTCAGGTCGTACGGAGCGCACATTCATCCGCTCCAGGACCGTGAGCTCTGCCGTTTCCCCGCAAGCGGTGCAGAGCGCGAGGAGCCAGGCGTCGATGAGCTTGTGGTTCGCGTTGACGCGGAATTTACCGCTTGCCCGGAAGCGCTCGGACGCGCACACGTGGCAACGGCGGAGAACGAGCGGCAGGCAGGTGGGCAAAACTATCCAGGTTTTGAGCACAGAAATACACCGGTTTCAGTGAGAAGTCCGCAGCAAAAGGCAGCGCGGCGCACATGTGCGACGCGCGACGAATCAGCGCTCGGGAGGTCTCACAGGGTGTACAACGGCGTGTCCTTGACTAGACGACTTGGCTCGGCAGCACGGTAATGGCGCACAGCGACGCTGCTCCACTGGTTTTCGAGCGCGCGTCCTGCTTCACCGGGCGCCGTTCTGCGGCTTGGGGAGGACGGCCGACCGGCATGCGAGCCGGTCGGCCTTTCCTCAAGACCACACCGCTCAAGTTCGTGTCCGCGGAGAGCTGCGCGGGCTATGTGGGCCGGTTCGGTGGAAGGGAAGGTTGCGGAGTTCCTCGATCTCCGCGCGCGGTTCGGTGTGCCGGACCTCGCTGTGCTGACGGCCGGCAGGCGGCAAGTTGTGGAATGAAGGCCAGGGCTGCCGGCGTACCCACGCCGCGTACAGCTGAACGTGGATGCCGGCTCTATCGGCGGGTGCGGGTCAGCCACTGGGTGTACCAGTCCCGGAAGTCTGGTCCCGGGCTCAGGGCGTGGCCGCATCCGAGGTCGTCTGTCCAGACCTGTCCGCGGCCAGGGCCGGTGACCGAGGCCCAGCGCTGTACTCGACGTCACCGATCCAAAACCCCTGCGGCCGGACGGCCGGCTTCTTGACCTGCCGGGCGCCTTCCTGACGCCGCATCCGGCGGGCTCGCCCGGCAATGAGCTGGAACGGCTCGGGAGTGCGGCGGTCGACGAGGTGGAGCGGCTGGTCTCGGGACTGTCATTCGCTCGCTCCGTGCACAGGGAAGAGCTTTCACACAGCGGTTGACCTGCCGCTTCACTCGTCCGACACCCCGGTCACGCTGCGTTGTCAGTGGTGCGTTCTACTGTGGCACCACTGATCGAAAAGCCCGCGCCAGGCGGGCTGTCCGGGTGTGAAGGGGCGGGACTGTGCGTCGCTGGGAGTACGTCGAGGGCAGCGCCTCGAAGTTCTGGGAGACCGAGGCCGAGGGTGCCGTGGTGACGGTGCGCTACGGGCGGTGCGGGAGCGACGGGCGTACGCAGACGAAGGAGTACGCGTCGGCCGAGGCCGCGTCGGCGCAGGTCCGCAAGACGATCGCGGAGAAGGAGAAGAAGGGGTACCGCGAGGTGGGGGTGTCGGCTGCGGGGACCGCAACGGCCACAGGGGCTGCCGCAGCGACTGCGACCGCGCCGGGCGCGGTTCCCGGAGGGGACACTTCTGGGCTTCCCGAAGCGGACGCTCTTGCTCTGCCCGACGAGGACACCTTTGTTCTTCCCGCGAGCTGGCGGCGAACGCTCCACCCCCGGCGCGGCGGAGTACACCGGGTGCCCGGCAAGGCGCGGCAGGAGGCGCTCGGCAAGGTCGAGGACCGGATCACCGAAGAGACCGCCTGGATCCAGGAGTTCGTGAACGCGCCGCGTTCGGATGCCGGACTGGCCGACCATCTGCGGGCGCATGTCGCCGGAAGCCCTTCGCCGGTCGGAGCAGTCGCTATGGCCTCGGTCGTCAGACTTCCCGTGCCCGACTCCGCGTGGGCGGACCACTGGTCCGGGCGCTACGGTCTGCCGTTCGCCGCCCGGGCTGCGGTCGAGATGTTCTCGGTCGACGCCGACTGGCACCAGAGCGGCCACCGGCGGAGCGCGCCCCGGCTGGAGGCGCTCGCACGCCCGCGCCACTCGTACTGGGCGAGGGACCGACGATTGCCGATTGACCGGGTCCGTGCGCTGCTCGCGGCGGCCGACGAGGAGACCTATCGGGCGACGGTCGAGGTGCTGGCCAAGTGCCGCACCGACGCACTGCGCAAGATCATCGTCTCCTATCTGGTACCGAGCGAGACCGACTGGGTCGACGAGCTCTGCGCGGATCCCGAAGTGAGCGCGGAGCAGGACCGCACCCTGCGGACCATGGTGTTCAGCTCACTGAACTCGGCCGACCAGATGACGCGGTTCCCCTACCGGCCGGACTTCACCGACGGCGTCGCGTTCATCGCGACGGTCGCCGAGGGCATCGGCCCGGCGATCGCTCCGCTGCTGGCCGACTCCCTCAACGGCAACCACTACTACGCCGACGGCGTGAAGCTCGCTGCCAACTCCCTGGTCGAGCTTCCCACCGACGAGGCCTTCCTCGCTCTGCTCGCCCACGCGGACTCGAAGCACGTCCGCCCCGCTCTCCTCGACGCCATGCGCCGCTATCCGGTGCGTGCGGTGCGACTGCTGGCCGCCGAGGTTCGCGGCAGCTCGGCAGCGTCGTCCAGCCGGACGCTGCAACTGCTGCGCGGTCATATCGGCGCCCACCAGGAACTGGTCTCGCTCGCACTCGGGGAGCTGGACGCCGAGGTCGTGGAGATCGTCGAACCGCTGCTCAACCCTGCGGACCTGATCGCCGACGCACCCGTGGACGCCCTGCCCACCGTGCTGACGACGCCGCCGTGGTCCCGGCCCCGCACCCAGGCCAAGGCCGCGGTGGTGACGGGACTGACCGCGGTGTCCGAGCCCTCGCTGGAGTGGCTGCCCGAGGAGCAGGCGGCATGGGCGGCCAGCTCCTCCTGGTACACGGCCCGGCACAGCAACGGCGACTGGGAGAAGGACACCGCCACCCTGCATCACGACCTGGCCGTGGGCGGTCTACGGCCGGCCTGGGTCTTCGTGCACGGACCCGAGGAACTGGTCGCCCCACTGCTCGCCACCTGGGATCCGACCGACCTGTGGGACGGCGAGGACACCTTCAAGCCGATCGCCGCCCGCTTCGGCCTCGCAGCGCTGCCACTGCTGCTGCGCGCCGTGCCCCGGCAGCCCGGTGCGCTCGCGCCGCTGCTGCTCCCGTTCGTCGATGCGCAGGTCGCCCGGCACATGGCGGACTGGGCTGCACGGCTCAAGTCCACTGCGGCGACCGCCCGTTCCTGGTTCACCCGGCACGGCGTCGCGGCCGCCCCGCTCCTGGTGCCGGACGCCGTGGGCAAGGCGGGCGCCGCACGGCGCGCCGCCGAACAGGCACTGACGCTGATCGCCGCGGTGCACGGCGACACCGCGGTGCGTGATGCCGCCCGGTCGTACGGCCCAAAGACGGTTGCCGCGGTGGAGGCGCTGCTGTCCGCGGACCCGCTGGAGCGTGCGCTGCCCGCCAGGATGCCTGTGCTGCCGGGCTGGGCCGAGCCCTCGCTGCTGCCCCAGATCACGGTCCGGTCCGGCGGTGCGCTGCCGGTGCGGTCGGTGCGCCACGCCCTGACGATGCTTGCGCTGTCGAAGCCCGGCGAGGTGTACCCGGGGGTCGCTTCGCTCGTCGAGACGGCCGATGCCGCTTCGCTCGCCGAGTTCGCATGGGCCCTGTTCGAGCAGTGGCAGCTGGCCAATCTGCCCGCGAAGGAGTCGTGGGCGCTGCACGCGCTGGGACTGCTGGGCGACGACGAGACGGTCCGCCGGCTCACACCGGTCATCCGGTCCTGGCCCGGTGAGGGCGCGCACCATCGGGCGGTGGAGGGCCTCGATGTGCTGGCGTCCATCGGCACCGATGTCGCGCTCCTGCATCTGCACGGCATCTCGCAGCGGGTGAAGTTCAAGGCGCTGAAGGCACGCGCCCAGGAGAAGATCGCCGAGGTCGCCGCAGGGCTCGGGCTGACCGGGGAACAGCTCTCCGACCGTCTGGTGCCGGACTTCGGTCTGGACGCGGAGGGTTCGACGGTCGTCGACTACGGCACCCGTTCGTTCACGGTCGGCTTCGACGAGCAGTTGCGGCCCTATGTGCTGGACGGTGACGGCAAGCGCCGCAAGGATCTGCCGCAGCCCGGCGCCCGGGACGAGGCGGAGCTCGCCGCGGCGGAGCGCAAGCGGTTCATGGCTCTCAAGAAGGACGTCCGGACAATCGCCTCGGACCAGGTGCGCCGGCTCGAGGCCGCGATGGTGACCGGGCGTTCCTGGACGGCCCAGGAGTTCCAGGAGCTGTTCGTCGGTCATCCGCTGCTGTGGCATCTGGTACGCCGACTGGTGTGGCTGAGCGAGACGGACGACGGCGTGCGCACGGCGTTCCGGGTCGCGGAGGACCGTACGTTCGCCGACGCGGAGGACGATGTCTTCGCCCTGGCCGACGACGCTACCGTGCGGCTCGCGCACCCGCTGCATCTCGGGGAGGAATTGACCACCTGGTCCGAGGTGTTCGCCGACTACGAGATCCTTCAGCCGTTCGCGCAGCTCGGACGCACCGTGTTCGAGCTGTCCGAGGAGGAGAGGCCGGGTTACCGGCTCACCAGGTTCGAGGGGCTCAAGGTGCCGACCGGGAAGGTCCTGGGGCTGGAGCGGCGGGGCTGGGAGCGCGGGGTGCCGCAGGACGCCGGAGTGGAGCGCTGGATCTCCAAGAGGCTGACCGACGACTGCTACCTGGTGATCGCGCTGGACGAGGGCATCGCGGTCGGGGTGGTCGACATGTTCCCCGACCAGATCCTCGAAACGGTCTGGCTCGACAGCCAGCCCAATGATCACTGGGACAGTCGCAGCCACCTGCTCCGTTTCGCCGACCTGGACGCGGTGACCGTATCCGAACTCCTCGGCGACCTGACGGAACTCACCGAGGGCGTCGCATCATGACCGTACGGAACGAGACGCGCCTCGAGACACCGGACGGCGGTCCGGCACCGGTGCAGAGGCCACCGGCAGAGGTGCGGTACGCCGAGGAGCTGACCGCGCTGCGGGCCGGCGACCGTGATCCGCGGCCGCCGGGCTGGGAGTTGAGCCTGCGCGCTGCGCGCCGCTTCGTCATCGGTGACCCGGACGCGGGTATCAGCCGGAAGTTCGTCGGCAATCCCTCATTGGTGGACCGGGCGCTGGTGACACTGGCGACAAGTCGTGGGCTGATGCTGGTCGGGGAGCCGGGCACCGCCAAGTCGCTGCTGTCCGAACTGATCGCGGCCGCGGTCAGCGGTGACTCGACGCTGACGGTTCAGGGTGGCGCGGCAACCACTGAGGACCAGATCAAGTACGGCTGGAATTACGCACTGCTGGTCGCCGAGGGTCCCTCCACCCGCTCGCTGGTCCCGGCTCCGATGCTGCGCGGCATGGCAGAGGGCAGGCTCGTGCGGTTCGAGGAGATCACCCGCTGTCCGCTGGAGGTGCAGGACTCGCTGTTGTCGCTGCTCTCCGAGCGGGTGGTGGCGATCCCCGAGCTGACAGGGCCGGATGGCATGGTCTTCGCCCGGCAGGGCTTCAATGTCATCGCGACGGCCAACACCCGGGACCGGGGCGTCAATGAGATGAGTGCGGCGCTCAAGCGGCGGTTCAACTTCGAGACAGTGTTCCCGATCCCCGACCTGGACACCGAACTGGCGCTCGTCGAGGCGGAGGTGACCACTCTTCTGCGGCGTTCGGGAGTGGAGCCGCCACCGGACCGGGATGTGCTGGAGGTCCTGGTCGGTACGTTCCGGGAGCTGCGTGCGGGGGCCGGCGAGAAGGGCGGACCCGGTGGGGGCTCGGACCGTCCTTCGGCGGTGATGAGTACCGCGGAGGCCGTCTCGGTCGCCCATGCCGTGGGCGTTCGCGGCTGGTTCCTGCGCGGTGAGCCTGGCAGTGCCGCCGATGTGGTGGCGTGTCTGGCGGGGACGGCGGCCAAGGACAGCCCGGAGGACCTGGCCCGGCTGCGCCGCTATCTGGAACAGCAGGTGCCGCGCCGTCGAAGCCCGGCTTGGAAGGCCCTGTACGACGCACGCCATCTGCTGGCCGACTGATGTCCGCGGTGTTCCTGGGGGTTCGTCACCACTCCCCCTCCTGCGCACGGCTCGTCGAGCGGACCATCGAGGAGCTTCGGCCCGCCCAGGTGCTGATCGAGGGTCCGGCCGAGATGAACGGACGGCTGGACGAGTTGCTGCTCGGGCATGAGCTGCCGGTCGCGGTGTTCAGCCACTACCGCGACGGGCAGCGGTCCGCGACGTCCTGGGCGCCGCTCTGCGACTACTCGCCCGAGTGGGTCGCGCTGCGGGCGGGGCGGGCGGCCGGGGCGGAGGTCCGCTTCATCGATCTACCGGCCTGGCACCCGGCGTTCGCCGAGCGCACCAACCGCTATGCCGATGCGGAGGTCCGCTACGCGGAGGCGACACAGCGGCTGTGCCGGCACTTCGCGGTGGACTCCTCGGACGCCCTGTGGGACCGCCTTTTCGAGGTCGAGCCCGACGACGGTCTCGCCGAACGGCTCGACGCGTACTTCGCGCTGGTGCGCGGGGACGCGGAAGCCGATGCCTGCGACCGGGCGCGCGAAACGTACATGGCGACGTGGGTCCGGGCGGCGGTCGCCAAGGCCGGGGACCGGCCGGTGCTGGTGGTCACCGGCGGCTTCCACCAGCCCGCGCTCCGGGCTCTCACCGGATCCGGCGGGCAGAGCGCTGCCGGCGGCGACGGCTGGGAGCGGGGGGCGGACGGGTGGCCAAAGGTGCCCGCCCCGCCGGACGGGGCCATGGCCGGGAGTTTCCTCGTGCCCTACTCCTTCCGGCAGTTGGACGCCTTTGCCGGGTACCAGTCGGGGATGCCGTCTCCCGGCTACTACCAGCAGGTGTGGGAGGCGGGCCCCGAGGCCGCGGCGGACGGCTTGCTGCGCGTGGTCGTCGAGCGGCTGCGGGCGCGTGGATTCCCGGTGTCCACCGCCGATCTGATCGCCGCGCGAAGTCTGGCCCAGGGGCTCACGGCGCTGCGCGGCCATCCGCGCCCCGCCAGGATCGATGTGCTGGACGGTCTCGCGGGCGCCCTGATCACGGACGACCTGGACCGCCCGCTTCCGTGGACGAGCCGGGGCACGCTGACGCCGGGGGCCCATCCTGCGGTCGTCGAGATGGTGGCGGCCTGCAGCGGCGAGCGTACCGGGCAACTCCATCCCCGCACTCCAACGCCGCCACTGGTTCACGATGTGGCGGCGCAGCTGGCCGCGCTGGCGCTCGACGGCGGCCCCGAGGCCTCGTACCGCCTCGATCTCACGGACGCCACCGACCTGGAGCGCAGCCGGGTGCTGCACCGGCTGCGGGTGCTGAGGATTCCCGGTCACGGGCGGACGGCCGGTCCCGAGCACGGAATCGACCCGGTCTTCACCGAACGCTGGGAGGCGCAGTCCTTCTCGGGGCGCGAGGCCGCGCTGGTGGAGGCGGGGGCCTACGGCGCGACCCTGTCGGAGGCGGCGGCGGCCACGCTCACCGAGCGCACGCAGGACGCCGCGGCCGGGGCCGATGGCCTGGCCCGGGCCCTGTTCGACGCCGTGCTGTGCGGGATGGACGGGTGCTCCGAGCAGTTGCTCGGAGAACTTGCCGCCGGCGTAGGTGAGTTGAAGGACGCAGGATCGCTCGGAGACATACTCTCCACGGCCCTGGGGCTGTGGCGGCACGACCGAGTGTTCGGGGTGGCGCACGGTCCGCTGCTCGCCGCTGTGATCGACGGGGCGACGGGTCGGCTGCTGTGGCTTCTGGAGGGGGCGCGCGGTGCGTCGGGGGTGGACTTCCCTCGTCTGCGGGCCGTGGTCGCGGTGCGCGACGCCCTGCTGCACGCGCCGGAGTTGCTCTCCGTCCCGCGGGAGACGGCGGCCGCGATCGCGTGGCGGATCAGCGGCGATCCGGAGACACCGATCGATCTGCGCGGGGCCGCGTTCGGACTGCACCGGAACCTGACGCAGGCCCCGGACACCTCCGGGGACCCGGCCGAGGCGGTACGTACGGTCGTGACGGCCGGCACTGATGCGCTCGGCGACTGGCTGGCCGGACTGTTCGCGCTCGCCCGCGAAGAGGTGACGGGCGCGGTGCGGAACAAGGGTGGGAACGAGCGCGGCGGTGGCGCGGAGTCGCTGATCGATGTGCTGGACAGCCTGGTCTGCGCGCTGCCCGACAACGAATTCCTGTCGGGTCTGCCCGCTCTGCGCCAG
The DNA here is from genome assembly GCF_014648655.1 of Streptomyces atratus. Classification (GTDB taxonomy): domain Bacteria; phylum Actinomycetota; class Actinomycetes; order Streptomycetales; family Streptomycetaceae; genus Streptomyces; species Streptomyces atratus. Next base: position 120,422 of record NZ_BMRN01000016.1, read on the forward strand.
GCCTTCGCATTCTTTCCGCCGCGCGAACGCGACCGGATCGCCGGTCGCCTGTTGGAACGGCGCGGGGTGCGCGGCTCGTCGCGTTCCCTGCTGCGGACCACCGAGGACCCGCTGCTGATCGCCCGGGCCCGCTCCCTGGAGGAGTCCGTGTCCCGACTGCTGGCCCGCTATGAACTGGGAGCCACCCCATGACCACGCCCGAACACGTACCCGGCCGGGCACCCACGCCCGGGGAAGGAGCCGACACGGCTCCCGACGCCGGGCTGGAACGCTGGCGGCTGGTCCTCGGTTCCGCCGCCGAACGGCACACCGGACCGCTGGGGCCGGGCGACGCCGGCCGGGATGCCGCACTCGACTGGCTCTACGGCCGCGACCCCGACCTCGCCAGACGTGGTGTGCGCCGCTCCGGCACCACCTCCCGTACGGGAGGTGACGGCCCGTCCGCCGTGACCGCGGTCGACTGGCTCGACGACATCCACCGGCTCTTCCCCAAGGAAACCATCGAGCGCCTGGAGCGGGACGCCGTCGAGCGGTACGGCATCCAGGAGATCGTCACCGACCCCGCGGTGCTGGAGCGCGTCGAGCCGAGCCCCACCCTGCTGCGGGCGGTGCTGCGTACCAAGCATCTGATGAACCCGCAGGTGCTGCGATTGGCCCGACGCATCGTCGAGTCGGTGGTGAAACAGCTCCTGGCCAAGCTCAGGCCGGAGATCCGCCGGGCGTTCCACGGCACCCGCTCCCGTAAACCCAGCCGGGTGCCGCTGGCGAGGGACTTCGACTTCCGGCAGACCGTACGGGCCAACCTCGCCCACTACCAGCCGGGCGAGCGGCGTCTTCTGATCGAGCGCGCCCACTTCCACTCCCGTACCCAACGCCATGTGACGCAGTGGCAACTGATCCTGCTGGTGGACCAGTCGGGCTCGATGGCCGGATCGGTGATCCACTCGGCGGTGACCGCCGCGTGTCTGTGGGGCCTGCCCGGCCTCAAGACGCACCTCGTCGCCTTCGACACCCAGGTGGTGGACCTGACCTCGGATGTGACGGACCCGGTGGAACTGCTGATGCGGGTCCAGTTGGGCGGCGGCACCGACATCGCTCGGGCCGTGGAGTACGGCGCGGGTCTGGTGGAGAATCCGCGGCGCACGATCGTCGCGCTGATCACCGACTTCTACGAGGGCGGCGACCCCTACCGGCTGCTGCGCACGGTGCGTGCGCTGGTGGAGCAGGGCAGCACCGTGCTGGGGCTGGCCGCGCTCGACGAGGACGCCAACCCCGAATACGACCGTGAGCTGGCCGGACGGCTCGCCGCGGCCGGGGCACACATTGGAGCGATGACACCGGGCCGCCTTGCCGAGTTCGTCGCCGAGAGGCTGGGACGATGACCGACACAACGAGCGGCGCCGTCGCCGCACGCCCCGATCTGCTCGCCCTCACTGCGGACACGCTCGCGGCACTGGCCAACCGCGGCCTGGTCAAACGGGCCACGAAGGAGCTGGACGCGGGCACGGTTCCCGCTCTGACGACCGACCCGGACACCACAGTGCGAGCCCGCTTCGGTGACGGCACCACCACGGCGCTGCCGCCCGGCAAGGGTCTGGACGACGGCGAGTGCAGTTGCGTCGCACCGGGCGTGTGCCGCCACCTCATCGCCCTGGTGCTGGCCTATCAGCGCCGGGCCGAGGCCCGAACGGACGGCGGCGCCCCCGTCCCCGTCGCCGACTGGTCCCCCGGCAGCACCGACGACGCGGCCCTGGCCGAAGCCGTCGGCGCCCGTCCGCTCGCCGTGGCCCGCCGCACCTTCGAGCGGGGTTACGCCGCCGTTGTTCACCGTCCGTCCCCGGACCACCCCGAGCCCCGGGTCGAACTCCCCACCTGCACGGTGCGGTTCCCGGTCCCCGGCGAGATCGCGTACGCGCTGACGGATGCGGCAGCCTCGCTGCGCGGCGAGGTGGTGGCGCTCGCGGTCTGGGCGTTCCGGGCCGCCGACGCAGCGGGGACCGACGAGCGGTCCGCCCCCGTCCAGGTCGGCGGACGCGCCACCGCCCCGTCCGCGGCCGGGCCCGTACTCGACGCGGCCGTCGGGTTGGCGGGTGAACTGCTGGCGGAGGGCGTGGCCCATGTCGGACCGGTCCATGGCGGAGCCCTGGCACGGGCCGGTGCCGGGCTGACCGCCGAGTCGCTGCACTGGCCCGCGGGTGCGCTCGCCGAGTTGACGGACCAGCTCACGGCGTACGCCGACCGCAACGCCCATTACCGCCCGGAGCTGGTCGCCGCCCTGGTCACCGAGTTGTACGCGCGTAGGCGGGCCGCCACACTCCCCGGTGTACTGGGTACCCTCGAGGCCGGGGACACCCCGCTGCGCCGGGTCCGGCTCACCTCGCTCGGCTGCCGTGTACACGGCACACCGCAGTCCCTGATCTGCGAGGTGTATTTCGCTCATCCCGGTGCGGGCACCGTCCTCGTCCTGCGAAAGACCTGGACGGCTGCCGAGGGCAAGGAGCTCACCGGCCACCTGCTGTCCACCCGCCGCGTCCTCGCCACGCCCCTGAGCTCACTGGCCGCCGGAAACCTGGTCAGCGAGAGCGTGCGGCGCACGCCGAGCCGCGCGCTGACGGTCGCCCGGGGCCGACTGGGCACGACGACCATCACGCCCGTCGGCGCCGCCTGGACGGAGCTTCCGGAACCGTTGCTCGTACGGGATCTGTCCGCGCTGACGGCGGGCTGGGAGGGCAGGGCACCCCGGCTGATCCGGCCGCGGATCGAGGCGGAGGCGGTCCATGTCGTCGCCCTGTCAGAGGTGGAGAGCGTCGGTTACGACCCCGGCGAGCAGCGCCTCGAAGCCGTCGTGCGCGATGTCTCAGGGACCCCCGCGCTGGTGACGTCGGGCCACCGGCCGGAGTGCCCCGGTGCGTTGTACGCCCTGGCCGACGCGCTGGAGGGCGGCGCCACGCACGTCAGTGGTTCGGTGCACCGCTCCGGCGGTGGAATCCGGATCGATCCGATCGCGGTGCTCACCCCTGCCGGGGTGGTCGTGCCGGATCTCGCGCCCGGTGACGGTTCCACGGCGTTGGCAGCGGCGGTGCACCGTCCGTCCGATCCGCTGACGGCGGTGCTGGACGAGGCGATATCCGCCATGTCGGCGGTGCCGCACAGCGGACTGCGCCATCTGAACAGCCCCGCCCGTTCCCGTATCGACGAGGCGGCGACCGCGCTGTCACACACCGGCCTGACCCGTGCCGCGACCCTGCTGCGCGCCTTCCTCGACGCCCTGGACAACGGCGCCGCGCCGAACGAGGAGGGCCTCGCCGCCCGTTGCGATGCGTGGCTGGAAGCACAGCTCCATCTCCTGGTCAGCAGCGAAGTCCGGTCTTCTCAGACGGAATTCGTGGCCGCGTCGGCACCCGTCCCGGGGCGGGTGCCGAAGGTGGATCAAGTAGTCGCCGGCTCGGCGGATCACGGGGCAGCGCGTACTCTCAGGGCCCTGATCGCTGCGCCTGGAGAAATCGTATGAGCTTGAATCCGGTATCCATCGACCGCGAGTCGGCCGCCGGTGCTGTCCTGCTGACCGGCATCCCGGGGAGTGGGAAGTCCACAGTGGCCGCTGCGCTGGCCGGCCGGCTCCGGATGTCGGCCCATATTGAGGTGGACGCACTCCAGCAGATGATCGTCAGCGGTGGGCAATGGCCCTCACCTGCCGAAAACGCGGAAGCCGACCGGCAGATCTTTCTGCGAGCTCGCAACGCGTGCCTTCTGGCGGACAGCTTCGCGCGGGCGAGTTTCGTCCCCGTGCTCGATGATGTGGTGGTCAGCCGTGCCCACCTTGACTTCTACCGCACGACGCTGGCGGCAGTGCCGCTCCACATCGTCATCCTGGCTCCCGGCCCGGCGGTCGCATGGCAGCGCAACCAGGCGCGGGAGAAGGTCTTGACCACGGACTGGTCGCCCCTGGATGAGCTGATGCGCTCCGAGCTCGGGCAGCAGGGAACCTGGATCGACAACGCTGCGCAGACGGTCGAAGAGACAGTCGAGGCGATCCGGTCGGTGACCGGTCTGGCGTCCATCCCCTGAGTCGGTCAACCTCTACACCCGGTTCAGACCGGACCTGGAGAAGATCCGCGTCCCCCGGCCCGGAGGGCAGGCCCCGCAACAAGCCGGACAGCCTCGCCGCCGACAAGGCCCACGGCAACGGGCCTGCCGCGAATACCTGTGGCGACGCGGCGTCCGGCGCCCGATCCCGGAGAAGAGCGACAGCCAGGCCGCCCGCCTCCGCGAAGGATCGCGCGGCGGACGGCCACCGGCCTTCGACGAAGAGCGGTGCAAGAAACGCAACACCGTCGAGCGGACCATCAACAAGTTCAAACACGCACGGGCCGTGGCGACTCGCTACGACAAACGCGGGTACGTCTTCCTCGGCACCTCGACCGCGGTAGCCGTCGTCATCTGGCTTCGAGCCTGATTGCCCTCACCAGGCCGGAGGCCGGGACTGGTCGCCGCCTTCGATCTCCTCCGGCCAGTCGATGGGGTGACTGTCCGTCCTGTTCAGGATCCCGGGGTCGGGTGGGAACGCTTCGTCGTGCGGTCTGGACCAGTAGGCCCGCCGCGTGCGCGGAAGGGGTATCTCCACCAGCTTGCCTTCGTGGATCATCCACAGCCCGAAACAGTCGTCCTCCTCGTCATGGATCAGGACCTGCACTGTCTCCGGCCGGGGCCACGGCAAGGACTCCAGGTGCTTCAGCAGCCCTGATCTGCTGTGCATCCGCACGAACTCCGCACCCCAGCCGAACCCCCAGTTTCCGCCGGGCCGCATCTCGGAGAACGCGCCGTTCCAGGTGCGCGTGTCGTCGTGCCGCGTCAGTGGCTCCATGACCTCGTCCGCGTCCTGCGCCAGCACGATGACCTCAGCGATTCTGCTCATGCCGGAATACCACCGTGAACCACGGATGCACCGCAACATCGCGCGTGCGCACACCGCGTCCTCGCGTCCGGTTCCTCCGGGCCGACGTGTTCGCATGGCAGCCGCCGCGCCGCTACGACACGGTCGCCCCGGGCTTCGTCGCTGAATAGCGCCCCGCGCCACCAGGCCGGCCCGCTCGTCGCCGGCCATTGAGCACGAGCCGAATCAAAGAAGCCCCTGGTAGGGTCCGCCGGGGTTCCACGACGCAATGGAGATGGTTCATGAAGCTGCTCCCGCTGTTCCTCCGACGGCCGATCGAGGCGGTGTACGAGCGCCGACTGGCCGCCACCCTGGCAGGGCTGCCACGCCCGCAGCACGTCGGAATCATGCTCGATGGCAACCGGCGCTGGGCCCGACAGGCGGGACACGCGGACGTCCGGGAGGGGTACCGGGCGGGCAGCGCCAAGGCGACCGAGTTCCTTGGCTGGTGTACTGCCGCAGGAATCGAGCACGTGACCCTCTTCATGCTCTCCGACGACAACCTGGGGCGCCCTGCCGAACAGCTCGGCCCGCTGATCGAGATCATCGAAGAGACCGTCCGGGACATCACGGCCGTAGGCCGTCCCTGGGAGGTCCAGGTGATCGGCTCGCTCGACATGCTGCCCGGCGTCAGCGCCCGGGTACTCAAGCAGGCCGCCGCCGCGACGGCCGGGCGCGGCGGGCTCAAGGTGGACGTCGCGGTCGGCTACGGCGGCCGACGGGAGATCGTCGATGCAGTGAAGAGCGCCTTCAAGGAACACATTGCGGCCGGTGGCGACCCGGCCGAACTGGTCGAGCGGTTCGAGATCGAGGACATCTCCCGGCATCTGTACTCGCCAACCACCGACCGCACCGACTTCATCATCCGAACCTCCGGCGAGCAGCGGCTGTCCGGCTTCCTGCTCTGGCAGTCCGCGTACGCCGAGATGCACTGGGTGGACTGCTACTGGCCGGCGTTCCGTCACGTGGACTTCCTGCGCGCACTTCGCTCGTACGCGAGTCGCGAACGGCGATTCGGTAAATGACCGTCTTCAGCGCCGGGCATCACCGGGGCGAGCGGGCCGGTGAGCTTCGCGGTCGCCTCTGAAGACGGCTTGAAGTAGCGGCGCACACTCTCGGTCTTCTTGTGCCGGGACTTCGCCATCAGCATCAGCAACGACGCGCCCACGAGGGCAAACCGATCGCCGACGCACGTTAGGCCCTGCAGGGTCTAGCAGGTCTCCCGGTAGGGGATCTTCGGGAGATAGGCGTCCCACTGTTCCCTCCCGAGTCCGCCCCCGACTCGTTCGCACACCCGTCGCGCGGCCCGTTGCGGGTCGAGCACGCCGATTTCCCGGTGTATGCCGTTCGAGGTCGCGATCCGCAGAGTGTCGCTGTTGTCGGTGAATCCGAGCCCGAGGATTCGGCCCTCGTCGATCTGGATGAGCGTGCCCGGGGTGCCGGGCGAGGCGGTTTCCCAGACTCGTACGGAATCGTCTTGGGTTCCGACCGCAACGAACGCGCCGTCGGCCGAGAAGGCGACGGCCGGCGACTCGTGTCGCCCGTCGTGGTTCGACGGTGCGAGGATCGCGATCCGGTGTTGGCCGAGGCGGTCCCAGAACGTGACCCGGCCCTGAAGGGTGCTGACCGCCAGGTGGTTTCCGTCCCGGCTGAACCGCGCAGACTGCAGCGTGTCCTCGCCGTGCAGGCCGGTGAATTTGCGGCCGGTGTCCAGGTCGTATCGATCGCCGTTCGACGTGAGCAGAGCGGTCGCGTCCGGTGTCAGGAACGCGGAGAACGTCTCCGTCTGCTTGCGCAGGAGACGGTGTCTGGCCTGCTCGGAGGCCCGCCACACCTCGACGACGCTCGGGGCGTCGTTCTGCCCGCCGATCGGCCGGGAGGTGGCGAAAAGCAGGGACGCGCCGTCCGAGCCCACGGCGATGGTCCAGATCAGTTCCGGCACCTTGATTCGCGCGGTCTCGCGCCGGTGATCCACGTTCCACAGGCGAACTTCGGAGTCTCCGTATGCGACGGTACGGCCGTCCGGCGAGAAGGCGACGTGGGGTGCTGCATCCCCGCGTGCCCGGCCCGGAAGGAGGATCGTCCTGCCGCCTCGTTCGTGCAGCTGGAACTCCCAATCCTGGCCGTGTCGCTGTGTCGTCACGGCCGTGTGTCCGTCCGGGCTGAACTCGGCCTGTTGGTAGGGCTGCTCTTGCCGCCCCGATCCGGGAGTCTCCAGTACGGCGCGGACGTCGAGCGTCTTCACGGTGTTCGTTCCGCCGACGACGAAGCGCAGCACTCCGTCTGCCGGATTGATCCGTGGCTCGATGGCGTCGGACGCTTCCGGTGTGTAGGTCGTCAGTGGGTGGTTCGGGCGCGCGGTGTGCCACAGGGCGATGCCGCCTTGGAGGGTGACGGCGTATACCCCGTCGGTGCTGAACGACACCTCCGGCCTGTCCTTGCCACCCGTCTTGATCACAGGGCGCTCCCGGCCGTCCCGTACATCCCAGGTTCGGACTCCGCCTTCCACCCCGACGGCGACGGCGCGGCTGTCGGGCAAGAACATGAATCGGGCGCCGTTGTCGCACAGTTCGCGATCCGCCTCGCGGGTCCAGGGCGCGGGCAGCCGGCGCTTCGACTTGATGTCCCAGACAGACAGTCGGGCGCCCTCGTATGCGCAGGCGGCCAAGAGCTTCCCGTCCGGGCTCAGCCGGGCGATCGGGCCGTCACCCTGGCGTGCTCCCACCGTGAACACGACCCGGCCCGTCTCCACGTCCCACACCTGCACCCTGGCTCTGCTCTGCTCCCCGTCCTCGTCCTCGGTGATGAGGAGCCGCCCATCGGGGCCGAACTCGGCTTCTGGATGGTCCCCCTGAAGATCGCCGATTCGCTGCGACCGCTGCCCGTCGCGCAGGTCCCGCACAACGACGGTGCCCCGGCTGTCGAGGTACGCGACCTGCCCGGCGTCGCCGCTGACGGTGAGGACTGACGCGAAGGCGTCGCCTGGGATCTTGACCGCGCCGAGCGAGCGGCCGGTGCGTGCATCCCACTGATTCACGCGGTCCCTGCCGACCTTTGTCAGGATCCGGCCGTCCGAGCTGAGCCGGCCCTGCGATTGCAGGTCGCCCGTGCCGTCGCGCGGTGTGAACGACGACTGCTCGCGCTGGGCGGCGGCGCCTCGCACCGCCCCGCGGGTTTCCGGCAGGTCGGCAATCCGCCAGGAGGCCACACTCAATTGCATGGCCAGGTGCGGGTCTGATGCGCGCAGGGCTGTGGCGACACCGGCGATGCGGCGGGCCTCGGCCTCGTCGCGGCGGCGGTCGCTGATGCGGCTCTGCTGCCAGGCCGCCGTGCCCGCTACGGCTGCCAGGCAGGTCAGCAGGGCCAGGGCTGCGATCAGAGTGCGGCGTCGGCGGGCACCACGCATGCGTGTCCGAAGCGCCTGCTCGTGGGCGGTCAGGCTCGCGAGGTAAAAGTCGCCTTCCAGGGCCGTCAGCTCATCGGTAGCTCTCTCGTGCCCCCGCGCCGCCTTGTCCGGATCGCCGAACGCCTCACGGGCCGCCGAGAGTCGTACGCCCCGAAACAGCGCCCCGGGGTCCCGATCCAGCGCCTCCCACGCACGGGCCGCCTCCGTCAACGCCCGATGCAGGCGCAGCCGTTCTCGGTCGGCCTCGATCCAGCCGCGCAGCCGCGGCCAGGCAGTGAGCAGAGCTTCGTGGGCGAGGTCGACCGTGGCACCGTCGATGGTGAGCAATCGGGCCCGCACCAGTTCCTCCAGGACTGCCGACTCGGCGAGCGCCGGTGAAAGTTCGGAACGTTCCACGGGCCGGCGGGTGTCCTGTGTGCCATCACCCGGGGAAACCATACGCAGCAGCAGCCGGCGGGCAACCGCAGCCTGCTCGTCGGTGAATCGGGTGTACACCGCCTCGGCGGTGTGGGCGATCGCGCCGCGCACTCCACCGATCGCGTCGTACGCCTGCTCGGTGAGCGTCTTGCCACGGCGTCGGCGCCAGACTTCGAGGAGGGCGTGTGCCATCAGCGGCAGACCACCCGGCTGCCTTTCGACGTCGGCAACGATGCGGGCGGTCAACGCCCTCTCCACGATCAGATGGTCGCGCTGTGCCGGCCCGATGACGGCCTCCCTGAGCTGGGCGGACGTCATCGGGCCGACGAGGAGCGTGGCAGATCGTAAGGCGTCGGCGAGCGGACCGTGCTCGGCGCAGCGGCCGTAGAAGTCCGCGCGTACGGAGATGACAACGCGCAGTCGGCTCTCGCGGGCGCGGGCTGCGAGCAGCGCGTCGACGAACCGGGCGCGGGCGGAGTTGTCGTGGCAGAGCGTGAACAACTCCTCGAACTGGTCGATCAGGACGATCGTGTCGCCCTTTTGAGCAGCGACCGGTGCGAGCAGGGAGGGATCGGGGCGATCCGACGGGGTGATGACACGGACGACGGCGGGTCTGCGCCGCGGGTCCTCTTCGTCGCGCAGGGCTGGGACGAGCCCCGCGCGCAGCAGGGACGACTTGCCGCTTCCAGAGCCGCCCACCAGAGCGACGATGCGGTGGCGGGCGATGGAGGCAGCGAGTTCCGCAACAAGTTCGCCGCGCCCGAAATAGGTATCTCGGTCGTCGGGCTCAAACCGGGCCAGGCCCTTGTAGGGGGAGGCCGCCACCTCCTCCACGGCCTCGGCTTCCTCGGCAGCGTCCGCGGTTGCCTCGCGCCAACGCGGCCCCCAGTCGGCCTCGTCGCCACCGCAGGCCCGCACATAAGCAAGCAGCACGGGCAGAGTCGGCACTCGCTCACCGGAGGCGGCGGCGGACAGGGTCGGGGCCGAGAATCCGACGCGCTCGGCCATCGCCCGATATGTAGGCCCGCCCGCTTCCCCACGCAACTTCCGCAGCTCGTATGCGAGGCGTGGAGCGGCGCCCGCAGCCGGGTCGAGCGGCTTCTCCCGGCGCCCCATCGGTGGCTCCCCCCGTCGTGCGATGCGCGCCCCACAACCACCGGTCGCGTCCCCCGTCAGCCCCACGACCCTATCCGGCCGGCGTTACTGCTGTTCGGCGTCCTGTCGGGAATTGATTGGGCCCCGCAACGGGGACTGCGCATCAATTCCTCGGCGGCTGGACTCGACCTGTCCCACCCGTCGAGCCATGCCGGAGTCAGCCATCGCCACCGTCCAGCCCCGCACGCTCCTCGCACGGTCTCGCACCACGTCCGCCCCCCGTGCAACAGTGGCCCTCGGCCGGCGGTGCGTTGTCGTCGTGCCGGTGCTGCTCGCTCTCGTGCTGGGTCTATGGGGTCTGCGGCGCGATGGTGCCGTTTGGCATGACGAGGCCGTGACAATCGGGCTGGCGAGTCGCGATCTTCCCGATCTGTGGCAGACGTTAGGGCGCATCGACGCGGTGCACGGTCTCTACTACCTGCTGATGCACGGCCTGTTCGACGTCTTCGGTACGGACGTGGTCGTGCTGCGGCTGCCCTCGGTGCTCGCCGCGGCGGCGGCCGCGGGCGGTGTCGCGATGATTGGGCTTCACCTGGCAGGGCCGCGTGCCGGGCTGTGCGCGGGCATCGTGTTCGTCGTTCTGCCCGGGGTGCAGCGGTACGCGCAGGAGGGCCGCTCGTACGCGCTGGTGTGCGCCCTTGTCGTCTGGGCGACCTACGCCTTGGTGCGAGCGGTCGAGCGCGATCGGCGGGGCATGTGGGCGGCGTACACGGCGCTGCTGCTCACGGCCTGCTTGGTGCACGAGTTTGCGGTGCTCGCATTGGCCGCGCATGCCCTGGTGGTGCCGCGCGCGATGCGCCGGACCTTCGTGGCGGCGGCCGTGCGTGTCGTTGCGGGGCTCGCCCCGCTTGTGCTGGTGAGTATGCGGCAGTCCACCCAGGTGGGTTGGCTGGACGCCACGAAACCTGACGAGTACGCCCACTTCTCACTCATGGTCGGCGTGGCCCTGGCGGCAGTACGGATCGCCGTGGCGGGCCGGCGGACCCGCACCGCGTGCGAGCGCCGGCTGGTTGTCCTCGGTCTCGGTCTGTTCCTCGTGCCAACCGGACTCCTGATGCTCCTGGCCCTGGCCAAGCCTCTGTACCTGGACCGGTATGTGCTCTACGGTGTCGCGGGCCTCGCGCTGCTCCTCGGTGCCGCGTTCGACCAGGTGCTGCGGCGCGGGCGCAGGATCCGCGCGGGCGCGGTCGTCGCGGCCGTCATCGCCTGCGCGGCACTGGTGCCGACCGCCCTGGACCTGCGCACTCCCGCAAGCCGCTCGGACGACATGACCGCACTCGCCGCCGTTCTGCGCGAAACCGTCCGGCCCGACGACGGCTTGGTGTACCTGTCCGTGAAGCGAAGGGCCTGGGAACTTGCCGCGCCCAGGCCCGCCCCGGGGGTGGATCCGGCAAGGGCACGCGGCCCGCTCACTTCGCACAGCCTGTACGGCACCGAGGTGGCCCCCGACGAACTGCGCACTCGAATGCTCGCACGCCACCGGATCGTCGCCATCGCCTCGCCATCCGGCGTGACGGTAGAGGACAGTGCCATGGCCCGGGTGAAGCGTGACACGCTCGCTGACCACTTCGAGGCGTGCGGCAAGCAAACGGTCGACGGTTCGGTGATCACGGTGTACGCGCGCCCCGGCCGCTGCTGAGGCCGGGTCCGCGAGCATCTCGCGGATACCCGACCCGCCAAGACCCTCCCGTGGTCGGCAGAGCCCATGCCGGGGTGGGAAGGTGAGAAGCAGCTGCACTCCGAGTACCGGTCCGGCAAGGCAGACAGCCCCGGGTACACGGAGGAGCAGGCCGCAGAGGTCGCCCGCTTTCAGGCCCGGCTGCTGGAACTCAGCATCACCGTGTCCACGCACTCCTTCTGGGGCACTCTCGATGGACGTGTCGTCGAAGCGCGAATGGCACTCAAGCACGCCCACGAGCCAGAGGCGTCGTAGCCGTGCCCGACGGCGGCATATCTGGCCTGGACAAGAACCGCGCCCTGGCCGAGTGGCTGGAGTGGCAGCTTCGCCAGGTCAGGGGCCGGATCCGGGAGCTCGAAGACAAGGCGGAGCAAGAACGGCGTGCCCGGAAGCGGGCACGTGCCGAGCAGTCGTGGAAGATCCAGCCCCGGCGTTCGGGCGAGATGGCGATGCTGCACCGCGGAGGGTGTGGCTTGTACAGCGCCCAGCTCGGGTTTCTCGACCGGGAGGAAGCGATGATTGCTCTGGCTGAGCCTTCTCTGAACTATGTCGGACCGCGCCCTGGCAGTGACAGACTGGGCAACATGACCGCGCACCCCAGGGTCGGCTCCGTCTGGGCCTTTCGCTATCCAGGCGCCCGCAGGGCGACCACGAGTTCCAGGTGACCGGGGTGTTCACGACAGACGGTGTCACCTACATCGAGTCTGAGCGGCTCGACAGCGGCGCACACCGCAGGGAACGGCTTGATTACGCCCTTGACTACGCGGAGCCCGTCAGCACCGACTAGACAGGCACCCTTCACGGCGTAGACATCGTCGCTATCTGCTACCTCAAGCCCCATGACGGCACGCCGTGCTGATCGTGTGCTTACGGGCGGCCGACTGACGCCCTACCTGGACACGGCCTAGTCAGCTGGAAGTGGTGTTGCCCCCGCCTCTTGGAGGCCACGGGCACGTTGACGGTCTTGCCCGTGGCCTCCGTCGCCGGATACCTGCCGGACGGAGTTCCCTCGATGGTGGCCGCTGGTGCGTGCTGTGCGAGCAGCCCACGCCGATGCGCTCCCACTCCAAGGAGCCCATTCACAAGGCGTGCGCTGAGGACTGGATCGCCGCAAACCCAACCGAGGCCCGCCTCGGCAGGTTCGCCTCCGACGCCCAGCCCAGGAGCCGGCGCGACGACGACCACGCCTGACCCCCTCCACCTGGAGGCACCCCATAAGCAGCACCGACCGCGACGTCGACTACGCCCTCGCCTGCCCCGAGCCGCCCGCGTCCCCGCTCTGGCACCGCCACGGCGGCGTGAAGGTGCGGCCGCTCACCAACGCCCAGAAGAAGCGCAACCGCGAGCTCCTGCTGCTCGCGCAGCGCACCACCCGACCCCACTCCCCTCGCCCCACCGAGACCCTGGCGGAGGCCAGCTGATGAACCCCCAGACGCACCTCGTCATAGACGGCTGCGTCGACGCGATCCCGGCCCCCGGCTGGGGCACCGCCGTGTTCGACCTGATCCACTCCCCTGCCAACGCGGACCGGGTCGCACCCGACGCCCCCGACACGGTGTATGCCTGCACCACCGGAGACCCGCGCATCGCCGACGTGCTGCTGCGCGAGATCCAGCCCGGCAACCTCCTGCGCGTCACCGGCACCGTCATCCAGCCCGACGACCCCGACGCCCCGGCCCGGCTCACCGTCGACGCCCTGAAGGTCCTGGAGGCCGCACCGCTCCCCGTTACTGGTAACTGCGGCTAACGGAACCTGCGGAGTGCGGTCAGGAGTCGGCGGACACATGAACGTGGCTCTGACAAGATTTTCGTAGCCGCAGATCATCCCAGGGTGAGGGGCGGCCGGTCCGCGCATGCGCGGCACAGGGGCGATCCGTACGACGCGACGTGTTACTCAGGTGAGCAGGTGAGCTGGTATGCCTGGGCAGATTGCCCTCGATCAGACAATGACGCTCGTCGGCCGACACCGGGAGGAGGGAAACCTGCAGCTCACGGCTGCTCCCGCAGCACCTGCCGCTGCCGTTCCTGCTCGATGAGCGGCACGCCTTGTCACTTTCCGGTGAGTTGGGCCACGAGCTGCTCTCGCCAGCGGGGGTCACGGCGCTCGTGGACCACAACTCCGATGGCTTCCCGGAGGGGCAGGGAGAGCGCTTCGATGAAGGCTCGCGCCGTATTGGCGCGCTGCTGCCAGGCGAATATGTCGTGACCTCCGAGCAGGGGCTGACCGTTGTCGTCTCGGGGGCATCGTCGTACGGCGCCCGCCTCCGGAGGATCAGGCGCAGCCGTACTCCCAGGGGTGAAGTTTGATCGATTCCGTGTTCCTCGTCCCATTCGGCCCGATGTACCGCTTCAAGGATCTCCGGGTAGATGTCGAGGCCGTTGTCGGCTGCGGCACTGGCTAGTTGCGCTCCCAGTGTGGGGCGCAAGTATGCCTCCGGTGCTGTGGTTATGTATTCGGCGACCTCAGCCGGTGGGCGGGTTCTTCCGTGAGGTGCGGGCAGCAGCGGCAGCACATGGGCACTGGTGAGGTCGCCACTGAGGGCCTCTGATGGCAGGCCGATACCGAAGTGGTCGCGGACGACCTCGCACACCTGCTGCAGAGCTGAACGCTGCCGCGCGGGCTCCTGCTCGCTGGACGACCACACGGCCCGTCCGTCCGGCAGAAGCCGGCCTGCGGCTGCATCGTGCGCAGGCAGCGCGGGAAAGACCCCGAAGGGATCCGCCTCACCAGGCAGCTGGTAGGCACGCCGCGTGTCGTAAACCGTCACCAGTTGCCCGTCCTCGTAGAAGGACAGCCTGGTGAAGCCCGAGAAGGCCACTGACACGGCCTGACTGCCGTGGGACAAGCGACGCAAAACCTCGCCGCGAGCACCTTCCCCCACCCCTTCCTCGATTCCGAACGCCCACTGCCCACAGCTGCCGGCCCGAACCACCGGGAGGTAACCACTGGTCCACCGGGCAGCATCGTCGCGGGCCTCCGCGCGTGAACGAGGGCGCCACGTTTCATTCAGGGCGCCGAAACGACGCAAGAGCTCTGCCTCGTCCACGCCGTGTACGAAAGTGAGACAAAACGCGTGGTATCCACCGGCCCACCCATCCTCCACGATCGGCGGCACGTGGCCGTATTCAGGTTCGGGAACGGCGGGTGCAGAAGCCGCTGCCGCGAGCTCGAAGACAGACCGGAGGGCGGATGGCGGTTCCGGAGCCTCCTCCCACAGCAGAGCCCCCTGCCAGGCGACCGGCACGCATTTCCGCGGCCACCCCATGGCATGCCCGTGCTCGAGGCATTCCGCCAGCTCATGCAGGAACGCCGCAAGGGAGGCCCACTGCCCGAAGCTGGTCCCTTCTCCCTTGAAATGCCAACCTAACGCTCCGAACGTGGCACCGCTGCGGCAGTCGAGGGCCAGCCCGTCCGGAGTGACGTTCCGCTCCGCGAACATCAAAAACTCCGGGTTCCAGTATCCGCTCTCAATAATCTCGTGGTCCCTGCCCCACAACTGCTTGTACATCCGCCCCCGTTCCAGCAGACCCTCCAAGGACATCAGCACCTCCCCACCGGGGAACGCGAAGCCGCCGTCGCCTCGAGCGACACCGTCGTGACGCAGAAGAGACTCGACCAGATCTGCGGGAAACCGCATCCCCAACTCATCAGCCGCGGCGCTGATCGCGTCCGCGGAGGCAGGCTGACTCAGCGACGCGAACGTCCGCGGCGCATGCACAGCCAGCCACATCTCGATCCGCTGCCACGATTCACTCACAGGTCTCACTGTCATGAACGGATAGTCGCAGCCACCACTGACACGGCAGGCCCCCTCAGAAAACCGACTGACCGCAGGGCATCGCCCCGGCGGTGTGTCAGGCCGAGGCATGAGGTCCCGCCCCGACGGGCAGTGCGCACCGCAATCCAGCCCAGATCCACCGGGTTTGAGCTGGCGGAGGTCTTGAGGGGCTTTACACCGCTGGTTCCTCGCGTCCACCTTCCCGTCTCGCTTGCCGAACCCGCGTCATCCGGTAGTTTCGGTGCGTCCCGTCGTTGTCCGGGCTGCTCTCCATCAGTTCCGGCCGACTCGCCGGGCCCGGCTGCCCCCTGCTTCTGTCGTCCCGCTGCGACGGGACAACGGTGTGGGTCTCACACCCGCACGCGGATCACAGCGCCTCGTGGCGCACGGTCCTCCACCTCCACTCGAACCAACAGCGCCTCACGGCGCAAACGGAAAGTGAGCCAGAACCGCAAGACGTGAACGAAGCCACGCGCAGCAATGTCAGCGGCTTCCCTTAGGTTCGTCCCATGAGTTCTTCTCTGAGCGTCTACCTGCTCGACGTGGCCGCTACGCGTGCCTTGGTCGGATCCCGTGATGACCAGTTGCTGGAGGTGATCCGCAACAGCTTCGGGGACGACCTGGCACGCGACGACGACTATTTCAGCCACGCAATCGAGGAAGGTGCCCCTACGGCCTACGAGGCACTGCGCGCGGTCATCAACGGCGGACCCTTCGGCGAGAACAAGGACCACGCCTTCCAGTACGGCTACGCCTACAAGCGGCTGTGCTCGCTCACCGGCTCGTTCCTGGACAACAACTGTTTTACGCCGCACCGGGGTGACTGGCTGTCGGTGGTCGACGAGGGCCTGAATGCTCTGGATGTCACCGCCGTGTCTGTCGAGGACTTCAGCTACAGCGACCTGCCCGGTCCTCTGCCGTACACATACATGCCGGGCTGCGGCGAGTGGACGCCCGATCACATTGCACAGGCGCTGGAGCAGTTCGAGGCCACCAAGCGGGCGGTCGACGAGTCGGGCCAGGCGCCACCGCTGGAGCCTGAAGTCATGGAGGCCGTTATGCAGTGTCTCGGCTGGATGCGGCACGCGGCGGAACGGCCGGGCTTTGGCGTTATCGGCTTCCGTTCCTGAAGTCCCGGACGGGGCACCGGGCTTCCCGTGCCACGGCTCCCCACGCCTCGCGGGTTCGTTGCTCTTCTTGAGCGGCTTGGCCCCGACGGGCAAGGGCGACGTCGTCGGTGCGATCGGCTGCAGTGCCATGGTGCTGACCGCACTGGTACCCGTCCTCGGCGGCAGCCACCCGAACCGCAGACTCCCGCGCCGCCCGGGGGCGGAGCGCCGTCGATACCGGCGCCACCCGCTCCCGGCCCGTGAGCCGGTGCCGGCACCCTGGAGCACGGCGCGGGGAGATTTCCTACTACATCGCCTACTGCCCCGCGGACACCACGCTCGATCAGCTGATCCGCATCGCCGGCAGCCGCTGGGCTGTCGAGGAGTGTTTCGTGCGACACGAGGCTGCTTGAGCTGAGTGAACTCACTGAGGTTTTCTCACTGAAGATCACTTCCAGTGGCAGTTGAGAGCGATGGCTTTGAGACCGCCGTGGAGTTTCCGGGCGGACGGGTCGAGAATCCCGTTGAGATCCCCAAGGACCAGCTGGGCAAGGCGGCCGAAGCGCGCCTCGGCGATGCCCGGTTCGTCCTCGACGAGCGGATGGCCGGCCCAATATCCTGCGCGAAGTATGGACTGGAGGTTCCGGTCCGCGGCGGAGGCCCAACACTAATGATCACCGGAGTCACCAGGGAGCCCGCAGCGTGACCGGCACCACGGAGGCCCTTAGCGGGTCGGCTGCAGTCGACAATGCAGCACGAAGTGTCACGCGCCCGTTCTACGTATACGCCGTGCTCGCCAACACCCTGTTCCAGCGCGGCGTATTCGTCCTCTTCCTTCAGCAGCGAGGCTTCTCCGCCGGGCAAGTGGCCCTACTGCAGACACTGCTCTACCTGGTCAGCGGACTTGCGGAGTTGCCGACGGGGGTCATCGCCGACCGAATCGGCAGGCGTGCCAGCATCGTGATCGGCCAGATGCTGATAGCTGGATGTCTGCTCGGCCAGGGGACGTTCTCCAACTACTGGGTGTTCCTGGCGCTGTTCATCGGGCAGGGCGTGGGCATGGCATGTGTGTCCGGCTCGGACACCGCCCTGCTGTACGACCTGCTCGTGCGTCGTGGTGCAACGGCCAACTACGTCAAGATCAAGTCCCGGTTCACCATGCTCGGGACGGTCACCTCGGGAGCCGCCATCGTCCTCGGCGGCCAACTGCAGCAGATCTCCTGGGGAGTCGTCTACGTCGGTTCGGCGGTGTGCCTCGCCCTAGCCGTGGTGGTGCTGATGTCACGGGTGCCCGAGATCCGCGGCGCGGACGCGGTGGACGAGCAGGACGGAGCCGAGGAGCACGGCGACGCCACAGCATGGCGGGCGATGCTTCGGGTCGCCACGCCGGCGCTCGTGACGCTTGTCGTGGTGTCCGGATTGATGCATGCGACTTTGACGCCGTACATCATCTTTGCGCAGAAGACCCTCTCCGATCAGGGAGCGGGCACCGCATTGGTCAGCGTGGTCATATCGGCGGGATTCTTCGCTGGCGGGCTCACTCCGCTGCTGTCGGACCGCGCGGACCGGCGCATCGGGTATCGGGTCATAGTCCCGGTGGCCCTCCTGACGCTCGCCGCGGCACTCGGCCTGAGCGGCCTCGGCCTTGTCTGGGTCACCATCGCCGCGTTCCTGGCCCTGGTCGGGATTCCCGAGATCACCGCCGTGATCGTGGACAACGTGTTCAACGAGGCCGTGCCGTCGCGCCACCGGGCGAGCCTGCTGTCGATGATCGCATTCGTGGAGTCGGCGCTCATCGGCATCGGCTATCTCGTCCTCGGCGCGCTCATGGACGGGCTGGGCTCCGGTGTGGGCATGGCCACCTACGCCGCGGTCCCCCTGCTGGCTTGTCTCCTGTGGCTCCCGGTGCTCTTCCGAGGGGCACGGGTGACCACCGAGATCGAGAAGCCCGCCGACCAAAAGGCATCCTGAAACAGACCATCTCGAGCAACGCCCTGCCCGATGGCAGAGGCGCGGCGCGGATAAGGTCATGGCGGTCGGACCAGCGCCGGTAGAGCACTGGGCGGCTGGTTCCGGCCGCCGTACGACAGCGTCCATGGTGAACGTGGCTGTTCAAGCAGACCCTGGGCTGGACCTGCCCGAAGATCCGCACCCCCGAAGCAGCCGACCGCTGGACCTGGCTGATCCTCGCCGTGTTCACCCAACTACGTCTGGCCCGCCCGCTGGCGGCCGACCTGCGACGGCCGTGGGAAAGACCGAGCCCGCCCGACAAGCTCACTCCCGCCCGAGTCCGCCGCGATTTCCGGCACCTCCGCCCGAAGGCGGCCTGTCCTGCCAGAGCACCGAAATCCTCCCGCCCCGGCCCAGGACGGCCATCCGGTCGCAAGAACACCTGGCCCACACCACGCTACGACGTGCACACAGTCGGCAAACCGGGCCCCGCAAAACGACGGACGAAGAAGTCAACAACCCCGCGTCCGCGCCGCACAGGTTAAAGATCAAGCTAGGGCCGGTTCAGATAGGCGAGCCCGGGATGGGCCTTTGTGTACCCGTCGAGGAGACGTCCGGCCACGGTCACCGAGTCGACCAGCGGGTGCAACGCGAAGGCCTTCACGGCGGCCGCCCGTGAGCCGCTCTCCGCCGCATCCAGTACCGCGCGCTCGACGGCCTTGACCGCGGTGACCAGTCCGACGGCGTGGTACGGAAGCGGATCGACGGCGACGGGACGGGCGCCGTTCGCGTCGACCAGGCACGGCACCTCGATGACGGCGTCCGCGTCGAGTACGGAAAGTGTCGTGCGGTTGCGGACGTTGAGGATGAGCGAGGTCCGTTCGTTGCGGGCGACGGCCCGCATGAGGGCGAGCGCCACCTTCTCGTAGCCGCCGGACTCCAGATCGCTCTCGTCCCGCTCGCCGACTCCGGCGACCTCGCGGTTCTCCGACATATAGGTGGCTTCGCGTTCGGCGCGGGTCCGGTCCCAGGCCGGCAGCGCGGGGGCGGCCGGGTCCTTCACCCGGGCGTAGAAACCCGCCTGCTGCTCACGGAGAAAGGCTCCCCGGGTCTGCTCGGCGTCCTGGTAGGCGCGTACGGCTTCCCGGTTGAAGTAGTAGTAGTGCAGATACTCGTTGGGGACGGCACCCAGCGACTGCAGCCAGTCGACGCCGAAGAGTCTGCCTTCCTCGAAGGAGCCGAGGAGGTCCGGGTCCGCCAGCAGCCGCGGGAGTTCGTCGCGGCCGTCGACATGCAGTGCGCGGACCCAGCCGAGATGGTTGAGGCCGACATAGTCGATCCGGGCCCGGTCGGGGTCGGAGCCGAGCACCCGGGCGATTCGGCGGCCGAGGCCGACCGGGGAGTCGCAGATGCCGATGACCCGGTCGCCCAGGTGACGAGACATGGCCTCGGTGACCAGGCCGGCCGGGTTGGTGAAGTTGATGACCCAGGCGTTCGGGGCGAGCCGCGCGATGCGCTTCGCGAGGTCGACCGCGACGGGCACGGTGCGCAGCCCGTACGCGATGCCGCCCGCCCCGACCGTCTCCTGGCCGAGTACACCTTCGTCGAGGGCGACCCGTTCATCGGCGGCCCGTCCTTCGAGGCCGCCGACGCGGATCGCCGAGAAGACGAAGTCGGCGCCCCTCAGCGCCTCGTCGAGCGCGGTGGTGGCGGTGACGGCGGGCGCGTCCGGAACGTTCGCGGCCTGTTCGCGGAGCACCCGGGCGATGGCGGTGAGCCGGTCGGCGTCTGTGTCGTAGAGGGTGACTGCGGACACGCGGCCCTCGGCGTGATCGGCGAGCAGCGCCCCGTACACGAGTGGAACCCGGAATCCGCCGCCGCCCAGAATTGTCAGCTTCACGCTTCCGCATGGTACGTGGGCGGGCCCGGACGGGGCCCGAGCGACTCCGGACGGCAGCTCTCCACCTGCTCCGACAGCGCCCGGCCCGGTGGCCGCAGACCTGTGGGTCCGCAGCCACCGGGCCGGCGATCCGTCTCGACTCCCGCCGGTTCAGTTGCCGCTCCACCAGCGCGAAACGGCCCGCCACAGCCTCGCCGGTGCGGTTTCGCTGCGCTGCTGCGGGATTCGGCCGGCGGCGGACTGCCCGGCGGACGTGCCCCCGGACTCGTCGGTCACCGTCGCGGTGGACGTAACGCCAGGCACACCAGGCACGCCCATCGCACCCGTCGAGGCAGGCGCCGGTGCCGCACCGGGAGGGCGGCCGGGTGTGGGGGCGGTGCGCCGGACCGTGGGCTGCACCTCCCGGTCCTGGCGCGGCAGGTTCGGCTTCCCCATGGACGGCGGTTCCTTGTCGTCCTGCGGCTCACGCGCGGCGAAGTCCGCCGGAAGCTCCACCAGGTGCCGGCCCAGGATGTTCCCGATCCAGCTCAGCTCGCTCTCGTCGACGGCGAGTTCGAGGTCGGGGAGCCGCATGAGCAGGGCGTCGACACCGACGTCCGCGATGGCGCGTCCGATGTCCTGCCCCGGGCATTCATGGGGGCCGCCGCTGAAAGCGAGGTGGGCGCGATTGCCTTCCATGTCGGCATTGAGGTCGGGCCGCACCACCGGATCGGTGTTGGCCGGTGCGATGCCGACGATGAGGGCGTCGCCCGCCTTGATCTGCTGCCCGCCCAGTTCGGTGTCGCCGACCGCCCAGCGGCCGAAGACCGCGGTGAACGGCGGTTCGTCCCACAGGATCTGCTCGACCGCTTCGGGCACCGTCATATGACCGCCGCTGAGCCTGGCCCGGAAGCGGGGGTCGGTGAGCACCATGCGCAGGACGTTGGCGATCAGGTTGGCGGTCGCTTCGTAGGAGGCGATGAGGATCAGCCGCAGATGCTCGCTGACCTCCCGGTCGTTCATTCCTGCCGGATGGTCGACGAGCCAGGTGGCGAAGTCGTCCGCGGGTTCGCGCCGGCGGCGTTGGACGAGCCGGGTCAGCACGTCAAGGACGTAGGCGTTGCTCGCGATCGCGGTCGCCGTGCCGCGGGTCATGTCGCGGGCGGCCCGGACCATCCGGTCGTTGTACTCCTCGGGCATGCCGAGGATCGCGCACATCACCATCATCGGCAGCCGCTCGGCGAACTGGCTGACCAGGTCGACACGGCCTTCCTGGCAGAAGTCGTTGACGAGCCGGTTGCTGTAGCGGTTGACATGGCGGCGCACCCCGCGGGTGTCGATGCGGCCCATGCTGTCGGTGACCGCGCCGCGCTGGCGTTCATGGGTGGCGCCGTCGGCGAAGACACAGACCGGCTGCCAGGTGAAGATCGGGGCCAGTGGGTGGTCCGGGGCGACGGTGCCGTCCTGAAGGGCCCGCCATCGCCGGGAGTCGCGGGAGAACTGCGAGGGGGTACGGGTCATGTGCAGGTTCTCGCTGTGCCCGAGTACCAGCCAGACGGGTACGTCTCCGTGCAGCAGTACGGGGGCCACGCTGCCGTGTTCGGCGCGCAGCTTGTCGTACAGCCCGTGGGGGTCCCGCTCGGCCTCCGGGCCGTAGAGTCGACGCAGTCCGCCGGGACCGGTACCGAGGCCGTGGGCCGGGCACTCGGGGGGCGGAACCGGCCCCTGGGCCGCTCCGGGCTCGTAGTGGAATGGGGTTGTCACGATCGCTCCAGGGATCAGGATTCCAAGGACCAGACGGATGGGACGCGCGGGGGGTGTGTGTACTGCTGTCAGGCGAGCGGGAGGGCCAGACTGTGCAGATAGCGCATCAGCGTCATCAGTACGTCGCGGCTGGAGGCACGCAGTCGGGCGTCGCAGTCGATCACCGGGACCTCTTCGGGGAGGTCCAGAGCGGCACGCAGCGCCTCGGCGGGGTGTTTCGGGGCGTCGGGGAAGGTGTTGACGGCGACGACGAACGGCACGCCGCGCTCCTCCAGCCGTCCGATGACGTCGAAGCTGACTTCGAGGCGGCGGGTGTCGATGAGGACCACCGCGCCGAGGGCGCCTTCGAACAGGCCGTTCCACAGGAACCAGAACCGTTCCTGGCCCGGGGTGCCGAACAGATAGAGGATCAGTTCCTCACTGATGGAGATCCGGCCGAAGTCCATGGCGACGGTGGTGGCGGTCTTGCTCTCCACCCCGAAGTTGTCATCCACGCCGACTCCGGCCTGAGTCATGGTCTCTTCGGTGGTCAACGGCCGGATCTCGCTGACGGATCCGACCATGGTCGTCTTGCCGACCCCGAACCCTCCGACGATCACGACCTTCACCGCGGCTGTCGCCGTGGTGGGGAGGACGTCCTCGCGCCGGGGGCCGGTGATCGTGTCAGAGCTTCTGAAGTCCATGCATCACCGCTTCGAGAAGGGACCTGTCCGGGAGAGTGGCGCGGACGATGGGCGCGCGCGATTCGATGAGTTCGGTCGCGAGGAGTTCCGTGAGGAGCGATGTCACCACGCTGAAGGGCAGTCCGAGGTACGCCGAGATCTCGGCGACGGATAAAGGCGCCTGACAGAGCCGCAGGATCACCGCCTGCTCGGGCTGGACCGTCGGCGTCGGCTGGGCCTTCGCGACGACCATGGTGACCAGGTCGAGCGGCGCCCGCTCGCTGCCGTCGGGATCGCCGGTGATCACGTACAGCCGTTCCGGGTCGCTCAGTGCCGGGTCGGCCTTCCGGCGTTCTCGTCGGGGAGAATTCATCCGGCCTGCCCGTCATGGCGCGGCGGGCTCGTCAGGTGGGCACCGATCCTGGCGACCATGTCACGCATCCGCGACCCGACGAGCCCCGCGTCGACCGTCTCACCGGCAAGGACCGCGAGGTACGCGCCGGTTCCGGCGGCCATCAAGTAGAAGAAACCGCCGGTGACTTCGATGACGACGAGGCGCATGAGGCCGTCGCTGTACGGGATTTCGGAGGCGACGGCGGCGGCCAGGCTCTGCAGCCCCGCGCAGGCCGCCGCGAGGCGGTCGGCGACATCGGGGTCGCCGCCGTGCCGGGCGATGCGCAGACCGTCGGCGGAGAGCACCACGATCTGGTGGATGTCCGGCACGTCGTCTGCCAGTTCCTTGAGCATCCAGTCCATATTTCCCCGCTGCTGGATCACTTCAGGTCTCCCTTGTCCCAGGCATCGTCAGAGTCTTCGTCGGTCTTCGGCTCCTGCGGCACACCGTTGACGGCGTTGGTGAAGGCCTCCAGCCAGAGTCCGGGGGGCTGCGCCTTGCCGCTGTCGTTCCCCTGGCCGCGGCCGCCGGTGTGGCCGTTGCGCTGTCCTGCGGTGGAGTCGACGGCCTGCGCGGGGAGGTTGTGCGAGCCCAGAGGGGCGCGGCCGCGGCTGCGGCGTTGCGGGAGACCGTCCGCGGTCCACTCGGTCACCACGGGGACGTCGTCCTCCATGGCGGTCGCGGGGACGGCCGGCCGGGTGACGGGTGCGACCGGTCCGGTGACGGGGCGCTGGGCCACGGGGCGGGGCTTGCGGCGTGCCGGCACGACGTGCTTCATGGCCTCCTGGTCGATGTCGCTGGTGGGCCTCGATGTGGCGCCGATACCGTGGGCGATGCCGGGAGCGGGTCCGGTGGTGATCATGGCGCGGGGCACGATGAGTACGGCGCGGACACCGCCGTACGCGGACTGCCGCAGCGAGACCTGGAGGTCGTACATCCGCGAGAGTCGTCCGACGACTGCCATGCCGAGTCGCGGGGACTCGCCGAGGTCGTTCATGTTGGAGCCGGCCTGGGCCCTGGCGAGCATGTTCTCGGCCCGCGCGCGGGCCTCCTCGCTGAGCGAGACGCCGCCGTCCTCGATCTCGATGGCGATGCCGGTCTGCACCTCGACGGCGGTGACGTGCACCCGGGTCTGCGGCGGCGAGTAGCGGGTGGCGTTGTCGAGGAGTTCGGCGCAGGCGTGGATGAGCGGTTCGACGGCCGTGCCGATGATGGCGACCTTGGCGATCGAGTGCAGATCGACGCGCGGGTACTCCAGGATGCGGGACATGGCGCCGCGCAGCACGCTGAACAGCGGTACGGGCTTGGGCCATTGGCGACTGGGGCGGGCGCCGCCGAGTACCGCGATGGAGTCGGCGAGACGGCCGATCAGCGCGGTGCCGTGGTCGATGCGGAGCAGGTCGTCGAAGACGTCGGGGTTGCGCCCGTGGTGCTCCTCCATCTCCCGCAGTTCACTCGCCTGGCGGTGGACGATCGCCTGGACGCGCCGGGCGACGTTGACGAAGGCGCGCTGCGCGGAGTCACGCATCGCCTCTTCGTTGTCGATGATGTTCAGCACCGTGTAGACGAGGGTGCGCTGGGCGTCGGGCAGGTCGCGGTACAACTCGTCCGCGTCGACGACGTCCCGGAGCACCTCTTCGGGTGAATTGCCCACGCGTAGCCGGTGGATGGCGGCCGGCAGGAGCTCCTTGCTGATCCGCACGGTCTCGTCGTCGTGTGTGGCGATGCGCCGCTCCAGGTCGACGAAGCGCCGTTCGTACACCGCACGCTGGGTGCGCAGATCGCGTGCCCGGCGGGCGAGTTGAAGGGTGAGTGCGGCGACCACGACGGTGGCGAGCGCGCCGCACCAGACGACTGGTATCCGCGCGGCCGCGGAAACCAGTGTCACCGCGGCGGCGGTGGCACCACCCATCAGGAGCACGGGCAGCAACATGGCGCGAACGACGGGGGTTTCTCGTTCGATCGGCGGTGATTCAACACGAACCATCTAAAACCTCTGGCGGTTGATTCTGGAGGTATACGCGCTTGCAGGACACTCGGGAACAAGCGATCGAATTCATATCAACTCGACTTCGCTGCGCGTGAGCTTAGTCAGATCGGAACAGTGCTTCGGCACATTCACCCAACCCCCTGCGCGAGCACTCCCGCGGTAATACACTCACGAGTTTTCGCACGCACCGCCTCCGCACGTACACAAGGAGTTACGAGTGAGGGGAATTCGCAAGGCGGAGCACTCGTCGTACTTCACATGGGGACAGTCACAGAGGTGCCCGGAAGGCCGATTCGAGCACTCTCACGGAAGGAGCACGGTGGATGGAGAAGTAACCGAACGACTCGATCCCAGGACCGATCCATTCCGTACCGCAGTGAGGGACGCTGGCACATGTGATCGAAGCGGATCGAAAGGAGCACGTTCATGACTGAAGGACGGGTGCACGGCAAGGTCGCCATGGCGACGGGCGGTGCGGTCGGTATCGCTGCGGAGATCTGCCGCGTCCTCACCGCACAGCTGATCCTGGCCGTGCATCCACGGATGAACAGGCACCCGGAGCAGGCCTTCTGAGGGCCTGTTCCGGGGCCCGGCATCTCTCACTGGTCCCAGAGGCCGGTGCTGTGGGCGTCCACCAGGGCGACGATGCGGGCGAGGACGTCGTCGGCGGACTGTGGATCGTGCCGGCGTCCGTCGCGCAGGCGCAGGGCGACATGGTCATCGGCGGCTTCCCTGGCACCGATGACGGCTTGGTAGGGCACCAGGCGGGCTTCCCGGATGCGGGCCCCCAGAGTGCCGCGTTCCGGTCCGGCGATCTCGGCCCGCAGCCCGAGACCGGTGCACCGCCGGGCGAGCGCCTCGGCATTCGGCAGTTCGGCTTCGGAGACCGGGAGGATCGCCAACTGGGTGGGGGCGAGCCAGGCGGGGAAGGCCCCGCCGTGTTCCTCGATGAGGTGGGCGACGGCTCGCTCCACGCTGCCGATGATGCTGCGGTGGATCATGACCGGCCGGTGCTTCGCGCCGTCCGGGCCGATGTAGTGCAGGTCGAACCGGGCCGGCTGGTGGAAGTCGACCTGGACGGTGGACAGGGTGGACTCCCTGCCCGCACTGTCGGCGACCTGGACATCGATCTTCGGGCCGTAGAACGCGGCCTCTCCCTCGGCCGCCTCGTAGGGCAGGCCGGAGCGGTCGAGGACCTCGGCCAGCAGGGCGGTGGACCGCTGCCACATCTCGGGGGCGGCGACGTACTTCCCGCCGGGTCCCGGGAGGGATAGCCGGTAGCGGGCCGGGCGGACGCCCAGCGCCCGGTACGCCCGGCGGATCAGCTCCAGCGCCGCCTGCACCTCCTCGGCCACCTGGTCCAGGGTGCAGAAGATGTGCGCGTCGTTCAGCTGGATGGCCCTCACACGGGTCAGTCCGCCGAGCACTCCGGAGAGTTCGGAGCGGTACATGCCGCCCAGCTCCGCCATGCGCAGCGGCAGTTCGCGGTAGCTGTGGGAGCGGGAGCGGTAGATGACCGCGTGGTGCGGACACAGGCTGGGCCGCAGCACGACCTGCTCCCCACTCAGGTCCATCGGCGGGAACATGTCGTCGCTGTAGTGCGACCAGTGCCCGGAGATCTCGTACAGCTCCCGCTTGCCGAGCACCGGCGAGTACACGTGCCGGTAGCCCGCCCGCCGTTCGGCGGTGCGGATGTACTCCTCCAGGGTGTGGCGCACGACTGCGCCGTCGGGCAGCCAGTACGGCAGTCCCGCGCCGATCAGCGGGTCGGTGTCGAACAGGTCCAGCTCACGGCCGAGCTTGCGGTGGTCGTGCATGACGGTCTCCTCGCGATCGTCGGACGAGTGACCGCAGCCGGAAGCCCCGGGGCACTCGCCCCGGGGCTTCGGACTGAACAGCTGTCAGCGCGCCGGGACACTCTCCGGCGTCGTCGTCATGGCAGCGCGCTTCATACGGCGGACGTTAGCAGCGACGTACCGATGTCCGCGCGGGATTTGTTTCCGGCGCCGGCGGCCCTGCGGTGCTGCCCGGTCCTCCGGTGCTGCCGGTCCCGACCGCGGGCCAACCCGGTGGAGTCCCGGCCCCCGGTTCAGCGCCGGGCGCCGCCGATGCGTCCCTCCAGCTGCACCAGCAACTCGCTGAGCTGGGTGCTGAGCCGGGTACGGGAATGTTCGTCGAGACCGGACAGCACCATGCGTTCGTACGCCAGTTGCCGGGGCAGCAGCCGGTCGACCAGGTCGCGGCCCTCCTCGGTGAGGCGGACATGGGCGACGCGGCGGTCGCGGGCGTCGCTGCGGCGGTCGACGAGCCCACGCTCCTGAAGGACGCGCAGACGCTTCGTGACGGCGGCGCCGGAGGAGAACGTCTCCCTGGCCAGCTCACCGGGGGTGAGTTCGCGGTCGGTACGGCGTACGGCACCGAGCAGGTCGAACTCGGCGCGGGTCAGGCCGGCGGCGCGCAGCGGGGCGTCCTCCGCCTGCTGGAGCAGGGCCGCACAGCGGTTGATACGGCCGATGAGCTCCATCGGTCCGGTGTCCAGCTCCGGGTTGACGGCCTGCCACTGCCGCACCACCGAGGCGACGATGTCGTCGGTCACACCGCTCCGTTCTCCTGGGCGGGGGCGATCAGCCCCTGCCGTGTTGCTGTCGCGGCGAGCGTACGGTGTCCGGCCTGCTCGGCCGCGAGGACCTGCTCCTGGGGCAGGGCGCGCTGCCACCATTCGCCCGCTGCGGTGTCGTCGGCCTCGCGCAGCTCGACGAGCGAGCCGGTCAGCCTGCGGCGCGCGGCGTCGAGAGCGGCGGGCGTGGGCTGCGGGGCGGCAAGCGCGTGTACGGCGTGGGCGCGGGCCCGGTCGGTGGCGGCCAGGGCCTTTTCGAGGCGTCCGGCGGCCCGGCGGTTGGTCACCAGCATGGCGGCGAGGATGCCCACCCCGGCGCCGATCACAGTGTCCAGGACCCGGTCGCCGATGAGCTCACCGGCCGGGTGGGTGCCGCCGAACTCCAGGACCAGCAGGGCCATCGGCGTGACGGCGATGGAGCCGAGCCAGTAGTTGCGGGTGATCAGGGCCTCGGCCGCGAAGCCGAAGAACAGGCAGAAGCCGATGAGGGCCAGCGGTCCGGTGCGGCTGACCGGGAGGACGGCGGCGAAGACGAGGACGCCGAGCAGATTGCCGAGGGTCCGCTGAAGGGCTCGGTTCCAGGACAATGTCACGTTGGCCTGGTACAGGGAGGCGGCCGTGACGATCGCCCAGTAGGGCCGTCCGACGCCGGCCGCCTGGGAGACATATCCGGCCAGGGCACAGCCGATGAGCACACGGGCGCCGATGGGGAGCAGCGGGGAGCCGGGGGCGAGGCTGCGCAGCAGTGCGCGGCGGGCGTCGCGGCGGCTTCGTGTGCGCCGGGCGGCCCGTTCGGCGTCGATGCCGAACAACTCATCGGACGTGCCGGGGGCGGGCGGCGGAGTGGGGACGGGTCCACGGGCACGGGTCTGCCGGGCCCAGGCGCGGAGCCGCTCGGGGTCGGAGGCGGGGGCAGCGGCGGGAGCGATCGGGGAGGCGTCGTGGGCGCCCCCGGCGAGGGCGGCCTCGGCGTGGACGACGAGACGTTCGAGAGCCCGGCGTACGGGGGTGGGGCGTCCGGCGGAGAGCAGCGCCTGCCAGGCCGCGTGCACGGCCGCGACCGCGCCGCGCCGGGTGCGGTGGCCGGGGGCTGTGACGTAGGCCGCGGCCGCGTCGAGTGCGCGGGCGGTCGCCCGGCGCTCCGGGCCCTCCCTGCGGATCACCGCGGGGCCGACCGTGACCAGCCAGGAGATCACGCCCGCGGCCAGGGTCAGCGCGAGGTGGCCGGGTACCTGGCCGAGGTGCTGCGGGGCAAAGAGTGCGGCCGAGGTGATGAACGTGAAGATCACCGGCCCCGGCGGGCCGATGCGGGTGGCGTCGCAGAGCATCTTCTGTCCGGCGGCGAGCAGCGCGCCCACCGCGATCAGCACGGCGGTCGATCCCGTGAGCGAGGCCGCGACGAGGGATATCGCCATGCCGATGACCATGGAGACGACGACCCCCGCGACGGCGCGGGCGCGGCGGGCGTACGGCAGGTTGTGGCCGTACAGCGCACAGAGCGAGCCGGCCATCGTGTACATCACGAGGTCGAGCCGGTCGATGGCGAACAGCAGCAGATCCGGTACCGCGGTGGCGACGACCACACTCAGCGCCGGCTTGAACCACATGTCCGAGGGCCGGGCGAGGCGCAGGGGGGCGACCAGCGGGAGTCTGCGGACCGAGGGCTGCCGGGATCGAATGGTTGTATCGCTCACCCAAATACTTTAACAGGTATTACACCCGTAAAACATTTTCTTCGGTGACGAGGCCGCGGCGCCGACGGCCGCCCCCTGCGCGAACCCATAGCGTTCAACTGCACGAGGACAGACAGGCACGTGTCTATGCACCCACGGAGGAATCCGAATGAAGCTCACCAAACCGGTGCCCAGCGGTCCCTGCTGGATCGAGCTGAGCACCCCCGACATCCCGGCTGCCAAGTCGTTCTACGCGGCGCTCTTCGGCTGGCGCTCCGAGACCGATCCGCGTGAGGAGGCGGGCGGCTACACCATGGCGCACCTCAAAGATGCGCGAGTGGCCGCACTGAGTCCGGTCTACCAGCCGGGACAGCCGCCCGCCTGGACGGTCTCGTTCGCCAGCGAGGACGCGGACGCCACGGTCGAGAAGGTGAAGTCGGCGGGCGGCTCGCTCCTGGTCGGCCCGATGGACGTGTTCGACCAGGGCAGGTTCGCGGTGGTCGCGGATCCGTCCGGTGCGGTGTTCTCGCTGTGGCAGGGCCGCGCCTTCGCCGGCGCCGAGCGGCTGAACGACCCGGGCACGCTCGGCTGGGTCGAACTCATCACCCGGGAGGCCGACCAGTCGCTCGCTTTCTACCCCGCGGTCTTCGGATGGACGGTGAACACCGCTTCGGAGAGCTACACGCAGTGGGGCGTGGCCGGCGAGGACTTCGGCGGCATGCTGATCATGGACGACAGGTTCCCGCCGGAGGCGCCACCCAACTGGCTGCCGTACTTCGCCGTGACGGACGTCGACGTGGCGGCGGCCACCGCGCAGGGGGCGGGCGGCGAACTGCTGATGCCCCCGACGAGCGTTCCGGACGGACCTCGGATCGCGGTGGTCCGGGATCCGCAGGGCGCGGTGTTCGGTATCCACCGGGCGGGCGGCGAGGGCTAGGGCCCCCTCGTCGGAGCCGGACGCCGGGCGGGGCCGGATGCCGACGCGCAATCGGACGGTACGGGCCCTGCCGCCGGGCGGTGTCCCGTACCACTCCCGTACCACTCCGTCGCCGTTCCGGCAGGTGACACGCTTTTGGAGTCGCTGGACGCCGAGCACCGGGCCACACTGATCGCGACACCCACGGACCCGCGTACCCACCGGTTCGGCATCCGCCTGCGGGGGACGGCGAACGGTCTTCCTGGAGTTCAGTTGATGTACGAGAGCGATGTCGGACTGCTCGCCCCCGGGTGGGCCGGCTCACCCGCCGAGACGGCCACCGGCGACAGCGCCTTTCTGCAGGCGATGCTCGACGCCGAGGCCGCGCTCACCCGCGCCCAGTCCCTCTGCGGGCTCGCCCCCGCCGAGGCCGGGCGGGCGGTGACCGCGGCGGCCGACGCGAGCCGATTCGATGAGCGGGATGTGGCACTGCGCGCACGTGCGAGCGGCAATCCGGTCACCCCACTGGTCTTCGACCTGGTCGACGCCGTCGAGCAGGACGTCCGGCCGTACGTGCACCGGGGCGCCTCCAGTCAGGACATCCTCGACACGGCCGCCATGCTGATCGCCGCCCGGGCCCTGGCACCCGTGCTCGACGATCTGGCGCGGTCCGCGGAGGCGGTGGCACGGCTCGCACTCGCACATCGCAACACCCCGATGGCCGGCCGTACGCTCACCCAGCACGCCGTGCCGACCACCTTCGGGCTGAAGGCAGCCGGATGGCGTGCGCTGATCCTCGACGCACGGGACCGGCTCTCGGCCGTACGGGAATCGCTTCCCGCGCAACTCGGTGGCGCGGCAGGAACGTTGGCCGCCTTCAATACCTTCGCTCCCATCGGCGAAGCCGAAGTCGCCGACGACGACCGCCGTGGGCTGACCGTGCTCCAGGCATTCGCGAAAGAACTCGGTCTGGCCGAACCGCTCCTGCCATGGCTCAGTCTGCGTACCCCGATCGCCGATCTGGCAGGCGCGCTCGCCTTCACGGCAGGTGCGCTCGGCAAGTTGGCGGCCGATGTGCTCAACCTGTCCCGCACCGAGATCGGTGAGGTCACCGAGGGGAAGGGCGGTGGTTCGTCCACCATGCCGCACAAGGCCAACCCGGTGCGCGCCACGCTGATCGCCGCGGCCGCCCGCCGCGCCCCCGGCCTGGCGGCGACGCTGTACGGCTCGCTCGCAGCCGAGGACGAGCGGCCGGCCGGGTCGTGGCACGCCGAGTGGGAGCCGCTGCGCGAACTGCTGCGGCTCGTCGGCGGGGCCGCGTACGACGCCGCCGAACTCACCGACCAACTGCGCGTCGTCCCGTACGCCATGCGGGAGAATCTCCAGCTCACCGACGGGCTGATCGTCTCGGAACGGCTGGCCGCCGTGTTCGCCGAGCGCATCGGCCGCAAGCGCGCCAAGGAGGTACTGGTGAGCGCCGCCGCACGGGCCCGTGCGGAGACGACGGATCTGGCCGATGTCCTCGGCGATGTGCTGGACGAGGAGCCCGAACTTGCCGGTCTCGATCTTTCCGATCTGACCGAACCCGCCCGGTACACCGGCTGCGCAGGCGCCCTCACCGACCGTGCACTGGACCGCGGATGACCGCACTCGCCGTCCGCTTCCCGGTGGCGCCGCTCATTCGCCACACCGGTCAACGAGAGACGTCGTCTCCACGGATCCGGGCATGGACGTGCATGTCGTGCCAGCCGTCGGCATGCAGATGGCCCCGGCGCCTGGTGCCCTCCAGGGCGAAGCCCGCTTTGGCCGCCACCCGGCAGGACGCCTCGTTCAGCACGGAGTGGACGAGTTCGAGGCGCTCGAACCCGATCTCGTCGAAGGCCCAGCGCGCCAGCACCGAGACGGCTCGTGGCGCGACGCCGCGTCCGCGGGCGGCCGGCAACGTCCAGTAGGCACATTCGGCGTGTCCGATGGCCGGCGTCAGGGAGCGGAGCGCGACCCGGCCGACCACTTCCTCGGCTCCATCGGCCGCGCTCGCGGGGCAAACGACGGCCCAGTGGGCTCCGGTCTCGCAGTACCAGGCGCTCTGCCACTGGTCGATCCAGTCGCGCGCCTCGTCCTCGGAGTCGGCCCGGCGCAGATGCCAGCGCTGGATGACCGGGTCGGCGAAGGCGGCGAGGACGGCCGGTGCGTCCGTGTACCGCCACGGCCGCAGGAGCAGGTGGTCGGTGACGGGCAGAGCGGGTTGTACGGAGTCCGCGAGGCGCCCCGGCGGGATATGGGGCGGCACCAAGTACGGCATGGGCGCATCATCGCACGGGGCGGAACCCGTTCCGGCGGCACACGGGAGCCCCCTTGCGCGGAAGATCGCACACGACAAAGGCCGCGTCCCGCACTTCCACAGCATGCACCCCTCGTTGAAACTTCACACACGTCGTACGATGGCGGTGATGAACAGGCTGAGCGAACGGACGCACCGACGACGGCAGAGCGCCCACGCGTCGGCCGTTCTCGGCTGGCTGTTCGTACTGCTCGCCATGGTCTCGTGCTGTTCGGTCACGGCCCCGGACTCGTCCGCGCACCGGATGGCAGCCCCGGGCTCGGCCTCGCACCAGTCCGGTACCCATACCGCAGCCACCGCCCGGGCCATGACGCCCGTGCATGCCGTGGTCGTACGGACGGTGGTGGCCGATGCCCCTGAGGGCCGGGGCATGGGCAGTTCCTGCCACGGAACCTCCGAGCATGCGACACCCGTCGTACTGCCCGGCCAGAGCGCGCCCGTGGCCCTTCCCGGCGTGACCGCCACAGCTCCCGTCACCCCGCTCACCGGCGCCGCCGCGATCCGCGGCCCGTCCAACGACGCCGTGCGGGAAGTCGACCATCTGCGTCTGCAGGTTCAACGGATCTAGAGGCAGGGCCCGTTCCTCGGGACACCGAGGACGTTCTCCCGCATGCCCTCAGCTCCATCAGTCTTGCTGAACCGAAGGACGACTCTCCATGGCATCCGCCAAGAAGCAGAACACCCCTGCCGCCGCACGCCGCGCCAAGCTGGAGGAGGCCCGCCGTAAGGAACGGGCCCGCGAGCGGCGCAGCCGCATCATCACCCTCACCGCGTCCGTCGCCGTGATCGCCGCGCTCGTCGCGGGCGGCGGCTACCTGATGTCCGCCGCCAACGACAAGGAAGAAGCCGAGGTCGAGGCCAAGTCCTCGCCCGTACAGGGCGAGCGGACCTGGGACAAGCTCTCCCAGAACCATGTCGAGAAGAAGGTCGACTACCCGATGAACCCGCCGGTCGGCGGCGATCACAACCCGGTGTGGATGAACTGCGACGCCGATGTCTACACCAAGGCGATACCGAGGGAGAACGCCGTCCACTCCCTTGAGCACGGCGCGGTCTGGGTCACGTACACGAGCAAGGCGAAGCCTGCCGACATCAAGAAACTGGGCGAGCGGGTCGAGGCAACGCCCTACTCGCTGATGAGCCCGGTCGAGGACCAGGCCGCCCCGCTCCTGCTCAGCGCCTGGGGCAAGCAGGTGACGGTGACGAGTGCCACCGACGCACGCGTGGCGCAGTTCTTCACCAAGTACGTGCAGGGTCCGCAGACCCCGGAGCCGGGCGCGGCCTGCACCGGCGGGGTCGCACAGTGACGTCCGCGGTCCGCTCCTCGCGCCCGATGATGACGGCGGGCGGTGTGGTGCTGCTGCTGGCACTGGGCCTGGTCGCGCTGATGCTCGTACGGCCGTCGTCCTCCGCGGGCTCCGCCGCACCGGCGGCCGCTCCCTCGGACACGTCCGCCGATGTCGGGTTCGCGCGCGACATGTCGATCCACCATCAGCAGGCGGTCGAGATGTCGTTCATCGTGCGGGACCGTACGTCCGACGTGGCGGTACGCCGGCTCGCGTACGACATCATCAACACCCAGGCCAATCAGCGCGGCATGATGCTCGGCTGGCTGGAGATGTGGGGCCGGGCGAAGTCGTCGAGCGCACCTCCCATGGAGTGGATGGGGCATACCGTCACGCCCAGGGGCGACGGTTCGCTGATGCCGGGCATGGCGACCGACACCGAACTCGACGCACTGCGGGCGGCGAAGGGCAAGGACGCCGAGGTGCTGTTCCTGAAGCTGATGGCCGCGCACCACCGCGCTGGTGCGGAGATGGCACAGGCGGCGGCCGACGCGGCCGGAACCGATGAGATCAGAAATCTGGCGACGGGCATGGTCCGGGGCCAGCAGTCCGAGATCGCACTCATGGCGGACATGCTCAAGGAGCGCGGTTCGACGGCCTGAGCGCCGTACGTTCCGACGGCCCGTGCGCGCGCACGGGTTCACCTTCACCGGCGGCCCGTTCGCGGCGGGTTCCTTCTCCCGCGAACGGGCCGCCCCCGGCGATGAGACGGCGAACGGCCTCAGGACTTGCCGGTCGCACAAGCTCACCGGCTCACCGGACTGATCGCACAAGGGATCGCATAGGCTCGGATCCAACATGAAGAGCAACCTCACACCGCTGGGGCCCAAGGCCGACAAGGACACTGTGCGCCGCAGCAACCTCAGTCTGGTGCTGCGGGCCGTCCGCGACGAGGGCGAGGCGACCAGGGCCGGGGTCGCCGCGCGGGTGGGGCTGACCCGGGCCGCGGTGTCCTCGCTCGTCGAGCAACTCATCGACATCGGGTTCCTCACCGAGTCCGGCAAGACCTTCAGCGGGCAGGCGGGGCGCCCCGGGACCGCGCTCAAAGTGGCGCGCACGGGGCCTGCCGGGCTCGGCGTGGAGGTCAACATCGACTATGTGTCGGTATGTGTCGTCGATCTGGCGGGCACCGGCCGGGTACGGCTCACCGAGCACCTCGACAACCGCGGCGCGCCGCCCGGGGAGGTGCTGGCGCGGGCGGCCGGGATCGCGGCGCGCACCCTGGAGTCGGCCCGCGAGCAGGAACTGTTCCCGGTCGGGGTGGCGCTCGCCCTGCCCGGTCTGGTCTCCGGCGGTACGGTGCGCCAGGCGCCCAACCTGGGCTGGAATCAGGTTCCGGCCGAGGAACTCTTCGCCGCTTCGCTCGCCGCCGAGCAACCCGGTCACGAGGCGCTGCCGGTGAGTTCGGAGAACGAGGCCAATCTGGCGGCGCTCGCCGAGCTCTGGTTCGGCGGACTCGGCACGGTCCGCAGTTTCCTCTATCTGACGGGCGAGATCGGCGTCGGTGGTGCCCTGGTCATCGACGGTGAACTCCTGCGCGGGGCGCACGGGTTCGCCGGGGAGATCGGGCATGTGGTGGTGGACGCGGAGGGACCGCAGTGCCGGTGCGGCTCGCGCGGCTGTCTGGAGCAGTACGCGGGACAGGCGGCGCTGTTGCGGGCCGCCGGGATCCAGGAGTCCGGCAGCGGCTCCGGAGTGGCCGAGCTGGAACGGCGCGCCCGGGCTGGCGACGAGCAGGCGGTGGCCGCTGTCGCGGAGGCCGGCCGGATGCTGGGGCGAGTGCTGTCCGGGACGGTGAATCTGCTGGACCCGGACGCGGTGGTGCTCGGCGGGATATACCGGAACCTGATGCCGTGGCTGTCACCGCCCGCCGACGAGGAGCTGACCGGCCGGGTGGTGTCCGGGCTCTGGGCTCCCGGGAGCGGCCGTCTGCGCGCCTCGTCCGTGGCGGGTGACGCTGCGCGGGGCGCTGCGGCGCTGGTGATGACGGGGGTACTGGCCGACCCGGTGGCGTACGCGGACGGCCGGGAAACCGGCTGATCCGCCCCACCGGGTACAGGCCGGACCGTCGCCCGCTCCACGCGAACGCGAAAGGGGGTGGGGCCGGACACACGGTGTCCGGCCCCACCCCCGGGGCCCCGCGTCGCTGCGGGCCGGGATCAGCGGACCCCGAGCAGGTGGTCCATCGCCAGCTGGTCCAGGGCCTCGAACGCCATGCCCCGTTCCGCCGCCGCGTTCACGTCGAACTCCTCGAACGCCGACCGGTCGGCCAGCAGCCCGGCCACACCGTCCTCGGCGGTGGGGCGGGCCAGCTCGTCGAGCCGGGACGCGCGCAGCGCCTCCTGCACGGCGGGGTCGGCGCGGAAGGCGGCGGCGCGCTCCTTGAGGATCAGGTAGTTGCGCATGCAGCCCTCGGCCGAGGCCCAGACACCGTCGTAGTCCTCGGTCCGCGGCGGCTTGAAGTCGAAGTGCCGCGGGCCCCGGTAACCGGCCGTCTCCAGCAGGTCGACGAGCCAGAACGCCTGGCGCAGGTCACCCGCGCCGAAGCGCAGGTCCTGGTCGTACTTGATGCCGGACTGACCGTTCAGGTCGATGTGGAAGAGCTTGCCCGCCCAGAGTGCCTGCGCGATGCCGTGGGGGAAGTTCAGCCCGGCCATCTGCTCGTGCCCGGTCTCCGGGTTGACGCCGACCAGCTCCGGGCGCTCCAGACGCTCGATGAAGGCGAGGGCGTGACCGATGGTCGGCAGCAGGATGTCGCCGCGCGGCTCGTTCGGCTTGGGCTCGATGGCGAACTTCAGGTCGTACCCCTGCTCGGTGACGTAGTCGCCGAGCAGGTCGAAGGCTTCCTTCATACGGTCGAGGGCGACCCGGATGTCCTTGGCGGCGCCGGACTCGGAACCCTCGCGGCCACCCCAGGCCACATAGGTGGTGGCGCCGAGCTCGACGGCGAGGTCGATGTTGCGCAGCGTCTTGCGCAGGGCGTAGCGGCGCACGTCCCGGTCGTTGGCGGTGAACGCGCCGTCCTTGAACACCGGATGGGTGAAAAGGTTCGTCGTCGCCATGGGAACGACGAGTCCGGCCGCGTCCAGCGCCTGCCGGAACCTCTTCACGATCCCTTCGCGCTCGGTGTCCGTCGAGCCGAACGGGATCAGGTCGTCGTCGTGGAAAGTCACACCGTACGCACCGAGCTCCGCGAGCCGCTGCACGGAGTCGACCGGGTCGATCGCTGTGCGGGTCGCATCGCCGAAGGGGTCGCGCCCCTGCCAGCCCACCGTCCACAGTCCGAAGGTGAACTTGTCGTCGGGCGTGGGCGTGAAGCGTTCCGTCATCGTCTGGCCGCCTTCAGTGCTGTCGGGTTCCATGACCGGTCGAGGTGGCCGAACCCTATTTGTTTACTGTCATGACTAATCATGCACCGAGCACGTCCGGCACGTACACCCTCCGCAACCGGAAATCCGGAGAGATCACTGAGCCTTTTCCAACCTCATGTTGAGGCGTGATGGAGGACGGGGACGGCATGGACGATTGCTGTGATGCGGTTGGTGCTGCAGCGGGGCTTCCGCAGGAGGCGCCAGCCCTTGAGTGTGGCAATGGCTCGCTCTCCGAGGCAGCGGATCTTGGTGTGTGCGCTGCTGTGCCGGCGTTGCCACCGCTTGAGGTGACGGCTGAGGAAGGGTACCCGGATGGTGCTGCCGGCGCCCTGGTACGCCTTGTCGGCCCAGCACTTGAGGCCGTCC
>NZ_BMRN01000017.1 GCF_014648655.1 Streptomyces atratus
CAGCGAGGCCGACCACGCCGAACTGCCCCTGCCCGACGATCTGCACCCGGACCCCGCCACCCACCGGCGCATCGGCGAACGCTTCGCCCACCTCGCCTTCGGCGGCGGCCCTTTCACCATGGAGAACCACTGACCGGCTGTCGGACAGGAAGGCCGAGCCAGTGCGCCCCGCAGGCATTCAGAGTGCCGTGTGGATGCCGCAAGCCCCTGGTCCAGTCTGCGATCGGGTGTGGTTGTACAAGCGGGCGACGGCCAGGATGGGGTCAAGGAGGCCGTCGCCGCACTGTGGGCGGTGTCTGAGAGGCGTGCAGCTGGAGTACTGCGCCGCTGCAGGGAGGCCGAGCCGATCCCGAGCGGAAACCCCAACGTGCACCACGCCATGAAAGAACACGGTCTGTCAATCCCCTCGAACTGTGGAGATCTTCTAAGCGGCCGGCCCCAGAGCGGAGTTGGCGCGGTGGTCGTGTTCGCAGGGGAACAGCCTCCACAGGTCCGGCCTGGCACTGATCCGCACGTCGGCGGTGCGCACGTACCTGATCTTGATCCACGCACGGGAGCGGACGCCGCGTGAAGCTCGGCGAGCAGGAGGCGGTGCGGCTGGGCGATGACGTCGCCCTCATACCACCGGCCCAGTCCGCGCCAGCAGGTCCGTCCGGATCGGAACCTCTGCTCCAGCGGCAGCAGTTGCCCGCTGATGTCGTTGGAGAGCACGCACAGGATGCCCTGCGGACGCAGCCGATCGAGCACCGGCTTCGGGCCAGACGCCCTCTCAGGCCAGGCCTGCAGCCGAGGCTCGATCAGCTCCCACAACTCGTCGTCCACGATCCGCGGCCGGTTCCCGACACCCCATGAACGGCGGAATCGTCACACCGGTCACACCTCACCAGCGCACCTCGACATGACCGTGTGACGAGGTCAAGGCGGCGGGACGATCGGCCTTTGCGTGCCCATGGCCAAGGAAGACAGTCCTGGTGCGGTGGCCGTCAAGGGAGCGGAAAGAGCCAGAACGAAGTGGTGGGGTAGCGGGGAACTTGGCTGTACGCCGACAATGCGGTCACCCTTCACCGTCCGGGGGCCACCGGGCTCCCGGGCCGAACCGAGAGGACCGACCATCACCATGCGCAAGCCTCTCCTCGCCACCCTCACCGCCGTGGTGCTCGGCGCCGCCGCCTTGGTAGGCACCACGGGCACGGCAGCCGCAGCACCCGACCGCGCGAACGGGGCGACTCCCACTGCCGCGACGGCCGCCGTGCACCCCGACCGTACGCCCGCCTCGGTGACAGCCACCTCCTTCGCCGGCACCGTGGCGCTCAGCAACTGCTCAGGCTCCCTGGTCCGCATGCCGAACTCGCAGGCGACGGACCCGGGGCTGGTCATGACGAACGGCCACTGCCTCGAAACTGGCTTCCCGAGCGCGGGTCAGGTCATCACCAACCAATCCTCCACCCGCAGCTTCACGCTGCTCAACGCCTCGGCCGGCACCGCCGGAACACTCAGGGCGAACAAAGTCGTCTACGCGACGATGACCGACACGGACGTCACGCTCTACCAACTGACCAAGACCTACGCCCAGATACAGCAGTCCACGGGAATCGCACCGCTGACGCTGTCCGCGGCCCACCCGGTGCAGGGGCACGCGATCGACGTGGTCTCCGGCTACTGGAAGCGGGTCTACTCCTGCTTCGTCGACGGATTCGCGTACCGCCTCAAGGAGGGCCAGTGGACATGGAAGGACGCCGTCCGCTACACCCCGGAGTGCCAGGTCATCGGGGGCACCTCGGGCTCCCCGGTCATCGACACGACGACCGGGCAGGTCACGGCGATCAACAACACCATCAACGAGAGCGGTGAAAGCTGCACCCTCGACAACCCCTGCGAGGTGAGCGAGCAGGGGGCCGTCACCATTCGCAAGGGGATCGGGTACGCCCAGGAGACCTACGGCATTCCCGCCTGCTTCACGACCGGCAACAAGCTCAACCTGTCGGCCACGGGCTGCACGCTTCCGAAGCCGACAGCGGTATCGGCACGCTGAGTTGACGCCTGAGGGGCAAGGGAAGCTCGTCCACACCCCCGCACTCCGGGGCCCCTCGCCTCGAACGGCCCCCACAACTCATCTGGCACCAAACGCTCAACGATCCCCACGACCGACTACCGAACGCCCCAAATGAGATGACGTCTTAATGGCCCTGCGGGTGTTCTCCTCAGAACCATGGCCAACACGATTCCTGCCCCTCAACCCGTGCGGGGAATGTCTCAGGATCGACACGGGCGGCCAAGTGTGTGCAACCCATGCGTACCGCTGAAGTTCGACCACACGCCTGAAGGGCCAGGCCGAAGGGCGCTCCGGTCGCTCATTGAGGTTTTCGGGGTGGGGTCGGTGTTGTGAGCGTCAGTCCGGTCCCAGCCAGGCATCCGTCGACCCGTTTTGCGCTGCCGGGCTCGCGTCAGCGGGAGGGTTCGATTCCCCAGGCGGCGGCTCGGGCGGCGGCGGCCGCGCGGTTGGGGAGGTCGAGCTTGGCGAGGATGTGCTCGACGTGGGTCCCTACGGTGCGCGGCGTGATGTACAGCCGCTCCGCGATCTCCCGGTTGGTGCGGCCGGCGGTCAGTTCGGCCAGCACCTGGAGCTCCCGTGGCGAGAGTCCGCCAGGCCGCCGCGCGTCCGAGTGCCGCGCGTCCGCGGCGGGGTCGGCCGCGGCAATCTCCTCGGGCGGCAGGCCTGCGCGGGGGTCGACGGCCGCGGCGAGGGCCTCGGTGAGCAGGGTGACCGCGGCGCGCGCCGGATCGGGCGTGCGCCGCGGCCGGCGGGTGCTGACGTTCAGCATGCCGACGTACCGGCCGTCGGCGGCGAAAAGGCACTGGGCCACGCCGTCCTCGATGCCGAGGGGACACAGCACCTCCTGGAAGCCCGGGGATGCCGCCAGGAGCTGCCAGGGGACGTCCCTGAGCCAGAGACCGCCTCGGGCCGGGCTGCGGAGCACGGCGAACACCGGGTCGTGGTGGAGGCGGGTCTCGATGTAGGCCGTGGCGTCGTCCGGGTAGCTCCCGGCCAGGGTGGTGTGGCGCCGGCGCAGCGGATCCCACCGGGCCAAGGAGGCGTGGTCGTACTCCAACACCTCCGCCAGCGCCGCCAGGACCGTGTCGACGCCGGTCGCGCCGCTCGTGGCGCTCCTGGCGGCCTCACGGACGCAGACGGCCGCGTCCAGGATGTCCGCCTTGCTCCGCTCCGCTGTCATCCTACAAGGATGATCATGTGCCCGGAATACGTCAATCGCGAAGGGTGTCGTGCACGACCTGCCCGTCCACGACGGTGAGGACGACGGGCATCTCCGGGATGTCGTGGGGGTCGGCGGTGAGCAGGTCCCCGTCGAGCACGCAGAGGTCGGCGACCTTGCCCGGCTCCAGGGAGCCCTTCCAGTCGTCGGCGAAGTCCTGCCAGGCCGCATCGATCGTGTACGTACGGATCGCCTCGGCCAGGCCGATGCACTGCTCGGGGCCACTGACCCGGCCGGCGGCCTTCGACTCGCGCAGCATCATGGTGGCGACGCCCTGGCGCCAGTCCGGGGACGTGACGGGGGCGTCGGACCCGCTCGCGACCCGCACGCCGGCGTCGATGGCATCGCGGTAGGGCCATGCGTACGCGGCCCGCTCGGCGCCGACGAACTCCTCCTCCATGTCGGCGACGGTCCACTTGATGGTGGGGTTCATGTTGACGCCGAAGCCGTGCGCGGCCAGCACCTTCATGCTGTGCGCGGTGAGGAAGTCGCCGTGGATGACGTAGTGGCGGGCGTCGGGCCGCGGATGCTCGGCCATGGCTGCGGCGAAGGCGTCCGCGACGGTGTCGCAGGCCCGGTCGCCGGTGACGTGGACGCCCAACTGGTGCCCGGCGGCGTGGGCGTGCCGGATCATGGCGTCGATCTCGGCGGTCCGCTCGGTGTCGGTCTCGCCGCCGACGCAGAGGGAGCCGCAGCCGCCGCCTATGTACGGCTCGTGCATCCAGGACGTCTTGTTGGGGACGATGCCGTCGGCGAAGATCTTGACCCCGAGGATCGCGAGGCGGCGCGGATCGGCGTCGCCGGGCTTGCCGAGTGCGGTGAGGGTGCGGGCGAACTCCTCGGCGGTGCTGGCCATACCGGTGGGCAGGAGCAGGACGCCGAGGCGGGCGGTCAGTTCGCCGTCGGCCAGCAGCCGGCGGTAGACGTCGAGGGTTTCCGCACCCAGCGCGCCCCGCATGATGCCGTCGCCGCCGGGGCCGAGTCCGGGCTCCGTGTAGCTGGTCACGCCGAGCCGGGCGAGCGTGGCGAGGTTCGACCTGATCGCGTCGGTCCGCTCCTGCCTGCTGAGCGGCGGCAGCGCGTTCTGGACGAGGGCCTGGGCCCCCTCGTGGAGCAGCCCGGTCGGCTCCCCGGCTTCGTCCACGACGATGGCCCCGCCGGGCGGCGCGACGGTGTCCCGGTCTACCCCGATGAGCTCCAGTGCCTTGGAGTTGACCCAGGTGGCGTGCCCGGAGAAGGAGTAAAGGACGACGGGGTGGTCCGGGCTCACGGCGTCGAGGTCACGCCGCGAGGGCAGCCGCGACGGATCGGAGACGCACTCGTCGAGGTAACCGGTGTCCCAGCCGTGCCCCGTGATCCACTGCCCGCCCGGAACCCGCCCGACCGCCTCCCGTACCGCCTCGGCCACATCCGTGAGGGAGGCCACGGCGGGATGGCCGAGGTCGAGGGAGAGCGGCGGCGTCGCCATGCCGAAGGCGCATCCGTGCAGATGGGAATCGTTGATACCGGGAAGCAGCGTCGCCCCCCGCAGGTCGACGACGCGGGTGCCGGGTCCGACGAGCGGCGCGACGTCGTCCCGCCCGCCGACGGCGCTGATGACCCCGCCGGTCACCGCCAGCGCCGAGGCGACGGAGAACTCCGCATCGACCGTGACCACCCGCCCGCCGAGAAACACCAGATCCGCATACGTGTCCACAGAAGTTCCTCTCGAAAACCGGGCGCACCACTGCTACCCGCGAACGATCTCCTGAGGACTATGGCCACGCCCCCACCCCCCGCACATCGGTCATCCCACCGATACACGCTCTCGCGGTGGCAGGCTGACGCCTCGTGCACCGCCTGGCGCCACCCGTGCGCCGACCGTGGGGCACGGGGCCACCGCCCGGCTAGCCCACCCGCCCTTCCGGGGGCATCGGCGCCACCGTCAGCCCCGAAACCCCCGTGGCGCCGCATTGACCCAGGTCGACAACAGCATATTTCCGCAGGTCAGGGCGGTCACCCTAGATCCCGGCACAGAGAAGCCACCTCACAGGGTTGCACGAGGCGCCATTATGGTTCCACAACTCCCGCACTCCCCCTGCCACTTCATCCTTCGAACGGGAGGACTCCATGCCTTCTTCTGTCATGCCCAAGTCCAGGTGAGGTGACGGTCACCCGTCGTCGGCCGC
This sequence comes from Streptomyces atratus, assembly GCF_014648655.1. GTDB lineage: Bacteria > Actinomycetota > Actinomycetes > Streptomycetales > Streptomycetaceae > Streptomyces > Streptomyces atratus. The sequence continues at coordinate 5,441 of NZ_BMRN01000017.1, forward strand.
CGTCTCCACCGCCGTTCTGCGCAAGTCCTACGGCCGACCACTAGAACTCAAGCCTCGCCCGGGGTTTCGTGCCGGCGGCTGCAGGTGGCTACCGCTCCCGGCGGACTATGGCGGGGGCGTGTGCGGCGGTCCCGGTGGGGCTGCCACTGTCATGCGGGGTGCCCAGTCCTGCGTTACTCGCTCAGCCCCACGACGCCCCAGCCCCGCCGGGTGGCCTCGGTCAAGACGCACCCCCAGTCCTCCATCAGGTCGGTGAACTCGTCGAAGTGCCCGACCCGTGCACCGGGTACGGCTGCGTGCTCGGTGAAGGCCCCGCGCAGACCGCCGAGCCGGGGCCGTACCTGTTCCCAGGTCGCGGCCAGCTCCCGCACGCTGTCAGGCGACCGCGCGAGCAGCACGCCGTAGAAGAGGGTGGGGTCGTCGGTGAAGAAGCCCGGGTCCGTGTGCGGTGCCTCACCGTCCGGCCCATCCCAGATCAGCCCGCACAGCAAGGTGTCCAGCCCGGTCCGGACCTCCGGGTCGGCATGTTCGCGGACTCGTTCCCAGCGGTGCCCCGCCCAGAAGTGCGCCTTGAACGAGCCGCAGGTGCCACGGAATTCGTAGATGTCGAAGAACGCGCCGTCGGGTCCGCCGGGCTGCTCCCATTCGCCCTCTACGGCGGACTCTTCGCGGCGCCACAGCCCTGTCTCATCGGCGTACCAGGCGTCCCTCAGCCGTTCCAGCCGCTCCCGGGGGTGAACCTCGCCCAGCCATGACCAGTCGGCGATCATCACACTTATGTCCAGTCCCATGGCAGTGAGCGTACTGACGGCCGCCTGCTTTCCACGGGGCCGGCTGTACCCAGCCGTTGCGCCGGAGTGCGGCCGCACAACGTCCCGTCACGCGAGCCGGGTCCTGTCCCGCACACTCTTCAGTGGAACCGGACCAGGACCGGGACACGGATCTCCTCGGCGTCCCGTATGACCATGTACTCGATGATGACCGGCTCGCCCGGGACTTCGAGGGAGTGCCGAACCTCGAAGTCGTCCATCGCATCGCCGGGCGGCTGCCTGCCGAGATCGATCGCGCCACCGACCTCGATGGCCAGGGCGCGCAGGAAGTTCGCGGTCTTCCCGCGGAGACCGACGGGCATGCCGAGTACGGTCCGTGCCGGGATCTCCTCGGTCCAGACGGTCCAGCTCACTGAACTCCGTCCACGAGCAGATCGTCAACGGGTACGAGAGAGCGGCCGGTTGCGGCATTGGCCCGGCTCTGGTCGGCAGCGGGGGCACGGTGGAGCATGGCTACCTTCCACCACTGGTGCATCACAGCCAGTCCCGCACTCTCCTCGGCAGCCAGGACCTCGGTGTAGAAACGGGCACGCTCGGAACCGGTCAACGCGTCACCTGGGCGTTCCACGGCGCGGTGCGCCGCATGTTCCCGGAGTCGGCTCCGTCGGCCTTCCCGTCGGTGCTCGCATCGGCGCTCGGGCAGGGCGCGACAGCCGCGGCGGCCGGCGTGCCGGCCGTCCCGGCGTCGTCGGTCGGCTGCGGGAGCGGCCGGCGGACGCAACGGGCGGTGGTATGAGCGTCTGGGCGGCGCTCGCGGCCCGGCGCGGGGAGCTGACCGTCGGGGACGTTTCGGTGTTCGTCGCTGCCGTAGCAGGGGTGCAGACCGCGCTGTCCGGCCTGGTGAAGTCCCTGACCGACATGCACCACCTGCTCCTGATGATGCGCCAACTTCTCGCGATCGTCGGGGCCGGCGAGGACTCGGACGACTCCCCGGCAGACGCGCTTCCGCTCCCGTCACTGAGCTGCGGCATCGAGTTCCGGCACCTATGGTTCCGCTACGACGAGGAGCACCCCTGGGTGCTGCGCGGTGTGAACCTGTTCCTGCCGCACAGCCAGGCCGTGGCTCTGGTGGGGGCCAACGGGGCGGGCAAGAGCACTCTGGTGAAACTTCTGTTGACTGAGTGTTTGGTTCGCTGGTTCCTGTCTGGTTCCGGTTGGTCAGGTGCCGCGCCAGTTGGGGTGACGTCGCCGGTGAGGCGGCGGGCCATGAGGTCGATCACCGCGAGGTGGATCACGGCCTCGGAGCGGTGCGGGTGTCGTTCGTAGTCAGGTGTCGTGCCAGGTACCCAGGACGTGCTTACCGCGCGTGCCCTACGAGCTGTCACCTGAGACAGCCGAAAGGTCCGCAAGCGCCTACCGCTGGACGACGCCCCCTTCTTGCTGTTTGCGATATCGGAGCGCTCAGGTCAGCGGGCTACCGTTCCCAAGAAGTGATTTGACGGCTGTTGGTGGGACCTTGCACTGGTTAGCGGGTTATGTCGTGAATTTGTAACGGCGTCGGGTGGGGAGCAACGCGCGGGGCAGCCGGCTCATCTGGATGGTCAGCGAGGCGCACCGGGCGCCTTCGCGAAGGGGTGGGTCTCACCAAGTGGGGGATCCGCGGGAGGGAAGTCCATGACCAGGACGAAGAAGACCGGGGTAAAGACGCGGGGCGGCCGCATGGCTGTGATCGGTGCGCTGGGTCTGGCCTCAGTCACCCTGGCCGCCGCGCCGGCGTTCGCCAAAGGTGCTGTGGACATCACGGCGCCGCACACGGCGCATGTCGGCAAGACCATCACGGTCAAGGCGCACGGCGGCGATGACAGCGCCGGCTACCTGCATCAGCTGTGCCTGGAGGTGAACGGCTTCGGCGAAGGGTGGCACCAGGAGAATTGCAGCGCCGCGGTCAAGGGCGACGCGCGGGTCACTGCACACGGCACGTCCGCGCGCCGCGGCAACCTGGAATTCCGTGCGGTGCTGTACGGCCTGACCAGCCCGCACGACCAGAATCCCGTGCGCTTGCACGCCTCTGACGTGGTGACGGTGCACGTCCGCTGAACCAGCAGCGCGGCCGTCAAGGACGCTCCTGCCTCCGCCTGCGCCGGCAGGGGGCAGGTTGTCCCGCGGTTCCTCACACCGGCTGCCGGTCTCGCTGTGTTCGCCACCGCCGGCTTCGTTCATTCGTTGCGTCAGCAGTTGTCGATGAGTTTGGACAGCGCTTGCCGATCTGCGGCGCGTCCGTTGTTCAGCAGTTTTGACGGCAGCCGAGACTGAGTGGGTCGGCCCGCCCTGTAGCCCGGCTCCGGTAGTCACCAGTAGTACTTCGTTACCTCTACCGATCTTGCCCGGTAGGGGCCCCTCCTCGACGATCTGCGACTCGACGTCGTGCTGTACTTCGCCGTGGCGAAGGGGGCGACGACCGAGGTTACGGTGGCACAGGCGGCCGGAAGGCGACGGACGCGGAGGCGACCACTCTCGACGGGGTGATGAGCACCCGGCGCGGAACGTGGCCGGCCTTCCGCTCTCTGCTGCCGACCGGACGTGGGACCTCGCGCTGCCGGACACCGAGACGACCCGGGCCCTCTTCACGGAGGGGAAGATAAAGTCCTTCTGGGCCTCACCTTCTCGGGTCGCCAGCCGGACTGGCCCGCTTCCTGAACTCCCGAGGCGCGCTCAGGCCCTCCGCAGCTCCGCGGCCTCGTCGCGGGCCCGGGTCGCGGCCGGGTGGTCGCCGGCCTGGGTGTGCGCGGTGGCCAGGGTATCGAGGGCAACGGCGAGCCAGGTGTGGGAGCCGATCTGTCGCCAGAGCCTGATCGCGGCTTCGGCGCGTCCGCGGGCGAGCGCCGGGCGGCCGGACGCGAGTTGCGCCTCCGCGAGGGCGTACAGCGTGGCCGCCTCTCCCCAGAGGTTGCCGAACTCCCGGTACGTCCACAGACTCTGCGCGAGCAGACGGCGCCCTTTCCGATGCTCGCCCTGGCGGACCAGGACGTCCCCGAGCCAGCAGGCGGCGTGAGTGGCGGTGAGGCGGTCGCCGAGGTCCGCACTGATCGCGACCGCCTGCCGGTAGGCGTCGGCAGCGGCCGGGTAGGCGCCGAGCGCGCGGTGGCTCTGGCCCAGACAGCGCAGGGCCTGGGCCTCCCCGGGCCGGTAGCCCGCGACCCTGCTGGCCCGCAGGCACTCCGTGAATCGCTCCACGGCGGCCTCGACACGGCCTTGCTCGAGGTCGATGACGCCAAGGCCGTTGGTGGCGTACACGAGACAGTTGACGTTGCCCGCCTGCCTGGCCAACTCGGCGGCCTTCTCAAAGTGGAGCACGGCCGAGGAGTACTGGCCGAGGAGCCGGTGCACGTACGCCAACCCGGCGGTCGCCCCCGCCCGGTAGGTCGGCCCCTGTCCTTCGGCGAGCAGCAGCGCCTGCTCGAAGTGGTTCAGCGCCTCCGGATACCGGTCGAGGATGGTGGTGAGTTCGCCGAGGCAGCGGTGGAGCTTCGCGGCGCTGTGCCGGTCGCCGCTGCTCAACGCCGCCTTGAGCGCCCGGTTCTGCAGCCGCTCCCAGTCGTCGAAGTGGCCGCCGACCTGGAACAGGGTCGTGAGGGCGGTGGCCAGCCCGGCGGCGGGTGCGGCTTCCGTCCTGTCCAGCGCCTGCTCCGCCACGTCGATGAGGAACTGACGCTCGTCGGTGAACCAGGCCAGCGGGTCGGCGAGCAGATGACCGGTGTCCGCCGGGGAGACCCGCCAGGAAACCAGCTCCGTCTGCGAAATGCCCTGGAAGTCGACGCTGAGGGTGTCCGCGGCGAGGTCGGCGAGGTGGAGGCTGGCCGCGAGCAGGCGGGTGAGTGCGGCCGTGCGGTCCCGGTGTCGGACGGCACGATCCGCGCGCTCCCGACCGAACAGCCTTACCAAGTCGTGCAGTTGATAGCGGATTCCAGTGGCGCCGACCGATCCGGCCTGCACCAGGTGCACCTCGACCAGATCATCGAGAACGGCCTCCGCCTCGGACAGGTCCACGTCCAGCAGCGCGGCCAGCGCCCAGGCGGCGAAGTCGGGGCCGGGCAGCAGGGCGAGCATCCGCAGCGCGTGCTGGGTCGGCGCGGCCATCTGCTGGTAGGTGAGTTCGAGGCTGGCCCGTACGGCGATGTGGCCGACGGCCAGCTCGTCGAGCTTGCGCTCCTCGTCGGCGAGGGCGCGGGCCACGTTGGCCAGGGGCCAGTACGGTCGTGCGGCCAGTCGCGCGCCGGCCACCCACACCGCGAGCGGAAGGCCACCGCAGGTCTCCACGATGGAGCGGGCCGAGTCGGGCTCCGCGTCGGTCCGGTCCGGGCCCAGCATCTCGCGCAGCAGGGCGAGCCCGGTCGGGGAGTCCAGCACGTCCAGGGGGAGCCGACGGCAGCCCAGCTCCGCCATCGTCGTGCGGCTGGTGACGACGGCGGCGCACCGCACGCCGCTCGGCAGCAGGTCGCGCACCTGCTGGGACCCGGCCGCGTTGTCCAGGACGACGAGCACCTGCCGTTGGGCCAGCAGGGAGCGGTAGAGATGGATGCGTTCGGTCAGTTCCGCGGGCACCGTCCCGCCGCGGACGCCGAGCGCGCGGAGGAAGGTGCCCAGGACCGTGAACGGATCGGCCGGCTCGTCGCCGAAGCCGCGCAGGTCCGCATGCAGCTGACCGTCCGGGAAGCGGGAGGCGAGCCGGTGGCCCGTGCGTACGGCGAAGGCCGTCTTGCCGACCCCGGCGGGGCCGGTGACCAGCAAGGTGAGCGGCCCCGGGCCGTCCCCGTCGAGGAGCCGGCAGGCCTCGTCCACCTCGGCGTCGCGGCCGACGAACAGGGAGAGGTCCGCCGGCAGGAGCCGGGGGACGAGCTGTCGACCCGTCACGGGGTTCACGGCAGCGCCGCTGTCGTCTTCCGCTTCCTCGTCGGCGGACGGCGCGTCGACGAGGGCGGCGGCCGGATCGGGATCGCCGGACAGATCCGGATCCCCGGCCAGGATCCGCCCGTACAGCCGCCGCAACGCCGCGCCGGGGTCGACCCCCAGCTCGTCGGCGAGTCGCCGCCGGGCGCGCTCGTACTCCTCCAACGCCTCAGCCTGCCGCCCGCACCGGCACAGGGCGAGGACCAGTTGCCCGATCACCCGCTCGTCGAGCGGATGTGCCTCGGCCCGGGCCACCAGTTCGCTCACCATCCGATCATGCTGTGCCCGGCGTAATCGGACGTCGACCAGCTCCAGTTGGGCGGCCAACCGCTCGCCGTCGAGGAGCTGGCGCTGCGCGTTGAACCACGGGGTGTCCACTCCGGCGAAAGCGCTGCCCCGCCACAGCCCCAGCGCCTCCCGCCACAGCGCCTCCGCCTGCTCGTCCCCAGCCGCCCGTCGGGCCCGGTCCGACAGGTCCCGGAAGCGGTGCGCGTCCACCAGCGAGGGATCGGCCGTGAGCCGGTAGCCACCGCCCCGCTCGCGTGCGATGGTCGTGCCGTCACCGGCCAGTACGGTGCGCAGCCGGGAGATGTAGCCGTACAGTCTCCGGCGGCCGTGCGACGGTTCGACGTCCCCCCACACCCGGTCCACCAGCGCATCGAGCGACACGGCGCGGTCCGCGTCGACGAGCAGCGCCGCCAGCACGCGCTGTTGCATCGCGTGCCCGACATCGACCGGGACCCCGTCGCGCCGAACCTCGATGCTCCCCAGGATCTCGAAGCGCGTGTCCATCACACCCCCTCGTCATGCCCGCACCCGCACGTACGCCACACCCTGAGCGCCACCAACCAGTGATTCAAGGCGCATTCAAGCTTTTCCGAAGGCTTCCCGATGCCCGTCCCGGCACGGTGAATGCGCCGGCACAGAGGTGGCCCATTCACCGAGGGAGAAAAGCATGGCAAGACGCATCGTCCAGGCGCTTCCGGTCTCCGCATCGGCCGTCGGAGCGCTGATCACCGCCCCCGCCCAGTCCAACGCGGCGGCCTCCGCCTGTCCGTCTCCGCCCACGTGGACGGGGTCTGCGGATACCAGGGAACCGTGAAGAGCGGCACGCCGCTGCGGACCGGACCCTCGAGCACCTGCAGCGGCCGCTACATCAGTGGGGCCGTGGCGGTGAGCTGCTGGTACGCGAACAGCGCCGGCAACATCTGGTACGCCACCCCGCACTACGGGACGCTCCAGGATGGCTGGACCTATGGCGGCAACTTCACCGAACTGAGCATGACCCTCGACGACGAGAACTACTGAGACGGTTGGTGATTCGCATGATGCGCAACGTTTCCCGGTTCGCGGTGGCCGCCGTCGGCGCGGCCGCGACGGTCCTCTGGTTCGCCACGTCGGCGCAGGCCGATGCGGTGGTGGACAACGGATACGCCAGGGGCGGATTCATCGGCTACGGCGACAAGATCTGGGTCGAGCACTACGAGGGCCGCACCAGTTCCGTCGAGTGGTACACGGACTACGGGCGCTCGGGCTCGTGCAGCGTGACCGTCCCGGATGTCAGCAAGACCTGCAACTACGACATGCGTGAGGACGGCACCATCACCCTCTGGATCTGCACGACGGGCCCGGGGATCGGTTCGGACGAGTGCAGCATCGCTGTGACCGACCGGATCAACAGCTGAGCCCAGCGGTCGGACGCCGGCGAGGGGCCCCGGTGTCACGGGGGGCACCGGGGCTGCCCAATGCGGGGTGCGATCGAAGACGACCCATGTCTGTGGCTGGAAGACGTCTCGGGTCAGGCCGCGCTCGCCCGGGTGGCCGAGCGGAATGCCGAGACAGCGCAAGCCCCGCCCGGTTGGGCCGCTATGGACCTGCGCGCCCGAAACAGCGAGGCCGGCAGGGTCGGGGACTGGCGCGGTGGCTGTCGCTCCGTTTCCAGTCCCCGACGCTATCAGGGCGCTTCTTCTGCATCACCTCGCCGACCAGATGAAGATGCCCACTTACGAGAAGACGTTACGTTTGAGGCCGTTCGGCGGTGCGCCGCACACGAAAGACCCGATGTGTCCCGCCGCCGTGACACTGTCGCGGGACGCACCGGAGCTGTGCGAGGAGGTCAGGCGCCGCGCTCGACCGGACCGATGAGGGTACCTGTGGCCACCTTGAGCTTGCCCTGGGCGAAGGACGTGCCGGGGATCTCCCCGTCCGGAGCCTGGAGCGTGAACGACGCCTCCCCCGCGGAGGTGCTGCGGCCGCTGCTGGGGACCTGGATATCGAAGTGCACCGGGTGACCCGGACCGAAGGTCACCACGGTTGCCTGGTTGCCGTAGTGGCCGGCGGCGACCCCGATATCCGAACCGCGGTCCGAGAAGCGCACGTTGGTGGGCGAACCGGCCAGCTTGCACGGGTCGTACCCGCGCGGCGCGATCAGCGTCACGCGGTAGTGGTGGTGCCCTGCGCTGGCGGGCGCCTCGGTGATCTTCGCGGTGTGGTTGGCCGGCCGGCAGGCCGAAGGGGCGACGCTGCCGGCCGTTGCGGGCGAAGCCTGCGCGACTCCCGCACCAGCAGCACCCGTCAGCACAGTGGCGGCGACGGTGACGGCGAACTTCCAGTTCATACGCATCCTGAACACTCCTTGCCTTGCTCAATGGTCCTGCGGGTGCTCTCCATCAGAACCATGGTCAACACAATTCCTGCCCCTCAACCCTCGCGGAGAATGTCTCAGGATTGACACGGCCGTGCGGCCAGGTGCGTGCAACCCATACATACTGTTGAAGTTCGACTGCGATGGCGAGTTCAACTCGTACTCGCACGTCTTCCCTCACGCGGTCGCGGTGGTTGAAGACGTTGGACACCGTGCCCGCCGAGGCAGCCCTGCGCGGCCAGGCGGCCTCTCCCTGGTCGGCGTGGACTCCCACCACGACCCTCCCCGCGCCAACCTCGCTCATCTGCGCCGCCGCCGCATCGAGGCGGTCATCCCGGAAAAGGAGGACCAGGCAGCGAACCGCAAGAAGACGGGCCGCCGCAGCGGACGGCCCGTCTCCCACGACGCCGAGCTCCACCGCGATCGCAACACTGTGGAGCGCCGCATCAACAAGATCAAGGCGTGGCGCGGGCCGGCCACTCGCTACGACAAGACCCTCGAGAGCTACCTCGCCGGACTCCACCCGCGCGACGCGATCATCTCGCTGCGCAGCCTCCGGCCTCCCACCTGATCAAGACCGGCAACAGGCCCTAACGACCTTTCGAACAGGATGAGTCACCCGTTTCTGCCCAGTAACAGCCACTGGGCAGAAACGAGCAGCGGCACGCCTCACAGGAGCCGGTGCATCCAGCCGTACCGGTCCTCGACCGCCCCCTCGTGCAGTGCGGTGAGCCGCTCTCGGATGCGCTGTGCAACCGGGCCGGACTCGTTCCCGTTGACGAGGAACTCCCCGGCGGCGTGCTTGACCGTCCCGACAGGAGTGATCAGTGCCGCGGTACCGCAGGCGAACACCTCGGTGAGTTCGCCGGATGTCGCCGTCTTCTGCCACTCGTCGATGGAGATGCGCCGCTCATCCACGCCGTAACCGAGGTCACGGGCCAGTGTCAGGATGGAGTCGCGGGTGACTCCGGGCAGCAGCGAACCGCTCAACTGGGGAGTCACAAGCCGCGCATGGGGGCCTGAGCCGAAGACGAAGAAGAGATTCATCGCCCCCATCTCCTCCACCCAGCGACGCTCCACCGCGTCGAGCCAGACGACTTGGTCGCATCCGTGCTCCGCCGCCAGCTGCTGCGGGGCCAGCGTCCCGGCGTAGTTGGCCGCGCACTTCACCGCACCCGTCCCGCTGGGCGCCGCTCTGACGTAGTCCTCGGACAGCCAAACGCTCACCGGTTTGGCGCCACCGGCGAAGTAGGAGCCGGCGGGCATGGCCACGAGCACGTACAGGTACTCCGTCGCCGCGGCAACCGTCAGCTCCGTGGAGGTGGCGATCATGAGCGGCCGCAGGTACAGCGACCGTCCTGCGCCCTCGGGCACCCATCGTTCGTCCTGGGCCACCAGCTCCCGCAGTGAGTCCAGGAACAGCTCCTCGGGCAGTTCCGGCATCGCCAGACGCCGTGCCGACCCACGGAAGCGGCGCGCGTTGACGTCCGGGCGGAAGGATGCCACGGAGCCATCGGGCTGCCGGTATGCCTTGAGGCCCTCGAAGACGGACTGACCGTAGTGCAGGACGGACGCGGTGGGGGCGAGCGCCAGCGGCTCGTACGGGCGAACGACTGCGCTGTGCCAGCCGCGGTCCCGCGTGTGCTCGATGGTCACCATATGGTCGGTGACATACTTGCCGAAGCCCGGGTTGTCGAGCACCTCCGCGACGCGCTGGGGGCTTGTCGGATTCGGGTTCCCTGTCCGGTCAAAGGGCAACGTCGTGAGCATGGGGGAAACCTCCACGGTCATACTCGTGCTCGCCCCTCGGTGCGTCTGGTGGCGACGAGCGGCAGATGCTTCATGCCGGCGATGAAGTTCGAGTGCAGGTGCTGCGGCTCGCCCGTCGGCTCGAAACCGGAGAACTGATCGAGGAGTTCCTGGAACAGCTCGTGAAGCGCGATCCTGGCGACCGCGTGGCCGACGCAGTAGTGCGGTCCGACGCCGAACGCCAGGTGATTGCGGGGATCACGCCGGATATCGAACTCGTAGGGATCGGGAAACACACTGCTGTCACGGTTCGCCGAGCCGATCCAGGCAGCCACGGGCTCACCCTGGCGGATGGTCACACCGCTCAGTTCGACGTCTGTCTTGGCGTAGCGAAGGAAGTGGCTGGCTGGAGAAGACCACCGCAGCGCCTCGTTGATGCCGCTCTCGAAGAGCTCGGGGTGAGCCGCCCAGTCGGCGTACTTGTCGTCCTTCGCCAGCTCCCCCATGGCCGCATTCGGAACGTGCGGTGTCGTGACATTCGCACCGAGGAGCAGGCTGTAGCAATTGGAGACGATCTCACTCGGACGCAGCTTGCGGCCGTCGTCCATCTCCATGGTGCGCAGGACGTCGATCAGATCGCCGTTCCCCTCACCCTTGCGTCGGCTCATTGACTGCTCGAAGGCGGCGAAGAGTTCACGATGTGCACGCTGGAGGGTCGCCTCACCGCCCTCCGGCATGATGAATTCCGGGTCGTCCGGGGCGATTGCCTGGCTCGTCAGATAGGTCAGCTGCGGCCAGTCGTCACGGTCGAGGCCCATCAGAGTTCCGGTGACTGCCATCGGCAGCGCCCCGACGACCTCGGCGAAGTCGAAAGCCTCGCCGTCCGGCACGCCGTCGAGCAGGCGCTTCACCTCATCGTGGATCTGCGGGCGGTGCCTCTCCAGAACCTTGCTGTTGAGCGCACGCTGCACCGGGGAGCGCATCTTCGTGTGCCGAGGCGGGTCCGTCGCCGGGAGCTGTTTGCGACTTGCGGGATCCTTCTTGCCGAGAAGGTTCAGCAGGGTCCCATGCTCGGAAGTGAAGACGCGATGGTCCTTCAGCACCCTCGCCACGTCGTCGTACGTGGTTGCCGACCAGTAGCCGAGACGCTCGTCGACCTGCTGCCAGTGCACCGGCTCCCGTTCGCGCATGGCGTGCCAGATGGCGTGCGGATCGCCCTCGCCGTGCACGGCGGGGTCGACGAGGTCGACCTTCTCCAGGTCGACGGGCTCCTGTTCGGCCGGCCGCGTCAGTTTCATCGGTCATCCCTTTCTGAATCGGGTTCGCGGTGCCATGGCATACGGGAGGCGGGGACGGCGCTCACGTGGCCGCCTGCTCGTTCTCCGCCGCGTTTTCGGCAGGCGCTGCCGCCGTGGTCGTCTCGACGAGCTCTGCGAGCCCGGCCACCGTGGGATTCTCAAAAAACAGCCGGGTCGCCGGCACGTCGACCGCCAGAGCCTTGCGGATCTGGCTGAGCAGGTCGGTGGCGATCAGCGAGTTGCCACCCAGTTCGAAAAAGTCGTCGTGCACGCCGACCTGCTCGACACCGAGCGCGTCGGCGACCAGGTCGGCCAGCAGGCCCTCGACGGGGGTGCGAGGCGCCTCGTACTCGGAGTCCACCTCCCGAGGGACCAGGTCCGGCGCGGGCAGGGCGGCCCGGTCGATCTTGCCGTTGCGGGTGAGGGGGAAGCGACCCATAACCACGATCGCGGCGGGGTTCATGTGCCGCGGGAGCCGCTCTCGCAGGGCGACGCGCAGGTCGGGCACCAGGGTCTCGTCATCCCCTTCCGGTACGACGTACGCGACAAGAGCCTTCTCACCCCCTGGGCCGTCCTGACGGATGATCACCACCGCTTCCTTGACGCCCGGCTGACCGGCCAACGCGGCGACGATCTCACCGAGTTCCACCCGGTAACCGCCCACCTTGACTTGGTCATCGGAGCGCCCGCGGAATTCCAGGGCGCCGTCGGCACCCACGCGCACCACGTCTCCGACGCTGTACATACGCTCCCCGCACCGGCTCAGGTCGGGAAGGAACTGCTGTGCCGTCTTCCGGGCATCTCCCAGATAGCCGCGGGCGAGCCCCTCACCGGCCGTGTACAACTGGCCCCACTCGCCGTCGGGGACGGGCCGCAGCTTCTCGTCGAGGACATAGACGCGTGTGCCTGTGATCGCCCGACCGATCGGGACGGTTTCCCCGACCGGTTCCTGCACGTTGTGGCAGGTCGTGAAGCAGGTGTTCTCCGTGGGCCCGTACCCGTTGACGAGTCGCACGTGCGGGTGGGCCTGCCGGACCCTGTTGATGTGAGCGGGCGACAGAACGTCCCCGCCGGCGAGGAGCTGCCGCAGTCCGACGAGGTCGTCGAGGTGGCCATCGACCATGCGGTGGAAGAGGCCGGTGGTGAGCCAGAGGGTGGTCACCCCCTCACGCTTGATGCACTCCGCGAGGTCGGGCAGGGACAGCGTTCCGGGCTCGTGGATGACCAGGCGGCCGCCGTTGAGCAACGCTCCCCAGATCTCGAAGGTCGCCGGGTCGAAGGTGAGGGCGCACAGCTGCAGGAATGTCTCGTCGGGACCGAAGTCGGCGTAGTCGCCGTCCCGGACGAGTCGGCACACGCCCTGGTGCGTCACACTGACGCCCTTGGGCTGTCCGGTCGAGCCGGAGGTGTAGCACACGTACGCCAGGCTGTCGGCCGCGGCACGCGGTGCGGGCAGGTCGGCGTCGATCGGCGTCGGTTCCGCAGGGTCGTCGACGTTCACCACGGTGGCGTCGACCTCGGGTATCCGGTCGATCAGCGGCCCGTGGGTGAGCAGCACCTGCGCGTCGGCCCGGCCCAGCATGTAGCAGAAACGCTCCTGCGGCTCGGTCGGATGCACCGGCAGATAGGCACCGCCGGCCTTCAGGATGGCGACCAGCGCGATCACCATCTCGAAGGAGCGCTCGAAGCAGACGCCGACGACACTCTCCTCGCCCACGCCGAGGCCACGCAGTCGGCGCGCCAACCGGTCCGCGCGCTCGTCGAGTTCGGCGTACGTCAGGCCTTCGCCGCGGAACCGCAGGGCCGTCGCGTCAGCGCGGCGGCGGACCTGTTCCGCGAACTGTTCGGTGATCGTGTCGTTCAGCCGGGTGGTCGCGTTGTCCTTCGTCGCTCGCCCCCGGTCGGCCTGGTCCAGCTGCGCTGCCAGCGAAGTCGGAGTCATGGTCGACCAGTTGACTTCAACGTAGTCGAGGCACTCGGCCCGTCCTGCGGGGCCGAACGCAGTGTCCCACCCGGCCGGCACGTCGGCGAACTCGGGCCACAGCGCGTGCTGGTTCTCGGCGTTGACGACGACGCGGTACGTGCCGTCCTGATCTTCCAAAAGGTTGCTCATTGTCCGTCCTCTGAAAGTCTCTGCGGGCCACTGCGTGCCCCCTGCCTCAGTTGGGGCCTTGAGGAGAGGTCGTAGGCGCTGACCGGCGGTCCCGCGTCGGGCCTGCGACAGATTTGCCGGCGCTCCAGGTCGCTCTTGGTGAACACCACGAGCCACTGTGCATGGCCAACTGGAATGTCTTGCCCGGTCAGTACGTGAATGAGGTAGAAGTCGTCGTCGTTGCCCCGCGTGTCGAAACGGATCTCCGAACCGGGATTGGCGTCGCCCGGCGCTCAGAGGATGGCGAACAGGCCGGAAAGTGGCGGAGGTACGCGGTCGGGAGTGAGGGCCTCGACGAGGACACGGCCGTAGTGGATCTTGCGTCCCTTCTTCGTGCCGAAAAAGCGCCGCAGCTGCTGCTGTGCGGTGCGGTTCCGCTGTGCGGGCTGGCGCAGGAAGGTCTCCAGCGGGCGCAGGTCGCCCTCCACCCGGATGAGCTCCTTCACCAGATCCACGCCAAGGGCGCGGATGAGCTCGTCCTCCAGGTCCACCGCGCAGACGAAGAAGTCCTGCTGGTCAGCACCGGCCCGCTCCCAGCCGCGGACATAGTAGTCACGCTCCCGCTCATCGCACAGTCCCGTCAGACGCAGGCCCAAGCCGGGTGGTCCGAAGAACTGGGCGAAACGGCCGACGCTCATCGCACCGCCCATGGCCAGGACGCAGACTCCCTCGGCCGCCAGGTCCCGGCCGTGGCTCGCGGCCAGCGCGTTGACCGCGTTCACGTCGCTCGGCCCTTCGAGCAGGACGGCTGTCCGGACGGGCAACTGTTCGGCCAGCTCGGACGCCAACCCGCGCGCCAGATCGCCGCCGGGGCCACCGGCCGCCCACGCCGTGACCGCCTCACGGAACGACGTCATGTCAGCCATGGAACTCCTTCGCTGTGGAAAGCGACGATTCGACGTTCCGAGCGGTCGCCAAGTAGGCAGGCTCACTCAACGAGCCGCGGCTACCCGCCGATCCCGCGTGATCGTACGCCCCGCGGACAGCCGAGGTCGTGAAACGGGAACCTGTCACCACAGCACCCTTTCTTCCGCCTCAGTCGCCTCCGTGCGCACGAATGGTTCCTTCCTGTCCCGGCAACGCCGTGGATTGTTGATCTGCTCGGCACGGGCCGACGCACGACCAAACACTTTCATAGACCGGCCAGTTCGTCCTGGAGATCGTCGAGTCCGAGTGGGCCGAGCGACAACGCGGCCGTGTGCCAGGACTTCATGTCCAGCTCCTCACCGCGAGCCGCGTGCGCCGCCCTGGCCGCGGCCCGGCCGTCCAACCAGGCCCGCTCACCGAGCTTGTAGGAGATCGCCTGCCCGGGCAGTCCGAGGTATCGCCCGATCTCGCTGTCCACGAACTCGGCCGTCTGTCCACTGTGGATGGCAAGGAACTCCTTTGCCAGCTCGGGAGTCCATGCCTGGCCCGCGCCGACGGGGGCGTCCTCCGGGATGTCGAGCGCCAGGTGCATGCCGATGTCGATGAGGACCCGGATGGCGCGCAGCATCTGCCAGTCGAGAAAGCCGAGGCGATCGCCGGGGGTGGGCAGGTAGCCGAGCTCGTCCATCAGCCGCTCCGCGTACATGGCCCAGCCCTCGGTGCAGGCGTCGATGCCGCCGAGGGTGGTCTGGTACGTCGACAACTGGTCGGCGAGGTGCCGCCACTGGGCAAGTTGCAGGTGGTGGCCGGGCACGCCCTCGTGGTACCAGACGCTGCGCAGGCTCCACAGCGGGAACCGCGTGCGTCCCTGGGTCGGCAGCCACGTCCGGCCGGGGCGCGAGAAGTCCACGCTCGGCGGGGTGTAGTACGCCGCTGCGCCACTGCCCGCCGGCGCGATCGCGGCCTCCACCACCCGCACCGGCGGCGCCAGCTCGAAGTACTTCCCGTCGAGGTCGTCGAGCGCTTCGTCCATCCACCCCTGCAGCCGCATCCGGATCTCTTCCACCCCCTCGACCGTCTCGCCGTGTTGGTCGAGGTGGCGCATCGCCTCGCGCACCGTGGCCCCGGGCCGCACGCGCTCCGCCTCGGTACGCATCTCGGTCCGGATCCTGCGGTACTCCCCCCAGCCCCACGCGTAGGTCTCTCGCAGATCGAGTTCGGCGCCCGTCCAGAACCGGGCCCAGGTGCGGTACCGGTCGGCGCCCACGCCGTCGGGCCTGGCCTGGACCTTGGGGAGATAGTCACCGCGCAGCCAGTCCCGCAACTCAGCCACTGCGGCGCCGGCCACGCTCGCCGACTTGTCCAGTTGGGACCGCAGCGGCGGCGGCACGTCGGCGTTCGCGCAGAAGCCTGCGTACCAGCCCCGACCGCCGCTGTCGCGGGCCCATGCGTCGAGCTGGTCGGCGACGACGCGGACCTGTGTCGGCGCCGCGACGAAACAGTCCTTCTCCAGCGCCCTCGTCAGGGCTTCCCGGTGGCCGCCGAGCGTCTCGGGCACGCGGCTCATCCGCTTCGCGACCGAGGCCCAGTCGTCCGCGGTGTCCGTCGACATCATCTGGAAGATGTCCTGGACGCGTTGCTGCAGGCCGTAGACGTTGACGATCTCACGCAGGTACTCGTCGTCGGTGCTGATGGCCAGGTCCGCCTCGAGACGCTCGCGCAGCAGCCTCCCGCATCGACGTTCCACGTTGCTCAAGGGACCTGTGGTCCGCTCGGCTCGGTCGAGGTCGAGGAGGGTCGCGCGGGACAGGTCGTCCAGCGCGGCGCGACCTTCCGGCGACAAGTCGGGCATCTCGTCCTGCCCCACCGGTACACCCAAGTAGGTGGCTGTATCCGGGTCCAGGCGGGCGAGCCCTTCGACGTAGGCGTCAGCCACATCACGCACCACGCGGAATCCGGCTGGTATGTCGTCGCGAATGGTCCCCACCTCACCATGCGTCAATCAGTCACTGGCTCCGTTCGGGCCACGGCGTCACACCCCGGACCTTGCGGCGGGCCCCCTGGCTGCGGCAGATGGAACGCTGTGCACTCAACTGCCGACGAACGGATCATGGCGTAGAGGACATGGCCTCGTCAATCATCACGTGGACGCTGACGTGGCCGCGTCGCCGCGGCCATCGACCATCCGCTTGCCGCTGGCCTCGACCCGCCACACGCCACCTCGACGGGCCGAACTTCCTTGCGTTTCTGCGGAATTAGCCGATTGTTCGGTGCGGAAGAGACGTCCTCACCGGTTTCGGTGCACCGCGATTCACTCGGGCGACAGGGACATCGACGGCGCGAAGTCCACCTCATGTGGCCCACAGTGATGGTGTGTCACATGACGACCGTGGTGCGAGGCGACTGCCGCCGAGCTGCCAACCACTGGTGCCGGCCCACTCGTTCGGGGCGCCCACGGGCACCGTGATCCGCACCCGCCGACAGCGGGCGCGGATCAGTCCGGGCCGGACGCCCTTGCCGTGCGGTGGCGGCAGTGGTCAGCGAGGCAGGAGCACGCCGGTGTCCGCGTCGCGGGCGGTGGCGTAGACGCGGGTTGCGAGCGCCACGTCATGGACGCCCATGCCGAACGGGTTGATGACCGTCCGGTCGGTGGCGGTGATCGTGCGGGAATAGGTGCCGGACAGGAGCGTGGCAAGGTCCGCGTCCACCTGACGGGCGCCCGGGGCCGTGGTGCCCGGGGCCGTGGCGCGGCCTGCTTGGGCCAGGCGGCCCAGGAGTCGGGTGTCGTCCTCGCTGACCAGGTGCCAGTCGTCGACGAACAGGTGCTCGGCGCCCAGGAGTACGTCTTCGGCGGCGTCGTCCAGTGACACGTTGAGGAAGACGGAGCCCCCCGGCAGCCAGGCCAGCGGGACGTAGGAGGTCGTGGTCGTCGTGGTGGCCAGAGTGACCGGGGCCGACCGGACCGCCAGCTCTGGTTCGGCGACGGTCTCGACCTCGATCTCCGGCAGCGATTCACGCAGCTCCTCGGCGAAGGCCGCTGCCCGGGAAGGCGACAGGTCGTAGGCGATCACCGACTTCACCGCACCCCGGGCCGCCAACAGGTCCAGGTGCGTACGCGCCTGACGACCGCACCCCAGCAGGGCCATCCGGTCAACCGTGGACAGCGGGCGGACCGCGCGCAACGCTGCCAAGGAGACCGCCGCGGTGCGCAGGGCGCTGATGTGCGCTCCCTCCATGATGCACACCGGTGCGGCGGTTTCCCGGTCGTACAACAGGATCAGGCCGGCGGCACGGGGCAGGCCGCGGTCCAGGTTGCCGAGGCAGGCGTTGATGATCTTGCATCCGTACGTGCCCTCGTGCCGGGCGGGCAGGATGAGGCTGCGGGCCGCGGTTCCGTCCGGGGCGGTCCAGCGCAACGCCGTCTCGGGCGCCACTGCGGACCGGCCCGCACGAACACCCAGGAACGCCTCGGTGACCACTTCGAGCGGGTCGATCCGCGCACACAACGACGCGACGGTGGCACCGTCGAGGTACCGCAGAGGCGTGGACAAGTCCTGCATGAATACATCCTTTCTCGGTACGGAACAAGGAGATTGCGACCTTGAAGTGCTCAGTCGACTTCGCTTACGGTCGTCCGCATGACCGATCCGCAGCCCCGTCCCAAGCGGCCGCCGCGTTGGCTCCTGCGCCGCCCGGATCCAAACGCACCGGCCCGCCTGTTCCTGTTCCCCTATTCGGGCTGCGGCGCCTCGATGTACCAGGCGTGGCCGCGCCGCATCGGCGCGATCGACGTCTGCCTGATCCAGCCGCCCGCGCGGCAGAACCGGATCGCCGACCCGCACTACGGGACCTACGAGAACATGGCGCAGGGGCTCGTCGAGTACCTGCGGCCGTACTTGGACAGGCCGTTCGCATTCTTCGGGCACTGCGGTGGAGCGCTCCCGGGTGTCGAGGTGACCCGGCAACTCGCTGCGGCCGGACTTCCGTTGCCCTCAAGGGTTTTCGTCTCGGCGCAGGTGGCGCCGCACGACGGACCGTATGGGCGGCTCCTTGAACTGGACAGGTACGGGCTGCGCACCGAGCTGGAACATATCATCACCAATCTTGGTGGCGAGCCGAGCGGGCCGCTCATCGAGACGGGGCTCGAGGTACTCGTCAACGACATCGAGGCCAACAAGCGCTACTCGCCAGGACACATCACCATTCCCGCGGGTGTCACCGCGATCGGATGGAGCGAGGACCCCGAGATCCCCATGAAGCTCATGGGCGGCTGGCAGAACACCTCGGCCGACTGCCGCTTCGTCGAACTGAGCGGCGGACACTTCGAGTTCCTCTCCGCGCCGGAGGCACTGCTCGCCGAGTTCCGCCGGGACTTCGGCGAAGCAGCCGAAGTCCCGGCGGAACAGGGCGAGTCGATCAGCTGAACAGGCACAGCGGCTAGTTGGGATCGACTTCCCGCAAAGTAGTCAGGTGGGGGCGGAGTTCGTGGTCGCAGCCGGTACGGCGTGCCCGTGGTCGGGAGGATGAGGGCAGGCTCGCCCAGCGGGCGTGGCGGTCCGCGTAGTGCGGGCTCAGCGGGTGCCCGGACTGGCCGGCGGGCAGTTCGGCGGTGACGAGGTCACCTGCCGTGACCACGACCCGCCCGGCCGCGCCGAACCCCGGGACGGCGGTGCGGACGCTGTGCAGCATCCCGGCCTGCGGGCGTGGGCGGAGGCCGAGCACGGCGTTCGCCCACGGCGCGAGCGCGGCGAAGGGGTGTCCGAGGCCGACCCGGTTCAAGCGACCCCATTTCGCCGGGCGTTCGCGCACCACCGCCCTGACGCAATCCGCGACGAAGCCGTCGACGTCGGTGGTCCCGGCGGGCAGCAGCGCACAGTCACGGGCGTGCAGGATCGCGAGCAGCGGTCGGTCGAGGTCACGGAACGGGAAGCGGAACGCGGGTTCGTGCTCGCGGCAGACGGCGAGATACGGGGCGAGGACGCGCTGGGCGAGGGCTTCGCGCAGTCGCACGAGGACGCCGAAGGCGCGGGAGTCGGTCGCGGCCGTGCCGTCCCACTCCCTGAGCAGGGATCGGACGGGGTCCGTGGGCCGGAGCGCGGCGATCGCGAGGTCCCGGTAGGGCAGGTACAGCTCGGCGGTGACGTCGTGCTGGAGTGCGTGCATGCCGGCCGCGTCGTGCCGTTCGGCCGCACTGAGGACGGTACGGATACGGCGGGCTCGATGGCCGGGGTCGAGGTCGAGGCCGATTCGGAACTCGTCCTCGGGCAGGGCGGCTTCGTTGGCGGAGACGAGGATCCCGTCGGCGGGGTCCACGACCCGCGGGCGTTCCGGGCCGGTGAGGTGGCCGTCGGCCGGTTCGGTGCGCGAGGTGCCGGCCGGACGACGGGGCAGCAGACCCGTCGCCAGGTGCGCCATCCGCTTCCGGTCCGTGACGAGGACGTTGAGGGCGACGCCGTGTGCGTCGTCGAGGACCGCGACGGCCTCATCGAGGTTCCTGGCGTGGGCGAGGCGGTGGAACCGGAGGTCGGCGGCACGGGGGTCGTGGCCCGTCCAGCGGATGGCGACCTTCTCGCCGCACAGCGGGCTTTCCGACACAGGCATCGTGCCGTCGGTGGTGATGTCCACGGTGACCGGTTGCCCGCCGCGGACGCGGATACGTTCCGTCCTGGTGTGCAGGCCGTCCTGGCCGGCGGGAACGAGGTCGAGCACGTCGGCAGTGAGGTTTGTGACGCCCCAGGCGATCCGCCCGTTGGTGCCGGTGAGCACGACCGGCAGACCGGGGCTGGCGAGACCGCGCAATCGAGTGCCGGGCCAGGCGAGGTCGACCTCGTAGAGGACGTTGGGCAGGCCGAGCGCCAGGTGAAGGTCGCAGGCGAGCAGCGGCTCGTCCCCTTTGGCGATCCAGCAGTTGGAGCCGGCGACGGCGCGGTCGAGAGCGATGAGGTCGGCCGCGCCCGCCTCGCCACGATGGCGGGCCAGGTCGGCGGGCCGGGCCGAAGTCGCGTCGCCGGGCAGGAAGAAGTCGGCGACGGATGCGGGCAGAGCACGGCGCACGACCGCCTCCGCCCGCTTGGCCTGCTCGTTCCAGGACAGCGAGTGGAACAGCAGGAGCGAGGTGAGCACGCTGTCCTCCACCCGCCACGGCTGCGGTCGGTAGGACAGGAACCGGCACTCGAACGGAGTCGCTTGCGCGAAGGCGGCGTTGACTCCGTCGGCGAACGCGGTCAACAGCTCGCGCTCCGGCTCGGCAAGCTGCTCGGTCGCGGTACGGGCGGCCTCGGCGAGCCCGAGCCGACGGTACTCCGTGTCCGACGCCACGGCGGCGCGGCCCCACACCTCCGCGAGTCGGCCGCTTCCGGTGCGGCGCATGAGGTCCAGTTGGAAGCCGCGGTCACGGCCCATCGCGTGGCCGAGCGCGCAGACCGCGTCGTGGTAGGTCTGCGCGGTGATCCGGGTGACGCCGTCGTCACCGCTCCCGACCCGCACCGGTGCGGTCAGCGTGGGCACCTCGACATCATCGGGACAGCGTGGCGCCGAGTCCTTGAGGGCGCGCAGCATCCGTAGCTCGACCGCGACCCGGCCACGGTTGCGGTGCACGTAGCCGGCGATTCCGGCCGCACCCGCGGCGACCACGGCCGCCGACACCCACGGCCACGCGAGCAGACCACCCGCGAGTACCACGGTGGCCACGCTCGCGGCGCCCACCACCCGCGCCGTGGGCAGCAGCCACAGGCGGCGCATGCGTGGACGGTGAGCCGGGCAAGCCGTCACGAGGTCTCCAGGAGGGCTGCCGCGGTGGCCCGTACGGCGGTCGTGATCGCGGTGAGCAGTTCGGTGGCCAGCTCCTTCGACGTGGTCGCAGGCTTGTAGCGCAGCTCGAACAGCAGCTCACCGCCGACGGGCGCGATCCCGACGACGAAGTCGGACGCGGTGGCCACGACCCGGGCGCCGAGCACGTCGCGTTCGGACTGGTACGGCGCGAAGACGAGGCCGTCCTCGGGTGTGACGGCGGCGGTCTCCTCCTGTGCGACGAGCATCGCCTCGAACACCGGGCCCGCGTCCGGGTGCCGCTCGCGGATCTCGGCGAGGACCTCCTCGAACGGCAACTCCTGGTTGTCGAGCGCGGCGACGCAGACCTCGCGGGCCTGCCGGCTGACCGCGACCGGATCGGCGTCGTCCAACTGCATGCGCAGCACGACTGTGTTGGCGACGAGCCCCACGACCTCGTCCAGACCCGGCTCGACGCGGTTGGCGAGCATGGTGGCGACGCGGATGTCGTCCTGGCCGCTCCACGCGCGCAGCGTCGCCGCGTACGCGCCCAGCACGAGCATGAAGTCGGTCATGCCGTGCTTGCGCGCAGCCGCACGGACTGTGCGCATGTCGTCGGCCGGGAGCGTCGCCCTGGTCGACGCCGACCGCAGGCGCTGCACGAACGACGCCGTGCCCAGCTCGGCGAAGCGGCTGTCGGGCTCGTCGGCGAGTGCGGGCCACGGCGGGGTGAGCCGGTCGAGCCAGAACTCCCGCTGCCGCGCCGCCTCCCCGGTGGCGAGCCAGTCGGCCCGGTCCTTAGCGAGCCGGCCGCTGCCGCGTGGGACCTGCCGGGGCGCGGGTGCGCCGTCGGCGGCCAGCTCACGGTAGATCCGGGCGGCGTCGGACAGCAGTAGCGTGAGCGACCATCCGTCGCACACGATGTGGTGGATGTTCAGGTAGATCACATGCCGGTCGACGGCGAGCCGGTGCACGACGACGCGCATGAGTGGCGCCTGGTCGAGCGGCAGCGGCTCCCGCGCGGCGGCGGCCATGAGCTTCTCGCAGCGGCGGGCCGGGTGCTCGTCGGCGGTGAGGTCCTCGACGTCGACGGTGATCGTGACGTGTGGTTCGACCACCTGGACAGGGCCGTCGCCGGTGTCCTCGATCCGGGTGCGCAGCGCCTCGTGCCGAGTAGCAAGCTCGGCGAAGGTCCGCTCGAGGAGGGCGCGGTCGAGCGGGCCGTCGGCGCGCAGCGCGCCCGCCATGCCGAACAACCCGACGCCGGGAAGCTGGTTGGCGATCTCCCACATCTGGCGTTGTGCGAGGGAGAGCGGATGGCGGGTCACCGTCTCGGGCGGGGTCGGGACCACGGCCGACGGCGCCGGCGCGGCGGCGCCGTCGAGGGCGTTCGCCAGGCCCGCGATCGTGGGCGCCGCCATGAAGGCCCGCATCGACAGGGTGCCGTGGCGGGCGCGGAGCCGGCTTACCACCTGCATGGCGGTGAGCGAGTCACCGCCCGCGTCGAAGAACGACGTTGTCGCGTCGATGTCCGTGATGCCCAGGACCTCGGTCCACACCTCGCGGACACTCGTCTCCAGCGGTGAGCCCGACGGCGCCGGAGCCGGGGCGACCGGAGCCACGGCGTCCGGAACGGCCGCCGGAGCCGCTGCGACCGCAGCGGCCGCCGGAGCCGGTGGCCGACCGGACCCCATCAGCCGGGCCAGGTCGGCAATGCCGGGCAGCGGGGTGTCGCGGAAGGGGCGCTCGGGGGCGGCGACGATCGCGGCGAGCGCCCTGCGGTGGACCTCCGCTGCCAGCACCAGCGTGGTCTCCGGCAGCGCCGAAGCGTCGTACTCCATCAACAACCGCAGCTCGTGAGCGCGGACGTCGACGGTGAAGGCCGAGCTGTAGGCGTAGTGGGTGGACTCGAGCTCGTCCACGTCGAGCAGCTCCAGGCTGCCGTCGCGGACCATCCGGCGGGTGTTGTGGTAGTCGGTGAAGTTGAAGCTGGAGTCGAACATCGGCACCGCACCGTACGCGGCCTGGATCGCGGCGTTCGGGTACCAGCGGTGCCGCATCATCGCCTGTTCCTCCTCGTGCGCGCGCACCGCCAGCTCCGCCCACGTCTGACCGGCCAGCGCGACCCGCAGGGGCAGCTGGTTGAGGAACAGGCCGAGAACGCGGTCGGAGTCCTGGGTCTCCGGCCGACAGGCGACCACCGAGCTGCTGGCCACGTCGTCGGCGCCGGTCAGCCACGACACGACCCGCAGATGCGACGCGCACAGCAGCGCCTTCACCGGCACGCCAAGCCGTGCGGCGGTGGCACGCAGGGCGTCGAGCTGTCCCGTGAAGTCCGCATGGAACTGGCGCATCACGGGCGCACCCGACCGCTCGGGGGCGATCAGCCGAGCCTGCGCGGCCGTACGTGCCGTCCAGAACTCCCGGTGCCCCTCGTCGGCCGCGGCGTGCTGTTCCAGCGCCACGTAGTCGCCGAACGTGGTGCGCGGGCGCGGCAGTGGCGGCGCCGTGCCCGCGGCGAGCAGCGCGCGGTACTGGGCCTGCAGATCCTCGAAGAAGATGTTCACCGACCAGCCGTCGAGGATGGCGTGGTGGTGAGTGAAGATCAGCTGGTAGTCCGCCGCGGACGTCGTGAGCACGACGAGCCGGAACAGCGGCGGCGCGGACAGGTCGAAGTCCGTGGCGGTCTCGCGCGCCACGACCTGCCGGATCCGCTCCTGCTGCTCGTCGGCGCCGAGCCGGGTGAGGTCCTCGAACTCGATCGGCACGGTGATGCCGGTATGCACCCGCTGCACCGGGCCCAGCTCGTTGGCGAGGTCGAAGCTGGTGCGCAGCACGGGATGCGCGTCGGTGACGGCCTGCGCGGCCGCGCGGAACGCGGCCGGATCCATCACGCCACGCACCCGGTAGCTCAGCATGATGTGGTAGATGCGGGCGCCGGGCGCCATCTCCTGGTGGTAGATCATCCCGGACTGCAGGGCGGTCATCGGGAACGCGTCGACGACATCCGGCGGGAAGGTGCTTTCCGTCGGCAGCAACGTGAACGGTTCGTGGCCGACGGCGGTTCCACCGGCCTCGTCGGCCCGCAGCGCGAGTGCGGTGACCGTCCGCGCAGCGTAGACGTCCTGCACGGTCAGGCCCAGGCCCCGGTCCTTCGCGAGGCCCACCAGGCGGATGGCGCGCATGGAGTCGCCGCCGCCGTCGAAGAAGTCGGTGGTGGTGGTGACGACGGGGTCGGCGAGTACTTCACGGAACACGTCCAGCAGCACGGCCTCACGCACGCCGGTCGGGACGGCACCACCTTCGGACACCGTCGCGGTCGCTGTGGCCGCGGCTGCGACCACGGCCGCGCGGTCGAGCTTTCCGTTCGTGGTCAGGGGAAGTGCGTCCACCGCCACGACCGTGCGCGGCACCATGTAGCGGGGCAGCGTCGAGCGCACCGCCGCCAGCAGCTCCGCCGGCTCGGGCGTGGCATCGGTGGCCGGGACGACGACGGCCACGAGGTGCGCGCCGCTGTCGTCCGTGGTGACGGCCGCTCCGGCCGCGGCGACGCCGGGCTGGGTGGACAGGGCCCGCTCGATCTCGGCCAGCTCCACCCGGAAGCCGTTGACCTGCACCTGCCGGTCGCGACGGCCGAGGTAGGCCAGCGTGGTGCCGTTGCGCCGCGCGAGATCGCCGGAGCGGTACATGCGGGCACCCGGTACGTGGCTGAAGGGGTCCGGCAGGAACCGCAGTGCGGTCTCCCGGGGCCGGCCGAGGTAGCCGTCGCTCACCTGCGGGCCGCCGACGTAGATCTCACCGACGCACCGGTCGGCGACCGGAGTGCCGTCGTCGTGCAGCACATGCAGCGCGGTGCCGGGCAGCGGCGTCCCGATGTCCGACTCGGCGGTCCGTGCGTCGTCGGGGCGCAGCCACCGCCACGACGCGTGCACCGTCGTCTCGGTGATCCCGTACATGTTCACGAGCTGGGTCCGGTCCCCGACCGCCTCGTACCAGCGCTCGACCAACCGCCGGTCCAGTGCCTCGCCCGCGAACAGCACATACCGGATGTGCTCGGTGGAGTCGGGCCGCGCGGCGAGCGCGGGGAGCATCACGGTCAGCGCGGACGGCGTCTGGCTGAGCACGGTCACCCGCTCGCGGGCACACAGCTCGGCGAACTCCTCCGGCTCCCAGGTGGTCAGCTGCGGGACCACGACGAGCCGCCCGCCGTGCAGCAGGCAGCCGAACATCTCGTACATGGACACGTCGAACGAGCAGGCGTGGAAGAGGGTCCACACGTCGTCCGGGCCGAGGCCGTACCCACCCGCGGTCGCGTCGAGCAGGCTGAGCACGTTGTGATGCGTGACGCGCACGCCTTTGGGCCGGCCGGTGGAGCCGGACGTGTAGATCACGTAGGCGGCGGCGTGCGCGGGCACGGGGACGAGGGGCGCCCTGCCCGAGGCGAGCTCGGCGAGGGTGGCGCGCTCCCTGGGCACCGTGTCGTCCTCGGTGATGGTGAGCCGGGCGCCCGAGTCGGTCAGTACGTCGCTCACGCGCGCCGTGGGCCAGGACTCGTGGAGCACGAGGCACGCGCCGCCCGAGGCCATCACGCCGAGGATGGCGACGACGAGATCCAGCCCGCGCGGCAACGAGATGGCGACGACGTCCCCGGCCTGGACACCGCGGGCGCGCAACCCGCCCGCGGTCTCCTCGACCCGGGCCTGGAGGTCCGTGTAGGACAGAGCGCCGTCCGGTGCGGTGACGGCCACCGCGTCCGAGCGTGTGCGGGCCGTCTCCGCGAGGCGCCCGGTCAGCGACTCGTCGGCGCGCGGCACTCGGTCGGGCTCGGCGACCGCACCGGGTGCGGCCGTCCCGAACGAACCGACGGCGAGCGCCGTGACCGGGACGGCCGGGTCGGCGACGGCGGCCGTCAGCACGGAGACGGCGGTGGCGGCGATGGCGGCGACGTCCGCATCGGCCACGGCACCCCGGTCGGCCTCGATGTCCACGGTGAGGGTGTCGCCGTTGTCGCGGACCAGGAAATTCAGGCTGTACTTGGCGCCGACCTGCTCCACTTCGACATGCTCGATCGCCAGCCCGGGGAACACCGGCGCGGGCAGCTTGGCGCCGAGGTCGGTGAGAATGACGTTGAACGGCACGCCGGAGCCCGCGACGTCGGCCGGTACGGGTGCGTTGCGGACGGCGCCCAGCACGGCCGTCCTGGTCCGCCGGACGAGGTCGGCGAACGGGGCGCTGCTGACGTCGAGCCGTACCGGCACCATGTCGAGCAGCAGGCCGACGACCCGTTCGAGGCCGGCGCGATCGCGGCGGGAGGTCGGCATGCCGACCACGAGGTCGTCGCGCCCGGTGTAGCGGGACAGTGCGACCGCGACCGCGGTGGAGACGACGGTGAAGAGGCCGGATCGGGTCTTCTCGGCAAGCCGCCGCAGGGCGGTGGTGGTGTCGGCCGGTACGACAACGTGATGTGCGTGGCCGCGCTCTGCGGCCGCGCCGTCGAGTGGCGGGGGCAGCGGGAGCGCGCCCAGTGACGCGTCGTCAAGCCGTTCGCGCCAGTAGCGGCGGGTGGCGGACAGGTCGGCGTGGGCGAGGCGTTCGGTCTCCCAGCGGGCGTAGCCGACCATGTCGACGGTCGCGCCGGCAGCCGGTGGCTCCTGTCCCGCGACCCGGCTTCCGTAGCAGCTCGCCAGGTCGTCGAGCATCGGGCCGAACGACGGGCCGTCGGCGATCACGTGATGGAGCACGAAGAAGAAGACGTGATCCTCTGCCGCCAACCGGAACAGGTGCATCGCCACCGGTGGTGCCGTGTCCAGGGCCAGGGGCCGGTCGGCGAGCCGGGCGCACTCGGCCACGCACTCGTCCAGACCGGCTGCCTCGGTCACCGTCAGCGGGGGCTCCACCGTCGGCAGGATTCGCTGCTGCGGCTCTCCGCCCGTCACCGGGAATACGGTGCGCAGCGACGGGTGCCGCTCGTGGATGTCCCGCAGCGCCGTGACGAACGCGTCGGTGTCGAGCGGGCCGCGCAGTCGCAGCGCCCCGCACAGGTTGTACGTGCCGTCCTCGGCGAAGTACGTGGTGGCCCACAGCGACCGCTGCGGGGCGGTCAGCGGCCCGGTGTCCCCCGCGGACACCGGGGGCCACGTCAGCCGCTCGCGCCGGCCGACCAGGTCGACCAGTTCGTCGCGGTGCCGCTTCATCTCCGCCAGCAGCTCGGGCGGCAGCGCGTCGCCCCGGACGCGGTAGCGGATGCGGTCGTCGGCGAGAGTGAGCGCCACGCCGAGATCATCCAGGCGTCGCAACAGGTCCTGCGCGGTCACAGCTCTCCCTCGAAGACCGGCTCGGCGGCCGGCCGGCCGGCACGGAGGCGATCCAGTTCGGCGGCGACCTCGGCGACCGTCCCCAACTCGAAGAAGTCCTCCAGCTCCAGCTCGACGCCGGTCAGCTCGGTGAGCCGGTAGAGCACCTGCACGGCGAGCATCGAGTGGCCGCCCAGCTCGAAGAAGTCCTCGTCGACGGCCACCGTGTCCACCTCCAGCAGTTCACGCCAGACCGCGGCGACCTGATCCTGAGTCGACACCTTCATCACCTTTCACCAAGGGCCAGTACGGCGTGGGGGTTCGCCGCGCCGGCACGCAGCACGTCGGCCAGCGCCCGCGCCCAACCCGTGACCGTCGCGCTGTCGAGCACCTCCGGCCAGAACAGGACCTCCAGGCGCAGCCGGTCACTCTCGCCGGAGACGTCGATCATCAGGTCCAGGTCCATCACGGGGTCCGCCAGCTCGCGCGGCACGACCTCCAGGTCCGCCAGCGACACCCCGGTACGCCACGCGCCCTGGTGGGTGATCTTGACCTGGAACAGCGGGAACCGGCCGGCCTTGCGCGGCGGGTTCACCGCCGCGACAAGCTTGTGGAACGGCAGCCGGTCGTGCTCCTGCGCGCCGAGTACCTGCCGCCTGGCCAGGTCGAGCAGCTCACCGAACGTCGGTGCGGCACCCGGCGCGAGCCGGACCGGCAGCTGGTTGACGAACGTGCCGATCAGCTCCTCGCTGCCGGGCCACGAGCGGTTGACCGAGTCGACGCCGAGCACCAGGTCGGTGGCCGAGGTCGCGTCCCGCAGCACCACGTACGAGGCGGCGAGCACCGCCATGAACGGGGTCGCGCCGCGGGCACGGGCGGCCTCGGCGACGGCCCTGGTCTCCGCCGGCGTGAGATGGGTGACCACGTGGTCGGTGACGAACGCCGGCTTGGCCGGCCGCGGGCGGTCAAGTGGCAGGTCGATCGCCGGTGGCGCGCCGTCCAGTTGCTCGGTCCAGTACCGCGCGCACTCCTCGGCCTCCGCGCCCGCCAGCCACTCCCGCTCCGCGGCCACGTACCCGGAGAACGACGTGCGTGGCAACGGCACGTCGGTGGCGCCGGCGAGCCACCGCTCGTAGTGCTCGGCGATATCGCGCTTGAGCACCTCCAGGGACCAGCCGTCGGCGACCAGGTGGTGCATGGCGAACGTGAGCACGTGGTGGTCGTCGGCGACACGCGCCAGCCGCACCGTCGTCAGCGGCGGTTCGGGCGTGCGGGCGGAGATCTCGAAGTCGCCCAGAGTGCCCGTCTCCAGAACCATCTCGGCCTTGGGCCACACGACGGCCTTGGGGACTCCGCGCTCCTGGGTGAAGACGGTGCGCAGCGGCTCGTGCCGGGCGGCGACCGCGGCCAGTGCGTGCCGAAGCGCGTCTAGGTCGAGCCGCCCGCGCAGGTCGAGCGACAGGATCAGCAGGTTGGGCGCCTTCTTGCGGTGCAGCTGCTCGAAGAACCACAGCCGCTCCTGGCCGGAGGACAGCGCGCCGACCGCCCGCGGTTCCTCCTCCGTGACAGCGGGTTCCGCGGCCTCGATCGCGGCGAGGAGGCCACGCGGGGTCGGCCGGGACAAGAACGCCCGCAGGGACGTGCCTTCCGCGTCGAACCGGGCGCGTGCCGTGGAGACCAGCGTCATCGCCAGCAGCGAGTCGCCGCCCGAGGTGAAGAAGTCGTCGTCCGGGCCGGCCGAGGCCGCGCCCAGCGTCTCGGCGACCACGGCGCACACCGCGTCCAGGGTGGTGGCCTCGGCCGGGGCCGGCGCCACGTCCTCGGTGCGCATGCCCTCCAGTGCCCGGTGGTCGACCTTTCCGGAGGTGTTGACCGGCAACCGGTCGAGCACGGTCACCTCGTGCGGCACGAGGTACTGCGGGGCGGCGGCACGCATGGCCAGGAGCACGTCGGCCTGCGCGTTCAACGTCACGAACGCCCGCAGCCGGCCTGCCGTGTGCACGCAGGCAGCCGACCGCACCTCGGGCACCCGCAGCAGCTCGGCCTCCACGTCACCCAGCTCGACACGGTGGCCGCGGATCTTCACCTGCCGGTCGCGGCGGCCGTGGAAGTCGATCGTGCCGTCGGCGGCGCGGCTCGCGCGGTCGGCGGTGCGGTAGAGCCGCGCGCCCGGTGTGCCGGACAGCGCGTCCGGGACGAACGCGAGCGCGGTGCGCACCGGGTCGCCGATGTAGCCACGGCCGACGCCGTCACCGCCGACCAGCAGCTCACCCTCGGTGCCGGTCGGCACCTCTCGGCCATCCGCGTCCACCACGTACAGGCGGGTGTTGAGGATCTCCCTGCCGATCGACGGCCACGGCCGAGCGGCGCTCTGCGCCGCGGTCACCACGTGGTGGGTGACGTCGTCGGAGCACTCGGTCGGGCCGTACGCGTTGACGATCGGAATGTCCGGGCAGTGCTCGTACCAGCGTCGTGCGACCGCGCCGGGCAGCGCCTCCCCGGTGGCGACGAGGTAACGCAGCGACGAGAGCCCGGCCCGCAGGTCGTCGTCGAGCTGCGCGGTGAGCACGGCGAGGAACGACGGGACGATCTCCAGCACGGTCACCCCGTGCCGACGGACCCACGCCACCAGCTCGGCGGGCTCGGCGATGTTGCGTGGCGAAGCGACCGCGACCCGGGCGCCGACGGTGAGCGCGGTGAGCGTCTGCCACACCGAGATGTCGAACGACAGCGGCGCGGTGAGGCCGATGGCGTCGGCCGGCCCGAGGTCGAGGTCCGCGAGCTTGGCCGCGATGTGGTTGTCCATGCCGCCGTCGGCGACCATCGCGCCCTTGGGGGTGCCGGTCGACCCGGACGTGAAGATCACGTACGCGAGCCCGTCCCTCGGCCGGTCCGGCACCGGTGCCGGTTCCCCGGGTCCTGCCGCGTCGACGAGCACCTTCGGCACCGGGTCCAGCCCCTTGGCAACCTGGGCGGCGAACTCCTCGTGCCCCGGAGCGACAAGCAGGGCCCGCACGCCGGCTGCGGCGCACATCTGGTGCGCACGCCGAACCGGCACACTCGGCTCCACCGGGACGAACGCGGCGCCGGCGAGCAGCACGCCGAGCACCATCGCGACGTAGCCGGGGCCGCGGTCGGCGACCAGCGCCACCACGGTCTCGCGGCCGGCGCCGGTGGCCCGCAACGCTGCCGCGTGCCCGCGGGCCACCGTGTCCAGCTCGGCGTAGGTGGTGGTCACGCCGTCGGCCACCACGGCGGGCGCGCCGGGATTCTCCTTGTGGCACGAGGCGAACCGCGACAGCACGGGACTCACGACCGACTCGGTCATGACCAGCTCCTCTCCACCCCGTTGCTCACGGGAACCAGCTCGGCCAGTGGGGCGATGTCGGCCGGGACCAGCGCGCGAACCGCGGCGTGCACCCGGCGGGCGAGCTCCGCGATGCCCGCCGCGTCGAACCTGTTCGTCCGGTAGCGGTAGGACACCCTGTAGCCGCCGTCCCACTCCTCGATGTCGACGAGCAGCGGGTACGGGGCGGCGACGGCGTCCAGGTCGGTCGGCTCGACTTCCAGACCGGCCAGCTCGACCGGTTTGCCGGGCGGCTGCATCACGAGCATCACGTCGAACGGGGACCCGTCCCCGCCCGGCGTCGGTGTCAGCAGCGGTACCAGCTCCTGGAACGGCACGTTCGCGCACCGGTAGGCACGCAGCGCGCCCGCGCGGACGGCGGCCAGCGCGTCGGCCACCGAGTCGGCCGGGGACAGGTCCACGGCCAGGACCGAGACGTTCAGGAGCGGGCCGACGACCTGCCGCCACTCGGGCCGGTCGCGCTGGGCAATGAGCGTGCCGAGCATGACCAGCTCCCGCTCGGCCGACCCGCTGTGGGTGAGCGCGGCCAGTGCGGTCGCGAACACCATGTAGGGAGTGACGCCGGTGCGGCCGGCCAGGTCGCGCACCGAGGCGGCGAGGCCGGCGTCGAGCCAGTCGGTGTGCTTGGCCGCCTCCTCCTCGGCCGATGCGGGTGGCACGGCCCGGTCCGGCAGCGGGGACCTCGCCGCCTGGCGACCCGTGACGTCCTGCCACAGTGCGGCCAGCTCGCCGCGGTCGTGGTTGTCCCACCATGACCGTTCGTCGTGGCAGTAGTCCGCGAACCCGTAGCCCGCCTCCGGGGGCGTCAGCCGGTTGTAGCGGTCGGCGAGGTCGCTCAGGAACACCGTGAGGGACCAGCCGTCGCACACGATGTGGTCGATGTTGACGAACAGGCCCCAGTCACGTTCCCCGAGCCGCGCCAGCAACGCGCGGAACGGCAGCTCCCGGCGCAGGTCCGCGACCACCGCCGCCTCGTCGGCGACCAGTTGGTCGAACACCTCGTCGCCCAGCTCGGCCACCGGGCCGCGCAGGTCCAGACGGGTGAGCTCGAACTCCTCGGCCGGGCGCGCGGTCCAGGTCAGCTCGCCGCCGTCGGTGGCAAACCTGGCCAGCAGCACGGGATGCGCGGCCAGCGTCGCGCGGAGCGCCGTCTCCAACACCTGCTCGTCCAGCTCGCCGCGCAGGCGCAGCACACCGGGCATGTTGTACGTCGGCCGGCCGGGGTCGATCTCGCGCAGGAACCAGAACCGTTGCTGCGCGGCGCTCGCGGGCACCGGTTGTGTCGGGTCGGCGGGTGTCCGCTGCGGTGCGCGGTTCGCGGTCGCCGGGTCGGCTGCGCGCACGGAGGCGACGAAGTCGCGCAGGCGCGGGTTGGTGAACACGACGTCGACCACCAGCTGTACGCCGAGCAGCGCGTTGACACGGTCGATCATGGCGAGCGCGAGCAGGGAGTGGCCACCCAGCTGGAAGAAGCTGTCGTCCCAGCCGACCGTGTCCTGTTCCAGCAGGTCCGCCCAGAGCGACCGGACGGTCGCGGCGAGGGGGTCGTCCAGTTCGGTTGTCGCCCTCGTGGTCACCGGTGCCGTGAACTCCAGCGACCGGTAGTCGACCTTCCCGTTCTTGGACCGGGGCAGGCGGCCGAGCTCGGCGATGATCGTCGGGATCATGTGCCGGGGCAGCAGATCGGCGAGCACGGCGCGGAACCGCTCGTCCTCGTCGAGGCCGAGCACCGTCGCCGGCCCGTCCGGCGCGCCGGGACGGGCCAGGTAGCCGACGAGCGAGGCACCCGCCGGTCCATGGTGGACCTTCACCGCAGCCTCGACGACGCCGGGGCAGTGTCGCAGCGCGGCCTCGACCTCGCCGACCTCGATCCGCTGGCCGCGGATCTTGATCTGGGTGTCGGCACGGCCGAGGAACTCCAGGTCGCCGTCCGCGTTCACGCGGCCGAGGTCGCCGGTTCGGTAGAGCCGTCCGCCAGGCACGGCCGCGTACGGGTCCGGCACGAACATCTCGGCGGTGCGCCTCGGGTTGCCCCGGTAGCCGCGGCCGACCACTCCCCCGCCGACGTGCAGGAGGCCGACCACGCCGGGCGGCACGGGCTGAAGGTTCTCGTCCAAGACGTGCACGGTGGTGTTGGCGAGCGGCCGGCCGGCCGAGGTGGTCATCGGCGCGTCCGGTCCGGTCGCGCACAGCCCCGCGGTGACGTCGTCGGTGCACTCGGCCGGCCCGTAGGCGTTGTGCACGGGGATGCCGGGCAACTCCCGCACCCAGCGCCGCAGCACGTCGTGGGTCAGTGTCTCGCCCGTGGACAGCATCACGCGCAACGCACCCGGTGCCGCGGCGAGGCCGGCGTCGAGCAACGCCACGATGTTGGACGGCACCAGCTCCAGCATGGTCACGCCACCGTCCGCGACGGCCTTCAGCAGGCTCGCGGGCGACTGCGAGTCCGGCTCGGGCACGATCCGCACCCGGCCACCGGTCATCAGCTGGGTCAGCAGCTGCCACACGGAGATGTCGAACGACACGGGCGCGGTCTGGGCCACGCAGTCGTGCTCGGTGAGCCCGAAGTGCTCGACCATCTGCCACATGTGGTTCGTGACGCCGTAGTTCGTGGAGACGGCCGCCTTCGGCACTCCGGTGGAGCCGGAGGTGTGGATGATCGTCGACGCGGCGTGGTCGTGGCAGAGCCGCGGCGGCCGCGTGGTGCTGCTGCCCGAGGCAAGCTCGGCGAGGTCGAACACCTGACGGTCACCGAACAGGTGACGGCCCGACGGGGTGGCGATGATCGCGGCCGGCTCGACCGCTTCGACCATCGCCTCGGCGCGGCGGGGCGCCTCGCGCGGGCTGATGGGCACGTAGGCGCCGTCGGCCTTGTGCAGGCCGAGCAGCGCGACAAGGTAGTCGGCCGACCGGTCCGCGCTCATCACGACGGTGCGGTCGGTGCACACGCCGGCCGCCCGCAGCTTCTCGGCCACGTGGTTGGCACGGGCGTCCAGCTCGGCGTAGGTCAACCGCACCCGGCCGTCGTCGACCGCAACGCTGTCGGGCGTGCGGTCGACCCATCGCTCGAACGAGTCGAGGTAGTTCTCCGGCCGCGGCACATCGGGGCCGATGGCACGCTCGACGAGCACCGCGGCCTCGTCCGGGGTCAGCAGCGGCAGCGGGGTGGTCTGTCCCGCGCCGATCGCGGCGAGCAGCGTCGGCAACGTGCGCACCACCAGCTCGGCCTGCTCGCGGGAGACCGTGGCGGAGTCGTACTGGAGCTGGAAGTCCAGCACGTCGTCCCGTACCGCCACGTTCAGGCCGAGGCCGGACTGCGTGGTGTGGTCGGGGACCGGGTAGCCGTGCAGGGTGGCGGCGCCCGCTCGCAGCTCGGCCTTCTCATCACCCATCACGACGGCCGCCGCGCCGGGCAGCGCCGTGGTGTAGCAGCTGAACATGGCCTGGAAGATCGTGGCCGTCGCGGTGTCGCGGTCGGGGTTGACCAGCCGCACGATGTCGGACAACGGCTGGTCCGCGTGATCCAGCACGTCAAGGACGTGACGGTGCGTGCCGACGGCAAAATCGGTGAACGGCACCTCGGCGCGGTAGGTCGAGCGGACGGGTACCACGTTGACGAGGTAGCCGACCCACTCGGCGAGTGCCCGGTCGGTGCGTCCCGCGGTGGGGACGCCGACGATCAGGTCGGTCTGGCCGGACAGGCGGTGCAGCAGCACCTGGTAGGCGGCGAGCAGCAGGTTGTGCAGGGTCAGCCCGTGCTCGCGGGCGAACGCGGTCAGCGGTGCGGCGGGCACGGAGAACGCGAGCGACTCGCGGGGCGCGCCGGGATCGGGCGTGCCGAGGCCGGGGAGGGTGAGCGTGGGCAGCTCGCCGACCAGTTCGGCGCGCCAGAAGTCGCTGTGATCTCGTGCCGGGGCCGGGGCGGACGCCGGACGTGGTGCGGGTGGCTCGCCGGCCAGTTCGGCGCCCAGATCGGCCATGACGATCGCGAAGGACGACACGTCGCACACGATGTGGTGCAGTGACAACACGAAGAGCCAATCGGCGTCCCGCCGCAGCAGTGCGGCCCGCAGCGGCCTGCCGGTGGCGAGGTCGAACGGACGGGTCGCGAAGTCGCGGTACCAATCGGCTTCCTGCTGCGGATGCCACGTACGCGCGTCGACGGCCTCGATGTCCACGGTGGACGTGTCGCGCAGCTCGGCATGCGGAGCACTGTCGCGGGTGGTGATCGCCAGGCGCAGGCTCGGGTGGCGGGCGGCCATGGCCCTGAGCGCGGTGCGGAACGCGTCGGGATCGACGGTCCCGGTGACGCGGAACGCGCGTGTCACGTTGTAGTCGCCGCCGGGCGCGGCGCGGTGCAGGAACCACAGGGCGCGCTGGGAGGCGTTCAGCTCGTAGCCGTTGCCGGTGCCACCGATGGGGGTGGCCGGGAGGGTCGCGGTGGCAGCTTCGGCGAGATCGGCGAGATCGGCGATCGATTCCGCCCGCAGCACCGCCGTCGGCGCCAGCTCGACACCGAGCGCGTCCTCCAGGGCCTGGCGTATCCGCACGGCGGTGAGTGAGTCGGCTCCCAGGTCGGCGAGCGACGAGTCGGCCGACGGTGGCTCGGGCAGGCCGAGCAAGTCCCCGATGTGGGCGCACAGCGCCGCCGTCAGCGAGTCGGTGGCCAGGCGCTCCGTGAGCGACGACGTGCGGCCGGTGAGGGTGTCGTCGAGCAGCACGGGCAGTTCGCCGTCGAGGTGGCGCCGCCGTGCGGCGTACCGCTGGACCTTGCCGCTGGAGGTCTTGGTGATCGTGCCGGGCGGCACGATCAGGACCGTGCGTGCGGTGACGCCGTGGATGCGGGACAGCGTGGCCCGCACCCGCCCGGCGATCTCGCGGTACCGCGCGGGCAGCGTCCGCGCGTGTACTTCCTGGCACACCACGACCGCCTCGTCGCCGTCGTCCGCGACGCCGAACACCGCGCAGCGGCCGGGCCTGACGTCCGGGTCGCAGGTTCCGGCGTCCGCCTCCAGGTCCTCCGGGTAGATGTTGCGGCCGCGCTGGACGATCAGGTCCTTGCTCCGGCCCACGACGAACAGCTCGTCACCGTCACAAAAGCCGAGGTCGCCGGTGCGCAGGAAGGCCCCGAAGGCTGCCCCGCCCCAGTACCCCGCCCCGTTGCTGCCCCCCGAGACGGCGATCTCGCCGACCTGCCCGGCGCCGAGTTCGGTGCCGCTCTCGCGGTCGAGCACCCGCACGTCGGCGTGGTCGGGCATCCGGTAGGCGGTCAGCTCCCGACCGTCGTCGAACGTCCGGGAGACAGCGGGTGCGCCGGTCGTCACGAGCAGCGTCGCCTCGGCGAGGCCATAGCAGGGCAGGTGCGCCTCGTGCCGGAATCCGGTGTCGCGGAAGGCTTTTGTGAACGCCCGCAGGGTGCGCGGGTAGACCTGGGCCGCACCGTTGAACGCCACGCGCCAGCCGGACAGGTCGAGCCCGGCCTTCTCCTCGTCGGTGACCTTGCGGACGCACAGGTCGTACGCGAAGTTGGGGCCGCCGCTGATGTCCGCGCGCTCGTCGCTGATCACCTGGAGCCAGCTCGCGGGGCTCCGCAGGAACGACAACGGGTCGAGGATGACGCCCTTGGCACCGGCGTACAGCGGTTGCAGCATCGCGCCGATGAGGCCCATGTCGTGGTGCAGCGGCAGCCAGCTGACGATCGTGGAGTCCTGCGTGACGCCGAACGACCGCTGGATGGCGTTCTCGTTGTGCACGAGCGCACCGTGGGTCACGACGACGCCGCGCGGCGTACTGGTGGAGCCCGAGGTGTACTGAAGGAACGCGACGTCGTCGGCGACCGCGACCGGCAGTCCCGCGCCGTCGTCGGCGGCGGCCTCGATCCGGTCGGCAAGCAGCCAGTCGTGTGCCGCGGCGAATCCGCGCAGTTCCGGGTCCTCGCTCGCGGCGACCAGGTCCCGCACGAAGGACGGCGACACGACGAGCGAGACGTCACAGTCCCGCGCCACGTTCAGCACCCGCCGTCGCGCGCCCTCGTCCATCGGCAGCGGCACGGGCACGGCGATCACGCCTGCGGCGAGGCAACCGAGGAACGCGGGTGCGAACTCCGGTGCCGTCGGGAACAGCAGCAGCACCCGCGCGCCGGGCCGCACCTTCGCCGTGAGCGCACGGGCCACGGCGAGCGACCGGGCGCTCAGCGCCGCATAGGACAGATCCACTCGCGGGCCACCACCGACGGGGGCGACCGACAGCGCCACCTTCTCGGGCGAGCGTTGTGCGTGCTCGGCGAGCCGTGCGACCAGCCCACCGGGAATGAACCCGGTCATTGCTCTTCCTTCCAGTCGAAGCGGACGGCCGCCTCACTCGCGCCGAACATGAGTCGTGGGTCGAGCAGGCGCGTGCCCGCCGGGTCGACCGCGAAGTCCACCGTGGAGTCGAGCAGCCTGCGCAACGCGATACGGATCTCCACGCGCGCGAGCGGCGCGCCCAGGCAGTAGTGGATGCCGTGGCCGAAGGCGATGTGCGGGTTGGTCGAGCGCTCGATGTCGAAGACGTCCGGGCCGTCGAAGACCCGCGGGTCCCGGTTGGCGGCCGCGATCCACACGGACACCGTCTGGCCGGCGGGTATCTCGTGCCCGCCGACCACGACGTCCCGCGTGGTCTTGCGCTCCACTCTCGTGGTCTCCGACCGGTACCGCATGACCTCGTCGATGGCCGAGTTGAGCAGTTCGGGCCGGGTCTGCAGCATGGCCAGCGACTGCGGGTGCCGCGCGAGGACGATGATCGCGTTCACGAGCGTGAGGGTCGCAGCCTGCCCGGTGGACATCAGCAGGGCGACCAGGCCGGCGATCTCGTCGTCACCGAGGCGCTCACCGTCCACTTCGGCCGCGATGAGCCCGCTCGTCAGGTCGTCGGCCGGTGCGGCTCGCCGCTTGGCGATGAACCGGTGCAGGAACGCCTCGGCGATCTGGGTCTTGGTGAGCACCGCCTGCAGGCCGTTCTGCTCGGCGCCCGGGTCGGCGAGCGCGAGCAGGGCCTGCGACCACTCCTGGAACAGCCGGAGCCCGTTGCCGGGAATGCCGACCATCCGCGCGATGACGGTGGCCACGACCGGTGAGGCGAACTCCCGCACGAAAGACACCTCGGCGTTGCGCCGGATGCCGGTGAGGAACGTCTCGACCGTCTCGTGGATCATCGGCTCGAGCCCGGCGACATAGCGTGGCGTGAAGACCTGGCTCACCAGTGCCCGTAGCTGCCGGTGCCGAGGTGGGTCCATCCACGTCAGGTTGCCCTCGCGGTACAGGCGCATCGGCGAGTCGTCGGGCACCGGCCGCACCACGGCGTTGGAGAACGCGCCATGGTTGGCGAGCACCTCCTTGACCTCCCGATAGCCGAAGACGTGCCAGCCTCCGCCGCCCGGGGCCCGCTCGATCGGGTCGCGGGCACGCAGCCAGTCGGCCAGCGCCGTCTCGTCGGCGGGCGGTGGTGTCCACACGCTCGTCGTCACGCACATGCTCCCTTGGTAGCGACCGGTGTCAGGTGTTCGGCGACCCAGTCGTCCGCGTAGACCGTGTCGGCGTACGGTTCGCCGTTGTCGGCGCACAGGAACGCCACCACGGGCTCCCGGCCGCTGTGCCCGTCGAAGTGGTGGGTGATCGCGGCGTATACGCAGCCGGTGGAGCCGCCCGCGTAGATGCCGTGGTCGCGCAGCAGGGCCCGGCAGCCGGCCACCTCGTCCCTCTCGGACAGCACGACCACCTTGCTGATCCACGCGGCGTCGACCAGCGGCGGGCGGATGCTGGAGCCGATACCCGGAATGAGCCGGCGGGCCGGCGGGGCGCCGAAGATCGCCGAGCCCTCGACATCGACGGCCACCACGGTGGCGTCCGGCTGCTCCACGCCGAGCCTGTGCGAAAGGCCGTTGATCGTCGCGCCGGTGCCGACGCCCACGAACAGGTAATCGACACGGCCGACATCGGCGAGCAGCTCCCCCGCTGTCAGCTCGTAGTGGCCGCGCGCCCCGTCCGGGTTGGTGTACTGATCCGGCCAGTACACGTCCGGCAGCTCCGCGCGCAGCTCGGCGACCCGCGTGAGCCTGCTGAGCAGGTAGCCGCCCGTGCCGTCCGGCTCGGTGACCTTCTCCACCCGCGCGCACAACCGCCGCAGCGTCCGCTCGGTGGCCGCGTTGACGTTCGGGTCGAGGACCGGCACGAACGGCACGTTCAGCGCGTTGAGGAACGATGCGAGGGAGAGCGCGAAGTTTCCGGAGGACGATTCGACCACCGTGGTGTTCCTGGTGATCTCGCCGCGTCGCACGGCCTCTCGGAGGATCCAGATCGCCGCGCGGTCCTTGGCGCTTCCGGTGCGGTTCTCCGACTCCATCTTGGCGTAGAGCCGGATACCCGGGTAGGGCAGACGCACCACACGGGTCTTCGGCAGGTCGCGCAGCAGCGCGTCCACACGGTCGAGCAACGGCTTGTCGATCCGGACTTCCCGCTGCTGTGTTTCCGTGTTCTCCCGGCCGCTGCGCTCAGCAGGCGCAGACACGGAACCCCATGTCGTGGCAGCTGTAATCGGGCAGGTTGTAGATCCGCACCCACGCCAGGCAGCCACGGGGGTCGCAGTTGTTGTAGAAGGAACCGCCGCGGATCACGCCCAGCTCGATCGTGCCCACCCGCGTCTTGATGACCCGCCGCGGCTTGCTCTCGTCGAACGGGTAGTGATGGAAGCCGTTGGACATGATCTCCCACACGTTGCCCACGATGTCCTCGACGCCGTACGGGCCGGCCGCCTTCGGGTAGGCGCCGACGGGTGTGGTGTCACCGACGCCCATGCTGTGGTTGCAGTGCTCGGAGGTCGGCTCCTCGTTGCCCCACGGGTAGGCACGGCCGTCGGTGCCGCGCGCGGCCTTCTCCCACTCGGCCTCGTTGGGCAGCCGGGTGCCGGACCACTCACAGTAGGCGAGGCAGTCGTCGTAGCTGACATGGGTGACCGGATGATCGTCCTTGCCCTCGACGGTGGAGTCCGCACCGCGCGGCGTGCGCCAGGTCGCGCCGTCGATCGCCTTCCACAGGTAGTCCTGGTCCGGGACGACGACGGCCGGGTCACCGATCCACACCCAGCTCTTGCCCACCTTCTCGGCGGTGGTCACGTAGCCCGTCGCCTCGACGAACTTCCGGAACTCCCGCACGGTGACCGGGCTCTTGGCTATGCGGAACTCGGGCACGTCGATCTGGTGCTCGGGCGCGGCCGCCCGCAGCTTGCCGTCGTCCCGGCGCTCGTTGGAACCCATGGTGAACGGTCCACCGGGGATGGTGGCCCAGTAGTCCGCGGGGAATGCCTCGGCGGGCATGACTTCGGCCGTCACCTCGGTCACGGATTCTCCTTACTTCGTTGTGGATGCGGCCGGGACGTACCGGCCGTCGAGGTAGTAGCGCCACACAGTGGACAGCGGCGCGCTGCCACAGCGCACCACTCGGTCATGGAAGGCCTTCAGGTCGGCGGCCGAGTCACTGACGCCGGCCAGCTCGCGCCACCGCCGGATGCGCAGTTTGCCGAGCGTGTACATGGCGCCGGCCGGCTGAGCGGCCACGGCCAGCACCTCGCGGCCGGCGCGCTCCGGCGACCACGCACACAACGTGGCGGCCTCGGCGGCGGCAGCGCCGAACTTGCTCCGTCCCGAGTGGACGGAGAGGAAGACGAGCAGGCGGGTGGCAGCCTCCAGGGCGAACCGCAGGGCGGCCACCTCCACGAGCGGGCGGCCCTCGGCAAGGCCGCGCTCGATCGCCAACTCCTCGGTGTAGTGGGCCCATCCCTCGGTGACCCCGGGGAACCACGGCACACACCGGCGGATCGCGCCCGCGTGCTCAGAAGTGGTCTCGTGGTGCAGGTAGTGTCCGGGGAAGACCTCGTGCACGGCGATCATCTCGAGCATCGGCTCGTTGAGGTAGTCGCGCAGCGCGGCGGGGTCGCGCGGCTCCGGGACGTGCAGCACGTGTGGCTGCGGTGCTCTCTCGAGTGGACCGCCGACGTCGAAGACGACCGCCGCTGAGGTCGACGCGTCGCGGACGGGACGGATGTCGAGCCCCTGCCTGCTGGTCATGGTGACGACGTCCTGCTCGACCCAGAACCCCTGGAGCCGATCGATGATCCGCGACAGCGTACTTACCACCGAACCCGCTGGGACCCGTGCGCTCAGCAGGTCGTACGCCTCCTGCCGGGTGCGCACCCCCAGTCGTGCGGACAGTGCGTCGAGACGGGCGACCAGGCTCTCAACTTCGGCCTCCACCTCCGCGAGCAGCTCAGCCACCGGGGTGTCGACCCCCTCGGCCGCCTCGAGGTAGGCGGCGAGCAGGTCAGGACCGAGGACCGCCCGAGCCGGCTGGGTGGCCGCGACCGCGCCCGCGAAGCCGACGAACGCGGCGCTCGCCCGGCCGGCCAGCTCCATGAGG
This sequence comes from Streptomyces atratus, assembly GCF_014648655.1. GTDB lineage: Bacteria > Actinomycetota > Actinomycetes > Streptomycetales > Streptomycetaceae > Streptomyces > Streptomyces atratus. Next base: position 46,744 of record NZ_BMRN01000017.1, read on the forward strand.
GAGCTGTCGGCCGACTCCGGCCGCTCAGCGACGAGTTGATCGACCAGGTCCCGAACGGACACCGCGCGGGCCCTGGCGTTCTCGACGCCACTGATCCGCTCGCCCGCCGGCAGAGTACGGCCGAGCGTCTTCGCCGTGGCCGCGAGAAAGTCCGGCAGCTGCGCGAGATGATGCGACAACGCCGCGACACGTTCGTCGAGCGATGCGTACTCGCCGCGCAGGTAGATGTGCACGCCGGTCTCGGCGAGCCATTCGTCGGGCCCGCGGTGGGACCGGCCCAGCTCGGCGATGCGGAACCGCTCATCAGTGAGCACCCGCATCGCCGTACCGAGGTCCGCCCGCACCTCCGGGTCCGCGTCCTCGGGCAAGGCGTCGAGCTGCCCGGAGACCGCGGCCAGCAAACCGTCCACATCGGACAGAGAGTCGGGCGCGACCTCAGGCAGCTGTCCGTCGAAGTCGTGACGGCCCGCCCGCCTGGCGACCTGCGGATAGCGGTCGAAAACATAGTCGACGACAGCGGAAACCGAACTCAGAGCACCGGACGTCATGTCACTTCCTGTCGCGCCGCTCCAGGGAGGCGACAATGGCGAATAGTTCAGAGATCAACGAGCTGACGGCGCGCGGAAACACACACGAATTGCGCGTTCGCGGAATGTGAGACGAGTCCGTCCGGCCAGGACGCCTTTCGGCGCCCGCACCGGGCTCGGTCCTCTAAGCCGTTTCGGCGCCCGGATTGGGCTCGATCACGTCGCCGTCCTCGCCGTAGATCACGTCGTCGTCGAGGCTGGCCAGCATGTCGCGGAGCTCCTCCGGCGACATGGCCTTGAGTTCATCGGCGTCCACAAGCTGTGAGAGAACCATTCGACTTCCCTGTGCGATAGGAGATCCGGCATTTTCGATGGCCTCGCGCACGCTCTTCGGGCGCATGTCGGTCCAGACCCGTGCGATGTGATCGAGGCACTCCTTGCGCGAGCGGGGACCGCCCACCGCCGTCCAGCCCGCCGGCAGATCACGTGACGCCGGCCAAATCGAGTACTGGTCCTCGCCGTTGATCACGACTAGGTATTCGGCGTTCTCGTCGTCGAACATCAGATCTGAGATCCCCCATACAGTCGTTCCCGACCGGAGCAACGCAGGATGCACCATTGGCAAGTTTCGCTGCTGGAACTTCGACCGCCAACTCCCCGAGCGATCTGGGCAAACCAACTTCCCCGCAGCTCAACGGGGCTCAAGCTAGATCGCGCGCCAGAGCCTGTCAAGGCTTTCCGTCGGCCCACCCGGCTAACGGACGGAGTATCCAAGGCACTTGATCGATGACGCATATGCGCTGGCCAGCGGGTGCAGAGGACCACTGAGGACAACAAAGCGATCAGCACGGGATCATGAATATTCGTCAGACCACCCGGCGACAGGTAACAGCGGCCGGGACCAACGGCTGTCTCCGTGACCGGCACGCCCCGGGCGGCCGGTGAACTAGCCCATACGAATGCGGTGTTGACCAAAGACGAGACCGGTGACGCGAAGTCGTTCCCATTGAGCTCACTCAATCAGCCACAATCCAGACGCTCACGAGTCCGGCAGAAGATCGCCACTCCCCAACCCGCCGATGAGCAGGTAGGGTCCGACGATGTCAGGGTGGAGGCGAGGGGGCACGCTTGCGGAGCATTGACATCCATGCAGTGGTGTACCCAGGCTTTGCGCCGTTGTCCGAAGTGAACACCTCAGACCGCGCGACCGGCGCCGCGCTCCACCTCGACATCAGTCGGCCCGGGCCCGTCCGGTCAGACACCACGCCTGACCGGACGCCGACCGATCGCGAGCAGTGACACGCGCGCGGGCGACCTCGGTCTTCCCTGCCCGCATGCGTCCGGCCGGCGCGGAAGACGATTAGGAGATGTCAGTGACGACGACGGCCCAACCGGTCTCTGTGGACGTGCGGACCAAGCTGAGCCCCGAGGAGTTCCACGCCGAATACATGGGACGCCGGCCGGTGGTGATGCGCGGCGCGGTCGCCGACATGCCCGCGGTGTCCACCTGGTCGGCCGCCCATCTCGCCGAGGTGGCGCCCGACCAGCAGGTGCGCGTCAAGGTCGGCACCGTTTCCGCGGGTCGCACCGCCGTCGTTCGCCTCGCCGACTACGCCCGCGAAGTCGCGGAGTGGGAGACCGGGGTCGCCGGGGACGACGACCCCGGCGACCCACCCGGCTACCTGCACGACGTGCCACTGCTGTCGATGATTCCGGCGCTGCGCCGCGACCTGGAGCCGTTCCCCGTCGAGTACTTCCCGCGGTTCTTCCGCGACCAGTGGTGGTCGTTCACGCAGTTCTTCGTCGGGCCCTCGCGCGCGCAGACCCCACTGCACTTCGACACACTGCTCACCCACAACCTGTTCTTCCAGATGCAGGGGTCGAAGCGGTTCGTCATGGTGGCCGACGCCGAGCGCGACAAGTGCTACACCTACAACTGGCGGTGGGCCGCGGTCGATCCGGAGGCGCCCGACCTCGAACGCTACCCGCTCTTCCGTGACGCGACGGTGCTGACCTGCGACGTCGAGGCAGGTGACATCTTCTACATGCCACCGGGCACACTGCACAAAGTCACCTCGCCCAGCGCGTCGATCTCGTTCAACATCGACTGGCACGACCGCGCCAGCGCACTGCGCGGCATCGCCGCGGTGCGCGAAGGCATGCCGCTGACGAACCTGCGGTACAACCTGCTGTTCGCGCTCGGGGTCGTCGCCGGCGCGCCGCGTGGCCTGCTGATGCCGGGGCTGCGCTCGTACTACTCCTACATCTCCTAGCGAAGGCCGGGCCGCGCTCTTACTACTCCCCCTTTAGGGAAAGGACTTCCTTGAGCATCTTCGAGCAGCACGAGTCGGGCGTGCGGTCCTACAGCAGGCGCTGGCCGGTCGTCTTCTCCCGCGCCACCGGAAGCCGGCTGCACACCGAGGACGGCCGGCGTTGGCTCGACTACTTCGCCGGGGCCGGCTCGCTGAACTACGGGCACAACAATCCGGTGCTCAAACGAGCGCTGCTCGACTACGTCGAGAACGACGGCATCACCAACGCGCTCGACATGTTCACCAGCGCACGGCGCGACCTGCTCGAGACGCTCGTCGAGGTGGTGCTGCGGCCGCGGAGCATGGACCACAAGGTGGTCTTTCCGGGCCCGGGGGGCGCCAACGCCGTCGAGGCGGCCCTGAAGCTGGCCCGCACGGTCACCGGCCGCAGCGGGGTCGTGCACTTCACCAACTCCTTCCACGGCGCGACGCTCGGCGCGCTCGCGGTCACGGGCAATCCCTTGCATCGCCGTTCCGCCGGCGTGCCGCTCACCGGCGCGACCCCGATGCCGTTCGACGGCCACGACGAGCACCCCCACCCGGAGCACCTGGCACGGCTCCTGGCCGGCCCGGGCAGCGGCCTCGACCTGCCGGCCGCGGTGATCGTGGAGACCGTGCAGGCCGAGGGCGGGATGAACGTGGCGAGCACCGAGTGGCTGCGTGCGCTCGCGGAACTGTGCCGGCAGCACGAGATCCTGCTGATCGTCGACGATGTACAGGTGGGCTGCGGGCGGACCGGCCCGTTCTTCAGCTTCGAGGACGCGGGCATCGTGCCGGACCTGATCTGCCTGTCGAAGTCCATCGGCGGGTACGGGCTGCCACTCGCGCTCCTCCTGGTCCGGCCGGATCTCGACGTGTGGCCGCCGGGCGCCCACAGCGGCACGTTCCGCGGTGTGAACCCGGCGTTCGTCACCGCGACGGAGGCGCTGCGCACCTACTGGCGGGACGACACACTGGAGAAGTCGACGCGCGCCAGGGGCGAGTGGGTCGGGACCGCGCTGCAGGGCATCGTCAATGCCCACCCCGGCGCAGGCCTGTCCACCCGCGGCCGTGGTCTCGTCCACGGGCTCGTGGTCGGCGCGGAGTTGGCCGACGCGGTGTCCGACGAGGCGTTCGCGCAGGGCCTGCTGGTGGAGACCTCCGGTCCTCGGGACGAGGTCGTCAAGCTGCTGCCGCCGCTGACGGTCTCCGACGCGGAGCTGGCCGAAGGGCTCGCGATCCTCGAGGAGTCCGTGCGCGTGGTGCTCGAACGGGCCGCATGAGCGCGATCCCGGCCGTTCCGATGTCAAGTCCGCCAGTGATCCCAGATGGAGAGTTGTTTGTGACCTCGCAGAACGTCGACCTCATGACGCAACCGGGGGAGGTCGTACGCATCCTGCCCGTGGACCCTTCGCTGCCCGGGCGGACGCCACGGCTCCACGGCGACGGTCCTGACCATGTCCGAGTGCCGGCGCAGGCCACAACACCGCTGGGAGAACGCTGATGGCGCAGGGGAAGGACAGCGGCAGGCGGCGCGCCCTGGCTGAAGCGCTTGCGCCGTTCTCGATAAGGGAGTTCCGCGTCCTGTGGACAGGGCAGGCCGTGTCGGCCGCCGGTGGCGGGATGACCAAGGTTGCGCTGCTCTTCGCCGTGCTGGCGGTGGACGGCTCGGTCACCGACATCGGGCTCGTGATGACCGCGCAGGTCACGATGCAGGTCCTCTTCACGCTGGCCGGGGGGGTGTGGGCGGACCGGCTGCCCCGCCAGTTCCTGATGCTGGCGTCCGACCTGATCCGCGCAGCCGCGCAGCTGGTGCTTGCCACGCTCCTGCTGACCGGCCACGCCGAGGTGTGGCATCTGATCGTCGGCTCCGCGGTCTTCGGTGCTGCCCAGGCATTCTTCGGTCCGGCGTCCAGCGGACTGATGGCGGAGATCGTGCCGCCGGAACAACTCCAGCGCAGCAACGCGCTGTTGTCCTTCTGCAACAGCGCCTTCACGGTACTGAGCCCGGCGCTGGCCGGTGTCGTGATCGCGCTGTGGGGGCCGGGCCTTGTGCTGGCCATCGACGCTGTCACGTTCATCGTGAGCGCGGTGTCCCTCGGGATGCTGCGGCTCGCCCCTCGCACCGTCCCCGCGCCCGAGTCGTTCCTGGGCGACCTGCGCACCGGTTGGCGCGAGTTCGTCATACGACCGTGGCTGTGGCTCAACCTGATCGCACACATGCTGCAAAACCTCGCCGTCGCGGCGTACTACGTGCTCGGCCCGGCGATCGCGGACAAGTCTCTGGGCGGGCCGTCCGCCTGGGGCGCCATTGTCGCGGGCTGGGCGGCCGGCGCCATCGCGGGCGGGTTCATCGCCCTGAAGCTGGAGCCGCGCCGGCCGTTGATCGTCGGCAACCTCGCACTGATCCTGACCGCGCTGCCGCTGCTGGCACTCGCGGTGCCCACCCCCCTGTGGACCGTGGTGGGCACGGCGTTCCTGAGCGGGGCGGCGACCATGTTCCTCGACGCGCTGTGGCAGGCGTCGATGCAGCAGATGATCCCCGCCGAGGTTCTGTCGCGGGTCGATTCCTACGACTGGATGCTCTCCACGCTGGCCGCCCCGCTCGGCCTCGCCCTGGTGGGCCCGCTGGCCGCCCAGACCGGTAACGCCCAGACCCTGCTGATCGCCGCCGCGATGATCGTCATCCCGTGCGGCCTCACGCCGCTCGTGCCCGGCATCCGCGCGGTCCGGCGCAGTCCCGACGGGGTCATCACCGGCCCGCCCGTCAAGCAACCTGCCCAAGTGTGAGACGACGACCGAGGGAACCATGGCCGACGAACAAAGCAGGTGGATCCGCCGTTACCGGGCCGCGCCCGAGGCGGCGGTCCAGTTGGTGTGCCTCCCGCACGCCGGTGGCTCCGCGAGCTATTACCGGCCGATGGCGATGGCACTGTTCCCCGCGGTCGAGGTGCTGGCGGTGCAATATCCCGGCAGACAGGATCGCGTCAACGAGCCGTACATCGGCGATTTCGCGGAGCTGACCGAGCGCACGCTCGCCGCGGTGCGGCCCGAACTGGATCGGCCGGTGGCGTTGTTCGGGCACAGCATGGGAGCGCTGCTGGCGTTCGAGGTGGCCAAGCGCCTGGAGGCCGAGGGGATCGAGCCGCTGGCGCTGTTCGCGTCGGGCGGGCGGCCGCCCGGCCGGCCGGTCCGACACGCGCACACGGCAACCGACGAGGAGCTGATCTCGGAGATCGCCGCCCTTGCCGGCACTGACAAGCGGCTGCTGGACAGCGAGGACATGCGAGTGCTTTTCCTGCCCGCGCTGCGCGGGGACTACCGGATGATGGGGACCTACCGATTCGATGGCCCCCGAGTGGCGTGCCCGGTCGTGTCCCTGACCGGCGACAACGACGACCTTGTCTCGGTCGATGACGCGGCCGCGTGGGCGGGCCACACCACCGGCCGGTTCGACCTGCATGTCTTTTCCGGCGGGCACTTCTACCTCGCCGACCAGTGGGCCGGTGTGGGCGAGGTGCTCGCGAAAAGCCTCGGGGCACACGTGCCGACGGGGACGGGGTGACGGTCAGGAACCGGCCTCGGAGGATCGCGTGGTCCCGCGGGCGCGTGCCGCGAGGCTGTCCGCCGGCTCCGGGCCACCGCCGAAGGACCGCGGCCCGGTAGAACGCTGTGCTCCAGGCGGGAGGCGGTGGACAGGCCGCCCGCGGATGACGGCGGATGCCGAGGTGTCGAAGCTCGCGGTCATGCGGGCCGTTGCCGGCTTCGCCTCCGAGGCACACCCGGCGCGGTTCGTCCGCGCCCATTCAAAAGCCGAGTTCGCCTGCCTGCCCGAGCGGTCCGGCCACACCAAGCGCCTGCGAGTGTTGGCGGACACGCTGACCGACCGGTTCGTCCGCGCCCTGGCCCGGGACACGGACCCGTGGCACGACGACGTGTGGCTCGTGGACTCCACGCCGGTGGCACGCGCCCACTCACGGCTCACCGTCAAGCGCTCCGAACCGGCCCCCTGGGCCGGATACGGCGGGTCATGGCTCGGTCGGCGCACCGCGGTCTCCGCGGTGGACCGCCCCCTCCTGGCAGAGGTGCCGCTGTCGGGTGACGCGGGCGATTCCACGGGCTCGGGCCCCGATACATGCCGTCGATGTCCGCATCGACTCGTGGTGCACCGCGACCGGCAGTCCGACCTCAGCGGTCGACCTGCCACGCGGGCTTCGCGACGATCTCCAGCACAGCGCAACCGAAGGCGAACCCGGCGGAGTCACCGAGCATGACGACCCGGTCCCCAACCGCCGCGGCACCCGTCTCCAGCAGGTGGGTGAGCCCGACGACCGGGTCGCCGCCGCTGAGGTGGCCGACCGTGCGTCCCAGGTCCCAGGTCGTGCGCTCGTCATCGATCTCGAACTCGGCGCAGAAGTCGCGGTCGACCATGAACCGCCCGTTGTACGGCAGGAGCCAGTGCCTGATGTCGCCGGCCCCGACCTCGGCGTCGGCGAGCGCGGCCCGCACGCAGTCGTGTTTGGCTTCGGTCATCGTCCGCATCATCGACACGACCCGTTTACGCTGCGCCTTGCGGAACTCCTGGCGGTCTTCGAACTGACCGGGGTCGAGTGCGGTCAGCCCGCTGAACCTGCCGTCGCCGATGATCTCGGTGGCGAGGAGCCGGGCGACGCCCTCCTCACGGCCCAGCACCATCGCGGTCGCGCCATCGGCGGGTACGCAGCCCTGGTCGTCGCGGTAGCGGTCGCCCTCCCCCACGTATTTGTCCGCCGAGGTCAGCACGGCCACACTGCCGGCGGACACATACATCGCGCCGACCTCCAGCGACGCGATCGCGCCGTTGCAGCCCTGCCGCACCCCGAGGGCGCGAGCCCGGCCGTCGTGGGCCATGCCCTGGACGTAGGAGGCCGGCTCGGCGACACCCTCCGGGCCCTGCTCGTCCACGTAGGCGTGGATGAACACACCGATGTCGGCCGGGTCGACGGCGGACCGGGCGATCGCGACTCGTGCGGCGTCGACGGCCATGTCAGCGGCGTATCTGGAGCCCGCGACCGAGATCGACTCGTAGCCGTGCGCGTCACGGATGGCCGGATCGTACCGGCCGGCCGCCACCGCGGCCTCCACCAACTCCCGTTCCCCCAGGGCCATGGCACAGGACCTGACGTAGACGTCGCCCCATTGCACGAGGCAACCTCCCTGAGCGGTAATGGTGTTGGGGGTGAACGAGTCCGACTCTAACGATGTCCGCTCAGCTTTGGCAACGGATAGGCCTGAGGTCAGGCCGTGCGGCCGGCGCTGGCCCAACCCGCCTGGTCGCACCACACCGACCGCGGGTCGACGTGGTCGCGCGGCAGTGCGGACAATCACGTCGGTGCGGCCGCCGGCCGGCTGGTCGCCCCTCCTCTCTCCGGTGCGGATGATTCGCAAGTGTGCCTTCACGAACCGGCGGCGCTGTGGATACGATCCCCCGGCGGACCCGGGCCGAACGGGACAGGAGTTGATCACACTCTGTCCGATGTGGGCGTCCGAGGGAGACCTGGGCCGGAGAGGAGCACCGTAGGTGACAGCCGTCGAGCTGCCGAGCGTGAGTACCGTGGACGTCGTGGGGATCGGGTTCGGTCCAGCCAACCTCGCTGTGGCGATCGCCATCGAGGAGTCCGACGCACCGATCACCATGGCCTTCCACGAGCGACAGGCGGGTTTTGGTTGGCACACCGGGATGCTGATCGAGGGCGCCACCATGCAGGTGTCCTTTCTCAAGGACCTCGCGACGATGCGCAACCCCAACAGCCGCTACACGTTTCTCACCTACTTGCACGCCCACGGCAGGATGCCGGCGTTCATCAACAGCAAGATGCTGTACCCGTACCGAATCGAGTTCCACGACTACCTACGGTGGGCCGCAGCGCAGCTCGACACGCACGTCTCCTACGGCTCGACGGTCGTGGGCATCCGCCCGGTCCAGGGCGTGGACGGCCACGTCGACCTCCTCGAGATCGTCACGGAGGGCGCGGACGGCGGCAGGCGTGTCCAGCGGGCGCGCAACGTCGTGCTCGGCACGGGCATAGCACCCAACCTGCCGCCGGGTGTCACCTCTTCGGCCCGGATCCGGCACAGCTCGGAGCTGCTCACCCGCGACTTCGGAACGCCGCGCCACGGGCGGTACCTGGTCGTGGGGGCCGGGCAGAGCGCCGCGGAGTGCGCCGACTATCTCCACCGCACCTACAGCGACGCAGCGGTGCACACCGTCTTCACGCGCTACGGCTACAGCGTCTCTGACGACAGCCCCTTCACCAACTCCATCTTCGACCCGGCCGCAGTCGACGACTTCTACCGCGCGCCGGAACAGACCAAGGAGACGCTGCTCGCGTACCACGCCAACACCAACTACTCGGTGGTCGACCTGGACTTGAGCCAGGATCTGTTCCGGCGGGTCTACCTGGAGGAGGTCCAGGGCCGCCCGCGGCTGCACGTCCACCGCGCTTCGCGGGTACGTGCCTGCACGGAGACCGTCGACGGCGTCGAGGTGGAGGTGGAATCACTGGTCACCGGCGAGGTGACCCGGTTGGTGGTGGACGGCGTCGTCTACGCCACCGGCCACCGGCCCACCGACCCCCTGCCGCTGCTCGGCGACTTGGCCGACGAGTGCAAGAAGGACGAGGCGGGCGGCCTGTATGTGGACCGCGACTACCGTGTCCGCACCTCGGAGATGCTGCGCTGCGGCATCTATCTGCACGGCGCCGGCACCGAAAGCAGCCACGGCCTGGGCGCGGGCCTGCTGTCCAACACCGCGGTCCGCGCGGGCGAGATAGCGCGATCGATACTCGGCCAGTCGGCCTGAGACGGAGAGACAGTGTTCGTACCACCGATGTACCGGATCACTGATGCGGGCCTGGTGCACGAGGTCATCCGGCAGCACCCCCTGGCCATGCTGGTGAGCAACGGGCCGACCACCCCGTACACCACCCATCTGCCGATCATCCACGAGCCGGGAGCCGAGCAGCCGGATTCGTTGACCGGGTTCTCGCTGTTCGGCCACCTCAACCGGGCCAACCCGCACTGGCGCGCGCTGGCGGGCGGAGCCCCCGCGACCCTCATGTTCACGGGTCCCACCAGCTACGTCACGCCGGCCCTGTACGACACTCCGGTCGCCGCACCCACCTGGAACTTCGTTACCGTCGAGCTGACCGGTGACCTGGTGCCACTGACCGACCGCGAGGAGACGCTGGAGGTCGTCCGGCGCACGGCCGAGCTGTTCGAGCAGCGGTTCGGCCGGGGCTGGGAGTCCGAGCCGTCGGTGGAGTACTTCCGGAGCATCGTGGACGGGGTCGGCGCCTTCCGGTTCGACGTGGTCACCGGGCAGGCGATGTTCAAGCTCAGCCAGGAGAAGGAGCCCGCGATCCGCGACCGGGTCGCGAACAGCATGCTCGCCGACGGCGACAGGACCCGTCGCGAACTGGGAGTCCACATGCAACAGATCGGGCGGCCGCAGAAGGCGGGACGGCCTGCGCTGTGGGGTGGCGCCGCAAAACCGGAGTGCCTGCTGCACGGCCTGGCCCGCACGGCAGCCGAGCGGTCCGACGAGCTCGCCCTGGCCGACGGGCCGACACAGCTGACCTATGCGGAGCTGTGGGCGTGGACCGCCGACCTCGCCGCGACGCTCACCGGTCACGGCGTCGGACCCGGCAGCCGGGTCGCGGTCACCGGCGAGCGCAGCGCGCGGACCGTGGCGGCCCTTCTCGCCACCATCGCGGTCGGCGCCACTTACGTGCCGCTGGACTCGTCATACCCGGCGAGCCGGCTCACGTTCATGCTGCAGGACAGCGGCGCCGGCATTCTGCTGCACGACGGCCCCCGGCCGTCGTTCGCCGGTGACATCCCGACCCATGCCATCGAGGGCCCGTCCGCGGGCGACGTCTCCGGCTTCCAGCCGGTCGCCTGCCGGCCGGACCTGCCGGTGTACGTCATCTACACCTCGGGGTCGACCGGGCAGCCCAAGGGCGTGACGATCCAGCACAGTTGCCTGGACAACATGGTGACGTGGCAGCGCACCGACTCCGTGCGTCCCGGCCTGCGGACCGCGCAGTTCGCGCCGCTCAACTTCGACGTGTGCTTCCAGGAGATCCTGGGCACGCTGTGCGGCGGCGGCACGCTCGTCATCGTCCCCGAGACGCTGCGGCGCGACCCGTTCCGCTTTCTGGACTGGCTGGCCGGGAATCGCATCGAGCGCCTGTTCCTGCCCTACGTCGCCCTCCATATGCTCGCGGTGGCGGCGTCGGCGCAGGACGGCGAGCTCGGCCTGTCGCTCGTCGAGGTGAACACGGCCGGGGAACAGATGCTGTGCACGCCGCCGATCCAGGCGCTGTTCAAGGCACTCCCGGGGGCCAGGCTCGGCAACCACTACGGGCAGAGCGAGTCCGCGATGGTCAGCTCGTACGTGCTGCCGGCCGACCCCGCCGAGTGGCCCTTGCTCCCGCCCATCGGCAGGCCGCTGCCGGGCTGCGAACTGCTGGTGGACCCCACGGACCCGGACGACCCGTACCTCGGCGAGCTGCTCGTCGCGGGGTCGCCGGTGTCGCTGGGCTACCTCGACCGGCCGGAGCTGAACGCCGAACGCTTCGTGACGGTCGACCGCACCCCGCACGGGCACACCAAGGCCTTCCGTACCGGCGACCTGGTGCGACTCGAGGACGGCCTCGTGTACTTCCTCAGCCGGCTGGACCACGACGTCAAGATCCGTGGTGTCCGGGTGAATCTGCTGGAGGTCGAGGCATGCCTGATGCAGCAGCCCGGCGTCGCCACCGCCGTCTGCGTGGCCTTGGAGCTGGTTCCCGGCTCTCGCCAGCTCCGCGCCGCGGTGACCCTGAACCCGGACGGGCCGGAGCCCGGCGACCTGCGCGCGACGCTCGCCGAGCTCCTGCCCGCGGCGTCGGTGCCCGCGTCGGTGGCGGTGCTCGGCGCCCTGCCGCGGACACTGAGCGGCAAGATCGACCGCGAGTCGGTCGCCAAGACCCTCTCCCCCGGCGGTGACCGATGACGGCCGGGCCGAGGGCGGGTGAGCTGACCGAACCGTACGAACGGCGGATCGCCGAGATCTGGACGGCCGCGCTCGGCGTGCCGGTCACCACGGCCGGCCACGACTTCTTCGCGGGCGGCGGCGACTCCTTCCAGGCCGCGCTCGCCACCGCTCAGGTGCGCCGCGAGTGGGGGCTGGAGATCACCGTCCAGCTGCTGATCGACCACCCGGTAATGGGTGACTTCGCGGACCGGGTGGCGCAGTTCGTGGAAGAGCGATGAGGGATCGCCTCGATCTCGTCGTCGCCGAGTGGGCACGTCGCACCCCCGATGCCACGGCCGTACTGCGCGACGGCATCGGCATCGGCTACGCCGAGCTGGTGGAGCGGGCCGAGGTGGTCGCCACCGCGTTGCGGCACGAGGGAATCGGGTCCGGGGACGTGGTCGCGGTCGCGTCGGACCGGTCCGTGGAGTTGGTCGTGGCTCTGCTCGGCTGCCTGCGTGCGGAGGCCACCACGATCGTGCTCGACCCGGCCTGGCCGTCGTGGTGCACCGAGGACGTGCTCGATCGCGCGGCCGTCCGTGCCGTGGTCCACGACGACGCCCGGGTGGAGGTTCTGCGGTCCCGTTCGGACGGGAGCGCGGACGCGGCGTGCCTCGTCTTCCTGCCCGGTGCCCGTCCCCACGGCGTGGCCGTCTCCCACCAGGAGCTCGTGGCGGCCCTGACCGACGCCGAATCCCTTGCTCCCCGGTTCCTGCAAGCGGCTGTGCCGGGCAGTTGGGACTTCACGTACGAAGTGTGGGCGGCGCTCCTCAACGGCGGGTGCGTGGTGTTCGGCCCACCCGCGGACGCCGACCACATACGACTGTCCACGACGCAGTTCCACACACTCGCCGATAACCCGGAGTCCTTGCAGGGTTTGCGTGGGCTGGTGGTCGCCGGCGCGTCACCCGACTCGTCGGCGATGCTCGCCGTGCTGCGCAAGAACCCAAAGCTGCGACTGCGGCATGTCTATGGGTCCGCCGCGACCGCCCTGGTGAGCCGCGTGGTGCGTCAGCAGGACATAGACGGCGAGTCGCTCCCGCTGGTACCGGACGACCGGATCGTGCTGGGCGAGGACGGCGAGGTGACCGTCGCCGCTGTGGCGACCGGCGACATCGGCCGGGCGGACGAGCACGGCATGATCCGAGTGCTGGGGCGCCGGGACGACCTGCTCCGAATCGGTGACCGGTGGGTCGACCCCCACCGGATCGAGACCGTGTTGAAGGCGGAGCACCGGATTGCCGAGTGCGTCGTCTTCCCGGCCGACGATGCGCTGGCCTGCGCGTACACCACGCATGACGGGCAGCCGCGACCCGAACTGCCCGGAATATCGGTCCACCTGCACCTGCCCAGCCTGCCCGCCGAGGCGACGCTGCGGGTGAGCTACTCGTCTCTGGTCGAGAAGCTGCGCACCCACGAGCCGGACTCCCTGCTCGCCGAGGTCCGCAGCCTTTTGGGCGTCACCGCCCTGACGCCGGATGACGACCTCCTCGACGCGGGCATGACCTCGCTGGACGCCATGCGGCTCGCGACCGTGCTCAGTGTGCGCGGCCGTAGGAAGGTCACCGTCGCAGACATCTACCGGGAGCGGCGGCTGAGCGCCCTCGCCGACGCCGCGACCGCGGCACCCGGATCGGTCGCGCCGGTGGTCCACGACACCCGGGACCGCCCCTTGGCCCACGCCCAGAAGCGGTTCCTGTTCGCGGAGGCCTACGCGCCGGGCAGCGCGGACAACCTGGTCATCGAGGCATACGAGCTGACCGGTCCCCTGCGTCCCGACGTGCTGCGCACGGCGCTCGGCGACGTGGTGGCCCGCCACGAGGCCCTGCGCACCGTCTATGTCTGGGAGCGCGGTCAACCCATTCAGCGCGTGCTCGCCGACAAGGCCGTGCCGTGGACCGACGTGCCGCCGCCAAAGGGCCGGCTGTCGGTCCGGGAGATCGCCGAGCGCATCACCGCGGATCTGTGGGACACGCCGTTCCGGCTCGATCGCGAGCTGCCGATCCGCGCCCGCCTGTGCCGGCTCGCGCCGGACCGCGCGCTGCTGTGCCTGCAGTTCCATCACATCGCCTTCGACGGCTCGTCGGAACTGCCACTGCTCGAAGACCTCCGACACGCCTACGTCGCGCGTGCCGAGGGTCGCGTCCCACGGTTCCCGCCCGCACCCGGCTATCCCCTGCTCGGCCGACAGGAGGCGCGCGACCTCGCGTCCTGGTCCGCCGACGACATCCCGTACTGGCGCGAGACGCTCGCCTGCTGCCCGCCGTCCTGCTTGCCGCCCGCGGACAAGGGCGGCGACGCCGAGGCAACCGCCCACGAGACGGTCCGCCGCCTCGAGGCCACCACGGTGCGGCGGCTGGAGGCCGCGGCGGCCCGGTGCGGCGGTCCTGCGCTGGCCGCGCTCTCGGCGGGCACCGCGATGGCCGTCGCCCGCCGGTTCGGCGCGGACGACGTATGCGTCGGCACCCTGACCGCGGGCCGGTTCGACCCCGCCATGGACCAGCTGGTCGGGTACCTCGTCAACCCGTTCGCCGTGCCCCTGCACGGTCTGCGACGGGAGGCGGGGACCGTGCTGGCCGCGGCGGCCCGGCAGGTCGTCGACGGGCTGGAACACGCACGGACGCCGTTCGACGAGGTGGTCCGCGAGCTGCGCGCCGAGCGCGGCGCGCACCCGTGGTTCGAGGCGTGGGTGGTGCTGCAGCACCCACCGCCCGCCGTCTCGTTCGGCCCCATCGCGCTGCGTCCGGTGCGGGTCCGGCCACCGCGGACGTCGCGCAGCTGGATGGTCGAGGCGTTCCCCGTGGCCGACGGCGGCTGGGACCTGGTCACCACATGGCGCGCGGATGTCATGACCTGCGAAACCGGTGCGGCTCTGGCCGACGACGTAGCCGCGGCGCTGGCGGAACTGGTGGACGCGTGATGGAGGTACGAAGCATGGTCGCGGTCCTGGACTACCCGGGGCGCAGGCCGGAGGCCCCGGTCACCGCGCTGGGTCTCGATGGCATGGTTCCCCTGCTGACCGACCCGCTTCCCGTCGAGGTCACCGGTCCCGCGTACGCGGCACGGCTCGACGGCTTCCCCGGTCCGGTCCTGGCCTACTGCGCCGCGTCGGCACTCGCGGTCCACCTCGCGCACCGGTTGGAACGCCCACGGGCCCTGGTCTTCTTCGATCCGATGCCGGCCACCGCCGCCGATGTCGCCCGGGCCTACACCATCGCGAGGGACCAGGTGCCGGGGAGCAGCGAGCAGGCGGTGCCGGTCGGCGAACTGCCCGATGAGCCGGACCTGTTCCTGAAGGCCGTGCACGAGGACCTGACACAGCGTACGGAGACGGCTCTTCGGGCGCAGGGGCTGGGCGATGACGCGATCGCCGAACCGGTCGCGCACTTCGTCCGACAGCATGTGGCGTACCTCGCCTACCTGCTGGCGGCACAGGGCCCGCTACCGCGGGAGCCGGTCGGGCCGATGCTCCAGATCCTCTCCCGCGACCACCCCGACCACCGCGACTGGCTCCCCGAAGGGGAGCTGACCACGATACGCATCGACAGCGACCGGGCCGGGCTCACAGCCCACGAGTCGGCCAGGAACGTCGTTCTGTCGTTCCTCTCCGCGACAACGAGGAGGCCACACTGATGACCGGCGAAGGACTGCGTGCCACGATCGAGGAGATCTGGCGAGAGGTACTCGGGGCGGATGTCGGCGACGACACCGACTTCTTCGACGAGGGCGGGCACTCGTTCGCCGCGCTGCGCATCATCGCGATGCTCAACGACCGCTACGACAAGCCGACGCCGGTGAAGGTGCTGTTCGACAACCCCCGGTTCGGCGACTTCGTCGCGGCGCTGGAGAAGGAGACGGGCCTCAGCCCGCAGCGCTAGCCGCCAGGCGCGCGCGGTCGACCTTCCCGCTGACCGTCACCGGGAAGGCCGCCAGCCGGTGCACGGCGGCGGGAACCATGTACGCGGGCAGCACCTCTCGCAGCCGCCGCAACACGTCATCGGAGTGCGGCGGCTGCGCGCCGGTCACGTACGCCACCAGCCTCCGGTCCCGCGTGGACCCGCCGGTGGCGACGACGATCGCGTCATCCACTCCCGGGCAGGCCCGCAGCTGATGCTCGATCTCGCCCGGCTCGACCCGGTAGCCCCTCACCTTGACCTGCTGGTCGATCCGGCCGAGGAACTCCAGCGTCCCGTCGTCGAGGCGACGACACAGGTCGCCGGTGCGGTAAACCCTTGCCTCGCCGAGGAATGGCGCGGGCACGAAGCGTTCCGCGGTGAGGTCAGGACGATTCAGGTAGCCGCGGGCCAGTGAGTCCCCCGCGACGCACAGCTCGCCGGGCACACCGGCCGCCTGTGGCCTGAGCAGACGGTCCACGACATGCAGCCGCGTGTTGTCGAGTGGTCCGCCGATCGGCACCCGCTCACCGGCGACGTCGCCGACGGCGAAGTGCGTGACCTGCACCGTCGCCTCGGTGGGGCCGTAGAAGTTGACGAGCCGGGTCTGCCGCAACGCCCGGCGGAACCGTCGCACATGGTCCGGGGTGAGTTCGTCGCTTCCGCTCGAGACCAGCCGCAGCGTGCGCATCCGGTCGATGGCGTTCCGCGCCACGACCACGTCCGCCAAGGCGCCCAGCATCTGCGGGACGAGGTCCATGGCGGTGACCTCGTACCGCTCGACGGCGTCGATGACGGCATCCGGGTCGCGTTCGGCGCCGGGCGGGAGCAGCGCCAGAGCGCCGCCTCCGGCCAGCCACCCGAACAGCTCCCACACCGACGCGTCGAAGGAGATCGACGTCTTGTGCAGGATCACGTCGTCGGGGCCGAGCGGGTACGCACGCTGGGTGCCGACGAGCAGGTTCGCCACGGACCGGTGCTCGACGACGACGCCCTTGGGCTCGCCCGTCGATCCCGAGGTGTAGATGACGTAGGCCGGATCCTCCGGGCGGACGGTGACCGCGGGCAGCGGCCGGCTGGGCACCTCCGTGTCCCCTCGCAGCACCATGGACGCGCCGCTGTCCCGCAGCACGAAGTCGATCCGTTCGGCGGGCAGCGACGGGTCGATCGGCACATACGCCGCGCCGGCCTTCAGCACGGCCAGAATCGCGATGACCAGCCCGGGCGAGCGCTCGGCGATGACTGCCACCCGGCCGGCGCCTCGCTCCAGGATCGCCGCCGCCAGCGAGTCGGTGCGCTCGTCCAGTTCGCGGTAGGTGAGGACACCGTCAGGTGACAGCAGCGCCCGCGCGTCCGGGCGCGTGGCGACCGCGTGGGCGAACATCGCCGGCACGGTCCGGTGGGGGCCGATCGGCCGTGCCGTGTCGTTGCACCGCTCCCACAGGCGGATGTCCGCCTCGGTGAGCAGGTCCACCTCGTCGAGCACGAGGCCGGGACAGGACAACACCTGGTCCAGCAGCGTGGTGAGGTGGCGCAGCAGACGAGCCACGACATCCTTGCCGATACCGGCGGCGCGGGCCGTCAGTTCGCCTGTCGCCGCCACATCCAGTAGCAGCGGCACGTGTTCCGGGTCCGGTTCGACGTGCAACCCCTCGACGCGGACCGCGACCTGGTAGGGCGCGCCGTGCCGCAACACGCCCACATCGAAGTTCTGGTGGGCGTAGGAGTCGAAGACGGCCGTCCGCAGCCGGTTCACGACGTCGGTGAACGTGTCGGTGCCAAAGACGGCGCAGCGTACCGGAATCAGGGCGTCGGGGCCGGTGCCGTCGACGCCGCCGCCGATCGGGGCGCCCTGGCCGATGGTGACCGACTCCGCGTGTGTGTAGCGGTGCAGCAACGCGACCACGGCGCCGGCGATCAGCAGGTGCAGGCCGTGAGGACGGCCGGTCGCCGCGGCCAACAGCCCGTCCGGCAAAGCTTGGCGCAGCTCGTGGCGCTGGTCGTCACCGGGGTGTGCGGCAAAGAAGCGCGTCGGGCCGGCGGCCAGGACTTCGTGCCAGAATTGCGCGTGTTCTCGCCGCAGAGCTTGTGTCACACCGCACATGATCCTTGGTGACTTCGCGGCAAGTCAACGGGCCCGCACGGGCTGGACAATCACGGCGGCACCTGCTGCGATAGGGGCCGCTGGGCAATCGAGGGGCGGGGGCGTTCTTGTCTGTGTCGTCGACGGTCGACCTGTTGGATTCGGCACTGTACGTGGATGGGAACCCGTACGAGATCTGGCGTGCCATGCGCGAGATCGGCCCCGTGCACCACCAAGTAGCGGCAACGGGCTCGGAGTTCTGGGCCGTGGTCGGGCACGAAGCGAGCCACCGGGTGCTGACCGAGTGGAAGACCTTCACCTCCACCCGCGGAACGACGCTGCGTGAGGACGACAACTCCGCGCCGTACCCCGGCGCCGGGAAGATGCCGGTCCTCGCGGATCCGCCGCGCCACACCGAACTACGCCGTGCCGTGGCCCGGCTGTTCACCCCGCGGGCCGTGGAAAAGCTCGCGGCGCTCGCACAGCAGGTGGCGGGTTCACTGCTGTCGGATCTACGCCGGCGCGGCGGCGGCGACTTCGTCACCGACGTGGCCGCAAAGTTCCCGCTCGCCGTACAGGCCGAGCTCCTGGGGATTCCCCCCGAGGACATTGCGTTGATCTCGGACGCGACCAGCCGAGCCCTGGACGCCGCGGAAGACGAAGCGGTCGGCGGGCACCACGACGTGATGATGTACTACTTGAACGCGCTCGGCACGCGGCGCGACGGGCCCGGCAAAGACCTCCTCGGCGCGCTCCTGTCCGCCCGCGCGGGCGGACTGCCCCTGACGGACGAAGAGATCGTCCTGACGTGCGACAACATCGTGGTCGCCGCGAGTCAAACAGCCCGGCACTCCGCGAGCGGCAGCCTGCTGGCGCTACTGGAACGCCCGGCAGTCTGGGCGGCACTACGCAACGGGCAGATCAGCATCGACTCCGCCATCGAAGAACTGCTCCGCTGGACCGCACCGGTCACCCACGTGATGCGCACCGCCGTGACCGACACCGAACTCGCCGGCACACAGATCCACGCAGGTGACGCGCTGGCCGTATGGACCGCCTCGGCCAACCGCGACCGGACCGTCTTCAAAGACCCCGACGACCTGGTCCTGGACCGCCACCCGAACCCACACCTGACCCTCGGCGCCGGCATGCACTTCTGCCTCGGCGCAGCCCTGGTCCGCGTCATGCTACGGGCACTGCTGGAAAACCTGATCAGCGCCGACACATCACTGGCACTCACGAACCCGGCCGGCTGGAACTCCACCTGGGTCGTCAACGGCCTGAACTCCCTCCCCGTAACAGTCACCCCCACCTGACCGGCCCGGACACCCACCGACCACCCCTGCCACGGTCACCCCACCCGACCCCAACACCCGGGAGATCCATAGCCGACAAGCTCGTATCCGATGCCCCGGAAGTCGCTGAGATCCCGTCTCACGTACATCGTCGGTGTCCCAGGAGAAGTTCCCGGATCTGCGCCGGGCAGGTAATGAGGCGGCGGGAGAACCGTTCGCGGCCTCTCACCGTGGGCGGCCAAAGTGCACCGGCGTGAACATTGAAGATCCCAAAGAACTGGTCCGGCGCGGGCACGACGCGCTCCCTCTTCGCCATGCCCAGGCGTACGCCGCCGAGACGCTGTACCAGCCCTGGCTCAGCGAACTGTCCGGTCGTATCCCGGTTGGCGGCGCGGTGCTGGATCTGGGGTACGGAAGCGGGGTTCCCGTCGCCCGTGCTCTGGCGACCGCAGGTCACCGTGTCACCGGCGTCGAGACAGCTGGCGAGGCGTTCGAGGATTTCATCGGCGGACTTCGTCCAAACGTATGGTTTCGGGTCGGTGTTCCAGGCGGCGATCCAGATGCGGATGTCCTTCTCCAGGGCTTCGACGGGTCTGTGGACGACTCGCCGTATCTGCTTGTTGGTCAGCTCGGCGAACCATCGCTCGACGAGGTTCAACCAGGACGACCTGGTCGGGTGAAGTGCAGGTGCTGTGGCCCTCGATGAGTACGGCGGACAGGTGGGACTTACCGAAGCCGGCTGCGGAGGCGGTGCGTGCGCGTCGCGCGTAACGCTTTCTGCGGAAGCTTCCGCCAGCGAGTGGAGTGGGAGGGCAGCCGGTCATGACCCTGGGTGTGACAGGTACGCGGTTGGCTCAGTCGCCCCGCGATGCTTGATGTTGACGGCCGAAGCCTTGGCCAGCGCCAAGGGGTTCAAGAATCGCAGCGGACCGATCAGTCGGGACGCAAACAGATGCATGTGCCGCGCCACCGATTCATCTCGCGCTGCCGCCGAGAACATCAGCCGCTCCAAGGGATTGAACGGACGGGCCTTGGCGAAGTCGGCGGCCAGGTACTGGTGACCGCGCAGCCGGCGCCGGTGCCTGCGTGCGTACATCACGAGCGACCTGTCGAGGTCGCCCCGACCGGTTGCGGCCGAGGCGACCGCCTCCGCCAACCATTGCGCGGACTGCAGAGCCCACCCGCATCCCACTCCCCACAGGGGATCGCCGGTCAGGGCGGCGTCACCGATCAACGCGACGCCAGGTGCGGTCGGCTTGCGGCTGTGAAGCGGATGGTTGACAGTTCCGGTGATCTTCGTGATGCGCTCGGCGGAGTCGATGGGCGGTGCCTCGGGCAGGGCGCGAACGAACTCGAAGAAGCTGCCCTCCAGGTCTTCCCGGAAGGCCGGCAGCCGCTTCTTGTCCGGGAGCACCGCGATGACCGTCACCCCGTCGTCGTTCGGAAACGCGTACGCCATGTCGGGCTCGAGGAACCAGGCGAGACCGGTCCCGCCGTGCAACGGAAGATTGCGGAAGTGCGCGAGATAGCCGAACCGCGCGTTCTCGTACAGCCGAGCAGGCACCCCGGCGAACTTCGCCACGGCCGAGTCCTTGCCATCGGCGCCGACCACCAGGCGGGCCCGGATCTCGCGCTCGCCCTGTGGTGTCGACGCGCGCACCCCCAGGGTTCGCCCGGCTTCCCGGACCAGCCCGGTCACATGATGACCGAGGAGCAGATCGACGCCAGGGGTCTTTGCCGCATGGGACCTGATCAACGGGTCGAGGGTGCTGCGCCGAATGTTGTACGCGTACGGCAGCGCGGGGCCCTCCGGCGCTGCCCTCGGCTCGATCCATCCCCAGCGCGTGTACCAGCGGGCCTCGTTGCGGACGGCTCCCGCCTTCTCGAGCGCGGGGATGAGGCCGAGTTCGTCCAGCACCGGGTAGGCGCTGGCCTGGAGGGAGTGGGTGCAAAGCACCTTGTACGCTTCGGGGTCCGAGCGGCGTTCCAGCAGTGCGACGCGGACACCGCGTCGAGCGAGCAAGATCGCCGCGGCACTGCCGGCGAGGCCGGCTCCGCTGATGACGACGTCGTAGTCGTATCCCGCGCTCTCAGGCCTGGTCATGCGCTGATCGCCCCCTTCGAGGTGTGGTGCAGTGCGTGGAAGTGGTGCAGTGCCACTGCTGTCAGGTACATGGACAGTTGTCAAGAGTTGTGGATCGGGTGATGTGTGATCAGGCTGCGGTGGCCTCCTCCGTGCGTTCGACCAGGCCGGCGGCAGGCACTCCCGCACGACGTCTCGATGTCCAGATCATTTCCCTGATGGAGGAAGTCGTAGCAACCATGGGCTGAGTTCCAGCGAAATGCCGCGAGAAGAGTCACGCGTGAACAGGCCCCTATATGGGGATTGCCGGCCATCTGTCAGTGCCAGCATGAGAGCCGTGGGCAAGCGGCACCGACCGCCGGGCCCCTGGCGATTCTCCGTCCCCGCGCTGTGCCATCAGCGCGTGCCCGTATCTGGAGCGGCGATGAAAGTACAGCAACCATTCCTACGCAACGTCGAGGGTCTCCCCCGGTGGGTGCCGGCCCCTGGGTTGATCGGCTTTCTGGTGCTGCTTCTGGCAATGTTCGCCGTCTCGTACAAGATCGGTACTGTCGTCGGCCCGGTCGCACCTGGGATGCACTCCACCAATACGGGTGGCAGTGGCGGCGGCCAGACGGATCCGCACGGCGGTGGCATGGGTGACATGCACTCGGGTGGTGAAGGATGACGACAGTACGGTCGGAGGGCACGCTCACGACCACCGACCTGATCGTCGGTGGCATGACCTGCGCGGCCTGTGTGAATCGGGTCGAGAAGCGCCTGGCCAAGCTCGGCGGGGTGACCGCCATGGTGAACCTCGCCACCGGTCAGGCGAGGGTGAACCACCCCCCTGAGGTCACAGCGGACGATCTCGTAGCCGTCGTCCAACGCGCGGGCTACACAGCCGAACGCCCCTCGGCACCCGAACCCCGGCAAACAGTCGGTCAGTCGGATCGGGCACAGGACGAGGCCGCGACGGAACGCAACCGGCTCGTGATCACCGCGCTGCTCGCCGTCCCGGTGATCGTGCTTTCAATGGTGCCCTCCCTGCAGTTCCGCAACTGGCAGTGGCTGTGCTTCACGCTGTCCGCTCCGGTGATCCTGTGGAGTGCCTGGCCCTTCCACCTGCGCGCACTGCGCGGGCTGCGGCACTCATCGGCCACCATGGACACGCTGGTCTCTCTCGGCGTCATCTCATCTTTCGCCTGGTCGGTGTACGCCCTGTTCCTCGGCGGAGCGGGCGCCAGGGACATGCGCATGCCGTTCACTCTGCTTCCCTCCGCCGGCGGAGGCATTGCGCACGTCTATCTGGAAGCCGCTGTCGCGGTTCCGCTGTTCGTCCTCACCGGCCGGTTCCTCGAAGCGCGGGCCCGGCACGGTACAGGTGAGGCGCTGCGCTCGCTGGCCGGACTGGCCGCCAAGGACGTGACCGTACGGGACAGCGGTCAGGAGCGAAGGATTCCTGTCGAACAGCTCCTCGTCGGGCAGGAGTTCGTCGTCCGGCCCGGGGAACGGGTCGCCACCGACGGTGTGGTGGTCTCCGGCCGCTCCGCTCTTGATCTGTCTCTGGTCACCGGGGAAAGCGACCCGGCCGAAGTCGGCCCGGGCCAGAGCGTCGTCGGGGCCGCTGTCAACTCCGGCGGCATGCTGCTCGTTCGTGCCACAGCAGTCGGCGCGGACACCCGGCTTGCCCGGATCACGCGCATGGTCACCGAAGCTCAGGCGGGGAAGACCCGCGCTCAGCGTCTGGCGGACCTGGTGGCAGGAGCTTTCGTACCCGCCGTATTGGCACTGGCCGTCACCGTCCTCGGCTTCTGGCTCGGTGCCGGAGCAGACCCGCAGGCGGCCATCACCGCGTGCGTGGCGATCCTGGTCGTCGCCTGTCCTTGCGCGCTGGGGCTGGCCACCCCGGCTGCCTTGCTCGCCGCCACCGGCCGAGGTGCTCAGCTCGGGGTTCTGGTGAACGGGCCGCGGGCCCTGGAGACGCTGCGCCACATCGACACGGTCGTCCTGGACAAGACCGGCACTCTCACCACCGGGCACATGGCCGTCTCCCACATCACCGTAGTGACGGGGGGAATCGGACGGGAGTCCGTGCTGCGGCTGGCAGGTGCGGCCGAGCAGGGATCGGAGCACCCGGTGGGGCGAGCGGTCACCGAATACGCGCAACGCGCACTGCCCGAGCGCCCCCTGCCGGACGTCTCCGACTTCAGGGCAACACCCGGGGTGGGTATGACGGGTTGTGTCGAGGGCCGTCAGGTGGAGGTGCGCGCCGCGCAGGGTGACCTTCCAGAGACTCTGGCGCGGGCCTTGGCCGCAGCCGAAGCGGCCGCGCACACTCCGGTCCTGGTGCGCGTGGACGGCGTCGACGAGGCTCTCATCGCGGTCGGGGATGTGCTGCGGCCGGGAAGCTACCGGGCCGTGCACAAGCTCAGGCGCCTGGGAGTGGAACCGATTCTGGCCACCGGCGACCACGAGGCCACCGCCCACGCCGTAGCCGGCGAACTCGGCATCATTCACGTGCACGCCCGATGCAGTCCCGAGAGCAAAGCGGATCTGATACGGCGATTGAAACGTGAGGGCCGCCGCGTCGCCGTGATCGGTGACGGTGTGAACGACGCCGCCGCCCTGGCCGGCGCCGATATCGGAATCGCCATGGGCACCGGAACGGATGTGGCCATCGGCGCCGCAGATGTGACGCTGGTCCGCGGTGGCATCGAGGCAGTCACCGACGCCGTCCGCCTGGCGCGTCGCACTCTGGGGACGATCCGCATCAATCTGATGTGGGCGTTCGGGTACAACGCGGTCACCTTGCCACTGGCCGCGGTCGGATGGCTCAACCCGATGTTCGCTGCCGCAGCCATGTCCGTCAGTTCACTCCTGGTGGTCGGCAACAGCCTGCGCCTGCGTGCCTGGCAGCCGTCGCCCGCGCGTCACCCCGCGTCGCGACGTTCGCTCCGCCGAGGAAGGATGCCGCTATGACGGCCCCCGCCCGACGGACCGCGGCCGAAGGCTGGATTCCGACGCGCCGTCGCCTGCACGACGGGCTGCTCGCCGTGGTCGCCCCCTTGGCAGCCTTCTCGGTGGCCCTGGGCGGACTGACCGCTTGGACCGCATCGGGGGCCGCCGGGGCCCCGCCGCGCCTGGAGATCAGCGACGGGCGCGTCTTCCTGCCCTACAACGGCAACGTGGACACCGCAGCGTTCTTCCGGATCACCAACAGCGGCGGAGCCGACGACCGGCTGGTCTCTGTCACTTCCGCAGCCGTAGACAGCGCCATGCTCAGTCGGCACGTACGTCACGACAGCGGTGCAGGCTCCATGAGCATGGTCAGTTCAGTCGGTCTGCCGGCTGGAGAGACCCTGGCCATGTCGGCAAGCACGGTGGACGTGATGGTGAAAGTGAAGGACCGCCGGCAAGTGGGCGACGTGCTCCCCTTCGTCCTGCACTTCCGCCACAGCGACCCGGTCGAGGCCCTGGCGGTCGTGGTCCGTCCAGGTGGCTGAATCATCCTCGGACCAGGCACTTCACCCGCAACAACGGAGTCCGGCTTGCCGTTCTTGGCGTCCTCGTGGACGAGCAACGTGCGGGAGCCCGGCGGAGCGGCGCGCACGCGGTCCCGTTGCCCTCGGCTGCCGGCCGTGCAGGGCGCATCGGCTGTTCGCCGGTATGTCCGCGGACGGAATTCGTCTCCTGGGAACTGAATGTGTCTCTCATCCGACTACTGCCGGGGGCTGGGAAGTTGACCAGCCACCCAACCTGCACGGCTGTGGCTGACGATCGAGGGGCGTGTGATGCGTGGGCTGGATGTGCGTATGCGGGATGTCGCCTGCCGACATGGCCGACTGGAGGCCGTCGCCGACGTGGATCTGGAGATCACAGCCGGTGAACGGGTGGCGCTGACCGGAACCAATGGCTCGGGTAAGACGACGCTGCTGCGTGCGGTGCTCGGTCTGCACCGACAGGTGACGGGGTCGATCCTGGTCGGCGGCCGAGGCACCCGCTCGCCCGCGGAGTGGGCGTGGCGCCGCCGTGCCTGCGCCTGGATTCCGCAGAAGCCGGCGGCAGGCCGCTTCCCTCTTCTCGGCACCGAGCTGCTGGCCAGCAGCAGCGCTCGCGCTGAGGCAGCTTCGGCAGCGGCGCGGCTCGGTGTGGGGGCGCTGGTTGAGCGGCCTCTGCACACCCTGTCCGGCGGGCAGTTGCAGCGAATGTATCTCGCCCGGGCCATCGGCTGTGTCGCGGCCGGGGCCGAGGTTCTCCTCGCCGATGAACCTACCGCCGCCCTCGACTTCCGGGGGCAGGAGGAAGCGGCCGATGTTCTGACCTCCCTGCCGGTGACGCTCGTCGTGGTGACGCACGACCGGGCGCTGGCGGAGCGCTGCGACCGGGTGCTGGAAATGGCTGCAGGCCGTCTGCGGGAGGTCCGGTGACTCTCGCGACCGCCGATCTCGGTGAACTTCTTCAGCTGCTCCCCGTTCAGCGAGCGGGGTTCGCGCTGCTGCTGGCCGCGATCGGGCTGCCGGTGGTGGGCGTGGTCATCGTGGGTCTGGACATCATGCCGGTGCGGTTCGCGATGATGCACGTCGCGTTGCTCGGCATCGCGGTCGGCATCGTGACCGGACTCGACCCCATGTTGTGCGCACTCGTGGCGTGTGCTCTGTCCGGGGCTGCGATCGCTCCTCTCGCTCGTACCCCGGATGGGCTGTCCGGCGCGATGGGATTGCTCATGAGCATCGCGATCGCGGCGGCGCTGTTGGTGCTCGCGGTCTCGGGCGTCAACGCCTCAGGAGCATTCGCGCTGCTCTGGGGGTCGATCCTGTCCGTAGGAACCGCCGACCTGGTTTTGCTCGGCGCGCTCGCAGTCGTCGTCATCGGCCTGTTCCTGTGGCGGCGCCGTGATATCGCGCTACTGCTGTACGACCGGGAGCTCGCCCAGTGCTCCGGGGTCGCGATACGCGCGCTGACTCTCGTGCTGCTGGTCCTGGTCGCGGTCGCCGTCGCCGGAGCGATCAAGCTCACGGGCGCGCTGCTGGTCGACGCCCTCACCCTCCTTCCGGCTCTCGCCGCTCGCCGTCTTGGCACCTCACTGAAGTCGATCACGCTCTGGGCCGTTGCCGTCGGCATCGTCGTGAACCTGACCGGGTTCCTCATCGCACTGTGGCTGGACTGGCCTCCCGGGCCTGTTCTCGTCCTGACTGCGGGGGCCGCTGTCCTCGCCGTCCATCTCATACCCGAACGGAGAATCAGCTCATGGCGCGCACCCGCGGCCGTTCCTCTTCCCTCCTCGCACTGAGTGCAGCACTGGCCCTGGTGGCCGGCTGCGGAAACGACGCGTCGTCGTCCGGAGACGGAGGCGACAAGCACGACGGGCAGCCGGTGGTGATCGTCACCACGACCTGGGAAGGGGCTTTGGCGAAAGCCGCGGGTGCCGAGGACGTGAAGGTCATCGTGCCCCAGTCCGTACAGCACGCACCGGACTACGACCCGAAACCCTCCGACCTCGCGGCCGTCGCCGGTGCCGATTTCGTGCTGTACGCATCCTTCGAGCCGTATGCCGGAAAGATCAAGGAGGCTGCCGGCTCCAAGGCCGAACTGGTCGAGGTGAACCTCGACAACGATGCGGACAAGGTCGAAGCCGAGGTGGCCAAGCTGGGCAAGTTGTTCGGCACCGAGGGCGCCGCAGCGAAGTGGAAGACGACCTTCGACAGCGAGTACGCCAAGCTGTCCAAGGATCTCAAGGCCAAGTGGCCGGGCGGGAAGAGCCCGGTGGTCGTCAGCCAGGTCTTCACCACCTGGGCGGCGAAGCTGGCGGGTGCGAACCTGGTCGGCACCTACGGGCCCGAAGCCGTCACCCCTGCCCAACTGGCGAAACTGGGCGAGAAGAAGCCCGCCCTCGTCCTGGACAACGCCCACATGTCGACCGGCACGGTTCTGCCCGACTCCGGCGCCAAGCAGGTCGAGATCGTCAACTACCCGGGGGAGGAGCTCGACCTGCTGCCCGTATACCGCAACGCGGCAACAGCAATGAAGGAGGCCATGTCCACATCCTGAAGCAGCACCGCGTGGGGGCAGCCCGGAAGACCGGGCTGCCCCCACGCGTTCGCTGGTTCATGTGATGAGGAGGAGTCCCCGGGGCAGCTGGATGTCCCGGTCGCCCCGGCTGTGGCACCGTTCAGCTCGCCTGCCCGAGGGGAACTTCCTTCGTCGCGCCTGGCCGGCTGATCTCAGTCATACGCACTCGCAGTGCCGCCCGGTCGGGCTTGCCCGCAGGGGTGAGGGGCAGTTCGTCGACGACCAGGAGGCGCTCGGGGTGCTTGCGTCGTTCCAGTCCCCGTTCGGTCAGGTGCTCGCACAGCACCTCCAGCGTCAGGGAATCCGCAGCACGGGACACGACGCACGCCGCCAGCCGCTCGCCCATCACCGCATCCGGGATCCCGATGCACACGACATCACATACGAAGGGGTGGGTGGCGAGTTCCCTCTCGACTTCGGCGGGGCTGATGTTGGCTCCGCCGCGGATGACGACGTCCTTGAGACGTCCGACGATGTGCAGGATGCCGTCACCGTCGAGGAATCCGAGGTCCCCGGTGCGCACCCACCCGTCGGGAGTGCGGTATCGAGCGTCCAGCTCCGGGGAGCCGACGTAACACATGGGGGTCATGGGGCCCCGTGCGACGATCTCCCCGATCCCGCCGTCCGGCAGTTGTTCATGAGTCTCGGTGTCGGTGATACGTATGTCCGCGACCCGGGGGTCGGGGCGCCCGGCCACGACGCCCTGGCTGTCCGCATCCGGGGTGGCACTGCCCAGTCCCGTATGGCAGTTGACGCCGTCGGCCGATCCGTACAGGTTGACGACAGGACAGCCGAAAGCACTCGCGGCGTGCTCCGCCGTGGTCTCGTCCAGCGCGGAGCCACCCAGGATCAGGGCCGTCGGGGCGGGCAGCTTCTCGCCTGTGCCGTCGAGGCGGTCGAGCATCATACGCACCATGGTGGGCACGCCCAGGATGTGGGTGGGCTGGTGTTCGCGCACGGCGTCGAGCGCGGCCTCGGGGGTGAAGTGGTCCAGGAGGATGAGAGTTCCGCCGTGCCGGGCGAGGGCGACGCCCGTTCCGTTGGATCCGAAAGCTGAGGCGAGTGGCACGAGGAACAGGCAGCGGGGCGGAGTCCGGTCGGGGATGAGCGAGGCGAGGAAGTTACCGCGCCCGCCGGCGAGTGCGTTGTGGGAGTAGGCGACCATCTTCGGCTCGGCCTCGGAGCCGGAGGAGACTAGTATGCGGACGGCGCTGTCAGGGTCCGGCCGTGCAGGAACGAATCCACTGGGGTCGGAGCGCAGCAGTTCCGAGAGCGGAATCGTTCCTTCAGGTGTGTTGCCGGGTCCGGCGGCGATGACGTGGCGCAGGGAGGGAAGCGCCGGGGCCAACGTCCGGAGGTCGGCGGCGTGATGGTTGCCCCGGTGCTCGACGGCGGCGATGACGGCGACGGCCTCCGCGCGGCGGAGCAGGCATTCTGCTTCCAGGCTGCCGCGGCCGACCGGGAAGGGCAGCGCCACCGCACCGAGGGCGGCCAGGGCGAGATCGGCGATGACGGCGTGGCGGCCGTTGGGCAGTTGAACGCCGACCACATCGCCCGGACGTATGCCGAGGTCTCTGAGGGCGGTGGCCAGACATCGCACCTTGCGGTCGAGGGCGGTGTAACAGAGTTTGCCTTTGGCATCAAGGATCGCGGTGCGGTGGAGGTCCGTGATCTGCCGGGCGCGGAAGAGGCTGTAGAGGTCGAGGTCGGGGCAGGTCCCGTCGACGACCCAGGAGCGGCGGAGGTCGGCGGGCAGCAGATCGTGGAGGACGACGGTCACGTGAAGCTCCAGGGGTCGGGAACAGCAGGGGCACCGTGCGCGTCGCGGCTGATCGAGCCGGAGAAGCGCGAATCGTGATGCAGGGTGGCCAGGTCGGTGGTGACCGCGGTGGCGGACAGCCCGTACGTGCGCAGCTGTGCCAGGGCGTCGTGGGTGGACAGACCGCTCAGGTCGTGAGCGCGGGCTGCTTCGGCGCAGGCGTCGGTGGGAGCGACCCAACCGTCGGCGGTGCGCAACGGGTGACGGAACCCGGCCGGCCTTCTTGCGTTCCCTCCGGCTGCGGCCCGGCGCAGGGCCGGGGCGGTGAGGACATCGGCCGCTCCCAGCAGCGAGGAGCCCACCCGGACGCCTTGTCGGTTGCGTTCACGCAGCAGCAGCCCCGCGAGGACGGCTTCCGTTCCCAGGAGCCCGCCCAGGACGTCGAGGAGGGTCATCAGGGACGGTGCGGGCGGTTCGCCTTCCGGGTGTACCGCTTCTCCGACTCCGGTGCGGGCCTGGACCATGAAGTCGGTCCCCATCGGGGCGCCGGAGATCCGGTCGGCCCATCCGCTGGTGTACGCGTAGACCAGTGCGGGGTTCACAGCGGCAAGGTGGTCGCCGTCGAGACCGAGCTGTGCGGCTTTGCCGGGTGCCCAGTTGTGGAGGAAGACATCGGCCTCTGCCGCCATCTCTCGCAGTCGGCGCCGGTCGGGCTCGGCTTTGATGTCGACCTCCACGGCCTGCTTGCCGCGGTTGAGCGCGAGCCAGCGGGCGGAGATGCCGGAGCAGGCCGGTGGCATGCCACGCAGCGGATCGCCACCCGGCGGTTCGATCCGGATCACGTGGGCGCCGAGCAGTCCCAGGAGGTGAGCAGTGAGCGGTGCCTGGATGCGGCGGCCGGCCTCCAGCACGGTCAGCCCTGCCAGTGGCCGTTCGGCCGCGGGGAGAACCGTGGGGGAACGGTGGCCGGGCCCGTGGGAGGTGAGTGACCAGGGCGGTGCACCGTCGTGTTCTGCTGCCCGCCCGACCAGGGATCCCAGCGGGCAGACCTCTGCGCCGGAGACCGCTGCCGCCTGGAGGATGCGCTGCCAGGAGTGGGCGCGTGTCGTCGTGTGCAGGGCCTGCGGGAAGGGAGCGCAGGCTGTGGCGTACCGGAATTGGAAGGGCCGCCAGCCGGCCCGTATCGCCTCGGGGGGCGCTTCCAGGGCCCGCCAGAACGCGGCCCAGGCCCCCGGGTCCAGGGTCTCGAGCTCGAAGAGTGTGCCGACCGCGTCGGCGAAGGGCGGTCCCCCCGGTGCGAGTTCGGCGGCCTCACCCTCGTCGGCTCCGGCGGCGGCCAGGTACTGGGAGACGGTCAGCAGTCCGGCCCGGTCGACGCTCGTACTGACGCGTGCGGTCGTTCCCCCGCGGGCCTGGCCCAAGAGACCGGCCAGGATTCCCTGGACCGTGAGAACGGAGGCGGTGGTGGCGGCGTAATCGACGGCCAGGCCGCGCGGCCCGCCGTCACGCCGGCCATGCACGGCCATGATCCCGGTGGCGGCCTGGACGGTGGCCTCGTCGGTGACCCCGCTCTCCGGATCCGCCCAGTTCACCTCTGCTCCGATGGGCAGAATTCCGTCGCCGGTCAGCGCTATCTGCGCGGTTGACGCGGGTTGTGGCGCGGCTGGTTCCCGGCGGGTGCGGGCTCCCAGGAGCCGCAGGTGCTGCGCAGCAAGGCCGGTCAGTTCGGGCGGACCCGAGGTGTCCAGGTCAAGCCCGTCCAGTGGGCGGACCGTCTGTGTGGTGACTGGTGACGCCATGCCTCTCCTCTCCTGGCCCGGCGGTGTTCGGCGCCGGGGATGTCCTCAACGCGGGAACCAGGGCGCCTTCGCGCCCGACCAGTTCCGTGGAGAGACAGTCGGACTGTCGCTCCAACGGGTTCCCGGCAGACTGGAGGAAAGTGGTGGAGGACCGAGATCAAGTCTCCAAAGGCGCAGGCGGAGCGGCTGAGTTGAGAGGACAGGTCGACCGCTTCATACGCGAGCGGGTAATGCCGTGCGAAGAAGTCCTGGACGCCGGCGGACCGGCCTCCGCCGCCACCATGCGTGACCTGCACGACCAGGCCCGGAAGGAAGGTATATGGGCCCTGCCGTTGCCCGCCGAGCTGGGCGGTCGTGGACTCTCCCTGACTGAGTACGCCCAGGTGGCCGAGGTCGAAGGAGCAAGCGATCACGGACCTGCCGCCCTGGGGTCGGCACCGCTGCTGGATGTGCTCATGCTGCACCGCCACGGCAGCGCGCGCGTAGGCGAGGAGTATCCGAAGCGACTCACCGCCGGGGAGCTCCGGGCCTGCTATGCAATGACGGAACAGGACGTCCTGGGTACCGACCCCTCCATGACGCGTACTCGAGCCGTGCAGGAGGCAGACGGGAGTTGGAGGGTCAGTGGCCGCAAGTGGTTCATCTCCGGAGCCGCCGGCGCCGACCTGGTGACCGTCCTGGCCCGCACCGACGGGGCCCCCGCGGACCGCGGCGGGCTTTCCCTGCTGCTGATCCCGGCCGACTCTCCCGGCTTCCGCGTCGTACGCGAACTTCCGGTCCTCGGCACGGGCGGCCAGTGGGAGATCGAACTGAACGGCGTCCGTGTCCCCGGCGACCATCTCATCGGCGAGCGGGGCAGCGCTCTGACCATTGCCGGAGAACGGCTGCAGCTCGGCCGTACCCTGCGCTGCCTGCGCTGGATCGGTCAGGCGCAGCGGGCCTTCGACTTGATGTGTGAGCGCGTCAACGCCCGCGCCGGCTCCCGTGGTCCGCTCGGCGGTCATCAGCTCGTGCAGCAGCATGTCTTCGAGTCACTGCTTGCCCTGCGTACGACCCGTCCCCTGGTCCACGAGGCCGTGACCCAGATCGATGCCGGGCTGGACGCGCACGTCGAGGTGGGCCTGGCCAAGGTCGCTGCCGCCCGCATGCTGCAGCGGGTGACGGACGCGGCCATCCAGGTGCACGGCGCGGCCGGCCTGGGACCCGACACTCCTTTGCCCGCGCTCTTCCGTACCGGACGCGCCGCTCGGATCCTGGACGGCCCGGACGAGCTGCACATCACGTCCGTCGCACGCCGTGTGCTGCGCGGCTACGACACCTGAGCGGCCGCATCTACACCGTGCGGATGTCGATCAGTCCGGTGAGGGCTGCCAGTCCGAGGGCCAGGAAGAAGTCGCCCCAGATCAGTTCGTGGCGCACGGCGACCGACTGCCCGGCGTCGTAGCAGCCGTTCAGCAGCATTCCGGCGGGACGGGCGCCGGTCGGTCCGGTGAGGTGTGCGGACACCAGGTGGTCCAGGATCGCGAGGGCGCGGGAGGAGCACTCCGCTGCCCGGGGTCCCGGGACGCGTGCCAGTTTCAGCAGCGCTACCGCTGTGATCGCGGCAGCCGAGGTGTCCTGCGGGCCGTCCGGTCGTGCCTCGTCGGCCGGCGGTACGCCCCACCGGGGCGCTCCTGTCCAGGGAGCGATCAGCTCTGCGCCCGTCGCTTCCAGCCGCTGTGGGTTCCACTGCGTGGTCCTGGGCTGGTGCAGGGCGTCGGCCACGGCCAGCAAGAGCCACGGCCGCCCCCGGCTCCAGCCTCGTGGCGGGTCGTCGCACGCCTGCCAGCCCGTGTCCGGCTCGAACCGCAGGGCAGGCACCACAGAGCCATCGACGTGGCACAGGTCGATGTGCCGGTGGAGATGGGACGCGGCTGCCGCGGCGCCCTCGCCGCCCGCCGAGACGAGCAGAGGCACCACGCCGGGTACTCCGTCCACGCGGGCCAGCAGTCTGGGACCGCCGAACGCGGATCCCCAAGGAATCAGGCCCAGTTCGGGGTCAAGCGCGTCCAGGCAGGCGCGGGCACTTCGGTGACGCAGCTCGTCCGCCGACGGGTCGCTGATGGCCAGGGCGGTTCCGTACCAGAGGATCAGACCGCGGGTGGCGGTATCAGCCTCCACCCAGCCGGCCAGCCGCGCCGTGCAGGCCGAGGCCACGGCCCTGTCGGCCTCGTCACCGGTGTGCCTGGCCCGCAGCCACAGAAGGCCAGCCCAGAATCCGCCGGTCCACGATCCGCGACCGGTCGTATTCCAGCGGCCCGTATCCGGGTCGGCGAACAGCGGGAACCTCTCGCCGACTTCAGTTCGGGTGACGCCGACCCGGTGCAGGACGTCCGCGAGCGCGCGTTCGGCCCAGTCCCCCGCCGTCACGCCGGGACCGTCGTGCGCTGCCTGCGTTCCCGCACTGCCCATATGAAAGCGACGGTGCAGGCCGCCGCGAACTCCGCGGCCACCAGCAGCCACCCGGACCCGTAGTGGCCGGCTTCCGCGAGCACGCCGAAGACCGGTGGGCCGATGGCGAAGCCGGCGAAGAACCCGGCGGAGACGAGTGCCGATTCCTGTCCCGCACGACCGGAGGCGGCGCGCTGCATCACCAGCACCATGGAGACGGCATTGCCCGACACGGCGAACACACCGACGGCTACCGCCGCCGCCCATGCCAGCGGGTGCACGACCAGCGCACCGGCCAGCAGCAGGGCCGATCCGACCGCACCGGCCGCCAGCCACCCCGGCAGCCACTCGGCGCGCCCCGGCCGAGCAGCCTTCGACCAACCCACCCGGCCGGCAATACCCGCTACCCCCAGAACCGCCACCAGGGCGCCGGCCGCCGAGGGACTCATTCCGAGCTCCTGCGCGCCGAAGAGTGCCAGATAGGTGTTGACCGAAGCAATGCCACATCCCAGCAGCAACGAGAAACCCGCCAGCCAGGCAATGGCGCCCCGCGGCACCCACGAGGAGCGAGGCGGCGCCCCCTTTGCCGGAGGATCTGCAGGCAGCGCCCGTATGGCCCACACAGCCATGGCCGCAGCGGTGCCGGACGCCGCCCACACCGCGCCACGCCAACCCACCCCTGAGGCCAGCGCCGCCAGGGGCAGCCCGGCAGCGAACGCCCCGAGCTGCACGCCCGACTGCTTCATCCCGGTCACCGAACCCCGCCGCGCCGGCACAACGACCGCCAGGATCGCCTTGTTCGTAGCCGGGTTGGCCAGCGCCTGCGGCAGACCCCCCAGGGCAACGGCGCCGAGGAGAGAACCGGCACCATGCGCCGCACCGATCAGGGCGAGCGCGGCGGCAGACACGAGCAGCAGGGCAACGAGTGACCGCCTGGGGCCGACCCGGTCAACGATCCGCCCACCCACCGGGGAAAGAACCGCCGCGGTCCCGAATCCGATCGTCGTCGTCAGGCCGAGCACCGTGGGCGAAATCCCCAGTTCGTCGACAAGGCGCGGGCCGAGGGCTCCCAGGAGGAAAAGCTGCAGCATCGAAAACGCCATGGCGCAGGTGAGCAGCGCGGTCAGCGGTCCGTCAGTTCCTGCTGCTGGGGCCGCCGGTGTTCCCCGCTCTGTCCGCACCGGTGTCTCCGTCCCACGCCACTGGTTCACTTTCTCGGCCACGTCAGGAGTCGGGCCGAACGGCATCACAGTTCCCCGTAGCACATGTGGTGTGCGCCACACGCGCCAGGCTGAGGGCGTCACCCGCACTTTTCGCACCCACCGGTGGCACCCGGAGGAGGAGTGCAAGGATGGGCCCGCCATGATTCCAGGCCGATGTTGTCGCGCGGTACGCGCTGCGGTGTTCGCAGCCACCTGTGTGCTGCTCGCTGCCCTCGGCCACGTCCTCATGTCCGGATCGGCTGTCCCTTGGTGGGCCATGGCCGCCGCCTTCGCGACCGCTGCTGCTACGGCCTGGCTCTTCAGCCGCCGGGAGCGCGGTGTACTCGCGGTGACCTCGATGGTGGTCGCCGCCCAAGCGGCACTGCACACCGGATTCTCACTGGCTCAGGCAGCCGTTCACCCCTCGGTGACCGACAGCCCGTCCTTCGCTCGGCAATGGGCCGAGTCCCTGCTTTGCGGTTCGGCAGGCTCCACGTCGATCTCTCAGTCGGAAGCCGTACGCATCGTCACCGAAGCCGGGCTCGGCAGCCGCCTGCACCAGCCACCGCCCGGCACAACGGACATGGCCATGGCGGGTGGGATGCAGCACGCCCATGCCGGCATGCAGACGATGACCGACCCCGCAACGGTCCTGCCCGCCGGGCACGACATGGCAGGCGTGTCCTCGGCCGGGATGCTGGCCGCCCACCTCCTGGCAGCCCTGCTGTGCGGCCTCTGGCTCGCCTACGGAGAACGATCCGCTTTCCGCCTGCTGCGCACTTTCGCCGGGTGGATCATCGCGCCGCTGTGCCTGCTCTTCCGTCTCTCCACACCGCCTCACCGGCCACGCATCCGGGCCCGCCGTGACCACCGGGCCCGCGGACCGCGGCAGCTTTTCCTCATCCACGCCCTCACCTCGCGGGGTCCACCGACCGGGATCGCTGTCATCTGACAGCTGGCTTCCCGACGTGCTGGTGTCCTCCACCGCACGCCTCGGGCATCGGCATCGCCCACGAGTGATGCCGAACATCTCACCGGCCCGCCCATGCGCGGAAGTCGGATCCCGAATCCCGGAAGGACAACAGGCGATGCCCCCTGCCCTGCCGCCACACAAAGCCACGCCCAACGACGGCACATCACGTCATACCGATAGCGCCGACGAGCCGGTGACACGACTGGCACTGGCTGCACGCGACGGCTCCCCCGACGCCGTCGACCGGTTCGTACGCGCCTTGCACCGCGACGTCTGGCGCTACGTGGCCTACCTCAGCGCCGACCCCCAAGCGGCCGATGACCTCACCCAGGACACGTTCTTGCGCGCACTCGGCAGCCTTCACCGGTTCGAGGGACGCTCATCCGCACGTACCTGGCTACTATCGATCGCCCGCCGCACTGTCGTGGACAGCCTTCGCCATGCCGCCGCTCGCCCCAGAATCTCCGACTGGGACGACTGGCAGTCCGCCGCCGAGAGGACACAACCACGCGACGTACCCGGCTTCGAGGACGGAATCGCACTCGCCGACCTCCTGGCGATCCTCCCGGCAGAGCGCCGTGAATCGTTCGTGCTCACCCAACTCCTGGGACTCCCCTACGCGGAGGCCGCGGCTGCCCTGGGCTGCCCCGTCGGCACCGTCCGCTCACGTGTGGCCCGCGCCCGCGGCTCGCTGCTCGGACTACTGAAGGACGCAGAAACCCTCGCCGCACACGCGGGGCCGGTACGACCAATCTCTTGTGGTCGAGTGCCGGCACTCCTCTCCGCAGCCGTCTGACAAGTCGAAGACCGCAGCCTGCGCGGGGCGCTGGCGCAGAGATCAACCGCGCCAGCGCCCTCCAGGGCTGCCTTCCTCCGGACAACGCCCACGCACGCGTTGTCGCGGCGCCGGAGGAAACGACTCAGGGCTTTGTGGTTCGCCAAGCACGCCTACTGCGGGTTAACCGGGCCGCTCGCCCGGCTCTCCCCGCTGCGCCACGCGAACCTCGACGTCATGGGCCGCTACACCTTCCGCGCCTCTGCCCTGCGTGGCATGTTGCGACCCTTGCGTGAGCCGGAAGTATCCGGATTGAGCGGGGACGGCGAGGAGCAGGGAACGACGCCCGGCATCTCGCCGGCCCGGTCGGCTTGTATTTCCGGGCGGCTCGGCGCTTCTAAGCACATTGAGCCCACTTCGGTGTCCAGACCCCGTTGTCGGGGCGGCCGGGGTAGGTGGAGGTGAGGTGGTTACGCAGTGCGGTGAGGGCGGGGTGCGGGTTGTCGGTGCGCCAGATCAGTGAGTGCGGGTAGACCGGGGTCGGGTCGTGCAGGGGGATGCGTCGCAGGTCGTGGCCGGCAGGCCAGACCAGCGGAGTCCGTTCGCTGACGAAGGTCGCCAGCGTCGAGGAGTCCGCGATCGTGTCGAGGAGGGGCTCGATACCGAAGTTCGGGCCGACCGAGTCGATGGTGAGACCGAACGTGGCGGCGAGTTCGTCATAGTAGGCGGCCCACTCGGTGCCGGGCATGTTACCGGGCATCCAGATCCGGCGCCCGGCGAGCTGGGCGGGAGCGATCGCGCGGGCGGCGGCGAACTCGTGAGCCGGTCCGGTGAACAGGTGCAGCGGTTCGTCGAAGACCGGAGTGGCCTCGACACCGTCGGGGAGCTGCCGGCCCGGCATGGTCACGGCGCGGAAGGTCGCGTCGATCGTCCCGGACCGGACGGCGGCGATGGCCGTGCAGGAGTCGAACAGGGTCACGACATCAAGATCGGTCTCGGGATACGCACGGTGGAAGTCGCGCAGCAGACCCGCCAGTGAGAGTCGGCGGCCGATCACGTCGACACGCAAAGCCCGGCGCCCTGGC
Organism: Streptomyces atratus; assembly: GCF_014648655.1. Classification (GTDB taxonomy): domain Bacteria; phylum Actinomycetota; class Actinomycetes; order Streptomycetales; family Streptomycetaceae; genus Streptomyces; species Streptomyces atratus. The sequence continues at coordinate 84,048 of NZ_BMRN01000017.1, forward strand.
CGCACGGAAGCGGCTGCCCGTTCCTCGGCCTGGAGGAGAGCTCGGGCGTAGGGCAGGAACGCCTGCCCGTCGATCGTGAGCCGGGCTCCGCGGGCCGTGCGGCTGAACAACTGCACACCGAGGTCCTTCTCCAGCACGGCGATGCGCTTGGACACAGCCTGCGGGGTGATCGACAAGTTGGCGGCGGCTTCTTGGAACTGTCCCGCGTCCACGGCGGCGACGAAGGTGTGCACGGCAGTAAGGTCCACGCTGACCATCTTAGGTGGACAACCAATCGTTGAGTCTGATCGGCGAAATGGTTGTTTGATTCCCGTACGCCAAGCTCGCTTTGATGTCTCTGGTCAACATGCGGTTTGCCAAGCAGTGCGGCAGGCGGAGTGCAGGCCCGGCAGCCGGGTGGCTGCCGGGCCTGCGCTTCAAGGGCTCGGACTGATCGCGTGCACGGGCGGTACGACCCATCGGCTGCTCAGTCGGTGTGACCGCACCGCGACGGGTCGAGCTGTCCAGCCATCTGCCGATGCTGGTGCGGTCGGCCACCGACAAGGCCACCATCGCGTCTCGGGCCGGGATGGGGCTTCCTACTCACCCCGGAGGCGACCACACGTGCCGGATTCCTTCGTTCACCTGCACAATCACACCGAATACTCGATGCTGGACGGCGCGCAGAAGCTGAAGCCGATGTTCGGCGAGGTGGCCCGGCAGGGGATGCCCGCGATCGCCATGAGCGATCACGGCAACATGTTCGGCGCCTACGAGTTCGCGCAGGTCGCGAAGGGCTTCGAGGGGATCAGGCCGATCATCGGCATCGAGGCGTACGTGGCACCTTCCTCTCGGTTCGTCCGGAAGCAGGAGTTCTGGGGGCCGGGAGGCCGTCGCGCCACGAGCGCGGGCGGTGAGGGGTCGAAGGATGTTTCCGGTGGCGGCCGCTTCACTCACATGACCATGTGGGCGCGGAACAGCCAGGGCCTGCGGAACCTGTTCCGGCTCAGCACGCAGGCCAGCTATGAGGGTCAGTTCCCTGCCGGAAAGCCGCGCATGGACCGGGAGCTGATCGCTGAACGGCCGGGCGGAATCATCGCCACCACCGGCTGCCCCTCCGGCGAGATCCAGACCCGCCTGCGGCTGAACCAGTATGACGAGGCAAAGGCTGCTGCCGCGGCCTACCAGGAGATCTTCGGTCACGAGAACTACTTCCTGGAGCTGATGGACCACGGCCTGGACATCGAGCGTGAGGTTCGTGAGGGCCTGCTGCGCCTGGCCAAGGAACTGAACATTCCCTTCCTGGCCACCAATGACGCGCACTACGTCACCGAGGACCAGGCCGACGCTCACGACAGCCTGCTGTGCATCGGTGTCGGCAAGAGCAAGGTCGACCCGGGCCGCTTCCGGTTCAACGGTTCCGGCTACTACCTCAAGAGCGCCACCGAGATGCGCAGCCTGTTCTCGGAACTCCCGGAAGCCTGCGACAACACCCTGCTGATCGCCGAGCGCATCGAGTCCTACGACGAGGTCTTCGATTACGTCGACGAGATGCCGCAGTTCCCGGACGTGCCGGAAGGCGAAACGCAGGAGTCGTGGCTTCGCAAGGAAGTCCTCGAGGGTCTGGCGATGCGCTACGGGAAACCGCTCCCCCAGCACATCGTGGACCGCTTCGAGACCGAGATGTCGGTCATCGGCCCCATGGGCTTCAGCTCCTACTTCCTCGTCGTGGCGGACATCTGCCGCCATGCCCGGGAGAACAGGATTCCGCTCGGTCCGGGCCGGGGCTCGGCCACAGGCTCCATCGTCGCCTACGCCACCCGCATCACCGAGTTGTGCCCCCTTGAGCACGGCCTGCTGTTCGAACGATTCCTGAACCCCGAGCGCATCAACCCGCCGGATGTGGACCTCGATTTCGACGACCGTCAGCGCGACCGGATGGTCCGCTACGTCACCGAGAAGTACGGCGATGAGTACACCGCCATGGTGAACACGTTCGGCAAGATCAAGGCCAAGAACGCGATCAAGGACTCCTCGCGCATCCTCGGCTACCCCTATGCCCATGGCGAGCGGATCACCAAGGCGCTCCCGCCGGACCAGAACGGCAAGTCCGCCCCGCTGGCTGCCGTCTTCGACTCCTCCCACGAGCGGTATGGCGAGGCCGGCGAGGTCCGGCAGATGTATGACAGCGAGCAGGATGTGAAGCGGGTCATCGACACGGCCCGCGGTGTGGAGGGCCTCACCCGCGGCACCGGCGTGCACGCCGCCGCGGTGATCCTTTCCAAAACGAAGCTCACCGACCGCATCCCCCTGCACATGCGCGCCTCGGACGGCGTGAAGATCACCGGCTTCGACTACCCGTCCTGCGAAGCCATGGGTCTGATCAAGATGGACTTCCTGGGGCTGCGGAATCTTGGGGTCATCGACCAGGCGATCGAGAACATCCGCGAGAACCGGGGCATCAGCCTGGCCACCGTGAATCCCCTGGACGGCGACCCGTCCACCGTCGTGATCCCTCTGGACGACGCCACGACGTACCGGCTGCTGGCCGAGGGCAATACGTTCGGTGTCTTCCAGCTCGACGGCGGCGGTATGCGCGTGCTGCTGAAGCAGATGGAACCCACGCGGTTCGAGGACATCGCCGCGGTCAACGCCCTCTACCGGCCCGGCCCCATGGCGGCGAACGCGCACACCAACTACGCGCACCGCAAGACCGGCCGCCAGGAAATCACCCCGATCCACCCCGAGCTGCGCGACGCACTGGACCCGATCCTCGGCAACACCTTCCATCTGCTCGTCTACCAGGAGCAGATCATGGCCATCGCCCGGGAACTGGCCGGGTACACCCTCGGCGGCGCCGACCTGCTGCGCCGTGCGATGGGTAAGAAGAAGCCGGAGGTGCTGGCCGCAGAGTGGGACAAGTTCCACGACGGCATGCGGGGCAACGGGTACAGCGAGGAAGCCATCAAGGCCCTGTGGGACGTCATGCTCCCGTTCTCCGGCTACGCATTCAACAAGTCCCACACCGCCGGCTACGGCCTCGTCTCGTACTGGACCGCCTACCTCAAGGCCAACTACCCGGCCGAGTACATGGCCGCCCTGCTCACCTCGGTGGGCGACGACAAGGACAAGGCCGCGATCTACCTCGCCGACGCCCGCAAGAACGGTGTCCGGGTCCTCCAGCCCGACGTGAACGAGTCCGTCGCCGAGTTCACCGCCGTCGGCGACGACGTACGGTTCGGGCTGCGGTCCGTACGCAACGTCGGCGACAACGTCATCGAGGCCATCGCCGATGCCCGCCGCCGGAAAGGGAAATTCACTTCCTTCTCCGACTTCCTCGACAAGGCCGACCTGCCCGCACTGAACAAACGAGCTGTGGAGTCCCTGATCAAGGCCGGCACCTTCGACTCCCTGGAGCATTCCCGCAAGGGCCTCACCGCCATCCACGAGGACGCCATCGACGCGATCATCCCTGTGAAGAAAGCGGCAAGCTTCGGACAAGACAATCTCTTCGCCGACCTGGGCGGCGCAGGAAGCGGCGAACCGGCCTTCGGCCTCGACTTCCCCATCGACGACTCGGAGTGGCCCCGCAGACAGCTCCTGGCGACCGAACGCGACATGCTCGGCCTCTATGTCTCAGCCCACCCGCTGGACGGCGCCGAGCACATCCTCTCCGGCGCACGGGACTGCTCCATCGCCGAACTGCTCGCCTCCGGCCGCACCGCCGGGGACGTGCAGCTCTCCGGACTGATCACCGGCATCCAGCTCAAGATGACCAAACAGGGCAACGCCTGGGCCATCGTGAACCTCGCGGACCGTGATGCCGGCATCGAGGTCCTCTTCTTCCCCGCCGCCTACCAGCTCGTGCGTCACGCACTGGCCGAAGACAACGTCATCTCCGTCAAGGGAAAGATCGAAGACCGGGACGGAACCGTGAACGTCTTCGGCAGAGAACTCGCGGTACTGGACGTGTCCTTCGCCGAGCACGGCGGGAAACCCCCCGTGCGGCTTGCCCTCCCCGCCCACCGGATCACCGAACAGTCCGTCAGAGAACTGAAGCGCATCCTTGCGGACCACCCAGGCGACAGCCCAGTCCACCTCAGCGTCCGCAGCGCACGCAAGACGACCGTGTACGCCCTGCAAGCCAAGGTGGACGCCACCACCGTCGCATCCGATGTGAAAGGCACTTTCGGTGCTGACGCGTGGGTGGGCCTCGCGTGACGCCGAGGACCGACGACTGGCGCGTCGGCGCCCGTATCGTCCAGCTCGTTTCCCCTGCACTGCGATTGCCTCGCGCTGAGGTTCGGGAACGGGGGCAACCGGCCGCACAGGCAGCCGAGGTATCCCTCCGACGTGACGGACGCGGAGTGGGCGGTCGTGCATGAGGCGATGCCGGTGCCGCCGTGGCTGGAGGGCAGGGGCGGGCAGCCGGAGGGGTGCTGCCATCAGCACCTGGTCGACGCGGTGCGGTACCTGGTCGACAACGGGCAATACCGTTGTTTGAGAGGTGCAAGTAGTTCCTCTCCCAAGCACGGTGACCGCCGGGGTGCTGGTTCGTTGATCCAGACCTGCTGCCGGAGCGCCGGCCTTCGCCGGATCAGGCCGGATCGTCTGGTTGCGGCCGCTCTCCGGCCGCTTCCTGGCGCATCCTTGCGGTGAGGGCCAGGAAGACCGACAGATTCTCGACCATCTCTACGGGGAGCCTGGCCCACGGCTTTCCGTCGCCGTGCCGATGGATCTCCAGCCAGCCTTGTTTCACCGTGACCCGGTCGACCTCGCGCCAGCCGAGCCGGTGGTCGAGGTACCCGACACCGGCGGGATCGAGGTGGGCCCCGAAGAAGTCGACCCGTTCGCCCGCCTTCAGCCGGTCCCTGTCCTGCGGCAGCCGTACGCGCGTGAATGTCTTGTCCAGTTCGTCGATGAACCGTGCGACCCCCTTGTACGCGTCGGTCACCGTGATCTCGGCGCCCTCACGGGGACGCACCCAGAGTTCGTCTGTGGTGACGCTGGTGATCCCGTTTGTCACTTTGGTGCTGCTCCGCCGAATGCCATCGATCTCGTCCCATGAGTACGCCTCCGGCACGTGCCCGGCGACCTCCCGGACGATGCCGTACTGGTAGTGACCTACCCAGACCTGAGCCTGCCGTCTCGTGAGCGCGAGGAAGAGGAAATACCCGGCTGCGGCGACTACGGCGGTCCCCAAGATGAGCAGCGGCAGCCCGTAGTACCAGGCGCCGTGGCTCCGCTGGCCCTCCACTGCGGCCGAAATCCCCAGCCAGAGCACCGGCAGTCCGACCAGTGCCGGCAGCAGCACCACGATCCACGGAAAGCGCTTGGGCTCGGTCCACACCAGCCCCTGGCGCGAACCGAGTTCGAACTCCCGCGCGACTCTGCGCATGGAGGGCGGAACAGGAGTGGAATCACGATCCGACACAAGCCCCCCAAGGCCAGACAGTTGAGGGCCATTATCGGGGAGAGGAGCCCGTACGGGAAGAGCGCCCCGGCCCGGCGCATCGGTTAAGCGGACGGTCCCGCGCCCTCGGGCCGGGACGGTCCCCCGCTCTTGTCGCCGTCCCCGGCCCTACGACGTCCCGCTGCGCTCGCTCGGCAAATCAGACGCCCGCGCCGGCCACCACGGTCTGGGCCTGACCCTGCACACGGGCTGGGGCACTCACTACTACGGCAACATCCCGGCCCTCATCCTCACCCCAGACTGGTCCGAGGTCCCGTACCACCCGCCTGCGGAAGACCTCATCCGCGCCGCTCGTCAGCTGCCCCACCGCTGCGAGTGGTAGCCCATTGCGAGCAACACAAGACCCCGGGCCTCGAATGGCCCGGGGCCCGGCGGGAAAGTCCGCGGGCATGGACCGCCACTTGATGCCGTTGTCGCAATGCCATTGCTTGAGCTACTGAAGTATCGCGGGCGTAAGGGTGATGACCTTGGCAGCGAGGCCGGCAGCGATTCCTGTCGGCTCACCCGCACCCGGGCCCGGCAACAGGCCGCCGCAGGCGCCTGACTACGTCTGCTCTCCATGAACGTGCATCCGGCGACTGCGTGACGTTGGCCGATGTAAGCGTTGACTCTCACAAATCGTGAGAGGACACTCTCACACCATGGACTCCAGTAATCGCCTGGGCGATATCGAGATCACTGATCCGCAAGCGATGCGGGCGTTGGCGCATCCGGTGCGGCTGGCGATTCTCGACCACCTTCAGCGGCACGGGCCGGCGACCGCGACGCAACTCGCGCCCGACGTGGGAGCGACGCCGTCGGTGACCAGTTGGCATCTGCGTCACTTGGCCGGCTTTGGACTGGTCCGCGACAGCGAGCCCGGACCGGACCGCCGCCAACGGCGGTGGGAGGCCGTAGCACGCGGCTTCCGATTCGAGACGCCGCAAGATACGGCCGATGGGGAGAGCCAGTCAGCCGCGCGGGTGCTGTCGCAGCAGATGTTCCTGCGTTATGCAGACGTTCCGAGCCGGTGGGCTGCCGAGGTCGAGCCCGAACTCGATGCGGCGTGGCGCAGGATGGCCGGGCTGGCCAATACCCGCGTCGTCGTTTCCGCTGAGGAACTCGCCGCCATCGAGGACGGGATCGAACGCATCCTCGCGCCGTACGTCACTCGTGACCCGGAGGAGCGGCCCACCAACGGCCGCGGCGTCCGGCTCATGCGCTACGTCCTGCCGGAAGACGCCGAGGAGCAGACCGGGCAGACACCGTGAGCAGCCCGGAGCAGGCCGCTGCGATATCGCTGTGGCGGGATCGACGGTTCTGCCGCTTCTGGGCCGGTCAGTCGGTCTCACAGTTCGGCGACCGGATCACCGAGCTGGCTCTGCCTCTGATCGCCGTCAGCGCGCTGAACGCTTCGGCCAACCAGGTGGCGTGGCTGACCGCACTCATCTGGACCCCCAACCTGCTCGCAATCTTCCTGGGGGCCTGGGGCGATCACCAGGCCCACAAGCGCCGTCTGTTGATCCTCGCCGACCTGGTACGCGCCGCAGTGCTGCTCAGCGTCCCGGTGGCCTACCTGTCAGGGGCGGTGACGCTGGGACAGTTGTACGCCGTGGCATTGCTGACGGGCGCCGCTGGGGTACTGTTCAACACCGCCTATCCGCCGTTCTTTGTGCGCCTCGTGCCGCGCGCTTCCTACGTCGACGCCAACAGCAAGCTCAGCGCCAGCCGGTCCGCATCGTATGTCGCCGGCCCGGCCATCGGTGGCGCCCTGGTCCAGGCGCTGACCGCACCCGTCACCCTCGCTGTGGACGCCCTCACCTTCCTGGCGTCAGCGGTCCTGATCAGCAGGGTTTCGGTCAACGAGCCCCCGGCAGCCTCCGGCAGCACAACGGCACCTTCACTGTTGCGGCGTGCCAGGACAGGCCTGTCGTTTGTCATCCGTCATCCAGTGCTGCGGGCCGCGCTCGGCTGCGCGGCGACCGTCAACTTCTTCACCTTTGTCGCGGGCAGTGGACTGATCGTGCTGTTCGCCAACCGGAGCCTTGGGCTGTCCGCTGGAGTGATCGGCATCGCGTTCGGGATCGGCGCGACCGGTGCCCTCCTCGGCGCGGTGTTCGCCCCGAAGATCTCGCGACGGTTCGGCGTTGGGCGCAGCATCGTCGTGGGCGCGGTGCTGTTCCCGGCACCGATCGCCATCGCCGCCACGGCAGACGGCCCGCTCTGGCTCCGTGCCGGAGCCCTGGCCGCAGCCGAGTTCCTCTCAGGCTTCGGCGTCATGCTGTTCGACGTGAATCTCAACTCCCTCCAGGCCGCGGTGATCCCCGACGGTATGCGCAGTCGCGTGGCCGGCGCGTACAGCACGATCAATTACGGCATTCGACCCGTCGGTGCCATCGTCGGCGGTCTGCTCGCGACCCACCTCGGCCTGAGGGCGGCACTCCTCATCGCCGCTGTCGGCGGAGCCCTGTCGCTGCTCTGGCTACTGCCCTCACCGATACCCCGCATCCGCTCCCTGACCCAGACCCGCGTCGCGGATACAACACGCGACGGGACGAGGACAATCGGCCAGTGAGGTCTCCCCGGCAACGTGACGGTTGCGGTGTGGTCCTCGCCCGCCGGTTCGAGTACTGCCTGTCGGCCGGCCCTGGTTGATTCGTTCAAGATCCAGTGCAGTTCCCCTTGCCGAGGGCCCAGGCCTCGATGTCGCGGTAGTGGATCGGTCCACGGCTACGGCCGATGTTGCTGCCGACCAGGTGCAGCCGTTCGGCAGGCCATCGGCGGCCGGTGAATCCGGCGAGCCCTTCGGCGATTTCTCCTGCCGAGGATCGATCTCCTCGGCGGGCACGGGCCAACGTCAGATGTGGGCGCAGGGACCGACCTTCGAAGGCGACACCGCAGTTCTGGACCGCGGTACGCACATCGGCGGCAAGCATGTGCAGCTCATCGAGGTCTCCGTCGATTCCGCTCCACAGCACCCGGTCGTCGAAGGTTCCGCTGCCGCGCAGTGCCAACCAGAGCGGTTGGTGGTCCGCTGCGAGGTTGGCGAGAGGCGGGCGCAGGAGCGGAACTGTCTCGGCCGGTAGCTCCCCGAGGAACGCCAGGGTGATGTGCCAGTCCTCGATACGGTTCCATCGCATGTGAGGGTGTGTGTCATAGGCGGGGCGCAGTTCCCGGGCCAGTTCTTCTTTCGCGTGGTCGGGCGGGGCGAGGGCGATGAACACGCGCACGGTCGCGGGCTGAGTCTGTTCGTTCACACCGGACTTCGTACCGCATCCGGGTAGTGGACGCGGCGGCCGGCCCAGGTACTGCAGGAGAGGCGCTCGCGGTCGCGATGCCGAGGAAACCAGCTCGGCCGGTACGCCCGACGCCACGGCCCGGCGTGGGGCGAGTCCGTGCCCCACCACATCGTTGACGGATACCTGTCAAGTCGGATATCCGCCAGGGCAGAACGGTCGACACACAGGTTGCCGCCACGAAAACTCTTCGCAGCACCCGGAACCACCCATTCACCAGGTGCGCGGAGGAGAGTCAACCATGACCAGATTATCCGCGAGGCGCAGATCCCGGCTGCTCGCAGCGGGGCTGTCGCTCGTACTGCTGTCGGCAGGGCAGGCCGTCGCAGCCGGGGCGTTGGGGACGGTGGGGGCGGGCACCGACCGTGCCACGTCACCCGTGCACGCACCCAGCACCGCGAGAACCGTCACCCTGATCACCGGTGACCAGGTGACCGTGACCGACCTCGGCGCGGGCCGGAAGTCGGTCGCCGTGGAGCGTCCCAAGGGCGCGACCGGAGCAGTTCGCAGCGAGATATCCGACGGCCGGATCACCGTCATACCCGACGAGGCCCGGCCCTACCTCCAGGCGGGCGTCCTCGACGCCGAACTCTTCGACGTCACCGCTCTGATCGAGCAGGGGCTCGGCGACCCGTCGTCCGACGGCCTCCCGCTCATCGTGACGTACACGAAGAACGCCCGCAGCGCGACGCCCCACGGAGCCCGCCAGGTCCGTGGGCTGCCGAGTGTGGGCGGTGCGGCCCTGGAGGCGTCGGCGTCCGGGGAGTTCTGGCGCACGGTCGCACCGGACGTCACCTCCGGGGCGCGCAGCGCGACTTCGGGCCGTGTGCATCTGTCGGGCGGCGTCGAAAAGATCTGGCTGGACGCACGCGTCGACACCGCGATGGAGACCAGCAACGCCCAGATCGGCACCCCTGCGGCCTGGGAGGCGGGGCTGTCCGGCAAGGGTGTCAAGGTCGCTGTCCTCGACACGGGCGTGGACCCGACTCATCCCGATCTCAAGGACCGGGTGAGCGAGACCAAGAGCTTCATCGAGGGGCAGGAGGTCGCCGACCGGAACGGGCACGGCACGCATGTCTCCTCCACCGTCGGTGGCAGCGGTGCGGCCTCCGACGGCAAGGAGAAGGGGGTAGCACCCGGCGCCACCCTCGCCGTCGGCAAGGTTCTCAGCGACCAGGGTTTCGGATCCGAGTCGCAGATCATCGCCGGCATGGAGTGGGCGGCCAAGGACGTCCACGCCAAGATCGTGTCCATGAGCCTCGGATCGTCACAGGGCAGTGACGGCACCGACCCGATGGCCCAGGCGGTGAACACCCTCTCCAAGGACACAGGCGCCCTGTTCGTGATCGCGGCCGGCAACGCAGGTGCTCCCGGCACCATCGGCTCCCCAGGCGCCGCCGACTCGGCGCTGACGATCGGCGCGGTCGACTCCGCCGACCGGCGTGCGTCCTTCAGCAGCCAGGGCCCGCGCCTGGGCGACAACGCTCTGAAGCCCGACCTGTCCGCGCCGGGCGTGAACATCCTCGCGGCCCGCTCCCAGCTCGTGAGCGGCAGCGGCCCGTACACATCGATGAGCGGTACGTCCATGGCCACGCCGCACGTCGCGGGCGTGGCGGCGCTGCTCGCCGAGAAGCACCCCGACTGGAGCGGACAGCAGCTCAAGGACGGGCTGATGAGCACCTCCAAGCAGATCAGCGGCACGTCGTACGAGGTGGGTGCGGGCCGTGTGGACGTCCCGTCCGCGATCGCCGCGCAGATCACCGCGACCGGCAGCGCCGACCTCGGCTTCATCAGCTGGCCGTACGAGGCGAACGAGCCGGTCAGGAAGACGCTGACCTACACCAACGCCTCCGACCGGCCGGTCACCCTGGCGCTGACCGCCGAGGGCGCTCCCGCCGGCGTGGTCACCCTCGCCGACTCCACTCTCACCGTGCCCGCGCACGGCACGGCGCAGACCACGGTCACCGGTGATGGCACCACCGCGCCCGTCGGCCCGACCTCCGGCCGGATCGTCGCCAAGGACGGCGACACCGTGGTGGCGCACACGGCCTTCGGCCTGACCAAGGAGGACGAGCGCTACACCCTCACGGTCCACGTCAAGGACCGCGACGGTGCCCCATCCGCCGCATTCGTGGCTGTGAAGCAGCTGGCCCAGGGCACAGATCCCTTCCCGGTCGCGGTCGATGACTCCGGCACGCTCAAGCTGCGTCTGCAGCCCGGCATGTACACCCTGTCCAGCTTCCTCGACGTGCGTGGCAGCCAGGGCAAGGACTCGCTCGGCCTCGGTCTTCTCACCGAGCCCGAGGTCACCATGGACCGTGACCGCGAAGTCACCCTCGACGGGCGAACGTTGCGGGAGATCCGGGCCGAGGTGGACCAGCGGACCGAGACCCGTCAGCTGAATATGAAGTTCAACCGGGCTGCGAACGGCGCGTCCTTCACGTCGGCCGTGCAGGTGCCGCCGAAGTACGACAGCATCTTCGCCGCGCAGACCCGCAAGCCCGCCACAGGCACCTTCGAGTACCGGACCGTGTGGCGGCTCGGCAAGCCGCTGCTCGATGTCGAAGCAGGCGGCCGGCGGCTCGGCGACGCGTTCGTCCCGTACGGATCGGACGTGTTCACCGGTCGCAAGCGGATGTCCCTGGTGGACGCGGGCACCGGAAGCCCTGCCGACTACGCCGGCAAGGACGTGACGGGCAATGCGGTCGTCGTGCGCCGCACCGGCGCGGTCACGCCCGCTGAGCTGGCCCAGAACGCACGGGACGCGGGCGCCAAGGCCCTGTTCGTCACCGACGATGTTCCCGGGCGGCTGTCGGCCTCGTTTGCCGGTGCCGACGGGGCGACACGTCCGCTGTACATCGCGACGGTGAACGCTGCGGACGGGGCGCGACTGATCGAGACCGCTCGACTCGACCGGGGTGTCGAACTGACCGGAACCCAGTACACGCCGTACGTGTACGACCTCACCGAGGGATACCCGGGGGCGATCCCCGCTGATCTGACGTACCGGCCGGACAAGAGCGATCTGGCCGTCGTCAACAACAAGTTCCACGCGCCGAAGCCCGCCGACGGCGGCGAGTTCCGCTACTCGATCACCGACAGCTTCCCCTACGGCATCGGATTCCAGGAGAAGATCAAGTTCCCTGCGGAGCGCACCGACTACATCAGCGCCGGCCCCGACCAGGGCTGGCACGAGTCCATGTCCAGCGGCCCGGGCGCCATCGAGGAGCGCGGCGGCGTCGTGCACTACCGCGGCGGGACGCGCTCCGCAGCGGACTGGTTCAAGCCGGTCTGGCACCCGTGGCTGGGCACCGGACTCGGCTGGGGCCAGCAGCGTGCGGGCAACAACCTGCAGTTCAACACGCCGGGCTGGGGTGACTCGGGCCCGGACCACACCGGCTTCGGCGATGTGTGGAACCAGAAGTCGATGACCCAGTTCACCGAGGTGTACGTGGACGGGGTGCGGGTCGAACGAAAGACCGGCTCGGGGGCGTACGCCCGGAACGTCAATCCGACCGAGCAGGACTTCAGGGTTGTCACCGACACCACCCTGGACCCGGAGGTCTGGCGGCTCGCCACGAAGGGCCATTCCGAGTGGACCTTCAAGTCGTCCGCCACGCCGGCCGACCGGTATACGTATCTGCCAATGCTCAACCTCGGGTTCGACGTCGACACCGATCTGCACGGTGATGTGCGGGCCGGAAAGCGCCTGGATCTCGGGATCTTCTCCGAGTACGTCAAGGGCGCGCCGGACACCGGGAGGATCACCGGCTCCACGCTGGAGGTCTCCTTCGACGACGGCGCGACGTGGACGTCCGTCGAACTCGGCGGCGTACGCGGCAAGTCCGCCGCCTGGGCCGGCTCCGTGCGGGTGCCGGACGACGCGCAGTACATCTCCGTGCGGGCCTCGGCCGCCGACGACAAGGGCGGCTCGGTCAAGCAGGAGATCATCCGCGCGGTGGGCGTGCGGAAGTAACCGACCGGGTGGGAGCCGCGCAGTCGGCGGCGCGGCTCCCACCTGCCGCGTGCGCGGTACATGGTCCGCACCCTGCACGTGGTGCTGCTCACGGCACAGAGGACATCGTCCGGCGGGGCGCGGCTCGCCCGCGGTGGGTCCTGTCTAACGTACGGGCAGTACACCACCTGCCCGGGAGGCCCCGTGACCCGTACTCACCCGAAGAGATTCGCGCATCCTTTCGAGGCCGTCGAACCACCGCGCAACGCCGAAGTCGTGATCGGCGTGGTGTCAGTGACCGCCCTGGTGATGATGCTCGGTGCCCTGTCCGGGTCCGTGGTGTGGCTTCTGGGGCTCCTTGTGTTCCTGCCGGGGACGGCGTCGGCGCTGTGCACCGTACGCCAGACGAAGTTTGTGTCTGCATGGGCCACGCTTGTGGTCGCCGTCACCGTGGTGATCCGGCACGGTGACGGGCGGTCGTGGCTCGACAGGATCCTGATGGTGCTGCTCACCCTCGCTCTGGGCGCGGCCTCCGTCTACGCCTGCCACCGTCGTATCCGCCGCGAGCACGAGATGCTGCGGCTGCGCTCCACCGCCGCAGCGATGCAGCGCCACATCCTTCGCCCTCTGCCTCTGCTCACCGACGACGTCCTGGTCGACGGCGTGTACGAGCCCGTGCAGGAGGACCGTCTCGTCGGCGGCGACATCTACGACGTCGTCGTCTCCCCATGGGGAACCCGGGTTCTGATCGGCGATGTCCAGGGCAAGGGCCTGCCCGCGGTCGGCGCCGCGTTCGCCGTCATCGGCGCCTTCCGTGAGGCGGCCCACCGGGAGCCCACCCTGACAGCGATCGTCGATGCCCTCGATGCCTCGGTCGTACGGCACAACTCCTATGCTGCACAGACCGGCGACGACGAGAGGTTCGTCACAGCGCTTATCGTCAACGTCGACGCGCACGACGAGGTACAAGTCATCAACTGCGGGCACATTCCTCCGCAGCTGCTGCACGACGCCACCGTCATCACGCCGGCCCTCGACTCCGGTGTCCCCCTCGGTCTCGCCGAACTCACCGCCGAACCCGCGACCGTCAACTGGTTCGCCTTCCCGCCCGGCGCGACGCTGCTGCTGACCACCGATGGGCTCACCGAGACCCGCGCCGCCGACGGCACGTTCTACCCCGTCACCGAACGCCTCACCGAGCGCGCGGCGCTCTCTCCCACCGAGCTGCCGCACGCCCTCTACGACGACGCGCGTGCGTTCGCCGGAGAGGGCGGCCAGCACGACGACGTCGCGGTCCTGTCCGTCCGACGGTCACCGCACCACTGAGCGCAACACGGCGCACGTACGCTCAAGTGCCCGGCCCCTCGGACGGCAAGCAAGGTCCGAACATGACTCCGCCGACACCGCCCGAGGACGTCGACGCTCCCGGCACCGCGCCACAACCGCATCGCTCCCGCGTGCGACGAGGACCTGTACTGAGCGGACGGGGCAGGCCCGCCGCCAGTAAAGCTGCAGGCGGTCGATCCCGTGGGGGTGGCCACGGCGAGGCGTCAGCGGAGCAGGAGGCCGGTAGCGGCCGGGCCTTGAAAGACGCTGTTCACCTGCACCGCAATGTCGCTCACGCTGCCCCCGTCCGCGAGCCGGTCCAGCCACCCCGCTGCCCCGGGCCGGCACAGACACGCAAGGAGCGCGCCGACTGCGGCCGTCGCAGAGTCGTCCGGCTGATTCGGGCTGCCGGACCGCAGAGCCGGCATCGCCGACGACGGCACCTGACCACAGTCCCCGATCCACGGGCCGCCACGCGGCCCGATCTCATCGCCCGTAGTTTCCACCCCGACCCGGCGGGGCCGAATGTCCGCTGGTGCGGCGACTGGGCTCGATCCGCTTTGGCGGACACCCGAGATCAGGGGCTCAGCCCCCGGAAGGATGTCCATCATGGAGAGCATGGGGAAGAAGAGGCCGCGCCCTCGCCGTTCAACTGCCGCCGCTCCAGTGTGATTGAGGTGGTGGTCCAGCGCGGTCTCGCCCTCGTTGACTTCCAGCCACAGGTACGGGTCTTCATCAGTCGCAAGCCGAATTGTGCAGGCTTGGAACGCGCGCCGAGACCACACCCACTCATCGCCGCCCCACCTGCTGCCGGCGTGCTGTCTCACAACCAGCCGCGACGGGCCGCGATCACTCCGGCCTGGAAGCGGTTGGCGGCGCCGAGGAGGTCGTGCAGGCGGCTGATGCGGCGGCGCATGGTGCGGACGGACCAGCCGAGCTGGCGGGCTATCGCCTCGTCCTTGAGGCCGCTGACCAGGAGGGTGAGGACGAGTCGGTCCTCCTCGCCAAGGGGGTCCTCGGCGGGGGCGTTGAGGGGCAGGGCCTGCTTCCAGCACATTTCCCAGTAGCCGGTGAGGGCATCGAGCAGGGTGGACGGGCGGATCACCGCGGCGCGGACGTCGTTGAGGTCGAGGGAGAGCGGCATCAGGGCGAGCCTGCGGTCGGCGATGGCAAGTTTGATGCCCAGGCCGGGCAGGACACGGGCCTGTTCACCGTGCCGGACCAGCTCTCGGATGTCGTCCAGGACGCCCGGCCATTCCAGGGCCTCGGGGGCGTAGACCGCGCGGTACCGTACGCCACGGCCGAGCGCCGTCGCCTCGACCGGGTTGGAGGTGGTCAGGGCGTACGGCGGCCGGTCCAGGGTCATCACGTCCTCGTGGGCCTCCTGCTGAAGGCGGACGAACCAGCGGCCGAGCGCCTCGCTGCCGGTAGTGATCTCCACCTCGTCCTCATAGGTCGCGCCGGTGCGCGCGGCGGCGAACAGCCGGGACAGTTCGTCGGCCGCCGAACGGACCCGCTCCAGCTCATTGCTTCTGGCCCGCACCAGCGCCTCGACGGCGGCTCCCGGCTCGATCGCGGCGTACCGGCGGCGGGAGCCGGCGAGCCGGCCGACCAGCCCGTGGTCGCGGAGCCGGTCCAGCGCCCTGGCGACGCGCTCGGCCGAACAGTCGAGATCCGCGGTGAGTTCGGCAGGCGCCGCCGTCCGCCGGGTCAGGACAGCGCGGTAGACGCTCTCGTCGAACGGATCGATGCCTGCCGCCGTGAGTTGCGGTGTCTCGGGAGTCATGGACGGATGGTGGCCCAATTGTGCCAGCGGCAGCAATGGGCCACGTAGATCAGTTGTGCGGCAAGTGCCCTCACCACTAGGACCTTTACGCATGGCAATGAAGTCACGAAGATCGCGTCACGCCGCCCTCGCCGCCGTTGTTCTCGCCGGCACGTTGGCGGCGACACCGGGTGCCGCCAACGCGTCCACGCCCGACCCGTCGCAACGAGTGCTCGTCGAACTGTCCGGGAACCCAGCGGTCACCGCCGCGCCCGGTGGATCGCTGCTGTCCGCCGAGGCCGCCCACGGCGTCGGCGCCGCCCGCCGCGCGCTCGACGCGCGGCAGGAGACGTTCCTCGGCTCGGCGAAGAGCGCCGGGCTGCACCCTTCGGCGACCCGCAAACTGGGTCTGCTCATCGATGCCGTGGCAATGACGGTGCCCGCGTCCGAGGTTGGGCGGCTGTCATCGCTGCCGGGCGTCACCGCCGTCCACCCCGACACCCGGGTGCTGACGAAGACGGACGTGAGCGTGCCGCTGATCGGCGCACCCGGCGTCTGGCAGCGCAAGGACCCGGCCGGAAGCCGCGTCACCGGCAAGGGGACCACCGTCGCGATCCTGGACAGCGGCGTGGACTACACCCACCCCGACCTGGGCGGCGGACTCGGCAAGGGGCACAAGGTCGTCGGCGGACACGACTTCGTCAACGGTGACGAGGACCCCAAGGACGACAACGGCCACGGCACCCACGTCGCCGGCATCATCGCGGGCAAGGCGGCTGAGAAGGGCGGCGTCACCGGCGTCGCGCCCGGCGCGAATCTGCTGGCCTACAAGGTGATGGACGCCGACGGCTCCGGCTACACGTCGGACATCATCGCCGGAATCGAGGCGGCCTCCGATCCGGCCAACCCGCACCGCGCCGATGTCATCAACATGAGCCTCGGCGGCCCCGGCGACGGCACCGACCCGCTGGGCCGCGCCGCGACCGCGGCCGTACAAGCCGGTGTGGTCGTGGTGGCCGCGGCCGGCAACGACGGACCGGGCACGGGTACGGTCAGCAGCCCCGCAACGGCCGACGGCGTGGTCGCGGTCGGCGCGTCGACAAGCAATCTGCGGCTGCCCAGCGCCTATCTGGCCGGCAAGAAACCCGAGTTGATCCAGACCTACCGCGGCATCCTGTCCGCGAACCCGCCGGAGCACCCCGTCACGGCGCCGCTCGTCGACGTAGGCGAGGGCACCGCCGAGGACTGGAAGCGGGTCGGCGACGTACGCGGAAAGATCGTGCGGGCCGAGATGCTCATCGCCTCCGACGCCCGGTACCTGACGGCGAACGCCGTGGAGTGGGCGAAGGAGGCGGAGAAGCGCGGCGCGATCGCCGTGCTGGCCGGCCTGCCCTCCAACGACGGCCCGGTGTTCGTCGCCGGAGCGCCGGGAGAGGTCCGGCCGCCGGAAGTGAACACTGAGCCGGGAGTGGCCCAGGTGCCGTCCTCGCCCGCGCGGATCGACGCCTCCGGCGACTCGCTGCGCATGGACCACCTGGTGGTCATGGGCATCGACTCGACCCAGTACACGGAGTTGAGCGCCCGACTCGCCGCCGGGAAGGTCTCGGTGACGCTGCGCGGCACCGACACCACCGACCGGATCGCCTCGTTCTCCTCACGCGGTCCCGCACAGGACTTCGGTTCGAAGCCCGATCTGGTCGCACCGGGCGTGGAGATCCGCTCCACCGTGCCCAAGGCACTGTACGGGCCCGGCCAGTACCGCATGTCGGGCACATCGATGGCCGCCCCGCACGTCGCCGGCGCTGCGGCCCTGCTGCGCCAGTTGCATCCCGGCCGGACGCCCGCCGAGATCAAGGCCGAGCTGATCGGCACCGCGAAGCCGCTGAGCGGCACCGGGCCGACGACGCAGGGCTCGGGCCGGCTCGATGTGGCCGCGGCCGCCTCGGCCAAGGTCAGCGCCTCGCCGGCGTCGGTGTCGTTCGGACTCGCCGATCTGTCCCGGCGTCACATCGGCGGCATCGCGAAGGTGACGCTGCGGAACCCCGGCAAGCGGCCGGTCGCGACCTCGCTGCGGACCGACGGTCCGGCCACGGTCTCGCCGAAGCGGGTCACCGTACCGGCCGGGGGGACCGCGACCGTCACGGTCTCGCTGCGCGTCGCCCGACCGGCGGCCGACACCGAGATCAGCGGCCGTCTCACGGCGACTCCCGATCGGGGACCGGCGATCGGAGTGCCCTACCTGCTCGCCGTCCGGTATCTGGCCGTCCAGGCCGCACCCGACCCGAGCGACGGTCACTCAACCGTGCACATCGCCCCGCCGACCCGGCTGGCCGCACCGCCGGTCGTCACCGTCACCCCGCCTCGCGGCAAGGCCGTCGATGTCACTTCCACGCTCGATCCCGCCAGCGGCTACTACCGGGCCGAGGTGACCGGCAGGGTGGCCGGCGCCTACCGGGTCTCGGTACGCGGCACCGCCGGCACCGGGCAGCGGCTCACCGGCGCCGGCGCCTTCGAGGTCACCCCGGTCGACAGTCGCGGGGACCGCTGGGAGCCGGTCGGCCCCAACAGCGAGGCCGGTTCGGTCGCCCTCTCGCCGAGTCGGCCGAAGCAGGCCGTCCTCACCCAGTACCAGAAGGCGGCCCCCTGGCTGACCACCGACAGCGGCGCCTCCTGGCGCCAGTTGGGCCGACTACCGGTCGCGGACGGCACGGGTCCGCTCGTGGTGGACACGAAGAACCCCGACCGCTGGTGGTACGCCGTGAACAGCGTTCACGACGGCAGTCGCCGGGGCGCCATCCTGCGCACCGATGACAACGGTCGGACCTGGCGCACGCTCGACGTCCCGGACACCCGCGTCGTGGCGCTCGCCGCCGATGAACAGACCCGCACCCTGGTCGCGGTCACCTCGGACGCACTGCTGGTCAGCACGGACGCGGGCGACCACTGGACGACGTATCCGACCGGCGTCACCGGCAGCATCACCGCCGTCGCCGTCACCGGTGACACCCTCTATATGACGACGTATCACGGCGTCTGGGCCCGCTCCGGCATCGGCTCGGGCAACCCCGGCGAGGCACGCCTGCTCTTCGCCCCGTCCGGCGGGGGCGTCGGCGGGCCGGCCGCCGACTCCTCGGTCGTGGCGGTGTATGTCCCGGGCCGGGGAGTTGTCGGTTCCCGTGACGGCGGGGAGACCTGGACCACCCTGCTGTCCATGACGGACGGCGGCCTCCGCCTGACCATGTCGGGTGACGACCTGTACCTGAGCACGCTGTCCGGCAGCGGCCGACTCAGCCGCGACCACGGTCGGACGTGGACCACGGTCGCCGCGCCGTCGCGCGCAGCGCTACCGATGGACTACGACCGTTGGGCCGACGGTTCCGTCACCGTCTCCAGCGAGCAGGACGGTCTCTACCGGGGTGCCGCGGACGGCACCGGATATCGGCGGATCGGTGTCCAGGGACTGACCGTCAACGATCTCGCGGTCAGTGACGGTCATCTGCTCGCCGCCACCGACAGCGCGGTCTACCGCACCGCTCTTCCCGTCGCGAGCCCGGAGTGGGGCCAGTCGGGCGGCGAGGGCAGGAGGGGCGTCACCGTCCCGCAACTTGCCGTGTCGGCCAAGGATCCGAAGGTGATCTGGAAGGTGCGGCGCACCGCGTTCGGCTCATTCACCGTCGAGCGCAGCGGCAACGGCGGTGCCACCTGGGAGAAGAGGGGCAGTTCGGCGGAGGTGCCGACAGCGCTCCTGGTCCACCCCGCCGACCCGAACCGGGTCATGGTCAGCTTCCGAAGCCTTCTGGGGCAGGGGCTGTTCGCCACCAGTGACGGCGGCGCGACGTGGAAGAACCTCTACCACGAGCGTTCCTTCGACACCATCGCGGGCGACCCCGCAAATCCGCTGCGCCTGTGGCTCGGCAACACCGCCGGTCTCTACCGGTCCGACGACGGCGGGGTGACCGTCACCAAGGTCGCCGACGGCCCGGTGACCGCGATCGACCTCGACGGACGGCGTCTCGTCGTCGGCGGCGAGAGCATCCGCGTCAGCACCGACGGCGGCCGGACCTTCCGCACCGCGGACACCGGCGCTCTCGCGATCCATGTCTCCGACCTGCTCCAGGTCGAGGACACGCTCTACGCGGCCACCACCAGGTCCGGGGCCAGCGGCCTCCTGCAAGGCGGCCGCGGCGTACTGCGCAGCACCGACCACGGTCTGAGCTGGCACAACATCTCAACCGGCCTGCAGAACACCGACACCACCAAACTGGCTGCGAGCCCCGACGGCCGCATGCTCTACGTCGGCACCGTCGACGGCGGCGTGCACCGTCTCGACCTGCGCCGCTGATCGCTACGGGCCGGGCGCCCGGACGGAACCTCTGTCCGGACGCCCGGTCCCCGCGTTGACGCGGCCGGTGGATCAGCGCAACGATCACGACGGCCGGGCCGCCCAGCGCGGCTGCTCGGTCTGGGCCGAGGGCCATGACGGCGGGCCGGTCCTCAAGATCCGGGTATGGCCGCGGGCTGCCTACCGGGCGAGCGGCCCCGCCGCGGACGAATCGGCAACGCCGATCGGTCACGGCTGGACCGGGTCCTTCGAAAGCGGGTATTCGCCAGGAGCCGCTGTGCTGGTCGACTGCAAGGCGATGGCGGGCGCTGGTCTGCTTGTCACGGCCGAGACGAGCTGGAAGTCGGAGGATCTCTCCGCCCAGCAGGTGCTCCAAGTAGCACGTGTCGCGACCGAGACGGCGCGTCGTGCAGCCGGCCACGCCCACTGCGAGGGCGCACTCGGCGAACGTCCAGGAACTGTCGACCGCACGGAGTGGACGAAGCGGCCCGTCAGCCGGGCGACGGGCACTTGCCGCGGCGTGGTGACCGGGCGTGAGGCTGCTCGGCTGCGCGTAACAGACGTCACCGAGAAGCCTGCGGGACGCGCACTGACGGAACAATGCGATTTGAATCGGGGCGAGTTGGACCTGTTCAGTATGACCGCCTACTACGGGCCGTCTGCGGAGGAGGAGATGTATCTCGACGGCAGGCATCCGGGAACAGTGAAGGGCGCATACACCCGCACCATCGAATGCGGGGGCGCCATCGGGACCGCCTACTTCAAGCTCGTGCGCGTCAAGGACAAGGCGGCGGACGGCGCCGTCGGAACGCATGGAACGAATGATCCCGCGGCGCTGAAGCGGGTTCTGGAGTCGTACGCCACCGCGTCGGGCACGAGGCACGACTGCCCCGCCCGCTGACCGCTTCCACCGGACTGCGCATGCGGTGGCCCCGCTTGAGCAACTGGGGAACGACGCGTGGTCACGTGTGAGCGTGACCGGCCTCACGGGCACGGTGAGCTACTCCCGGGATCTCATCACTTGGGTTGCCCATCATGCGTCGACGTGGAAGAGCAACTCCGCGCAGGCCTGGGCAGGAACCGAATCAATGGTGAAGCCGTCGAAGGGGCAATTGAGCTGCTGAAAGGCCTGTCCGTGACGAAATCCAGCACGTATCTGCTCGCCGCATCCGCTGCGCTTGCCCTCACCGTGGTCGGCTGCGACGCAGGGTCCACACCGGCCGGCGCCGAAGGAGGTGTCAAGGCAAAGGCAGCCCGATGGTCCGAACCGGACCGGTATTCTTTCCGGCTTCTCTCCGAGTCCGGAGAGCGAGGCGGCCTTGGAGAGTACCGGATCACCGTGGGAAACGGGAAGGTCGTCAAGGCGATCGGTCTCGACGAGTCGGCCCGGCGTACCGTCGAGGAGAATCCGCAGGATGTCCCGACGCTTGCCATTCTCCTCACTGACGTCCAGAAGGCCCGTGCAGGCGAGGCTGATGTCGCGGAGGCGGTATTTGCCGCAGATGGACACCCCACTGAGATTCACATCGATTGGCTGGCGAATGCCATCGATGACGAGGCCGACTACCTCATCACCGAATACCGCGAACTCCCCTGACCGGCACGCCCCCAAACGGCCGGGTCTGCAAGCAGTGATGGCCACACACCGTCCGGTGTGCAGCCATTGGCCGTGCACACGGGCGTGATCGCTTCCCTCGGTCAGCGCTTCGAGGCAGTGGTCCGCCGCGGGGCCGGTGTCGCCGCGGCCGGCCACAAGGCTCCCCCACCGGGGTCCGCCCGACCGGCCGGGGCCACGCCGGCAGGCCTTCTGGGGCCGCCAGGCCGTCGCGCCGGCCGAGCTGTTCACCGAATGCGCCGGGGTGCTTGCTTCGGGAAGGACGATGTCTGAGTCGGATCCCGGGGTCGGCTGGCCGGGTTCGGCCTTCCGGATACGAGTGCGAGCGCCCGGCGAGTGTCACCGGCCCGGTCGTTCCGTGATCCAGCGCGCCACGATGTGCGCGCGAACACTGCGGCGAATGACGGGCCCGTTCCTTGGGGGCCCGGGCGGGCGGCGTCCGGGGAGGTTCGAGGGCGACATGGGCGCTGGTGTCCCGTACCAGGAACGAAAGACCGAACCCGGCGGCGACGAAGAAGACGCCGATCGCTTCGGGGGCCGGCCGCAGGCCGTGGGAGGCTGCCAGGTAGCCGGTGAGCAGGGCCGTCGTACCGACGGCGACGTATCCGGCAGCCTCGTTGAGCCCAGTGGCCAGACCCCGGCGCGCCGACCCCACAAGGTCGATTTTCATATTCACGGTCATCGACCACGTCATGCCCTGGTTGACGCCCAGCAGGACGTTCGCGGCCAGGACCCACCACCAGGACGGGCCCCACGCCAGGACGAAGGGCACCGGCACACCGATGAGCCACCCTGCCAGGAGGAGTTGCCGGCGCCGGAAACGGGCCTGAGGGCGCCTGCCGCGAGGTTGGTGAGGGCTTTGGCGAGGCCGAAGGCGACGATGAAGGAGAAGACGGCCAGGTAACTCGTCAGTCCGAAGACGTCAGTGCCGATGAGCGGGACCGTCGTGCGCTCCAGACCCGACGAGCGAACCGACACTGGCTGTGACGATCACGAGCAGAGTGAACTGGGCTCAGTTCTCCCGGAGGCCCAGCCGCACTCCGGGCGTGGGCGGGACCACACCGGTCCGCTGTTCCATCGCTCCTCCTTTCCGCCCGAGATCCGACAATCTGCAGGGTCAACATACCCCCACAGGTATTTTTCGTCCGTGACGCAGAATACCCATGGGGGTATTTGACTTCCTCCCGCAGGGCTGTCTACGGTCGGAGGCAAGCAATACCTACGGGGGTATCCGAGAGCGAGGAAGTCTTCATGCGTGAAGTGGATCTGTGATCGATGTCCGGGAGCCCGACGAGTACCGGGCCGGCCATGTGCCCGGTGCCCACCCCGCGCCGCTGTCCACGCTCGGCGCTGTCGTGAGTGCCCTGCCCGGGGATCAGCCCGTCTACGTGATCTGCGCGAGTGGTAACCGCAGCGGCTGGGCCGCCGAGCAGCTTGAGGCTCTCGGTGTGGACGCCGTCTCGGTCGCAGGCGGCACCGCCGCATGGACCCGGGCAGGTCACTCACTCGACCGTGGCGCTGCGGCTGAGGCCGCCTGAAGCCTGAACCCCGGCCCCATTCGGAAGGCGCTGTCGCGCCTTCGAGCAACTTTCCGCACCCGCCCGGGTGCGCGTCCCCCGACGGAGGGTTTGCCGTGCTCTTCACCCAGTACTACCTCGACTGCCTGTCACAGGCGTCGTACATGATCGCCGACGAGACGACCGGCCAGGCCGTGGTCGTCGACCCGCGCAGAGACGTCTCGGAGTACCTGGCCGACGCCCAGGCGCACGGACTCACCGTCACGGGCGTCATCAACACCCACTTCCACGCCGACTTCGTCGCCGGGCACCTGGAGATGGCCGACCGCACCGGCGCCTGGATCGGCTACGGCCGCCGCGCCGAGACCGAGTACCCCATCCGCAAGTTCACCGACGGCGAACGTGTCTCCCTCGGCGGTGTCACCCTGCAGATCATGGAGACCCCCGGGCACACTCCCGAGTCGATCAGCGTCCTTGTGTACGAGCACGCCGACGACACGGTTCCCTACGGGGTGCTGACCGGCGACGCCTTGTTCATCGGCGACGTCGGCCGTCCCGATCTGCTCGCCTCCGTGGGCGTGACCGCCGACGAACTCGGTGCGATGCTTCACGACAGCGTCCAGAACAAGCTGATGGCGCTGCCCGAAGCGGTCCGGGTCTTCCCCGCCCACGGCGCCGGCTCCTCCTGCGGCAAGAACCTCTCCACCGAGAAGCAGTCCACCATCGGAGAGCAGCGCGCCACCAACTACGCCTGCGCGCCGATGAGCCGTGAGCACTTCGTCGCACTCGTCACCGCCGGCCAGTCCGCCGCGCCCGGTTACTTCGCCTTCGACGCGGAACTCAACCGCAAGAACCGTCTCCTGTTCGACCCGGCCGCGGCGCCCCGCCCACTGTCTTTGACCGAGTTCACCGAGCTGCGACAGGCAGGGGCGGTCGTGGTCGACTCCCGTTCCCCGGAGGAGTTCGCCAACGGTCACCTGCGTGGGGCCGTCAACGTACCCGCCGAGGGCCGGTTCGCCGAACAGGCCGGCACCGTCCTCGACCCCGCCGACAAGCTGATAGTCATGGCTCCGGAGAACCGGGAGGAGGAAGTCGTCACCCGCCTCGCCCGTATCGGCTTCGACCGTGCAGTGGGCTACCTGCGCAACCCCGAGGACGCCCTGAAAGAGCTGACCGAGGAGGTCACTCCCGCGAGTCGCCTGACTGCCGCACAGCTGCGCACCACCCTACGAGGGCAGAACCCTCCGCTCATCATCGACGTGCGCACCTGCGGAGAGCGCAGCGCGAACGGCTTCATCGAAGGCGCCATGCACATACCCCTGAGCGAACTGCCCACGCGCCTGGGCGAGATCCCCGCCGACCGGCCCCTCGTCCTGCACTGCGCCGGTGGCTACCGCTCCTCGATCGCGGCCAGCCTCCTGCGCCACCGCGGCTTCGAGGACGTCTCCGACATCCTCGGCGGCTACGCCGCCTGGGCCCTGCCGACGGAACCCGCCGGCGCCTGACCGCCTGCCTCCCGCAGCGTCCCGGCACGCCCCGGACAGAGGGTCATCCCCCGTCCGAGGCGGTCACTCAGGACCGATTTATACCCCCTGGGTATCTGAACTCTCTTCGAACGGAGCCTCCCATGACTGAGAAGTCCACCCAGACCCCCTCGATCACCCCCGCCGTACTGCACCGCCTCGTACAGGAGGAACGCGCACCGCGAATCCTCGACGTGCGCACACCCGGTGAGTTCCGCACGGTCCACATCCCCGGCGCCTACAACGTGCCCCTCAGCACCCTGCGCGAGCACCGGAACGAACTGCTGGCCCACCTCGACGAGGAGGTCATCCTGGTCTGCCGCTCCGGGGCCCGCGCCGCCCAGGCTGAAAAGGCTCTGGCCGAGGCCGGTCTGCCGAACCTGCGCGTACTGGAGGGCGGCATCAATGCCTGGGAGATGGCAGGCGCTCCCGCGAACCGCGGCGCCGACCGCTGGGACATGGAGCGCCAGGTTCGGCTCGTCGCCGGTTCGATTGTCCTCGCCACCGGGGTGGTGGGCCTCTTCGTTCCCGGCGCCCACCTCATCGGAACCGCGGTCGGCGCAGGCCTGACGTACGCGGCTCTGAGCAACTCCTGTGCCATGGGCGTCCTGCTGTCCAAGCTCCCCTACAACCGCGGACCGCGCACCGATATCCGCAGCGTGATCGCAGAACTGCGGGGCACGTCATGACCGCCCTGGTATGCGCACCGGCTGCCACGTGCAGCAGCCGTGCATAGATCTCGCGCGGAACACACCGATACCGGCAAGTTGCCCACCGGCCGGTAGGGCGGTGCTGCGAGCGCGGGCGCACCGCCTTCTGCATGCAGCAGGGCTCCGCACAGCGGGCGACCGCACACCCTGCTGGTACCCCGGCCGGGGCGGCCTGGAGTACCAGCAGGGTGTGTCAGGTCCCGAGATGTTCGAGGAGCCGGCTGATCGGCACGTCGTCCGCCGAATCCCCACCGTCCTTCTTCAAATGGCCGATAACGACCTTCTGGGTTCCGAAGTTGCTGCCGGTGCAAACACTCACGCCGAGCTCGGTGTCCCCCCAGGCGCAGCCGAAGCTGAGCCATGAGTCGCCCCACGGGCCGGCGTTGGGCGGCGGCACGGTCAGGATGATGGTGTGTGCTTGTGGTGGATGAGACCGCCGGTCTCGGTGAACACCAAGCCGTGCGGGATCTCACCGAGTTGAAAAACTGTTGGCCACAGGTACTCCTTGCTCAGCAGGGGAACAACACATCACACGGTATTAACATGAAAGCCCTCTTTGTCACTTGCCAGGGTCAAACCCCGGTTTGAGCGGACCCGAAGCACACGCGATGACCCCCGCTGCGCCCGCGCCCTCCCCCGCTCGACCCAGCAGGCGAACGGCACCGCATCCGGTCCGCGCTTCCAATTGCGGCTCTGATCTGCTGCTTTCCTTGGGATGCAGCAGGGCCAGGAGCAGCAGCCGCAGGCGTCGGGTGTTACTGCACTCACACGTGACAGCCTCGCAGCACAACGGGTCCACCTGCGGGAATGGGGAGTGAGGCTCACAGGTCTCACAGGGCGTGGATGGGCAGAGGACGGTTCCGTGCAGGGCGCGGAGTCCGGACGCAGATGCGCGAGGTCCCGGACTCGACACCGATCCTGCCGCCGCTCCCAGAGTTCGAAGCCGCTGACCGGGGAATGCAGGACTGCAACCGCCCATTCTCGCCATGCACCTGACGGAGGACAACCGGCTCCACATCACCATCAGCTGACTCTGCCCGCTCCGGCATCGGCGTGACAGCGCAGACGGCGTCGGAAGTCACTTGGTGCACCATTGCCTGATCAATGTCGACGAGACCGGTCGAGCTCGTCCATCGTGCGCAGGAACGCAGCCTTCAGATCGACGTTGTACTGGTGCGCGAGGATCAGCACGGACCACAGGCAGTCCGCGAGTTCGTGCTCCAGAGCGGGACGGCCACCCGGCATGTCACGAGCGCCTTCCTGTGCCATGACGAGCTTTGCCAGATCGCCGACGTCCCCGACGAAGCCGAGCATGAACTCCTCGCGTGTCCACACCCGGCCACGTTCCCGCAGGTTCAGCTCGTCGTAAAGGTCATGGATGCGCAGGGCGCGGCGCTGAAGTTCGTTGAGGTCCATGTCTCAGCCTTTCCGTACGCGCCCTGCGTAACCTCTTGGCTGCGACCGGGGTGTCACGTAGCAGCAGGCAGGGTCGGTGGAGTGCGGGTCGGGAGCGATCCGCGATTGCGCAGGGTCGGGACGCGTACGGTGCACCATCGTGAGCAGTACTCCCGGGGGCGCTGGGCGGAACTCGGTGAGACCGCGGCAGCGAGCGCCCAGGAGGCTGAGGCAGTCGTCGACCGGAGCTGACGAGGCCGGCGGAGCCGCGGCTATACGAGAACAGGGCCTATGTCGATGCGTGCGACTGGTGCCCCGAATGTGACATATGTGGCAAAATGGCGTATGTGGCATTTGGTGCTGAAGACAGGCGAGAGGAGTGCATCATGATCGCCAAGCTGCTCGGCAAGCTGTCCTTCACCCGCCACTACGGTGCGTATGGGGTCGCATGGGATGCGTACGTCGGCGACGACAGGGTCTGACCGCACTGTCGGCGGGCGCCCCCGGGCGCCCGCCGGCTCCCAGACACGCTGCCGACGATATCGGCCTGGCCAGGTACGAGAGTCAGGGACGATCTCATGGGCCGAATGAATGAGCCGCCGAGGTTGCCCGAAGGCAGCTTCGCAGCCTGGAGCCACGACCGGCTAGCGCTGGCGCGCCGTGGTGCTGACGAGTGCGGGGACGTCTGGCAGCTGGAGCCGGGGGTTTACGTAGCCGCTGCGGCCGGGCCGTGTGAAGCAGTCCTGCGCCGCGCGCAGGACTTCGCCCAGGCATCCTCGCCTCTCTTCCCGCCGTTGAAGCGGTCGAGCGGAGCACCGACGAATGAGGAGCGCGCGCACGCCCACGCCGCCCGCATGCGCGGACTACGCCCGCAGGCGGTTGCAGCCCGGATCGGTGAGATTGCGCCCGGGGCCGCTCGATTTGCTGACCAGTGGCCCGCAGGCCAGGACGTCGAGATACTGCCCCTGGTCCGGCACGCCCTGGCAGAGATCGGCGTGCGCTACCTCTTCTCCGAAGACGCTCCCACCCTGCTGCCCTTTGCCTCACAGCTCTTCCTGGCCCGGGAGGTGCTCGTACGCCCCTCGCGCTGGGTATGGCCGCGCTGGATCCCCACACCGGCACGGCGGTTCCGCACGCGGCAGCAACTCGCCTTCACCAACGCTTTGCGGCCCATCGTCCGCCGGCGCCGTTCATCGGGCCGGCTCGGTGACGACATGCTGGGACAGATGCTCCGGCCCTCCTCCGGCTACGGCCTACTGCCGGAAGAGGCCATCCTCGACACTCTCCCCGGAATCACCGTCGCCACCTTCGAGACACCTTCCCGGGCAGCCGGATGGATCCTGCTTTACCTGGCCCGACACCCCCAGGCAGCGGAGCGCGTCGCGGCCGAAGCCGCCTTGCTGCCCGCGAACCCGGCCGCGACGACCAGCACCCACCTCGACAGCCTGCAGTACACCCAGGCACTGGTACGCGAGGTGCTCCGACTGCACCCCCCGACCTGGCTACTGACCCGGCGCGCCACGCGACAGACTCAGCTCGCCGACTACACCATCGACGCCGGGTCCACCGTTCTCGTCTGCCCCTACACCGCCCACCGCGACGCACGGGAACACTCCGAGCCGGACCAGTTCCAGCCCGAGCGCTGGCTCGATGATTCGGGCCCGCCAGCGAAACCCGGGGTCTTCCTCTCCTTCGGTACCGGGCCGCATGGCTGCGAGGGAGCCGCTCTGGCCATGACGATGCTGACGCTCCTGACTGCGCAGACCGCCCGCTGCTACCACTTGAGCGAGCCGTCAGGACCGGAACCCAGCTACCAGGTCACCACCTTCGAAGGTCTCGCAACTGTCGGCTTGCGGCTGCGTGCCACCTTGCGCAGCTGAGGCCGTCCTGCTCGACCCGAAGATCCAGGTCGTGCGCAATCTCGCTCGCGAGTACGGCGCGCATCTGCTCGCTGCCGACGGCATGTTCGCCGAACTCACCGCGACGACCGGGCCGGAGTACTGGGCCGCGGACGGCATGACCGTGCTCGTTGAACAGGCGCCTTCAAGGACTGCCAAGTCGATCCGGTCGCCGTCCGGCGGCTTGTTCACGGGCGGACGACCTGAGCCATCTCGGGGTTGGGGGCGATTGCCGGGCGGCGCGCGGTGTCGCTGATGCGGATCAGGATGCCGACGAGGGCCCAGTTGGCGATGACGGAGGAACCGCCGTACGCCAGGAACGGCATCGTCATACCAGTCAGCGGGATCAAGCCCATCACACCGCCGGCGACGACGAAGACCTGCAGGGCGAACGCGCCTGACAGGCCGATGGCGAGCAGTTTGCCGAACGGGTCGCGGGCGGCGAGGGCGGTGCGCACGCCGCGCTCCACGATCAGGCCGTAGATCAGAAGGATCGCCATGATGCCCGTCAGGCCCAGTTCCTCCCCGAAGGTGGCGAGGACGAAGTCGGAGTTGGCGGCGAACCGGATGAGGTCGGAGTGGCCCTGGCCGAGGCCGGTGCCCAGGGTGCCGCCGGAGCCGAACGCCCACAGCGCCTGCATCGATTGCTCGGAGTGACCGACCATGTCTTGGCGGCTGAGCGTGTACTCCTTCAGCGGGTCGAGCCAGGCCTGGACACGCTGCTGGACGTGCGGCTCGAAGGAGGCGACGCCGACGGCACCGGCCGCGGACATCAGCAGACCGAAGACGATCCAGCTGGTGCGCTCGGTGGCGACGTACAGCATGATGACGAACATTCCGAAGAACAGCAGAGACGTGCCGAGGTCGGTCTCGAAGACCAGGATCAGGATCGAGAGGAACCAGATGACCAGGATCGGGCCGAGGTCGCGGCCGCGCGGCAGGTACAGGCCCATGAAGCGGCGGCTGGCCAGGGCCAGCGCGTCGCGCTTGACCATCAGGTAGCCGGCGAAGAAGACCGCGAGCACGATCTTCGCGAACTCACCGGGCTGGATGCTGAAGCTGCCGACATGGATCCAGATCTTGGCGCCGTAAATGTTGGCGCCCAGGCCCGGGACCAGCGGCAGCAGCAGGAGGAACAGGGCGCCCACCATGGAGATGTAGGTATAGCGCTGCAGGACGCGGTGGTCCTTGAGGAAGATCAGGACGACGATGAAGAGGGCGATGCCCATCGTCGTGTACATCAGCTGCCGCGGCGCTGCCGTTCCCGCCTGTTTGATCGACTGCAGCAGTTCGGACTGGTCCAGCCGCCAGATGACGACCAGGCCGAGTCCGTTCAGCAGGGTGGCCAGCGGCAGCAGCAGCGGGTCCGCGTACGGCGCGAACTTCCGCACGACGAGATGGGCGACCCCGGCCAGCAGGCCCAGGCCCAGGCCATAGCTCAGCAGGCCGGACGGCACCTGGTTGTTGATGGCCAGGCCCGCATTGGCGTAGGCGAACACCGGGATGACGACGGCGAACACCAGCAGCGCGAGCTCGGTGTTGCGCCGGATCGGCGCGCCGATCGTGGATGTGTGGTGCGCCGACGTGTTCGTAGTGATGCTCATTGTGCGACAGGGCCCCTCACGGCTTGCCTACTGCATACCGCACAGCGAGCTGGCCTTCTGCTCTTCCTCCGAGAGGCTGGGGCCGGGGCTGGGAGTGGGTGCGGTAGTGATCTCGGACGGGGACGACGACGTCGAAGCCGACGGAGTCGGCGGCGCTGTCGCCTTGGATGTCGCCTAAGACGTAAAGGAAGTGTGCGTGGTTCCTGTGGTGTGGCCGGACTGGGATTTGCCCCCGAATCCTGGGCACCCGATACACCTACACAGGTTGGACTCAATGCGGGACACGGATCGCAGCCTTCCTCGCTCGGTGACGCCGATCGGCGCGCACACCGCGTCGAGGACCCGGCGGTGGCGCTCGGTCTCGTCCGCATCGATCCACAACCATTCGTTCACCGGCCCCCACGCGGCCCGGCACGCCTGGTGGGTGAAGTCGCCGTGGACCCGCGTCCCGTCGGCAGTCCCTTCCTCCGTGTCGGTCATGCGGACGAACTTGACGCCGGCCCGGTCCTGCATCCGTCAGGTCAGGGTGAACTGCGCGCACAGCGCGTGCGACATGACGTCGACGGGGACCGGCCGCGAGAGTTCGGCGGCCTTCTCGTCGTAGCCGGAGGGCTCGCCGCGCATGGCCGAGCCGCCGCCCCACCGGCGGCCGTGGTGGACGCCTGGAACGCCACGCCGATTGGGCGCGGCGCCGGGGCGCGAGGCGAATCCCGGTTCGGACCGGCCCGCCCCGCTGTGCCGGCGTGCTGCCTCAGCAGGGTCGACCGTACGCCACAGGCCGCCAGTCACCGCACGAATCCGCAGAGAACTCGGGAGGTGTTGTGCAGATGACGGAGCGCGCGTCGCTCGGAATCACCCGTCGATGGGCGCGGTCGGCAGCAGCGCCGAAGGTCCCGGTAAGAATTACTACCCCCGTCACCACATCTGCTGGTTTCGTGAGACCCCAGCCTCCGGAGTGGCCGCCAGCGCACGCAGGAAGTCGGCCGGATCCTGGTAGCGGTCTGCTGGGTCGTGGGCGAGGCACGTAACCACCACGCCGCGTAGTTCCTCGGAACCCGTGAGGTCATCAAAGGAAATGGGCTCGCGGAGAATGGAGAAAATTACCTCCACATCGTTAGCGCCGGTGTGGGGAGGGTGTCCAGTGATGCACTGGTACAGCACCACCCCGAGCGCGTACAGGTCCGACCTGATGTCCGCCTCCGTGGCTGACCGTAATTGCTCGGGAGCCATGTAGGCCGGTGTGCCAACCATAGACCCGACCGCCGTGTCCCTGTCATTCTCATCCACCCCTGTCCAGCGGGCGATTCCGAGATCGACAACCACAGGTCCGCGAATCGGGTGGGCGATAATGTTGGACGGTTTGAGGTCGATCCGACACAGATTCAGAGAGTGCAGGTGCAGCAGCGCTTCGCCGAGACACCTTCCCATCTGAACGACGCTTGCGGGGGGCAGTTGCCCGTTCTCCTCCAGGACTTGGGAGAGCGCGGGGCCATCGAGCAGTTCCATGATCAGCGCCCATTCCGGAGCCGCCTCGACGATCGCGATGGTGCGTGAGATGTTGGGATGCCGTATTTGCATGCCGATCTCGGCCTCGCGGCGGAAGCGGACCAACATCAAGTAATCCTCTGCCAGATGATGGTGCAGCACCTTGATCGCCACGTCCTCACCAGTCCGCAGATCACGGCCACGGTAGACGGCGCCCATACCTCCGGACCCGACCAGATTGCGCACTTCGTACCGGTTGGAGAGGCGTGTGATCGGAGGTTCGAGGCCGCGCTCGGGCGTCCACGCAGGCGCAGCGTCCTGACGTGCTCGGAAGATGGCGAACGTGGTGTCCCAGTTGCGCAACGCCGGCGCCGGCAGGCCCACATCGGCCCGCTCGCTCTCGTTGTGGCGCGCAAAATTCGCCAACCTGCGAGAATATGTGTCCGCGAGTTTGTAATAGGTGATTCCGGTGGCTGCGGGGTTACCGTAGATGGTGGCGTTGGGGCGGTCTGCCTCGTTCACCACCTCCAGGACGCCGCCGCGCACGAGGTGACGCAGGAGCCGTTCCACCGTGGGACTGTCCATCCGAAGCAACGGGTCGAGCTGGCCGTCGCTCGTGACGTCCGCTGCAGCGAACACCCTGCCGCGGCTGCGCAGTGCCCAGTCCGCAACGTGATAGCCGCCCAGCCGCCACCGGTCGTCGTCGATTGGCACGGGAGCCAGGATGTCCGTTGTGCCCGTGGGTGCAGTTCCTGACACGATTCCGTCCAAGTGGCTGTAGAACAGGATCCGTTGCCAGGCCTCCTCCCCGACGCGCAAGGCGGGGTTTCCTGAACTGTCCCAGACGACCAGAGAGTTGAACTCCTGCAGCAGCCGACGTGGGACGCCTCGCGACTTGAAACGCAGATAGGCGATTAATAGGGCCAGCCGTGTCAGCTCGCCCTCCGGGCCGCTCAGGTCCAACGTCGGGTTCAGCTCCGAGCCCGTGGAAGATGACGGCAACGGCGGCAGTCCGCGCTCTGTCCGTCCGCGCTCGGCCAGCTCCTGGACCAGGATCTCCGGCGCCGCCCAGAGGCACGGTACGTACATCCGCCACGCGAAGACGCTCTCGTACAAGCCGTTTCCCCGGTCCACATCCGTAAGTGCCCGGTCGTGGAGATCAGGCCCGGCAACCAGGATGAAGTGGGCGCCGCGTGTGGTGAGGACGCTCTTGAACGAGCCAAGCAATCTTTCCAGGTCGGTTATCGCGTCCTCCGCGTTGTCGGTCAACTTGTCGACCTCGTCGAGCACGATGACCGGATGGACCCGCAGCCGCGACCTGCGGCGGCGCAGGCGACCCCTGGCCGCAGGCCGGCCGTGTCTGCCGCTGAGTAACTGGATGATGCGAATGAGGTCATGCTCGACGTCCGTCTCCGAGTAGGCCAGGAACGAGGCCTCCGTCGTACGTGTACTCATCCGCTTGCCCGCCAGACTCAGAGTTGGTGCGACGGATGCGAGTAGGCCCTCCTGAGCACCCATCCCCAAGGTGCCGCCGCGCTCGCTGCCCTCTGATTGGGTCTGCGTGAAGGACAGCGAGGTGCGGGTGTAGGCGAGTAGCAGCGACTCCCGGACGTCCGGTGGCAACTGCGGAAAGAGACCTCGGTCGTCCAATGTCTCGAAGATCCGCCGGACGACGGCGAACAGCAGCTGGTTCGACTCCATTTTGCGCGCGATGCTCAGATACACGACCAGCAAGGTGTCGTGATCGGAGCCGCTGCCCAGTCCACCGTCGGTCGGCTCGGACGCTGCCTGCGCGAGTGCGCGCATAACGAGTGTTGTCTTGCCCACCCCGCGAAATCCGGTAACCAGGAAGGCACCCCCGTGCGAGTACGTCAATCGCTCACGCAGTGACGCAACGAGCTCATCATGGCCAAGGACGGGAATCGAGGCGTCCCCGACGGGCAACGGCTCGTGAATGAACCGGAATTCCTGGTGCAGTGGCACATGCAGCACAACGTCCCCCTCAGCCACGTCGGAGAAGTAGCGTAAGGCGCCGTGCGCCCCGAGACGACCTCACTGCCCGCCCGACAGCACCGTCACCCGCGATGGTACTGTCGTCGTCGTCCAGCTCAAGGCAGGCATCGCGCCGGTGCGATGGAGAGGCCCGCCGCGAGGCCCACGACCCACTGGAATCCGCCGGCGACGCTGGATTCGCCACGGCATCCGGGGCCGCCTCCGCGACAGAGACGGCCGCGCCCATGCGTTGAAGCGACTGGCATTCGCATCATCCAGTTACTCAGCGGCAGACACGGCCGAGATCTGCGTCCACGGCCACAATGCGATCAAGGGCTATCGCCATCGCCCGGATGCCACGGCGGAGGCGACAGAACCGAACGGCTGGTTGCAGTTGGTGATCAACCGGACCGCGAATGTTGAGGAGAAAAGACGGCAGTGCCGTGGCAAGCCACAGATCTCACCGAAGTGCGACCGTGCCAGGGTCGGGCGGCGCCCTGGACCAAGGCCGCGGCATCGATGGTCTCTGCGCGGCCCACGGCCACCCGCAGCGTCACGGCGGCCACGACTCCTGCCACCAGCCCGCAGGTCAGGGCGGCCGGGACGCCGCCACCCATGCCGGCGGACAGGTACAAACAGCTCCAGCGCCTGTGAGAGCGGTGGTGTAGTCGGTGGGGCCGGTGCCGATGATGACGACATCGCGTATCCCGCTCACGCCTCGGCCTCCGGGGCGATCTCTGCGATGAGGCCCTCGACGAGGGTCTTGATCTCGTCACGGATGGGGCGGACGGCTTCGACGCCCTGTCCGGCGGGGTCGTCGAGCTTCCAGTCGAGGTAGCGCTTGCCGGGGAAGACGGGGCAGGTGTCGCCGCAGCCCATGGTGATGCACACGTCGGACTCGCGGACGGCATCGATGGTGAGGACCTTCGGAGTCTCGGCGGAGATGTCGATGCCGACCTCGGCCATCGCTTCGACGGCGGCGGGGTTGACGGCGTCGCCGGGGCTGGAGCCGGCGGAGCGGACCTCGACGCGGTCTCCGGCCAGGTGGGTCAGCCAGGCGGCAGCCATCTGGGAGCGGCCGGCGTTGTGGACGCAGACGAACAGGACGGACGGCTTGCCGGAGGACTCGGCCATGGTGATCGTTCTCTCTCGTCGCATGGCGGTACCAGCCGCCAATGACTTCAGTCCCCGCTGGTATCAGCAGGCGGTGATGTGAAAGTATCAGCACATGCTGACTTCAGTCGATCCTGATCTGATCCGGGTGCTGGGCGATCCGCTCCGCCTCCGGATCGTGGCCCTGCTGGCCCGCGAGACGCTCTGTACGACGCACCTGGTCGAGGAGACCGGCGCGAAGCAGACCAACCTCTCCAATCACCTGAAGGTGCTGCGCGAGGCCGGTGTGGTGGAGACGGAACCGTGCGGCCGCTTCACCTACTACAAGCTGCGCCCCGAGGTCCTGGCCGGCCTCTCCGAGCAGTTCGCCGCGCTGGCCGAGTCCGCCCGCAGCGCCGCCGGGAACAAGAGGGCCTGCCCGTGACCTCCACCGAACCCACCACCGCCGCGGCGGTCGGGGACGACTCGATCGTCAGGAAGCTCTCCACTCTCGACCGCTATCTCGCGGTGTGGATCCTGCTCGCCATGGCCGTCGGCCTTGGCCTGGGACGGCTGATCCCGGGGATGAACGACGCACTGGCGGAGATCGAGGTCGGCGGGATCTCCCTGCCGATCGCGCTCGGCCTGCTGGTGATGATGTACCCGGTGCTGGCCAAGGTCCGCTACGACAGGCTCGACACCGTCACCGGCGACCGCAAGCTGATGGTGTCCTCGCTGGTCATCAACTGGATCGTCGGGCCAGCGGTCATGTTCGCGCTGGCGTGGATCTTCCTGCCCGACCTGCCCGAGTACCGCACCGGCCTGATCATCGTCGGCCTCGCGCGCTGCATCGCCATGGTCATCATCTGGAACGACCTCGCCTGCGGCGACCGCGAAGCCGCCGCCGTCCTCGTCGCCCTCAACTCCGTGTTCCAGGTCATCGCGTTCGGCCTGCTGGGCTGGTTCTACCTCGACCTGCTGCCCCGGTGGCTGAACCTCGGCGACGGCCAGGGCCTGGACGTCTCCGTCTGGCACATCGCCCTCAACGTCATCATCTTCCTCGGCATCCCGCTGCTGGCCGGCTTCCTCACCCGCCGCATCGGCGAGCAGAAGATGGGCCGCGAGAACTACGAGGCGAAGTTCCTGCCGAAGATCGGACCCTGGGCCCTGTACGGGCTGCTCTTCACGATCGTGATCCTGTTCGCCCTCCAGGGGAAGACGATCACCTCGCAGCCCCTGGACGTCGTCCGGATCGCGCTGCCGCTGCTCGTCTACTTCGCGATCATGTTCTTCGGCACCTTCCTGCTCGGCAAGGCCCTAGGGCTCGCCTACGACCGCACCGCGACCTTGGCGTTCACCGCGGCGGGCAACAACTTCGAACTGGCCATCGCCGTCGCCATTGCGACCTTCGGCGTCACCTCCGGCCAGGCCCTGTCCGGAGTCGTCGGCCCGCTCATCGAGGTACCCGTCCTGATCGGCCTCGTGTACGTCGCGCTCGCCTGGCGCAAGAAGTTCATGCCCGCGGAACTCACCACCCCGGGAAGAGACGACTGATGCACTGCCTCGACTGCCGCACCACGGGACCGAACAGCACCACCATCGGCCTCTGCCAGGGCTGCGGAGCCGGAGTCTGCGCGGCTCACGCCCGCATCGCACCCCGGAGCGTGCGTCGGGGCAGTCTGATCGGAACCCCGGTGAGGCCGAAGCGCGGACGGTGCTGTGCCCGGTGTGTGCCGCAGCCGAGGCACCCGCCGCAGCGGCTCTGTCCCCGAGACCGAGGTGAGCGACGTTGTGGTGATCGGCGGCGGGCAGGCCGGGCTCGCCGCCGGCTACTGCCTGCGCCGCAAGAAGCTGGACTTCGTGATCCTCGACGCGCAGAGCACGCCCGGCGGGGCCTGGCAGCACATTTGGGACTCCCTGCACCTGTTCTCCCCGGCCGCGTTCTCCTCCCTGCCCGGCCGTCTCATGCCCACCCAAACCGGCGAGGAGTACCCGGACGCCGGGCACGTGCTGGAGTACCTGACCGACTACGAGCGGAGCTACGGCCTGCCCATCCACCGCCCGGTCCGCGTCCGGGCGGTGCGCCGGAACGGAAAACGGCTGCGGGTGGAGACGGACACCGGCGGCTGGTCGGCACGGGCGGTTGTCTCGGCCACCGGCACCTGGTGGCGTCCCTTCCTGTCCGCCGTCCCCGGCCAGGAGGTATTCACCGGCCGCCGGCTCCACACCACCAACTACCGGCGCCCGTCCGACTTCGCCGGACAGCGAGTGGTCGTGGTCGACGGCGGTGACTCCGGCGCACAGATCGCGTCCGACCTCGCCATCCACGACGGCATCGACCTGACCTGGGTCACCCGGCGCCCTCCCCGCATCCTCGCCGCCGACATCGACGGCCACGCCCTGTTACCCCCGCCACCGCCCGCCGCCGCGCCCTGGACGAAGGCCGCACCAACACCGACGGCGTCGCCCGCTCGGCAACATCGTGGCCGTCCCGCCGGTCCGCACAGCGCGCGACGCGGGACTGCTGAAGGCCCAGCCAATGTTCGAGCGGCCCGTTACCGACGGCATCCGGTGGAGCGAGGGCACGACCGGATGCGCGGGCGCGGTGATCTGGTGTACCGGGTTTCGCCCGCCCTCTCGCACCTTGCCTCGCTGGGGTTGCACGGCGTACGGGGCCACCGACGGCACCCGCACGGTCGGTGAACCGCGGCTGCCCCTGCTCGGCCACGGCGACTGGACGGGCCGGCCTCCGCGACCCTCATCGGCGTGGGGCGCCCTGCCCGTGATGCCGTCCGTCAGATCACCGAACTGCTGGCCCGAGGTACTGCGGCATCCTGGAGGCATGCGGATCGAGGTCGTAGTCGTAAAGGAATGCCCGAACGAACAGCTGGCCGTCGCCCGGTTGTGGCAAGCGCTGGAGGCTGCCGGGCTGCACAACGTCGATGTCGTCACCCGGGTGGTCACCGACCAGACCGAGGCCGAACGCATCAGTTTCACCGGTTCCCCGACTGTCCTCATTGACGGAGAAGACCTGTTCGCAGAAGCCGGACGAACGCAGGGGATGGCTTGCCGTCTCTACCGCACACCCGAGGGCTTGGACGGCGCCCCCAGCATCGGCCAGCTGCACCAGGCGCTCGCGACCGCCTTCCACCACGAACCCTGATCCCGGCTCACCGCGATGAGATCGGCATGCTCCACCCCTGATGCCGGCCACGCTGCCCCTGCTCCACGAACCCTCCGGATCTCGCACAGGGCGACGGCGGAGGGTGCTGCGTCGCTCCGGCGCCCGCTCTCGTACAGATCGGCGCCGACACCGATCTCCAGGGGCATTCGTGGAGGGCGTAGCGGGTCAGGCGGGAGCGGGCGGCCTGCTCGCTGCCCCGGAGCCTGGGCGACGGTGTTCCACTGCGGCCCGTCCGCGGTGTCAATGCTGAACACGGCGCCGGTCACCAACCGCTCGGTGACGCGTCTCAGGGCCGCGACGACCCGGAGTGCGGCCAGTGGTTCGTCGGCGATCAGAGCGGTGAGGCGCTCGACCTGGCCGAGGAGGGTGGTAAGGCCCCAGCCCGGCGACGGCGCGACGCGGGTTCCGCTGCGGTCGCGGACCCGGCCGGCCACTCATGGCTTTGCCCGAGCCGCGCCGGGCCCGGCGGGCGCATACCCGAACCGGTCAGCCGCCCGCACCCGGCCCGGTTCTCCACGTGGAAACCGGTGATCAACCGGACGTGGCCTCCGCCGGGCCGGCGGGACACCGGTGCCAGTCGTACCTCGCACCGGTGTCAGGACTATTCCGGAGCCGGCACCTCACCGGATACTGCAATTCCGGCCTTGCGGAAGTCGTTCAGCGCGGCAGCTGTTGTGTGCGGGGCGACGCCGACCGAGTAGTCGAGACGTACCCGTGCGCGAAATCCTGCCGCAACAGCATCCAGCGCGGTCGCACGCACGCAGTGATCCGTGGCGATGCCCACCACGTCGACGTCCTCGACCCCACGGGCACGCAGCCAGTCCGCGAGGGAGGTTCCCTCCGCGTCCGCGCCTTCGAAGCCGCTCTTGGAGGCAGAGTGGGCGCCCTTGAAGAAAACGGCGTGCACCTTGCCGTCCGTGACGACGGGTGCGAAGTGGGGATGGAATTCAGCGCCTTCATTCCCTGCCACGCAATGG
Organism: Streptomyces atratus; assembly: GCF_014648655.1. Taxonomy (GTDB): domain Bacteria; phylum Actinomycetota; class Actinomycetes; order Streptomycetales; family Streptomycetaceae; genus Streptomyces; species Streptomyces atratus. The sequence goes on from NZ_BMRN01000017.1 coordinate 123,155, forward strand.
ACGGGGAAGCTGTCCTGGAAGTCCGGGGTCTCGGAGAAGTGGCTGCCCGGATCGATGTGGTGATCCCGGGTGGCCACAACGTACTGGTAGTCACGGCCTGCGCTCCGGTCGACCAGATCGGCGATCGCCGAGGCGACCCGCGCGCCTCCCGCGACGGGAACGCTACCTCCTTCGCAGAAGTCGTTCTGCACATCCACCACGATCAGCCCTCGGCTCATCACGAACACCTTTCAGGATTGTGGAACACAGGAAGGAACCGCTTCGGAACCTGATGCGGCACGAGCCACGGGCACCCGATGACGCCGGGCACCCCGGGACGGGATCTTGCGCTGCGCGGCCGGGGTGCAGGAGACGACGGTGTCCGCGGACGATCCGTCGGCAATGGCGCTCAACGTCTGAAGCTCCGCCTCATGAACGGCCAGCTGCCGGCCCCGCTTCGTCGCCGCCCGCTCCCCCACGCACCGACGACGAGAGAGCCCCGATTCCGCATACCGGGTTCTTGAGCATTCCCCCGGGTATACCGGTCGCCGCCTGCGTCCTGGGCGGAGCGCGGCCTGCGGTCATCCGTACGGCCGACAAGGTTCACCGCAGGAACGATTCGCGGGGCACAGCTCAGAGTCTGCCCAGGAGTTGAGGTCGCGCAGCTGCGGGCTCGACGCCACGTGTCAAGAACGTCTCTCTGTTCCTTCGGAGTAAGGGGACCACCGTCCCGGTCGTCTGTGGGCAAGTTCGGAAACGAGAAGTACGCCGCTCCGGTCCCGACCGCCGGGCACGTACCGGTCGCGACCGGAGCGGAGGAGCACATCGAGCTTCTGCCCCGTCCACGACGGACAATCAACTCCTGCGACGGCGCGGAGTTGAACCCCTTCCGCTGTCAGCGCTCCGGCGCGGGAAGCGACGGCCGGGGCCGGGACGTGCACTACGACCCCTACGGCATGTCTCGCGTCTGGGTACGCAACCACCGCCAGGGCGGTTGGATCACTCGATCTGGCGCCACCTTCGCACCGCCCCGATGCCCATGGGCAAGCTGGCCGGGGACCACGCTCGCCGCATCCTCGTCGCGCGGAAGAGCAATCACTGCCCGATAGTTGACCTTCACCTTGGGGGAAGCCACAGCATCGGTGGGGCCGGGCGATGTGCTCGGCATGAGGAGGAGCAAGCATGGGGTTGCTGACCATCGGGACGTTCGCGAAGGCGTCCCGCCTGTCACCGAAGGCGCTGCGTCTCTACGACGAGCTCGGCCTGCTGCCCCCCGCTCGCGTCGACCCGGTGACCGGCTATCGCCTCCGCCCGGCAGGGAGACCGATACCTGCTCTGCTCCGACGGTCTGTCGACCATCGTGCCGACCGAAGAAATCCAAAGGGTGCTCTCCGAAGGCAGGGAGCCCGAGCAGGCCGTCCGCGAACTCATCACCCTCGCCAACGACTCCGGCAGCCCCGACAACGTCAGCTGCGTGGTCGCCGACGTCATGGAGTTCCGGCAGTAGGAGCGTGCGACATGCACTTCGAGTTGCACCAGATCCGCTCTCAGGAACTCATCCGTGAAGCCGGCAAATGGCGACCGGCTCCACGGCACCTGCTTGCTTGGCTCCGCGGGTGAACGACCGCGCTGCCTGCGGTTGTGCGGGACACCAACCGCCAGCCTGTCCGGCACAACCGTGGGCACCGCAGGTCAGAGCCTCACCCTGCCCACAGTCATCCGGGACAGGACAACCGCACCGCGCCGTCGATCGCGGATCACCAGGCCCAGCTCGCGCAGTCGCGTAAGGCAGTATGCGTTGCAATACCCCTGGGTGCGCAGCGGTATGGGCGGAGTGCACTTGCTCTCCGGAGCACCTCGTGGGAGTCAGCGCCGAAGAGCTGGTGCCACCCGTCGATCGAGTGCCGTCCGTGCGGACCATGCGCAGATAGCTGGGCACTGTCGAACACGCTGACCGGAGACGACTCCTCAGGTCGCCGGCCGCGCCGGGCGGGCGGGGGCCCCGGCGGCGATCGCCCCGTACGGGTGTCCGGAGTGGCCGGTGGGGTGACAGCGGTGCTGCGCGTGCTCCCGGGAGCTCCTGGCCGAGGAAACTGTCCGCACGCACGTGGAGTCCGGAGTCAGGCCGGTGTGTAGCCGCGTTCCTGGACCACGTCGCGGGCAAGCCGGATGAAGGCGCGTGCGGCGGCGCTCTCGTAGGCGCTGTCTCTGCGCAACAAGGTGGCGACGCGGGTGGGCAGCGGAGGGTCGATGGAAATGGGGGTGAGATGGGGGTGGTCGTCGGTGATGGCGTCGGGAAGCACGGTGGCGAGCAGGCCGGTGCGCTGCACGATCTCGGTAAGGGCTTGGATGCTGTTGGCTTCCACAGCGATCGGCGGGCTGATGTGATGCTCAGCGAAGTAGTTGTCGATGTGGCTTCGGGTGACGAAGTCGCTGCTGAGGAGGGCGAGTTGCTGCCCGGCAAGGTCGCTCACCGGCAACGGCCGATCGCTGCGCGTATCGGGACGACTCGTGGTGACGACGAGGCTGAGGGTCTCGGTGAAGAGCGTGGTTGCGACGATCCCGGGCAGATGGGTTCCCTCGAACGCGATGCCGAGGTCCAGTTCGTCGGCCAGAAGTCCCGCTTCGATGCGGTCCTGCGTCATTTCCCGTACCTCCAGTGTGACGCCGGGGTAGCGGGTGTGAAGCTCCTGCGCGAGAGGGCCGATGAGATAGGCGGTGAAGGTCGGCGTCATCGCCAGGCGCAGATGCCCGCGGGAGAGGTCAGCCACGTCGAGGACAGCACGATCGGCCGCTGCCAGCTCCCGGAGAGCACGCTGCGCATAGCGCACATAGACCTCGCCCGCGTCGGTCGGGCGGACGCTGCGGCCACTGCGGTCGAGCAGTTGAACGCCGACAACTCTCTCCAGCTGCTTGATCTGTTGCGAGAGCGTCGGCTGCGAGATACGCAGTTCGTCGGCGGCGCGCGTGAAATTGCCATGCTCGGCCACCGCGATCAGATAGCGGAGGTGGCGTAGTTCCGGACCCATAATTGGAGTATAGAGCGGGTCAATCGACACTCCCACTAATACACTCCTTCACCTATGGGCACCTGCCTCGCGAGGGCCCCGGTGTCCGCTGCCCCGTCAAGAAGGTCTTCGACCAGCGGCTACCCGACAGCGAACCGACACCTCGGACCGTCTTCGGCACGTTGGCCGCGATGTTCGGCACCGTCCCGGGTATGGGCGGAGCCGGTGGCCACGGAACCGGTCCCTTCGATCTGCCGCTCTGCTCATGCACCGTACAGCGGGTGATGGTGGTTCCGGCTGCGTTGCCGCGCGGCAACGCAGCCGGAGCCCAGCCGTTTCGGCTCCGCCCACGGCATCCTGGGCCCGCCTCTTCGCGCGTGCATGGTGCCGACCAGCGACCTGCCGGGCACGGCCGTCACGCCTGCGGGCCGCCATCCGGTTCCCGCGCGCTCCTGCCGCATTGCCTTGCCCGGCGACCAGGGGGACTGTGCACCGCGGAGCGGCAGCAGATGCCGAAGCCTTCGTGGTTCGAGCCGGCCACGCCCCCGGGCGACCCCGCACCCGATATCCGATTCCCCTGACGGGCCCCCCTCCTGCGGTGAGCTATAGATCTGATCAATGGAAGTTATGGATATCAAGACTTGGACACTATAGGAGTCGCTCATGCATGGTGAACTTCGTCAGCCCGTCGGGCAGGCAACCACCGAAGGGAGTGACTGTGCACGACCTCACAGACGGCCCCGCGCGTTTCCGCCGCGATGTCTTTCCTGCCAAGGCGAGGCTGTTCGCCCGTCTGGCCATGACACACCGACCGAAGACGCTGTTCATCGGCTGTTCCGACGCCCGGGTCGTCCCCGAGCTGATCACGCAGAGCGAACCGGGTGAATTGTTCGTCGTCCGAACCGCGGGAAATCTGGTCCCGGCCTACGCCTCGGGACCGGACGGTGTCGCAGCAAGCATCGAGTACGCCATTGCCGTACTGGGCGTGAACGACATCGTCATCTGCGGTCACTCCGCATGCGGAGCCATGACCGCCCTGGCCGAGGAACACGACCTCAGCGCCACGCCGATGATCGCCGGCTGGCTGCGGCACGCGGACTCCGCGACCGCCCGCGCCGCTGCCGTCCCCGCCGCGCCAGGCACGCCCGACGTCGCCACCCTGGTACGGGCCAACGTCCACGCGCAGCTGCAGAACCTGGCCACCCACCCGTCGGTGGCTCGCGCCGTGGCCGCCCGGACACTCACCCTGCGCGGCTGGATATTCGACATCGCAACCGGAGCCATCGAGACGATCGGCGGCGCCGCGGTCGCGGCATGACCCACCACCCCGCCGAACTCGCCGGCCGCTCCTCAAAGCCGGTACCCCAGAAAGGAATCCTTCTCATGACACACGCCCAGTTCGACCCCACCGCGCGCCAGGTCCTCGCCGCCACAGCCGTCGAGGCCAAGACCCGCAAGGACCTGACCTGGCAGCAGATCGCCGATGCCGCAGGCCTGTCGGTCGCCTTCGTCACCGCGGCGGTGCTCGGCCAGCACGCTCTGCCGGAGCAGGCCGCCAACGCTGTCGCGGAGCTGCTGGGCCTGGACGCCGACGCAGTGTTGCTGCTGCAGACGATCCCGACCCGTGGATCGATCCCCGGCGGAGTTCCGACCGACCCGACCATCTACCGGTTCTACGAGATGCTCCAGGTCTACGGCACCACTCTCAAGGCCCTTGTCCACGAGCAGTTCGGGGACGGCATCATCAGCGCGATCAACTTCAAGCTGGATGTGAAGAAAGTCGCCGATCCGGAGGGCGGCGAGCGCGCCGTCATCACACTCGACGGCAAGTACCTTCCCACCAAACCCTTCTGACTGTCCGTCCATTGGCCGCGGCGGGCCGGGAGCGCGACACTCTCCAGCCCGCCCCCTCTTCTCTTCCCCCGGGACACCGCCTGCCCACCAGGCACTCCCTTTCCACCGGAGGCCTCCGCATGGACTTCATCCAGCGCACCATCGACATCGCCCGCCAGAACATCGAAGAGGGCGGGCGCCCCTTCGCCACCGTCATCGTCAAGGACGGCGAGATCCTCGCCGAAAGCCCCAACAAGGTCGCCCGGACCTCCGACCCCACCGCACACGCGGAGATCCTCGCCATCCGCGAGGCCTGCAGGATGCTCGGACACGGAGCACCTGGTCGGCGCCACCATCTATGTGCTCGCCCACCCCTGCCCCATGTGCCTGGGTTCGCTGTACTACTGCTCCCCCGACGAGGTCGTCTTCCTCACCACCCGCGATGCCTACGAGCCGCACTACGTGGACGACCGGAAGTACTTCGAACTCGACACCCTCTACGACGAGTTCGCCAAGGACTACCCCGAGCGACGCCTGCCGATGCGCCACGAGCCGCAGGACGCGGCCGTCGAGGTCTACCGGCTGTGGCAGAAGCACAACGGCGGCAATCGGCGTGTCCCCGGGGCACCGACCGCCGCGTAGGACGCGACGGGCCACACGCGCAGCGCAGTAGCCCGACGTCTCCTTCGCGTTCCGGCGCTGTGGTCGTTTCGGCGTCCGCGGCGCCCGAGCGCCTGGGAAAACGCGACGACGACACCACGCCAAACATTCTCTCTGACCGTCGCACGGGACGCGGGCTGCCGGGTCGCCTGCCTGCCCGGCGAGATCACCGAAACCATGCGCGCCGCTCCCCTCCCCGGCTTCCTCACCGACCTGCTGACGGGCCGGATCACCGGCAAGGAGCACCGGGCCTTGAACGACGCCGAGTTCGAGGAACGCTTCGGCGAACCACGCCTGATGCGCCGACCTGGGATGAGTCCGTGGACTCCACCGTCGCCCGCGCTCATCAGCACGCTGCTGGGGCGCGAAAAAGGCCCGCTCTGCGGTGAGGTAATCGTCGGGTCGCCGGCCTCGCTGACGCCTGCGCAGCGGCTGCGGGTCGCCTTCGGCTGAAATAACGCTTGGACACCGCGGGCGCCCCCGCGAGACACTGCGATTCCTGGCCTCCCCGTACTCGGACGGCTGCGTCGCCACGAGCAGCGCGGGGGCTCCGCCGTCGTGCCCCGCCTCCGGAAGACGACCTGGGCGAAGGCACTCACTCGAGCCGAAGCTCCGCACGGACATGGGGCAACGGCTTCTCCCCGGAGAAGCGCGTGACGAGCTGCCGCACGACAACACAGGGGTGGGATGGGATTGCCTGAATCGCGCGAGGTTCCGCCCGGCGCGGGCTCAGTGCGCCTCGCCCTTCGTTACTACGGGCGGGAGTTGGCCCGGCTCCGACGGCTGACGGTGCCCGCGATGCTGCTTCCGGCACTGGGCAACATCGGCATCAACTACATCGCGCCGCTGCTCGTCGCGAAGCTCGTCGGCCGGATCGCCGGCGACTCCGGAATCGCCATCGGCTCGACGCTGCCCTACATCCTCGGCTTCGCCGGCGTCCTGCTGCTCGCGGAGACGCTGTGGCGCGTCGGCCTGCACTGTCTGAACCGCATTGACGCCCTCGGCATCGAGCACCTGTACGTGATCGGGATGGACGAGCTGTTCGCCAAGGACGCCACGTTCTTCCACGACAACTTCGCCGGGTCGCTGACCAAGCGGGTCCTGAGCTTCGCGTCCCGCTTCGAGGAGTTCGTCGACACGCTGACTTTCTCGGTCGTGGGCAGCTTCGTGCCCCTGCTGTTCGGGTCGGTGGTGCTCTGGCGCTACGAACCGCTGCTCGTTGTCGGGCTCTTGGCGATGATCGCGCTGACGGCGCTGTGCGTGACGCCCCTCATCCGCCGCCGCCAGACGCTCGTTGATCAGCGCGAGGAGGCGATCGCCCGGGTGTCGGGCCACGTCGCCGACAGCCTGATGAACATGGACACGGTCCGGGCGTTCGCCGCCGAGGAGCGCGAGGCCGCCGAGCACCGCTCCCGCGTCGCGGTGTCGAGGCGGCTCACGTTGCGGTCGTGGGACTACGGCAACCTGCGCATCGACACACTGGTCGCACCGATGTCCGTGCTGACCAACGCGCTGGGCCTGCTGCTCGCGGTCGCCATCGGCGGGGGCGGGCACGGCGTGGAGGCGATCGTGGTCGCCTTCACGTACTACACCAATGCAACGCGCATCATGTTCGAGTTCAACCAGATCTACCGCCGCCTGGAGAGCTCGATGACGGAGGCCGCGCAATTCACCGAACTGCTGCTGAGGCCGCCGACCGTTCTCGACCCGGCCGCGCCGGAGCCGCTGCTGTCCCGAACCGCCGACGTCCACTTCGACCACGTGACCTTTGCCCACGCAGGCGCCGAACCGCTCTTCGAGGGCCTCGACCTGGCTGTGCCCAGCGGGGCGAAAATCGGTCTCGTCGGCCGGTCCGGCGGGGGCAAGACCACACTCAGCCGACTGCTGCTGCGGATGGCGGACATCGACGCCGGCCGAATCCTGATCGGCGGTCAGGACATCAGCATGCTGCGCCAGGCCGACCTGCGCAGCCTGATCGCCTATGTGCCGCAGGACCCGGCAATGTTCCACCGCACGCTGCGGGACAACATCGCGTTCGCCCGGCCGGACGCCACCGACGCCGAGATCCGCCGCGCGGCCGAGGCGGCACACGTCACGGAGTTCGCCGACGCGCTGCCGGACGGCTTCGACACCATGGTGGGCGAGCGAGGTGTCAAGCTGTCCGGCGGACAGCGCCAGCGGGTCGCCCTTGCCAGGGCGATCCTGCGCGACGCGCCGATCCTGCTGCTGGACGAGGCGACCAGCGCCCTGGACTCCGAGAGCGAAATCCTCGTCCAGGAGGCGCTGTGGCGGCTCATGGAGGGGCGGACGGCGCTCGTGGTGGCGCACCGGCTCAGCACGGTCGCCACCATGGACCGGCTCGTCGTCCTCGACCGCGGACGGATCGTCGAACAGGGCACGCACCAGGAGTTGCTCGCGTCGGACGGCGCCTACGCGAAGCTGTGGCAGCATCAGTCGGGCGGCTTCCTCGACGACACCCCCGCGCGGGCCGACCTGCGCTGAACGCGAGCCCGGTGCTCGCGCCGCACATGTGGGGCACCGAGTTCCTGCCGCAGACGTCGATCCTGCCGCTCGTCGATCTCGTCATCACGCACGGCGGCAACAGCACGAAGACCGAGGCCCTCCGCTTCAGCAAACCGATGGTGCTGCCACCGTTCCAGGATCCGTACGACAACGTGCAGCGGATGGACGAGCTGGGCTTCGATATCCGGCTGGACACCTACCGCTTCACGGACGGGGAACTGACAGGGACAGTGGAACGGCTGCTCGCGGACGCTGCTGCGCTCGGCCGGCTCCCATGACGACCCGGCACGCGTGATCAACGTCGGCTCCATCGACGGTCTCCACGTCAGTCCCCTCCCGGCCTGCTCCTACGAGGCCGGCAAGGCCGGACTGCACCACCTCGCCAGGGTCCTGGCCAAGGAACTCGGCCCGCAGGGCATCACCGTCAACGCGGTCGCCCCGGGCCCCTTCGAGTCCAAGGTGATGGCCGCCACGCACCCGGGCGGTGCCGGAGGCCGACGGTACGTACCGGATCACCGGCACCAAGATGTGGATCATCGCGGCAACCATCGCCCGGGCCGGGGTGGCCGGCGGCGAGGCGGCCACGCTCGCCAACCGGTTGGAGCAGGTCACGGCCCGCGTCGAGCGGACCACGGCCAGGCTGTGGGCGACCGGAGACCCGGCAACGGCCCTGGCAAACGCCTCTGTCTACCTGGAAGCCGTCGGCCATGTGGTGCTGGCCTGGATCTGGCTGGAGCAGTTCCTCGCGCTCAAGGACCACGCGGACGACTTCCACCAACGCAAGCGGCAGGCGGCCCGGTATTTCTTCCGCGTGGAACTCCCGTGAACGGGACGGCAGTTCGACCTGATCGACAGCCTGGACCGCACCGCGGCCGACAACCGGGCCGAGTGGTTCTGACCCATGGGTCCGCGAATCCTCGTCTTCTGACGAGGAATCCGGGAACGTCTCCACACAGGCACCGCCCGGCGGGGCCTGTGTGGCGGGCGGCCCGGCGGTGCGGGACTCATCGACCGGCATCAGGTGCGCGCGCGGATCCGCCAGCTGTGGTCCACCGGCCCGACGCCGGCCCCCAGCGCGAATCCCGCCGCGATCGCCGCGGTGACGTAGTCCTTGGCCCGGCATACCGCATCCGGTACCGGGTGGCCCTGCGCCAGGCCCACCGCGATGGCCGAGGCGAGCGTGCAGCCCGTGCCGTGGGTGTGCCGGTTGTCGTGCCGCGGGGCGCGCAGCCAGTGCTCCGCCTCGCCATCCGTCAGCAGGTCGGTCGCCTCACCCGGCAGGTGGCCGCCCTTCACCACCACCCAGCGGGGCCCGTACGTGAGCAGCCGCGCGGCAGCGCGGCGCATACCTGCTTCATCCGTCACCGTGATGCCGGTGAGCTGCGCGACCTCGTCGAGATTCGGCGTGGCCACCGTCGCGACCGGCAGCAGCGCGGTGCGTACGGCATCCAGCGCGTCGTCGGCCAGCAGCTTGTCGCCGTGCTTGGACACGCTCACCGGGTCCACGACGACCGGGGCCGCCACGTCCGACAACAGCCCGGCGACCACCGTGACCAGCTCGGGCGAGGAGAGCATCCCCGTCTTGACCGCCTGGACGCCGATGTCGTCCACGACACTGCGGTACTGCGCGCGCACCGCCTCCACGGGGAGTTCCCATGCGCCTTGCACGCCCAGGGAGTTCTGTGCCGTGACAGCCGTGAGCACGCTCATTCCGTGGGCGCCGAGCGCCAGCATGGTCTTCAGGTCGGCCTGGATTCCGGCTCCTCCGCCGGAGTCGGATCCGGCGATCGTCAGCACGCGGGGCGGCGCGGTCATGCGTGGCTCTCCTCTCGGTTGCGGGTCCATGCCCGGGCGTATGCGCGGGCTGCTGCTCGGGGGTCCTCGGCGGCGCAGATGCCCGAGACGGCGGCGGCACCCGCCGCCCCGGCATCCCGCAGGCGTGGCAGGTCGGCCGGGGTGACGCCGCCGATGGCCACGGCCGGCAGGTCGCTGAGCCGGGCGAGGCGGGCGAAACCGTCATGGCCGAGTGCGGCCGGGGCATCCGCCTTGGTCCGGGTCGCGTGCAGCGCGCCGATGCCGATGTGGTGGACGCGTGCCGGATCCCCGGCGGCGGCGCGCAGTTCGTCGGGGGTGGCGGCGCTCAGACCCAGGACCGCGTGCTCACCGATCAGTTCGCGTACCGCGGCCGGCGGCAGATCCGACTGGCCGACGTGGACCCCGGTGACGCGCGCCCCGGCTGCCCGGGCCGCCAGGAACACGTCCACCCGGTCGTTGATGATCAGCGCCACCCGTTCGGGGAGGATGGCGGCCACCTCCAGGACCGTCCGCAGGAACTCCCTCCCGGCGGCGTGCTTCTCCCGGATCTGCACGGCGGTGACGCCTCCGGCCACGGCCCGTGCAACGGTCTCGGCCACGCTCCGGCCGCGGGCCGCGCACCGGGCCGCGTCCGTGACCAGGTAGACCGACAGATCCACCGGTGCCGCGGTCACGAGAGCACCGCCCGCTCGGCAAGGTCGGATTCCTCCAGTGCGGCAAGCGCGTCGAGGAACGAGACGGCGAAGCTGCCGGGCCCGGAGGCCTCCTTCGCGGCGAGCTCGGCGGCGACCGTGAACGCGGTGACGGCAGCCACCGTCGCGGTGAACCGGTCCTCGTCGACCGCCGCGAAGGCAGCCATCACCGCCCCCAGCGCACAGCCGCCGCCTGTCACCCGGGTCAACAGGGCATCCCCATGGGCGTTCCGGGCACTGCGCATCCCGTCGGTGACGAAGTCGACGGGCCCCGACACGGCGACCACGCAGTCGGCCGACCGTCGGCGGGCAGCCCGCCGGATACATGCGCCAAAGGCATGGAAGACATCCCTCCGCCAGTACGAACTGGTTCAGGTTCGACGGGTGTGATCTCAGCCCTCGAATGGGGCACCCCGTGTCCGGTACGACGGACAGACTAACCCGATCGCTCCGGCCCTCACATCGCCGGGACCGGTACTGCGAAAGGATCTCCGACAGGAACAGCTCCCCCGGACGGCCCGTCCTGCCTGCGGAGGGCGGGGGCGGGCAATGAGCAGGGCCGCGTCACCGGAACGGGGCCCGGACAGCAGGGTGGTCGGCACGGCACCGCAGAGCTGCTCGAGCGGTCGTGCGGGGCCGGCCACGGTACGGGGCAGCAGGTCGGGCCCGGCATCGGCATCCGGGTCCGGTGCCTGGAGGAGGCCGTCGGTGCCCAGCGCGAGGAGGAAGTCTTCCGCGAGTCGGCGTTCAGCGGTTTCGAAGGGCAGCCCGCCACGCGGCCTGCCCCAGCGCCTCACCGTCATCGCAACACGTGACCACCGCGGTGCCCTGCCTCCGCGTGCTCGCTCACCTCTGGCCGAGCTTGATGTGCTCGGTCAGGTTGCCGAGTTCGCTGCCGAGTTTCTGCACGGGGTCGGCGAAGGAGGCCAGGACGGACTCGATGTCGGCCACTGCGGCCGTGTGATGCTCCATGACGGCTGCGTGCTCCAGCCGTGCCCACACGGCGGCTTCGGCCACCAGCGCGTCGCGCTGAGGACTGGCAACCGGGTGCTGGGATGCCTGGGTGAGCAGCTCGCGGGCCCTCTGGGCAGGGGTGCTGTCGTTCATGGACTGAATCTTTACAGCGGAGGCAGGGCGACGTGCGGTTTCGGAGGCGGGACACCCGGGCCGAGCCGGTGGTGGGACTGGCACAGTATGCAGACGAGATCGCCGTAACCGGTGACGGTCCCACGATCTCCCTTGCCCGGCCGGGGGCTCGTCCCGGACACGGCCGTCCATGGCGCGGCGGGGATGCCCGGGCGGATGATCTCGGCATACGGCCGTTCAGCCGTCGGCCCGCAAGGCGTGGAGCAGCATCGGCAGCGAGGAGTGCAACTCACGCTGCCAGTACGCCCAGCCGTGGGTCCCCGGGCCGTAGAAGTGGGTGGTCACGTGCTTCGCGCCCTGGCGTTCGAGCTCGCTCGCAAGGGCCTGGTTCTGCCTGTTGAAGTCCGCCTCGAGCGCGCTCGTGGCGCCCGGCGGGTCCAAGGGGCCGGTGGTGCCGTCACCGCAGGACAGGTGGACGGGGATCGACCTGAGGCGCTTGGCCAGGTGGAACGGGTCGTGGGCCGCCCAGATGTCACGTTGCGCAACCGGGTCGCCCCAGACCCTCAGTGGGTCGGTGCCCTGACCGGCGAAGAACCCCATGATGCGGTTGACCGACTCGTCGCCCAGCAGCGGGTGCACAGAGCCGGAGTACGCTGCGGCCGCCTTGAACATCCCGGGGTGCCGGGCGGCGTACAGCAGGGCGCCCTGACCACCCATCGAAAGTCCCGCCACGACGCGGTTCCTGCTCGCCCCCCAGTCGTGCTCGAGGAGAAGGCGCAGTTCCTTGGTGTGGAAGGTCTCCCATGCCGGGTCACTGCCCTGGCCGTAGTTCCACCAGTCGCTGTACCAGCCGTTCCAGCCTGCCTCCGGCATGACCACGAGGACATCGCGCAGGCTGTCGGTCCGCGCAACGTCGGTCCGACTGGTCCACGACGTGTAGTCCCCGCAGCAGCCGTGCAGCAGCCAGAGGGTCGGCCAGTGCCGACTCCGGTCGCCCGGGTCCCAGCCATCGGGCGTGAGCAGACGCACGTTCACCGTCCGGCCGCCGAGGGCCGGCGAACGGACCGACAGGTCGACCTGCCGGTCGGCGACCTGGGCGACCGCGACGACCTCGGCCCCCCGGGAGGAGGGCCCGAACCCGCCCGCTGCCCCGGCGGGTGACACTGTCGACGCGGTGGCCGGCGCCGGCGGGGTCGACGCCAGGGTGAGCAGCAGCGCGGCAAGGACGAGCAGGAGGCGGGCTCGGCGGATCGGGATGGCGGTCATGGCGGCTCCTGGCGGTCGGTGGTCACTGGCTCGGGCGTTCTCGGACCGGGCCCGGTCAGCCGCGGTCGGGCAGGATCAACAGTGCGTCCCCGACGGGGCGTTCACCGGCCGCGTCGGACGGGGCGTTGATCACTTCACCGTCGACCACCATGGTGGTCGAACCGCCGCCGTCAAGATTGACCGCGTCGCGCAGGCCGAGTGCCCGGGCGACGGCGGCGCTCTCGGGGATGCTCAGCCCGAGCGCGTCCGTGCTGCGTCCGTCGGCCGTGACCAGTACCGTCCTGCCTGCGGCGTCCACCCCGGCCAGCGTGCGTGGATTGCGCTTGTGCACCCAGCCGTAGTAGAAGCTCGCGTTGCCGGGCTGCACCATCCCGTCGGTCGCGGGCGTGACGTGCAGTCGTCCGTCGCGGACCAGTTCGGGACCGCCGTTGAGGATGCTGGTCGCCCGGGACGGGGAGACCTTGCGGCCGCTGTCGTCCCGCAACGTCCTCTCGACGTGCAGGGGCCGGCCGACCTGCGCCAGGTCGGCCAGCTCGGCGACGCGGGTGCCGGTCGCCTGCACGGAGCTGCCGCCGGCCGGCAGCGGTCCGCCGCGTGGTGAGCGCAGTTCCAGGACCCGTCCGCGGGTGTCCAGTACGGCCTCGAGGCCGTCGCCCCGCGGCGTCTGCTTACCGTACTCAGGCGTGAAGGCGATCAGCTCGTCGCGGTCGGTGCAGGTCACGTCATGCAGAGGCAGCGAGGTCGGAGTGTCGTCGGCGGTGCCGCCGCAGTTCCTGATCAAGCCCGGTACGCGGTCGATGCCGTCCAGGGGTTGCGACGCGTCCCGGCCGACGACCCGCCCCTTCCAGGTGAGCCGGGCGACCCTGCTGTGCCGGCCGGAGTCGTGCATCACCAGGCCGGGGCGCCCGTTCACCGGCTCGCTCAGCAGCCGGCCGTCGTAGACGCCGACGCCGGCCGGATCGCCCGGCGCTCCGGCTCGCGGGTCGAGGACGAAGAACCCGGCGTTGACCGCTGCGGTCGCTCCGGCCGCGTCCGACAGCTCACTGGTCTTCTCGCGGTTCTCCAGATCGGGACCGTACGACGCCTTGAGCCCGCCGCGGAACTGGTCCGGGGCGATGGTGAGCACGTCGATCCGCCACGGGCCACGGTCCGCGGGGTTGCCGTCCCAGCCGGTGTATACGGCGGACCCGGTGTACCCAGCCCCTCTCAGCCGGGTGAGTTCGGCCGTCGCGGCGGACTGCGAGTCGAACTGCCCGACCCGGACCCGCCACCCAAGCGTTCCACCGGCGTAGTCGGCGACGGCCGGAGTCGTGACTTCCTCGACCCGGGCGTCGAAGCCGTCCCCCTGAACGTCGGCAGTCAGCTCGTCGGCGCTCGCCCGGTCCTTCAGCGCCGTCGGCGGCGCGTCGGGGTCCGGCGAGGTGGCACCGCCGGGTATGGCAACCTCGACCGTCCACGCAAGCGCCTGGGCGTCGGCACCGCGCACGATCCGCGTGAGGGTGACACCGGGCTGGAGCGTCCGCGTGCTGCGGGTCTCGGTCAAGCCGACGGCGCCCAGCGGCAGGGCACGTGTCGGCCCCGGACGCGGCTCGGAGGAGGCAGGCGCCGGCGAGGCGCCCACCACAGCCAAGAGGGCCAGGACCGTACACGCACCGAGCACCTTGCTGTTCATGGACCCCCTTGGAAAGATCGGCCCAGCAACGGTGCGTGTGGAAGCGACCGCCAGTCAAGACGTGTGCACGTCATTACTCGCTCTGTTGCCCCTGGATCCGCTTGAGCACGGACTCAGCTGGAACGAAGTCGGCCAGTGATGCCCCGGACGGTCGGCCCGCCCGTCCTCCTGTCCGGGGCGCGGACTCAAGTGCCAAGTGGCTTACGAGTTCGCCCTCGTCTGCCCCGTCCAGTCACGTCGAGCCACACCTGACGGGTCAGGCCGACCGGTTCACAATCCCGTTGGGGCGACGTCGGTCGCCAGGACCGAGCGCTGCCGGCTGGCCTTCAGCCCGGTCATGGAGATCTACGGACGCCCCCTGGCCAAGATGCCCACGGAACCGTCCGCCTTCCCTTCCGCCGAGACCGTCATCGCGTTCGTAGCAGCCGGAATGGCGGCACCTACCGCAGCTCAGGCCAAGGCACCGGCGAGCGGATCACGACGTGAGCGAGGTGCCGGCAGCCATCATGGGCGCAAGGCATTCGGCCCACCCTTTCGACGAAGCGCACCGATCCAACTGATCTGTGACGGTGGGGCGAGGTGACAGGCACTTGCGCGGGTCAGACCTCCGCCGTCCGGCGAGAGCCTCGATGGTCCCGATCGTCTGGTCGACAACCATTGGATACGGGCGGGAATACGCGACGTGAAGCAGGGGCCGCACCGGGTCCACCGCGAGCCTCTCCACACCGCCTTCCCTGCGGCAGCTCACGTCACCGCCGACTGCTGTACCGCGCCTCTGACTCTCACCAAGCGCCACCTGCTGCGCTCGACCGCCACCAAGAAGCTCACGCCCGGCACGTGCACTCTCGCGATCCAGGTCAACGGACGCCGGTTCCCCGAGGTGCCGCTCCAGGTTCTCCAGTCATCCACGCTTCGGCCCGAAGCGTGACGTGATCCTTCGTCTCCCCGCGCAGCCCCAGGCCCAGACGCTCACCGCCCCGGGGCCCCGGCTGAGCCGCCAGGGCCTGGCCGGCCGTGCCCGCACATCAGGCGCACTGGCTGAGGCATTCCCCCGTGAGTGTGACCCAGACCCGGTCGAACGATTTTGAACAACGGCCGCCGCAGTGTGACTTCGCGCGATAGGTGGCCAGGGGTGCTCGGATCCGCACTGGTCAGCCCTCCGTGACGATTCGTCGACCGCTAGTTGGCCATCGGGGATCCGAACTGCATGGCCGGGTCTGATTCGGGAGACCGACGTGCTTCGGCCCCCTGCTGCTGGGCAGCTCGGGGGCCGAAGGGGTGCCGTCCTCGCTCTGACTCAGGTCACTGGATTCCGGTGGCTCCGGTCACCATGCGTTGATGACCGGCGCGTCGGGTTCGTGCTGCCGCCAGGCCTCGTTGAGGCGCGCGAGCCGGTCCGCGGCGGCGATGCCGCGCAGGGACGCGACCTTGCCGTCGCTGACCTCGAACGCCACAGCGCCCACGACCCGGTCGTCGACCACGGCGAGGACGGCCGGGGAGCCGTTGACCAGCGCGATATGGATGGCGGGGGAGCCGCCGGCCAGCCGCCGCTTCGCCGGCGTGGGCTTGAAGCCGGCCCGCGCGAAGGAGGCGACGCGCTCGCGCGTCTTGTACCGCAGCAGCCGCTTGCCCAGTCCGGCGCCGTCCGAGACCGCCGTCACATCGTCGGTGAGCAGCGCCACCAGCCGTTCGGTGCGCCCCGACGTGGCAGCGGCGAGGAACTCCTCGACGACCCGGCGCGCGGACGCGGGGTCGGCCTCGCCGCCGCGGCGGCGCTCGGCGGCGACCCGGATTCGGGCCCGGTGGACATGCTGCTGGCTCGCGGACTCTGTGATGTCGAGGATCCCGGCGATCTCGGCGTGGCTGTACGAGAAGGCCTCGCGCAGGACGTAGACGGCCCGCTCGACCGGCGAGAGGCGCTCCAAGAGGGTCAGTACGGCCAAGGACACCGATTCGCGCTGCTCGAAGGTGTCGGCCGGGCCGAGCATCGGGTCGCCCTCGAGGAGCGGTTCGGGCAGCCAGGCACCGGCCGCTCGCTCGTGGCGCGCCTGCGCCGAGCGGAGCCGGTCGAGGCAGAGGTTGGTGACTACCCTGGTCAGCCACGCTTCCGGCACCTCGATCCGTTCGCGGTCTGCTGCCTGCCAGCGCAGGAACGTGTCCTGCACGGCATCCTCGGCGTCGGCGGCCGAGCCGAGCAGGCGGTACGCGAGCGAGGCCAGCCGGTCCCGGCCGGCCTCGAACCGATCGATGGCGACGCTGTCCATGGGGCACAGGTTATGCGGCGACCCGCGCATCGGACCGGTCCGGTGCGGTGGCCAGGCGGCGCTTGCGCTTCGGCATGCCGAAGGTCGGGTGGGCGATGCCCCACCCGGCCCCCTTGAGCACGCCCGACTTGAGCCGCGCGGCGGTCCGGCCACCCAGGTACCAGGACTTCGGCCGGACGTCCCCGTCCACCATCTGGAAGATCGCGTCCCGCCGCCCGAGGCTGATGTGGTTGCCGTAGTACTTCAGGCCGGTGGTCGGGACCTCGCTGCCCGTCAGGCGCGCGATGATCGCGGCGGTCGCCTGCATGTTGGTGAAGCCGGCCGAGGCGCAGGACATCGGCAGCGGCCGGCCGTTCTCGCCGATCGCGTAGGCGCAGTCACCGGCGGCGTAGACGTCCGGGTGGGAAACCGAGCGCATGGTGCGGTCGACGACGATCTGACCGGTCTCGGCGACCTCCAGGCCGCTGGCGGCCGCGATGGGGTGCACGGCGAACCCGGCCGACCACACGGTCACGTCGGCCGGGATGGACGTACCGTCGGCGGCGATCGCCCGTGTCGGCTCGACGGCTTCGATGCCCGTGTGCTCGTGGACGGTGATGCCGAGCCGGTCGAAGGCCTGGCGCAGGTGGCGGCGGGCCTTCGGGGAGAGCCAGGCGCCCAGCTCGCCGCGCGCGGCGAGCGCGACCGAGAGGTCGGGCCGGGACTCGGCGAACTCGGTGGCGGTCTCAATGCCGGTCAGCCCCTCACCGACGACCAGCACGGTGCCGCCCTCGCCCAGGCCGGCCAGGCGCTCGCGCAGACGCAGCGCCGAGGACCGGGCGGTCACATCGAAGGCGAATTCGGCCACGCCGGGGACGCCATGGTGGGCGACCGAACTGCCGAGCGTGTAGAGAAGCGTGTCGTACGCGAGCTCGCCGCCGCCGTCCTCGCCGGTCACGGCGACGGTCCTGCGCTCGGGGTCGACGCCGGTGACGCGTGCCAGGCGCAACCGCACCCCGGTGCCCGCGAATACGTCGGCGAGCTTGCGGAACGCGAGGTCCTGGCCGATCGCGAGCTGGTGGAGCCGCATCCGCTCGACGAAGTCGGGTACGGCGTTGACGACGGTGATCTCGGTGTCGGCGGGGGAGAGCCGGCGGGCCAGGTTTCCGGCGGCGAAGGCCCCGGCGTATCCGGCGCCGAGTACGACGATGCGGTGCTTCATGGCGTTGCTCCTGTCTCGTTGGCGTGCCCCTTGAACGAGACGGCGCCCCGATTGCTGACAAGAGCCTGGTGTGACGCGGGTCACTCAACTGAGACGAGAGGCTGAGCCTCCGACAGGCGCTTGCGCCTGTCTTGGGCAGTCGAAACGGGGCGATGGCCAACTACGGATCGAGATGGCCAACTATCGGTCGGCGTCACACGCAGCCCGCATGACCGATCACCACGATCAGAAAATGAGTTCAAGAGGTCCTCTCGAAAGTGCCGTGACGGGACCGGATTCAGCGCGTTTTTAGAGCACCAGTACCACTCATGCGCCCAGACGGAGGACACCCTGAATCCTGCACCGACTCCCGTGCATCGGTTTCTCGGATTCGAACGGCGGCGGCCCGTCATGGCTCTTCCCACCCCTGGGGTACAGAGGTTGGCACCTTCGCCGGCCGCTCAGCACAACCGGATGCGAGGTAGGGGCATGAACGAGGAAGCTGATGACCACCGCCGCCCTCACAGTCGTCGGCTCCGCGCAACCTGGTGGCCCGGTCGCGGGGTGCCGCGACGTCGCCTCCGCGGATGCGGAGGACCCCGAGCGCGGACAGCAGGTAGCTGAGGGCGTCGGCCATGACAGTGACGACCGGGCCGAGCAACCCTATGAGTGCACCACCGAGGGGCGGGCCCGCCGCGGTCGCCACCCAGCTCGTGCCCTCGAATCTCCCGTTCGTCACAAGGAGGTGATCGCTACGGACGAGATACCTCGGATACGCGCCCGGCTGCGGCAGTGAAGGCGATGCTCGCGGTCCCGAAGATGACCGAGACGAGCAGCAGTTGGCCGTATGACAGCAAGCCTAGAACGTACGCGATCGGGACACTTGCCATCGCGACGAACCGGATCAGGTCCATCGCGATCACCACCGGACGCTTGACCCGGTGCTCAATCCACGGCCCGAGCGAAACGCAACAATCGCCGCGACGGCAAGCCCGGCCGCCTCCAGGAGCGACATGGCGAATGCCGGCGAGTGCAGCACTCGATCCGCGATCAGCGGGAACGCGCCGAAGGCAATCCACGTACCGTATGTACTGACGGTGTAGGCCGACCACAGCCAACCGAAACAGCGCCCCAAGTGCACGCGCATGCGACTCTCTCGCGACAACCGATGTTCGGGTCTCTGAATCACACCGGTCGCACCGTCTCGGGATCAAGCAACCGACTCCCGGGCGAGCCACAACCATCAGTTGGGCACGTTTATGCTGGATCAATGGATACCAAGGCGGTGCGATCGTTCGTCCGCGCGGCCGAGCTCGGACAGCTGCAACAGGCGGCCGACGAGCTCGGCGTAACGCAACAGGCCGTGTCGAAGCGGATCGCAACCCTCGAGCGCGAACTCGGCGTCCGGTTGTTCACCCGCACCGCCCGAGGGGTCGAGCTGACACTCGACGGCCAAGCTTTCCTCCCGCACGCCCGGAACATCATCACGGGTGTCGATCGCGCCATCACCGCGATCAGACCGGGCTCGCGGGCCCTTCGGATCGACGTTCTCGGCCTGCGATCCGCGCAGGCCGTCGTCCTGCACGACTATTGGCGGTCACATCCCGAAACCGACCTCGACGTGGTGACCCTCAGGGTCAACGACCCGCGCGTGGCAGTCACCGCCGTCCAAGCAGGCGATATCGACGCCTCGTTCCGCTCGATCACCGACCCGGCCACACTGCCGCGCGACGTGCAAATGATCCACGCGTTCGCCTCCCCGCTGGAACTCGTCGTCGGCCCGAGGCACCCGCTCGCCTCCGCACGAACACTGACACCATCCCAGCTGCGCCGGCACCGGATCTGGGTGCCGGGTATCGCGCCGCGAAGTGAATGGGCAGAGTTCTACGATCAGCTCGCCACCGACTTCGACCTCCGCATTGACGCCGCGGGCCCGAACTTCGGCAACGAGGTACTCCTCGACATCCTCGCGGACTCCGCAGACGTGGCAACCCTCGTAGGCTCGCGCGACCGGTACATCTGGCCGCCGAACTACGACCTACGCCGCATCCCGATCGTGAATCCGACGCTCGCATACCCGCTCTCGCTCATCTTCCCCCGAGCGAATCCACACCCAGGACTCCGGGCAATCATCAACCACTTCGGAACCCTGGCACCGCTCCCCGAGACAGTCTGGCTCCCATCCTGGGCAACGACACCACGCCGCAGCGACGGAAGCATCGAACACACCCGACGCTAACGCCAGCGAGACACCTCGCCCAGCTCCGTGCCGAGGGCCACGACATCGAGGACGAGGACGTCGCCCGACTGACGCCGCTCAAGGACCGGCACATCAACTTCCTGGGCCGCTGCCTGTTCAACATCAAGGCCAGCGGCCCCGGCCAGGGGGCCCCCTCCGCGACCCGGACGCCACCAAGAACGTCTTGGGCCGCGAGGACTGACAGCAGATGCGCCCGCCCCCGTCGGGCCGTTCATTGTGAACCGGAGGACGCGGCGGCGGGTGTCCGGGATTGAGGAGAAAGGGAACACCATGGCACGCACGAAAGTCCGGCCTCTGGGCTACTGCTCCCTCTGTACTCGGGCCTGCTGGCAGGACGCGGATGGGGCGGCGTACACCGACGCGGTGTCGGAGTACGCCGCCCTGGAGCGGGACGAGCTGCGGACCGCGGTCCTCAAGCTGCTGACCGGTCCTTCTCCGGCTACTTCGGGTCCCGATTGAACAACGACTTGGACCAGAAGCAGCCGAGCACGGCCGGCCCCAGGCACCAGGCGACGGCGAGCCACCCGTTGTGGCCGATCTCGCTGCCCAGCAGCAGCCCGCGCAGCGCCTCGATGGCCGGGATGAACGGCTGGTACTCGGCGATCGGCCGGAACCAGCCCGGCATCATGTCGGCCGGGATCAAGGCGCTCGAGATGAGCGGCAGGAGGATCAACGGCATTGCACTGTTGCTTGCCACCTCGGCGTTCGGGCTGGACGGGCCATCCCGACCGCGATCCAGGTCAGCGCCAGGGCGAACAGTGCCAGCAGCCCGAACGCCGCCAGCCCCTCCAGGGCGGTGGCGTCCGTGGGCCTGAAGCCGATAGCCACGGCGACGGCACCCACGAGGACCACGCTCATCACACACTGCAGCACGCTTCTGACGACGTGCCCGATGTGCAGCTCGCCGAGGGCGGGCACCTCGTGCTGCCGCTGGAGATCCACGGCTACACCCGCTCGATCACCCTCCAGCGGCAGGGAGATGTACTGCGCGCACGGGGCTTCACGCACTGCGGGTTCGTCCGTGACCAGGACGAGCACGCCCGGAACACCCCGGTCGTCGACCCGTTGGACGGCCGGCTGCAGATCCGCTTCGAAGACGGCCACCCCGTGGCAACCGAGAGACTGGAGGAGGCGCTGCACAGGCCGCGCCACGAGGTGGCCACGGGCGTGACCGTGGGCAGCGACGTGCGCTTCGGCTCGCTGCAGCTGTTCGCAGCCACGACGCCGCCGTCCTTCTGCCGCCTGGCCGTTGACCGCAGCAAGGACACCGGCATCACCCGGATCGCGAAGGGTGCAGACGCGCCGGCGATCCTCGGCAAAGTCTCGCTGGCGTGCCCCACCCACCGCCAGACCCGGCACGGCGACAACCCTGCCGATCGACTGCGGGAGTTCGCCGTCCGCGCGTTCGGCGACCGGAGGCCGGGGGCCGGTGCTCGCCTCGCGGTTGGCGGCCATGGTCCGGGCCTGGGACCGCGATGTGCGAGACGGTGACGACCCGGCCCTGACCGTCCACCCGGCGGGCACCCCCGATCACCGACTGCCCGCCGGGGACGTCCTGGACAAGAAGCACGCCCGCCTGCTGTTCCAGTGGCCGGGCCGTGACGTCCTGCTCCCGGCCCCTGTTGAGCGGTGCGACTGACGACTCCAGTCGACACATAACGGCGACAACTGTCATCAAGATCTCCAACGTCGGACCTGACGGGAGACCGGGGACTGGCGGCCTGACGCAGCGCGACTGATGACCGCGGAGGGTCACGCCAGAAATAGCGCCTGGGACTCTACGCAGCAAGGCGCCAAAAAAGCCCCTGAGCGCCCCTCTGTCGCATTTTCAAGGGGACGAGGCAGGGGGGATTGGCTTAGTCGGAGCAAGGGTCGCACAGTGGCACATGGGGGCGTTCTCACCCCTCCAGTAAGGGGCATCTCCGATATCCTGGACAGCGTCCCGGCAGTCAACGGCCCCGAGGCCCGTGAGCCTCCGGGGCGCTGTTTGGGCTGCCGTGCCCTGTCTCCGCCAGCTGTCCGGCCGCTCCCGCACCGTGGTGCGGGAGCGCGGTCTGCCATGCCCGAAAGAGAGCATCTGTGACCACTTACGACACTCACACCGCCACCGATACCCCCGGATCCCAACAGCCCGGCCATGCGGGGGCGACGTCGTATGACGCCCACGCGATCACTGTTCTGGACGGCCTGGACGCCGTACGCAAGCGGCCCGGGATGTACATCGGGTCCACGGGAGAGCGGGGGCTCCATCACCTGGTGCAGGAGCTCGTGGACAACTCCGTGGACGAGGCACTCGCGGGGGTGGCCGACCGTATCGACGTGACGATCCTGGCCGACGGCGGGGTGCGGGTGGTCGACAACGGCCGCGGCATCCCGGTGGGGATGCACCCGGTGGAGAAGCGGCCGGCCGTCGAGGTGGTACTGACCGTGCTGCACGCGGGCGGGAAGTTCGGGGGCGGCGGGTATGCGGTCTCCGGCGGCCTGCACGGTGTGGGTCTGTCGGTGGTCAACGCCCTGTCCACCCGGCTGTCGGCGGAGATCTGGACCGACGGCCACCGGTGGACGCAGGACTACAAGGACGGCGCTCCCACCGCCCCACTGGCCCGCCACGAGGCCACCTCCCGGACAGGTACCTCGCTGACCTTCTGGGCAGACGGCGACATCTTCGAGACCACCGAATACTCCTTCGAGACGCTGGCCAGGCGCTTCCAGGAGATGGCCTTCCTCAACCGCGGGCTCACCCTGACCCTCACCGACGAACGGCCCTCCGCGCGCTCGACGGCCAGGGCCGACGAAGCCGACTCGGACCCGGCAGCGAAGACGGTCTCCCACCGCTACGACGGCGGCATCACCGACTTCGTCGCCTACCTCAATGCCCGCAAGGGCGAACTGGTCCATCCCTCGGTCATCACCATCGCCGCCGAGGACACGGAACGGCTGCTGTCGGCCGAGGTCGCCCTGCAGTGGAACGGCCAGTACACCGACAGCGTGTACTCCTACGCCAACGCCATCCACACCCATGAGGGCGGCACCCACGAGGAGGGCTTCCGCACGGCCCTGACCACCGTGGTCAACCGCTACGCGCGGGAGAAGAAACTGCTGCGGGAAAAGGACGCCAACCTCTCCGGCGAGGACATCCGCGAGGGCCTGACCGCGATCATCTCGGTCAAGCTCGGCGAGCCGCAGTTCGAGGGCCAGACCAAGACCAAACTCGGCAACACCGAGGCGCGCACCTTCGTGCAGAAGATCGCCCACGAGCACCTGACCGACTGGTTCGACCGCAATCCGAACGAGGCCGCGGACATCGTGCGCAAGGCCATCCAGGCGGCCACGGCCCGGGTCGCGGCCCGCAAGGCGCGCGACCTGACCCGCCGCAAGGGCCTGCTGGAAACGGCGGCGCTGCCGGGCAAGCTGTCCGACTGCCAGTCGAACGACCCGGCGATGTCGGAGATCTTCATCGTCGAAGGAGACTCCGCCGGCGGTTCGGCGAAATCCGGCCGCAACCCGCAGTACCAGGCGATCCTCCCGATCCGCGGCAAGATCCTCAACGTGGAGAAGGCCCGGATCGACAAAATTCTGCACAACCAGGAGATCCAGGCGATCATTTCCGCGTTCGGCACGGGCGTGCACGAGGACTTCGATATCGCCAAGCTCCGTTACCACAAGATCATCTTGATGGCGGACGCCGACGTCGACGGCCAGCACATCAACACCCTGCTGCTGACCTTCCTGTTCCGCTTCATGCGGCCACTGATCGAGGAGGGTCACGTCTACCTCTCCCGCCCCCCGCTGTACAAGATCAAGTGGAGCCGGGACCACGTCGAATACGCCTACTCCGACCGCGAACGCAACATGCTCCTGGAGCGGGGCCGACAGGACGGTCGCCGGATCAAGGACGACTCCATCCAGCGCTTCAAGGGCCTGGGCGAGATGAACGCCGAGGAACTGCGCGTCACCACCATGGACCCCGACCATCGCGTCCTCGGCCAGGTCACCCTGGATGACGCGGCCGTCGCCGACGATCTCTTCTCCGTCCTGATGGGCGAGGACGTCGAAGCCCGCCGCCACTTCATCCAGCGCAACGCCAAGGACGTCCGCTTCCTCGACATCTGACCCTGGGCGCCGGCCTCCCGCCCCCTCGGGACGCCCGACCCGAAGCCCCGCCACTACCCTCTGTTGCCCAGGAGAGCACTGCGTGAGCACACTCCCCGTCCCGGCCGTCGGCAGCCGTCCTCAGGACGGCTCCGACTACACCGCACGGCACCTGATGGTGCTCGAAGGACTCGAAGCCGTACGTAAACGCCCCGGCATGTACATCGGATCCAGCGACAGCCGCGGCCTGATGCACTGCCTGTGGGAGATCATCGACAACGCCGTCGATGAAGCCCTGGCCGGCGCCTGCGACCACATCGAGGTCATCCTCCACGACGACGGCTCCGTGGAAGTCACCGACAACGGCCGCGGCATCCCTGTGGACACCGAACCCCGCACCGGCCTGTCCGGAGTCGAGATCGCCTACACCAAGCTCCACGCCGGCGGAAAATTCGGCGGCGGCTCCTACGCGGCCTCCGGTGGTCTGCACGGCGTCGGCGCCTCCGTGGTCAACGCTCTGTCCGCCCGGCTGGACGTCGAGGTCGACCGCCACGGCCGCACGCACGCCATCAGCTTCCGCCGCGGTACACCCGGCACCTACACCGGCCCCGGACCCGACGCCCCCTTCACCCCTGCCCAGGGCCTGTGCCAGACCACCAAAATCCCCAAGTCGCGGACCGGCACGCGCGTGCGCTATTGGGCCGACCGGCAGATCTTCCTGAAGGACGCGAAGCTCTCCCTGGAGAACCTGCACCAGCGCGCCCGCCAGACGGCCTTCCTGGTGCCCGGACTGACCATCGTCGTCCGGGGCGAGTACGGCCTCGGCGAGGGCGGCAGCAAGGGTGAGGAGTCCTTCCGCTTCGACGGTGGCATCAGCGAGTTCTGTGAGTACTTGGCCAGCGACAGGCCCGTCTGCGACGTGCTCCGCTTCAGCGGACAGGGCACCTTCAAGGAGACGGTTCCCGTCCTCGACGAGCACGGCCAGATGACGCCCACGGAGGTCACCCGCGAGCTCGGCGTGGACGTCGCCATGCGCTGGGGCACCGGGTACGACAACACGCTCAGGTCGTTCGTCAACATCATCGCCACGCCCAAGGGCGGCACCCACGTCGCCGGCTTCGAGCAGGCGGTCGCCAAGACGATGAATGAGGTGCTGCGGGCCAAGAAGCTGCTCCGTGTCGCCGAGGACGACATCGTCAAGGACGACGCCCTGGAGGGGCTCACGGCGGTCGTGACGGTCCGCCTGGCGGAGCCGCAGTTCGAGGGGCAGACCAAGGAGGTTCTCGGCACCTCGGCGGCCCGGCGCATCGTGAACAACGTGATCTCCAAGGAACTCAAGGCGTTCCTGA
Source organism: Streptomyces atratus (assembly GCF_014648655.1). Classification (GTDB taxonomy): domain Bacteria; phylum Actinomycetota; class Actinomycetes; order Streptomycetales; family Streptomycetaceae; genus Streptomyces; species Streptomyces atratus. The sequence continues at coordinate 148,834 of NZ_BMRN01000017.1, forward strand.
CCTCCACCAAGCGTGACGCGGCCCAGCAGGCCCGGATGGTCCTGGAGAAGGCCGTCGCCGCCGCCAGGACGCGCATCGCCGCCCGTCAGCACAAGGACGCGCAGCGTCGCAAGACGGCCCTGGAGTCCTCCTCGCTACCCGCCAAGCTGGCCGACTGCCGCAGCGACGACGTCGAGCGCAGCGAGCTGTTCATCGTCGAGGGCGACTCCGCGCTGGGCACGGCGAAGCTCGCCCGGAACTCCGAGTTCCAGGCGCTGTTGCCGATCCGTGGCAAGATCCTCAACGTCCAGAAGTCGTCCGTGACCGACATGCTGAAGAACGCCGAGTGCGGCGCGATCATCCAGGTGACAGGGGCCGGTTCCGGGCGGGCCTTCGATCTGGACGCGGCGCGCTACGGCAAGATCATCATGATGACCGACGCCGATGTGGACGGCTCCCACATCCGCACCCTGCTCCTGACGCTGTTCCACCGCTACATGCGGCCCATGGTCGAGGCCGGCCGGGTGTTCGCCGCGGTGCCGCCGCTGCACCGCGTCGAGCTGGTCCAGCCGAAGAAGGGGCAGGTCAAGTACGTCTACACGTACTCGGATCGCGAGCTGCGCGACAAGCTGCTCGAGTTCCAGAGCAAGAACATCCGGTACAAGGACTCGATCCAGCGGTACAAGGGCCTCGGCGAGATGGACGCCGACCAGCTGGCCGAGACCACCATGGACCCCCGCCACCGCACCCTGCGCCGGATCAACCTCTCCGACCTGGAGGCCGCGGAAGGCGTGTTCGACCTGCTGATGGGCAACGACGTCGCACCGCGCAAGGAGTTCATCGTCGGCTCCGCTGCCACGCTCGACCGGTCCAGGATCGATATCTGAGAACTGCGCGACCCACCCAGGCGGCCCCAGACGCGGAAACCTCCGTGCCTCGCAGCATCTGGTAGGCACGTTTCGGAGCTCGCTCATAGGCCGCCTGTACCAGTGGCTGGACGCGTTCTCGTAGCGTCGACGGCTCGCGGCCGCCGAGGAGGGTGTCAGCTGCAAGGAGGGGGTCTGCTGCGAGCCGCTGGTCCAAGCGTTCCTGCAAGCCGATCAGGCGGGCTCGCTCCGTCGCGGACAGGTGGCTTCCGCTGGTCTGAGGGGCCGTGTCCAGCCGGGCCCCGCAGACTTTCCTGCATTTCCCGGCAGCGGGTTCCTCCGGCATCGGGTTGCCGCACTACGTCGCCGCCGGCGCGAGAAGGCCGTGCCTGAGCGCCCCGCCCCGCCCCGCCTCCGGCGCTCGGAGAGCGGCTGCGTGACCGGCGCCCGGTCGCCTCGCGAAGCCACCGGTCGTCCGCGACACCCACCGGTCCGAACCGGCGGCGGTCCATGTCCCAGCGGATCAACGTCCTGTAGCCGACCTGCTTCAGACCCAGTGCTACGGCCTCCTCGGGCCAAGGGGCAGGCCGCCCCCGCGTCCTCGCGTTCACCAAGCTCATCGAGGCCCGGGCCCATGCCCGCGAGAACAACCCCAGGGCCGCCTCCCGGGCGCTCACGGCTGCCGGCCGGAGCCGACCTTCCGGTGGCCGGGGTCCGCAGGTCGGAGAGCTGACGACTGTGGCGGACCCACTCCACCCCGGGCAGGACCCGGGAGTACTCACTGTGGCCTGTGCCGCAGACACCGCGCCGGCATCTGCGGCGCACGACACCAGGACGCCCCGGACCACTGGGCGCCACCCACTCACGGAGCGGCCGCCCTTCGGCTGCTCGTCAGGGCTGCGAACGGCCACCGGGGGAGCTGCCCGACAGGATCACCCTGTGCGGCTCCCCAGTCGTGTTCATGCTGAACTCCTCCATCAGTAAATGCGCCTCCCATTCCGCCGTCTCACCCGGCAGCCGCCCGTACTCGTACACCCGCGAGACCAGAAGCCCGGCGGTCAGTACGTCATCGGGGACGCCACGGCTCCACAGGTCGGCCGCCTCCGCGTACACGGCAGCGGTCGGCACCGGCAGCTGTGCCATGGCCAGCAGGAAGCCATACACCTCGTCGCGCGCCTCGCCGTACGTCAACCCGCCCTTCCCAACTGCCGCTTCGCCGTATCCGGCCTTGCCGGGCGTCGGTGGGTGAAGTCTGATCTGCATCCAGTTCCAGGGCATGCCCGAAGCCTAGAAGCAACCGGCGCGGCGCACGGGCCGATCACCCGAGTGAGTGACAGCCCCATCCACCTGCCTCAGACGCTGTTGGTCAATTCGGGGCCTCGGTTGACGTCAGTTCCCAAGACCTGGTCGTGGTCTTGGGAACCGACGTTGTCGTATGGGGAGTGTGCCGATGTCGATGCGGCCGAGTGGACCGGGTGGGGTTCCGGCGTCGACAGTGCGGGGGCGCGGGCGGCCTTCCCGAAGGGCAGTCGGGCGAGTGGAAGCTTGCGCAGGCCGCGACGATGTAGCCCCGGTCGCGAGGTGTCCAGCGGGCTTGACCTTGGCGGTGACAGGGGTGGCCGCCGCTGCCTCGACAGCGGCGGCCTTGGCCGGAGCTCGATGTACCTTGCATCGGTGCACGCCGCGCAGATGATGGCCGAGGCCGAGGTCGACACCGCCACGGCCGAGCTGTACGGCTCTCTCTACGAGAAGGGGCGCATGGCGGGCGAGAAGGCCTGCTTCAACGGCGACTACTACACCGAGATCAACTCCAACACCGGTGCCTCGTACGGCAACGGCTCCGAGATCGACATGCTGCTCGGCCAGTGGTGGTCCACGCAGCTCGGTCTCGGCGACATCTACGACAGCGCCCACAGGGACAAGGCGGCCGGTGAACTGTTCACGAACAACTACCGGGACAACCTGCTGGGCGATGCCCCACACTCCGGCTACAACTACAGCCACCAGTTCAGGCAGTACATCCTCGAAACCGACGGCGGCCTGCAGATGATCGCCTGGCCGCATGACGACCAGCCCTCCAACACGCCTCTTTATTACGACGAGTTGATGTCGGGCTTCGACGCACGACACGATCACCTTCGCGCCCGCCTGGAAGCCATCCGGCCACCGGTCCTTCTTCAGCACAGGTGAGGCCTGGGGCCCCTTCACCCAGAAGCGCGCGCAGGGGGCAGGTCAGACCGACACCCTGCGCGTCCGCCACGGCTCGCTGACCGTGCACACACTGAGACTCGAAATTCCCAAGGGGGCGGGTACGGTCCACGTGGACGGCACCGAAGTCCGCGTCTCCGGCACCACGGCGGCACCAGGGTCGTCCGGCTTCCCGTGATCTCAAGGCCCGCTGTGCGAATGGTCTGCAGCACGGTGCGGACACCTGGGCGTCACGGATCTGACCGGGCAGTCGTCGCGTATCGCCGGGGTCATCACCAAGGCCACCCACGATCAATGGGCAGTGGCCCGCCGTTGCCAGGCCGCGCACATCCAGAAGCTGGCAGCCGGGATCAAAACGGTGCGGCACCGCCTGTCCCTCCCGATCGACGAGCGAGGAACGAAGCCGGCCGCAAGCGGCTACCGCTCGAAGAACGAGTGGTTCCGCAAGTCCCGCCGCTTCGCGACACTGGAAAACCGGCACGCCGCTGCCGTCTCCGACCGGCAGGCCGGACGGGTGCGGGTGGTACAGGGCGGCAACGGGACGAGAAGGCGGGAAACCCAGCGCATCCAAAACCGTTCGGGACACACCCAGAACGCAGCAGTGGGTCCAAGACTCACTCATGCGCACTGGTCAGGAACGGTGCTTTCCGTCATCGGCCGTCCCTGAGGTGGCGTAGGAGCCGTCGAGCCTGTCGTAGAGCTTGTTACCTGACCACACGGCCTCGCCCGGCGCTGTGCGTCGTCGGTCGTCTCAGGAGACTATGGAAGCACTGGAAAGGCACGGGAAACACCCCAGCGCCCCAGCTCCAGGGCCTACGCTGGGCGCGCGTCGCCCTGGCAGGTGGAAGGAGCGCCCGGGATGAGTGAAGCGGGATCCTTCGGTGCCGACAGCGACTCGTCCGGCCTTCGGCTGGAGCTGCCGAGCAGGTTGCTGGAGACGCTCGGTGTGGCGGTAGTAGCGCTGGATACGACCGGGCGGTTCGTGTTGTGGAGCCCGCAGGCCGAGGAGTTGTTCGGCTACTCCGCGCAGGAAGCACTGGGCCGGCACGCGGCTCAGCTGTTGGTCCCTGCCCGGTACAGGGACCTGGTGGCCGACAAGTGCGAGCAGATGATGGAGACCGGCCAGAGCTGGGCCGGGGTTTTTCCCGTCCGCAACAAGGACGACAGTACGCGGCTGGTGGAATTCCACAACACCCGGCTGCCGGACAAGCAGGGCGACTTCTGCACCCTGGGCATTGCCACAGATGCATCGACGCTGCGCGAGGTCGAGCGGGACGTGGCGTTGTCCACGCAACTGATAGCCCAGTCGCCGATCGGGCTGGAGGTTCTGGACACCGATCTACGTTATGTAGCCGTCAATCCGGCGATGGAACGCATGCACGGCCTGTCTGCCGAGGACCACCTCGGCCGGGGCTTCCGTGAGGTCCTGCACTCCGTCAGTGTCGACGCGTCTGAGGCAGCAGTCAGGGAAGTGCTCAAGACCGGACGCCCTCAAGTTGACAAGTACACCATTGGCCGCACCCCGGCCGACCCTGACAATGATCACGCCTGGTCCGTCTCCATCTACCGGCTGGAGGCTCTCAACGGTCAGGTTCTTGGTGTCGCCATGTCGGTGGTGGATGTCACAGATCGGTACGGTGCGATCACAGCGGCTGCCCAGGCCCGGCAGCGTCTGGCCCAGATCGCCGAGGGCTCCGCCCGTATCGGTACCACCTTGGACATGAAACAGACCGCCCGCGAGCTTGCTGACGTCGCAGTGCCCGAGCTCGCCGACATCGCGGTCGTGGACGTACTCGACTCCGCCCTGAACGATCGCCGCCCCGCGACGTCCGACAGCGGCCCGGCGCGCTTTCGCACCCTCGCTGTGAAGACCGCCTACCTCAGCGAGGCGGCCGGCGCCGTCGGCACGGCCGACCAGCCGGTCAGCTATGACGCCGACCGACTGCCCACCCAATGCGTACGGACCGGTCAGCCGATCATGGTGACTCGCGTGGAGGAGTGGGATCTGGCGCGCATCGCCCGTGACGCCGGAGCCGCCGCTCTCCTGGCCAGTGTCGGCATCCACTCCTATCTTGCGATACCGCTGGCCGCCCGGGGCCGGGCGCTCGGCGTCCTGGGTCTGATGCGCGGCCGCAATCAACTGCCCTTCAACGCGGACGACGTCACCCTGGCCGGTGAGCTGGCAGGCCGAACCGCAGTGTCGCTCGACAACGCACGCCTGTACCAAGGCGTCCGCAACACCGCGGTGACGCTCCAGCGCAGCCTGCTGCCCAAGCCGACGCCACCCGAGGATCTGGAGGTCGCCACCCGCTACCAACCGGCCGGAACCTCTACCGAGGTCGGTGGCGACTGGTTCGACGTCATCCCCCTCACGGAGGACAAGACCGCACTCGTGGTGGGCGACGTGATGGGCAGCGGTATCGATGCGGCCGCCACGATGGGCCGCCTGCGCACCGCCACCGCGACCCTGGCTGACCTCGGCCTCCCGCCCGCCCAGGTGCTGCAACACCTCGACAAGATCACCGCCGGTATCGATCCCTACATCGCCACCTGCATCTACGCCGAATATGACCCGCACAGCGACTCGTGCTGCATCGCTGCGGCCGGACACCTGCCCCCGGCACTGACGCCTGCAGACGGGCCCCCCGAACTGCTCGACCTACCATCTGGAGCACCCCTCGGGGTCGGCGGCGTCCCCTTCGAAACGACCATCGTGCCTTTGCGCCCCGGCGATCAACTGGTCCTCTACACCGACGGCTTGATCGAAACACGTCGCGACTCCATCGATGAACGCCTCGACCTCTTTCTCCGCGTACTCGACGGCCACGACCGTTCCCTGGAAGAAACCTGCGACCGACTCCTGGAAACACTGCGTGATCCGGACGACCACGACGACGTGTCCGTACTCATCGCCCGACCCAGACCGCGGCCCTGACGCACTGCGGACGCCGGCCGGCCGGGGACAGCTCTTGGCGTGCTGCCGCGCTCAATTGACGGCGTGTACCGAATCGTTGCTCGGGTCGGCACTGTCGCCTCCCGGATCAACCTCCTTGCCTTACAGCACTGTTCCGCCGGTCCGCTGCCCCCGTCGCGCAGCTGCACGGCCGTACCGGTATCTCAATCCGCCACAGAACCGCGAGAAGACCACACTGCTGACGCGGCGGCGGTCTCAGGGATGATGACCGTATGCCGTCCTGGCCGCGCAGGACAGCAGGAAGAACCTTCCCCCTTCGCAGTACGTCGCGCCGTCCACCAGCGCCTGACCCAGCACACTACGGGCGGGCGGATACAGCGCGGCATCGAGCGGGCCCCTCTCACTGACGCCCCAGGCATCGGGCGACTGCAAGAGGGGCGCAGCGGCAAAGCCGTCGTCGTCATGTCGTCACAACCGCAGCGGCCTGCCCCCGACGACCTTCCGGGACGCCCACCGACAAGGTCCGGCCCACGTCAACGCCGGCACAACGGGCACCGAGCAGCCCCGGCAGGACGCAGACCCCAGTGGCACTCGGGAGACCAGAGCATTCCCAGGCACTCGCCCGCCCCGTCTCCTGGGAGTAACCGAGGTCGGCCAACCGAAGTATGCGTGTTGTTGAAATATTCCGACGCAACAACTTTCCGGGCCATGGTCCTCCTCACATCAAGAATAGTTTTCTGCTCAACTACTTCGAAGGTACTGTCGCAAGTGCCTACCGAAAGGCAGCCCGTGGATCTGTTCGCGCAGGTCACGGGGCAATCAAGGAGGAAAGATCATGGCATACA
>NZ_BMRN01000018.1 GCF_014648655.1 Streptomyces atratus
CCGGAACTCAGGCGAGTACTTCGATGTCCCCAACGGGAACTCCTGTCCTATGGATCTTCACGATCCAATGATCAGGGTGTCCACGATCAAGGGGAAACGCCCGAGCACCAGCGGACGGTGGCTCAGCCGGGATGCGAGCCGGGAGACGACCCAGTCGAGGCCGTCCCGCACACCCTGCGGATCGGGCTGGGGTCCGCTCGGTTCGGCGAGTCCGAGTGCGGGCGCGGCAATCTCGTACCAGGCTCCGAACAGGGCCCGTACCTCGTCGGGCGGGAACTGGTCGAGTGCGGGCTGCAGCAACTGGCGTACGACGTGGAACGGCACGGACGTGACCGTTTCGCCGCCGCGTGCGGACCAGACCGTGCAGCGGTCGGCGGCCATCGCCTGGATCTCGGCGAGCAGTGCTGTCTTGCCGATGCCTGCCTCGCCGCTGAAGACCAGCAGCCGGCCTGCCGCCTGGGCGCCGCAGAGGGCGTCCACGGCTTGTGCGGCAGCGGCGAGCTCCGGTTCGCGCTCGTACAGCGGCCGGGCCTGCTTCATCCCTACCCTCCCCAAAGTGGTGCGGATGACTGTCGACACTAGTCGTGCGCGAGGGTCCACCGACAGTGGTTCGGACAGTTCGCCGCAGGTGCGGGGCACAATCGAGGGGTGGACGAGACTCGCAGGGACCGCGACGCCGAGGGCCGCGCGCGCAACGCGCGCCCCCGTGACGGGCTGGGCCGCCCCCTGCCGTACGGGGCACCGGGAGTGGATCGACAGCCCGAGGGGGTGACCCGTACCCCCGAGGAGACCCTGCGTGAGGCGCAACGGCTGCTGGACGCGGGGATGCCCTTCCATGCGCACGAGGTGCTCGAGGATGCGTGGAAGTCGGGCCCGGTGGCGGAACGAGAGTTGTGGCGCGGTCTTGCACAGCTGGCCGTGGGGCTGACGCACGCGGCACGGGGCAATACGACGGGCGGGGCCCGGCTGTTGCGACGGGGCGCGGCGGCGCTCGCGGGGTTCGAGGCCACCCGCCCTCACGGGATCGGGGTCGACGGGCTCATCGGCTGGGCCGAGGAGCTGGCGGGGCGGGTGGAGGCGAAGAAGGCCTGCGGCGCGGACGCGGCGCGTGTGCGGCCCGTCGACGCGGCCGGCGAGGCGCCGTGTCTGCGGCCCGGGGGCCGATAGCCCGGACGCCCGGGACGGTGGGGCATGGGGCAGACTCGGTGCGGTGAGAAAGATCTATGTCATCGGTATCGGCGCGGGCGACCCCGACCATCTGACCCTCCAGGCCGTCAAGGCGCTGAACCGGGCGGATGCGTTCTTCATCCTCGACAAGGGTGAGGAGAAGTCCGATCTGACCGGGCTGCGGCGGGACATCCTCGATGTGCATGTGAAGAACGCCTCGTACCGGCTCGTCGAGGCACGGGATCCGGAGCGGGACCGCAGGACGTCGGACTACTCACCCGCGGTGGACGACTGGCGCAGGCGCCGTGCGGATCTGTACGAGCGGTTCATCGCGGAGGATCTCGGTGCGGACGAGTGCGGGGCGTTCCTGGTGTGGGGCGATCCCGCGCTGTACGACTCCACGCTCGGCATCCTCGAAGAGATCCTCGACCGGGGTTCGGTCGCCTTCGACCACGAGGTGGTCCCCGGGATCAGCAGTGTCTCCGCGCTGCTGGCCAAGCACCGGACAGGGCTGAACCGGGTGGCGAGGCCGGTGCAGATCACGACCGGCCGACGGCTGGCCGAGGGCTGGCCCGAGGGGGTCGACGACGTGGTGGTGATGCTCGACGCACGGCAGGCGTTCACCCGCCATCTCGACCAGGACCTCTACATCTACTGGGGCGCGTACGTGGGGACCGAGGACGAGATCCTGGTCTCCGGGCACCTCGCCGAGGTGTCGGACCGGATCGAGGAGCTGCGGGCCGAGGCGCGCGCCCGCAAGGGCTGGATCATGGATACGTATCTGCTGCGCCGCGGCTGAATCAGTCTTCCTGGCACAGCAGTTGGAGCGCCGACGCCACATCGTGCACGACAGGTACGCCTTCGGGCGGTGGCGGGCGGCGGACCACGACCACGGGCAGGCCGAGGTTCCTGGCCGCGGTGAGTTTCGCCGCGGTGGCGGAGCCGCCGCTGTCCTTGGTGACGAGGACGTCGATGGCGCGCTCGCGCAGCAGCGCCGTCTCTCCTTCGACGGTGTACGGGCCACGGTCGAGGAGTACGTCGGTGTCGCGGGGCAGCGGTGGCTCGGGGGGCTCCACGGACCGTACGAGGAAGTGGAGCGTGTCCGCGCCCGGGGCGGCGGCGAAGGCGGCCAGGCCCAGGCGGCCGGTGGTGAGGAAGATCCGGCGGCCCAGGGCGGGCAGTTGAGCGGCGGCGTGCGCGAGGTCGTCGGCCGTGTGCCAGTGGTCACCGGGGCCTGCCGTCCAGCCGGGGCGACGCAGCGCGAACAGTGCGGTGCCGGTGGCATTCGCGGCCGCGGCGGCGTTGGCGCTGATGTTGCCGGCGAACGGGTGGGTGGCGTCGACGACGGTGTCCACACTGTGGGTACGCAGCCAGTCGGCGAGCCCCTGGGGGCCGCCGAAGCCTCCGATGCGTACGTCACCGGCGGGCATCCGCGGCCGGGCGACCCGGCCGGCCAGCGACGTGGTGATGCGCACCGTCGCGTCGCCGCCGGGCCCGGTCAGCTCAGCGGCGAGCTGCCGGGCTTCGGTCGTACCGCCGAGGATCAGGATATGGCCGGGCATGCACCGAACCTACGTCACTTTCGCCGCCCTCCGCCCGGAGCGGTGAACAGGGCGGCCCGCAGCCATTACGATCCGGCGTCATGAGCACTTCTGACCAGGACCAGGCCGTGGACACCCCGATAGCCGGTCCCGAGGCTGTTTCGGAACCCGATTCCGAGGCCGCTGCGGAGATCGTTCCCGAGACGGATTCCGAGGCCGTTTCCGAGGCTGCTGCCGAGACCGGGAACCAGAGTCTGACACCTCGTCAGGCGAGACGGCTGCGGATCGTTCTCTCGTCGGTCGGCATGGCGGCGATGGCGGTCGTTCTCGCGCTGCGGATCGCCAGCCGGTCGTCCGTGCTGGTGGTCGGGGTGTACGGGCTGGCGCTGATCCTGTGCGGGATCGTGATCGAACTCAGCAGGAACGGCCGTACCCGGCTCGGCAGTTGGCTGCTGGCCGTCGGTCTGCTGGCGGCTATCGGTTCGGACTGGCTGCTGATTCCCTGACGTACGGTCAGTGCACCGCGATCCGCACGGTCGTGCCGTGCGGATCGACCCGGTCGAACCGGGCGGCGCGCGATGGAACGGACGGCCCGGTGCGGCGGGCAGCAGCAGTCGCTTCCGGTGGAGGACACGGCCGTCCTGGCGGACGACGAGCAGCGGCGAGGACAGCCTCCGGCCGGTGCGCAGGGTGAAGCGGCCACGGAGCGGGGTGTCGTCTCCGGGACCTATGAGGTTCGGTGCGATCCACTGCAGCGGGGAATCGACGCGCGGCGCCGAGACCGGCCGGACCGCCCCCGATGACCAGAACGTCGACGCACGGAGTCTGTGCCGGCCCTCGCACACGAGCCGGGCTGCAGCGAGCCGGGTACGGCATCGAAACCGGTGTGCAGGATGGCGGTGTTGGCCTTCGATGTGCCGTTGCCGATGTCGTCCGAGGCTTCGACGAAGGCGGTACGCAGCCGCTAGCGGGCCAGTTCGCGGGCAATCGCGGCGCCGACGACGCCTGCGCCGACGACGGTCACGTCATATGCCTGCGTGCCCGCCGGCTCGTCCGCCGATTCGCCGGGCAGGTCGGCCGTCAGGTCTCCGTCGTGCAGTTCGTCGCGTGACTCTCGTACGTATCAGGCATGTTCCAGCAGGTTGTGCACGGCCGCACGGAATCCCGCGAGGCGTTCGGCCGCCTCGTCGGCGCCGATCCGGGGCTCGTACACGGCGGCGGGCTTCCATTCGGGCACGGCCTGGCGGAGCGGAAGCCGGGGGTCGAGGCCGAGGCGGGCGACGGCTCCGACGCCCAGTGCGGTGACATCGGGCAGCGCGGACACCTCGACGGGTCGTTGCAGCAGATCGGCCTGGGTCTGCATGAGCAGTGCGGAGCGGGTCAGGCCACCGTCGACGCGGAGCGAGGTCAGCGGAGAGCCCAGGTCGGTCGCGACCGCCTCGGTGAGTTCGACGACCTGCGCGGCGATGCCCTCGCACAGGGCGCGCACCAGGTGGCCCGCGGTGGTGTCGAGGCCGAGGCCGGTCACCGATCCGCGCAGATCGCCGCGCCACCACGGAGCGGCGAGTCCGGCGAGCGCCGGAACGAACGTGACGCCGGCGGAGTCGGGGACGGTGGCACCGACCGGGTCGAGGTCGACCGCACCGGAGATCACCCCCAGGTCGGTGAGCCAGTTGACGGCGGACGCGGCGGTGTAGACCTGTCCGTCGAGGCAGTAGCTCGTACGGCCGCCGAGCCGCCAGGCGACACAGCTGACCAGTCCGGTGGAGCCGCGGCGCGGGGCGGGCCCGGTCTGGGCGAGCAGGAACGCACCGGTTCCATAGGTGCACTTGGCGTTGCCCGGGTCCAGGGCGTTCTGGGCGAGCAGGGCGGCCTGCTGGTCGACGAGTAGTCCGGTCAGCGGGAGTTCACCACCGAAGGCGGCAGTGGTACCGACGGTCCCGTCGGAGTCGACGACGGCCGGGAGGCGTTCGTCGCCGAGACCGAAGATGTCCAGGGCCGCGGGCGACCAGCCGACCCGGTCGAGGTCGAGCAGTTGGGTGCGTCCTGCGGTCGCCGCATCCGTGACGAACGCCCCGGTCAGCTGATGGACGAGCCAGGAGTCGCTGGTGGTGACGACGCCTTCACGGGTCAGCTCTCGGCGGATCCAGGCCATCTTGGGTGCGGCGAAGTACGGATCGAGCGGCAGTCCGGTGAGTTGTTTCAACTCATCTTCGTGAGAAGCGAGTTCGGCACACAGTTGGACGGAGCGGCGGTCCTGCCAGACGATCGCGTCGGTGAGCGGCCGCCCCGTGTCCGGATCCCAGGCGAGCACCGTCTCGCCCTGATTGGCGAGGCCCACGGCCGCCACCGGCTCACCCGCTTCGTGCAGCGCCCGTCGCCCGGCGTCGACGACCGAGTCCAGCAGTTCGGCGGGGTCGACCTCGACCGCTCCCCCGGCGCCGTGACGTGGCCGCACCGGCGCCGAACCGGAACCGATCACGCCACGCTCGGGGCAGACCACCAGAGCCTTGGTTCCCGATGTGCCCTGGTCCACGGCGAGTACCGGGCCTGTCATCGACACTCCAGCTGTGCGGAAGCTCTGTGGCTTGAACGGAATCGTGATCATTGATCTCCGACGCCCAGAGTGGTGCAGACCACCGCGTACGTCAAGGGCTGCACGGCCTGATGCCCGGAACGACCGGATGCCGGTCAACGTCCATACGAATCAGATGACTTGAGTAAGATCCGCGAATCGGTCCGGAGTTCGGAGCAACTGGCCTTACACTCACCGCCGAGCAACAACCGGACGCTTTCGAGCAGTTCGTTTTTCAACAGCTGCTTTGCCCCCCCACGTCCTTGAGGATTGATGAGATCGACACTCCGCCCCGAGCACCAACATCTCGACTCCCGGGCCTTCCGCTTCTGCGCGGGTTCCATGCCATCGCCGGGTTGCGTGACGTGCTGAGGAGATCCCCCATCCGTCGCATGCCGACCCGTCGAACGGGGGCAGGACGAGTCCATGGCCAACAGTGAATTCCGGCCGGTCTATCACCCGGCCGGCCATGACAACGAATTGCGTGTCGCGTTACAGGATTTGCGCACCGGACGCTGGCTGTCGATGCGGAATCTACTGGAGAGTACGCCGGACTGGACCCTGTGGACCCAGCGCACACAGGTACTCGGGGCGATCGCCGCCGGTTCCGATGCGGTGCAGGCCTGGCTGGCCGAGGAGCCCCGAAGTGTCGCCGCTGCCGTGATGCACGCACGGGTCGTCGTGGAACGGGCCGTGCGGGCCCACCGCGAAGGCCATCCCCGTGCACAGGAGCTGTGGCAGGAAGCGTGGGGAGCCTGCCGCACTGCCGCGCACACCTCGCCCGCGGACCCGGTGCCATGGGTGTGCCTGCTGGCTCTGTCCCAGCTCGACGAGCGGCAGCAGTTGGAAGAGCACCGGCTGCATCCGCCGGGACCTATGCTCTTCCCCGGCCCGTGGGGGCTGCTGGCCGAGGCCGACAAGCGCGATCCGTACAACCGCGAGGCCTACCACCGGATGCTCCAGTTCGTGTACGCGCGAAAGGCCGGCGGAACCCTCTCGGAAGCGGTCAACTTCGTGCAGTGGGCGGCCTCTTCCGCCCCCGACGGCTCCGCGCTGCATGTGCTGCCGCTGTATGTGCGGGTCGAGCGCTATCGTCGTGAGCACGGTCACGAGAAGGCCCTGGATCTCCACTGGGTCACCGAGGATGCCGAGCGGGACGCGGCCCGGGCCCTGGAGCTCTGGTTCCGACGCACAGCCCCGATCTCCCACTCCCTGCTCGACCTCAACCATCTGGCCCACGCCCTGTGGGGAGCACTCCAATTCGCTGACGCCGCACCGGTGTTCCAGGAGCTCGGCCCCTATTTCACCTCGGTTCCCTGGGTGTACCGCACCCGTGATCCCAAGGCCCCGGGAGGCGCGGAGGAGGTTTTCCTGCGCGCCCGGAGCCGCTGTCTCGCCGTGTCCGGCGACCCCGGACGGGGGCCGCACGGCTGAGCCATGGCGCCGTGACGCCGCGCGGCCTCCCTCCCCGTTCGAACCGATCCCTTCCGTCCCTTCCCCATCCCGCTCATGGAGGTTCTTCCCATGTCCATATCCACCCCGACCCAGTCGGGTGCGGAGACCACCCCACCCGTGGACGAGGAGCAGCGACTGCGTGAACTCGGCTATCAGCCGGTGCTCGCCCGCCGCATGGGCGGCTTCGGCAACTTCGCCATCAGCTTCTCCGTCATCTCGATCCTGTCCGGCTGCATGACCCTGTACGGCTTCGGCATGTCGACCGGTGGCCCGGCGGTGATGCTCTGGGGCTGGGCCGGTGTCGGCCTTTTCGTGCTCTGCGTCGGCATGGCACTCGCCGAGGTGACCAGCGCCTACCCGACCTCGGGAGCGCTGTACTACATGGCCGACCGGCTCGGCGGGCGCAAGTGGGGCTGGTACACCGGCTGGCTGAATCTGCTCGGGCTGCTCGGTGCGATCGCGGGAATCGACTATGGCGCCGCGCTGTTCACCGGTGCGCTGATGAATCTGCAGTGGGGATTCACCCCCACACCGGGCAAGACAATGATCATTTTTGTCTGCATTCTGCTGCTGCACGCTGTGTTGAATCTCTTCGGTGTCCGCCTCGTCAGCGTGCTCAACTCCATCAGTGTGTGGTGGCATCTCGTCGGTGTCGCGGTGATCGTCGCCGTGCTGGCCATCGTGCCCTCGCACCACCAGTCGCCGTCGTTCGTCTTCACCGAGTTCGTGAATGACACGGGCTGGCACAACCCGTTGTATGTAGCGGCGATCGGCCTGCTCCTCGCGCAATACACCTTCTGCGGCTACGACGCCTCCGCCCACCTCTCGGAGGAGACGTCGAACGCCTCCGTGACGGCCGCCAAGGGCATCGTCCGCGCGATCTGGGTCTCCTGGGTCGCCGGTTTCGTACTGCTTGCCGGGCTCACCTTCGCGATCCAGGACTACGCGGGCACCCAGAACAGCGCAACCGGGGTGCCTCCGGCGCAGATCCTCATCGATGCGCTGGGCACCTCCGGGGCCACGGCCATGCTCTTGATCGTGATCGCGGCGCAGCTGTTCTGCGGCAACGCCGAGGTCGCCGCCGCCAGCCGGATGGTGTTCGCGTTCAGCCGTGACAACGCACTGCCGGGCTCGGCGCTGTGGCACAAGGTGAGCTCGCGCACCCAGACACCCGTCAACGCGGTGTGGCTGTCGGTCGTCATCGCCGGAGTGCTCGCGCTGCCGTCGCTGTACTCCGCCACCGCCTACGGCGCGGTGACCGCGATCAATGTCATCGGCATCACGCCCGCCTATGCGATCCCGATCTTCCTGAAGCTGCGCTCCGGCGACCGGTTCGAACGCGGTCCCTGGCACCTGGGGCGCTGGAGCAAGCCGATCGGCTGGATCGCCGTGGTGTGGGTCGCCATCGTGACCGTGCTGTTCCTGCTCCCGCAGTCGTCCCCCGTGACGGTCGACTCGATGAACTACGCGTCGATCGCGCTCGTCGCGGTGCTGGTCCTGGCCACCGTGTGGTGGTTCGTCGCGCGCCGTTCGTACAGCACGCCTTCGGCGTACGGGAACGCTCGTGAGCAGGCGGAGATCGAGGAAGGCATCGTCTGACCCCGTCCCGTCCACGCCTTGTTCTCAGCCCTCCCCGGTCGCAGCGAGCAGCTGTCGGGGAGGGCTGAGGCGCGTGTGCGGTGGCGGTACGGAACGCTGTGTGCGGTCAGCGCAGGAGCAGTTGGAGTCCGCCGAGGACGGTCGCGCCGATCACCAGTTGCTCG
The DNA here is from genome assembly GCF_014648655.1 of Streptomyces atratus. Lineage (GTDB taxonomy): Bacteria > Actinomycetota > Actinomycetes > Streptomycetales > Streptomycetaceae > Streptomyces > Streptomyces atratus. The sequence goes on from NZ_BMRN01000018.1 coordinate 8,502, forward strand.
AAGAGCTTCTGGTTGATGCGGTCCACGCACTTGCGGCCGATGTAGGCGCCGGGGAGGACGAACAGCAGCATGCAGGCGTCCAGCAGCAGCGACTGTGCATCGATGAGGCCCAGGCCCACGCTGAACGGCACCTTGGACGTGTTGACGATGAGGAAGAACCACGCCGACGTCCCCAGGAAGCCGAGCTTCCGGAAGCCGGCGGAGAGCAGATAGAGCGACATGACGGGGCCGCCCGCATTGGCGACCATCGTGGTGAAACCGCCGAGCACCCCGTACGAGCGGGCCTTGAACCTGCCGCCGCCTCGCATCGGTGGTGCGCCGGACTCCTCCGTGGCCTCCCGGCCCGTGACCGCGGGCCTCCGCCGCCAGATGGTGATGCCTGCCATGACCAGCAGGATCGCGCCGATCGACGTCCGTACGGCCGCGTCGTCGGCCCACATCATGAAGGCCGTTCCCGCCACCACGCCGGCGGCTACGGCGGGGAAGAGCCGCAGCAGAGTCGGCCAGTGGGCGTGCCGCCGGTAGATGAGAACGGCGAGCACATCGCCTGCGATGAGAATCGGGAGCAGTACTCCGGTGGACTCGCGGGCCGGGAGTACGGCCGCGAAGACCGCCAGACTGATCGTATTGGCGCCGCTTACGGCCGACTTCGAAAAGCCGACGAGAGCGGATGCCGCGGCGAGCGCGACCAGTTGCCAGAGTGTGAGAGTGTCCATGCCAGGAACAGATGGTAGGCCCACCTATGGGAGCCAGAGGCAGGCGGCAGCCAGGAGCGCCACAGTCGCCCCGCCCGTGAGTACCGGGATGCTGCCCAGCCAGCCGGCGAGCGCGCCACCGCCGAGTGCGCCGATCGGCACCGTGCCGATGAGTGCGGCCTGGAGAACCCCGGCAACCCGGCCTTGGAGCTCGGGCGGTGTGATCAGTTGCTGGGTGGTGGTCATGGAGATGGCCCAGACCGTGGCCGAAAGACCGAAGAGGAACTGGTACGAAAGCAGCGCCGGGAAGCCGGATCCCAGGGAGGCGGCCGGAACCAGGAAGATGGCGAGGGCCGCCACCACCGCGCAGATCCGGGTCGCCAGGGCCAGTCCGATGGTGGCGGCGCACCGGCCGGCCAACAGCACCCCGAGGACGGTCGCGACGCTGAACGCGGCATACACCGTCCCCAACTGCCAGGCGGGAAGAGCGAGGTCGCGGGTGGCGTAGAGCACGAAGAGCGCGTCCACGGCTCCGCTGCCGAGATTGAATCCGGCCCCCGCGAGCACCTGCCGGCGCAGCAGTCTCTCCCCACGCACCACGGCCAGTCCGGCGCGCAGCGCGGCCGTGCGGGAGCCCGCCTCGGGGCGGCTGCGCTCGGCCGGGGTGTTCAGCGTGGCGGGGAGGGCGAGGAGCAGCAGCGCCTCGACGCCGTATGCCACGCAGCCGGCCAGCAGCGCAGTGGAGGCCCCGGCCAGACCCACCAGCACTCCGCCCAGCGCCGGTCCGCCGATCTGCCCGGTGGTGCGGGCCCCGGTCAGTGCGGAGTTGGCGGACAGCAGCTGCTCGGGATGCACGACCCGGGGCAGGGCCGCCTGCAGAGCGACCGCGAGCATGGAGGTCAGCGCGCCGGACGCGGTGGCCACCGCGTACAGCTGGAGCAGGCTGAGGCGGCCGAAGAAGTCCGCCAGAGGTACCGAACCGACAACCAGCACCTGCAGGACGGTGAGGCGCACGGTCAGGCCGCGCAGACGTGCCCGGTCGACCAGCACACCGGCGAACGGGCTGAGGAGAGCTCCGGGGAGGTAGCTCAGCGCCATCAGAGCGGACGCGCCGAACGGGCCCGCGTCCAGCCGGGTCACCGCGAGCAGCGCGAGCGCCAGGGTGGTGACCTGGCGCCCCACCGAGCTGGCGATCTGTTCTCCGCAGAGCAGCGCGAACGGGCGGTGGCGCAGCAGGGAGTGCGCGGGGTGGTCGCTCCCGCCACCGGCAGAAGCCGTACGAGGAGGAGAGGAAGGGTGGTCGGGCGGCGGCCCCATCGTTCAGATGTCTGTGCAGGGGACGGGCCACCGGCGGATGCGCGGTGGCAGGGCCACCACCCAGCCGTCCGTCACCCACGCGAGGCGTTCCGCCGCCAGAAGGTCCACCGCTTCCCGGCCGATCGCGCTCAGGCCGGCCACGGGAGTGGCGTCCTGGACGGTCAGGAAGGTGGCCAGCAGATCGGGGTCCTCGATCGTGAAGCGGGCTGCGGCCGATGGCTCCCTGCGGTCCATGACCGTCACGAAGTCCGGCCCGCGCCGGTGGTAGAGCTGTCCGTAGGCATGGCGGTTGCGCCAGACGGCCAGTTCCGGCGGCTCGCCGGGCAGCGGGCCGGGGGCGGGTAGGTGGCGCAGCAGGCCGGCTGTCGCGGACACCTCGTTCGTGGAGCCGGCGAACAGGGGGTCGTCGGTCGCCGGAGTCCAGTGCACGACGAGATCGTGGCTCTGGCACTCGCGCAGGAACTGGGCCGCGGCCGCCGCCCGTTGGCCGCCCGCGCCCAGCCGCAGCGGTTCGTCGACCGTCACCAGCCGTCCGTCGATCCGGTACGGCACATGCAGAGTCGGCAGGGAGGGGGCGGAACGGGTCGGGGGTGCGGGCAGAGGGCTCATCCGGCGACCCTCTCCCCCCGGGAGCGGGGTGCGCTCGACCGAGCGGGCCTCCGGCGCCGTGTCGGGCTGGGCCGTGTGGACGTCCGGCTCCTGGGCGCGCTCGACCGAGCGGACCGGAACGTGCCAGGTGGGCAGCGCCACGTACGACCGTCCGTCGTCGTAGAGGAGTCCCAGGGAGACCATGTGGTCGAGCCATTCGCCGAGCGCCTCGACGGACGGCGGGTTTCCGTCGGCGGTGAGCAGCCGGTGCAGTGCGGGCCGGGTGCGGCCCGCCTCCAGATGGCGCAGAGCGGCGGCCTGCCAGCCGGCCAGCCGGTGGGTGCGGCGCGGCCAGCCGTGCCGTCGGTCGTGGACGAGGAGCACGTCTTCGCCGTCCGGGCTGCCGGGCTGTTCCAGGACCAGGGTCGAGGTGGGGTATCCGGTGTACCAGGCACGGGCTGCGGTCTTCAGGCGCTCTTCGGTCCCGCCGCCGATACCGGCGTGCGGGGTGTCAAAGAGATAGACGAGATCGGTCAGTTCTTCCTGGGGCAGATCGTAGACATGGCGGTACATTTCGGCAGGCCGTCGTTGCTGGAAGCCGAGCGCCGGGTTGGCGAAGTTGGGGCTGAACCGCTCCAGTTGGATGCGATGGGCGCCGCCGGGCGGCTGGAGATGGACGAGCGCGGGCATCTGATCGATGACGGAGGCGTAGTCCTCGGCGCTCTCCCCCGGGAACCCGTAGAGGTAGTTCCAGGAGCAGGTGAGCGAGTGGTTCTCGCACTCGCGGAGCGTACGGATGTTACGGGCCCCGCTGACGCCCTTGTCCATGAGGTCGAGAGCCTTGTTGCTGAGGGATTCGATACCCGGCTGGATGTGGAACGAGCCGGCCCGGCTCAGCAGTTCCAGTTGCTCGGACGTGAGGTTGGACTTGACCTCGTAGTGCATGCGCAGGTCCCAGCCGCTGTCGGCGGCGAGCGGGAGAAAGTCCTTGAAGTACGCCATGTCGATGATGTTGTCGACGGTGACGATGTCCAGGATGCGATGGCGTCGCACGAGGCGGTCGGCCTCGTTCCACAGATGTCTGCCGGGCTTGGAGCGGAAGGCCATCGCCGATCCGTTGAGCCCGCAGAAGGTGCAGTGGTGCTTCTCGCCCCACCAGCAGCCGCGGGCGCCCTCCACCACCAGTTTCGGATGGACGTACTCCGCGAGCGGGGAGGCGTCGAGGGCCTCCTGCCAGAGGTCGTAGTCGGGTGAGGGGATGTCGCCGGGCGCCACCGTGCGACGGGACTCCTCGTTGGCCCGTGACTGCTTTCCGTCCCACCAGCAGAGTCCGGGAACATCGGCCGGCGCGGTGCCCGCGTCGAGATGGGCGAGAAGGGCGGGGAAGGCATACTCCCCCTCGCCCCGCACCACGTGATCGACGAATCGATGATTACGGTGCAGGGCATGGCCCATCGGGCCGTCGCAATTGCTGCCACCGAATACGACGGTCAGTCCGGGGCGGCGTCGTTTGAGTTCCGCGGCGAGCGCCAGCGATGAGACGTTCTGCATGAATGTGGAGGTGAACCCCACGACGTCGGGCAGGTCGGCGAGAACGACGCTCGCGCTCTCGTCGATGAATTCCGCCGCATGGGTGCGCATCGCGGTTGCCGTGCCGATATCGATCCCGCGCCGCGAGGCATAGTCCTTCAGCCGGGCCACACCCCATTCGGGATCCTTGTACAGGACACCGGAGAATACCCAGTCCCCGAGGCCGTCGAAGATCGATTCGCTCCCCACCGCGACGTGATCGCCGGGTCGCAGCGTTCCCTGCGAGCGTTCGAGCAGGAATTCCGCCCAGCGCAAGGAACCGTGGAACTCGCGCACCTCGTCGTCCGGGCGGGTGCGGTGCAGCAGTGAGTGCAGCAGTCCCACTTGGAGCGAGGGGAGTTCGAGCGGCTGCCACGGCATGGTTACCAGATGAATTCGCACTGCGCCTCCCATGGCGCGGGGCGGACGCCGGGACGCGCCCCACGCCCGCCCTTGTATGTGAAGCCCGACCCCTGTGCACCGGCTGCCTCGGACGCCGATTGCACTGCGTGCCGATTGCGTCGGAATGTACCGGCTCAGCGCGTCGGACGTTTCTCGATCGTCTGCCGTTCGCGGTTCTTCGCCTCTTCCTCGCGAACCACTACTTTCTTGATCTCCATATGTCCCTCCCTTCCACTGCCGGCCTCAAGTTCGTTGACGTTAGGTGCCGTTGTGCAAGGCCCGCAAGAGTGCCTCCTGAGGGCGGTGGGGCGTACGGGACAGTCCACGCGCGTGGACAGCGGAGGGGCGATCGCTATGCTGCGACCCAAGCGCTCACAGGAAGCGTTCAAACGAACAACGCGCAGCGGTACGGCGAGGGGGCCAGCAGCATGCGGGAGCCGGTTGAACTCAGGCGGCAGCGAATCCTGTCGGTGGTGGAGTCGCGCGGCGCGGTCAAGGTCAGCATGCTCGCGGCCGAACTCGACGTCTCGGTGGTCACGATCCGGCGGGACGTCGAGGAGCTGACGCGGGCCGGGCGGCTGCGGCGCGGGCACGGGGTGGCCCGGCCGGTACGGGAGGCGCAGCCGCCCGCCGCGGTCCCGGCACCGAGGGGCGAGGAGCCCGGCGGGGACGGCGGGGCGGTCGCCCTGGTCGTCCCGGAGCGGCATTCGTACCTGTACGAGACCCTGCACGGCGCCCGGACCGTCCTGGAGGAGTCCGGGATACGGATCGCCCTGCACATCGCACCCCAGTCGGCCGGCGCCGAACGTCCGCTGGTGGAGCGGGCACTGGCGGACGGGGCGCGGGGGTTGCTGATCGCGCCGCGCTGGCGCAATACCCGCTCGGAGGAGCTGGACTACGGCTGGCTCGCGGATCTGGGGGTGCCGACCGTGCTGATGGAACGGCGGCCCCGGCCGGGCAGCGCGCTGCACGCCCTGGACTCCGTCTGTTCCGATCACTGGTACGGGACGCATCTCGCCGTGGAGCATCTGGTGTCACTGGGACATCGCCGTATCGTGCTGGCCGCTCGCGACGACAGCCCGACTGCGCGCAGCATCCGTGCCGCGTTCACCGAGATCGCCGCGGCCCGCCCGGAGTTGGAGGACTGGTCGGTGGTGCTGAGTTCTCCGCAGGCGGTGCCCGGCCCCGGCCCCGACTCTCCTGCGGTGGGAGCCGCCGCCGCGGAAGCCGCCCCGTCGGCGACCGAGGACTGCACCGCTCTCGACCTGGCCGCGCTGCTGCGGGAGCGGGGCGCCACGGCAGCGGTGCTGCACGGCGATGTGGACGCGTTGATGCTGGTGCAGCGGCTGGCGGAGAGCGGTGTCGAGGTGCCGCGGGACTGCTCGGTGGTGGCGTACGACGATGTGGTCGCGGCCCTCGGCAGCACCCCCCTGACAGCGGTGGCGCCGCCGAAGGCGGAGATCGGGCGAGCCGCCGCCGAGCTGCTGCTCCACCGGCTGTCCGGGGCCGTCGGCGCGAGCGGCCCGGTACGCCGGACGGAGCTGCTGCCCACGCTCAAGGTGCGTGGATCCGCGCAGGCCCTCACCCCTCCCATCGAGTGAGCGTTTGACCGCTTTGATTTTCTTCCGAGCGATCTATTGACCGCTACCGATCAGCCGATCAGGATTCCCCGTGACCCGAATCAGGAGCCGCGGGAGGCACACATGCCCGGTCGACAGAGTCGTCGATCCGTGATCGCCACGATCGCCGCCCTGCCTCTGACAGGCGCGCTCAGCGCCTGCAGCGGCAGCAGCAGATCATCAGGATCGGGCCGCCGCAAGGCCCCCGGCCGCAGGCCGGCGACCTTCGCCACGGACGGCGCCCCGCAGTTCGCCGCGTTCGCCCGGCAGGCCGGCGCCCAGTGGTACGACACCCGGGCGGGCGCCTGGAACGTGTCGCTCGCCGACGAGCCCAGCCGCCGCGTCGCTTCGTACTGGCAGCGGCTCATAGACCAGGACCTGGTCTTCATGAACGCGGTCGACAGCCGCCAGTACGACGCCCAGGTCAGCAACGGTCAGGTCCTTGTACGGCTGAGCGGCGCCCGGGACGCCGGTGCGCAGATGAACGCCCGGCCCGGGCAGAAGGGCAAGTGGGCCATCGCACCCCTGCCCCAGTGGAAGGAGTCCGATTCCGCGCTCGGCACCCACGGCGGGTCCACTCCTCGCGGTCACCTCCCACAGCAAGCACCCGGAGGCCGCCCTGGAGTTCATCGAGTCGCAGGTGTCCCACCCCCGACGCGCTGCGCGCCCGGCTCTCCAGCCGCACCAGCAGCCAGTATCCGGCCGCTCCGGGCCTCGTCGCCGTGAGTACTACCCCGCCGTGATCACGGATTCGCTGCTCGCGGTCCTGCCGCTGATCCTCGCCTTCGCCCTGCTCCAGCGGTTCTGGAAGTCGGGGCTCACCGCGGGCGCCGTCAAGTAGCCGCGCCACCAGCCCCCACCCCCGTACCAGGAGAAAGATGCCCAGCACTGCCCACACCTCCTCCGGCACACGGAACCGGCCACGCGCCGCCGTCGCCATGAAGCCTGACGCCGCGGCCGCCCTCCTCGACGCACGGTCCCTGGCCGCGCTCGGCGAGGTGTGCGACCTCGCTCCCCTGCCCGTTCTCGACGACTTCACGACCGACCGGGCCCGCGCCGTACTGGCCGACGTGGAGGTCCTGGTCACCGGCTGGGGCTGTCCGCCCCTCGACAAGGCGGCCCTGGACACGGCGCCGCATCTGCGCGCCGTCGTCCACACCGCGGGCAGCATCCGCGGACACATCACCGAGGCCTGCTGGGAACGCGGCATCGAGGTTTCGTCGGCGGCCGCCGCCAACGCCCTGCCGGTGGCGGAGTACACCGTCGCGATGATCCTGCTCTCCGGAAAACGGGTCCTGGAACGGGCCCGCGACTACCGGACCGAACGCCGCCGCGACAACTGGCTCGCCACCTCGACGGAGGTCGGGAACTACGGCCGCACCGTCGGCATTCTGTCCGCCTCGCTGATCGGCCGCCGCGTCATCGAACTGCTTCGGCCGTACGACCTGCCGATGCTGCTCCACGATCCATACGTCTCCGAGTCGGAGGCCGCCGCTCTCGGCGTCCGGCCCGTCGGCCTAGGTGAACTGTTCGCCCGCAGCGACGTGGTGAGCGTCCACACCCCCCTGCTGCCGGCCACCCGTGGGCTCGTCAGCCGGGAACTGCTCACCTCGATGCGCCCCGACGGTGTGCTCATCAACACCTCGCGGGGCGCCGTCGTCGACCAGGACGCGCTCGTCGACGTACTGCGGCAGGACCGGATCCGGGCGATCCTCGATGTCACGGAGCCCGACACCCTTCCCGTCGCACACCCCCTCTGGGAGTGCGACAACGTGACCATCACCCCGCACCTCGCAGGCTCGCAGGGCAACGAGTGGCGGCGACTGGTCGATCTGGCGGTCGGCGAGGCCGGCCGCTGGGCCGCGGGCGACGGATTCGCCCACCCCGTACGACGTGAAAGGCTGGCATTCCTCGCATGACCGCACCCCACCTGGGCTCTCCCCTCGAACTCCCCGCCGATGACCGGGCGTTGAGCCCGCACACCGGCTACACCCGTGCGCACTGGGAGGCAGCTGCGGACGGACTGCTCAAGGCCGCCTGGCAGTGGGCCACTCCCGGCGGCGCGCTGCTGGACCTGCCGGGCCGGCCGTCCGCATCCGGGGTGCGTTCCGACGGTCTGGAGGGGTACGCGCGTACGTTCCTCGCCGCCGCCTTCCGGGTGGCGGGCGCGCAAGGCAAGGACCCGCACGGCTGGCTCGGCCGGTACGCCGACGGGCTCACCGCAGGTACCCGTACCCCCGGCCGGGACGATGCCGAGTCCTGGCCACTGATCCGCGACCACACCGTCTTCGGCCAGCCGATGGTCGAGTCCGCGTCGGTCGCCATCGGTCTGCGGCTGACCCGGCCGTGGCTCTGGGACCGGCTGGAGTCCGGGGTGCAGGACCGTACCGAGGAGTGGCTGCGCGGCGCGCTGCGGCACACCCCCGCTCCCAACAACTGGTACCTGTTCCCCTACTCCGTGGCCGCGTTCCTCGATTCCGTGGGCCGTGGCGACGCGGAGACGGCCCGTGCGAAGGGGCGTGCCCTCGATCTGCTGGAGGGCTGGTACCGAGGGCAGGGCTGGTACTCGGACGGCGACGGCCGCGCGTTCGACCACTACAACGGCTGGGCGCTGCACCTCTACCCCGTGCTGGACGCACATCTGTCGGGTGACGCCGAGTTGTCCGCGCACTACGGCGACCGGCTTCGCGAACATCTGAAGGGCTTCTCGCTGCTGTTCGGCGGCGACGGTGCGCCGATCCACTTCGGCCGCTCGCTGACGTACCGCTTCGCGGCCGCTTCGTCGATCGCGCTCGGCGCCGTCACCGGGCACACCCCGCTCACGCCCGGCGCCTCGCGTCGGGTGATCAACGGGTCGCTGCGCTACTTCCTGGACCGGGGTGCGACCGGTACGGACGGGCTGCTGAGCCTGGGCTGGCACGGCCCGCACGAGGCGACGCTGCAGAACTACTCGGCCCCCGCCTCGCCGTACTGGGCGTCCAAGGCCTTCGTTTCGCTGCTCGCCCCGGACGGTCATCCGCTGTGGACCTCGACCGAGGAACCCTCGCCGAGCGAGGGCCCCGACCGGGTGCTCGCACTGCCGGCGCCCGGACTGCTCGTGCAGTCCACCCGGGCGGACGGGATCGTACGGCTGCACAACCACGGCAGCGACCATGTGCGCCCGCACGAGGGCGAGTCGGGTGTTCAGGACGATCCGCTGTACAGCCGTCAGTCGTACTCCACGGTGACCGGCCCCACGTCGAAGGCGAACGTGGCGGACAACCATCTGGCCGTGGTCGTCGCCGGGGTGCGCAGCGGTCGCCGTGCCATCCGTCCGCTGGGCGCCGGTGGGGGCGACGGCTGGGGCTGGGCCGCCTCCTGGCACCGCCCGGTGTTCACGTCCGGTGCGCCGATGGTGCCGGGGATGCGGGTCGAGAGCGTCACCGTGGTCCGCGGCCGGTACGAGCTGAGGGTGCACCGCGTGCTCGGCGCACCGGCAGGGGCCCGGGTGGAGCAGACGGGCTGGGCGACCGGCCGCGACGACGCGGTGACCTCCGCGTTGCACGGTCTGCACGGCTGGGAGACTCGGGACGGGATACGGGCCCCGCAGGGTACGGCGTACACGCGCTGGGCAATCGTGCCCCGGCTGTCCGCGGCTGCTGAGGGCACGGCGGTGCTGGTGGCGCTCGCCTCGCTGACCGCGGAGCCCGACGCGGCGCCGCTCGATGCGGCGGTGAGCGGGGTGAATGTGGACGGGGACACGGTGGAGGTCTGCTGGGCGGAGGATGCGGCGACGACGCGTATCGGCTTCGAGCCGCTGACGGTCGCGCACGGGTGAGCACCGGGGTTGCGCGGCCGCGGGGCCGCGCAACCCCGCCCTCCCCTACACGTCTGTCCTGATCACCACGGCCAGTGTGCGCGGACCGTGCACACCCTCCACCCGCTCCAGTTCGATGTCGGACGTGGCCGAAGGACCGCTGATCAGCGTCGTGGGCCGCTCCGGCACCAGCCGGGCCACCGCTTCCGGTACCCCGGCCTCGACCGTCGACAGATCGACGACGCACACATGCAGATCGGGGACGAGGGACAGCGCCCGCCGCCCCTGGTCGGGTGAGCCGTCCAGAAAGATGGTGCCCGTCTCCGCGCAGCCGACGGCCGAGGCGGTGACGACCCCGTCCAATGCGTCGAGCCGGGGAGCCGCAATGTCTGCGGAGTCCTGCTGGACCTCACCGTCGTACGCGCCGAGCCACGCCGCGTCGAGTCCGGCCGGCACACCGATCCGCTGGGCGCCGCGCTCCCGCAGCACCTCGGCGACGACCTGCGCCGTGCGGTCCGCGGTGCAGGTGTGCACCTGTGCCTTGTAGTCGACGAGCCGGTCGGTGAAGAGGGCCAGGCGCTCGTCGTCGGGGAGGCTGCGGCCGGTGCGGTAGGCGCGGCGGACGGTGGTGTCCTGGGTCGGGGCGAGGACCAGGGCGTCCCTGATCCTGCCCAGCACCGTTTCCCGAGCGGCCGTCACTTCTCCTCCTCCTTCTTCTGGTTCTTCTGGTTCTTCTCGTGCTCGTTGGCGGCGGCCCGCATCGTCGCCGCACCTTCGGCCGATGCCAGCCAGGAGCGGAAGGTCTGCTTCGGCGGGGCGGCGATGTCACGGCTGTCGCTCCAGCCGTCGAACGGCGGCGGCAGATGCGAGATCTTCCCGTCCCGCCCGGCCATGACGCGGCCGATCGCCGCACCCTTCTGCGCGGCGGTGTACAGCTTCGGCCTCTTCATCACCCCGGCCGCGGCCTTCATGGCCAGCTTCTCCACCGTCGTACCGGACTCCTCGGTGTGCTGGTGGCGCAGCTCGACCAGCAGCGACGGAATGTCGATCTTGACCGGGCAGGCGTCGAAGCAGGCACCGCAGAGGCTGGAGGCGTACGGCAAGGAGCTGTTGGGGTCGTCCTTGGCCGCGTGCATCCCGGCGAGCTGCGGGGTGAGGACCGCGCCGATCGGTCCGGGGTACGTCGATCCGTACGCATGGCCGCCGGCCCGTTCGTACACCGGGCAGACGTTGAGACAGGCCGAGCAGCGGATGCAGTTGAGCGCCTCGCGCCCGATCCGGTCGGCGAGCGCGGCGGTGCGTCCGTTGTCGAGCAGGACCAGATGGAAGTCCTGCGGTCCATCATCGGGTGTCACACCGGTCCACATCGAGGTGTACGGGTTCATCCGCTCACCGGTGGAGGAACGCGGCAGCAACTGCAGGAAGACTTCGAGGTCCTGATAGCGCGGCAGCACCTTCTCGATGCCCATGACGGTGATCAGGGTGTCGGGCAGGGTCAGGCACATACGGCCGTTGCCCTCGGACTCGACGACACAGAGGGTGCCGGTCTCGGCGATACCGAAGTTGGCGCCGGAGATCGCCACCTTGGTCGTCATGAACTTGTCGCGCAGATAGGCGCGGGCCGCGGCGGCGAGATGCGCGGGTACGTTGTCGAGACCCGGGTCGATGCCCGGGATCTCCTTGAGGAAGATCTGCCGGATCTCGTCGCGGTTGCGGTGGATCGCGGGCACCAGGATGTGCGACGGCTTGTCGTGCGCGAGCTGGACGATCAGTTCGGCGAGGTCCGTCTCGCACGGGGTGATGCCGACCGATTCGAGGTGCTCGTTGAGGCCGATCTCCTGGGTGGCCATCGACTTGACCTTGATGACCTCGCTGCTGCCCGTCGCCTTGACCAGCCGGGTGACGATCTCGTTGGCCTCGACTCCGTCGCGTGCCCAGTGGACGGTGCCGCCCCGCTCGGTGACCTTGCGCTCCAGTTGTTCCAGGAGTTCGGGGAGCCGGTTCATGGTGTCGGTCTTGAGGGCCGAGCCGGCGTCGCGCAGCTCTTCCCAGTCGGGCAGTTCGCCGGTGACATTCAGGCGTTTGGCGCGGATCGTGTGGGTGGCCCTGCCGAGATTGCGGCGCAGTTGTTCATTGCGCAGTTCGTCGTGGGCGGCCTCGGGGAACGTCCGGTCGCCGCGCAGATTTCCGGTTCCGTACGGGGAACGGGGCGGGGTCGCGGGCATGCCGAGGAAGGTGCTGCTCATCGGACGGCCTCCGTCGGGACGTACGGCGAGGTGCGGGTGGAGGAGAGGATCTGTGCGAGGTGCAGGGTGCGGGTGCCCGCGGCGATACGGGAGAGTCCGCCGCCGATGTGCATCAGACAGGACGAGTCGCCCGCGGTGCACACATCGGCTCCGGTGGTGGCGATGTTGCGCATCTTGTCCTGGAGCATGGCCGTCGACGTCTCGGCGTTCTTGATGGCGAATGTGCCGCCGAATCCGCAGCAGGAGTCGGCTTCGGGGAGCTCGACGAGGTCGATGGAGTCGACGGCGCGGAGCAGTTTCAGCGGCTTCTCGCCGACCCGGAGCATGCGCAGGGAGTGGCAGGTGGGGTGGTACGTCACCCGGTGCGGGAAGTACGCCCCGACCTGGGTCACCTCCAGGACGTCGACGAGGAACTCGGACAGCTCGTACGTCTTGGCCTTGACGGTGGCGACACCCGCACGCAGCGCCGCGTCCCCGTACCGCTCGGCGACGATCTCGTGCTGATGACGGACCGAGCCCGCACAGGATCCGGACGGCATGACGACGGCGTCGATCGACGCGTCACCGAACTGCTCGGCGAAGTTCCGCACCAGGGGCACGGGTTCACGCTGGTAACCGGTGTTGACGTGCATCTGACCGCAGCAGGTCTGTCCCGGCGGGAACACCACGTCATGGCCCAGACGGGCGAGCAGGACCGCAGTCGATTTCACCGCCTCGGGGAAGAGCGTGTCTCCCAGACAGGTGGCGAAGAGTCCGATGCGCATGGGGCCTCTCCGATCGATTCTCCACTTTTATGGTCCGACCATACTAGCCTCGGTCCGGAAGTCGAAGGGTGCGGCACGCCGGAGCGACCGGAATATACGGTCATGGCCCTGACAATTTCTAAGACCGACGCGCCGGTCGTCGATCACCGCCCCTACAGCCGCTCGGCGCTCTCGTCGACGAGCGTGCCATGGAGGCTGCGGATGTGCTGCTCGACCAGGTCGGCGGCCTTCGCACCCTTGCCCGCGCGCACCAGCCGCAGGAGTTCGGTGTGCTCCGCATTGAGTGCGGCGGCTGCGGCCGGCCAGTCCTCGGCCTCCTCCAGGGCGCGCAGGATCAGCGGGCGCACCGACTCGCGTACGGCGGAGGTGAGCGTGGAGGTCAGCTCATTGCCGGAGCTGCGGGCGATGTGCACATGGAACCGGGTGTCCAGGTCGTTGAACTCGACAACCTCGACATCCGGCTCCCCCATCCGTACGACCAGGGCCTCCGCCTTGTCGAGGTCCTCCTTCGAGGCGTGCCGCGCGGCCGCCTCGAAACTCGACCTCTCCAGCACGACGCGCGCCTCCAGGACGTCATGAAGGCTGTAGCTGCCGAGGGCGAAGTGCAGACGCAGCAGCCGGCCGAGGGCGTCGTCCGGGTTGCGTACGATCCGCGCCCCGGCGTCCGGCCCCCGGCCCGGCTGGGCGACCAGCACACCGATGGTCTCCAGCACCCTCAGCGCCTCACGCAGCGCGGACCGGCTGACCCCGAGAACGGGCGCGAGCTCACGCTCGGGCGGCAGCCGGTCGCCGGCCCTGAGCTCACCGGCGAACACCCGCTGCTCGATGCTCTGGAGCACGAGTTCATGCGTACGGGACTGCCGTACGGGTTGCCACTCGACGGGCATCCGTCACCCCCTGCCTCGGCCGGAATCGTCCGGTTGCCGTCGTGTCTGCCGCCCGATCTCCAACTATGTCACACATCACGTATGGTCGGACCAAAGGCCGGTCGTGCGGGACCCGCTGCCGACGGCCGTCGCGACACGTGCGTTCTCAGTATGTGACGACGATGCGGCGGCCCACTCCGTCCACGTCGATGTGCCCGCCGAACGGGATGATCTGCTGCGGATCGGTGTGTCCGAGGTCGACGTCGAAGACGGCCATGGTCTCGGGCGCGTATTCGCTCAACGCCCTCATGACCGCGTTGCGTTGCTCCTCGCGATACCGTTCCCCCTGCTCGACGGCCAGGGGCTGGCCGAAGGACCAGTTCTTGGCCCGCCCCATGAGGAGGGCGGGGAACTGTCGCAGCAGCCCCCGCTCCCCCATGTTCCGCAGAATCCGGTAGACCTCGTCGGCTGACGGCATCTCCTCGGACGTTTCGAGGAACAGCACCCGGCCCGCGTAGGCCGCGACCGGCTGGATCTCACGGTCGGCCATCAACAGCCAGGACAGGATCTCCAGGTTGCCGCCCCAGCTCGCGCCCCGGACGGCCCGGCCGTCGGCGTTGTGCCAGATCCAGCCGTCACAGGACCGCATCTCGGGTTCGGAGTCGAAGGTGCGCGGCTCCTCCCAGCGGCCGTCGGCCCCGTTGGTCTCCTTGGACGGGGTGAGCTCGAAGGCGCCACGGGTGAAGAGCGCCGCCCGCAGGGAGTCGGCGGTCAGGGGGTGCATCGCGCCGGGGCGCCCCATCTCGACCATCACTGTTCCGCCGTGGTAACCGACGATGCCCAGGTTGCCGAGGAACACCAGCAGGTTGGTGCAGTCGCTGTATCCGAAGAAGGGCTTGGGGTTGGCACGCAGGAGATCGCGGTCCAGGTGCGGCAGGACGGTGATCTGGTCGTCGCCGCCGATGCTGGAGATCACGGCTTTGATATCGGGGTCGGCGAAGGCGGCATGGATGTCGGCGGCCCGCTCCCGCGGAGTGGAGCCCATCTTCCGAGTCGCCGCGTACTCCACCGGTTCGAGCCCGAACTCCTCCCTCAGTCTGCGCAGTCCCAGCTCGAAAGGCAGGGGCAGGATGCCGGGGAGACCGGACGAGGGCGACAGCACGGCGACGCGATCGCCCGCCCGGGGCTTGGTGGGGTACAGGTGTGTCGACATCCGGTGAGCGTATGTGCCGGCGCACCCGGGCTGCGTCGAATTTTCCGCCCCGGTCGGTTTGTCTCCCAGGTGCTGGTCGCGCGGGCCGCCCCCGTCGCGCGGGGCGGCCCGCCGTTCAGTCGGCGAAGGACCCGTGGCGGCCCGCGCCGCCCCCGAAGCGGTCGGCACCGGCCCGTGTCTCCCCCGCAGTCAGTGGCACCAGGCCGTGCCGGTACTCCGAGGCGAGGGCGTCCGGCTCGCTCAGACCGTGCTGCTCGCGCACCGAGAGCCGGTCGTGGCGCAGACACAGCTGCGGGAACGCGGCGATCTCCCGGGCGAGTCGCTCCGCCGCGCGGCGGGCTTCACCCGGCGGGACGATCCGGTTGACGAGCCCGATGGCGTACGCCTCGGAGGCCGGAACCGGCCGCCCCGTGAGGATCATGTCCATGGCCCGGCTCTCACCGATCAGACGCGGCAGCCGCACGGTCCCTCCGTCCACCAGCGGCACCCCCCAGCGGCGGCAGAACACCCCGAACACCGCATCGTCCTCGGCCACCCGCAGATCGCACCAGACGGCCAGCTCCAGCCCTCCGGCCACCGCATGCCCCGCGACCGCCGCGATGACGGGCTTGCTCAGGCGCATACGGGTCGGGCCCATCGGCCCGTCGCCCTCGGCCAGGACTTTGTTGCCCCGTTCCGTACCGATGCCCTTCAGGTCGGCACCGGCACAGAACGTGCCGCCCTCGCCCCACAGCACGGCGACGGCCGCATCCGGGTCGGCCTCGAACTGACGGAAAGCATCGGCAAGTCGGTCCGCAGTGGGACCATCAACGGCGTTACGGACCTCGGGCCGGCTGAGGATCACCGTGAACACGGGACCGTCGCGCTCGGTCCGCACCGCAGGATTCTCCTTCATCGTTCGCCCTCCCACAGGGGATCACGCAGGGCCCGGCGGAGGATCTTGCCGACCGGGGAGTACGGAATGGTGTCCACGAAGTGCACGGTCTTCGGAACCTTGTACCCGGCCAGCCGGGCGCGTACATGTTCGCGCAGGGCTGCTTCGGAGACCTCGGCCCCCGTTCGCAGGGTGACGAAGGCGGTGACGGCCTCGACCCAGATGGGGTCGGGGGCGCCGACGGCGGCGCACTGGGCGACGGCGGGGTGGCTCGCGAGCGCGTCCTCGACCTCCCGCGGGTAGACGTTGTAGCCACCCGTGATGATCATGTCGCTGCTGCGGTCGACGAGGTGGAGGTAGCCACGGTCGTCGAAACGTGCGAGGTCTCGGGTGCGGACCCAGCCGTCGGGGCCGAGGCTCTGCGCGGTCAGCCCGGGCTCGTTGTAGTAACCGGTCATGGCGAAGGGGGCCTTGACGCGCACCTCGCCGATCTCACCGGCCGCGACCGGGGCGCCGTCCTCGTCGGTGAGGGCGAGCTGCGCATCGACGGCGGGGTGCCCGGCGGCACCGAGCAGCACGCCGCCCTCGGCGTGGTCGTCCTTGTCCAGCACGGTGAGGCACAGCGGCGCCTCGGTCTGGCCGAAGTACTGGACGAATCTGGGGCCCCAGGCGTCCAGAGCGTGCTCGATGAGCGGGCGCGGCATCGGGCTCGCGCCGTAGACGACGGTGGACAGCCGGGCGAGGTCCGCGCGCTCGGCCCGCCCTTCGGCGAAGAGCATGCCGAGCATGGTCGGGACGAGGTTGACGGCGGTCACCCCGTACCGGGGGATGGCGGCGAGGTACTCGTCCGGGTCGAAGCCGCCGAGGACGACGGACGCGCCGCCCCGCACCCAGTACGGCAGTACGAAGGTGCCGCCGGCATGGATGAGGGACGCGGCATGCAGCATCGCATCGTCCCGGCCCGGCGAGACGAGATTGGACAGGATGTTCGCGGTGATCGCCGCGTAGCTCGCCTGGGTGTGCTGGGCCGCCTTGAGCGTGCCGGTGGTGCCTGAGGTGTAGAGGATGAGGATGACGTCGTCCGGCGCGGCGGGCAGCATCGGGTCGGCGGCGCTCGCCCCGCGCATCGCGGCCATCAGGTCGAGGTGGTCCGCATGCGTGGACCCGCCGAGGCAGGCGAGCCTCAACCCGGCCACGGACGAGCCGAGTTCGAGCGCCCGCTCGGCGAGCTCGGGCCCGTACACCAGCAGTGTGACGCCGGTGTCCCGGAGCATACGGGTGTGTTCGGCGGCGGAGAGCCGGCCATTGAGGGGGACGCGGGCAGCGCCGGCCTTGAGGCAGGCGAAGTCGACGGAGACGGACCACAGCCCGTTGCCGAGGAGCAGCCCGACGCGGTCGCCCCGCGAGACGCCGAGTCCGGCCAGGACATGGGCGAGGCGGTTTGCGGCCTCGTCCACCTCCGCATAGGTGAGGGAACGGTCTTCGAAATGCACGGCGGTACGTCCTGCGAAACGCGCGGCACCGCGGCGAACCAGGTCTACAGCAAGCATGTGCCGGACGATAGACCCGCCAAATACAGTCCGTCCAGACTGTTTATTGGTTCATTTTCCATGTCGTAGGCTCGCGCCATGCCCCCCGTCACACCGCCCACCCGACGCACCCAGCAGCAGCGAAGGGAGGAGACCCGGCAACGGCTTCTCGACGCCACGATCGACTGCCTGGTGGAGCACGGTTTCGCGGGTACGACCACCCAGCGGGTACAGGAACGGGCCGGGGTGTCACGGGGCGCGCTGCTGCACCACTTCGCCTCCAAGGCCGATCTGTTGGCGGCGGCGACCCACCATGTCGCCGAGCAGCGCCTCGCACACATCCGCGCAGAGACGGACGGGGGCGCCGCGCATCCGGAGCACGGGCTCGCGCTGCTGCGTACCGCGATGTCGGGACCGCACTTTCTCGCGGGCCTGGAGCTGTGGCTCGCGGCCCGCACCGATCCCGGCCTCAAGGCGGCCCTGCTGCCCGCGGAACGGGAGGTGGGCGCCGCTCAGCGCGCCGTGATCGCAGACATCTTCGGGCCAAAGGTCGCGGCGCGCGACGATTTCGCCATGCTCTGCGAATCCCTGCTGGTCCTGCACCGAGGGCTGGCGCTCACCGGTGTGCTGCGCGAGGACCCGGCGTTCGGGGACGAGATGCTGCGGTTGTGGGCGGAGCGCTTCCTCGCCTGATTCACGTGATTCACCATGTTCGCCCGATGCGCCCATTCATCCGGTCATCCGGTCAAATGGATTCATCTGATTCTCACGCAACCGTTCTACGCTGGGCCGCGTGACCCAGATGAGCCCGCCCGGCTGGCATCCTGACCCCGGGTATACAGGAATTGGCCCCGTTCACGAACGCTGGTGGGACGGCAACCAGTGGACCGACCATCTCCGCGTGCCGCCCGCCGCGATCCGCCGCCGCCGGATGCGGATCGGCATCACCGCAGGTGTGGTGGTTCTCGCCGCCATCGGGGGCGGTCTCTTCCTGCTTTCGGACAATTCCGGCGATTCGAAGGAGAGTGCGGCCACCGCCCCGTCCACCGCGCCTTCCGGCCCACCCGGAGGCGGCGGCGAGAGCCAGGCGCCCGAGCGGCAGTTGCCGCAGACCGAGGACGGCTACGCCACGGACCTGGCCGGCGGAATCAGCCTCCCGGTGCCCGACGGCTGGACGGGCAAGTCGGGGATCGCGGGCGCGGGAGTGACCACGGGCGAGTACGCCTGTCCCGGCGACTCGTCCCAGCAGTGCGTGCGCGGCGGGGTTTTCTCCATGCCGGCGAAGGCCCTGAAGCTCGACACCACAACGGCGAAGGCCACGGCGACGAAGGACATCTCCGCCAATGCGACGGAGTCCTACGGCGAGAAGATCTACGGAGGCATCACCTCGCATCAGGAGCTCAAGTCGGGGCCGGTCACCGTGGCCGGTGAGCAGGGCTATCTGGTGCGCTGGAAAGTGGTGACGAAGAGCGGCGACGACGGGTACGTCCAGTCGCTGGCGTTCCCGTCCCCCCGCTCCACGGACACACTGATCGTCGTCCGTTCCGGCTTCGACATCAACACCAAGGCGCCGGACCTCTCCGTCATGGACGACATCACCAAGGGCATCAAGGCCGCATCGGGAACGGGCTCCGGTCCCGGCACCACCGCGTAGGAGCGTGGCGGACGATCAGGACGGCAGGGCGGGCGTCGTACACCGGTGAGTACGAAAGGACGACCGGACTGAGTACGTCGTCCTATTTCCCACCGGGCCATCGCTGGTCGAATGACACCCATGGCTCCTGACACACCGCCCAGCCCCCGCATGCAGCACGTCGCCACCGCCGGTACGGCCCTGGCCGTGACCTTGGCCCCGCTGGTGATCGGCGTGCTGCTGGCCAAGACCATGGCGACGGATCCGATGACGCCGGTCAACGCGATGGTCACCAGGGGTGGGCAGCCCGTACCCATCTCGCCCGCGCAGTGGCGCAGATGCGGCAGGCATGCGCTTCGCAGGTGGAAGGGTCCGCTGGACGCCTGCAAGCGCCCGGGCGTTCTTGTGCAGCGGTGCCCCGGGGTACGTCGCCCACGACGGCTCGGGGTGCTTCTGCGAGAGCACTGACATACCGCCGGCCTCTCCTGCGGGCGGGCCCGCGGTATGTCAGGCCCGTCGGCAGTGCAGGAACAACTGGGGCTCGGCCACCGCTGCTTCGTAGGCCGGGGTGAACAGGCTGCTGTGCTCCCAGAGGACCGTGAATCCGGCCCGGGCGACCAGCTCGGTGAATTCATCGGCGCCGAAGCTGGTCGCCCGCACCTTCTGCCCCATGAAGACGACGCTGACGTCCTCGACGTCCAGCGGCACCGTCGCGACGACCAGGTGACCTCCGGGTACCAGCAGTCGCGCCAGCTTCCCCAGGAGTCGGAACTGGTCGTCGCGGGACATCTGCAGCAACGAGAAGTACACGCAGACCGCATCGAAACTCCCATCGCCCAGGGGAAGTTCGCGAATATCGGCACACTCGAAGGATGCACCGGGCACTTGTCGGACCGCCAGCTCCACCATGACGGGCGAGACGTCGACACCCAGCACATCATGACCGGCGTCGACCAGCGTCTGCGCGGTCGGCCGGCCTGTTCCGCAGCCCACGTCCAGGATCCGGCTGTGCGGTGCGATGTGCTCCAACAGCCGGTTCAGCGAGGCGTGATGGGTGACCGAGTCGGCGAACGCCCGCTCGTACTCGGCGCCCAGAGCATCGAACACCTGCCCGGCCGAGAGGCCCTGGTCTTCGTCCATCGATGTGGTCCTTCCGTTGTCCCGGCGGCTCCTCGGATCGTTTCATCATTCGCAGCGACCTTCAACGCCCGATCGGGGCACGCCACATGGGGGATCAGGGTGCCCGGTAGACGAACGAGGGGAACGGATCGTCCGTCGCTCGCCGCCAGGCAACAGCGCGGCTCCGGGCAACGGCCGCCCCGGCCGGACACCGGCCCGGACCGATGTCCGCAGCGGCAGCGGCAGCAGGATCTGCGCGGTTCCCATCCGCTCCTCCTCACCTCTCGTGAGGTTGACAGCCGGGAAGGCGGCCTGGTTGCACACCGGGACCGAGTCCAGGATTTCCCGGCCGCCGATGGCCGGGGAGGAGGAGCCGCCCCGGTCCGATGCGCGGGGCGCCGGATACGGCGTCAGGCAGAAAAACCCGGTGAACCGCCGGCACCGGCTTCACTACACTCGCCACCGATCGCGCGCTGCAAAACCATCGCAGCGCGCACCGTGACGAGTGAGGGGAGACCGGCCGTGCGTTGTCGCACCGCTGTTGTTGTCCCCCGGTCGCGGTACGAGGTGATCCTGGTGTCCTCGTGTGCCCGGTGCCTGCTGCGCGGCCGGCACCGGACGTCCGTGACGAACAACTGACCGCATTCCTAACGGTGTTGAGCCGCTCGGGGCGGCTGCGCACCGATGCGGTGTGCCGCCTGAGGGGTTTCTGCGGGGCCTGACCACAGGCCGGTTCGTCCGGAAATTGCGCCGACCCGATCCGGATCACCCGAAAGGCCATGGGCCGTGCGTACCGACCTGCACCGTCATCTCACCAGTCCACTGACCGGCGTTCGCAATCTGGGCATCCTCGCCCACGTCGATGCCGGCAAGACCACCGTCACCGAACGGATCCTCTACCTCACCGGCACCACCCACAAGCGGGGCGAGGTCCATGACGGGACGACAGTCACCGACTTCGATTCCCAGGAACGCGACCGTGGGATCACCATCTTCGCCGCTGCGGTGAGTTGTGCCTGGGACGGCCACCGGATCAATCTGATCGACACCCCGGGCCATGTCGACTTCTCCGACGAGGTGGAGCGCTCGCTGCGGGTGCTCGACGGCGCGGTCGCGGTGTTCGATGCTGTCGCCGGGGTCGAACCGCAGAGCGAGTCGGTGTGGCGGCAGGCCGATCGGCACGGGGTGCCGCGAATCGCGTTCGTCAACAAGCTGGACCGTGCCGGTGCCGACCTCGACGCGGCGGTCGCGTCGATAAAGGTGCGGCTGCACACGGTCCCGCTGGTGGTACAGCTGCCGATCGGAAAGGAGGACGGGTTCACCGGGGTGGTGGATCTGCTCCGTATGCGGTCGCTGGTCTGGGCCGACGGCCGCGGCACGTTCGAGGAGGGCCGGGTGCCGGACGCCCTGTGGGAAGAGGCGCACCGGCGCCGTCGGCTGCTCGAGGAGACGGTGGCGGAACTCCATCCGGTCGCGTTGGAGGAGTTCTGTGCGGAGTCGACCGTCTCCGCACAGACTCTGTCCGCCGCGCTGCGCGACCTGACCCGTACCGGTGAGGGCGTTGTGGTGTTGTGCGGCTCGGCCTACCGCAACCGAGGGATCGAACCGCTGCTGGAGGCCGTCGTGGCCTACCTGCCCTCGCCGCTGGATGTGCCGGCGGTACGCGGCACCCTGGACGGCGCGGTGCAGGAGCGGTCCGCCGACCCGGCGGCACCGTTCGCCGCGCTGGTGTTCAAGGTGAACTCGACCGCCACGGGGCGGCTGACCTATCTGCGCGTGTATTCGGGAACGATCCGGAAGGGGGACGCGGTGCTGGACGTGGGCGCGCGACGCAACGAGCGAATCGGCCGGATCCTGCGGGTGCAGGCCGGGCAGCACTCGGACGTGGAGCAGGCGGTGGCCGGGGACATCGTCGCGGTGATCGGGCTGAAAGCCGCCCGTGCCGGGGCGACCCTGTGCACACCCGCGGCGCCATTGGTTCTCGAGCCGCCCTCCGTGGCCGATCCGGTCGTCTCCGTGGCGGTCGAGGCCCGCAGACGCACCGACACCGAACGTTTGGTGTCGGCGCTGGCGCGATTGGTCGAGGAGGATCCTTCGCTGGCGGTCCGGACCGACCCCGAGACCGGTCAGACGGTGCTGTCCGGAATGGGGGAACTGCATCTGGAGGTCGCGGTGGAGAAGATCCGTCGTGCTCACGGGCTGGAGATCGGCGTCGGCCGGCCGCAGGTGGCCTACCGGGAGACCGTCGCCCGAGGGGTGTCCGGACTGGTGTACCGACACGTCAAGCAGGACGGAGGTGCCGGCCAGTTCGCTCATGTCGTCCTCGATGTGGAGCCGCTGGAAGCCGCCGGTGACAACGGCGGTGGCGCTGCAGTGGACTTCGTGTTCCGGTCGACCGTCGTCGGTGGCCGGGTGCCGCAGGAGTACGTCCGGGCGGTGGAGGCCGGCTGCCGGGACGCCCTGGCGGAGGGCCCCCTCGGCGGACACCCGGTGACCGGACTGCGGGTCACGCTGGCCGACGGGGCCACCCACTCCAAGGACTCCTCGGAGATGGCGTTCCGGACGGCCGGCCGGCTCGCGCTCCGTGAGGCGCTGCGCAACAGCGCGATGGTGCTGCTGGAACCGGTGGTGGAGGTCACGGTCACCGTGCCCGACGACGCCGTGGGCGGGGTGCTCGGTGACCTGGCGGCACGGCGCGGCCGGGTCTCGGGCTCGACCGCGCGGGCCGGCGCGTCGGTGATCAGCGCAACCGTTCCGCTGGCCGAGCTGTTCGGCTATGCGACCCGGCTGCGCAGCCGGACCCAGGGCCGGGGAACGTTCACCACCCGGGCCACCGGTTACGCCCCGGCGCCGAGCGCGGTGCCCCGCGGGACACCGGACCGGTAGAACCTTCGATGGCCCCGCCCGTACGCGGGCGGGGCCATCGAAGGCGCGGGGTCAGTTGTAGCCGAAGCCCCTGGGAAGCGGTACCGGTCGAAACAGGCGGGTCGGGACTGCGTCCGCCGGCGCCTGGCAGCCCGACGGGTTGAAATGCACCGGTACTGGGGCTCATGGCCTTGCCCGGCAGCGTGGCGGCAGATGGCCCGAACAACGCGGCGGGCGTGCCCCTGTCCCCGGAAGGACGGCAGGGTCAGCACGCCGAGGTCCGCGACGGTCGAGTCGTCCCAGGGGTACATGCTCGCGGCGCGGACGAGACGCTCGTCCGCGAAGGCGCCGGACACGGCCCGGTGGGCCAATTCCACGTACGCATCGTCCATGTCCTGTTCCGATGCCGAAGCCTGGAAGGCGGCGAAGACCTCCTCGTCCTGCGCGGTCGCTTGCCGGATGCCGTCTCGGCATCCCGCCAAGAGCGTGAGCCGGCGGGACGTTCCCGCGAAACAGGCCGAGTGCAGTGGGGTGACGGCCCGGCGGCGTCTGCGGGACCACCGAGGCCGGGGTATTGCCCAACCCGCACGAGGTTCTCCTGGCGGAACTGCCACAGAGAAAGCCTGTTGGAGATGGATGACGCTGCGATCGACGACTTGCATACCGGGACCCTCGCAGGGGCCCGCACCGGACCTTCGCCGGTCCACCGGGCGACCGGGTGCCTGGCAGGCTGCGGGAATCCGGCCGGCCCATGGCCACAGGACGGTGTCGCACGCCGAGCGTCCACCCGAGCCTGTCGATGTCGCGGACCTCAGCTGTCGGCTGCTCCTGGGCGGACCACGTCGCGGTAGAGCTGGAAAAGGCCGACTCGCTCGCTCCCCTCTACGCGGTCCTCCAGGAGTGACCAGCATTGCGCGACGAGCTGACGGGCCTGGGTGCCGGGCCAGGGCTGGGGCAGCAGCTCCGGGGGCAGGAGTGGGTCGGGCTCCATGGCGCGGGTGAACTCGGCGGCCAGTTCGATCGCGATGGCCAGCCGCTGGGGACCGGGAAGGCCGGCGTCCTCCTGGAGTCGCCGCAGCCGCGGTCGGGCGACGGAGACAAGTCGCTGATAGCGGTCGGCGATCTCGTCCTGTGGCCACAGGGTGCGGGCGAGTGCGGCGGGGTCGTGTTCGTTGCCCTGGCGCAGGTTGTCCGTGGTCAGCAGCGTGAGGTGGTCGAGGACATCGAGGCGACGGGCTTGGTCTTCGACGTAGGGCTCCCAGGCGTTGGCGCTCAGGTAGAGCCCGCCCTGCACGGCGGCGCCGCCGAGCCGGGTGAGGGCGGCCCGCAGGGCGTCGCGAGCGGTGCGGGCGGTCTCGGGGACCGCGAAGGCGACGAGGTGCCAGATGCCGTCCCAGGGTGCGAGGCCCGCGTCCTGCCGGAAGGCATGCGCGACGAACTCGACATCGGGCCCGAGAGCCTGCTCGGTGGCGCCGGTGGCCCGCAGGACTGCTTTGCGCCCCCTGCCTTCCTGGGTGAAGCGCCCCTCGGTGACCAGCCGCTTGACGCACAGCCGTACCTGTTGGTCGGTCATGCCGAGCAGCGGGGCGATGGCGTAGAGCTCGCCGGTGTCGACGGTGTGGTCGGTGCGGATCAGTGCCTCGACGAGCGTCCGGGTGGGGACCTGGACGGCCGGTTCCGGAGTGCGGGGTGAATCCGTTCCAGGCATGGGGCGGTGGGCCTTTCGAGCGTCGTCGAGATGGTTGATCAAGGTGCTGCGTCGGGCTGCTGAATCGGTATGCTGAATCGAGGAGCGATCGGAATCGATTCGATCGTTTACGAAATAGAGTACCTTCGGTTCACGGGTACTGAGAGTGATGCCGACTACCTCGGTCAGGTCCTGATCGATGGCGTGGTCGCGAGGCGCGGCCGATCGTCGTGGTCACCCCCGATCCGGACTGGGGCAACCAATTCGTTGCGCTCGCCACGAGAGTTCGCCGTGCGCTCGGGGAAGTGCGCGGGTCGAGCACATCGGGTCGACCTCGGTGCCGGAGCCGGCGGCGAAACCGATCATCGACATGCTTCTGATCGTCGATGACGCCGACGACGAGGAAGCTTTCGTCCCGACACTCGTGGCAGAGGGGTCCGAACTACGGGTGCGCGAAAGGCCATCGGATGCTGCGCACCCCGGAGCGCGATGCGCACCTGCACGTCTACGGCGAGGGCGCGGGGGAGATTCAGGACTATCGGGATCTGCGCGACCGGCTGCGCCATGACCGGGCTGACCGGGACATGTACGCGGCGAAGAAGCGTGAGCTCGCCAAGGAGCAGTGGCTGGACATGAACGACTACGCCCGGGCCAAGGACGATGATGTGGTCGCGCTGGTTCTCGCGCATGCGCGTGCGTGGCGTGCCGGCAGGCGTGCACAGGACGACCGGGGCCGGGACGTCGCTCCGCCGCCGAGCCCTCGCGCTCGCGCGACGCGCTTCACAGGTCGTTCCAGAAAGAGCTGAGCAGAGCGGCTGTCTCTTCGGTGCGCTCGATCTGCGGCAGATGACCGGTTCGCGGGAAGAGGTGGGTGCGTGCCCGGGGCAGGGCGGACGCGGCGTTGATGAGGTGACGGGCGGGGAGGATGCGGTCGTGGGTGCCCCAGGCGACGAGTGTCGGGGTATCGAGCGCCGAGACCTCCGCGAGCAGCTTCGTGCGCCAGTCGGGACGTACGCCGCGCCAGGTACCGAGGTCGCGGGCCACCTGCCGCAGTGTCCGGGCTGCTCCTTCGCGGCGGGCGAGAGCGAGTGCCGCGGCGATCCTTTCGGGGGTCGCGAAGTCCGGATCGTGGAAGAGGGAACGCTCCGTCAGCTGTGCGTTCCTCTCATCGGGGCGCAGGAGCAGCCGCCAGAGCAGCGGCAGGTCGAGGATGCGCAGCGCCCAGGTGACCTCGCGGCCGAATCCAGCGCTGTTGAGCAGCGTCAGCGAGGACACGCGTGCGGGGGCGTGAGCGGTGAGCTGCATCGCGATGGCGCCACCGAGGGAATTGCCGACCACGTGCACGGCGGACGTGAGGCCGAGTCGGTCGAGTACCCGCTCGACATGCCCGGCCAGTGAGGCGAGTCGGCAGTCCGGCAGGGGCTGCGACCGGCCGAACCCCGGGACGTCGATCGCGATGAGCCGGTGGTCGGGCAGGGCGGCCTGGAGCGGTGCCCAGTCCGCCAGGCTGCGGTCCAGGCCGTGCAGCAGGAGCACCGGGGGGCCGCTGCCCGCCGCGGCGTAGCGGACGGCACGTCCCGCGACGTCAACGAACTCGGTGGGGCGTGTGGTGGATTCTCTTGATGGCACGTCATATCTCCTGTCGCGCTTCACTCGGCCGCGGTCACGTCGATGATCACGCCGTCGCGAGGGCCGTCGTCGCCGGGCAGGTCGGGCACGTGGCGTGCCAGGTCGAGGAAGAAGCGTTCGGCGTCGATGGCTGTCTCCGGCGGGTGGACGCCGAGGTGACCACCGGTTCCGTCGAGTAGTTGCGCAAGCCCCAGCGCCAGGGGCAGACCCGTCGCCTCCGCCATGTCGTTGAGCAGCGCCGAGGCACCGGGTGTATCGGCAAGCCGGGCCAGAGCGGTGACCCGGCGGCCGTCGCGGGTGCCCGTGGCGGTGGCGAAGAACGGGGGCAGCGACCCGGGCCCCTTGCGGGTCATGGCACCCGCAGTGGCCCGCAGCGCGCGGGACACCGAGGGCTTGGCCAGATCGGCCGCCGCGGTCTCGTTGGTGAGTTTCCCGGCGTCGATGTCGCGGCGCAGGACATCGAGGTAGGCCACCGTGCCGGGGGTGACGACCATGAGGTTGGCGGCCTCGCCGGCCGGCCGGAAGCTGCGGTGCAAGGTGACCGGCTCGGGGTGGCCGACGGTGTAGGCCGTGCCGGAGCGTCCGGCGGATACGGAGAGGGCGACCGGCAGGAGTGGCCGCCGGTGGACGAGCCGGCCGTCGCTGACCACGGCCACTTCCCCGCTGATCTGCTCCATCCAGTGCACCGCGGCCGCGCTGGGGCGCCCGTCGGGGTCGCTCAGCTGTTCGTCGTCCTCGCCGGTGCCGGAGACATCGACGGGCCAGGCGGTGTACAGGTCCTGGACATGGTCGAGCTGCCGGACGGCGCGTGTGGCCAGCAGATTACTGACACCGGGGCTGGCGCCCATTCCCACCACGGCGCGGACGCCGGCGGCCCGGGCCTCCTCGTCCAGGCCGAGCATCTGCAATGTCGGCTCCCAGTCGTCGCAGATGTCCAGGTAGTGGGTCCCGGTCGCGATCGCGGCACGCAGCACGGTCAGGCCGAAGCGGTAGTACGGGCCGACGGTGTTGAGGACGACGTCCGCGCCTTCCAGAGCGGCGTGCAGGGCGCCGCTGTCGGTCACGTCCACCCTGAGCGCCCGCATCGGCGCGCCACCCGTGCCGTCCTCGGCGAGCCGGCACACCAGCGTCCGGGCCGCCTCCGGGTGCCGGTCGGCCACCACGATCTCGGTGACGCCGGGGAGTCCGGCCGCCACACGTACCGCTACGGCACCCATCGCTCCGGGGCCACCGAGAGCCAGAATCCTCATCACGCACTCCATTCATCGTGTGTAATACGATCGTAGACTATGCGATCGTATTCGAAGTGAGCAATCACTGATGGAGGAGAATCATGACCAACCCGCACAGCACGGATCCGGCCCCTCATGGGCCGGCCGCGGCACGGCACCGGCAAATCGGGCCGGGCAGCGCCTCACCCGGACGTCACGCGTCCGTCGTCATCGTCGGCGCGGGATTTGCGGGCCTCGGCACAGCCATCCGGCTGCTGCAGGAGGGCTACCGCGACCTGCTGATACTGGAGCGGGCCGATGAGGTCGGCGGCACATGGCGGGACAACGCCTATCCCGGGTGCGCCTGCGACGTGCCCTCGCGTCTGTACTCGTTCTCGTTCGCACCCAACCCCACCTGGAGCAGGCGCTTCGCGCCTCAGGAAGAGATCGAGCGGTACCTGAAGCGCTGCGTCGACGAATACGATCTGACACCCCGCCTTCGGCTCGGCTGCGAGCTGCAGCGCGCAACCTGGGACTCTGAGCGGCTGCGCTGGGCCCTGGACACCAGCACCGGACCACTCAGCGCCGGGCTGGTGGTGATGGCCCAAGGGCCCCTTTCGGAGCCGGCCATCCCCTCGCTGCCCGGCCTGGAGGGTTTCACCGGAGAGGTGTTCCACTCCGCCTGGTGGAGGCACGACCTGGACCTGTCGGCCAAGCGAGTCGGCGTGATCGGGACCGGCGCAAGCGCCGTCCAGTTCATCCCCCATCTGCAGCGCACGGCCCGGCATGTGACGGTCTTTCAGCGCACTCCGTCATGGATCGCCCCGCGCCGGGATCTGCCGGTCCCGGCGTGGCAGCGTCGCCTGTTCCGGCTGGCTCCGCCGGTGCAGCGACTGGCGCGAGGCTGGGAGTACATGGTTCGGGAGGCGACTTTGCCGGCACTGCTCGGCAACCGCACCATGGCCGCTCTCGGGCGCCGGGAGGCGCTGGCCCACCTGCACCGCCAGGTCAAGGATCCTGAGCTGCGGTCCAAGCTGACACCGGACTACGCATTGGGTTGCAAGCGGGTCCTGCTGTCCGACAACTACTACCCGGCACTGGTTCAACCCAACGTCCACGTCGTCACCGACCCGATCGCGAACGTCGGACCGAATACGGTCCTCACCACGCCGGGCGGCGGCGCGCAAGCCGCACCTGATGGCGCTGCACCCGCCGACACCACGCATCCCGTGGACGTACTGATCCTCGGAACCGGATTCCGTGTCACCGACGCTTCCTACGCGCAGCGCGTCATAGGTGGTGACGGACGGTCCCTGAACGAGGTCTGGCAGGGCAGCCCGCAGGCATACCTCGGCACGACCGTCGCAGGATTCCCCAACCTGTTCCTGATGGCAGGGCCCAACACGGGCGTGGGACACACCAGCCTCATCTACATGATCGAGTCACAGATCAACTACCTCATCAGCACCCTGCGGCTGATACACAGCCGCAGCCTGGTCGCTGTGGATGTACGCGCGAAGACACAGCACGCGTACAACGCCGAACTGCAGAACCGGATGGCTCCCACCGTCTGGGCCGCAGGCGGCTGCTCCGGCTGGTACCAGGACCGCACGGGCCGTATCACCACCATCTGGCCCGCGCCAACCTGGCGGTTTCGCCGTCGCACCCGAGCCATCGACCCGAAAGATTATGTGCTGACGGCATCGTGCGACGCCCCGGACCGGCACGTATCCGGCGGGCCCGACCGCGTCTGCGCCGACGAAGCGCA
The DNA here is from genome assembly GCF_014648655.1 of Streptomyces atratus. GTDB lineage: Bacteria > Actinomycetota > Actinomycetes > Streptomycetales > Streptomycetaceae > Streptomyces > Streptomyces atratus. The sequence goes on from NZ_BMRN01000018.1 coordinate 37,892, forward strand.
GCCGGGGTCATGACGAGCCCTCGACGCCCCGGGGCGATCGGTTGCACCTGCGGCCGACGGAGACTTCTGTCCAAGGAGTCGCTGGTGTCCACGGCACTGAGCCGTACCCCGGCCACCCGGCTTTTCGCCTTCGAGGCGCTGAGCACCGTACTGTTCGCGGTGCCCATGCTGATGGTCACCACAGCAGGCCGTCCCAGAGTGCCCGAATGGGCCCAGTTACTGGGGCTGGCACTGCTCCTCACGATGATCGGCGCGCTTGTCCATACGTGTCGGCTGACCATCGCCGGTGGGCTGAAACTGACCACCCGTGGGGCCACCGGGCCGGGCGAGGGCGTGACCAGGCGACTGCGCCAACAGTCCGTAGTGGAGCGGTGGTTGGGGTGGCTGCTGGTTCTGTATCCGGCCGTGCTGGTGATCCTGCTGCCTGTCCCCGACACATGGGTGCGTTTCTGGTTCTGGTCCACGCTGCTTCTCAGCCTGTCCGGGATGCTCTCACTCTGCATGCTGCTGCGCGGCGCGGGCCACGCCGACTGCCGACAGGGAGGGCTTCTGAAGGCCGCGGGCCCGTAGCGCCGACCAAGCCGCGCCAGGTGGGGTACACACAGGCGTGCTCCACGATTCCGACGCGATCAGACGACACAGCCCAGCACGTTCACTGGTGGGTCCGTAACGCGTAGGTCGCCGGCTCGATTCCGACGGGCTACCCCGGAAAGGCCCGTCGAGTACGTCAGCGCACTGTGCCTGCACGCAGAGAGTCTGCTGATCGGACCGGCCTGGGACGAAGCCGAGGCATGAATCGCACGGGCCGACAGCCACGAGCAGCGCCTGAACCCGCTCAAGGGTTCACCGTTGCTGCCGGAAATCGTTGAGCCTCGCGCCGAGGATCTCAAGCCGTTCATACGCGGCTGGAGCCAGTACGGACCCACCCGCTGATCGCCCCCTCCGCCGGACTTCCGGCCCGCCGAAGGTGTCCGGCGTCAGAACACCCCGGCTCCCGGTGGCCTCGTCGACAAAGGGACCGAGGCAAACGGGCTCGCCAGGTCCCGGCCATCGAGGAGATCCGCCCGCTCGTCGCCCAGCACGTTCTGGCAGCCGACCCCGAACCGGACGCCCGCACGGTCACCGGGCCTCGGGGCGGCCGTATCTCCACCGCAGTCCTGCGTGACGCCACCCACTGGGACGACGTCGCCACCAAGCTCGGGTACGAGCACCTGCGCCGCCATGACCTCCGGCACACGGGACTCACCCGGTTCGCCGATGCCGGGGTCCAGGTGCACGTCCTGCGCAAGATCGCCGGGAACGGCTCACTGACCACCGCCCAGAAGCATCTGCGCCCCGACGTGCACAAGATCAACGCCGTCGGCGCCGCTCTCTCGGCATACCTCAGCGCGCTGCGCGCCCCGCGCTCCCTGCCGAGCGCGATCGCGGCCGCCCGCTGACACGGTCGCGAACACCGAGCGGAGCCGCGGGTCGACGAGGTGCCGGTGGAAGTCCTCCGCCACGTCGACCCCCTCGACGGTCACGGGTGCGTCGGCCAGGGCCCGCATGAACGCCCAGTACGCCTGGAACATGCCGTTGCCCCGCAGAATGTGGACGAGCCGGTCGCGCAAGCGCTCGTACCCGACGGCGTCGGTGGCGTACGAGCCGATCCACTTCGTCAGTTGGGGGACGACCTCCCTGCGCGACGGCGGCGTCGCCGAGGAGGTCCCTCAACGCGCGGTCGACGTCAATGCCGGCCGCTTCCTCGGACGTGAGCCACGGCACCTTCGTGTGCTCCTTCTCCATCAGAGCGAGGAAGGCGAGGCTGCCGGACCTGACGGAGACCTGCCCCATGCCCCATGCGTCCGGGCCTCCATCGACGGCGACCGTGGCGATGTCGAAGGCAGCGCGAGCGACGCCGACAGCGGACAGTCGCCGACGAGAGCGCTCAGGCTGGCCAACCACAGCGCTCAGCCACACTCCCGGCCCCACCCGGGAGGCGCTCAGCCCACGACCCGCTGCAACATGACTCAAACCAGTTCGGGCTGCGGTTCGCGTCGCGGTTCCGGCAGATACGCCGACGCGGCCTTCCGGTCCCACAGCTTGGTGGTCCGTACGTAGCCGTAGACCACTGAGGTCATCGCCAGAATGAGCAGCGGACCGAACACCCACGGATGTCCGGCCATCTCCACCGACAGATAGCGATACGACGCCAAGAGCCCAGCGAAGACCGCGGCGCCGTAGACGACCAGCTGGATTCCCGACCGGTCCCAGCCGCGGTCGAGCGAGCGCAGCGCCGTCTCGATCGTGAGCGTGAACACCACACCGGCGACGATGTCCGCGCCGTAGTGGTAGCCGAAGCCCAGCGTTGCACCGAGCGTGGCGATCAGCCAGAACGCGCCTGCGAATCGCAGAGCCCGCGGGCCCTTGCGGGAATGAATGAAGATCGCGGTAGCCCACGCCGTGTGCAGACTGGGCATGCAATTGCGCGGGGTGATCTCGTCGAAGAGCATCGGGTGCGGCGTACTGACCGGCGGCGGCGTGTCCGGCCACAGGTTGGCCACCGCCCAGTGCCCCCCGTCCGCGCCGTAGGCGAAGATCGGTCCGACGACCGGGAAGATCATGTAGATGCCCGGCCCGAGCAGGCCGATGACCAGAAAGGTACGCACCAGATGATGGCCCGGGAAGCGGCGCTCGACCGCCACGTTGCGCAGCTGGTACAGCGCGACGACGACCGCGGCCACCGCGAGCTGAATGTAGACCCAGTCGAGAACGTGGGCGCCGACCGTGCCGGTAGCGGCGACAAACCGGCCTACCAGCCACGACGGGTTACCCAACGCATGATCGGCGGTTGCCACGTACTGGTCGAGCACCGCCGGGCGGGTCTTCGACGTGATCAGCAGCCAGGTGTAGCCGGTCTTGCGGCCGGCCACCAGCAGCAGGGCCAGTCCGACGCCTTTCAGCAGCAGGACACGGTCCCGGTCGGTGCGGCGCGTGACAGCGATGACGGCACAGGCCAAAGTCACCCACAACGCGCCGTTGCCGAACATCATCTCGGCGTCGACCGCCCACCGCACGAGCCAGAAGACGATGTCGATGCCGATCGCGGCGCCGACCGCGATGAACCGCTGCCGCCAGGTGAGCACCACCATCATCAACGCCATACTGACGTACAACACCGTCCCCGATTTGGGGGCGAATATCACCTCTCGCGCCTGGTCGGTGATCGGCCCCGGCTCGCCGTACCGACGCGCGGCGACCTCCAGTGCAATGAGGAATCCGAGGGCCGCCACACTCACCGCGACCCACAGCATGACGCGCGGTTGACGCCATGCAGCGAACCTGGTTCTGCCGTCTATTCGCGAAAACATTCGCGTTACCTTAGATATCAATTTTCAGCCGCTTTGTCATATTTCAATGTGATCGTTGCGAGCTCGAACATGCTAACGGAACGGGTGGGTTTCACTGATCACAGGTACGCCGAATACAGCGACCAGCTCCCCTTTTCCTGCGCGGCGGACATGAAACGCCGCGCGCCCCACACGGCCCCGGATTAGGGCGGCGCGGGCGGCTCGGTGGACGGGAGGGCGGGCGTCGGGGCGAGCTCGACGGCGACAGTGACGGTCGAGGGCAGCGCGAGCGACGCCGCCGGCGGATAGTCGCCAACAAGAGTGCTCAGACTGGCCACCTGCAGCGCTCAGCCACACCAGGGGGCCACTGACTCTGTCGGATGCTGCCCACCTACCGCGAACCAGCCCCAACCCGGGCATGCGATCACACTGCGACCACCACGCCCCCGGACGCACGAAAGGCCGCCTTCCGATTCCTGAGTGGGCGTTTAGGTATGTCTGGTGGAGCTATAACGCCTTTGTGACCAGTGGCTTTTGAGGCGACTTGCCGCATGAGCGGGGATTGACATGCGCGAAGACGGCGATCTGTGCGCCCGTTTAGCTCGCACATGCTGCACAGATTCCGTCTGGTCTAGCAATGACCTGGAAGCTCCCTGCCGGTAAGGAGCTTCCAGGCACTTCGGGCCGTGCGCGTTAGCAATATATGCGGCAAAGCATGTCGAAACGTTCGGCGCGAACCAACATCAAACGCCCACTCAGAACTCGGCAACATTTGAGCGTCCTGGACGAAGCGGCCGCTCTCCATATCTGCCGACAAACGCTCTCCGTTGTCACCTGCATAGCCAACCATCAGTGGCGCTCCGCCGCCGGCGTACCGCGCACCCCCGTCAAGGCCCCCCGTACATCCCCGTGAGCAGCCGCGTCGTCCTCTACAGCGCCCGCGATGTGGAGAAGACCACCGGACCGGGGATGACGCGGCGCTCGGTGAGCAGCCGGCAGCAGGACGGCGCCGCTAGAGCCCGTGGTCCCCAACTGGTCCCCAAGAAACACGGAAAGGCGGTACCGGATTTCTCCGATACCGCCTGCGACCTGCGAAAACACAAGTCGGGACGACAGGATTTGAACCTGCGACCCCTTGACCCCCAGTCAAGTGCGCTACCAAGCTGCGCCACGTCCCGATACCCGCCTGACCTGGGATTTCCCCTGGCCGAACGCGCATGAGAACAATACCGCACTTCGACGGGTGGTCACGAACGCCTTTCCCGACTTGACCTCAACCAAACTTGATGTTCAACGCTGGGTCCATGACGAACACGACCGCTGCGCCTACGGGCGACTACCGCGACATGAACCGGCTGATGAGCCTGATGACGGGGGACGAGAAGCACGGCCCCGCCGCGACCTCCACGCTTGATGCCCTCTGGGTGCTTTACGACCGGGTGCTGCGGGTGACTCCCGGCACCGCCGACGCGCCCGACCGCGACCGTTTCCTGCTGTCCAAGGGGCACGGCCCGATGGCGTACTACGCGGTCCTGGCCGCGCACGGCTTCTTCGGCGAGGAGCTGCTCTCCGGGTTCGGGGCGTACGACTCACCGCTCGGGCATCACCCGGACCGGACGCTGGCGCCGGGGATCGAGATCGGCAGCGGGTCGCTGGGGCACGGGCTGCCACTGGCCGTGGGGAGCGTGCTCGGTCTACGGGCGCAGGGACTGACCGACCCGAGAGTGTGGGTGCTGATCGGGGACGCCGAGCTGGACGAGGGCAGCAATCACGAGGCCCTCGCCTACGCGGGCCCGGCCGGGCTGGAACAGCTGCACACCGTGGTGATCGACAACGCGTCGGCGTCCTACGGCCGGCCCGGTGGCATCGCGGCCCGGTTCGCGGCTGCGGGCTGGTCGGTCGACTCCGTCGACGGACGGGACCACGAGGCGTTGTACGCGGCCTTCACCGCACCACACCCTGGGCGGCCGCGGGCCGTGGTCGCGCGTGTCGGCCCCAAGAACTGAACGCACCGGGCGAAGACCGAAGAGACAGAAGCAACGAAACCGGAGAGGGACACTTCACATGGACACGATGCGTGACCGCTTCATCTCGACCACCTCACAGCTGCTGGACGAGGACCCCCGCCTCGCGCTGGTGCTGGCCGAGATCAGCCGGGACGGCTTCGACCGGGCCGCGCGGGCCCATCCGGACCGGGTCATCAATGTGGGAATCAGGGAACAGCTGCTGATCGGGACGGGCGCCGGGATGGCACTCACCGGCCTGCGGCCGATCGTGCACACCTTCGCCAGCTTTCTGGTCGAGCGGCCGTTCGAGCAGGTCAAGCTGGACTTCGGCCATCAGGGAGTGGGCGGGGTGCTGGTGAGTGCCGGAGGCTCGTACGACTGGCCGGCCGGCGGCTTCACCCATATGTCACCGGGCGATGTCGCCCTCATGGACACCCTCGACGGCTGGACGGTGCACGTCCCGGGCCACCCCGACGAGGCCGAGGAGCTGCTGCGGCAGGCTGCGGCCGGGGACGGCCGGGTGTACGTACGGCTGTCGCTGCAGTCCAACGACCGGGCGCGGCCGGTCGGTGCGGGGACCGGGTTCACCACGGTGCGGGAGGGAGAGGGCGGGGTGGTGATCGCGGTCGGGCCGATGCTCGACAATGTCCTCGCGGCGACCGACGGCCTCGATGTGACCGTGCTGTACGCGACGACGGTGCGCCCCTTCGACGAAGTCGGGCTGCGGCGGGCGGTCGCTGATCACGCGGCTGCCGATGTGGTGATCGTCGAACCGTATCTGGCAGGCACGTCCACGGCGGCGGCCAATGACGCGCTCGCCGAGCTGCCACACCGCGTGCTGGGCCTCGGGGTGGGACGGGCCGAGCTGCGCAAGTACGGGGAAATGGACGAGCACCTCGCCGCCCATGGTCTGGATCCGCGGGGGCTGCGGGAGCGGATCGGCGGTTTCCTCCGCCGATGACCGGGGCGGTGGCCCTCGGACCGGGGGCAACCGCTCTCCCCCGGCAGCGCCGGGAGCAGGAAGTCACCACCAAGTCACAGAGTGCGCTCCTGGCCCATTGACCCCATCAAGACCTGAACCTACCCTGAGCGATGCACTCCAGAAAGCGCTTTCTAAATCCCGCAGTCGGCATCTACCGCACAGGGAGCGCCCATGAGTCATCACCATCGCCCGTTGCAAAGCCGCCCGTTACGAGGTCACCGCTTTCCGTCGCCGCTCATCGCCGTCACCGCACTCCTGGCGTTGGTCGTCGGTTTTCTGGGGGCCTCGCCGCCCCGGGCCCACGCGGCTTCCTTCCGGGTCCTGGTCTACTCCGAGGTCACCAACTTCCCTCACGACTCGATTCCCGCCGGGATCGAAGCGATCAAGAAAATAGGCGCCGAGAACGGCTTCGAGGTCGAGGCGACCGACGACTCCGCCGTCTTCAATGACACCGATCTCGCCCACTTCCAGGCGGTCGTGTTCAACAACACCAACTCCACACCGGAGACGGGTGACTTGCTGAACGCGGACGAGCGGGAGGCCCTGCAGAGGTACATCCGTGCGGGAGGCGGCTGGGTCGGTCTGCATGCCGCGTCCGCCAGTGAGCGACTGGGACTGGTACGAGGGTCTTGTCGGCGCCATCTTCGACCAGCACCCGGCCGTGCAGACCGGCCGGATCAAGGTCCTCGACCACGCACACCCCTCCACCAAGGGCCTTCCGGACCTCTGGGAGCGTACGGAGGAGTGGTACAACTGGCGCACCAATCCCACCTCCAAGGTGCACACCCTCGCGCAGATCAAGGTGCGCGACGGCGTCACCGGGCTCGACGAGGGCGTGGACCATCCGTGGTCGTGGTGCCAGAACTACGACGGCGGCCGCTCCTGGTTCACCGCGGGCGGGCACGCGTCCTCGGCGTTCCAGGAGGAGGGCTTCGTCCAGCACCTTCTCGGCGGTATCGAATGGGCCGCGGGTGCGAAGCCCGGTGACTGCACGGCCACGCGGACCGGTTCGTTCCAGCGGACCGCGCTGACCACCAGCGACCTCGCCGACCCGTTCGAACTGGCCGTCGCCCCCGACCGCCGGGTGTTCTTCGCCCAGCGCACCGGGAAGCTGAAGGTCATCGACCAGCAGACGATGAAGGTGTCGACTGCGCTGGACTTCGCGTACACACCGGAGATGACCAGTCAGTCCGACGGACTGCTCGGCCTCGCCCTCGACCCGGGCTTCGCAACGAACAACTGGCTCTACCTGCTGCACTCCGACAAGACCGAGAAACAACTCGATCTCTCCCGGTTCACCGTCACCGGCAATACCGTGGATCCCGCTTCAAAGAAGCGGCTGTTGACCATTGCGACCTGGCGGGGCGAGGGCCGGGCCAACTCCCATATGGCCGGTTCGCTCGCCTTCGACAAGGCCGGCAATCTGTACGCGGCGACCGGGGACAACACCGATCCGTTCGCCTCGGACGGCTTCAGCCCGATCGACGAGGGCGCGGGTCGGCGCGCCTGGGACGCGCAGGGTACGGCGGGCAATACGAACGATCTGCGCGGCAAGATTCTGCGCATCACACCCAGGGACGACGGTACGTACACCGTTCCCGAGGGCAATCTCTTCGCGCCCGGTACGGAGAAGACGCGTCCGGAGATCTACGCGATGGGGATGCGCAATCCCTTCCGGATCACCACCGATCCGCTGAGCGGCGCGCTGATGGTCGCCGACTACGGTCCGGACGCCAAGGAGCCGGTCGCCGACCGCGGGCCGGAGGGGACCGTCGAGTACACCCGTATCACGAAGGCGGGGAACTTCGGCTGGCCGTACTGCATCGGCAACAACACTCCTTTCAATGACTACGACTTCACAGCGAAGAAGTCGGGTCCGAAGTTCGACTGCGCGGCGCTCGTCAATGACTCACCGAACAACACCGGGCTGCGGGAACTGCCGCCCGCCCAGCCCGCCACCGTCTGGTACGCCTACTCCGCGTCCGCCGAATTCCCGGAACTCGGAACCGGAGGCGGCGGCCCGATGAGCGGTCCCGTCTACGACTACGACCCGGACAACACCTACCGCACCAAATTCCCGGAGTACTTCGAGGGGAAGTGGATCAACTACGAGCTGACCCGCCGGTGGTTCAAGACGTTCTCCTTCCAGCAGAAGGACCAGACGTTCGGTGATCCGCGGTTCGCTCCCGTCAAGGCCGGTGAACTCCAGTCCATCAACGGCATCTTCCAGGACATGCAGTGGAACCAGCCCTTCGATGCCGAATTCGGTCCCGACGGGGCGCTGTACGTCATCGACTTCGGGCTCGGCAGCGGTACGGGCCGCGGTGGCAGCAATGAGGGTGCCGGCATCTACCGGATCGACTACGTCGGTGACGGACGGCTGCCCGATGCGAAGATCACCGCAAGCCGGGACAACGGTCCGGCGCCGCTGACGGTCGACTTCTCCAGCGCCGGTTCCGGACTGCCCGGCGACCGGCCGGTCTCGTACGCCTGGGACTTCGACGGGAACGGGACCACCGACTCGACCGACGCGAACCCCTCGTACACCTATCGCACGAAGGGACTGGTCACCGCGCGGCTGACGGTCACCGGGCCCGGCGGTCTCACGGCGCAGGCCGTGCAGGACATCACCGTCGGCAACGCCCTCGACATCCTCATCGCCACCGGCCGCAGCCCCACCACCCTGCTCGCCGACCGCACCCCGGCTTCCGAAGCCTGGCGCCAGGCCGCTGCCTGGCTGTCCACCGACCAGATACGCCACCTCGTCGTCGACCGCGCCCACCGGCTCCCCGACGGCGCCCTCGACCTGCTCGCCGAACTCGGCACCCGCGTGGACGCCACCGTGTGGCTCATCTGGCCCGACACCGACGACGACGCGTACCTCAAGCCGCCCGTCCACGCCTTCCACCACGCCGGCTACCGCTTCCAGGCGATCGACCTGACCGCCTTCGCCCGCGAACTGCCGCCCTCACCCCGCTCCCTCACCAGCCCCCTGCGCGCCGACGCGACAACGCCGTGGGCCGAAGGCGTCGGCCCCGTCCTGCCCATGCAGGACTTCCCCGTCTTCCTCGCCCACTGCCGCGCGAAGCTCCCCGGCAACACCTTCACCGCCCTGAACGAGGTCTACGGCCGCGAGATCCACCTGGCCGACCAGTGGCTGACCCGCCGCGGCCTGGCCGGACACCACAACACACCCGGCAGCCAGCGACACACCCGCGCCTTCGGCGCCCGCCTCACCTTCTACTTGCGCGACCACCGCATCGGCCCCGCCCCCGACCAGGCCCACGCCCTCGTACGGCTCCGCGCCGTCCAGGTCGCCCTGTTCCTGCGCGGCTACCTCCTGCGCTGGCAGATGGAGACCCTCGGCGCCGACCCCACCACCCGCCTGCTCAGCCAGCTCACCGAACGCCTCTGCCACAAGATCCGCACCGTCGCCCCTCCCGAAGCCGCCGCCGCGACCGCCCTGTCCGTCCACCTCTCCCACGGGCCCGCCGGATTCGGCCTGATCACCTGCGGCAACACCGCCCCCGACGGCAACAGCGTCCATCTCCCCGTCACCGGCAGCCCGTACGAGGCCGAGGAGACCCGCTACCTCCGCGCACCCTGGCGGTGGAAGTTCCACCACCACATGCCGCACGAGCTCAACGCCCTCCAGGTCCTCCACCTCGAATCCGACGACCCCGTGCTCCTGCCGACGCACGCCGCCCCGCTCCTGGCCGCCCACCTCGCCTACCGGCGCAGCCAAGGCGCCACCGACACCGACCCGCTGTTCATCCACGACAAGGACCCGGGCAACAAGAGCCCGGAGCTCCACCTGCGCGAAGCGGTCATCCGCACCTGCCACCGCATCCACTTCAACCCGGCCTGGCTCCACCGCTCCCACTGCCGCCACGGCGACGAAGGCAGCCACGACGCGGCGGCCGCCGGGTGGATGCACTACCGCGGCCTGGACCTCGTCCCCCTCAGCGACCACGTACGCAGCCGCCTGTGACCGCGCCGAGCCCCTACAGCCGACCCCCTCGCCGCGAGGGCCCCCAGCGGCGCCGCGAGTCGGTGCAGCGCTCCCACGTCATCAAGCGCCGGCTCCTGGCCGCGGGCATGACCGGCTGGCAGCTCGCCGACCTCCTCGGCGTCCACGAGCACCAGATCGACCTCGACGAACTCCCCGACTTGCCCGTCCGCGTCCTGCTCGAACTCGCCCGCCGCCTCGATATGCACCCCGCCGACCTGATGACCGGCGCCGACGACCTCTTCGAGCTGCCCCGCCACCGCCAGGTCCTCGACCGGCGCCGACCACGACGCGCCCACCGTCGTCACCGCGCTCGCGCACGCGGACAGTCCCCTCACCGCCGAGGCCCTCGCCGCCGCCCTGTCCTGGACCCGCCACCGGACCGACGCCGCCCTCGACCACGCCCGCACCCACCCGGACACCGGCGGCGCGCTCGCCCTGCGGCACGTCCCGCCCGAGGCGTACACGGTCGCTCCGCGACTCGACGTCCTCGCCCCGCACCAGGTCGACGCCCTCTCGGGACGGAAGAACCCCCGCCCCGACATCCGCGGTCCGATCCAGCCCGCCGAGGCGGAGGTCCTCCTGCGCGTCTGGGTCGACGGCGGCATCGACACCGGCGACGCCGTCCAGCGTCAGGCTCTCGCCGACCTCGCCGCCGCCGACATGGTCACCCGCGGCGGCATCATCGACCGCTTCCACGACAACGTGCTCTACAGCCTGCAGATGCTCTCCGAGCCATCACCGCCTACTGACACGGACTCTGCGATCCCACTGCCATAACCCTGCGCATCCCGCTGACACCCACCCTGCGCACGACAGGACACCACATCTGGACAGTGGCTCCTGCCGCAGTTACCGTCGACCCTTTAAAGATCAAAAAGGATGGACAAAGGTACGTCCCCTTCGGAGACGTACGCGGCTTCGCCGTGAACGACCAGGGAAGGGGGAAGGCCGTCGATGGCTTGGGTCACCCGGATCGTGGATATGGAGCAGGTGGAGTACCGCCTGACCCAGCACTCCGGGTGTTACGTACAGCTGGACGGTGAGGGCGCCGCACCGGCGTCGCAGCAGCCCGGCGACGCCCAGGTCGACTACCGGATGGATGCCGCCGAGGACTCCGGTCTGGTGTGGATCGGCGAAGGTCCGACAGTGCTTGGACTCACCTCTGGCGCGGTACTGGATGAGGACGGCAAGGAAGCCGCACGGGCGCTGGCGAACGGCGTCGACCCGCGTACCGGGGAGCGGCTGGTGGAGGCCGAGCTGCGAGCCCACCCGCGTGCCCAGCTGGTTGGCGCCCGGCTCGTCGAAGCGATCGAGAAGGCAGCGGAGGCTGCCGGCGTCGAGGCGGCCGCGCTCTTCGCGAACAAGCCGAAGCAAGCGGCAAAGTACGCCACGCTCGCGCGGAACGCAAACTTGCTGCACCGCAGGACCCGGCCAAGCGCGCCAACCGGATCACCGCCGGGCGCGGGATGCGGACCAAGAAGATCGTGGCCGCCCAGCCCAACATCTCCGCCACGGTGTTCGGGGTGCCCGGGTCATCGAAGACGACCGGGCTGGTGCTGCCGAACGCCGCCGAGTGGCAGGTCCCCTTGGTCGTGACGACCACCAAGGCCGCCGACCTGGACATCATCTACGCCCGGCGCCGGCACTTCGGCCCGGTGTGGGTGATCGCTCCCGCCGGAATCCCCGGCCGCACCACACAGAAGTGGTCCCCGGTGGACTACTGCACCGACGCCAAAGCCGCCGACCGGATGGCCGCGTGGATGGCAGAGGCATCCTCTTCCGGCGATGACAAGCGCGCCGCCCCCTGGATCGACCAGGCCAAAAGCGTCCTCAAGGGCGTCCTGCTCGCGGCGAACCTCTCCGGCGGCGGCGTGAGCGCGATGCGCCGCTGGCTGGGCCTGGGCAAGGACGCGGTCGACCACGTACGCGCCGTCCTGCTGCAGCACGGCTACACCGAAGCGGCCGAGGACTACGCCTCCCCCTGGCTGCGCCTCCACGAAGACGGCATCGGCAGCATCCAGTTCAGCCTCAACGTGCTGGCCCGCGTCTACGCCGACGAAGAAGTCCGCGAAACATGCTCGGGCACCGACTTCACCGTCGAGGACCTCCTGGAGCAGAACGGCACCGTCTGCCTCATCGCGTCCGAAGCAGACGCCGAACGCTTCGCACCGCTGCTGACCTCGATCATCGCGTCGATCATCCACGGAGCCGAAGTCCGCTACAACACCACCGGAAAGCCCCTGGACCCGTCGCTCGGCGTCATGGTCGACGAGGCCGGCAACATGCTCCGCTACCCGAGGCTGCCGAACATCCTGACCACCGGCCGCGGCATGGGCATCGACGTCCTGACGGTGTGGCACGACCTCTCCCAGCTCCGCGACCGCCTCGGCACGCAGAAGGCCAACACCGTGCTCTCCGCGAGCGGCCTGCGGATGCTGCTGCCCGGCTGCGGCGACCTGGAGACCCTGCGCTACTTCTCCGGCCTGTACGGACGCACCGAAGTCATGCGGACCTCCCACGGCCGCTCCCGCGGCGAGTACTCCACCAACACCTCCGTCACCGAGACCGACCTTGCCCCGGTCCACTCCCTGCAGCAGCTGCCGGACTTCACCGCGATCGCCCAGTACTCCAACCAGCCTCCCATCAAGGTCAGGATGCGGCTCACCTTCCGCGACAAGGACCTCAAGAAGCTGCTGGCCGCCCCCGTTCCTCCGACGGGGACGGTCAGCTTCACCAAACCCGCCGCACCCGGGAAGGCCGGCACCCGTGTCTGACGCCCTCGACAACCCCGCATCCCTGTGGCCGACACCACCGGCCGCTGCCAAGCAGGAGCCTCAGCGATGGGTGTGGGCGGCGATGGACCCGCCCGAGCGGCGGGCCCGGATGCGTGAACTCGCGATCTGGGTCGACTGGCTGCGCCGCACCTTCGAGCTCCACAACAACATCCCGCCCTGCTGGTACCGCCACCCGCCCGTCGTCGAGCACCTGACCGCCCTGTACGCCGGGTGGCTGCGTACCTATGCAGGCGAGCAGGCAGCCGGGCGGGAGCTCGCCGAGGCCGACTGGATCAACCCCCTGCACAACTTCACGCCCCGCCTGCAGCTCGCCGCCTGCGCCAGCGGCCGCCACCAGGACCCGCCGCCGCTGGTACCGCCATCGCTCGGCGCCGCCGAGGCCTTCGAGGTGTACCTGGTCACCGCCGACACCACTACTGCTGCGGCCGCGCACCCGGCCGCAGCCGAACTCGCCCGGCGCACCGCCGAACTGGACGCGCCGCTGTAGAGCGACTGTGACAACCAACTGCCGCTGACCGTACATGCGCCGACCCGGGGAGGGATGTGGAGCAGGGAACAGACCAGTACATCACGCCGGTCCCCGGCCGCTGGCGCAGTGACCCGCAGGCCTCCCACCATGCGGAGAGCCGGGCCCGGCGCGAGAACGCCATGCGCGGGCCAGCAGGTTGGCGGACCAGACCGGCGAACCGCCCCTGCCCCAAAGCCCCCGCTCCCGCCCGCGACATCCGACCGTACGGAGGAAGCCTCCCCATGGCCACACCCACCGCCGATCCGTCCACGGCAACGGCCGCCGACGCCATCCAGGCGGCCGACGAGACCTCCCGGGTCAGTCAGCCGCCTGTCCCTGTTCCACAAGCGGCGCCGCCAGCCCCGTTGGAGGAGCGGGCGCGGACGAATGCCGAGGCAGCGACACCCGAGGCACAGCGCGAGCTTCCGTTGTGGACCGGCAACGACCTCCCGGACGGGGCGGGGTGGACCGCACGCGCCGGGGTCCTGTACGACGGCTACGGCGCCCCGACATGGAAGCTGAAGACCCCCACGGGCGCCCCGAACCCGACGCAGGCGCCAATGGTCGGGCCCGCACCGGCTGCCGCTTCCCCGGGATCGGGCCGCACCGATCCGGGGGACGCCTACGATCCCGCGGACCTGTGGGCCGCCGACCTCATCGAGCCGGTGGGCCTGCCCGAGGCGTTCGAGCGGGTGGAGGAGGCATGGGCCGACATCGTCCCGCCCGACCTGGGCACCGCCCAGGACCTGCGCGCCGCCGTCGACAACGACCTGCGCACCCTGGAACAGCAGTGGCGGCGCACCGTGCCCGGCCCACAGGTCGCTACGGACAGTGTGGGTCCGCAGCCCACGGCCGCGGTCCCTGCCAATGCGGCCGACGCCCAACAGGCGGCCGCGGTCAACACCGCCCTGCAGGAAGCCGACCATCATGCTTCGGCGCTCAAGGACTCGCCGGAGTGGCAGCAGCTGCAGACCGTCCGCGGCGCTGCTGCCCATCTGTGGGACGTCATCAAGGAGAAGGCCGGCCCCTACTTCGAGCGGCTGGCCGACGACGTGCGCGTTCAAGGGTTCTGGCGGACAGTCTCCGCCCGCTCCTGCGAGAGCATCGCCCGCTGGGCGCAGGCCGGGGCCGACCGGCTGCGCAGCGGTGCCAAGCGCCCGGACCTGCCGACCGCCGAAGCGCTGCTCAAGGTCTCCGACACGGCCCTGGCCTACAGCAGTCCGCGCAGCGAACGCCCCGACGCCGATACCGTGGCCGCCGCCCAAGACCAGAATGTCGCCGAGATCCGCGAGCTGCGCAGCACCGTGCGGTCCAACGCCCCGCTCCCGTACGCCACGCGGGACGACGCTGTGGAGGCCTCTCGCGAGATCGCCCGTGCCTTCCAGGCCTGGGCAGGCACCGACATGGGCAAGGAACTTGGCGCTTCCACGCACCGTCGGGTAGCGGAGTTCCGCGAGGCATGGCAGCAGCTGCCGCCCTCGGAGCTGCCTGCCGGTCCCGGGCCGGCGGCCGGGCCCTACAGCGCAGTGTCCGAACACGCGCAGGGAATCGTGGAGCGGGCCCAGGCCCAGCTGGGCCGGTTCGCGCCGTCCGATCTCGCCGCCCTGCAGACGGTGGCCGATCTTGCCGAACACCACGGCGGGCGGCTCGCGGTGACCCTCTCACCGGGCTTCACCGCCCCCGCCGCCCCGGCCGCAGCCGTCCAGCAGAGCGCTCCGCGCCCCGCAGTGGCGACCCAGGGACTGGCCGACCGTCCGGGGGCACCCCGCTTATCGGCCTGAGTCCGTGATCCCACTGAGTACCGAAGGAGACCGCGTTGAGCACGCCGGAAGAGCCCACAGGCACAGTGGTGGAGGCGGTGAAGCTCGAAGCACCGTTGCTACGGCCGATGACGGACCCGGAGATCCTGGAGTGGGAAGCCCAGCGCCTGCGGGCGCAGGACGCCGCCCGAGGCCTCGCGCAGCCGCTGCAGGAGACACCAGACGTCCTGCACCTCCTGGTCGAGGAGGGCGTCCCGCCTGAGCTGGTCGACCGTGCGCGCATCGCTGTTCAGGAGGACCGGGCGTATGCCCATACGCATGCCGTCCGCGTTCAAGTCCAGGCGATCCGGCTGTATGACCAGTTCGAGAAGGCCGAAGTCGAGCTCACCCGGCGCCAGCATCTGCCGTCCGATCAGCGGCAGGCCGAAGGCGCTGAACGGACTCGCCAGTGCGTCGCTGCCCGGGCTCCGCCCCCGGGCTCCGCAGGCTGCCCAGCAAGCCGGCCGTGGCCGTTCCGGCCGCCCTGGAAAGTCCACGGCTGCGGCACGGCTGATGCCCAGGCGATGGGCCGCGCCTTGAGGCGGTCGACGAATACGTCCCAGCAGAAGGACGCCAACAGCACGGGCCCCCTTGGAGTCGCGCACCCAGTCCGGTTTCTCGCATCCGGTATCAAGCAAGGGTGCAACCCTAGTAATCCCCTTGCGTTCAAGAAAGGGGATTACTAGGGTTGCACCATGAGCGGAGAGATGGGGCGGCCTCCCCTGGAGGGGGCCGACCGCGGTGAACTGCATTCCCGGCTCGACGAATTGGCGTGGGCTTTCGCGCGGCGCGCGGCCGGCCTGGGCCCGGACGACGTACCGGTCACGGTCCACGACGACAACCTCAGCGACGACCAGATCAAGGCCGCCCGGCTGGCTCGGCTCGCCATCTGCCGGCACCTCGAAAGGCTGGTCGGCTCCAGCATCCGCGTCGACGTCGGCGAAGCCCTGGAGCACGGCGCTGACTGGGAGGAGGTCGCCGAGGTCCTGGGGGTCAGCCGCCAAGCCGTCGCCAAGCGCTTCGGAGACCTGCGGCGCGGCGAGAGAGTCGCCGTGGTGATCTCACGGCGCGATCGCGTGCGTGAGTACGCCGACGACCCCCGTGTCCGTGTCGGGGAGGTCGGCGGCCCCGAGCAGTACGCCAGCGACCGGGGCATCTGGCCAATCGGCAAGACGGTCCGCGCCGAAGCGCGGTACGCCGTCGTCGCCGTGGACGGCACTGTGCGACGCCTGTACGCACTCGATCCCGACGGCTGGAGCGAGGTTGAGCCGAACAAGTGGCAGTTCTCCGCCGTCGGCGACCGCGAACTGACCAAACACGAGATCACCGCCGCGTACCAGGTTGGGGAGCTTCCGCTGCAGCTCGGTGACGACTGCCCCACCCGCGCCGGCGGCGCCTATCGCCCTCACTGGTTCTGACTCTTGAAGCCTGACGCGATAACGAAGGAGACCTGTTGAACACCCCGACACATTCCGAAGATCCGTACCAGGACGTGCCGACCGCAGTCGTGTTCGACCTTTTCGCCGAGGCTGCAAACCGCCTTATTGGCCGGCTCGCTCACCTTTCCGATCACGCCGGCACGAAGGCCGAGCGTGACAAGTGGTGGGCCATGGTCATGCAACTGCGGAACACGCGGCACGCGGTCCCCGCCCACGACCGCGAGCAGCTCATCTCCTACATCAGCCAGTGGACCAGGGAACTTGAGGAACTGGAGTCCAAGAAGCGTGGCTGACGTCAGTGGGTACCACCTCACCGAGACGCAGATCCGGGACCGCTTCGAAGAGCGCGTACGGGGGTTCATATTCGACGAACACCGCACGAGCGACCATCCCGTGCTGGTCATGGTGGGAGGTCAGCCCGGCGCTGGGAAGACCATGGCCATGCAGGCCGCCGAGCACCGGCACGCTGCTGGCGACATCATCGCCCTGACTGCGGATGACCTGCGGCCCCTGCACCCGCGCTACGAGGACCTCATGCGGGATGACCCGCTGCTGATGGTGGATGCCACCACCCAGGCCACCTCGGTGTGGATGCAGATGGCGTACGAGTACGCGCGGAACCCTGATCATCAGTACAGCCTCATGATGGAGGGGACGTTCCGGGATCCAGCGGCAACCCTCCTCGATGCGCAGAGATTCGCGGAGGCCGGTGTCTCGGTGGAACTGGTGGCGCTCTCCGTACGGCAGGAGCGCAGCCGCCTGGACGCGCTGCACCGCTACCTGCCCGCCGCCCATGCCCAGCCAGGCCGGTGGGTCTTCGCCGACCGCCATGACGAGGCGTACCGCATGGTGGCCGCAACGGTGGAGGCCGCCGAGGCCAGTCCTCACATCCAGCGGGTGACCGTGACGAACCGCTCCGGTGCCGACTTGTACGTGAACAGCCGGGGTTCGGACGGGCGGCTTACCGCCGAGGCCCGAGGAGCGCAGGTGGTCGAGGAGGAACGTAACCGGCCGTTCCCTCCGGAGGAGGCCCGCAGCTGGCTCACCCGGCACGCCGAAACACTGATCGCGTTTGCTATAGCCGGAGAGGTCAACGACACCTCCCGGCCCGTGCTTCAGCAAGTCGCGGGTCACGATGCGGACGTGGTGGCCGCCATGGTCGACCCAGATCCCGCCAGCGATGTCCGCCGTGCCTACACCGCCAGGAAGCCGCTGCTGCAGACGTTGGTGGACGAGCCGCTCAAATTGGGCTCGGCGCTCCCTCATCGACTGGAGAGCGAACAGGGTCTAAGCGAGCGCTTTCGTCGCCTCTCCCAGGCCGAAGAGGCCGCCCGCCGCAGTAGCGAGCCGCCGGCCGCCGGCAACAGCGATTGGCTCGCGCGGAAGCTGGCAGAGCAGGGCGCCCCGCCGGAGGCGGTCGAGCGCGCGCAGAACTCGGCTCGCGAAGATCAGCAGTACGCCCAGCTGAACGCCGCCCGGGCCCGGACCCATGCGGAGCGACTGGGCCAGTCGCGTACAACCGTGACCTCCGAACTGCAGCGCCGCAGCCGCCTCTCTCCCCTCGAACGTCAGGTCGAGGATGGGCTACGGGCCCATCTGCACGCGGCGCTGGACGCGGTACGCGATCAGCGGAAATCCGAAGCCCCCGTTGTGCACCGGCAAGTCGAGGGCCGGCAACAGTCGATCCGTCGCAAGGGCGAGTCGATCTAGGTCCAATGGCGGCGGCAGCATCCGATCAACAATGCGTGGTGCTGCGGGGGACCCGGTCCAGCCGGTCCCCCGCAGCACCAGCAGGGCTACTACCTGTCGAGCTTGTGCGACGCCTCCCAGTGTCCGTCCTTGAGAATGTTGTCGTAGTAGGAGTTCGGGAGCTTGTTGGTCGCGCTCGGCAGACGCTTGTCGTTGCGGAGGACCCTTGATGGTGGAGTCGGGTATTGGAACTCTCCGAATGCCTGCTGGATGAGGTCGGCGTTGCTCGCGGCGGGGGTGCCGTCCGCTTTCGGAGCTCACTGAGGTCAACAGCGTTGGCCGCGAGGGTCCTTGGTATGTGGCGTGCCGCTTTGCCGATCAACGGCGGCCGATAGAGGCGGCGCGAAGATCCGAGCCACGGTCCACCTCCTTGAACAGTGCCGCAGCTCGCACTGCGGTGCCCAAGGCCCAGCCCCCGGTGCTGAACAGTCCCAAGACCACAATGCCCAGGCCCAACCCGACCACCATCCACCACACTCCGCGCTCCGTGCTGCTGAACGTTGTCCCACCGCGAGGCAAGGCCGACCCCACGATCGTTCCGGAGATCGCGACGCCCAGGGTGGTGCCGGTCTGCCGGCCAGCGGAGGCCAACGAGGTAGCCACTCCGGCCATCGAGCGGGGCATTCCGGAAACCGCTGTGTTGGTGATCGGCGGGTTGACGGTGCCCAGGAAGATGCCGAACAGTAGGTAGATCGAGAGCACGGTCGGCAGAGGGGTGGCCGGTCCGAGCCAGACCGACGCGCCGCCGCCCAGCGCCAGCGCACCCCCGGCGAGCACCAGCGGCAGCCTGGGACCGTGTGTGACGACCAGCCGTCCTGTGAACGGGGAGAGCACAATGACCAGCGCCCCGACGGGGAGCAGGCATAGCCCGGTCGTCAGCGCCGACATGCCGCGCACGTCCTGCAGGTACTGGGTGGTCACGAACAGAAACGCGCCGAACCCACACAGTGCGAAGAGCGCCATCAGGATCGCCGAGCTGAACGGCACGCTGCGAAACAGGCGTAGCTCCAGCAGCGGGTCGACGCGGCGTGGTTCGTAGCCCAGGACGCCGAGCACGCCGAGCACAGCCACAGCGAGCAGGCCCAGGATGACTGGTGAGGACCAGCCCAACTCCTTGGATTCGGTGATCGCAAAGACGACGCTGCCGAGGACCAGGATCGTCAAGATCTGGCCCACCGGGTCGAATCGGCGCGCCCGGGGGGCGCGGGACTCGGGTACGAACAGTGTGGTGAACACGATCGCGGCGGCCACGATCGGTACGTTGATCCAGAAGACGGAGTGCCAGCCGAGGCCATCGACCAGGGCACCGCCGATGATCGGACCGAGCGCCAGAGACAGGCCGGTCATCGACCCGAACACGCCGATCGCCCGGGCCCGTTCAGCCGGGTCGGAAAACGTGTTGGCGACGATCGCCATCGCCACCGGGTTGAGCATCGTGCCACCGACGGCTTGCAGCGTACGCGCCACGATCAGCCAACTGATGCTCGGCGCCAGGCCGCACAGCAACGAGCCGAGCCCGAAGGCGGCTAGGCCGATCTGGAACACGCGCCGACGGCCGACGCGGTCCGCGGTGGACCCGGCCAGCACCAGGAAGCTGGCCAGCGCCAGGGTGTAGGCGTCGACCGTCCACTGCAGGCCGGACACTGAGGCGTGCAGATCACGACGAATCGACGGTAGCGCGACGTTGACGATGGAGATGTCCATCACCACGACGATCACGCTGGCGCAGCAGATCGCGAGCACCAGGAGTCGACGGCGAGGACTGAGTACAGGTATGGGTTCGGGCATGTCCGGGACGCTAAGTTTTAGAGCGTGGTCGAAGTCAACCAACAACTTCCCGAGCCCGTGCCCGAGACGGGGCTGAGTATCGCCGAGGCTGCTCGCCGTACCGGAGTGAGCACGCACACCCTGCGCTACTACGAACGCGCCGGCCTGGTCGTCACCCCCGTCGACCGCACCCACGGCGGCCGGCGCCGCTACCGCGAGTTCGACCTGGAGTGGATCACCATCTGCACCAGGCTCCGGGCGACCGGCATGCCCATCAAGGGCATCCGCCGCTACGCCGAACTCGTCGCGGCGGGCCGAGGCAACGAAGACGAGCGATTGGACTTGCTTGAATCGCATCATGACCAGGTGCTCGCCAAGATTGCCGAACTCCAGGAGAACCTGAAACTCATCGCTCGCAAGGTCGACGTCTACCGAGGCCGACTCGCCGCCGGCGACGCCGACCAGCTATGGGTGCCCAACCGCACACCGGCTGCCCGCTGAGTAGCCCCTCCGAGCGGGCCCGAAATCACCGGTCATCGCCTGGTTCCGCGGAAGCACGCCTTGGCGTGCCGCCGCCGTCAACAACGTGCTGTCCCGTAGTACCTAGATCTGACAAGCAGAGGTCCCGTCATAGATAATCGCAGATAGCTATTCCGTTTCCGTGACGCCGTTGCGACGGCTGACGTCGGCGGCGTAGGCGGCCCAGTCCCCGCCTGATGCCTGTTGCCACTGGACGGCGACTTTGATGTGGACCCCGAGCATCCGGGCGAGGATCGCGGCGGGCACTTCGGTGGCGAGGGTGAACAGCGCGGTAGAGCGGTCCTGCTTGGGCCGGATCCCGATCTTGTGGAGGCGCTGGCCGATCCGGTCGTCGCCGAGGGGGCGGCCCGGCTGGCCTCCGGGGAAGAGCCAGGGAGCGTCCTCCGGGGTGCCGATCTTGGCCTTGCCGCGGCGGGTCGCGACGAGTTCGCGGACCAGGCTGGCCAGCGGTGCGGGGAGGACGACCGGCGAGGTGCCCGCCTCGGCGTTTCAGGCAGTGGCCTGGGTCGGCCCGTCCCTGCAGGCAGCGTGGGACTACCGCGAAATGTCGCCCACCGTCCATGTCCAGGCCGACGGACAGACAACCGTCTGGGCCGGAGGGTAGAAGAGGAGGTCCACCATGCAGAGCACGGGGAAGCAGAAGATTCCTCACCACCGATTGCCGCGCGCCCGCCGGACGGGCGGCTGCATGCGCTTTGCCTCTACTCGTCTCTGACGGGCTGTGGGGCCGTTCTGCTGCCGCTGCTGAGCCCATCCTTGCTGCTCGGCGAGGAGGCGGTGCGCGCCGGCATCCAGCAATGCGCGCGGAACATCGGTACGTGCGCGCTTCGCCAGGTTGAGCAGGGCGCCGGCCGCGGCCTGTTCGGCCGTCATCACCTGCGCGTACGCGCCGATCAGATTCTCGACCTGCCGCGGGTGCACGGGGTGGAAGCGCATCTCTCCCGGCAGCCGCTGCGGGCAGTGGTCGACTGAGTCGGTGACCAGCGCCCCCTGGGCCCGGCGCACGGCCAGCGGGGCGGCCACGGCGAGCTGCCACCCCGACGCCGGCAGATGGTACAGCGCCGCCGCGAGCCGGCCTTCACCCCGGGCATCGGCGAGGAGCGCGGAACGGGACCGGGGCTCGCCAGGCCGCTCCTCCGGCTGCCACGGTGCACCGAACAGCAGCTGTCCCACCCGTACGACCGCAGTGTGGGAGACGACCGCACCGGGGTGCGGCGTGATCCGTGGCAGCCGGACCACCTTGCCCTGGCGGACGATCTCGTAGCTCGGAGGAGGAAGCCGGGGATGGGCCCGGGGGTCCGCGAGGTCGACCACCCGGTGCCACGCCGTAGCAGCCTGCTGCCACGCCTGCGCCGAGCCCCGCAATGCGCCCGCGGTCTCCTTCAAGGCCGAGGCGACAGCCGCGTCCTGGTGGTCCTCGGCGATCCGCAGCAGCACCCGCCCCGACAGCAGCCGCGCCATCGCGGCCCACCGGGACATCTGCTGCAGGTCCGAGCCGCTCAGCCGGTGGTCGGACCGGTCGTGCAGCGTCTCGAAGGCCACCCGCCCCAGCCGCTCGCAGTCCTCGCCGAGACGTGCGGTCACCTCATGGGCCGGGTCCGACGGGGATGCCTGAACCGGCTCGACCGGCAGAGCGAGGGGGAAGGCGGCGATGCCTTCGTCTGCTTCCCTCGTTCCTGTCCGTCCGAAGACGCTGCCTTGGTCGAGACAGCTGCGCGCTTCGGTGAAGGCAGCTTCGACACCCGGATCCCGAACTCCTGAGGACAGTGCATGGGCGACCCTCCCCGCCTCCCAGGCGAGTTCGGCCGTGCGGCGGGTGACGTACGCCCGGGCGGCCCTGGTGCCGAGCAGGTAGGCGTACGCAGTCACCGGGCCCCGGTCCGGTCCGCGATGACTCTCGACCAGGTCCCGCACCGCTGCGACGGCCTGCCCGGCACCGGTCAGCTCGTTCGACAGGGGCATGCCGCCGTCCTCGGCGGAAAGCAGACGTCGAGCCGTTCGCAGCGCCCCGCAGGCCCTGCCCAACTGGGCGGCCAGGTCGGCCTCGACCGGCGACTGCGCTTCCTCCCAGCCCGCTTCGTGACGGCCCCGCATCCGGCCGATGACCTGTTCCAGTTGCTCCGCCGCGGCGGATCGGTACGCAGGATCGGCGAAGGACGGAAATGCCTCGGCTGCCGCACGCAGATGCTCGCCCGCGATGTCGTAGAGCTCGCCCAGGGTGACCACGGCTACTGGGCCCGTACGGCGGCAAGGGCGTCCGCGCCGGACCTCGCATGCCCGGCGGCCTGCTCCAGAACAGCCCGTCCCTCCCCAGCCTCCGTCGCTGCCACTCGGTCCAGTGCGGCCTGCACGAGACGCAGCAGCCGGACATGAGGGACGAGAGCCGCCGCTCCCGGAGGCACGGGCGGCAGGTCGTAAGGCCGGCCGTGCTCGGGCAGGGGCAGCAACTGACGGCCTGCCGAACAGGCCTGAGCGGCGGTCATCGCCTCCAGCTCGTCCCCGCCGCCGTCCCAGGTGACGGCGTCGGCTACGCGTTCGACCAGGTCAAAGGTGTCCCAGGCGGCGGCCAGGACACCGGCGAGCTCGGCCGACTCCAGAGCCGCCCCGAGAGCGGCCTCAAGATCCTCGATCGGTGTGGGTGTCGTCATGCGCCCTGCCCCCCGTAGTGGTCTCGCAGTGATCGTTCCACCACGTACCGAAGCGGACCAAATGTGCTGTGGACATGAGTTGACCTGTGGGCAGCCGACGCTGTCGGCGGTACCCGTGCATGCACCCGGCTTCATGCCGTTTCCGCTCCATCGTCGCCGGCCACGAGGACGCCCCGGCCCCGGAGCGGCCGTCTGTATTGGCCCGTAGCGCCATTTGAAGTGGTGGACGCAGGCCAGAGTGTCCGGTCGGCCAGGGCACGGAAGTATGGGGCGAAGCGGAAGCCAAGCATCTTGTACAGGCCGAAGGCCATGTCGAGTACGCGGCGTTGTCAGTCGCCACCATCTCCGGCTTCACCCCGCCGTCGACATTGAGCAGGGTGCAGGGGCTGTCGCACGGAGTGCCGCGCACGACCATCGAGCCGATCCCGGCGGCCTGGTCGTTTACTGGCGGAGACCACTTATTCCTGGCATGTCCTATTCCACGCCTCAATCGCGCTTCATGCGCGTCGTCGGGGGCCCGGCCAGGGGTAGCCGAGCTGATCAGCAAACCCCTTCGAACCACCGCAAACCTCGGCGACCTCGCGGGGGTCCTCGGCCGTGAGATGCGCCTCAAGGCGCTCTACTTGGTCCGCCGGGTCGTCTCCCGAGATCGGAAGGGTCATTCTGAACTGAAGCCAGGGACGGCCTTCCCTGATCGCGGAACGGCCGGGGTGGAACAGGAAGACGTTGATCTGGTGAGGTTCCCAGTGCCAAGCTGAGACGGCTCCCAGTTCACATTCCCAGGTCGTCAGCCGGCCGACATGCTCCCGGAGCCTTTCCTCCAGAAGCCTGGCGACTGTTTGGGCCGGCCACTCCCAGCTGCGATCCGTCGAAGCCCGGCGGACCTCCACTTCGTACTGGTTGACGTCGAATCGGATCTCTGGGAGCTCGACATCCTCTTGATACGGGTTGCGCCAGCCGCTCCAGATCACGTGTTGCCCTTCGCGCCTGACGGTCACGTAGACAGCGCCGCAGCATCCTTCCGTGCACTCGGCCTCGGCAAGCCGAACCTCACGGGGGGTGTCTGTCGCGTGAAGCAACGTATCCGGCCCCAAGAGATACCGAGGGTCATCTGCTGGGCCCTCATCAAACACTTCGGCCAGGATGTCTCGTCCGTTGATGATCGGTCGGCATTCCACGGCGCCCTGTCGGCTTCCCAGCGGTGGCACGACGATGCGGAGGGACAGTAGATGCGGTTCTGTGGTCATTGGCTGATGGTCCCGGAGTCAGTGGCAGTTGTCCTGCGTGTTTCTGCTTGGGAGGACACGGGGGCCTCCGTCTTGGACATCTTTGCCCGGGTGCGTCCGCACGCCGTGGGCTCGGGCGGCGAGGAAGTCGGCCCAGGAGGTTTTGTGGCGAACCCGGCCCAGCGGACGGCGGTGTCGGGGTGGAGGCCGAGGAGGCTGGCGAGGACGGGTGCGGGCAGAACGCCAGCGAGCGCGACCAGGGCCGCGTTCCGGGCCAGCCTGGCGTCTATGCCGTGGGACAGAAGGTTCGAGCTGAGGCCGGTCTGCGAGGTGGGGCGGCTGGGGAAGAGCCAGGGTTCGCCGCGGTTGGTACGGGTGAGGGCAGCCCGGGTGCATGGCCCCGGCTGCGATCCCCAGCGCCAGCCCGGCGTCGCGCCCGAGCACCACGTCGACCAGGACCAGCTCTCCAGCACCTGAGAACCCGTCACCATCTGTGTTCGAGCGGTCACAGGAATGGGGCTTGCGCGGCTAACCCCCAGATCTGATAGAAGCCCGTGCAAACCGGGAAAACCGCCGCTCAGAGCCAAGTTGCGCGGCTAACCCCCGTCCGTTCCAAAGTGCTGCCACGCGCCGCACGACACCCGTGTGGCACAGACACAGGAGCAGCACCATGAGCAAGCGCACGACAGCCCGCCACCAGCCCGCGAAGAAGCAAGAAGAGCCGCAGCCCGACGTAGAGTTCAGGGCCCGCGGATTCCACGTCATCCTCAACAAGGTCCCGTGGAAGGTTCTCACCGCACTCGCGGCCGCCATCATGACCAAGCTGATCAGCGGTCACACCTGGATGCTCTGACCTGACAAGTGGGTTGGCCCAGCGGAACGTGCGAAGTGACCGCAGGGCCAACCAAGAGCACCGTCCTGTCAGGGCTGTGCGACATCCCGTGGTTCCCCTGAGCCGCGCTGAGCCCCTGTGGATGTCAGGCGAGGCGATTTGTGCTGCCGGCGACAGGGTCTGTTCTGGGTAGGACACCGGCCAGCCCCGAGGCGGAGACGTCGGCTCGGTTCACTGACCTGGAGTCGCCGCTCGCCGAACTCGATGTGCTGTGGCAGAGGGTGAGGGTGGACGATGCGACGGACAGGTCCAAGAGGTTGTGAGCGCGATGGGTGAGAGGGCAGACGGTCTGAGGGAGCCGCGCAGCCAGCGGGAGTACGCGGTGTCAGCAGGCGATCAGCTGGTGCTGTGGCACGGGCGCAGACGTCCGGGGCTGCTGGACGACCCGCTGCGGACCCGGGCGGTGGTACTGCTCGCGTCGTGTCTTGCCGATCGTGCCGAAGCCGCAGGCCTGGAGGGTCCGGCGGTTGCCAAGGTGCCGCTGGCCGATGTGGTGACCGTGCTGGACCGGTACCCGGACGCTGTCGGCGGGGACATCGTCGACGAGCTCCTGAGCGCCTTCGGGCAGCCGGAGTTCGATGCCGTCCGTCAGGCGGTACGCGAGACCCTGGTGTACCACCTGGCCGACTCCGGTCCGCATGCCCGCATTGCGGACCGGCGCCAGGCCCCGGTGCCAGGCAGTTGAGCAAGAGTCAGGTTCCTGATTCCCGTTGCAGACTGTCGGGATGAGCACGATGCGCCGACGTCTCGGCACCGGTCCCAGTACGCCCAAATCGTTCCCGGTCTCGGGCGGTTCCCCGAGGCTGCTGCCTGCCGAACGCACTGGCCCCGGCGATCCCCAAGAGGCCGCTCGTGAAGGTGAAGCCGTCTCCGTACAGAAGGGCCGGCGGGCGCTGGGGGACGGTGCGTCGGGGCTGTGGACCAGCTCCGACGAGGTGGAAAATGCCCGCTGACCTGCACCATTCCCGAGAAGCGCGCTCGCCTAATTCTTAAGCCTTGCGTGGCGTAGAGGAATTGCCTGACTGATTAAGGGTCCAGCCTCCGTCGGTCGCCGTTGTCGGCCGTTGTCTGCCATTGTTGCGAGGGTGCCATGAGAGAGCCTTTTGGGGTCTTCACATGGTGTACTCTCCATTACACCTCCCGACGGTTTTCCCTGAGGTAGAGCCCAGCTGGATCTATCCAGTGAGGGGAGGTGACAGGTGTCCGGTGACACGCCCCGTCAGGGCGAGGAGCCGGTGAGGACGAAGCTCCAGCGCGCCGCAGACGCGGCAAAGCTGGGGGCGAGCTTGCTCCAGGCCGCGTACTACGTGGTTCACACGTGGAGCATCTGGCCCCTGTAAGTGCTGATGGGCCCACCCCGGCCAGGGTGGACCCATCGGTAGTCCGATCACCGGGGACCCCGTGTTTCGCTGTCTGGCGGAGGCACGGGGTCCAGTCATGTTCCGGACCAGAAGCTGAGCTACGTATCCGTAGCTCGCTGCTTGTACGGGCAGAGTACCACTTAGATAGCATCTAAGTGGTCATTACTGCATTAGTCGATTAGCGATGCGACTAGATACGCCACCGCCATTGCCGTTAGCGCGCATTAATAATGCCGCTCACTCATCAAATAGCTGCAGAAATCCAATGAGGCTCCTGAATATTGATCGGGGCAAGTACCCTAAACATGGGGTAGATGGATTTCGATGTGCATGCACCGGTCAGGTACATGGGCGAGGACGCAGGCGCAGTCGAGCGGGATGCACCCCGCGGCCGAGTTGACCGGTCAAGGAGTGCGCAATCGGCTGCACCGGATGCAGCCGCCAGACGCCCGGTGCAGCTGTGTCGAGTGGACCGAGCACATAAGTGATCAAGGTGTGGCTCACCCGTCTCACCGGCCCCCAGCCGGTGAGACACCCAGTGAGCAGCCAGGGGGGAGAGACGGACAGGCGAGGATGCCGCGGCCAGTGTCCGGACACAGCCCGAATCCATGTGAAGCGACGTCCGACGACGCCCGTCGCAGATCCTGACGACGCCCGTGACACCGCGTCGGACACGGTTGAGGGCTCCCGGGAGAGTGTCCGGAGACAGATGTCTGTCTCTCTCCGACGCGTGACGGCTCCCGTCACACCGGCGTATTACCTCTCACCGATGCTGTACTACGCGCGTCGGGCACAGGTGTCGGACACGGTTGGGGGCCCCGGCCAGTGTCCGGACACGGGTGTCCGCCGTTCTGTCCGACGCCCGTCGGACAGGCGTCAGACGGGCGTCGTCAGGCGTCGGACAGAACGGGCCGGATGAGCTGGGGCGAGGCGACGGGCGCCTCAGGAGGAGCACGCGAGGGGCGCCCCCCCCCACAGAGGTCTGAGCCGGGCAATTGACTGCGGCTGCCTAGTCAATGACAGCGGTCCATGGGTCCATTGACCGCAGCTGCCCCTGCGGCCGAGCGCAGCTCAGTGCCCGCTTGCCGGGTGCAGCCGGCTGCGGTCCCGGGTACGTCCGAGGTACGTCCCAGGTGCGTTGGCGATCTGTCCCAGGAGGTCCTAGTGCACCGCGGTGCCTTCGAGAAACCCTCGATTCGCTCAGGCACGAGGCCCCCCAAATGGGTGACGGGGCAACAGAAAACCGAGGTGCTCTCCCCGCAGCTCATCGAGGGCGATAACCCTCCGACAAACAGCTTCGTCTCGCTCCTGGAATTTCCCTGCCGAACCGGCGAAACCCTCCTGGCCGACAATCCCGATGAAAGCGTTGATCAAGGTGGAGTGGTCACCGTCCTGCCTGGGACCAGCCTGCAGGCCGCCCTCGGTGGCCGCGTGCTCCTCGTCCGGGTGACGGCTGCTCAGTCCGGTAGTGACCCCACTCCCGCCGGCCTGAGGCTTGAGCCATGTCTGAAGCAAGTGCTGGCAGCAGCGTTCCGACTCCGTGCGCCTGGTGCGGGAAGCTGAAACCCGACAGCTTGGGCACGAAGCCTTGGAAGTACTGCGGACGGGCGTGTGTGCAACGCGCTTATGAGGAGCGGGTAGTGAAGAGGCGGATGGCGACTGCGCTGGGCCCCTGGGTGCTCCCGTACCCCGAGGAACCTGGAGAACCGTCGTAAGCTTGAAGGAGGCGATCTCGTCAGGTGAGGCCCGCGGAGGCGTTGTCGTCCCAGCCGTCGTCGCGCTGCATGGCAGCCGGATGTTGGAACGCCGTCATCCGGCTGCCGGCGTGTTCAAGAAGCGTGTGCGTCCTGGCTTCAGATCAGGGAGTACGGATGACGGCGCCGGATGCGAACCACTGCACGAGCGTGGCTGCGAGGTGGAGGCCGGCCCGCGCGGCTTCCAGTGTCTCCGGCACGGTCGGGGTCTGCTTGCCGTGTCGTGAAGTCTGCCCGTCCCATAGAGCGCGCATCATGGCTTCCACCGGGGCGATCGCGTCGTTCGAGGACTGTGTGGAGAGCGCGGTCGTGAACTTGGCCCGGGCGTTGCCCTTGAACTTCCCGAGCATCGTGCCGAGTGTGGCCCTGCCGTGGTTCGGCTGGACGACCGAGTGCGCCGCGCATCCGACTGCCTTGATCGCCTCGCTGTAGGCCCGCACCGGATCGGGGTGCAGCCCGTATGCGGCCCCCCATGCGGTGGCCAGGTGCTCTGCTGCGGACCCGGCGGCCGGGGCCGCGTCTGCGTCTACGACGGCCTGGCTCACGGCGTCGCGCACCGCCGGGGTGATGCGTTCCTCCAGACCGTCCCCGTCCTGGTTGACCCAGTACGCCGATCCGCCGGCGTCGAGCAGCTCTTCCAGGGTCTCCCAGTCCTCGTTGCCGAACCAGTTGTCTCTTCGTTCGAGAAGCCGAGGACAACGTCGATGACATCGAGCAGATCCCAGCCGGTCTGGGAGGTAAGCGCGGTGAGCGCGGTTGTCTGCTTGGGCGGGGCTATCCGTGAAGCTTCCCCTTGATCGTGGACACCTGGAGACTGGGACCTGAGCGGTTCCAGAGGAAGTAGTGCCAGGTGGGAAGCAAGTACGGCCTTGGGGACCAACGGAACAGCCATTAGCGCTAAGCCGGTGATCTTGGCCTGGGCCGCCACCCGCGCGCCACCACCCTCAGTCCTCATCTCCCGCTGTCGTCTCGCTGACGAGCCGGAGGGCGGGGCGCTGTGGGGCGAACTCGCCGAGTTCCAGCGCCGCCTCGCGCCAGTTGGCGGCGAGCTGGAGCAGCCGTTCACTGTCGTGGCGGTAGCCGGGCGGCGGGGTGTCCGGGACGGTGGGCCAGAGGATGGTGGCGGCGAACCGGAGCCCGTGCATGGCGGCGGTCGCGTGAGCGTCGATGCTCCCGCCTTCCAGGCGCCGCAGCATGTCGAGCCGGGTGGCGGCGTCGAGGAGTTCGTCGTACACCTTCGCGTATTCCTGCGCGCGTACGGTGGCGAGGTCATCCACGTCGGGTGCCTTCGGCGTTCGGGTGGGGCTGAGCCTGGAGCCGTTCGCGCAGGTCGATCTCCTCGGGGGTGAGCGGGTCTTCGGGCCGGCGGATGCGGACGGGCTTGGGCCGCAGCGGCAGGCCATCGTCCGCGGCGGCCTCGGCCTCGGCGAGTGCTCGGTACAGAGAGGCCACCGAGGGGGACGTGCCCGCGTTCTTCCCGACCTTGATGGTGAGCTTCTTCGCGATCTCCGGAACAGGGACGCCCTTGTCCTTCAGCGCGACGGCGAAGGTGAGCATGTCGTCGTCGATGACCTTCGGCCGCCCGCCGTGGTTGCCCTTGGACGCGGCGATGACCTGGCCTTCGAGGGTCTTCTCCCGGATGTAGTTGCGCTCGATCTGTCCGGCGACGGCGAGCACGGCGAAGAACATCGCGCCCATGCCGTTGGGGTCGTAGATCCCGGTGAGCGGGCCGGTGAGGAGTTCGAGCTGGATGCCGCCGGCCTGGAGCTCGGCGGACAAGGTCATCAGCTCGGCCGCGTTCCTGGCCAGACGCTTCAGCTCGTGCACCGTGAAGATGACCGGCGTCTCGGGGGCGGCCTCCTTGAACTGGTGGGCCAGCGCGAGCGCCTTCTCCAGCTCGGGCCGTACCTTGACCCGGGTGCTGATCTGCTCCTTGAAGACCTTGTGGCACTCGGCCCGGTGCAGGGCTTCGAGCTGGCTCGCCAGCTCCTGGCGGGCGGTCGATGTCCTGGCGTACCCGATCCTCACCGGCCGCTCGGTGCGGGGCGCTGGAACGACGGCGAGCGCCGGGCCCTGCTTCCACGCGCGGCCCGGGTGCCGGTCGGCGGGGACGGGGATCTCCAGTTCCTCGCGGAGCGCGGGAACGAGGACGAAGCGTGGGGTGTGGTACTTCGCGGCGGTCTTCCCGCCCCGGGTGCGGCAGGCGCTGCCGGCGGGCGCGTCACATTTCGCGCAGTCGTGACGTTCTACCGCAAGTGCGGCCTGATCGGGCGTGAGGTCCATGCGGGAAGTCTCTCAGAAGTGCCTCGCACAACGTGCGGGTTTCGAGAGGGCTTTTGCGAGTGGCGACCTGCGGAAATGCGATCACCCGGGGGCCGTTCTCAGGACTCTCACAGATGGTCGTTTGTGAGAGTGGCCCGCTGTGAGACCCGTGGCCCCGCGTGGACGGTCGTGGATGCCCGCTGCGGCCCGCCGGTCAGGCTCACCGGTCACGGGGTGGCGGCGCGGTGGGCGGAGGGACTGATGCCTCGGGTTCGTTTGAAGGCCGAGCTGAAGGTGAACGCGTCGTTGTATCCGACTTCCTTGGCCACCGCCGCGATCGTCGCACCAGACTGGCGCAGGCGGTCCGCGGCCAAGGTCATCCGCCAGTGGGTGAGGTAGGCCAGTGGCGGGCGGCCCACCATGGACGTGAAGCGGCGAGCGAAGGTGGTGCGTGACAGTCCCGCTTCGGCGGCGAGTGACGCGACGGTCCAGGGGAGGGACGGCTCCTCGTGCAGCCTGCGCAGCACGTGTCCCAGCAGCGGGTCGGACAGTGCCCGATATCCCGGGGGCGGGACGGAGCCGGCCTGGTCGAACCAGGCGCGCAGGGAGCGGACCAGGAGCAGGTCGAGCAGTCGGTCCAGGACGACCTGCTGTCCGGGCTTGTCATCGGTGGTCTCGTCGGCGATGAGGTCGAGGAGCGGGGCGAGGCTGGGGTCGCGGGGTACGGCAGCTACCTGCGGCAGGGTGTCGAGAAGGGGCAGGGAGAGGTCGCCGCCGATGCGGTAGCCGGCGGTGACCAGCAGGTCGGAGTCGTCGCCCGACTGTTCGTCCTCCGGGCTGGAGGTGCGGCCGGTGATCCGCCAGTTACGGCGAGCGGACGCCGGGTCGCTGATGGTGGTGCAGTGGTCGTCGCCGTCCACGAGAATCTGTGGGCTGCTGGTGGGGCGGTCGGCGACGGTGTACGGCTGCGTACTGCGGATCAGGACGATCTCCCCCTGCCGCAGTGCGACCGGGTCTGCTTCGGCCGGAACGACCCAGCCGTCCCCGTGCAGCATGACAGCCAGTGCCAGAGGCGCGGGCTCGATGAAGCGCAGGCCCCACGGGGGCGTGCTGACCGTGCGGCAGAAGACGGCTCCATGGGCCCGTACGCCGGCGAGGTAGTCATCAAGAACATCCATGCTGACACGATCGCACATGCTTCAGGTCGTTTCGACCATGGTTCGTGCCACCGCCTGCGGGTTCACTGGTAGTCATGACAGAGATCCTCGTTATCGGAGCCACCGGCAAGACCGGCGCTCCCCTCGTTCCCCTCCTCCGTGCTCTTGGGCACACCGTCCGCGCCGCCTCCCGCTCGGGCGAGACCCGTTTCGACTGGTCCGACCGTTCCACCTGGGACCCCGCGCTCAGCGGCGTCCATGCCGTGTACCTGGTTCCGACCGAGACCCTGGGCCTGGACGAGCGCGCAGAATTCGTGGCCCGCGCGAAGGCTGCCGGGGTCCGGCGCCTGGTCCAGCTGTCGGTGCGCGGCATCGACGAGGACGGCACGCACCCCACCGAGGCCGCCGTGCGGGGCTCGGGCCTGGAGTGGACGATCCTGCGGCCGTCCTGGTTCTCCCAGGACTTCGCCGCGGCGGACTTCTTCCTTCCCGGTGTCCTCGAAGGTGAGGTACGAACCCCGGCCGGGGACGGGCGCGAGCCGTTCATTGACGCCGAGGACATCGCCGAGGTCGCCCTCGCGGTCCTCACCGGCGACGGCCACCACGGGCAGACCTACGATCTGTCGGGCCCGCGGGCACTGTCCATCACCGAGGCCGTCGAGCTGATCAGCAAGGCGACGGGACGCAGCATCGCGCACCGCCATCAGACCGAGGCGGAATACGCCGCCGACCTGGTCGCGGCAGGGCTCACACAGGACGACGCCGATTCCGTCGCGGGCTTCCTCGGCCAGGTCAGCCAGGGCGCGGACGACTACGTCAGCGACGGCGTCGAGCGCGTCCTGGGCCGTGCGCCGCGCACGTTCGAGGAGTACGTGACGACGGCCGCGGAGAATGGCACCTGGATGCTCTGAGACCCCACTCCGGCAGCTGGCACGGACCCGATCGGGCCAGTAGACGGGCTGGATCACCAGGTGCTTCGGTCGACGTTCCGGGCGCCCCTCGCCGGGTGCGGCACGTCAGGAAGCGCACTGCGGTCGCCGGGGCGTTCTGCGCGGATACCACCGTGCTGAGCACCTGGTGATCCGCCGGTTCAAGGAACTCGCCGAGGGCAAGCCCGCCGCGCGACTTCTCCGACTACGTCGCCCGGACCGGCCCCAGTCCCCCGCTGACCAGGCATTCTCACCGTGCAGATCCGCCATCGCGGACAAGGAGGGGCGACCACCCCATGACCACCTACCAGCAGTTGGCCGCTGTCCCTTTCGAACTCACCTCCTCGGAGGGTTCGACCTGGGAGATCGATGCGGATACCGGGGCGGTGCGTACCACCGCCCACCCCCACAGCGACATCTTCGTCGACCCTGCACAGGGCGTCACCGCCAACGCGCAGACGCTGCTCAACGCCGCCACGTTGCTGGGGCGGCCGCCCGCCGGGGACTTCCAGCTCAGCGTCCGCGTGAGCGTCGGCTTCTCCTCGACCTTCGATGCCGGGGTCCTGCTGCTTTGGATCGACGAGCGTCACTGGGGCAAGCTCTGCTTCGAGTACTCCCCGCAGGGGCGGCCGATGGTCGTTTCCGTGGTCAACCGTGATGTCGCCGACGACGCCAACGCCTTCACCGTCGACGGCGACTCGGTCTGGTTGCGCGTCTCCCGAGTCAGTCACACCTTCGCCTACCACGCCTCCACCGACGGCACCACGTGGCACATGATCCGCTTCTTCGTCCTCGACGACCCCGCCCGGGCCCTGATCGGGTTCGAGGCCCAGTCACCGACCGGGGAGGGGTGCGCCGTCGCGTTCGACGAGGTGCGCTTCACTCAGGACCGCCTCACCAACGTCAGAGACGGCTCCTGATCTACTGTCCCGGCCGAGAAGACCACCACTCAGCCGCATGCCGGCGGCTCTGCCCCTCCCGCCGTCGTCTCCGGAACGGCTACACCCCGCTCACTTGGAGGGACACCGGGATACGTACGCGGGACAGCGCACAGCACAGCCGAAGGCGCATCCCCCTGACCGACACGGCCCGGATCACCGCCCCCGTGGGCGGCCTGGAGCTGGTCGCCGTCTACAGCCCGGTTCCTGGCTCGTCCAGCGTCACGGTCCGCAGCGGCCGGTGGCCCTTCTCGTCGAGCTGGGCGAGTTCGCGATCGTAGTCGACGGTGATGGAACCGTAGAAGTTGACCGCCGAGCTGCGGGCCGGGGAGATGTGCGCCAGGACCTCGGCATCCACTTCACGGCCGGCTCCGCGCAGTTCGCCGACGGCCAGGCCCATGTACTCGGTGTGCCAGCACACGACGGCATTCGTCACGACGGTCAGGCACCACGCCTGTTCGTTCTGCTGCTCGGGCTGGCGCCGGGTCACCTTGCCCTCGCGGGCGTAGTGGAGCTGGCGGCGCAGCGCGTGCAGGGACTCGCCCTTGTTCAGCTGCCGGGCGATCTTGCGCCGGTAGGCGGGATCGG
This sequence comes from Streptomyces atratus, assembly GCF_014648655.1. Classification (GTDB taxonomy): domain Bacteria; phylum Actinomycetota; class Actinomycetes; order Streptomycetales; family Streptomycetaceae; genus Streptomyces; species Streptomyces atratus. Next base: position 72,573 of record NZ_BMRN01000018.1, read on the forward strand.
ACAGATATTTCGCCGCGTAGATCGTTCTCCGAATGGCCCCGTACTCCTTGAGCGCGGCGGCGAGAGCGTTCTGCCGGGAGGACGCGGAGAGCTTGCCGACGATCAAAGAGGCGGTGGCGTGCCCGTACTTCAGCGACCCGGCCAGCCGCAGCAGGTCGTCCCAGTGGTCGGCCACCAGGTCGAGGTTCGCCTTCTTCGTCAGCAGCGGCCCCGCCGTGGGGAACTTCTCCTCGGCCTCGGCCTTCGCGCCCATTCGGTACAGGGTGATCTTTCCCAGGTCGCGGGTGCGGGGCGAGAGCTGCTTGCCGACCAGGTCGAAGAGCCCGAAGTTGACCAGGGTCACGCCGTGCGTGTCGGTGGCGTGCTCGGTGATCGGCAGGTCGGTGGCGTTGCCGAGGATCTCGTCCAGCACGTAGTGCGCCTCGCGGTGCGTGGCGACGATGACCTTCGTGCCGAACGTGGAGTGCTGGTCGGAGACGTGCGTGTAGGTGGAGATGCCCTCGTTGACGAAGTACTTGTTCAGGTGCCGGGCGGTGATCGACTTGCCGCGGGTGGGGAACCGCTGCCCGTCCGAGGACGACAGGGTGCCCGAACCGAACATCGCGGTCATCGGCAGCTGGTGGTGGTAGTTGACCAGGCAGATGTTCGCCTCGCGCAGCGTGTCCTCGCGGATGTACCACTCCGCCGTCCACGCCAGCACGTCGTAGGGGATGCCGCAGGAGGAGGCCATCCCGTGCAGCCCCATATTCGTGGACAGCCCGATCAGACAGGCGATCAGATTCCTCTTCAGCTGCGGCGAACGGGCCTGCTTGCCGCCGGCGTGGGTGAAGCAGTCCAGGAAGGAGGTGTGCCGGTCCATCTCCACCAGCAGCGAGGCGATCGGCACGTTCGGCAGCATCCGCTCCAGCTCGCCGTGCAATTCCTCGGCCTCGGACGGAATGTCCTCCGCGGTGAGCGGCGAGATCACCAGCTCGCCCGCGTCGTTGAGACGGACCGGCCCGTCCCCGCTCTTGAGGGTGTCCTCCAGGTCGGTGAGGGCCTCATCCAGCTCGTCCATCACCAGCGGCAGCGCCTCGGAGGCGTCGGAGCTCTTGCCGACCAGGCGGCAGAACTCGGCCCGGTGCCCCTCCCACTGGGCGGGCTTGAACAGGTAGGCCTCAGGATTGTCGTAGCGGCGCGAGCCCGGCACGTACACATCCCCCGAGCGCAGGCCGTCGCGCAGCGCGAGCAGCACGCACAGCTCCCAGTAGTGCCGGTAAGCGGTCGCGTCCCCCTTGGCCGCGGCCTCGTCCAGGTAGCCCTGCCAGCGGGTCGGCACGAACAGCGTGGGCGCCGCCTCCGGGACGGTGCGGGCGCCACTCGCGTTCAGCTCCCGCAGGATCTCCAACGCCTCGATCAGGGGCTGTGCCTCGGTGCCGCCCTTGAACCGCACCGCCTTGAGCACCTTCGGGGTTAACTGACGGATGTAGGTGTAGGAGCCCTCCAGCAGCCGCAGGTGCCCGTGATCCTTCGGCAGCCGTACGGTGGCCCCGGCGTTGGCCGCGATCAGCCGGGACATGCCGATCTTCCCGCGCAGCAGCGTCCCCACCGCCTCGTCCGGGATACCGGCGTCGGCGAGCACGGGCAGGATCTCGTCCAGCAGGGTGAGCCGGTCCTCCGACAGCTTGGCCCGCTCGGCGAGCTCGTCGCGCAGCTTGATCCGCGCCCGCGACTCCGAACCCGACAGCGTCTGGTCGAAGAGCTGGACGACGGAGTCGAGGACATCGACGGCGGACTGGGCCAGCAGCGTCAGCAGGATCGGGTGGCGCCGGTTCGCCTCCCGCCGCTCCAGGGCCTGCGCGGTGAGGCGCCGGCCGATCTGGGCGAGGTGGCGGCGCCGTTCGGCGGGCAGCGCGGACAGGTTTGGCGGTGCGGTGATCGGGAGCAGGGCCGATGCCTCCGGCGGGAAACGGCTGACCGAGATCGAGGACGGTGACTGGATCAGCTTCGATCCGGTGAACCTGAAGAACATCGAATCGGTGACGGTCGGTGCGGCCTCCGGCGGGATCGGCGGAAGTGTCGAATTCCGGGCCGGGTCGCCGACGGGCCCACTGCTCGGCAAGGTGACCGTCCCCAACACCGGTGACTGGGGCAAGGTCGTCTCACCGACGACGGCACTGACTGATCCCGGCGGCAGCATGAAGCTGTACGCGGTGTTCAGCAACCCGGAGTGGAGCAGCGACAAGGCCGATCTGTTCGCGGTCGACTGGCTGCACTTCAACGGTCCCGGTGTCGAGAAGCGACCGGCGACGAAGGTCGCGGTGAAGGCGGCTCCGGCGACGGGCACCGCACCGCTCGCCGTGGCACTGAACAGTGTGGTCGAGCCGGTGGCCGGGCGCACGATCGCCTCGTACCACTGGGACTTCGGCGACAACACCAAGGCGGAGGGTGCGACTGCCACGCACACCTATGACCGGAAGGGTGGGTACACCGCGCATCTGACGGTCACCGACGACAAGGGCGACACCAGCACCGGTTTCGCACGCATCGACGTGAGTTGAGAGGGGAGACCCGCATGGACCGCACACGACGCACCTTTCTGAGCACGGCTGTGGGTGTTGCCGCAGCCGCAGGGCTCGGCGCCACCTCCGCGTCCGCCACCGAGGTCCGCCGGCGTCGGCGCATTCCGCCGTCGGGGATCGGCATGCACCTGTACACCATGCGTACGCCGTTGGCGACGGACTTCAGGGGCACCCTGGAGCGGCTCGCGGAGATCGGCTATGCCACGGTCGGGGTGAGCGGCCGGCACGGCCACAGCGCGGCCGACATCCGGCGGATGCTCGACGAGACCCGGCTGCGGGCCGTCCTCGAACATGTCGGCTACGACATCGTGAAGGGGGCCGGACTCCCCCAGGCCCTGGAGGACATCCACACGCTGGGCGGCAAGTGGATCGTCGTGCCCAGCCTGCCGGGTTCGCTGCACAGCCCGGCCGGGTACCGGGAAGTGGCCGAGGAGTTCAACCGGGTGGGGCTCGCCGCCCGTGAGTCCGGACTGAAGCTGCTGTACCACAATCACGGGACAGATCACCAAGTGGTGTACGGCGTCAGCCTCTACGACATCCTGCTCAGCGAAACCGACCCGGAACTGGTCGGTTTCGAGCTGGATCTGTACTGGGCGGCCAACGGCGGCGCCTCGGCGCCGGGCGAGCTCTTCGTACGGCATCCGCGACGCTTCCCGGCACTCCATGTGAAGGACATGGCACCGAACGGCGACTTCGCGGATGTCGGCTCGGGGGTGCTGGACTTCCCGGCAATGTTCGACACGGCGCGGCAGGGCGGTGTGAAGCAGTGGCTGGTGGAGCACGACGCGCCGGCTGATCCGTTCGCCTCGGCGCTCGCGAGCTATACGTATCTGTCCCGGCTGCGCTACTGAGCGGGCAGGTGCACACGACGGCCCCGGGTTGCGCGTACCGCAGCCCGGGGCCGCTGCTCATTCAGCGGGTGGCGAGCAGCTCCCCGTACCATTCGAGCGTCGAATCCACTGTGACGGAAAGGGGATTGGGGACGAGGCCGTACGCCTTCTAGATCGCCGTGGAGTCGACGATCTGCGCCTCCGTGTGCTGCACACGCTCGCCGATGCCTATCGGGCCTGGGCGGTCGAGGAGCCGCACCGCTATCTGCTGATCCAGGGCGCACCCGTGCCGGGCTATGTCGCTCCGGACGACACTCTGGACCGGGCCCGTGCCGTTCTCGGGCCATTCCTGACGGTCTTCGCCGACGGGACACCGGGAGCCCAGGTCGCTGCGGTGGTGGTGGCGGAGATGACCGCGTGGCTGGACACGGACGAGCCTGTGGGCGCGTGGGCGGCCGAGTACGCACCGACTGCGGCCGGGGAAACCGGGAAGTCGGCACAGGCGTTGGCGGGTGCGGTGCTGGCGTGGGCACAGCTGCACGGTTCTGTGGGGCTGGAGGCCGCAGGGCAGTTCGTGGGCATGGGCCACAGCGGCGCCACGTTGCTGGGCGCGCAGACGGAGATGCCGGCGGACGCGTTCGGGCTGGAGTGAACAGAACGGCCGTCCTGTGCCCGATCGCCCCGGACGGGCTCGGTCCTCAAGCCCGTCCGGCGGCCGAGGAGACCGTCAGTCGTGCGCGGAGGCCGCACCCAGCAGGTCGCGGATGTGGGCGGCCGCGTCCCGGAACTCCGGGCGGCCCAGTGTCTCGCCGTACTCCCGTTCCGCGTCCAGCCCCACCTCGATGATCTCGGAGATCGTGCCGGGGCGCGGGCTCATCACCACCACACGGTCAGCCAGATAGACAGCCTCCGAGATGGAGTGGGTGACCAGCAGGACGGTGGTGCGGGTCTCCCGCCAGATGCGGTTCAGCTCCATGTTCATCTGCTCGCGGGTGAGCGCGTCGAGCGCGCCGAACGGCTCGTCCATCAAGAGCACCGGGGGTTCGTGCAGCAGCGCCCGGCACAATGCCACACGCTGCTGCATTCCGCCGGACAGCTCATGCGGATACGCGTCCTCGAAGCCGGCCAGGCCCGTCATCCGGATCAGCTCGTCGGTCCGGCCGCGCGCCTGCGCCGGGGGCATCTTCCGGATCTCGGCCTGGAGCAGGATGTTGCGGCGCGCCGAGCGCCACTCCAGGAGGGCGGCGCGCTGGAACACGTAACCGATGTCGTGCCGCACACCGTCGACCTGCTCGCCGCCGAGCCGGACCTTGCCCGAGGACGGCTTCAGCAGTCCGGCGACCAGCTTGAGCAGGGTCGACTTGCCGCATCCGGACGGTCCGACGATCGCCACGAACTCACCGGGCGCCACATCGAGCGAGACCTCTCGCAACGCGGTGACATCGCGCTTCCTGCTGCGGAACCGGACCGCCACATCGGACAGTCCGACCGCCGCCGCGGCAGGAACCGATGCCTTGGTCCGCGTCGTGTACTGCTTCGCCATCGTCATCCCTTCAGCGCCGTCTTCTCGTCCCAGTAGTCCGCGACGGCCTTCGGCTTGCTGACCATGCCCGCCTCGGCGAAGACGTCGATGGTCTGCTGCCAGTCGGCCTCGTTGTTCACTCCGGGCGCCTTCCCCTCGGTCGACGAGGTGTGCAGCAGAGTGAGCGTCGTCTTGAACTGCTCGGCCAGGACGGTGGTCGGCGGCAGCTGTTCCGAGGCTCCGTCCATCGCCGCGACCGCCGGCCCGGGGGCCTTTTCGGCGGCCGCCCACGACTCGCTGACCGCCTGCACCATGCGCCCGGCGAGTTCGGACTTCGTGGCGAGGATCTTCTGTCCGGCGAGCAGACCGTTGGAGTAGAAGTTCAGCCCGTTCTCGGAGAATCGCAGATACGAGACCTGCTTCTTGGCCTTGTCCTGCATGGTGGGGCCCTGGTCGCTGGCGTAGCCCAGGAGTCCGTCGGTCTTCCCGGAGATCACCGCGGCGATCTTGCCCGCCGGGTCGGTGTTCTGGACCTTGACGTCCGACGCGTCGAGGCTGTTCTTCTTCAGGAAGATCGGGAAGGTCTTGGAGAGCGCGTCACCGGCGGTCCCCGCGATGGTCTTTCCCTTGAGATCCGCAGGCGACTCGATGCCCTCGGCGTCGAAGGACTGCACCGAAGCCGGGGTGGTCTGGAGGAAGACTCCGAGGCTCTTCACCTGGACGCCCTGGTCGACGCCCGCGAGCAGTGCCGGGGTGTCGGCCCAGCCGAAGTCGGTCTGGCCCGCGGCGGTGGCCTGCACCGTCTTCTGCGAGCCCTGACCGGCCTGGATCTTCAGGTCGATGCCGTGCTTCTCGAAGATCTTCTGCTGCTTGCCGTAGTAGAACGGCGCGTGTTCGCCGTACGGATACCAGTTGAGCGTCAGCGTGACCTTGTCCAGCTTCTTGCCCGAGTCGCTCGTGGTGGTCGACGCATCGTTGCCACCGCAGGCCGTGGCCACCAGGACGAGGGGTACGACACCGATCAGGAGTCTGCGCGCATGCATGGACTGGCCCTTCTCGCGACGAAATCGGTATGACGGAGTCAGTACGTGGTGGTGGCGGAGGCGTCCCGGCGGCTGGCGTGCCACGGGAGCAACAGCATTTCGGCGATCTCCACGGCGACGAAGAGCACGACGCCGATGAGTGACATCACGAGCAGCCCGGCGAAGAGCATCGGGGTGTCGAGGTTGCCGTTGGCCTGGAGGATCACATAGCCCAGGCCCTCGTTGGCGCCGACGAACTCGCCGACGACCGCACCGGTGACCGCCAGGGTGACCGCGACCTTGAGCCCGGAGAAGAGATGCGGGAGCGAGGCCGGAAAGCGAATCTTGAGGAAGGTCTGCCAGGGCCGCGCGCCCATGGTCGCCGACAGCTGGAGCATCTCCGGGTCGACCGCCTTGAGGCCGGTGACCATGGAGATCACGACGGGGAAGAAGGCGATGAGCACGGCGATGAGAATCTTCGGCTCGATACCGAAGCCGAGCCAGACGACGAACAGCGGCGCGATCGCGATCTTCGGTACGACCTGGGCGAACAGCAGAATGGGATAGAGCGTGCGCTCGACGGTCGAGGAGTACACCATGACGACTGCCGCCAGTACCCCGACGGCCACGGCGATCAGGAAGCCGAGCAGCGTTTCGTATGTGGTCACCCAGGTGTGCTGCCAGAGATAACCGGCCTTGCCGGTAAGGACATCGAGGGTCGCCCCGGGTGACGGTACGAGATACGGCTTCACCAGCTCCGCCGCCGAGATCACCCACCAGACGGCGAAACAGACCAGCAGCAGGGCGACGGGCCGCCAGCTCTGCTCGGCCGCCCGCGCGAAGCGCTCCCCCGCCGAGGGACCGGCCCGCCGGACAACTCCCTCCGCTTCAGGGGGACTTTTGGTCAACGCGCTCTGGCTCACTGTGAACTCCCGCCGCTTCGGGTGCAGTTGTGGAGAGCTGTGCGATCCTGCGATGACGAGAAGGCGCTTTCAGAAAGCGCTTTCTGATAAGGTTTTCGCCACGCTAATGACTGCCTGCACGCACGGTCAATAGGTCGTCGACAAGTTTCGGGGCCTTCCACCACCGCGCCCTTGGGGGTCGAGTTGAGTGAACGGGGAACACCGCACCACCCGGAGCCGCGCGGCGGCCTTCCCGCAACGGCGCATGTGACGCTCGACGCCGTGGCCCGGGAGGCCGGGGTATCCCCCGCCACCGCCTCGCGCGCCCTCAACGGCACGACCCGGGTACGCGACGATCTGCGAGAGCGGGTGCGGGCGGCGGCGGAGCGGCTTGATTACATCCCCAACGCCCATGCGCAGGCTCTCGCGAATTCCACCAACAACCGTACAGTGGGCGTCATCTGTCACGACGTCAGCGATCCGTACTTCGCGGCCGTGTCGAGTGGCGTGATGCGCGCCGCGGCCGAGCAGGATCTGCTGGTGATGCTGGCCTCCACCTTCCGGGAACCCGCCCGGGAGATCGCCTACGTCTCGATGCTGCGGGCTCAGCGCGCCCGGGCGATCCTGCTCATCGGCTCCGGCTTCCAGGACCGGGCGTGGGAGCGGGCCCTGGATGCCGAACTGGAGCCCTACGTACGGGGCGGGGGGCGAGTGGCCGTCGTCAGCAGGCATCGCAGCCTGCGGGTGGACACCGTGCAGCCGGAGAACCGGGCGGGGGCGGCCGCGCTCGCCCGGACACTGGTGGGTCTCGGGCACCGCACGTTCGCGGTGCTCACCGGCCCACCCGCGCTGACCACTGTCTCCGACCGGCTCACTGGCTTCCGGGAAGGGCTCGCGGATTCGGGAATCGGGCTCGACCGGGTCGTGGAGGGCGCGTTCACTCGCGACGGCGGGTATGCGGCAGCCCGGCGGTTGCTGGCCTGCGGCCGGCCGCGGCCGACCTGTGTGTTCGCGGTCACCGACGTGATGGCGGTCGGGGCGCTCGCCGCGCTGCGGGAGGAGGGGCTGCGGGTGCCGGAGGATGTCTCGCTCGCCGGGTTCGACGACATTCCGCTGGTACGGGAGTTGTCGCCGGCGCTCACCACGGTGGCGCTGCCGCTGACCTCGATGGGCGAGGACGTGATCGCGCTGGCGCTGCGGGAGCCGTCCGCGGGGCGGCGGGCCCGGGTGGTGCGGGTGGCGGGAGAGGTGGTGGTGCGGGCGAGTACGGGAACGCCACCGGTCGGGTGACCGGCGGCGTTCAGGTGCCGAAGGGCCCTTCCTCGTGATCCGCCCGGTGACGGAGGGCGGACCACTACGGGTGGACGAGAACCTGGGAGAGTGCCACGCGTCCCGTACCGGAGGCCACGATCTTCACCGTGCGGGTCCGGCTGTCCAGGTTCAGGACCGTCGGGCGCAGCGCCTTCCCGCTGACGTGCACCGTCGCGTCGTCGGTGACGACATCGAAGTCGGCTGTCGTGGAGGAGGAGTTGTTCCAGATCTCGATCTGACGGACGCGCTGCTCGCTGCCCAGATCGACCTGCCACCAGGCGCCCGCCTCGGACAGCGTGCGGGTGTCCGTGTTGGTGTCGGCGTCCAGCGCGAGCGCCGCGGCCGCCGTGCCCTCGGTGGAGGACTGGGTCGCGGTGCCGGTACGGGCCAGGTCGGTCCGCAACTGCTCCACCGGGCCGCCGTGGGCGCCTGCCCGGCCTGCGACGGCGAGGGCTTCGGCCGGCAGTCGGTCCAGACCGGTGAGGTTGTCCGTCATGACCGAGCCCGTGCCGCCGAGTGCCGGCGCCGCCGTGTCGGTCCAGTTGCCCCGGGCGGTGTTCTGGATGCCGTAATCCGCCCAGTTCGAGACCCACTTGTAGCCGATGCGGGTGATGACGTTGCTCTCGACGACGATGTGCGAGGACTGTTCGTCTAGGTAGATGCCGTTGCCGTCGCGCTCGGTGTTGCCGAAGGCGGAGCGGTTGATGTAGTTGCCGGAGACGACCGTGCCCGGCTGCGCGCCCTGGGTGTAGATCGCGCCGCCGTCGTGCTGTGCCTGGGCAACTTCCATGACATCGGTGATGCGGTTGTCGGTCACCTTGTTGTCGCGCAGCACGGACTTCTGGGCCTCGGGCTGGTTCCAGCCCCAGCCGACCGAGATCCCGGAGTACGGAAGATGGTCCAGGCTGTTGTGGTCGACGGTCAGCGCGGCCTCGTAACCGGCCCAGATGCCCACCGAGTCGGTGTATTCGACGCCGGAGCGGGTGATGGTGTTGTACGCGATCGTGTTCCGCTCCCCCGCGAGCGCCGCCTGGGGCATCGGCTCGGTGTCGCCCACGTACACCGCGCCCGAGGACAGATCGGTGAAGGACGAGCGGGTCAGGGAACTGTCCTTGGTGCCGGCCTCAAGGATGGCGCCCGCTCCGCCGAGCCGGCTGAACCGGGCGTTCTCGATGCTGATGTGCTGTCCGCCGCGGACGGTGACCGCGGCGGACGGCTTGGTGTAGAAGCGGCCCGCATGGTCGACGGGGCCGGTGGCTCCGGTCAGGGTGAGACCGGCCTGCATGCCCGCATAGCCCTCATCCGTGTCGGGCTGGTGGTAAGCCGCATACGCGAAGCCGATCCCGTCCACGGTGACGTCGTGGGCACCGTCGACGACGAGCAGCTGTTCGGTGTGCGGAGTGACGGCCTGCGCGAGGCGCATGTTCTCGCCCTTGCGCGGCAGGTACGTGACGGTGCGGTTCTGCGAATTCCACACGAACTCGCCCGGCTGGTCGAGGAGTTCGGAGGAATTCTCGAAGAAGGCGACGCCGCTGTAGCGGGTGGAGTCGACCGCGGTGGAGTCCCAGGCGGGTCCGGTGCGGTTGGTGCCGCTCGCCGAGTTGGTCCAGCAGGGCTGGGCGAACGTCATGACGTCGCCGCTGACGCCGGTGATCCGGCAGTGGTAGTTGCGCCAGCGGACCCGGATGACGGCTTCGGCGTCGGTGGGGCGCTGCCACCGGTCGATCCCGGTGGCGACGGCGCCGGTCATGCCGGTCCTGGTGGCGTCGCAGGTGCTCGCCGCGCAGGCCGCGCCCCGGGCGCGGGTGGCGCGCCTGCCGTCGATGAAGAGCTGGCGGGGGGTGACGCCGGCCGGGACGTCGGCGGTCCAGGTGCCGTCGGCGTTCCGCCGCCACCCGGTGATGTCCTGTCCGCCGGAGAGAACGGGGCGGGCTCCGGGGGCCGCGGTCCAGGTGACCGTGCGGCCGTCCTTCCCGGAGTCGGCGGCGCCGAGCTTCAGGGGTTCGTCGCGCTTGTACGTACCGTTCTTCAGAAGTACGCGGACGTCGCGGCCGGTCTCGGCGCGTGCCTGGTCGCGGGCGCCTTCCGGGGTACAGGGGCGGGCGACGGTGCAGGTGGCGCCGTGTCCGTCCGGGGCTGCGTACAGGGTGCGGGGGCCGGGTGCGGCCTGGGCGGTCGGGGTGGCGAGGAGCGCGGCCAGGAAGACGGCGGTGGCGGCAGCGGCGGTTCCTCGTACGACGTTCAGGGAGCGGCGGTTCACGCGGAGGCCTTCCAGTCGGGGTGACCGGGCATGGGCGGGTTCACGGCTCCGAAGAGCCAGTCGCGCAGGAACGGGTCGAGGGACTTGTCGCCGGTGACGTCGACCGTGTGCCGGATGAAGGTCTCGCTGGTGCAGGTGGAGTCCTTGAAGCGCTTCACCCACTCACGCATCACCCGGTCGAACTGCCGCTGACCGATCCGAAGGCCGAGGGCGTACAGGACGAGTGCGCCACCGTCATAGATATTGGTGCCGCCGAGCGCCTTCGGGAGTCCGGGCGGCCCGTCGGTGGCGCGGATGGCATCGAGCTTCGCGTACGTGGCCTTCATCTTGTCCTCGAAGACCGACCAGCCGCGCTCCTCGCCGTACAGGCCGGCGTAGTACACGGCGGGGCCCTCGTTGAGCCAGGCCTGCTGCCAGTCGTTCGGGGTGACCCAGTCGCCGAACCACTGGTGGACGAGCTCGTGGACCATGGTGGTCTCGTAGCCGGGCTGCCCGTTGGCGTTGAGCTTGAACCAGTTGGTGGAGAACAGGGAGAGGGTCTGGTTCTCCAGGGCGTCGGTGTAGCCGTCGTAGATGTGGACGCCGTAGACGGAGAACGGGTAGCGGCCGAACTTCGCCTCCAGCCAGGCCAGATGGTCCGCGGTACGGGCGACGATCGGACCGTACTTGTCCTCCTGTCCCTGCGGGACGATGTGCCGCAGCGGCAGTCCGCGGTGGCTGGTGCCGTACAGATAGGTGCCCTTGACGACGGCGATGCCGATGAGTTCGGTCGCCATGCGCTCGCGCAGGGCGAAGTGCCAGACGGTGGAGCCGTCGGCGCGCGGGGTCTTGTGGAGCAGTTCGCCGTTGGCGGCGGCGACATAGCCCTGCGGGGCGCTGATGTGGAAGGTCCACGTCGCCTTGTCGGACGGGGTGTCGTTGCAGGGCAGGAAGGTGTCGGCGCGGGAGGACTGGGCGGCGGAGGCGAAGCCGCCGTCGGTGCCGAACTTCCATCCGGTCAGCCCGAGTCGGGGCGCCTTGCCGTTGCCCCGGTAGCGCACCTCGACGGTGAACGCCTGCCCGTCGTGGAGCGGTCGGGCGGGGGTGATGGTGAGCTCCTGGCCGCTCTTGCCGGGCGAGAGCTCCCAGCCGGCGGGGCGGCCGGCGACGGTGACGGAGTCGATGGTGTGGCCGTCGGTGTCCAGGTTGACGGCGGACAGGTCCTGGGTGGCCTTGGCGTTGATTTTCACGACGGCGGTGAAGTCGTAGGTCACCGGGGTGAAGTCGAAGGTGAGGTCGTAGTGGACGACCTGGTATCCGCCGTTGCCGAGGGTCGGGAAGAGCGGGTCGCCGACGCCGTCGGAGCCGGGCTTCGGGTCGAAGCCGGGCGGCTGTGCGATGGCGGCCGAGCCGAGTGCGGGTACGGCGACCACCGCTGCCACCGCCGCGCCGCCGAGTCTGAGGGCCGAGCGTCGCGTCGTCACTTCTTCCCCTTCTGGAAGGCGTCCTCGAATTCGCCGCGGGCCTGCTCGCCGCCCTTGGCCAGGTAGTCCTTGACGAGCTGGTCGTAGGCGGACATGGGCTTGCGGCCCGCGATGATGTCCTTGAGCGCGTCCTGCTTGAACGTGTAGAGGCTGCCGGATCCCTTCGAGTCCCAGGTGGGCGAGGAGTACTGCAGCGTCGGGTCCTGCTCCATGATCGGAATCATCTTGGTGAAGGCGTCGTGGACGTGGCGCACGCCCTGTTCCGAGTCGGCACTGAAGATGGCGGGGACGGCGGAGGCCATGAACTTCCAGGGCACGGTGACGTCCTGGGTGCCCTGCTTGGTGAGGGCCGGGTTGCCCTTGGCGTCACGGGTGAAGTCCTCGCCCTCGACGCCGTAGTTGATGAGCGTGTACTCCTCGCTGCCGAACGGGGACGCGGCGAAGTCGGCCAGGGCCAGGATCTCCTTGACCCGGTCGCCGGACGCCTGCTTCACATGGGTGTTCTCCAGCTTGACGTTGTCCATCCAGGCGATGGCATCCTTGCCGAACGGGACGAAGGGGCGCGGGTCGTACTTCTTGTCGATCGCCTTCATGGAGGCGATGTAGCCGACGCCGGGCGCCAGGTAGGTGGGCATGCCGTCGTAGACGTAGGCGCCCTTGCCGTTCTTGAACATGTCCGTGTACTGGGCCTTCTGCGCCCCGGACATCTGCAGGGTTCCCGGATAGAAACAGCCCGCCTTGTACAGCTCGCGCGCGGTCTCCACGGCCTTGCGGTACTCCGGCGTCTCCAGGTCGGTGGTGAACTTGCCCGTCTTGGCGTCGAGCCGCCAGTAGTAGGGCGCGCCCGCGGACATCGCGAGCATGGTGGTGGCGCCCGCGATGATCGCGTACTGGTCCTTCTTGGGCCGGGTCAGCTCCCTGCACACCTCGACGAACCTGTCGAGGTCCGAGATCTGGGCGAGGTCGGTGACGCCGACCTCTTCGAAGAGGTCGTGGCGGTAGAAGCCGGCACCGCCGGTGCCGGTGCGGGCGATCGGGATGCCGTACAGCTTCCCGCCGAAGATGGCGGCCTGCCAGGCGCCCTTCGGGATCGCTGCCAGGTTCGGGTAGTCCTTGATCCTGTCCCCGGCGAGGTACGGAGTCAGGTCGGCGCACTTGGCCTGGAGGAAGGCAGCCTTGTTGTCGACGCCCCCGACCTCGGGGTACATGAAGAGATCGGGCAGGCTGTCGCTCGCGACCATGGTGGAGAACTTGGTGCCGTAGTCGTCGGCGGGGACGGCGGTGATGTTCACCTGGCCGCCCAGGAGCTTCTCGATCTCCTGCCAGGCGGCGTTCTTGCCGCGGGCGGGCGGCGGCGGGGAGAAGGTCTCCATCGTCGCGCTGATCGGCTTCGCCCCCTTCAGCGGGGTGCCCTTCGTGGCCCGCAGCGGCTTGGCCGGGTAGCTGAAGTAGCCCTGCGGAACACCAGCCGCGGTGCCCGCCAGATCGGGCTTGAGGCCGATGTTGCGGACCGCGGTGTCGGGGAGCAGCGAGGCGCTCTTGGCCTCCGCCTTCGCGGTCGTGCCGCCGTCGCCGCAGGCGGCGAGCAGCGGGGCGGCGGCCAGTGAGAGACCGACGCCCGCACCCATGCGGAACAGTGCTCTGCGGTTGATGGGGGTGGAGCTCGACACCTGAATCTCCTTGAGAGAGGGGAAGGAAGGAGTGGGGGGGGCGGTGGCTGCGCTCAGCCCTTGATGGCGCCTGTGAGCACGCCCTTGGTGAAGTAGCGCTGGAGGAACGGGTAGACACAGAGGATCGGTACGACGGCGATCACCAGGACCGCCATCTGTACGGCCTGCTGCGGGGCGAGCACCTCGCCGGCCGAGGCGGCGTTCAGGCTCTGGCCCTGCAGGACATAGGTGCGCAGCACCATGGGCAGCGGCCACTTGTCGGAGTCGTTGAGGTACAGGAGCGAGTTGAAGAAGGCGTTCCAGTACGTCACCGCGTAGAAGAGGCTGATCACAGCGAGGACGGCCTTTGACAGCGGCAGGACGATCCGCACCAGGATGCGGAAGTCTCCGGCCCCGTCGACCTTCGCGGCGTCGTACAGCTCCTCCGGCAGGTTCATGAAGAAGGACCGCAGGACGACCAGGTTGAAGGCGCTGACCAGGGTGGGCATGACGAGCGCCGCGTAGGTGTCGTACAGCCCGAGTCCCTTGACCAGCAGGAAGTTCGGGATGATGCCCGCGTTGAAGAGCATCGTGAACAGGGCCGTCATCAGGATGAAGCGGGAGCCCGTGACATCGCGGCGGGAGAGTCCGTACGCCATGCCGACCGTGACGAGCAGGCTGGCGAGGGTGCCGAATACGGTGATGCCGACGGAGACGATCAGCGCGCGGGTGACGACTCCGCCGGTGAAGATGGTGCGATAGGCGTCCAGGGTGGGGTGGTCCGGCCACAGGACGAGGCCGGAGCTCTTGATGATGTCGGTCTGTGAGGCGAAGCTCGTGCCGATGACGCCGACCAGCGGGTAGGCGACGGCGAGGACGACCACGACGATGGCGACCGCCTTGGCGATCTGCCCGATGCGGGTCGGCCGCTCCATCCACGGGGGCCGGCCGTCGGACTTGCGGACGGTGGCGGGCCGGGGCGCCGGTGCGGTGGATTCCGATGTGGCGCGCGTCTTCTCAGCGGTCAGCACCGCGGTACACCCCTTCGTGGCCGAGTCGGTGGGCGAACTTGTTCGCGCCCAGGACGAGTGCGGTGCCGATGACCGCCTTGACGAGTCCGACGGCGGCGGCGACGCCCCAGTCGTTGTCCTTGATGCCGTGGTAGTAGACGTAGGTGTCGAGGACCTCACCGGCGTCCGGGCCGACCGCGTCGCGCTGGAGCAGGATCTGCTCGAAGCCGACGGAGAGGATCTGCCCGAGGTTGAGGATGAGCAGCAGGATGAGTACGGGGGCGATGCCCGGCAGGGTCACGTGCCAGAGGCGGCGCCGCGGGCCCGCGCCGTCGATCGCGGCGGCCTCGTACTGCTGCCTGTCGATGTTCAGCAGCGCGGCAAGGATGATGATCGTTCCCCAGCCGGCGTCCTTCCAGGCCACCTGGAGGGTCAGCAGCCAGGGGAAGGCGTCGGGGTCGCTCATCATGTCGTAGCGCGGCAGCCCCAGGCCGCCGAGTACGTCGGGCAGAAGCCCGGCGCCGCCCAGGATCTGCTGGAAGATCGAGACGATGATGACCCAGCCGATGAAGTGCGGCAGATAGACGACGCTCTGCACGAAGCGCCTGATGCGGTCGCTGGCGATGCTGTTGAGCAGCAGAGCCAGGGCGACCGGGATCGGGAAGAAGAACACCAGCTGGACGAGGGCGATCTCAAGGGTGTTGAACGTCGCGGACCAGAAGGCCGGCTCACCGAACGCCGCGGAGAAGTTGGCGAACCCCACCCAGACGCTGTGCATGTAGCCGAGATACGGCTGGTAGTCCTGGAACGCCACGACATAGCCGAGCAGCGGTACGTAATGGAAAACGACAAAGTACAGCAGGCCGGGCAGGGTGAGCAGCAGCATCACCCGGTCCCGCTTGATCCGCTGCCAGAGCGTCAGCCGGTGCTGTGCGACAACGGCCTGGGCAGCGGGCGGGGAGGGTATTTCGGCCTTCTGCCGCCGCTTCTCCCGCGGCAACGGGGGTGCTGTTTCAGCCATGGTGCGTCCTGTTCGGCTGGGTGGCGCATGGTGAGCCTTCTGGGGCCGCAAGTTAGTAAGCGGTTAACCCAAGCGTCAAGAGATCCGGGCAAATGTCGTTGAGACCCGATGCCCTCACCATCGAATCCAGCCCAACGAATCAACAAAAATACTTCTCAACTGGACAGTTGGGGCGGCGATGAGCTTGACGGTCGACCGTCGCGCTCCTTAGCGTTCCGGTCATTCAATAGAACGCGATTACTATCCGGAGGCAGGGTGCGAACCACCGAAGAGGCACCGGCTCATTCCGGTAGCGGTGCTGCGGCACCGCCCCCGCGACGGCCGCGCACGGTCCTGGCCATGAGCCCCGGACTGCTCGACGACGTCTTTCCGCCACCGGTGCGGGCCCGTCTCGAGGAGACCGCCGACCTCCTCGACCCGTTCGTGATCAGCGAGTTCGACTCCCCGGACGCCTCAGCGGCGCTGAAGGCGGCCGAGGTCCTGCTCACCGGCTGGGGCTGCCCGCCCGTCGACGCCGCACTGCTGGACCGGGCACCCGCGCTGCGTGCCGTGATCCATGCGGCCGGCACGGTGAAAACGTTTCTGTCCCCGGCCGCGTTCGACCGCGGGATCGTCGTCTCCTCGGCCGCCGCCGCCAATGCCGTACCGGTCGCCGAGTTCACCCTGGCGGCGATCATCATGGGCGCCAAACGAGTCTTCCCGCTGGCCGGGCTCTTCCGCACCCGGCGCACCCACCGCACCGGCGCCGACCTCGACCGCCAGCACTGGCTCGGCACACACGGCCTGACCATCGGCATCGTCGGGGCGTCGCGGATCGGCCGCCGGGTCATCGAACTGCTCCGGGTCCTCGATGCCGAGGTACTGCTGTACGACCCGTATGTCAGTGCGGCCGAGGCGGAGCTGCTCGGTGTCACCCCGACCGACCTGGACACCCTGGTGGCGACCAGCGACGTGGTGAGCGTCCATGCCCCCGACACGCCGGAGACCCGCGGGATCATCGACGCCAGGCGGATCGGCCTGATGCGGCCCGGCACGCTGCTCGTCAACACGGCCCGCGGCCCTCTGGTGGACACCGAGGCGCTGACCGGGCACCTGGTCAGCGGGAGGCTGGACGCCGTCCTCGATGTGACATCGCCCGAGCCGCTGCCGGACGGCCACCCGCTGTGGGACCTGCCGAACGTCTTCCTCACCCCGCATCTCGCGGGCGCCCAGGGCAACGAGGTGGGACGGCTCGGGGCGCTCGCGGTGGACGAGCTGGCGCGGTACGCGCAGGGCACACCGTTCGACCACCCGGTCTACCGGGCCGACCTGGGGAGGATCGCATGAGCTCCGCCCCGGCACAGGCTCTAGGCTCGGCGTCACACAACAGCCACCAGGGGGTGAGCCGGATGCGCCGGCAGAGCACAGCCGCGGACGGACAACGGCGCGCGACGGTCACCGATGTCGCGCGGCGCGCAGGCGTCTCGACGGCCACGGTCTCCCGCGTACTGAACCGCAACTACCCGGTCGCCGAGGCGACCCGGGAGCGTGTCGAGTCCGCCATGCGCGAGCTCGGCTATGTCGTCAACGCCCATGCCCGCGCGCTGGCCGGCGTCTCCAACCGCACCGTCGGCATCATCGTCAACGAGGTCATCGACCCGTTCTACGCGTACATCGCGCGTGGCGTGGAACGGGAGGCGGCACTCGGCGGACGGCTCTGTCTGGTCTGCTGCACCCAGGGCGACCCGCAGCGCGAGCTGGCCTTCATCGATCTGATGCATGAGCGCAGGGCGGACGCCGTGGTCGTGGTCGGCGGCTCCATCGCGGACCGCGGCTACACCACCGAGCTGGCCCGCAGGGCGCGCGAGCTGGACGCGGGCGGATCGAAGCTGGTGCTGTGCGGAAGGTCGCCGCTCGGCGAGCAGGCCCCGACCGCCGCGGTCGAGTACGACAACGAGGGCGGCGCCTTCGCCATCACCGACCATCTGCTGATGCAGGGGCACGAGCGGATCCTCTACCTCGGCGGCCCGCCCAAGCTCTCCACCACCCGCGACCGGCTGGCCGGGCACCGGCGGGCCCTTGAGCTGCGCGGCATCGCCCCGGACCCCGAGCTGGTTCAGCCCGGTGCCTTCAGCCGCAACTTCGGGTACCGGCGGATGGCCGAACTGCTGCGGGACGGACCGGACTTCACCGCGGTCTTCGCCGCCAACGACATGGTGGCGGCGGGCGCGGCGCAGGCCCTGGAGGAGGCCGGGGTCCGGGTGCCGAAGGACGTGTCCCTGGTGGGGTACGACGACATCCCGGTGGCCCAGGAGCTGCGGCCGCGGCTGACCACCGTCCACATTCCGCTGGAGGAGATGGGGCGCCAGGCGGTACGACTGGCCGTCACCGGCGGGGACGATGACGACTGGCGCGAGCCGACCACGGGTGCGCTGCGCCTGGGCACCCACATCGTGGTACGCGATTCCGTTGCGCCACGGCCCGGCCGGCCCACCCGGATGTGACCGGTTACCTCCCCCCTGTCCACAGTTGGCCATAGAAAATCACAGTAACTTCCTGACTCCTCTTGCGGCTCGATAGCAACCGCTTACATGCTGGCGCCGAGTAGCACCCGTTCCGCACGCTTCCGCCCCTCACTCGTTTCTGCAGGGAGAGTTCCGCATGCGTATGCCCACAGACTCCGCCGGCCCCTCCACCGCCCCTTCCTCCGCTTCCTCCCTCGTCGGCCGGCGTTCCGTTCTCGCCGCCGCGGCCGGAGCCGGAGCGGCGATCGCCCTGGGCACCGGCACGGCCCGGGCCACGACGGCCGACACCTCCGTTTCGCAGGGGGCCCGCCCGGTCCACCTGACCGTGACCGCCCGGCCCGCCGCCGAGGCCGAGCGACTGCGGCTCGGACAGGCCCTGCGCGGCTCGGAGTTCCAGCCCACCGGCCTGTACGTCCCGGCCGGCACCCCCCTCTCCCTCACCGTCCAGCCGTACGACGATCTGCTGCCCACCCTCTGGATCGGCGCGTGGGACTACTACGGCGAGATCACCGAGCCGCGCAGCTATCCGCTGACCGCCGGTGCGAACACCGTGACGGACCCGCACGGCGGCCCGGTCTATCTCACCCTGGCGGGCCGTGGCGAGCGGGCCGGTGTGCTGGTCCGCTCCGGCGCCGTCCCCATGCCCGTCTTCGCCCTGGGACGCACCTCGGAGGCCGACTACCAGCAGCAGCTGGACACGCTCACCGCATCGCCGTACGTCGAACTCCACGCGCCGCACACGATCCTGACGCTCACCCGCGAGGGCGCGCTGCTGTACCGCGGCGAAGACCACGCCGCACTGCTCGGGCTGGTCGAGACGATCATCGACTCGCATGCCCGGATCAGCGGACTCGACGGCTCGAGGCCGGTGCACCGGCGCAAGGCGGGGCCGTACCACTTCACCGAGGTCAGCAAGGTCCCGGCCGGTGTCGGTGCTTACGCCACACACGGCTACAACGGCTTCCCGCGGGCCTATCTCGACCGGGCCACGACCGTCGAGGGGCTGCGGACCCGCGGCTGGGGGCTCTACCACGAACTCGGTCATCTGCATCAGCAGTTCGCCTACAAGCCCGGCGGACTGACCGAGGTCACGGTCAACATCTACTCGCTGGCCGCCCAGCGCACGCTGAAGCAGCCGTCCAACCTCCTCACGGTCGACGCGACGACGGGACTCACCTACTTCCAGTCCGCACAGCGCAAGTTCGGCACGGCGGGGCTGAGTTACGAGAAGTCCTTCGGCGCGTACGAGAAGCTCGTCCCGCTGCGCCAGCTGGAGCTGGCCTTCGGTGACGACTTCTGGCCCCGGCTGCACAAGCTGGTGCGCGAGGAGAACCCGCAGTCCCAGTACACGGAGAACGACAAGCGCTACCGGGCCCTCGCCACCTGCTCCAGCCGCGTCGCCGGCTACGACCTCACGGACTTCTTCGTGAACACCTGGGCGTTCCCGATCGACGCCACCGGCAAGGCCGAGCTGGCCGCACTGAACCTGCCGAAGCCCTCCGTCGACCCGTCCACGCTGTCGGACTGACCACCGGCGACAAGGAGCCACCGTGAACCTCAGCAGAAGAACCCTTCTCGCGGCGAGCAGCGCCACGGCCGTCACAGCCGCGACGACGCTCATGACGTCGGCCGGCGCCGCGCACGCGTGGCCCGTCGCGGCCGCATCCGGCGAAGCCGCGGCGACCGCCGACTTCGACACCCTCCTGCGGCGGGCCGAAACACTGCTCACCGGCGGCGAGTTCGATCCGGCCGACACCGACTTCACAGCGGCGCTGGCCGCCCTGTCCACCACGGCCAAGGGGCTCTGGGAAGCCTTCGACCGCAGCGCCGGACGGACCGCGCTCTGGCCCGACCTCGCACCGCTCACCGACCCGGGCAACTTCGGTCAGAGCTACACCCGGCTGCGCACGATCGCAGTCGCCTGGGCGACCGAGGGCACCTCCCTCGCCGGGAGCACGGAGGTGGCGGACGCCCTCGTAGCCGCACTGCGCTTCACGTACGACACCGCGTACAACCCGGCCAAGCGCGAGACCGGGAACTGGTGGTTCTGGGAGATCGGCGCCCCGCGTGCCCTGATGGACTGCTCCGTCATCCTCCGCGACCGGCTTCCCGCAGCCGATCTGACGGACTATCTGTCCGTCGTCGACCGGTTCTGCCCGGACGCGGACCGTCGCACCAACTCCCCCTCCCTCGCGGAGACCGGCGCGAACCGCACCGACAAGGCCGTCATCGTTGCGCTGCGCGGACTGCTGGGGCAGGACACCGGCAAGCTCGTCTCCGCCCGTGACGCACTCTCCGATGTGCGCGACTCGGGCCGCAACAGCCTTTTCCGTTACACGAGTTCGGGTGACGGCTTCTACGAGGACGGCTCATTCGTCCAGCACGACGTGGTCGCGTACACCGGTTCGTACGGCGTCGTGCTGCTGGGTGGCACCGCCTATCTGCTGGCGCTGCTGGCGGGCTCCGAGTGGGCGGTCACCGACCCGAAGGTGTCGGTGATGTACGAGGCCGTCGAGCGGACGTTCGCCCCGGTGATCTTCGACGGGCTGATGATGGACTCGGTGCGCGGCCGGGCGATCTCCCGGGAACGCGCCGGGGACCACCGCGACGGTGCGACGGCCGTCGCCGCGATCCTGCTCCTCTCGACCGGCGCACCCGCCGAGTACGCGGGGCGCTGGCGGGCGCTGGTCAAGGGCTGGCTGACCCGTAATCGCACCACTCCCTTCACGGCTCTCGCGACGCTTCCCCAGCTCGCCCTGGCGAAAGCCGTCCTGAACGACCGGACCGTGAAGGCCGAGGCTCGTACGACCGGCACCTTCGTCTTCGCCGACATGGACCGCGTCGTCCACCGCCGCCCCGGCTGGGCCTGCGCGCTGTCGCTTTCGTCGAAGCGGATCTCGGCGTACGAAGCGGGCAACGGTGAGAATCTGCACGGCTGGTACACCGGCGACGGCATGACGTATCTGTACGACGGCGACGACCTCGGGCAGTTCAACGACGGCTTCTGGCCCACCGTCGATCCGTACCGGCTCCCCGGCACCACGGTCGACACCCGGCAGCGGACCGATCTCGGCACGGGCGCCGGCACATCCACCTACCGTCCGACGAACGCCGTGGCGGGCGGCGCCGTGCTGGACGGCCGGTACGGCGCCGCCGCGATGGAGGTGATCGGCGCCCAGGGCACCACCCTGCGGACGAAGAAGTCCTGGTTCCTGCTGGACAACGCGGTGATCGCGCTCGGCGCGGGTATCACGGCGAGCGACGGCCGTCCGGTGGAGACGATCGTGGAGAACCGCAACCTCGGCACGGACGGCAGCAACCGGCTGCTGGTCGACGGCGTCCATCAGCCCGTCGAGCAGGGCTGGGCCCAGGACTTCGGCCGAGCACGGTGGGCGCACGTCGACGGCGTGGGCGGCTATGTCTTCCCCGAAGGGACCGCCCTGCACGCCCTGCGGGAGCAGCGCACCGGCACCTGGCGGGCCATCGACACCGGGGCGGACACGGGCGGCAGCACCGATCCCGTCACCCGCCGCTATCTCACGCTCCGGGTCGATCACGGTGTCTCCCCCACCGACGCCCGGTACGCCTATGTGCTGCTGCCCGGCGCATCGGCGGCGGCAACCACGGTCTGGTCGCACTCCCGGCCGGTCCGGATCGTCGCGAACGACGCCACCGCGCAGGCCGTGGAGGTACGCCGGGCGGGACTGACCGCGGTGAACTTCTGGGGCGCCGGGACCGCGGCCGGGATCACGGCCTCCGGTCCGGCGTCGGTGCTCGTGCAGCGCCGGGGCGGACACGTCCTGGTCGCGGTCGCCGACCCGGGCCGGACGCTCACCACGCTCTCGGTCGAGCTGCCGTTCCCCGTACGGTCGGTGGTGGACGCCGATGACACGGTGAGCCTCGTCCCGGGCCGCAGGCCCGTACTCACCGTCGCCGTCGGCGGCTCGCGCGGCCACACCCACCGAGCCGAACTCATCCAGTAATCCACCCCTGCGCACCCTCCGAGGAGCAGCACCACCATGTCCGTCGCACCGCATCTGCAACTGCCGCCGCCCGACCGGATCCTGTCCTCCCGTACCGGTTGGACCCGGGCCCACTGGGAGGCGACGGCCGACCGGATGCTGGACGCGCTGGTGCCGTACGCGACACCCGGCTTCGCGCAGTACCGGCTGCCCGGCCGCAACAGCTGGTCGGGGGTCGTCTCGGACGGTCTGGAGGGTTTCGCCCGGTCGTTCCTGCTCGCCGCCTGCCGGATCGCGGGCGCGGGCGGGGCGGTCGACCCCGCATTGATCGAGCGGTTCACAGCGGGCCTGGCAGCGGGCACGGACCCCCTCAGCGGTGAGTCCTGGCCTCGGCTGACGGACTGTTCGCAGCAGATGGTGGAGGCGGCGTCGGTCGCGGTCGCACTGCACGAGACCCGGCCGTGGATCTGGGACCGGCTGGACGCCCGGGTCCAGGAGCGGGTCGTCGACTGGTTCTCCGGGTTCGTCGGCGGGCGTACCTGGGACAACAACTGGCGGCTCTTCCAGGTGGTGTCCGAGCAGTTCCTCGCCTCGGTCGGCGCCCCCTACAGCCGCTCCGACATCGAGAGCAATCTGGACAGGATCGAGGACTGGTACGTCGGTGACGGCTGGTACACCGACGGCGACGGCCGGAACTTCGACTACTACATCGGCTGGGCCATGCATCTGTACCCGCTGCTGTGGTCGCGGATCGCGGGCGCCGACGACGGGGGCAGGACCGAGGTCTACCGGCAGCGGCTCAGCCGGTTCCTGGAGGACTACCCGCACTTCTTCGGCTCCGACGGTGCGCCGGTCCACCAGGGCCGTTCACTGACGTACCGGTTCGCCGCTCTCGCACCGGTGTGGATGGGGGCGCTGGCCGACTGCACCCCGCTCGCGCCGGGGCTCACTCGCCGGCTCGCCTCGGGCACGATGCGGCACTTCGCGGAGCGTGGTGTGCCGGACGAGCGGGGGCTGCTGACGCTCGGCTGGTACGACACGTTCCTGCCGAGCACCCAGCCGTATTCCGGTCCCGCCTCACCGTACTGGGCGAGCAAGGGTTTCCTCGGGCTGCTGCTCCCGGCGGATCACCCGGTGTGGACGGCACGGGAACTCCCGCTGCCCGTCGAGGAGTCCGACCAGTACACCGCGCTGCCCGCACCCGGCTGGCTGCTCCACGGCACCCGCGACGACGGCATCGTGCGGCTCATCAATCACGGCAGCGACCACAATCCGCCGTACGACGAGGCGGCCGACCCGTCCGAGGGCGTGGACGATCCGCACTACGCGAAGTTCGCCTACTCGACGGCGACGGCCCCCGAAGCCGCCCCGCACGCCGTGACACGCTCCATCGACGGTCATCTGGCACTCGTCGCCCCGGACGGCACGCCGTCGCTGCGCCGCCGGATCCATCCGCTGCGCTGCGAGGACCGCGTCGCCGCCTCCTGGTACGCGGCCCGGCTGCCGGGTGACGACCGTCCGTACCGGATCGAGACGACGAGTGTGCTGCACGGACCGTGGGAGATCCGGGTGCACCGGGTCGAGGCGCCCGAGGGTGCGGTGGTGCGGGAGGGCGGTCACGCGGTCGCTCATGCGGAGAGTCCGTTCGCCCTGTCGGGTCCCGACTGGGCGCTCGCCCGTACGGCCGACGGTCTGAGCAGCGCCCTGATCGCGCTGTACGGCTGGGACGGTGGTGGCGAGGGGGCCGCTGTCGCGCGTGACGTCCAGTCCAATGCGTACGGACCGCGTTCCGCGATCCCGTACCTGTGCAGCCGACCGCACCCGGGCGGGCAGAGCATCCATGTATCGCTCGTCGCCCTTTCCCAGGACACCGTTCATCCGGAGGCGCTGCGCGACTCGGTGCGGGTACGAGCGGGTGCGGACGCGGTGGTCCTGACGTTCCTCGACGGTACGACGGTCGAGGTCTGAAGACGCTCGAGGTCACGTCGTGGTCAAGGTCCGATCGCGGCCGGAGACAGTTCACGGACCGGGCCGCCGGGGGCCGCCCGGTCAGATACCGATGCCTTTGTCCTCCCGCCGCTGGATGTGGCCGACGAGTTCCTGCGCAAGGGACTTGATCGTGTCGAGCCCTGCCCTGCCCCATGGGCGGGGCACGGTGTCGACCGCACAGACGGCACCCAGGGCGATGCCCGTGCGATCGATGAGGGGCGCGCCGAGGTAGGAGCGGATGCCTATTTCGTCGACTACCGGATTCCCGGCGAACCGTGGGTAGTCGCAGACGTCCTCCAGGACGAGCGCCTTGCGCCGTACGACGACATGCGGGCAGTAGCCGCGGTCGAGGGCCACATACCGGCCGCCGCGGCCGCTGCCCGCGGCCGTTGCGCCCAGGTCGAAGCCCCTGTGCATGCCGGCCGGGGTGTGCAGTCCGGCGTGGAACTGCCGGTTCCCGTCGATGAAGTTGACCATCGAGAAGGGCACTTCGGTCACTTCGGCCACCCGGTCGGCGAAGGCGTCGAAGTTGTCGAACGAGGCATCGCCACGTTCTCCGAGGCCCAGGGTTCGTAGCCGCTGGGTACGGACGAAGGCATCACGGTCGACAGGCGTGAGCAGCATCCGGCCGTCGGCATGCAGGGTCACGGGTGTGCTCCGAAGCCGGACAACGGGGCCGGGGCGGAAGTGGCGTTGATCAGGTGCTGGACCAGTGTGACCAGTGTCCCGGTGCCGGAGCTGGCGATCCGGGCGTCGCAGAGCACGACCGGTACGTCCGGCCCCAGGTCGAGCGCGGCCCGTACCTCCTCGGGCGCATAGCGGTAGGCGCCGTCGAACTCATTCACCGCGACGATGAATCCGATGCCGCGTCGCTCGAAGAAGTCGACAGCGGCGAAGCACTCCGCGAGCCTGCGGGTGTCCGCGATCACGACCGCTCCGAGCGCCCCTTGGGAGAGTTCGTCCCACATGAACCAAAAGCGTTCCTGGCCGGGAGTGCCGAACAGATAGAGCACATGCTGCTCGTCGAGCGTGATGCGGCCGAAGTCCATCGCCACAGTCGTGGAGGCCTTGGACTCGATGCCGTCGAGACTGTCGGTGGCGGCGCTGACCTGGGTCAGCAGCTCTTCCGTGCTCAGCGGTGCGATTTCGCTGACCGCGCCGACGAAGGTCGTCTTGCCGACGCCGAACCCGCCTGCAACCAGCACTTTGAGCGCGACGGGAAAGCCTTCGGAGCCACCGGAGTCATAGGCACCGCTGGTTCCGCCGGCTCCTCCGGCGTCATGACTGCCACGGGAGCCATAGGTGTCACCGGAGTCATAGGCGCCACGAAACTCGCCGTAGCCTTGCGGATGGCCATGCCTTGCGTGGCTTGCGTGGCTTCCGAAGCCTTCGGAGCTTGCGCTGTTCTCGTACGCGGCAAAGCTGCCGAAGCCGTCAGAGCTGTCGTCGTAAGCCATCGAGCACTGCCTCCAGCAGAGATCGGTCGGTGGGCATGTCATGGAAGGCGGGCGGGTGCGCGGTGACTGCCCCGCAGTCCACCAGGTCGGAGACGAGCACCTTGGTGACGACTGCGGGCAGCCGCAGATGGGCGGCGATCTCAGCCACCGACGTGGGGCCGCCGCACAGCCCCAGCGCGACGCAGTGCTCGGGACCGAGATGGATCTGCGGCTCGGTCCCGGTGGCCATCACCAGGGAGAGCAGGTCGAGCACGGTCGTCGGACGGGTGCGGCCGTCGCTCACGGTGTACGGGCGGATGAGCCGGCCTGCCGCGTCGTCGAGCAACGGCCCGTCCTGCGGAACCGACACCCTCACAACCCCGTGGCGCTCGGTGTCCCGGCCACTTGTCTCGTCGGAGTCATCAGATAGGGCCGGACGCTCTTGACCAGCATGGTCATCTCATAGCCGAGCACCGCCGCGTCCGCCTCGCGGCCGGCGAGAACGGCGAGGCAGGTGCCCGACCCGGCGGTGGAGACGAACAGCAGCGTGGAGTCGAGCTCGACCACCACCTGTCTCACGTCGCCGCTGTCACCGAAGCGCGCGCCGGCACTGCGGCCGAGCGAGTACAGGCCGGCGGCCAGCGCCGCCATGTGGTCGGCGCTGTCGGCGTCCATGCCGTGGAGGGATTTCACCAGCCCGTCGGCGGAGAGGAGGACTGCGCTGCGTGTGTACGGCACGCGCTGGACCAGTCCGCTCAGCAGCCAGTCGAGGTCCGAGACCGGACCGGACGGCATATCGGTCGCCATGGTGCATCTACTCCTTGGAGGTATTCGCTTCGAGGGGGTCGGTGGCTGGGGCCGCGTCCTGATCCGGGGCAGGATCCAGTGCCGGATCCGGGACCGGGTGATGCGGCGCGACGGTCGCGGTGAGTCCGCGGACCGGCAGCGGTCCGGGCGGGGTCCGGGCCTGCCAGGTCTGCGGGGCCGCCGCTTCGCGGCTCGTGTCCGGGCCCCGTTCGGTGTCCGCCTCGGATTCGCTACGGGCCTCCGCGAGTTCGATGCCCCGACGGAAGGCTGCCATGAGTCCCGGGTCGTGCAGGGTCTGTTCGTCCTCGGTGCGCGGGGCCGGTGCCTCCCTGAGCTGCGGAACCAGGTGCTCCTGGTTGGCGCGCCTGGGGAGTTGGGGCCTGCCCATGGTGCCGCGTACGACTCCGGGCTCGGAGTGGAGCGCCGTGGCGGTTTCGTCCGTGCACCGGATTCCGGGGCGGGCATCGGCCGGAGTGGGGCGGTCGAGGCGCTCGGCGCGCAGTGGGAGCGGCGGGGCTTCGCCCTCGCGTCTCGCCTGCTGGGGTGGTTGATGCAGGCGAAGCGGTTGAGTGGGTACGTACGGCTGCCGGTTGGCGCTCGCCTGCGGGGCCGGTGACGCGGCCGGTGACGGGCCCGGACCGGCGCCCGGTCCGGGATGCAGGGTCGGGTTCGGCTTGCGGTGGCTTCCGGTGTCGTCCTCGGCCGGCGGACGGTGTACGGGTCCCGGCGGCGGGACCAAAGCCGCGTCGGCCTCGGCCGGAGCGTCCCCGTCCACGCCCAGAAGGGACTGCGGGAGAACGAGTACGGCCTGTGTGCCTCCATAGATGTTGCTCTGCAGCCTGACCGCGATGCCGTGCCGTCGGGCGAGTGACGCGACGACGAACAGGCCGATCCGGCCGTCCTGCAGGAGATGGGACACATTGACCTGGTCGGGATCGGCGAGCAGGGCGTTCATCCGCCTCTGCTCGTTGCCCGGCATGCCCAGGCCCCGGTCCTCGACCTCCAGGGCCAGTCCGGCGGTGACCTGCTGGGCACGGAGCAGCACTTGGGTGTGCGGGGCGGAGAACACGGTGGCGTTCTCCACGAGTTCGGCCAGCAGATGGATCACATCGGCCACGGCGTGTCCGCGCAGCGTGCCGTCGATCGGCGGTACCAGTTTGACCCGCGGGTACTGCTCCACCTCGGCGATCGCCGAGCGCAGCACCTCCGTCATGGTGACCGGGTTGCTCCACTGACGCCGGGAGACGGCGCCGCCGAGGACGGCGAGGTTCTCTGCATGCCTGCGGATGCGGGTGGCGAGATGGTCGACATGGAAGAGGCCCTTGAGCAGATCGGGGTCCTCGACCTCGTGCTCCAGCTCGTCGATCAGCTGGATCTCGCGGTGCACGAGCGACTGCAGCCGGCGGGCGAGATTGACGAACACCTCGACTTTCTGGTCCTCGCCGGTGTGGTCGGAGAGCCGGGACGCCTGCATGACCGCGGCCACGGCGACTTCCTGCTGGCGGCCGAGTTCCTGCGCGAGCAGCTCGAAGGCGTCGCTGCCGGGCGCGGCAGGCTGCGCGGGCCTGCGTGCGGGCACGGGCTCGCCGTTGCGGAGCTGTTCCACCACCCGCTGAAGTTCGGCCTGGCCCTGTGCGCTGGCGCGGCGGAGCGCCAGGCAGCGGCCGAAGACGGTGGTGGCGACTCGGTTGGCGGCCGAGTACGCGGCCAGCACGGCGGCGACGGCCAGTGCACCGGCCCCGCCCAGTGCGGTCCACAATTCGGTGTTCGGCCGGGCTCCGGTGGAGCGGACGGTGAAGATGACCGCTGCGGCTCCGCTCAGCACCGCGGCGACGGTCGGCAGCATCGCGGTGCGCAGGAGTTGAGGGCGTATACGCGCCTCGGGGGATGGCTTGGCGGCACGCGGCCTGGCCGTGGCCGAGTGGGAACGGGCACCCGGTCGGCCGTGCCGTCCGCCCTCTCGGCGTTCCGGTCGCGCTTCGGGTGCGCGAAGTTGAGACATCAGCGTCCTCGGTACGTGGGGCACCAGGAATCGGCGTTCATGCGGTGGCACCTACGGTGGTCGGTCAGGCTCGGTTCATCGGTCGGGCAGGCTCGAAGGAGATGAACCCACCGTTGATCACCGGATACACACGGTAGTCGCCGATCACGCAGGCACGACGGGCAGTTGTCGAACTTGCCCGCCATCCGTCCCGCTCTGGTATTACCTCTCGCACGAGAGGCCGATTACTCCGCATCGACATCTGGTCGACGGACACCCGAACGGCCTACAGGAGCGATCCCCTGAACACGGAACGGCTCGGCCCGTCCGGTCATGCCGGACGGGCCGAGCTGTCTGACGCTCCGCGGTCGATTGAGCTCTCCCTGCCCGAAACGGGGTCGAGCCCCCCCAACGACGAGACGGAGTACGCAAGCGCTCAACCTATGCGCAGGCCCTGTCGAAGGCGCGATCCGCTGCCTGCACCCACGCTTCCCAGTAGGCGTCGGTGTGATTCTGGCTCCGGTCCGGCATGGGCCGCTCGCTGCAGCTCGCCTCGGCCGCGTCGCGGCCGGCCAGGCCTCCTGCTGTGCGTCCCTGCGCTCGCTCGCTCGCGTCGCCCATCCCCGGGGTGGAAGGGGGCTGGGCCGTCCCGGTTTCGGGCTGGGCCGTCCCGGTTTCGGGCTGGACCATCCTGCAGTTCACGAAGATGTTGCTCTGGTCCTCGTTGACGGCGAGAACGGTGTAGTCGACGTTCTTCTGGAAGCGCTTCAGCAAGAAGTTGCCGTTCGCGTCCACGTTCAAGGGCTCGGTGGACTCACCGTCGTTGAGGTTCCGCGGAGCCGTGAAGCCCTCACCGGAGATGGTGACGAACGTCCCGTTCGCCGCGGGCGTGACCGTGCAGCTCGCAGCAGGCACTGCTCCGGCGGTCGGCGCGAAGACGATCGCGCCGGACAGTGCGAGTGAGGACGCGAGCAAAGAAACCACGGCGCGTCGAGGGTGCAGATGCATGATGGTGCTCCCATCGGAGAGGCGTGGAACAGTCGGCCGCAGTGGCGTCGGCGCTCATCACCGCGAGCACTGCGCGGCGGCCTGCGGGGCGGGCGGGCACTGACGATCCTCAACTCCGGCCGCCGCGTCACACCGGCGGCAGTCCGGAGGCCGGAAGGTGCCCGCTGTCCCATGCTCCCCCGCCCTCCCCGGGGTGTCGACCGGGGACGGGCGGGACAATCGTGCCGAGCGGCTCCCAATGCCTGCGGCGCCTTGCCTGCGGCACCACAACTCCCGTCGGAAGGGAGCCCCCACGTTGAGCCGAAGGAGTGAGGCCTCGGTATCAGGACTTGACGATGCGGACCTCTGCACGGAGGCCGTGCAGGCTCTCGTCCCTGTCCCGTGTCACCGTTCGCCTGCAAGATCGAGGTCGAGATCGAGGTTGTCCGGAGCAACGTCCGTCGGCTCGGTACGGTGCCAGGGGTGTGCGATCGGGGCAGCCACGGCACGCCACCAGGGATCGACGGGAAGCGTTCCCCCGGGCTCGAAGGGCTCGCCCGGTCGCGGAAATGCGGCCGCTTGCCCGGCTTCCTCAGCAGCGTCCTTGGTCCACTCGCCGGGCTCCGCCCACGCGTGCGGGGCGAGGTTGAAGGTGGCCCAGTGGATCGGGAGCATCGCGCCGAGCGGCCTTCCGCCCTGGAGATCCAGATGAGCCCGCATGCCCTCGGCAGGCGTCATGTGAATGTCCGGCCAGTACTCCGAGTACGCGCCGATCTGGATCATTGTCGCGTCGAAGGGGCCGTGTTCGGCACCGATGTCCTTGAAGCCGGGGAAATAGCCGGTGTCACCGCTGTGGTAGATCCGGTGCTCGGGCCCCGCGACGGCCCAGGACGCCCAGAGCGTGTGCTGCTGGTTGCGCAGGCCGCGGCCGCAGAAGTGCCGGGCGGGAGTGGCGGTCAGGCCGATCCCGGCGATCTTCGTGGTCTCGTTCCAGTCCAGTTCGCGCATCCGGTCGGCGGACACGCCCCACCGCTCCAGATGTGCGCCGACGCCGAGCGGGACGACGAACAACGTGTCCGTGCCCGCGAGGGCGCGGATCGTCGGCAGATCGAGGTGGTCGTAGTGGTCGTGCGAGATCACCACCGCGTCGACGGGTCCGAGCGCGGCGAGCGGCAGCGGCACGGGATGCAGCCGCTTGGGCCCCGCGAAGGCGAAGGGCGAACAGCGCTCGCCCCACACCGGGTCGAAGAGCACCCGCCGGCCGTCGATCTCGGCGAGCACACTGGAATGGCCCATCCAGGTGAGCCGCAGCCCGGTGGCGGGCGGCTCGGCGAGGTCGGCGTAGGTGGTCGCGTGGACGGGCACGGTGCCGACCGGGGCCCTGCGCGCCCGCTCCTCCTTGCGGAAGTAGACCTTCGCGAACTCCAGGGTGGATCCGGACGGCCTGGTCCGTGCCCCCACCGGGTTCTGGAAGACGCCGTCGGCGAAGTTGGGCGAGCGGCGGATGCGCTCCATGCGGGCACCGCCCGGATCGGCGCCGAACGCGGCGGGGCGCAGCGAACGCAACCGGGTGCGGAGCGGAGGCAAGGGGTCAGCGCCGGTCACAGCATCTCCTGAGGGAGTCGGTGTCGTCTCATTATGGGCGGGGGGTACGACAGCGCGAGAGCGCAACGGCCGACGGGAGGTTCGCCGGACCGGGCTCCATCAGTCACGCGGCTGCCCGTACGCGTGCTCGATGCGCAGCCGCAGCACGACGCGACGGTCCCGGACCATCGCATTGCGGTAGTCGTCCCAGTCGGGGTGTTCGCCCTGGACGTCGCGGTAGAGCGTGATCAGCTCCTCCACCGTCGCGTCGTGCGGATCGGCGGCGACGGGGGTCAGCTCGGCCGTGCCGTCCACGACCGTCCACGACCAGCGGTCCGCGCTGGTGACGTGGTAGCTCGCCCGCGGGTCACGACGGAGGTTCTTCGTCTTCGCCCGGTCCTCGGTGATCGAGACGCGGACGATGCGCTCGTCGGGGTAGTAGAAGTGATTGACATTGGACAGCTGGGGCCTGCCGTCCCGCTTGAGCGTCACAAGTACGCCGCCGTTCTCCTCGCCGAGCAGCCCGAGCAGCGCTTCCTGCTGTGCATCGAATCCCGTCATGCCGGATCCAACGTCCGTGCCCGCCACAGGATTCCGCATTCGGCCGTACTCCCGTGTCACATTCGGAGGACCCCCGTCCGTCACACCCGCGTGAACGCAGCCCGCCGACGGCGTCCCGCGGCGCCGCCGGACGGCATCCGAGCCGAACGGGAGGAGACCGGCTGGGAGAACCACGCCACGGCATGGACCCCCCGCAAGAGCTGCGCGACGTACGGGTGCGGCGCGAGAGCGAGGCGTACACCCCGCTGGAGCGTGACGTCATGGCGTACGCGGAGGCGATGTCGCCTCACCCCGCCCGTGGTCGGGGACGAATTGGTGGAGCGGCTGCGGACGACGCTCGGCGAGGCGCCACTCGTCGAGCTCACGGCCGTGGTCGCGGTACAGAACATGCGCTCCCGCACCAATTCCGCTTTCGGTCCGACCGGCCAGGGCTTCGAGGACCGATGCGCGGTGGAGCGCCCCGCAGGCCGCCGACCGATGCGGTCCGGCCACTGAACGACGATTCAGCAGTGGCCGCATTGACAGGGCTGCCCGCACCTCCCGATACTGACCGGCGATTCAGTAAATCGACCCGTTGATATCGACCTGTCAGTGGAGGGAGCCGGAGTGCTTGAACAGTCGAGGAGCGCGTCCGTGACCGGCGGTGAAGCCGTGGTCCGCGCCCTGGCGGCGCATGGGGTCACCAGGGCGTTCGGGATTCCCGGAACGCACAACCTGGAGATCTACCGGCATCTGGCCCCGTACGGCATCGCACATGTCACGCCCCGGCACGAACAGGGCGCGGGATACGCGGCGGATGCGTACGCACGGGTCACCGAGCGGCCAGGGGTGGCGATCACCACCACCGGGCCGGCCCTGCTCAACATCACGGCAGCGGTCGGTCAGGCGTATTCGGACAGCGTGCCGCTGCTGGTCGTGTCGCCCAGGATGCCGTTGCGCCACCCCCGGCAGCCGACCGGTCTGCTGCACGAGATGCGCAGCCAGACCGAGGCACTGCACGCGGTCGCGGCGTTCAGCCACCGGGTGTCGACGGTCGAGGAGATCGGCTCGGCGGTGGCGCGTGCGTTCACCCTGTTCCGTACCCGCCGTCCGCGCCCGGTCCATATCGAGGTACCGCTGGATCTGCTGGAGACGGCGCAGCCCGCGGGACCGGTGCGGCTCGCGCCACCGGCGTCCGCCCCGGGCCCGGCCGGGCCCTCGCTCCGGGACGCGGCCCGGGTGCTGCGCTCGGCCCGGCGGCCCGCCGTGGTCCTCGGCGGAGGGGCTCGGTCCGCGTCCGCCGGGTGCCAGGCGCTCGCCGAGGCGCTGGCCGCCCCGGTCGTCACCACCGCCAACGGCAAGGGGATCGTCGACGAGACGCATCCGTTGTCGCTCGGGGTGTCGCTGCACAGCCCGTCCGTACAGAAGTGGCTGGCCGACTGCGATGTGGTGCTCGCGGTCGGCACCGAGCTGGCCGAGTCCGATCTGTGGTCCGCGCCGCCGCCGCTGGGCGGCACGCTGATCCGGGTCGACATCGACCCCGCGCAGATGTACGCGGGGCTGCCCGCCGATCTGGCGCTGGTCGGCGCGGCGCGCCCCACGCTGGAGGCGCTGCGGGAGGCGCTGGAGGAGGCAACCGGGGACTCGGGCGCGCGGGACGGTGCCGCCGCGGTGCGGGCGCTGCGCGCCGCGCGGGACGCCGAGACCGCGGAGCGCGACACCCGCTGGGTGCCGTATCTGCGGGCCGCGCGGGCCGTACTGGACTCCGACGCGATCTGGACCTCGGACAGTGCGCAGTGCTGCTACTACGGCGCCCTGCCCCACCTGCCCGTCGGCCCGCGCGGACGCTATCTGCACCCGACCGGCTTCGGCACCCTCGGCTACGCGCTGCCCGCGGCGATCGGCGCGAAGACCGCTCACCCGCACCGGCAGGTCGTGGCGCTCAGCGGGGACGGCGGGCTGCAGTTCTCCGTGCAGGAGCTCGCCACGGCGGCCCAGCTGCGGCTGCCGCTGCCCGTCGTGGTGTTCGACAACGGGGGCTACGGAGAGATCCGCGACGAAATGACTGCGCGCGGCGACACTCCCACGGGCGTCGATCTGCCGTCCGTCGACCTGCCCGCGCTGGCGCGGGCGTACGGCGGCCGCGGCGCCCGCGCCGACACCCCTGAGGCGCTCGCCCGCGCCCTGTCCCTGGCCCTGACCACCCCCGGGCCCACCGTGATCACTGTGACCGAGGAGACCCCCCGATGACGACACCTGCGGATTCCCGCCCCACTGCCCCGTCCGCCCCCCTGATCTCGCTCACCTGGACCGACCACATCACCGGCCGTCAGGGGCACCTGGTCGTCGACCGGCTGGTGCGCGGCGTGTCCAGTGGCGGGCTGCGGATGCGGGCCGGCTGCACGCTCGACGAGGTCGCGGGGCTGGCCCGCGGCATGACGATGAAGGAGGCCCTGCACTTCAATGCCGATGACACGGGGGCCCGCTACATACCGCTCGGCGGCGCGAAGGGCGGCATCGACTGCGACCCGCGTGACCCGGAGGCTTACGGCGTTCTGGTGCGCTATCTGCGGGCCGTGCGCCCGTACATCGAGAACGTGTGGACGACGGGCGAGGACCTGGGGCTCACCCAGGACATCGTGGACCGGGCGGCGGCCGAGGCCGGGCTCGTCTCCTCGATCCAGGCCGTCTATCCCCTGCTCGACGACGAGACGGCGGCCCGGCAGCGTCTCGCCGACGCGTTCGCCGTCGAGGTGGACGGCATCGGGCTCGACGAGCTGGTCGGCGGCTGCGGTGTCGCCGAGTCGGCGCTCGCGGCGCTGGACCGGGCGGGCGTCCCTTACCGGGATGCCCGGGTCTCCGTACAGGGGCTCGGCACCATGGGCGGGGCGACGGCCCGGTTCCTGGCGCGGGCCGGGCTGACGGTGGTCGCCGTGGCCGACGTCAAGGGCACGATCGCCAATCCGGCCGGCCTGGATGTCGAGGCGCTGCTGGCCGCCAGGGACGGGTACGGGACGGTGGACCGCGGCGCGCTCCGGGACGGGGACCGGGAGCTGCCCGCGGACGCATGGCTGGAGCAGGAGGCCGAGATACTGGTACCGGCAGCCGTTTCGTACGCGATCGATACCGCCAACCAAGCGCGGGTTCAGGCACGTTGGGTCGTCGAAGCGGCGAACATGCCGGTACTCGCGGAGGCGGAGGCACTGCTCGCGGCGCGCGGGATCACGGTTTTGCCGGATGTGGTCGTCAACTCCGGTACGAACGCCTGGTGGTGGTGGACGCTGTTCGGTGACATCGGCGCCGACGCCGACGAGGCGTTCGGACACACCCGCCGCTCGATGCGGGCCCTGATCGACCTGATGCTGGCCCGCGCCGAGGCCGACAACTGCACCCCGCGAGCCGCCGCCCATGCCATCGTCGCCGACCGGCTGCCGGTCATGGCGCAGCGGTTCGGCTGGTACCAATGAACCCAACTGCACTGGCGGTCAAGGCCGTTCCGGCCGATCGTCCACGTGTGCGGCGGGTAGCTGCCATGGCAGCTATCCGCCAGCTCCGGCCCACCTCCAATCCGCCATGCTCCTGACACTCTCACCTCACCACCCCCTGAAAACACACGAGTTCACGAGGTGAGAATGAGACGGACCAGATGGGCGGCGGTCTGCGCCACCGCGCTCGCCGCCGCCCTTGCCGGTGGAACACTGCCCGCCGCTGCCGACAACACACCCGCCTTCGCCGCCCCGTCCACATCCCCGGGAGCAGGCGGCGCGAGCGGCACCGTCACCCTGCTGACCGGCGACGTGGTGACGTACTCCGGCCGTGGGGACGGCGTACAGATCAGCTCGATCGTGCCGGGAACCGGCCGCGAAGGCATGGGCTTCACCCGCTTCCGGGCCGGGGGCCACGAGTACGCGGTACCGATCGACGCCATGGGCCAGATCTCCCGGGGCCGTGTGGACCAGCGGCTGTTCGATGTGACCGAGCTCGTCGCCTCGGGCTACGCGGATGCGGATACGGACTCGCTGCGCATCCTCGTCGGCGGTGCCGCATCGTCGTCCGGGAGCCCCGGCGCCCCGAAGGGCGCACGGGTCGCCGCAGCCTTCCCGACCACGCAGACCACCGCGCTGAAGGTGCCGAAGAAGTCGGCCGACACCGTCTGGAAGCAGCTCGGCACCCAATCTCGGGCCCGCGCCGAGGGTATCGGCAAGGTCTGGCTCGACGGCAGGGTGCGGGCCACGCTCGACAAGTCCGTACCGCAGATCGGCGCCGACCGGGCGCATCGTGCCGGGATCACCGGGAAGGGCACCAGAGTTGCTGTTCTCGACACCGGCTACGACCGGGACCACCCCGATCTGAAGAGCGCCGTCGTCGCCTCGCAGGACTTCACCGAAGACGGCGACGTGCAGGACATGCAGGGCCACGGCACCCATGTGTCCTCGATCATCGCCGGTTCCGGGGCCGCCTCCGAAGGCAGGTACGTGGGTGTCGCACCGGGTGCGGAGCTCGTCGAGGGCAAGGTACTCAACAACGACGGCTACGGCTACGACTCCTGGATCCTGGCGGGCATGCAGTGGGCCGTCGACCAGGACGTCAAGGTCGTCAACATGAGCCTCGGCTCGCGCGTGGCGTCCGACGGCACCGACCCGTTGTCGGCCGCCGTCGACAAGCTGTCCGCCGAGCACGGCACGCTCTTCGTGATCGCCGCGGGCAACAGCGGCGACCGGACGATCAGCGCACCCGGTGCCGCCGACGCCGCTCTGACGGTCGGCTCGGTCACCAAGTCCGGTGAGATGTCGGCGTTCTCCTCACGCGGACCGCGTCAGGGCCGGCCCGCCGTCAAGCCGGAGATCTCCGCCCCCGGCAGCGACATCGTCGCCGCGCGTGCCGCCGGCACACTCGACGACGCCGCCGTCACCGAGCGGTACGCCTCGCTCTCCGGTACGTCGATGGCGAGCCCGCACGTGGCGGGCGCCGCGGCCCTGCTGGCGCAGCGGCACCCCGACTGGTCCGGCGCCCGGCTGAAGGCGGCACTGATCGGCAGCGCCGCGCCGGTGGACGGTGCGACGGTCTCCGACACCGGTTCGGGTCTCACCGATGTACCGGCCGCACTGGCCGCCGCGGTGGTCGCCGAACCCGCCACGCTGGCCGCCCGCACCACGTACCCGAACACCTCCGCCGAACCGCAGAGCCGCGAGCTGACATGGACGAACACCACCGACAAGCCGGTGAGGCTGCGGCTCTCCGCGGGGCAGGGCTCGGCGGTACGCCTCGACGCGCAGACGCTGAACGTGCCGTCGCGTTCCTCCGCCGTCTCGAAGGTCACCCTCGAACCGTCGCGGGTCGAGGCGGGCACGACGTACGGCGGTGCCGTGACCGCGACCTGGCCGGGAGGCGGACGGGCGACCGTACCCGTCTCGATCCAGGCCGATCCGGAGACGTACACCCTCACCCTGACCGGACCCGCGCCGCGTGAGGGCAGCGCGGCCACCTCGACGGGTGTGGTTCTGCAGAACGAGAAGACCGGCGCGTCCCAGGTCATCGGGCTGACAGGCACCACGCCGAAGAAGGTGACGCTGCCGCGCGGCAGTTACCGCGCCCTCGGGCACACCTGGGAGTACGACAAGGTGGGCAACACCGTCGTCGGCAGCACGGCGATCCACTTCGCCCGGCGGGTGACGGTGGACCAGGACACCTCGGTCGCACTGGACACCAAGGACGCGAAGCCGGTACGGATCGGGGTGGACGACGGGTCCGCCCGGGTGACCCTCCAGTCGGCTACCGGCATCGCCTCACGGATCGACACCGGTTCCGGTGCCGTGGACACCGGTCTGATCGCGCCGAGTTCCGCCGGCCAGTACCGCGTCGAGGCCGTGCCCACGACCGGGGCGGCACTGGACGGCCTGACCTTCTTCGGCGGGCTGAGCTGGCAGCAGCGGGAGGTCGACGCGCACGAGCCCGGCTCCTCGCCGAACGCGCTGAAGCTGCTGCTGTCGCAGTACAGCATCTACAGGTGGCTGGGCACCGCGACCGGCGAAATCGTCGACATCGGCACAGGTGCGGACACCGACCCGGCGGCGATGGACCTCAAGGGCAAGATCGTGCTGTGGACACCGGCAACCAGCCAGACCGCGTTCAACAACGCGCTCTACCAGAAACTGACCGACGCCGGCACGGCCGCCATCATGTACGTCGGCTACGGGCTCACCGTCTACCGGCCGACGCCGATACTCCGGCTGGACCAGACCAGCGTGCCCGCGCTGCGGGACCGGCTGGCCGAGGGGCCGCTGACGCTGACACTCGACGGCGTCAACACCGGGGCGGACGCCTACTATCTGCACCACTCGGTCGACGGCCGGGTCCCGGCCGGGGCCGACTGGTTCGACCGGCGGTCCGGGCTGGCCGAGGTGCGCACGACAGAGCGCACCCATGGCAACCCGTCCGACCCCAAGGGCATGTACGCCTGGACCACCTGGCACGGGCTGAGGCTCAATCAGCAGGTCACCCGCTACCGCCCGCCGTCGGAGCAGACGCTGTACTTCTCCCCGGACGTGGCGTGGACGACGGCGACCTTCCACTACCAGTACAACGTCGGTGAGCTGGTCTACCCGCTGGGCACACTGGTCGGCCCACCCACCGTGTACCGCAAGGACGGTGACTACCGGGACGACTGGATGTCCGCCCCCTTCAACCCGGCGCTCGGCGAGCAGGCCGGTGCCGCCCAGGTCGTCAGGGAGGGCGACAAGCTGAAGGTGGCACTCCCGGTGTTCTCCGACGCGGCCGGGCACCGGGCCGAGACGGCACCGGGTGCGGACAGCGGGAGCACGGTCCTGGCGGACGACAGCGGAAAGGTGCTGGCCCGCAATGCCGCACCGGGACGCGCCACGTTCGACCTGCCGCGCAAGGAGAACTGGTACCGGCTGACCGTCGATGCCACGCGTACGTCGCCGGATCCGGTGACCTGGATGCTCGGGACCAGGATCACCAGCGAGTGGCGGCTGCGCTCCGGGCACGAGCACTCGGCCGCACCGGCCCGGCTGCTGGACCTCGACTACCGGCTGCCGCTCACCGGCGAGAACGCGGCCGACCCCGCGAAACCGCTCGACTACACGGTCGGTCTCTCCGCGCAGGGCAGCCGGAAGGCGCTTCCCATCGCCTCGCTGAAGGTCTGGTACGCGACGGACGGCAGCGACTGGAAGCAGGCCGCGGCGGCTCGCGGGGCGGACGGCCGCTGGAAGGTCACCGTGCCGGCCCTCGGGACCGCCAAGGTCGATCTGAGGTCCACCGTCACGGACACCTCAGGTGCTTCGCTGACGGAGACCCTGATCGACGCGTACAACTCCGGCTGCGCCGACATCTGGTGCTGACGGTGCAGGCCGGCGCCCCGGGCGTCGGATGAACAGGGGGCGGGGCCGTACGCGGCTCCGCCCCCTGCCCGTCCGGGCCCCGCGCATTCGTTAGGGTGAAGCCGTGGCAAGAGTGCGGTTGAGCGTGGCGGAGCGGCGTGAGGAGCTCCTGCGCGCTGCCGTCGAACAGATCGAGGTGCGGGGGGTCGCAGCGGTACGGATCGCCGACGTGGCCGCCGTGCTCGGTGTGAGCAATGCGCTCGTGCTCTACCACTTCTCGACCAAGGAGAAGCTGGTCGCGGCCGCCTTCGCGCATGCTGCCGAGGCCGACCTCGCCCATCTGCGCAAACTGCTGAGCCGCCGCACCAGTGCGGTACGACGGCTGCGCGCCGCCGTCCGCTGGTACGCCCCGACGGGCCAGGCCAAGGGCTGGCGGCTGTGGATCGAGGGCTGGGCGGCCTCGCTGCGCGACCCGGCGCTGCGCAATGTGGCCGGCGATCTCGACCAGCAGTGGAAGGCGGAGCTGGCCGAGGTCATCGAAGAGGGCGCCGCCGCCGGTGAGTTCCACTGCGACGACCCGATGTCCGTGGCCTGGCGGCTGACCGCCCTGCTGGACGGCCTGGCCGTACAGATGACGTCGTACGCGGGTCCGCTCTCCCGGGCCACGATGCTGGCCTGGACCGACGAGGCCCTCGCCCGCGAACTCGGCATCGACCGTACGGCACTGACGACCTGAAACGCGCCCCCCTGGTGGATCATCCCGGCGTGCCGGATTCCCGGCGGTCCGGGTGGGGGACGCCGAGCCGTACGGCGTCGCGTTCGGGCCGGATGGCGGCGATGGCGAAGCCCCCGGCGGCGAGCATGACCGCGGCGGCGATGAGGAAGGCCACGAGGTAACCGGCCGATTCCGAGCCTGCGGTGTCGATGATGCGGCCCGTGAGGAAGGGTGCGACGAGGCCGGGCAGCGTGCCGGTGGCCGCGACGATGCCGAACAGTGCTCCTCGTTGGCGCGGGGGCACGACTTCCGCGGTGGTCATGTAGTGCAGGGGGATGGCGATGGCGTGTCCGCCGAAGGCCAACCCGATCAGCACGAGGCGCGGACCGGACGCGTCGACGAAGGGGAAGAAGGCCATCGCGGTACCTGCGACGACCACGGCAGCGCCCTGGAGGACACCGCTGGACCAGCGGCTGGACACCCCGCGCGATTTCAGGGCGTCGACGAGCGGGGAGAGGGTCAGCAGGAGGACGAGGCTGAAGGCGGAGATGGCACTGATGGTGGTGGCCGCGCGGGCGGGCGTCATCTCCAACTGTGTTCTCAGATAGGCGGGGAGCCATGCCTGACTGAGTGAGAGGGCCCAGGCGGCACCGAAAGCGCTGGCTATGGAGCCGAGTACGGTCCCGTTCAGCAGGAGTCCGCGGTAGGGCAGGCAACGGCCGGGCGGCGCGATTGCGGCGGCCGCGGGTTCGGGGGCGTGTACGGAGGAGCCGTCCTGCCCGAAAGGGCCGTCGTGACCGAGCCTGAGCCAGGCCAGGCTCCAGACGACACACACCAGCGCGAGCACCGCGTACGCCGAGCGCCAGCCGAAGTCGCTGATGAGCCAGGTGAGCAGGGGCGCCGATATGAGTGTGCCGAGAGCCGCTCCACCGATCTGGAGCGCGGAGGGCAGTCCGCGTCTGGTGGTGGGAAACCACTTGTACAGGGCGTGCATGGACATCGGGGCCGCGGGCCCTTCGGCGGCGCCCAGCAGCACCCGGCCGGCGATGAGCGTGGGCACGGCTGCCACGAAAAGGACCGGCAGCTGGGCGACGGCCCACAGGACGGTCAGCGTGAACAGGAGCATCCGGCTCGAAATGCGGGACGAAGCGAAGCCGACGAGCAGTCCGGAGAGGCTGAACAGGAGATAGAACGAGCTGGAGATCAGACCGTAGGTGCTGTTGCTGATGTGGAGTTCGTCCATGATCGGGACGGCGGCCAGGCCCAGGACGGACTTGTCGGCGTAGTTGATGACCATGAAGGCCACGATCAGGGCAGTGATCAGCCAGGCGCGGCGGGGGTTGTAGCGGGGTTCGGGCACGCTCGGGTGCGGGGCTGCACGGCCGGTGACGGGCTCGGTGGGGCGGGTGACCATGGGTGACTCCTGCGCGGGTGCGGGGGTGCAGATGGGCCCAGCTGATGTGTCGAGGGGCCGCACGAGCCTGTGCCGTGCTCGTGGGCGTGTGGTGAGCCGGTGGGCGGGCCGGGCACGGGAGCTCCCGGCCCGCCGGGTCACACGAGCGATTTGGCGATGGCGTTCTTGTGGATCTCGGTGGTGCCGGTGACGATGCGGAACATGCGCAGCGTGCGGAAGATCTGCTCGACCTCGTGACCGTGGGTCAGTCCGGCCTTGCCATGGATCTGTACGGCCTGGTCGGCGACGCGGAAGCAGGACTCGGAGGTGAACAACTTGCACATGTTCGCCTCGACACCGATGGCAGCGCCCTCGTCGGCCCTGGCCGCGGTGGCCATCACCATGGAACGGGCGGCGTAGATGTCGGTGGCCATCTCGGCGAGCTTGTGCTGGATGGCCTGGAGGGCGAGCAGTGGGCGGCCGAAGACGACCCGGTTCTTGGAGTGGTCGACTGACAGGTCCCAGGCGCGGCGGGCGGCCCCGATCAGGGAAGGACAGTGCAACAGGCGGTTGAGGGTGATGCGTCCGATGCCGATCCGCAGTCCCTGCCCGATCTCGCCGAGGAGGTTCTCCGCCGGGATCCTGCAGTCCTCGAACAGGAGGTCGCCCTCCATCTGCTGGCCGGACATGGGGATTTCGCCGTCCAGCACCTGACAGCCCGGGGTGTCGAGGTCGACGAGGAAGGCGCTGTACGACTCCTCGGTACCGGCCATTCTGGCGACGACGACGGCGAAGTCCGCGAAGGGGGCGGCGGAGCTGAACACCTTGCGTCCGTTGAGGACGTAGTGGTCGCCGTCCGGGGTCGCGGTGGTGGTCATGCGCCGGACGTCGGAGCCCGCGTCGTCCTCGGTGATGGAGAAGCAGCAGGCACGCTCGGCGCGGATCACGGGCAGGAGGTAGCGCTGCAACTGGTCTTCGGTGGCATGGTGAAGAATCGCTCCGGCACGCAGCGGGCCGCCCATGTCGCCGAGGACCGAGTGGGACAGTGCGGCGCCCGAGGCGGTCAGCTCCTCCTTGAGTGCGCACAGTTCGACCAGCGACAGGCCCTGCCCGCCGTACTCCGGCGGCAGGTTGATGCCGTAGAAACCGAGTTCACGGCTTCGCTTCCACACCTGTTCGAGGACGGGCCGGTCGACCTTGGTCTCAGGAGTGATGCCCCGTTCCTGTTCGAAGGGGATCAATTCGTCGCGGAGGTAGGTGCGGAGCCTTTCGACGAGCTCCTGCAGACGGGGGTTGTCGTCGTACGACGGTTCGAGGGTGAAGGTCATGAGGGGTGTCCGTTCAGTGCACGCGGCGTTCGGCGCCGGTCCAGTAGCATTCGCGGATGGCACGGCGGTCGATCTTGCCGTTGGGGTTGTGGGGAAGGGCGTCGGTGAAGTCGATGGAGCGGGGCTTCTTCATGCGGGCAAGCCGGGACGCGCAGAAGTCGATGAGCTCGCTCTCCTGAAGCTCCGCGCCGTCGCGCAGGACGACAACGGCCTTGACGGCTTCGCCCCATTCGGAGTCCGGGATCCCGACGACAGCCGCCTCGAACACGTCGGGGTGCTGGTGCAGGGCGGATTCGACCTCGACGGCGTAGATGTTGAAACCGCCGGAGATGATCATGTCTTTCTTGCGGTCGACGATGAAGACGTAGCCGTCGCCACGGCGCCGCGCGAGGTCGCCGGTATGGAACCAGCCGTCGTGAAAGGTCTCGGCGGTCAGGCCGGGTTCGTTGAAGTAACCGGGTACGACGTCGGGGCCCCGGACGGCGATCTCACCGATCTCGCCGTCGGCGACCTGGGCGCCGGAGTCGTCGACGATCCTGATCTCGGCCTCGGTGAGGGGGCGGCCGCAGGACAGCAGCAGCTCCTCGTCCTGGCCCTCGATCGC
This sequence comes from Streptomyces atratus, assembly GCF_014648655.1. GTDB lineage: Bacteria > Actinomycetota > Actinomycetes > Streptomycetales > Streptomycetaceae > Streptomyces > Streptomyces atratus. The sequence continues at coordinate 115,294 of NZ_BMRN01000018.1, forward strand.
ACGCCGGTGGTCGTCGGTCGACAGGAACAGCACGCCGGAGGTGGTCTCCCCGCAGCCGTATCCCTGAGAGAGCACGGGGCCGAACAGCTGCCACGCCTCGCGGATCCGCGCCGGTGACATCGGTGCGGCACCGTACATGAGCTGGCGCAGGCTGGAGACGTCGTAGGCGCCCCGGTCAGGCAGTGCGAGCACCGTATTGATCATGGTCGGTACCACGAACGCATGTGTCGCGCATTCCCGTTCGACGGTGGCGAGAAAGGCTTCGGCGTCCCAGCGCTCCATGACGACGGCGCATCCACCGGCGAAGAAGATGCCCATCAGCGGCATTCCGGAGGCATGGGTGACGGGGCCGGCCAGGATCTGCTTGTCCCCGGGGCCTATCCGGGTGTGCGCGTTCATCACGGATTTGCGCATCAGGGCGAGACGGTTGCCATACGTCTGTGTAGCCGCTTTGAGCTTGCCGGTGGAGCCTGAGGTGAAGTGCAGGACGGCTGTGTCGTCCTCGTCGCAGTCGACATCGACCGGCTCTCGGTGGGTGGCGGCGAGGACCTCGGCGTAGCCGGGACCGAGCTCGCCCGGTCCGTCGAAACCGATCACGCTCCTCACCTCGCTGCCCGGCACGGCCTGCCGGGCCGCCTCCACATGGGCGGCGTCCACGAGAAGCACCCGGGCGTGCGACTCGCGCAGCAGATGGGCCACTTCCTGTACGCCGAGGCGTGCGTTGACGGGGGCGCGCACCAGTCCGGCCTTGTACAGGGCCACTTCGGTGACGACGAGTTCGACGCGGTTGGCCGCCAGTGTCGCGACGCAGTCTCCGGCCGTCAGGCCGAGGGCGCGAAGCGCGGCGGCGAGCCGGTCGCTGTGCTCGTCGAGGGCGGCATAGGTGAGCCGCGTGCCGCCGCAGACGACGGCTTCGGCTTCGGGATGGTGGCTGCTGGTCCTGCGTACATATCGCCCGAGGTTCATGACGACTCCGTAACTGAACAGTCTGTCTGTTAACGATCTCGATGGCGGGAAACGTAACGCGCGGCAGCCAACCGGTCAACGGTTCGAAAGGAAGACGCAATAATCCAGGGCATGAAGACTGCAGGTGACCGCCGTGTCCGCCGCACCCACCGCGCCCTGCGCGCGGCCCTCGTCGACCTCGTCCTGGAGAAGGGATTCCACGCGCTCAGCGTCGAAGAGATCGCCGAGCGGGCCGATGTCGCCCGCGCGACCTTTTACGCGCACTACCGGGACAAGGAGGACCTGCTCCTCGGCATCGTCCGGGACCTGGCAGAGGACCGCGAGCGCCTTCTGCCCGCCGTCGAACAGGCGCAGGCACAGGGCTTCACCGGCCTTCCGGTGCTCTACATCTTCCGGCACGCGGAGCAGGAGCGGCGCGTCTACCAGGTCATTCTCCGGGGAGAGGGCGACGGGCGCGCTCTGCGCGAGTTCTCCGCGATCATCTGCAAGCGCGTCGAGACCGTCTTCCGAGAGCGCGCCGCGCAGCTCGGCGTCACACCGCGCATCCCCTTCGACGTCATCGCCCGGGCCTGGACCGGCGAGCTCATCGGCGTGCTGACCTGGTGGGTCGAGAACGACACCGGTTACAGCGCCGCCGAGATCACCGGACACCTCCGGGATCTGTCCGTGTACGGCCGCGTCTGGGCCTCCGGGCTCGCCCCGTCCGACGCTCCGGGCGCCTTCGACCCCCCGGTGACCGAGTCGGGCGCATAGGCCTGCCGGCCGGAACGGACCTGGCCACGTTTCTGGACACGCTGTACGGTACTGCTCAGTTGGCAGCACCGACAGGAGTGGGCGCATGACCGGAACACCTTCGCTGACAGAGCTGACCTGGGCGCGCGGATTCACGGACCCGGCCTGGGTCCGCCGGCACACCACGTCCGGCCGCGAGACCGTGCCCAGCCGACGCGTGTGGCGCGGCAGGACGCAGCCGCTCGACGTACCCTGCGCACTGCACGATCTCGAAGCGCTGGAGTTCACCACGTCCGGCGGACGATCACTGACCCTGTCAGCGCTCTTCGCCGCCGCCCAGACGGACGCCTTCCTGGTCATGCACCGCGGCACCGTGGTCTACGAGCGCTACCTGCACGGATACGAATCCCACGTGCCGCACTTCAACGCTTCGGCGGCAAAGTCGTACATCGGCCTCCTGGCAGCGATCCTCGCGGACCAGGGGCTGCTCGACCGCGACGCCCTCGTCACCCGATACGTCCCCGAACTCACGGGGACAGCGTTCGGAGAGGCACGGGTCGACGATCTGCTGCACATGGGCACCCTGATGAGCTACGCCGGCCGGCCTTTCGACAAGGCGATCGAGGCCCAGCGGTACTTCGCCATCCTCGCCCCGCAGTTGCGCCCCTACGGCTACAGCGGCCCCGCCAGCATCCGCGAACACCTTGCCACCGCCCGGGCCACCGGCAAGCCCGGCACGGAATTCCGCTACGAGAACGGCAATGTCGAGGCCCTCGCGGAAGTCCTCCGCCGCGTCACCGGCATCAGTACGTCCGCGCTGCTCAGCGAGGTGATCTGGTCCCGGCTGGGGGCGGAGGAGGACGCCTACTACATCCTCGACCCCGAAGGAACCGAGGCGGCGTGCGGCGGCTTCAGCGCGACCCTGCGCGACGTGGCCCGGCTCGGCGAGATGATCCGATGCGGCGGCGCCGTCGGTGACCGTCAGATCGTGCCCGAAAGCATCGCCACGACGATCGCCACCGGCACCCCGGACGGCTATCCCCGTCGGGTCCGCTTCCCGGCGGCACCCCCGGACTCACCCGCTACGCTCTCGTACCACGACCTCTGGTGGATCCTGAACGATCCCTACGAGTCCTTCATGGCCAGCGGCATCCACGGACAGCGCCTGTTCATCTCCCCCAAACTGGACCTGGTCATCGCGCATTTCGCCTCCCAGGTCATGTCGCCCTCGGTCCCCCCGGCGCCGCTGGTACAGGCCTTCATACGGATCGGCACCCACCTCGACGCCGGGATCTGAAAGGCGCTCCGCCTGCTCGGCCGACGAAGGTCAGGTCTGGCGCAGGGGTGCGTACGCCTCCCCCTGGAGTCCGAAGGTCCAGGCCACACCCTCCTTCGCGGTCCTCGTGCCGGGCGGCACCCGGAGCCAGTAGGTGCGGTGGGTTCCGTCCGGCTCCGGGGTGGAGTTGACGACCTCGACCATCACCACGTCCTCGTCGCCGACCAGCGCGATCCGCCAGAGGATGCCCGTCTCGTCCCGATGGACCGGCTCGGCGCCCGACTCGGTGAGGTAGCGGTCGTAGCCGTAGAACTCCAGCATCACGCGGCGCAGTTCCGCGTTCTCCTCCTCACGTATCCGCTCGGGGGTCAGGGAGTTCAGTTCCGCGAGGAATTCGGCGGGCACGGGCATGCCCCGCCAGGCGTGGAGCGCGAAGCCGTCGCGATAGGCGAGCGCCGGGCCGTCCCCGCGGTCGAGCCGGCCGGCCTCGTCCCGGTGGAGCGCTTCTGGGCGCTCGCTGATCACCACCACACGCTCGTACGGCCACCACCAGCCCGCGTGCCTCGCGACCTCGGCCAGACCGTCAAGCCGCTCGCCCCGGCCGTCGAACGCGGCGAGCCAGGCCGCATCGTGCTGGCCCAGGACCGCGTCGAGGAGCACCAGCCGGACATCGGACTCGTCCTCGGGCCGCTCCGTGAGGTCCGCGACGACACCGGCCCTGATCCGCTCGGCGAGCGCCGCCGTGGTCTCCCAGAGCTGCGCCCCCGTGGCGGACCACAGGGCGGACCAGCCCGCCGGCCCCAGCTCGTCGTACATCCGGCGCCGCTCCTGCGCCCAGGGACGGGTCCGTACCTCGTCACGCACCGAGCGTCCGGCGTCGACGAGCTTCTCGACCGCCTCCACTGCGGCCCTGGGCGACTCGACCCAGACGATCCGCTCCGGCTCGGCAAGTCCTGCGCTGCGGTAGGCGAGCCGCAGCCCGTCCTCGGCCGCGGCCCGGTCCGCCGCGCCGGTCGCCGCTGCCACGGCCCGCCATGAGTCCACGTACTGCATCGGTCTTCCCCGTCCCCTGATTCTGTGTCGGTCGGTGTTCCGCGTCGTGCGGTGTCGTGCGGTGTCGTGCGGTGTCGTGCGATGTTCCGTAGGGCCTGCTCCGGGGCCGCGCAGTGCTTCGGCTCGGACCGCTGCTGGGATCCGCTTCTCCGACCTGCTGCCGCCCGGGCGGGCCGGGGCGCGTCAGTCCGCGACGATGCGGACCGCCCCCGGGGCGTACTCCCGCTGGCGCACCACTCGGTACCAGCCCTTCGACAGCGGTATCGCCGCGTGCTCCTCGTGAACCACCCGCCCGCCTTCGGGGAGATGGAGCAGCATCGGCCCGAAGGCACCCGCCTCGCGCATCAGCCGACCCGGCCCCTGAACCGCATGGGCATGACCGGTGACCTCGCCCAGCGCGAGGATCATCCGCCCCCGGCCGTCCCTCGGTTCACCCGGCGCGTCCACAAGATGCGCGGGCACCGCCGACTCCTCCAACGACACGATCAGTACATCGCCCTGCCGGTACACAGACGTCTCCCCTCGATGGCCGCACCCGCTGTGCCGGCCACGAGGAAAACGCTAAGGGGAGGGTCTGACAATCGACCGGCGACCGGCCCCCACGGGTGTCGGTGGACATGTCACGGACGGTCCCCGGTCGCGCCGTTGTCAGTGCGGCTTGATAAACCTTGCGGACATCAGCCGTCCCCCAGTACCAGGAGCCCAGGGTCATGTCCGGTGTGGACCATCTGCACGAGTTGCTCGGCCTTCCCGCTGTCGACTTCCAGCACGCGACGAAGGAAGCACCGGTGCAGGCCGCCGATGCGGCGGCCTGGCGCATCTCGGTCGATCCGTACGACGACGAGTGCGAGATGACCTGGGAGGAAGCGTTCCAGGCGTTTGTGACAGCGGTCGACCCGGCCGGTGTGCGGGCGCTCATCATCGGTCAGTGGGGCGAGTCCTACGAGGAGACCTCGTCCTACCCGATCGATCTGGTCATCGCCGCGGCCGACCGGCTGACCTCGCTGGAGGCCGTCTTCGTCGGCGACATCACCCCGGAGGAGAACGAGATCTCCTGGATCGAGCAGTCCGATGTCACCGCACTGCTGACCGCGTTCCCCGGCCTGCTGGAGCTGGGCGTGCGCGGCGGCACGGATCTGGTCTTCTCCCCCACGAAGCACGAGCGGCTGCGTTCGCTGACCATCGAGACCGGCGGCCTGCCGGTCGGAGTGATCCGCGGCATCCTGGACAGCGAACTGCCCGCGCTGGAACGGCTCGACCTCTGGCTCGGCGTCTCCGCGTACGGGGGCGACGCCGATATGGCGGACCTGGCACCCCTGCTCTCCGGCTCCCGCTTCCCCCGCCTCCACCACCTCGGTCTGCGCAACAGCGAGGTGCAGAACGAGATCGCGGCGGCTGTCGCGAGTGCCCCGGTCGTCGCCCAGCTCCGTACCCTCGACCTGTCGCACGGCACGCTGGGTGACGAGGGCGCGGCGGCGCTGCTGGACGGCCAGCCGCTCACCCATCTCGAACGGCTGGATCTGCACCACCACTTCATGACCGAGCCGATGGAGCGCCGGATCACTCAGGCGCTGGAACCCCATGGGGTGCAGGTCGATGTGTCGGAGCGCGAGGAGCCCTGGGGCGGTCGCGGTGCCGAAGGCCGCTACACCGCGATCTCGGAGTGATGCGCATGGCTGACATCGAACACCCGGAGACCTTTTACGGCCTGCCCGTCCTGACCCTGCCGGGACCGGACCAGTCGCGCACCGACCCTCTCCCGGCCGCCGATTCGGTCGCGTGGCGGCTGGAGAGCGCCTGGCGGGACGGACTGACGTTCGCCGCGCTGTGGCAGCACTTTCTCGACACGGTCGACACTTCGCGGGTGCGGGCTCTGCTGATCGGTCCTTGGTGGCAGGAGGAGTACGAATCCTTCGCACCCGTCGTCGAGCTACTGGCCGGCCATGCGGACCGCTTCCCGGCCCTGAAGGCGCTCTTCCTCGCCGATGTCGTCAGCGAGGAGTGTGAACTGTCGTGGCTTGAGATGTCCGACATCACCCCGGTGATCGAGGCGTTCGGACCGTTGGAGGAGTTGACGGTACGGGGGTGCGGCGAGCCGATCGACGGAAAGGAGACGCTCGGCCTGCGGCCGGTGCGGCACAAGGCGCTCAAGTCGCTGCGGTTCGAGTCGGGCGGACTGCCGTCCGGCATCGTGCGGGCGATCGGAGCGTCGGAGCTGCCCGCGCTGGAGCACCTCGAACTCTGGCTCGGTGTAACCGAGTACGGCGGGGACGCAACGGTCGAGGACCTCGCCCCGTTGCTGTCGGGTGCGGCGTTCCCCGCGCTGCGCCATCTGGGGCTGCAGAACAGCGAGATCCAGGACGAGATCGCGGCCGCGGTTGCCTCCGCCCCGGTCGTCGCCCAGCTGGAGTCGCTCTCCCTCGCGATGGGAACCCTGGGCGACGAAGGCGCAACGGCACTGCTCTCGGGCCAGCCGCTCACCCACTTGACCTCACTGGATCTTCACCATCACTACATCAGCGACGCGTTGGTGGACCGCCTCAGGAGCCTGCTCGGTTCCGGCCGGGTGAACGACGAGATCCATGAGGTCGAGTACTGGGACCCGGAAGAGGACGAGGACCGCTATGTCGCCGTCGCCGAGTAGTACGGGAGGCCCGGCGCCGCGCTTCGTCGTCGTGGGTGTGCCCGGCAACCGGCGAGTTTCGCTCTTCCAGGACGCCGTGCGCGCCGCCGGGCTGCCGCCCGCGCGGGTCGTGCCCTGGCTGGACGTCCTGCGCGGTGAGGCCGCCTTCCGGCCGGGCGAGACCGTACGGATGGACTCGCCCGGTGAGGACGCCGAGGTGGAGCGGCTGCTACGGGCGGTCGCCGATCCGGCCAGGGTCGAGGGAACCGCCCTGTGGTACGCCCGGTTCACCTCGGCTGTACGGGCAGTGGCGCGAGCGGCGGCCGCTTCTGGTGCCGTTCTGCTCGACGACCCCGGCGACGTCGCGGTGCTGTTCGACAAGCGGCTCTGCCATGCCGTGCTGGACGGCGCCCGAGTGCCCGTGCCCGCGTCGCCGACCTCGGGAGCCGCGGCCCCCCCGGTGCGTGACTGGGCGGACGTACGCGGCCGGATGGCGGCCCATGGCATCCCCCGGGCCTTTGTGAAGCCGGCGCACGGTTCGTCCGCCTCGGGTGTCCTGGCCGTGGAGACAGCCGGTCCCGGCCGGGTCAGAGCAACCACATCGGTGGAGCGCGACGCGGCCGGCCGGCTCTTCAACTCGTTGCGGGTGCGCCGCTGTACGACGGAGCGGGAGGTCGCGGCGATCGTCGACGCACTCGCACCCGACGGGCTGCACATCGAGCGCTGGCTGCCCAAGGCCACCCAGCGCGGCCGCGCGGCGGATCTGCGGGTCGTGGTGGTGGCCGGCCGCGCCACCCATGCCGTCGTGCGCACCAGCCACTCCCCCATGACCAATCTTCACCTCGGTGGCGAGCGCGGAAGTCTCGACGATGTCCGTGCGGCCGTCGAGGCCGCGGGCGGCAGCTGGGCCGAGGCCCTGGCCGTGTGCGAGCGGGCAGCGGCCTGTTTCCCGGACACGCTGTGTGTGGGCGTCGATCTGCTGCCCGCGACCGGCTGGCGGCGCTTCGCCGTCGGCGAGGTCAACGCCTTCGGCGATCTGCTGCCACGGCTGACCGGACTTCCCGGCAGCGGCGCCGAGGGCCTGGACACCTATGCGACGCAGGTCGCCGCCGTACTGAACAGAGCAAGGAACCACCGTGCAACCGCCACTTGCTGACACCGCGCCCGCCCTCGCGGACGCCCGGAACCCCGACATGAGCGAGATCGTGGGCAGCCACGACCTGCTGCTCATCACCCTGGACACACTGCGCTACGACGTGGCGGCGGAGCTCGCCGCCGCCGGACGCATCCCTCATCTGGCGCGCCATCTGCCGGACGGCGTCTGGGAGAAGCGGCATGCGCCCGGCAGCTTCACCTACGCCTCCCACCAGGCGATCTTCGCGGGATTCCTGCCGACACCGGCCGGCCCGGGGCCGCACCCCCGGCTGTTCGCTGCGCGTTTCGCGGGCAGTGAGTCCACCGCTTCGGGCACCTTTGTCTTCGACACCCCCGATCTGCTGTCCGGCCTCGCCGATGCGGGCTACCGCACGGTGTGCATCGGCGGCGTCGGTTTCTTCAACCGGCAGGGACCGCTCGGTTCCGTACTGCCCGGCATGTTCCAGGAGAGCCACTGGGAACCGGAGTTCGGCGTCGCTTCGCCCACTTCCTTCGAGGCGCAGGTGGCCCGTGCCGAGCGGGTCGTCGCCGAACTCCCCGCCGAGCAGCGGCTGTTCCTGTTCGTCAATGTGGCCGCCATGCACCAGCCCAACTGGTTCCACCAGCCGGGGGCCACGCGCGAGGCGGGCGATTCCCGCGCCACCCATGCCGCCGCCCTGGAGTACGTCGACGCCCACATCGGCCGGCTGTTCGCCGCCGCGAGCAGCCGCCGCCGCTGTTTCGCCATCGTCTGTTCCGACCACGGAACGGCGTACGGGGATGACGGCTACACCGGTCACCGGCTCGGTCACGAGTCCGTCTGGACCGTTCCGTACGCGCACTTCTTCCTGGAACCGGGGACCACCGCACCATGAGCCGCACCACGACCGTCTCGCAGACCACCCGCCCGTATCAGAGCTATGTCTACGCCTACCCGCACAAGACCGCCTATCGGCCCCTGGCCGACCGGCCGGCGTTGCGCGCGCTGTGGGCGGGAGAGCGCAAGGACGCGCTCTCGCTCTATCTCCACATACCCTTCTGCGAGGTCCGCTGCGGCTTCTGCAATCTCTTCACCAGGATCGGCGCGCCCGACGAGCTGACGACCCGGTATCTCGATGCCCTGGACCGGCAGGCCACCGCCGTCCGCGACGCGCTGGGCGACACCGACCCGGTCCGGTTCGCCGCGGCAGCGTTCGGCGGGGGCACTCCCACGTTCCTGACCGCGGCGGAGCTGGAGCGGCTCTGCGACATCGCGGAGAAGCGGATGGGTGCCGATCTGCGGTCCGTCCCGCTGTCGGTCGAGACGTCGCCGTCGACGGCCACGGCCGACCGGCTGGCTGTCCTCGCCGACCGCGGGACGACCAGGATCAGCATCGGCGTGCAGAGCTTCGTCGAAGCCGAGGCGCGTGCCGCTGCGCGACCGCAGCGCCGCGCGGATGTGGAGGCGGCGCTGGACCGGATACGTGATGCCCGCATCCCGATCCTGAACATCGACCTGATCTATGGCATCGACGGGCAGACCGAGGACAGCTGGCGCACTTCGCTGGACGCTGCGCTCGGTTGGCAGCCGGAGGAGCTGTATCTCTATCCGCTGTATGTCCGCCCGCTGACCGGTCTCGGGCGGCTCGGCGCCGACGGCGAGACAGCCGCGGACGCCGCCTGGGACGAACAGCGGCTGCGGCTGTACCGCACGGGCCGGGATCATCTCCTCGCCCACGGCTACGAGCAGGTGTCCATGCGGATGTTCCGCCGCGCCGACGCCCCGCGGACGGACGGCCCCGACGACTACGCCTGCCAGACCGACGGCATGATCGGGCTGGGGTGCGGCGCCCGTTCGTACACCTCGAAGCTGCACTACTCCTTCGACTACGCGGTGGAGATGCGTGAGGTGCGGGCGATCATCGACGGCTACACCGCGACCGAGGACTTCTCGCGCGCCGAGGTCGGACGGTACGTCGACGGCGACGAGGCGCGCCGCCGCCACCTCCTGCAGTCCGTCCTCCAGGCCGAGGGGCTGCAACCCGCCGACTACCGGAAGCGGTTCGGTGCCTCCCCGGCCGACGACTTCCCCGCTGAACTGGCCCGGTTCGATGCGCGCGGCTGGCTCGACACGACGGCCGGGGCGTCCGGCCCGCTGCGGCTCTCCCCCGAGGGCCTGGCCCACTCCGACGCGCTGGGCCCCGAACTCTTCTCCCCCGGCGTACGGGCCGCGATGGCCGCGTACGAACTGAAGTGAGCGCGCCCATGGACCTGACCATTCTCTACCGCGGTCCGCTCGCGTCCTGCGACTACGACTGTCCGTACTGCCCGTTCGCCAAGCGGCGCGACAGCCGGGAGCAGCTGCGCGCCGACCGCGCCGCGCTGGAGCGGTTCATCGCGTGGGCCGCGGCGCAGACCGGCGACCGGATCTCGGTCCTGTTCACCCCGTGGGGCGAGGGTCTGGTCCGCTCCTGGTACCGGCGTGCGCTGGTCGAGCTGGCACGGCTGCCGCACATCGGCCGGGTCGCGATCCAGACCAATCTCAGCACCCGTACGGGGTGGCTGGCCGAGGCGGGGGACGCCGGCCGCGAGAAGATCGCGCTCTGGTGCACGTACCACCCGGGTCAGACGCCGTACGAGCGGTTCCTCACCAAGTGCCGCGAGCTGACCGCGCTCGGCATCCGCCACAGCGTCGGTGTCGTCGGTCTCGACGACCATTTCGACGAGGCACGGCGGCTGCGGGCCGCCCTGCCGGACGAGGTCTATCTCTGGGTGAACGCCGCGGAGGGGCAGACCTATACGGACGAGGAAGCGGATCGCTGGACGGGCCTCGACCCGCTCTTCCCGTACAGCCGGCATCCGCACCGGTCGGCCGGGCTGCCCTGCCGGACGGGCGAGTCGGTCATCTCGGTGGACGGCGACGGCACGGTGCGGCGCTGCCATTTCGTCCCGGCGGAGCTCGGCAACCTCTACGACGGGAGCTACCGGCGCGCTCTCGGCCCGCGGGCCTGTCCGCTGGCTGTCTGCGACTGCCACATCGGCTATGTACATCTGGAGACGCTGCCGCTGTACGACGTCTTCGCGGGCGGTGTGCTGGAACGGATACCGGCGTCCCCGTTGTCGCCCCTCGCCGGACGGGCCTGAACGTCCAGCCTGTCCGGCGAGCGAGGGCATCACGGTGACGGACGCCGCCTAGAGCGGCAGGAGGTCCGGCCGCTTCGCCTCGACATGGTCGCCGGAGGACTCGCCGCGCAGCCGCCGGCCGATCCACGGAACCAGGTACTCGCGCGCCCAGTGGATGTCGTCGCGCCGCACTTCGAGCGTGCCGCGCTGTGCCTGCGGGGGCCATTCCTGGTCGGGGTCGGCCGGCACATCGATGCCGAGGACCTGGGCGGCGCGCAGCGCGACCCTGGTGTGTCCCTCGGGTGACAGATGGAGCCGGTCGTCGTCCCAGGCGCGCCGGTCCTGGACGGATCGCAGCGACCACAGGTCCAGGACCGGGCAGTCGTAGCGGTCGGCGATGGACCGCACATGGGCGGTGTAGGTGGCGATCTTGCCGCGCAGATGACGCAGCACGGGAACGCCTCGGGTGTCGAAGCCGGTGGTGACCAGGACGGTGCCGACCGATTCGGTCAGCTCCGCGACCGCGCGCTCGAAGCGCTCGGCCACGTCGTCGGGGTCGGTGCCGGGCCTGATGATGTCGTTGCCGCCGGCGCAGAAGCTCACCAGGTCGGGTGCGAGCTCCTTGGCGCGCGGCACCTGCTCCTCGACGATCTGGTCGAGGAGGCGTCCGCGTACGGCGAGATTGGCGTACCTGAAATTCCCGTGAGCGGAGCCTTCGGTGCTCGTCCCCGCATCGGGGTCCGGGAGCTGGTCCGCGAGAAGTACCGCGAAACGGTCCGCCCAGCCGACGAAGGTTCCGTCCGGGCCGGGGTCGCCGACTCCCTCGGTGAAGCTGTCGCCAATCGCTGCGTACGACCCGATGACGCCATGTCGGTCGATGACGCCACGTTGATTTTTTCTCGAATCGTCTGCCACAAACGCTTATCCTGCATCGACGAATGTGACCTACGCGACCGTAATAAGGGGTTGACGGGTGGTGAGATAGACCACCCGGTCAGTTTTTGGTAAAGGGGGAATAAGCAGAAGAGGCGGTGCGCCACCGCGCACCGCCTCTTCTGTGTTACTCAGGTCATGCTTTGTTGCTCAACCGCCCGGCCGTTCGGCTCAGACGTAGATGCCGTGGGAAGCCAGGTACGCGATCGGGTCGATGTCCGAGCCGTACGCCGGGCCCGTGCGAACCTCGAAGTGCAGGTGCGGGCCGGTGGCGTTGCCGGTGGCGCCGGAGAGGCCGATCTGCTGACCGGTGCTCAGGACCTGGCCCGCGGAAACGGAGATCGAGGACAGGTGGCCGTACTGCGAGTAGCGGCCGTCGGCGTGCTTGATGACGACCTGGTTGCCGTACGCGCCGCCCCAGCCGGCGGTGACGACGGTGCCGGAGGTGATGGCCTTCACGCCGGTGCCGGTGAAGACGGGGAAGTCGATGCCGGTGTGGCTGCCGCTGGACCAGTTGGAGCCGGAGGCGCGGTACCCGGTGGTGTGGTTACCGGGGACCGGGTGGGCGTAGCCGGAGCTGTTGGCCTGGCCTGCCGGGGCGGAGGTCTTGGACTCCGTGACCGTCGAGACCTTGGCCGGGGCGGACTTGGCCGGGGCGGACTTCTCCACGACCGACGAGGGCACCGAAGAAGCCTTCGACGGGAGGGCCGCGCCCGTGCCGGCGCCGGTGGACGCGGCGTCACCCGACGCCTTGCCACCGAGCGTCAGCTTCATGCCCGGGAAGATCAGGCCGGGGTCTTCACCGACGACCTTGCGGTTGTCCTGGTACAGCTTCTGCCAGCCGCCCTCGACCTTGTGCTCGGTGGCGATCTTCGACAGGTAGTCGCCCGACACGACGGAGTACGTCGAGGTGGCGGCCTGCTTCTGCGCGACCGGCTTGGCCGGGGCGGCGTGCGTGGCGGCGGCGGCGGCCGACTGCGGCACGGCGATCGGGGCCGACTGCGGCGCTGCGTGGGCGCCGGTGGCACCGAGCAGCGGCAGTGCGATGACGGCACCACCGGCGCCTGCAGCGGCGACGCCACGGGCGATGGCGCTGGACTTCGTACGACGATGCTTACCCGATATGGGCATGACGTGCTTCCTCTCCGGCGCCTGCGAGGTGAGCTGTCGGGTTCGGGCTGGAGATGCCCGGCCACGCTGAGCGCGACTTCACCCCTAGCCGGCCGGACTTCTCCGATCGGCGGCCTACCTGGTTCCCCCGCTCCTGCCACGCGATGAGTGGGTGCGAATTCCGGACGGCGGCAGGATTAGGCGGTCCGTCCGGATTGACGGTGACCGTAAGCGAGTCGGGACGGCGATAACAAGCCACTGATTCCGTACCGGAATCCGCGCTCGGAAATCAGCGCGGAATTCCGGTCACACTCCGTGGATCAAGGATCTTGACTTTCCGCACCGCGCACGGAATACCCAACCGCCCCGCCAGCACACACCGTCACGGATATGATTCCGCTCACGAGGGAGCAACCATCTCCCGCAAAAATTGGGCGTATTCAGCCAAATTCACCGATTACGGACATACGGCGCCCGTCATGCGCGTCGCAGCCTCAGCACCCGCGCGTCGAGATTCCCCCGAAGCCCGGTGTGCAGCCCCTGATGCAGCAGTACCGAACCGTGGTGCACCGCCCCCGTGTCCAGGCAGGTGTACGTCGCCGCGGGGTCGATCCCGCGCAGCCGCAGGGCCGGGGGCCGCTCCCCGTACCTCTGTGCCTCCAGCCACATCAGGACCACGATCTCGTCCCCGTGGACGTACTGGACCGCACTGAGTCCGCCGCGCGGGGCGCGCAGCCGGTACAGCGCGCCGTGCTGCACCACCGGCCGGATCTCCTTGTAGAGATCCACCCAGTTCCGCGCCTCGGCCAGCTCCGCCTCGCTCCAGTCGGTGAGGTCCCCACCGACCCCGAGCACACCGGCCATCGCGCTCACGAAACGGAACCGCAGTGAGCTGCCCCTGTCGTTGAGCTGGACATTGGGGCTGTCGGTGACCCAGGCGGCCATCACCCGCGCCGGATGGATCTGGCCGAAGCCCTCCTGGATGGTGAGGCGGTCGAGCGGGTCGGTGTTGTCGGAGGTCCACACCTGGTCCGTACGGGACAGAATCCCCAGGTCGATCCTTCCGCCGCCGCCCGAGCAGGACTCGAAGGCGACGCAGGGGTGCGCGGCCCGGAGCCGGTCGATCAGCGCGTACAGGGCGTCCACGTGCTCGATCCAGAGCTTCTGCTGATACTCCTCACCCGGCCAGCCCGCGTCGGTGAAGCTGCGATTGAAGTCCCATTTCACATAGTCGACGGGCGTACTGGAGAGCAGTGTGTCCAGCTGCTCCCACAGATAGTCCTGCACATCGGTGCGGGCCAGATTGAGCACCAGTTGATTGCGGAACTCGGTCCGCGCCCGTCCGGGGAAATGCTGCACCCAGTCGGGGTGTGCGCGATAGAGATCGCTGTCGGCATTGACCATTTCCGGCTCGACCCAGATACCGAACTGCATGCCGAGTCCGTGCACTTCATCGGCGAGCGGCTTCAGTCCGCCGGGAAAGCGGTCCGGATTCGGCGTCCAGTCACCGAGCCCGGCCCGGTCGCTGGTGCGCTGCCCGAACCACGCGTCGTCCACGACGAACAGCTCGACGCCCATCGCGGCGGCGCGCTCGGCGAGGGCGCGCTGCTGCTCCTGCGAGATGTCGAAGCCGGTCGCCTCCCAGGAGTTGTAGAGCACCGGCCGCAGGCTCTGTGCGTCCGGGATCACATGGGCCAGCTGCCAGGCGTGCCAGGCCCGGCTCGCCCCGCCGAACCCCTCCGCACTCCACAGACCGGCGAAGACGGGGGTGGTGTACGACTCCCCCGGCGCGAGCAGCAGCAGCCCCGAGTCGTCGTAGCCGGCACCGCCGGTGATCTGTACGAGCCCATCGGGGAGCTGCTGTACCGAAATCCGCCACGACCCGGACCAGCCGAGCGCGCAGCCGTACACCTCGCCGCTCTCCTCGGTCGCCACACCGTCGGCGTCGAGTGCGACCCACGGCAGGTACTGGTGCCCGGTGTGGCCGCGCCTGCTGGAGATGACACTCTCGCCATACGTCAGCTCCGCCCGAGCAAGCTGCGACTCCGCCGCCCAGCGTCCGTGCAGTCGGCTCAGCCGCCAGCCGTCGCGGGCAGGCAGCGCCCAGGCTGCCGCGTCGGCGCGCAGCAGTTCCAGCGGCGGACCGTCCGGCCCGGCGTGGGCGACGGTGGCCCAGCGCTCGATCACATCCGAGTCGTCCCGCATCCGGTAGTGCAGGGTGAGGGCGAGCCGGTGCACCGAGTCGGTGAACCCGATACGGAGTTCGTCTCCGTCCACCGTGGCGTCGGCAAAGACCCACTCGGTACCGCGGACCTCGGGGGTGCGTACCGAGAGGGCCGGGCGGACGAACCGGGGGCCACCCTCCACGGGGTACTCCTCGCGGCCGTCGAGCTGGGACTCGAAGCCCCTGAAGGGTGGCTCCGGCGCTGCGGCCAGGGCCTCGGCAGCGGCAAGGGGAATCCGCGGCCCCCAGTGCAGATGGACCAGCTCGTCCCGCTCGGTGAGTCGCAGTGCGTAGCTGCTGCTCGCCCCGGTGAGCAGCCAGGTCCGGCCCTTGTCGCCAGTCTCGATCATCGCGTCCCCACATTCCAACAGTTCCGCACATCATCGACCATGGCCGGTGGGTGGGCAACGGCCTTGCGAGGAATTCACCGGGCGGATTCGCCGCAGGAGTACCGGGGTTGGCGGAAATATCGACAAGCAATGGCCGAGATGATTGCCTGAGGAATCAATGTCGTATCGTCGCGGGAGTGGCCTTGTCGGCGACTCGCGCCGGCGCCAGACACTCCAGGAGTCACTGTGACGCAGCAGTTGCCGCAGACCCCGTCGACGGAACCCGAGCTGGCGGGTGTCCGCAACTTCCGCGATGTGGGCGGACTGCCCACCGTGGACGGCCGGCGGGTACGGTACGGACGGCTCTTCCGTAGTGGCCACCTCGCGCACGCCACGGCCGAGGACGCCACCTTTCTGGGCGGTCTCGGTCTGCACACGGTCTTCGACTTCCGCAATGCGGCCGACCACCGGCTCGACGGCCTGGATGTGGAGCTGCCGGGCGTACGGAATGTGAGCATCCCGCTCTCCGACCCCGCCGACGGCGCCGAGTTCTGGCGGATGGTCCGCGACGGCGATCTCGACCAGCTGCGCTCGATCCTGGCCGACGGCAAGGGATCGAACCGGATGATCGCCTCGTACCGCGCGATCATCCGGGACCGTACTGCCGAACACAGCCGGGTTCTGCACGCCCTGGCCGAGGACAGCGTTCCCGCGTTGATGCACTGCGCGGCGGGCAAGGACCGGGCCGGCCTGTCGATCGCGGTGTCACTGCTCGCGGTCGGTGTCGAGCGCGACGCCATCGAGGCCGACTACCTGAAGTCGAACGACGCCCATCGCCGCTACAAGGTGCAGCGCAGCGACACCTCGGCGGACGGAATGTCGGCAGAGGTGATGGAGCTGCTCAATCCGCTCTTCGGCGCCCACGCCGACTACCTCGCCGCAGCCTTCGCCACCATCGAGGAGACCTGGGGCAGCACGGACCGCTACTTCTCCGAGGGCCTGAAGCTCGCACCCGGGACCCGTGAACAGCTGCGCGACCGGCTCCTCGACAAGGCGTAGCCACACCCGCCCGTCGGCGGTGGTCAGCCCTTGCCGGCCACCGCGAAGAGCAGGTAGAGGAAGGCCGCGAAGATGTGTCCGGCGATGAGATAGGCGAACAGCCGGATCACCACGCCGCGCGGAAACTTCCGCTCCTGGGCTTCGTAGTTCTTCTTGGACCCCAGCGGGTCGAAGTTCTCTGAATCGGACATGACAGTCCTCTCTGGTGACCGGACGGACCGGTCTCAGCGATGGTGGATGCCGCTGCCGAGACACAGCTCGGCGGCGGGGCTCTGCAGCAGGGTGTGGACGAAGAGCAGCTCGGCACCATCGCGGTCGACGGCCCCGATCCGGTGCGGGGTGAGCGAGTCGAAGTGCGCACTGTCACCGGGAGCGAGATCGTGCACGGTGTCCCCGAGCGTCACTCGAAGGTGGCCGACGAGCACATACAGCCACTCCTCACCGGGATGGACACGCACGAGATCACCCTGTGCGCCGTACGGAACCCGCACGCGGAGCGCCTGCATCGCCCGGCCTGAACCGCCGGCCCGCTGGTACATCCAGCCGTCGGCCTCGGCCCCCTCGAACTTCCCGCCGCGGATGATCGCCTCCCGTTCCGGGGGCGTCTCGCCGAGCAGTTCGGAGACTGTCGTACCGTAGATCCTGGCAAGACCGAGGAGCATCGGCAGCGAAGGCTGCCGACGGCCCGTTTCGAGCCGGGAGAGATGGGCGGGTGAGAGCCCTGCCCGCTGAGCGGCGGTCTCCAGGGTGAGACCACGGCTGCGGCGCAGATCGCGCAGGCGTGGCGCGACTCCGGGCAGCTCGTCGGCCATCCCTCCGTCTGGAGTGTTCATGTACCCATTGGGCCAGGAGCTTTCCTCTGAGGCAAATTTATTACCTCAGAGGCAAACCAGGAGCCTTGCCGGGCCCGCGGGGTCAGCGGTTGGCGACGGCCTGTTTCACCAGGGTCCTGCCGAAGTCCCACATCAGCCCGCCGCCGCTGTGCGCCTCGTCCATCACCGCAGTGAACGCCGTGACGAACCGGTCGACGTCCCGCTCCCCGATCACCAGCGGCGGAATCAGCTTGATCACTTCCAGATGATCGCCCGAGACCTGGGTGAGGATGCGGTGCTTCTGCAGCAGGGGTACCACCACCATCTGCGCGAAGAGGCCCTTGCGTGCCGCCTGCAGCATGGTCCAGCGGCTGCGCAGCTTCAGTGAAGACGGCCGGCCGAATTCGATGCCGATCATCAGCCCGCGCCCGCGCACCTCGTGCAGCAGCTCATAGCGGTCGACCAGTGCGGCCAGCCGCCCGCGCAGCAGTTCACCGGTGCGGCGCGCACCCGCGACGGTCTCTTCGTCCTCCATCACCGCAAGGACCGCGAGCCCGGCCGCCATCGCCTGGGCGTTGGAGCCGAAGCTCGCGGAGTGGACCAGGACCCGGTCCATCGACGAGTAGACGCGTCTGAAGATCCAGTCCTTGCCGAGGGTCGCCCCGACCGGCACATAGCCACCGGAGAGTGCCTTGGCGACACAGACCAGATCGGGTTCGACACCCTCCTCGTGCTGGTACGCGTAGAAGTCGCCGGTCCTGCCGAGGCCGGTCTGCACCTCGTCGGCGATGAGCAGTGCCTTGTGCTTGTGCAGCAGTTCCTGCGCGTCCCGCAGGAAGCCGGGCGGCGCGGCGTGGACACCCTTGCCCTGGATCGGCTCGACGACCAGTGCCGCCACATCACCGCGCTTCAGTTCACGGCGCAGTGCGTCGAGATTCCCGAGCTCGATGGCGGTGTCCGGCAGCAACGGTGCGAAGCCGTCCCGGAAGCCGCTCTCCCCGTTGACCGAGAGAGAGCCGGTCGTCAGCCCGTGGAATGCGTGGCTGCAGTAGAGAATCCTGGGCCTGCCGGTGGCGTACCGGGCGAACTTCAGGGCGGTCTCGACGGCCTCCGTACCGCTGTTGCCGAAGAAGACCCGGTCCAGGTGCGGGCTGTGCGTGAGCAGCTTCTCGGCCAGCAGCCCGGGCAGCGGTTGGCAGTCGAAGCGGGTGAGATCGGCAAGCGAGGCGTCCAGGACGTCGTGCAGGGCCTTGCGTACGACGGGGTGGTGCCGGCCGAGGCCCATCACGCCGAACCCGGCGAGCATGTCGAGGTAGTCGTTGCCGTCCGCATCCCAGAAGTGCGCGCCCTCGGCCCGTTCGTAGACCTTGTCGAAGCCGATGGTGTGCAGCATGCGGGGCAGCTGGTGGTTGAGGTATTTCGTGTGCAGCTCATAGCGCTCGCCGCCGCGCTCCGCGAGCAGCTGTGCCAGATCGAAGCCCTTGGGCCCGTCGTCCTTCATGCCCCGCTCTCCTCGGTCCTTGTCGCTGCTTCCTTGGCGGCCAGTGCGGCACTGATGCGCCCCGCGACCTCGACCGGGGTGAGCCCGATGTCGGCCAGCACCTCGGCGCGCTTGCCGTAGGCGAGAAACTGATCGGGGATGCCGAACGTCCGCAGCGGAACGTCGACCCCGGCATCCCGAAGCGCCTGCCCGACCGCCGAACCGACGCCCCCTGCCCGGCTGTTGTCCTCGACGACGGCGACCAGCCGGTGCCGTTCGGCGAGCGGGGCCAGCTGTTCGTCGACCGGCTTGACCCAGCGCGGGTCGACGACGGTGCAGCGGATGCCGCCGCCCGCCAGCAGGTCTGCGGCCTTCAGACAGACCGGGGCGAGCACACCGACGGCCACGAGCAGCACATCGGGGTCGTCCGCCCGGTGCAGTACGTCCATTCCGCCGATCCGGTCGATGGCCCGGATCGGCTCCCCCACCGACTCCTTGGGGAACCGGATCACGGTGGGAACGTCGTCGATGTCGACGGCCTCACGGAGCTCGGCGCGCAGTTCGTCGGCGTCGCGCGGGGCGGCGATCCGCAGCCCCGGGACGACCTGCAGCACGGACATGTCCCACATGCCGTTGTGCGAGGGTCCGTCGGGACCGGTGACTCCGGCGCGGTCGAGGACGAAGGTCACCCCGCACTTGTGCAGCGCGACATCCATCAGCAGTTGGTCGAAGGCCCGGTTGAGGAAGGTGGCGTAGACGGCGACGACCGGATGCAGTCCGGCGGTGGCGAGTCCCGCTGCACAGACCGCCGCGTGCTGCTCTGCGATCCCGACGTCCCAGACCCGGTCGGGAAACGCCTCGGCGAACTTCGTCAGTCCGACGGGGTGCAGCATCGCCGCCGTGATGGCCACGACATCCGGCCGCTGCGCGCCGATCGCGGCGATCTCGTCCCCGAACACCGAGGTCCAGGAGGCCGCTCCGGACGGGTCGAGCGGTGCGCAGGTCAGCGGGTCCATCGCGCCCACGGTGTGGAAGCGGTCGGCCTCGTCCCGGAGCGCGGGCGAGTAGCCGCGGCCCTTCTCGGTGAGGCAGTGCACCAGCACCGGGCCGTGGAAGCGTTTGGCCCGGTGCAGTGCGGATTCGACGGCCGCGATGTCATGACCGTCGATCGGCCCGACGTATTTGAGCCCGAGGTCCTCGAACATGCCCTGCGGGGCGACGGCGTCCTTGAACCCCTTCTTCGCGCCGTGCAGCGACTCGTACAACGGCTGTCCGATGACGGGCGTCTGCTGGAGCACGCCCTTGCCCCAGGAGAGGAAGCGTTCGTATCCGTCCGTGGTACGGAGGGTGGCGAGGTGGTTGGCGAGACCGCCGATCGTGGGGCCGTAGGAGCGTTCGTTGTCGTTGACCACGATGATCAGCGGCCGGTCCCTCGCAGCCGCGATGTTGTTGAGCGCCTCCCAGGCCATCCCGCCGGTGAGGGCCCCGTCTCCGATGACGGCCACGACATGATCGCTCCGCCCCAGCACCTGATGGGCCTTGGCGATGCCGTCGGCCCAGCCGAGGACGGTCGAGGCATGCGAGTTCTCGATGACGTCGTGCTCGGACTCCTCGCGGGAGGGATAGCCGGAAAGGCCGCCCTTGCCCCGCAGCTTGGAGAAGTCCTGCCGCCCGGTGAGCAGTTTGTGCACATAGCTCTGGTGCCCGGTGTCCCACAGGATGCGGTCCGCGGGCGAGTCGAAGGCCCGGTGCAGGGCGATGGAGAGCTCCACCACCCCCAGGTTGGGCCCCAGATGACCGCCGGTCCTCGCCACCGCCCGGACGAGGAACTGTCTGATGTCCTCGGCGAGTTCGTCGAGTTGTGCTTCGCTCAGCGCCTTGAGATCGTGCGGCCCCCGGATGTTCTCCAGAATCGTCACGCTCGGGCCCCCTCTCTGGTTCTTTTTCAGCTCACGGTGACGGCGGGAACCCCCGATGGTGTCCCTGCGTCTTCCATGCCCTCGGCGATCTTCAGGGCTTCTTCGATCAGCGTCTCGACGATCTTCGACTCGGGCACGGTCCTGATGACCTCGCCCCTCACGAAGATCTGCCCCTTGCCGTTCCCGGAAGCGACACCCAGGTCCGCCTCACGGGCCTCACCCGGACCGTTGACGACGCAGCCCATCACGGCCACCCGCAACGGCACTTCCATGCCCTCAAGACCCGCACTGACCTGATCCGCCAGCTTGTACACATCCACCTGCGCCCGGCCGCACGACGGACACGACACGATCTCCAGCCGCCGCTGCTTCAGATTCAGCGACTCCAG
>NZ_BMRN01000019.1 GCF_014648655.1 Streptomyces atratus
ATGGTACTGCAGGGGGGACCCTGTGGGAGAGTAGGACGCCGCCGAACTCCTTTTACGGGAAAGCCCCGTGCCCTTGTGGCACGGGGCTTTTCTGCGTTCACCCCTCTTTGCTGTCAGGCGGGGGTGACCAGATGGGTGTCGTAGGCCAGGATGACCGCCTGGACGCGGTCGCGGGATCCCGTTTTGGCGAGGATGCGCGTGACGTGTGTTTTCACCGTTGATTCGGCGAGGTGGAGCCGTTCGGCGATCTCCGTATTGGTCCAGCCCTGGCCGATGACCGTGAGGATTTGTCTTTCCCGTTCGGTGAGGGTCGCGATGCGTGCGTCCAGGGTGAAAGGGCCGCCGGGAACGGTCGGCAGGTGTTGCACATACGCGTCCAGAAGACGGCGGGTGAGGCTGGGGGCGACCACTGCGTCGCCGCTTGCCACAGCTCGGATGCCGGAGAGGAGTTCCTCCGGCAGTGCGTCCTTGATGAGGAAGCCGCTGGCGCCGGCGCGGAGGCCGTCGTACGCGTACCGGTCGAGGTCGAACGTCGTGACGATGAGGACGCGGGTACGGGCACCGGCTCTGATGATGCGTCGGGTGGCTTCGATGCCGTCCAGGAGTGGCATTCGGATGTCCATCAGGGCCACGTCCGGATGGTGCCGGGAGACAAGGCTCAGGGCCTCGTGGCCGTTGGCGGCCTCGCCGACGACAGTCATGTCGTCCTGGCTCTCCAGCAGCATGCGGAAGCCGAAACGTTGCATCGGCTGGTCGTCCGCGATGAGCACGGTCGTCACGAGGGTGTGTCCTCCAGGGGGAGTCGGAGCCGAACTCGCCAGCCGCCCGCGGCTGAATCTGTGGCGATGGCCTTCGGCAGGAGTGGGCCTGCTTCGAGTGTTCCGTCGTAGAGGGATGCCCGTTCGCGCATTCCGGTGATTCCCTGCCCGCTGCCTTCGGGTTCAGCACCGGTGGTGCCCGTGTCCGTGATCAGGGCCTCCAGCTCCGTCGCCCGGTAGGTGAGCGTGACCTCCGCGGTCAGTGACGGGTCCGTACCGCCGTGCTTCAGCGTATTCGTCAGGGCTTCCTGCACCACTCGATAGACCGTCAGCTGGCGTCCAGCGGTGGGCGGGTACGACGGGGGCCTGCCGCGGATGTGCAGGTGTACGGGGAGGCCCGCTGCTCGCACGCCGGTGAGGAGCGTGTCCATGTCGTCGAGGGTCGGTTGCGGGGTGCGGTCGGCCTCGGCGGGGTGGTCGCGCAGGACGCCGAGCAGGCGGCGGAGTTCCGTGAGGGCCTGGCGGCTCGTGGTGCCGATGGCTTCCAGGGCCTGGGCGGCCCGGTCCGGGCTCTTGGCCGCCGCGTACGCGCCGCCGTCCGCGAGGCCCGTGATGACGGACAGGTTGTGGCCGATGATGTCGTGCATCTCCCGGGCGATACGGGTCCGTTCGGCGGCTGCCGCGAGCCGGGCCTGCTGGTCGCGTTCGAGCTCCAGCCGGTGGGCGCGGTCGACCAGGGCCTCCGTGTACTCCTTGCGCGTGCGGACCACGATCCCCAGCAGGGACACCAACGCGAACGCCCAGAGGTGGGGGACGAACAGGACGTCCCAGCCGTGCGGGAAGCGCAGCATGCCGACCACGAGCGGGGCGGTCACCACGGCGCCCGCCCACGCCAGGGCCCGCGTGGGCAGCCGTAGTGCGATGTTGAAGACGGCGATTTCCTGCAGGTAGGCGGCCTGGACGATCGCCCCTGTCCAGACATTGGCCAGGGAGAACGGGGCCATGAAAGCCAGCACGGCCAGCGGATGCGTGCGGCGCCACAGCAGCGGTGCGGAGAACGCCACGCTCATCAGCAGAACCAGTGGTTCGGGCGCGCGCGGATCGCGGGCCACGGTGCGCCAGCCGCCGGAGGTGAAGTCGAGTACGGCGAACATCACCCAGAACGTGGTGAGCAGCCCGTTCCAGACCATCGGTCGGCGCAGGTCGAATGCGCGGACGCGCTGGAGCAGGCGCTGGATGTACCCCGTCAGCGCGGTGGTGCCCGAAGCCCGGTCCCTGTGTTCGCCCGTCACCCGTCCATCCTCGCCGCCGGCCGCCCCGGCGTCATGCGTCGCGTCGGCGCAGCAGCAGGGCGGCCGCGCACAAGGTCGCCCCGGCCCAGAGGCACAGGGCGAGCAGGGCACCGTCCACGGGGGCCTCGCCCGGGAGCGGCGTTGCCGAACCGAGGGCGCCCGCCGCCTGGGTGGGGAAGTACTTGACGGTGCTCTTCACCACGTCGTACGGAAGCATGGAGAGGACCTCCGGCAGGATCATCACGCCTCCGACGAAGGCGCCGATCGCGCCCGGAACCGAGCGGATCAGGGCGCCGAGCCCGAGCGCGACCAGGCTGAGCAGGGTGATGCCGACGGAGTTGCCGACGACCGCGCCGAATACGCCCGGGTCGCTGAGCGAGGCCGCCTGGTCGGTGTCGTGGAGGAAGAGCTGGGCGACGACGAAGGTGAGCAGAGCGGTGGTGAACATGACCACGAAGACGGTGACGGTGAACACCGCCGCCTTCGCCCAAAGGACCGGGAGTCTGCGCGGGACCGCAGTGAGCGAGGCGCGGATCAGGCCCGTCGAGTACTCGCCCGCGGTGACCAGGATGCCCAGCACCACGGTGCACAACGTACCGAGCACCGAGCCGTAGAGGACCAGGACCACCGTGTCCACGTCGGAGTCGCCCCCGCCGGAGGTGTACGTCGCGCCCATGACCAGGCCGATGGCGAGAACGAGGACGGACGCCGAGATCAGAGTGATCCAGGAGGAGCGCAGGGAGCGGAGTTTGTGCCATTCGGAGCGCAGGACCCGGGTGGTCGTGACTCGGCAGGGGTTTTGATTCGGGCGTCGGCCCGGGTGGCTGACTGCGGCGGTCATGCGAGGGCTCCGGTCGGTTCGGGGGTGGCGATCCGGTATTCGACCGACTCCTGGGTCAGGTCCATGAAGGCCTGTTCCAAGGAGGCGGTCTGCGGGGTGAGTTCGTACAGGGGAATGGCGTGGGCGGCGGCGGTGCGGCCGATGTGTGCCGCGTCCGTACCGCGGACCTCCAGCCTGTCGGGGGGCGTGGCAGGGCCGGGGGTGATCTCGATGCCGGGGCCGGTGAGGAGCTCGCGCAGGGCGTGGGCCTGCGGGGTGACGACCTTGACCGAGGTGCCGCCCGCCGTGGCCACGAAGTCGGCGACCGTCGTGTCGGCGAGGAGCCGGCCGCGGCCGACGATGATCAGATGGTCGGCGGTGAGTGCCATCTCGCTCATCAGGTGGGAGGAGACGAAGACCGTACGGCCCTGCTGGGCAAGGGATCTGAGCAGGTTGCGGATCCACAGCACGCCCTCCGGATCGAGGCCGTTGACCGGTTCGTCCAGGATGAGGGTGGCCGGGTCGCCGAGCAGTGCCGCGGCGATGCCGAGGCGTTGGCCCATGCCGAGCGAGAAGCCCTTGATCCGTTTGTGGGCGACCGCGGTCAGGCCCGCCAGGTCGAGGGCGTGCTCGACGCGGCTGCGCGGGATGCCGTGGGTGTGGGCGAGCGCCATGAGGTGGTTGAACGCGGTCCGGCCGGGGTGGACGGAGCGGGCCTCCAGGAGCGCGCCGACCTCGCTGAGTGGTGCGCTGTGGGCGGCGTACGCCCGTCCGCCGATCGTCGAGCGGCCACGGGTCGGGGAGTCCAGGCCGAGCAGCATCCGCATCGTCGTCGACTTCCCGGCACCGTTCGGGCCGAGGAATCCGGTGACGGTGCCGGGCCGGACCGTGAAGTCGAGGTCCTGGACGACGGTGGTGTCTCCGTACCTCTTGGTGAGTTCGTATGCCCTGATCATGCGGTCGACGCTACGGAGGGGGCCTGCAGCGGGCGTCGGACCTGGGGAGGGATGTGGCGGTGCGTGTAGTACCGGGGTACGACGCGGGGGCGGTCGGGGGCCGTGAATGTCGTTTGCGCGGGTCGGGTCGGGAAGGGAAGGATCGGCGGATGGAACATGTGATCCGAGCCGTACGCGCCGATGAATGGCCCCTGGTCAAGGAGTTGCGACTGGCGGCGCTGCAGGACCCGGCTGCGCCGGTGGCCTTTCTGGAGACGTACGCGCAGGGCGCGGCTCGGCCCGACGCGTTCTGGCAGGACCGGGCGCTCGGCGCGTCCGAGGCCGGGAGCGGTGAAGTGCGGCAGTTCGTCGCCGTCGCGCCCGACGGGCGGTGGGACGGCAGTGTCACCGTGCTGATCGAACGGCCGGACGCGGAGGTGCGGTTCGGGAAGGCGGCCGATGTCCACCAGGCGCATGTGGTCGGTGTGTTCGTACGGCCCGAG
This sequence comes from Streptomyces atratus, assembly GCF_014648655.1. Lineage (GTDB taxonomy): Bacteria > Actinomycetota > Actinomycetes > Streptomycetales > Streptomycetaceae > Streptomyces > Streptomyces atratus. The sequence continues at coordinate 4,309 of NZ_BMRN01000019.1, forward strand.
GCACGGGGCGAGGGCCTGGCCGAGAAGCTGTTCCGGGCCGGGGCGGACTGGGCGTGGTCGCTGGTGGAGCCGCGGATCGAGCGGGTGCGGCTGTATGTGCACGAGGACAATGCGCGGGCTGCGGCGCTCTATCGGCGGATCGGGTTCGTGGCCACCGGGGAGTCGGTGCCTGTGCCGGGCGACCCGTCTGCGCGGGAGCTGGAGTATGCGGTGGGGCGTCCGGTGTAGGTGCGTGGTGCCGGGTTCGCCCGGCTACCGTGAGCCGGTGAGGTCTTGGGGCCAGCGGGCGCGGGCCTGTTCAGGGGAGCGGAGGAGGGCCAGGGTCGGCAGACCCTGGGCCTGGCCGGTCGACAGCAGCTCCGGGAGCCGGGGCAGGGGCGCCACCGCGGCGACGTCGTCGAGTACGAGCGTCATTGGTGGGTCGAGCCGACCGTCGGTTGACCGTGCGGCCATGCGGCGGCCGTGCTCGACCACGTGTGAGGCGAGTGCCGTGAGCAGGGGCATCGCTCCGGGACCCGAGCGGGGATCCTCGATCGGTTCACCCACCACATAAAGGGTGCCCCCCTCGCCCGCGAAAGATTCCAGCACGAGCGAATCGGCCCGGTTCGGTGTGCAGGCCTCGCGGATGTGGACCGAGGAGAGCGCGGCGAAGGCCCGTACCGTCAATTCCTGTGCCATCTCGCGGCGTTCGGGATGGGCCGTGAGTGCGGACTCCAGCACGCCGGCGAGCCCGGAGGCTGCCTTGGGGTGGGTACGGAGCAGGCGCACCGGTTCGTGGGCGCTGCCGCCGAGGGCCCAGCGGTGGACCTGGCGGAAGGGCCTGCCGTCGATGGCGGCGGCGTGCAGCCAGCACTTCAGGAGCGTTTCCGCGGTGTCGGCCGTCGTCGCGTCGATCCGGGCCTGCGGCCGGACCGGGGCGAGAAGCGCGGCGGAGCGGGCGGTGGCCGTTTCGGGCTGTTCGCAGCCGGCCGTGGGAGACCAGTGGAGGCGGGCCGGGGTGTCGCAGAGGTGGCCCGGGTCATAGACGAGGACCGGGCCGAGCTTGGCGCGGGCGTCCTTCGTCTCGGCCCAGACGGTGGGGTCGGAGGTGACGACGAGCGCGGGCCCGTCGGCCTCCTGGACCGCCTGGATGACGGCGGGGCGGCGGGTGGCGGCCGGTCCGTAGACGACGAGGGGGGTGCGGGGAGAGGGGAGCGCGGGCTCGGGCGGGGTGTGCTCCACGGGTGCGGGTGCGGGTGCGGGCGCGGCCTCCGGGGAGTGGGCCGTCGGTCGAGGCTCCGGCTCCGGCGTTGGCTGCGGCTCCGTCTGCTGCGGGTTCTGGGCCTCGGGCCGGGGCTCCTGCCGCTGGGACGGTACGGGCATGTCCTTGTCCCCGTACCGTTCGCTGCGCTGCTGCGCCCGTACCAGCCGCCAGCGGGTCACCACCCCTATCACGAAGACCGTCAGTACCAGCAGCACCATCAGTTCGCCTATGAACAGGCCCCAGAACAGTCCGTACCCGGAGAGCTCGCCCGCCGGGGTGTTCGGCCAGGCGGCCGGGATGTCGTGCGGTGTGCTGACGAGTTGTCGTATCGCCAGGGGGGTCTCGGCGAGGGTGACCCCCTCCGGCCAGGCGCCGTGCGTGAACAGTCCGGCCAGGCCGGTGGCCGTCCACGCCAGCAGCGTCAGCCCGAGCAGGAAGGCCAGCAGGCCGATCAGCAGGCCGTCCGGGATGCCCCCGCCGCCTCCGTTGCCGCCGGTACGTACCTCGCCGCGCCCTGCCATGTCATGCCACCGTTGACTCGGACGACTCGTTCAGTCGTTGTTGGTGCTCGATCCGTGCCGCGCGCTGCTCAGCCTCCAGCTCGGCGGCGCGTACGTCCTCCGGGAGGAGGTCGGCCGCGGAGGACTCGGTCATCGCGCGGTCGGTGAAGACCAGGGGGCGTTCCGCCTCGGTGATCAGGTGTTTGACCACCTGGACGTTGCCGTTGACGTCCCAGACCGCGATGCCGGGGGTGAGGGTCGGGATGATCTCGACCGCCCATCGGGGCAGGCCTAGCACGCGTCCCGTGGCTCTGGCCTCGTCCGCCTTCTGGGCGTAGATCGTGCGGGTCGATGCCATTTTGAGGATCGCCGCGGCCTCGCGGGCCGCCGCGCCGTCGACGACGTCGCTGAGGTGGTGGACGACGGCCACGAACGAGAGACCCAGTCGGCGCCCGAACTTCAGCAGCCGCTGGAAGAGCTGGGCCACGAAGGGCGAGTTGATGATGTGCCAGGCCTCTTCGACCAGGAAGATGCGTTTCTTCCGGTCGGGCCTGATCCAGGTGTGCTCCAGCCAGACGCCGACGATCGCCATCAGGATCGGCATCGCGATCGAGTTCCGGTCGATGTGGGACAGGTCGAAGACGATCAGCGGGGCGTCGAGGTCGATGCCGACGCTCGTCGGTCCGTCGAACATGCCGCGCAGGTCACCGTCGACCAGGCGGTCCAGGACGAGGGCGACATCCAGGCCCCAGGCCCGTACGTCATCTATGTCGACGTTCATCGCCTCGGCGGACTCGGGCTCCGGGTGGCGCAGCTGGTCGACGATGTCGGTCAGGACCGGCTGCCGGTCGGTGATCGTCTCGTTGACGTACGCGTGGGCGACCTTCAGCGCGAAGCCGGACCGTTCGTCCAGGCCGTGCCCCATGGCGACTTCGATGATCGTACGGAGCAGGGCGAGCTGGCCGGTCGTGGTGATCGCGGGGTCGAGCGGGTTGAGCCGGATGCCGCCGTTGAGCGCGGAGGTCGGGTCGAGGCGGATCGGGGTGAGGCCGAGCTCCTGGGCGATGAGGTTCCACTCGCCGACGCCGTCCTCGCCCTGGGCGTCCAGGACCACGACCTGGCGGTCGCGGAAGCGGAGCTGTCGGAGCACGTACGTCTTCTCCAGCGCGGACTTGCCGTTGCCGGACTCGCCGAGCACCAGCCAGTGCGGGGCGGGCAGCTGCTGTCCGTACAGCTGGAAGGGGTCGTAGATGTAGCCCTTGCCGGAGTACACCTCGCGGCCGATGATCACGCCGGAGTCGCCGAGGCCCGGGGCCGCGGTGGGCAGGTAGACGGCCTGGGCCTGTCCGGTCGACGTACGGACGGGCAGCCTGGTCGTCTCCACCTTCCCGAAGAGGAAGGCGGTGAAGGCGTCCGACAGCGCGGACAGCGGATCTCGCATGGCGTGACCGACCTCCCTCTCGTTTCTCTCGGTTGTTTGCGGTCAGCGACGGATGCCGGTGGCGAACGGCAGGGTGTTCACGAAGGCGCGGTGGTGCTCGCGGTCGCACCACTCCAGTTTGAGATACGACTTTCCGGCCGAGGCCCGGATCGTCCGCTTGTCGCGGGCCAGGGATTCGGGTGATCGCGAAGACACGGTGATGTACCCCACCAGGTTCACTCCGGCCGCGCCGCTCGCGAGATCTTCACCCCGCTGGTCGAGCCGGCCGTGTGCGGCGATGTCGCGCGGGTCGACGGTGCGGTTCATCTTGGCCTGACGGCTGGCTTCCGCCTCGTCGTTGGTCTTCTCGGTGAGCATCCGCTCGATGGCGACCTCGGTGGGTTCGAGGTCCATGCAGACCGCGACCGTACGGATCACATCGGGCGTGTGGACGAGCAGCGGGGCCAGGAAGTTGACGCCGACGGGCGTCATCGGCCACTCCTTCACCCAGGCCGTGGAGTGGCACCAGGGCGCGCGGGTAACCGACTCGCGGGTCTTGGCCTGGAGGAACGTCGGTTCGACCGCGTCCAGTTCGGCGGGCCAGGCGTTGCGCTTGGTCATGGCCTGGATGTGGTCGATGGGGTGGTCGGGGTCGTACATCGAATGCACGAGGGAGGCGAGCCGGCTCTGGCCGAGCGGCTGGCGCACCCGGATGTCGGCCTCGGCGAGGCGGGCGCAGATGTCGGTGAGTTCGCGCGCCATGACGACGGCGAGACCCGCGTCCCGGTCCAGTTTGCGGCCGGCCTGGGGGCGGGCGGCGCGCGCCATGGCATTGGCTTCGGCGGCCAGCTCGCGGGTGTAGTGCATGCAGGCGACGAGGTAGGCGCGGTGCTGCTCGCTGGAGGTGGAGACCATGGACTGCAGCTGGTCGTACGACTCCTGCAGCCAGCCCGGGGACGACTTGTCGCCGCGCTGGGCGACGTCCTTGGCGTGGGCGTCGGGGTCGGCGGGGAGGGTGCGGGCGAGCATCTGAATACGGGTCACGAAGCCGTCGCCGTTGGCGACATGCTTCAGCAGCGTGCCGAACCGGTCGACGAGCGCTTCCTGGTCCTCGCTGTCGCGCAGCCCGACGCCGGGGCCCTCGATCTCGATCGCGGCGGTCACGGTGCGGCGGTCGGCGTGCAGGAGTACGGCGATCTCGTCCGGGCCGAAGGGGGCGGCGAGCCAGTTGATCCGGCCGATGCCGGGGGGCGGCCCGATCTCGACCTCACGCCCGTCGGCGCCGACGCCCGCCTCCATGGCGGCCGAGCGGTAGGTCGTGCCGCGGCGCAGGGTGCGCTTGTAGCTGCGGTTGATCTCGAACCACTTGTACAGGGTGCGGTGCTTGTACGGGAGATACACGATCGCGAGGGCGAGGAGGGGGAAGCCCGCGAGCAGCACGATCCGCGGGGCCAGGTAGGGGACGAGCAGTCCGCTCATCATGCCGAAGAACGCACCGGCGATGATCAGCGCGATCTCGCCGGTCTCGCGGTTCTTGCCGACGATCGCGTTCGGCCGGGCCCGGCCGATGAGATACGTACGGCGGGGCGCGATCGTGTGGGACTGAGTCGTCAACGCCCTCCACCTCCCGTGCTGTTGTTACCTGAACTGCCTGATCCGCCACCTCGGGGGGAGCGGCTGCCGTGGGGGGTGCCGGAGGTCGGCCCCGATCCGCTGCGGGGCGGAGGTGCGGCGGAGGGGACAGATCCGCCGCCGACTCCGCTCCCGCCGCCGGAGTTGCGGGAGCTGTGGGCGGCGACACCGCCGCTGACCGCGTTGGCGGGCCTGGCCCCGCCGTTGCCGCTGTCGCCGCTGTTCTGGCCGCTGCGGCTGCTGTGGGTCTTGATGCCTTGGGAGACGAGAGCGGCAGGGGAGCTGATCATCGCGGCGGCCTGGGAGCCGTCGGTGGCCTGCTTGCGGTTGGTGCGGGCGCCCTGGATCTCGTCGCCGAAGCCGGGGACGAACCGGTAGATCATCGCGGAGGCGAAGATCGCGAGCAGGATGATGGCGAGACCGGACACGACGGAGGAGAACGCGTTCGGCCCGTCGTCCCCGGAGAGCGCGCCGGCCAGCCCCAGCACGATGACGATGACCGGTTTCACCATGATCACCGCGATCATGATGCCCGCCCAGCGGCGCACGTGGCCCCACATGTTCTTGTCGACGAGCCCCGCGTAGACGACGGTGCCGAGGAGGGCGCCCACGTAGAGCAGGGCTGCGCGGATGACGAGCTCCAGGTAGAGGACGCCCGCGGCGAGGATCGAGACGAGTGAGACGACGATCAGCATGATCGGTCCGCCGCCGATGTCGGAGCCCTTCTTGAGCGCTTCGGCGAACGACCCGAAGAAGACGTCGGCCTTGTTTCCCGTGGCCGAGGCGATCACGTCACTGACGCCGTCGGTGGCGGATACGACCACGTAGAGGACGAGTGGGGTGAAGGCTGAGGCGATGACTGTCAGCCAGAGGAATCCGACGGCTTCGGAGATCGCGGTGGTGAGCGGGACACCACGGATGGCGCGCTTGGCGACGGCGAACAGCCACAGGACGAGCGTGAGGATGGCGGAGGCCGCGAACACGATCGCGTACTGCTGCCGGAAGGTCTCGTCGGTGAAGTCGACGTTCGCGGTTTGCTTCACGGCCTCGCTGAGCTTGCCGATGATCCATGCGGCGGCGTCGGCGCAACCGCGGGCGAGGGAGGAGAGGGGGTCCAGGGAGTTGTCGAGGGTGGTGGAGGGATCGGACTTGGGGGCGCCTGCGTCGCCGTCCTCGCAGTAGTCCCTGGCGGGGCCGCGGATCAGGTCGCATGCGTTGTTGCTTGCGCTGGGCTTCGGGCTCGGCGAGGGCTCAGCGAATGCTCGGCTGGCCAGCATGACGAGAGCGACCTGCAGACTGGTAGCCGCCGCTGCGAGTGAAAGGACTCGGCTGGGTCGTTTACCGGGCATACGTGAACCCTCCGAACTCTTCCACGGCGTTGGCCATTTCCTCGGCGGGGGAAGCAGCCTGGTCACGGCCTACGGGGGTGGGGCCGTCCTTCTGGGTGAAGTCGGTGATCTTCCAGTCCCCGTCGATCCATGCCAGGTCGAAGGTGTTGGTGAACCAGCTCTCGGAGACGGGGTTCTTGGAACCTTCACCGGCCAGCCCGAACAGGGCTGAGTACCAAACGGCGACGCTTGCAGTGTCGCCGTTGAACTTCACAATCTTGGTGCCGGCCGGGTTGGAACGTGAGATGAAGGTCAGACCGGAAGGTGCAGTGCCGTCAGCATTCAGCCCGATGCTGGTGAGAAAGTCCTGACCGGAGTAGACCTTGTCAAGGTCACCCTGGCGGGCAGCGGCGACCGCAGGGGCGTATACGGCGGTGACGATCACGCGACGACGGGTTCTGTCGAACATGTCGGCTGAGCCGAGCGCTACGGAGTAGTTCGCCGCCGCGCTCTGCGCCCCCTGCTCGTCATGGGCGAACCCCGAAGGAATCGAACCGTTCTTCCCCGTCACCGGCTTCGTACCCGTGGCCGCCGTGGACGACGAATCCGGCTTGCTGCCCCCGTTCCCCGAGCCGCCTCCGCTGCCGTCCTTGCCGCCTCCGCCCATGTTCGCGAACGCGATAGCCGCGATCAGGAGGACGACCACGCCGACCACCGTGACAAGGGAGCGGGAGCTGCGGGCGGGGCGGCGGGGGGTGCTGTAGCCGTCGCTGCCCTCGCCGTCGGGGAGGCGGGTACGGGTCTGGCGCGTACCGCCGATGGTGCTGTATCCATCGTCCGTACGACCTGAACCGCTGCCGTAGCCGTTCTCGTCGTCGAGGCTCATGCCGCGTACGCCCCCTCAACCGTTTCCTGAACCGGGTAGTACGACGGTAGCCGTGCGGGTTCCCGCGTGGACGCGGTGTGGTGACTCGACATCAGGGAAACGTAACCTCTGCCGGTGGGCACGACGGACGGATGGTGTGGGAGTGGGCGGGACTGCCCCTGACATGGGATGACAGCCGGTCAGACGGCCATCCCGTAGACGATGGTGAACAAGGTGCCCAGCGATCCGATGATGAACACACCGGTCAGACCGGCAACGATCAGCCCCTTGCCCTGCTCCGCGCTGAAGGTGTCACGCAGTGCCGTGGCGCCGATGCGCTGCTTTGCCGCACCCCAGACCGCGATGCCGAGGCAGAGCAGGATGGCAATGGCCATCACGACCTCGATCATTACGCGGGCCTCGTTGCCCAAGGTCCCGAACGGCCCCCAGTTCGGGGCGATTCCGCCGATGATGGTGGTGATGTCGCCCTTTTCAGCTGCCAGGATCATGTAAGTCACCGCCCCTGTTGGGTAGTTCATTGCCCCTGCCATACGACACGGGTCGCTCTCTATCTTCGCTGATGAAACTGCTTTCGTACGACGACTTGAGGGCTCTCTTTACCCGGATCTCGCACGTTTGACCGGTCCGACCGCCCTGACCTGCGGATCGAATCGGTGTATGACCGAATACGTATGGTTACTCTGTGTATCACGGAGGGTGACCCCGGGCAATGACTGTCATCCCGCCACCCTGGCCGAGACTCTTGGGCAGGGCTGGTCAGCGCAGTGGCTGGTCAGAGCAGGGGGTGGCGTGGGACGGGTGGCCGGGGTGGTGTCGTCCAGGTCGGCGGCGGCCGGAAATCGCACCAGGTGCCGTCGAAGGGAAACGTTCCGGCCTCGGCGAGCCGTACGACCGAGGTGCCCTCGCTTCGGATGGCTGACGCTTCGTCGGCCGACCAGTAGGCAGGGTCACCGGTCTTCTCGGCGAAGGACTGCTCGTCCTTCCACCGCCAGCTCCGGTCCGGGGCCACGTTGATGTCGAGTTCGTGGTCGGTGATGTCGATGTCGTCGCCGTGGTGGACCCGGCGCTCCAGATTTACGTACCAGCCACGGAACTTCTGTCTGCGGCCGAAGAGCCAGAGGACGGAGTGCGCGGCACCGGTCGGCTGATAGAAGAGCGCGCTGCCCATGGGCCACCGGTCGGCGACCAAGGGATATCCGGCGGGCGGGCGGTCGCGCGGGGCGATGTCCCGCAGGTGTGTCCCGCGCGGAAGTTTCGTACGCCACATCGGTGTGCCGGTCTCCATCCACACCAGCTGGCCCGCCTCGGTGCGCTCTACGAGGCGTACGGGCACCGAGGCGCTCAGGTGTCCGCCGATGAAGAAGTTCCAGCGGAGTATCCGGCCCGGGTCGTTGTTCATCCGTTGATCATTCCCGCAGTGGAGCGGGTGGACACGTGGCCAGGCAGGTCAGGGACGAGTCACCGCCGAAGGAGCGGTGTCGGCCTTCCGATGGGCTCTGCCGCGGTGGCCCGGAGCAGTACCGCGCACAGGAACGCCGCCCCGGCTCGTCCAGCAGCTCCGCCAGGCTGCGGCCCGGTACCGGCTCCATCAGCAGCCAGGGGTAGGAGCCCTCGCCCTCGTCGATGACGTGATGGAGCGTCACCATGCGACGGTGGCTGAGCCGAGCCGGCGTCCGGGCCTCGCGCGGCACCCGTGAGGCGGCGGAGCTCTCGGGGGCCGGCTCCGCAGTGAGCGGGCAGACTTGCTCGACCGCGACCTCTCGATGCAACACGAGGTCCCGAGCTCGCCGGACCGTGCCCATCCCGCTGCTACCCAGCCGCTCCACCGGCTCGAAGCGCTTGTCAATGACCCGCCCGCTCCCGCCATCGATCACGCCGGGAGCCTGCGCGCGCGCCGGTGTCGGCCACAGCCGATCTGCCGCCGTAGTCCGTGATTGCGAGGGCGAGTCGGCGCTGTGTAATGCCGAGGTAACAGTCGATTCCGTCTTGCTGCCGCTGGATGGTGGTGGTGGGATCATCGGTGCGGTCCCGAAAAGACGGGGCCGGCGCGGCGAGTGTGGATTGACGGTCGGCCGAGCGGGGGCGCGGGTGGTTTTGCGGGTTCTTGGCGGCCGTTACGAGTTGGTCGCGTTCGTCGGCCGGGGCGGTATGGGGGAGGTCTGGGAAGGCCGCGATCGTCTGATCGAGCGCCGCGTCGCGGTCAAGCTGCTGCCGCACGACCGGCGCGACACCTCCGGCGCCCAGTTGTTCTTCCGCGAGGCCCGAACCGCCGGCGGGCTGAACCACACGGGCGTGGTGACGGTCTTCGACCTGGGCCAGGACCCCGACGACGGCACCCTCTACCTGGTGATGGAGTTCCTCACCGGGCGGGACCTGGACATGGTGCTCCGCGAGGACGGGCCACCCCAGGTGCCCACTGCCGTGGACTGGGCGGCACAGACCGCCGAAGCCTTGCAGGCCGCCCATGCAGCCGGGATCGTGCACCGGGACCTGAAACCGGCGAACCTCATGCTCACCCCGGACGACCGGATCAAGATCCTCGACTTCGGCATCGCCCGGTACATGGCGTCCACACACAAGTCGAGCAAGGTCATCGGCACGCTCGCCTACATGCCGCCCGAACGTTTCGGCGATCTCCCCGCGGATGCCCGCTCCGACCTGTACTCCCTGGGCTGTGTGCTCCACGAACTCCTCACCGGAAGCACCCCCTTCCGGACCACCGAGCCAGTCGCGATGATGGCCGCTCACCTGAACACGGCCCCGGAGCCACCGGGCCATGCTCGCCCCGGTGTGCCCACCGCCCTGGACGACCTGGTGATGGCCCTCCTCGCCAAGGACCCCGACGACCGCCCCGCATCAGCGGCCGAGGTCCGCGACCGCCTCCGCGGACTATCCACCGCAACCCCACCATCCCGTGCCGAATCCCATCTGTCCGGCGCGGACACGGAAACCGTCACCACCCCGCTCACCGGTGTCGGCATCGGCGCAGCCCGAACGCCGGTGTTCGGGCCAGGACCGGCCGCAGGCACGTCGACCCCGGTTCGGCGCATCAGCCGCCGCACAGCGCTGCGGCTCGGCATCGGCGCTGTCGCCAGTGCAGGCATCGCCGCCGCGGCCTTCACTCTGTTCGACCACAACACCCCCGCCGACCACAACACCCCCGCCGACCACAAGACCCCCGTCGACCGCAAGACCCTCGACCCGCGGCTCCGGTGGCGATACACCACCGGCGATGCGGTCACGTCGTCGCCGACGGTGGCCGGCGGGGTGGTGTACGTCGGCAGCACCGACGGGAGCGTGTATGCCCTGGACGCCGCTACCGGGGAGAGGAAATGGGCCTACTCCACCGGCAACAAGGTCGAAGGGGTGCCGACGGTGGCCGGCGGGGTGGTGTACGTCGGCAGCACCGACGGGAGCGTGTATGCCCTGGACGCCGCTACCGGGGAGAGGAAATGGGCCTACCCCACCGGCAGCAAGCTCGAAGCGTCGCCGACGGTGGTCGGCGGGGTCGTGTACATCGGCGGCAACAGTAAGGCGTTCGCCCTGGACGCGGCCACCGGGAACGAGAGGTGGGCCGTCTCCTGCGATTCCGGACTCGAGTTGCCGGCGGTGGATGGCGGGGTGGTGTACATCGCCGGCTACAACTCCGTGACCGCCTTGGTCGCGGCCACCGGGGGCGAGAAATGGACACGCCGCGCAAGTGACTGGGGATTCGACAGGGACGACGCGTGGGACCACACGCCGGAGGACTGGCGCTTCACGTCGCCGACGGTGGCCGACGGGGTGGTGTATATCGGGAGCAGCAAGAGGGTGTACGCCTTGGACGCGGCCACCGGGAAAAAGAAATGGGCCTACGCCACAGGCGGCACGGTCGGGTCGTCGCCGACGGTGGCCGACAAGGTCGTGTACGTCGGGAGCAGCAGCAAGAGGGTGTACGCCTTGGACGCGGTCACCGGGAAGAAGAAATGGGTCTTCGTCACCGGCGGCACGGTCGAAGGGGCGCCGAGGGTGGCCGACGGAGTCGTGTACATCGGCAGCTTTGACCACAACGTGTACGCCTTGGACGCGGTCACCGGGAACAAGAAATGGGCCTACGCCACCGGCGGCAGGGTCCAATCATCGCCGGCGGCGGTCGACGGGGTCGTGTACGTCGGCAGTTTCGACCACAACGTGCACGCCCTGAAGGCTGCTGTCGAGGACAGCCCGACATAGCTCCCCCGCCTCCCCCGCCGGCCCGACGGCCTGCGGCTCCAGACTGAAAGCTCCCCATTGGTATCGGTCAGGCATGGGCGCACGGTGCGGTGGGACCGCTTGCCAGGGCCAGGCAACGGTGGGTTCCTGCACAGGTCGCGGGCGATGTTGTGGATGAAGTCCCTGGTCCTGTCGAGGTCCAGTGAGGCCCCTGCTCAGCCGTCCCGCACCCACGGCCGCAGTTTCTCCGGATTGCGGACCGCCCAGATCCGGGTGACGCGACCGTCGACGACATCGAACGAGGCTACGGTCATGACGGCGCCGGCACGGTGGGCCACCAGGCCCGGCACACCGTTGACCGACCGCTCCAGGAGTTCGAGCCCCGGGGCCTTGTCGGCGATGGCGACCATGTACTGGGCGATGCGTGCACCGCCTTCGATCGGGCGTAGGACGGTACCGACCACGCCGCCGCCGTCGGCGGTCATCACGGCGGCCGGGTCGAGGAGGTCGACGAGGGCCGCAATGTCCTTGGTCTCCCATGCCTCTTTGACATGCCGCACCGTGTCGGCCTGACCGGCCGCCGTCACCGGAGCCCGCGCGACGCTCACCCGCCGCCGGGCGGAGGCCGCGAGCTGCTTGCAGGCCGCAGGGGTCCGGCCGAGGATGTCGGCGATCTCGGCGAAGGGGTACCGGAAGACGTCGTGCAGGACGAACGCCACCCGCTCGGCGGGTGTCATCGACTCCAGGACGACGAGGAAGGCCATGGTCACCGATTCGTCCAGGACCATCTGGTCGGCGGGGTCGGTGTCATGGCCGTGGTCCCACTCGGTGTGGTCGGGCAGCGGATCGGGCAACCACGCGCCGACATAGCGTTCACGCCGGGCCCGCGCCGAGCCGAGCACGTCCAGGCAGATGCGGCCGGTCACCGTCGTCAGCCAGGCGCCGGGGGACACGATCTCGTCCTGCCGACTTCGTGGCAGCGCGTACCAGCGCGCGTAGGCCTCCTGCACGGCGTCCTCGGACTCGGCCAGCGAACCGAGCAACCGGTAGGCGACATTGATCAGTTGGCGCCGCTCACCGGCTATCTCATCGGCGCTCGTCCCAGCCCTCCCCATGCTCCCGACCGCCTCCTCGCCTTACCTTTCGCAGCCCCGCGTCGTCGGGCTGGTGAGACCTTATCGATCTACTGCCCCCTCGGGCGGAAAAGGGGACCGTGGCATGGCAACCCAGGCGACGGCACAGCAGCACCGCTTCTCGTTTCTGCAGATCGCGATCACCCTGCAGACCCTGACCATCTTCCTTCAAGCGGTCTCCGCCGGACTGCTGCTGACCTCGTCCTACGGCGAGACACTGCACGGTGTCGGAGCCCGCGTGATGTACGGGGCGACGATGCTGTATGTGCTCGCGGCGGTGCTGGCGTGGAAGCCGGGCGGCGGCTCGCCCCGGCCCGTCCGGCACGCGTCCGGCTTCCTTGTCCTCGCCTCGGTCCAGGTCGTGCTCGGCATCGCGCACATACCGTCGGTCCATCTCCCCCTGGGCGTCCTGATGTTCGGACTGAGCGTGCTGGCGCTGGCACGGCGCTGAAGTCCGATACGGGGGCATACCGGGATCAACTGCAGCCTGTCCGGCGGATCAGGCCGGGGACGGGCCGGGCGGACGGGCCGGGTGGGGCGGGCGTTGGTGAATCCGCCAGGACCGTTGCCGCCGCGTGGCCGGGCCCGGCCGGCGGCTCCGGCGCCGTCGGTCAGGCCGAGCGCAGGGCGTCTGTCGGGGACACCCTGGCTGCGCGCAGTGCCGGGTAGATTCCGGCGAAGGCCGCCACCAGTACCGACACCAGCGGTCCGGCGAGGACCGTGTAGAGCGGGATGGAGGCGGGCCAGCCCTGTGCGAGGGCGTAGCCGTAGACCGCGAGGCCGCCCAGGAACAGCCCGCCGACTCCTCCGATGAGGCCCATCAGCACGGCCTCGATCAGGAACTGGACGGCGATCTGGCCGCCTCGGGCACCCAGCGCGCGGCGCAGCCCGACCTCGCCGCGGCGTTCCATCACTCCGACCACCATGGTATTGGCGATGCCGACGCCGCCCACGAGCAGGGCGACCGCGGCGAGGGCGAGGACGAGTCCGGTGAGGGAGTTCTTGGTCTCGGCCCGTGCCGTGTACAGGTCGGAGGGACGGCTGACGGCGACCGTGCTCGGGTTGGCGGGGTCGGCGGTGGCTCCGGCAACGGTCTGTACGTCAGGGACGCGTTCGGGGTGGGCCCTGAGGTAGACCATGGCGGCGGTGCCGTCCGCGCCCAGGTGGGCGGTGGCCTGGGGCCAGCCGACCAGGGCGGCGGTGCCGAGCTCGGGTGCGAGCTCGTTCGGGGCCAGGATTCCGGTGACGACGAACCACTGTCCGCCCAGCCAGACCCGTTCGCCGGGCGCGGTCACGCCGAGCCGGAGTGCGGCCTGGTCGCCGAGCACGGTCACCGGGAGGTTCTCGCTCGCCTTGTCCAGCCAGCGCCCGCTCTGCAGGGTGGCGTGCAGGACGTCGAGCAGGTTGAGCCGGGCGGCCAGCACGGTGAGGCTGCTGGTCTGCTGCGGCGGGACCAGGTCGTTGCGGTAGACCTGGGCTTTGGTGGCCCCGGTCGCGGTGACCTGTTGCACGGGGGCGATGTTGGCGAGCATCTTCTCGGCCGTGGGCGGCAGCGGCACCGGCTTCTGGTCGGCGCCGTTGCCGGGGGCGACGGTGATCAGGTTGGAGCCGAGCCGGTCCAGGCGCTCCAGCAGGTGTGCCTGGTTGGAGGCGGAGATCCCGGTCACGGCGATGACGGCGGCGATGCCCAGGGAGATGCCGAGCGCGGACAGGGCGGAGCGCATCTTGCGGGTGCGTGGTCCGATCAGGCCGAGGCGCAGCATGTCCGTCGGGCGCAGCCGGGTGCGTCGCAGGGGTGACGTCATCGGACAGCTCCTGCGGGGTGCGGGCCGCGTTCGTCGAAGTCGATGCGGCCGTCGTGGAGGGCGATTCGCCGGGGGAAGGAGGCGGCCAGCTCGCGGTCGTGGGTGATGACGACGACCGTGGTGCCGTTGGCGTTCAGGGTGCACAGCAGCTCGACGACGGCGGCGCCGGAGACGCTGTCCAGGGCACCGGTGGGTTCGTCGGCGAGCAGCAGTGCGGGGCGGCCGACGAGGGCGCGGGCGATGGCGACGCGCTGCTTCTCGCCACCGGAGAGCTGGTCGGGGTGGTGGCGGAGTCGGTGTCCGAGGCCCACCTCGCTCAGGGCTTCGGCGGCTCTGGCGCGTCGGAGCGATGCGGGGACGCCGCTGTAGAGGAGGCCGGTGGCGACGTTCTCGACGGTGGTGAGCCCGGACAGCAGGAAGAACTGCTGGAAGACGAAGCCGATCCGGTGGGCGCGCAGGGCGGCCAGTTCGGGGTCGGAGAGCGCGGACAGGTCGCGTCCTTCGAAGTGCAGCTTCCCCGCGGTGGGCCGGTCGAGGGAGCCGAGCAGCGCGAGGAGGGTGGACTTGCCGGAGCCGGAGGGGCCGACTACGGCGAGGAGTTCTCCGGCTTCGATGGTGAGGTCGATGCCGTGCAGGATGCGTAGCGGCGGTGATCCCGGGTACTCCTTGGTGATGCCGGAGAGTTCCAGCACGGTGGCTCTGCCGTGTGGCTGATCGAGCGTCATTTCGGGATCACCACCTGGTCGCCGGCCTGGACGTCCCCGGTGATCTGGGCCCTGGCGTCGGCGATCAGTCCCAGCTGGATCCTGACCAGCCGGGTGGTGGCGCCGCTGACGACCTGGACTCCGTAGCCGCCGCCGTCCAGGGCGAGCAGCGCGGTGACGGGGACGATGAGCGCGTCGCTGACGGTCTCGCCGACGACGGTGACCGTCACGGAGGAGGGCCCGGCCTGCTTGGCCTGCCGCTGGTGGTCCAGCGCGATGGTGACGGTGGTCTTGTCCGCGCCACCGGAGCCGTCCGAGCCGTTGTCCCCGCCGTTGCCGGAACCGCCGCGGACCAGCGAGCGAATGTGTCCGTTGATGGTGCTGCCGTTGGCCAGCTTGACCGTCACCCGGCCGTTGGGCTTGAACTGGGAGAGCTGGTTGTCGGCGGGCTGCGCGGTGGCGACCAGGTCGGTGCCGGTCACGGTCATGACCGCGGTGGCCCCGAGGGCCGAGCCGAGCTGTGCGCCGAGCTGCTGCACTCGCACGGCCGCCTGCGGCAACATGACGACGCTGCCGAGCGTGACCGTCCCCGTCTGCTTCTCACCGAGGGCCTTCTGCCAGCGCTTGACAGCGGTGACGGTGGCAGGGGTGAACTTCTGGTCGGCCGTCAGGCCGAGTCCGTCGGCGTAGCCGAGCTTGATCAGGTTGCGTTTGAGCTGTTCGACGTCGGGTCCGTCACTGACTTCGGGGCCGAGGTCGCGCCACATCGGCCGGTCCCCGGTGAGCAGTACCACGGGCCGTCCGTCGACCTCGTAGAACTTCGCTCCCGCCTTGACGACGGCGCCGACGGCGGGCAGGGCGGTGATGGTTCCGTGGCCGGAAGCGATGACGGGAGTCGGGGTGTTGTAGCTGAGCGCGCCGCCGACCTGGATGCCGGTGGACAGCGAGCCCTTCTGCACCGCGACGGTGCCGTGGCTGACGGACGGCTGCGCGGAGGCGGTGCCGCGGTGCTCCCAGGGGCGCATCGCGGCGAGCACACCCGAGCCGCCGAGCGTGGCGACCAGGACGAGCGCGACGACGACCTTACGGCGCTTCTTTCGCGCGGGGGCGGGCGAGGTGCCGCCGGGGGCGGTGGTCTCAACAGTGCGGCTCATGATCACTGACCGATCGAGTAGCCGGGCATCGGGAGCTTGCCGCAGGCCGGCTGGATGGCCTCCCACGCGGCGGAGTCGAATGATTTCGCCGTGAAGTTGAGGATGCCCATCTTGGGGTCGGGGTCAGGGATGTCCGCGTAGCCGTTCTTCCGCGCGCACGCGACAAAGGCGCGCGCCTGTTCGACGGCCTTCTCGTTGCCCTTCTGCTGGGCCTGGTGGATGCCGGGGACCTTGGCGTCGCAGACCTTGCTCGCCGCGTCGAGGCCGTTGGCCGAGCCGGGACTGTCGACACCGGCGGCCGGGAAGGTGATGTCGCCGTCCTTGTCCTGCTCGACGCTGGTCTGCCCCTGCTTGTGCATGCAGTCCACCCAGGCCCGCCGGACCGCGTTGTCGTCCTGCGGCTTGCTCTTTTCCGCGCCGTCGCCCCCGGCCACGCTGGGCGCCGTGTCCTGTGAGGAGCAGCCGGTCATCACCAGCGCCGCCGTCACGGCGGTCGCCACCAGTACGGTCCGTACGGTCTTGGTACGCATTTCCTGCTCTCCCTGCTGTACGTCGACATCGACCTCCGCCATTCCTACGGACCGACGAGTTACGCACGGGTGAGTGTGTGCCTAACCGCTGGCTAACGCCTGCCGAGGCATCGTTGACCAGGGCCGGGCAGGACGGGGCAGAGTGCAGCGAGTGGAGTGGAGTGGAACAGAATGCGAGTGCTGATCGTCGAGGACGAGGTGGACCTGGCCGCGATGCTCGCCGAGGGCCTGCGCGCCGAGGGCATGGTCTGCGAGGTCGCCCACGACGGCGCCCGCGCGCTCGAAATGACGGCCGCCGCCGAGTACGACGTCCTGCTCCTGGACCGGAACCTGCCCAACCTGAGCGGGGACGCCGTCTGCCGGGCCCTGAACACAGCCGGCTACCCGGCCAGAATCCTGATGCTCACCGCCGCCGGTGCCCTCGCCGACCTGGTCGACGGCCTCGGTCAGGGCGCCGACGACTACCTGGCCAAACCCTTCTCGTACCTGGAGCTGATAGCCCGGCTGCGCGCGCTGGGCCGCCGCTCCCTTGCCGGCAGCAGTGCCACCGTGCTGAGCAGGCACGGCGTCAACCTGGACACCGTGCGCAGGGTCGCCGAACGCGACGGCCGGCCATTGAAGCTCACACCCAAGGAGCTCGGTGTGCTGGAACTGCTGCTGGCCGCGGACGGCGCCCCGGTCCCCACCGAGCAGCTGCGGGACAGCCTGTGGGACGCGGCGCTGGACCCGGCCACCACTGCCGTCCGGGTCACCGTGCACTCGCTGCGCCGCAAGCTCGGTGAACCGCCACTGATCACCAACGACCCCGGCTACGGGTACCGGCTGTGAGCCGCGCCCGGACCGGTCGCCGCCTCTCGCTGCACGGGCTGCCCCTGCGCGGCCGACTGACCCTGATGACCACGGCGGTCTTCGCAGTCCTCGGCTGCGGGCTGCTCCTGCTGAACTGGCTGAGCGCCCGTCAACTCCTGGAGGACAACCGCCACCTCGTCGAGCCCGCGAGTGTGGTGGACCCCGCCCGGACGGAGTCGAGCCCCACCGCCACGCCGCAAGGCTCCTCCGTGGCCGCCGTGCTCACCAGTCCCGCCCAGGACTTCGAGGACTTTCAGCACACCGTCCTCAGCGATCTGCTGCTGCGCTCTCTGCTGCTGCTCGCCGTCTTCACCGTACTCGCCGGGTTGCTCGCCTGGTGGGGCAGCAGCCGCTCACTGCACCGCCTCAGCCAGGTCACCGCGGCGGCCCGGCGGATCAGTACCGGCAGCACCCTGGACGAACGGCTCGGCCTGACGGGCCCGCGCGACGAGGTCCGCGAACTCGGCAACACCTTCGACGCCATGCTCGACCGCCTGGACCGCAGCTTCACCGCCCAGCGCCGCTTCACCTCCCACGCCTCGCACGAACTGCGCACCCCGCTCACCCTCCAGCGCACCGCCCTGGAGATCCCACTCGCCCAAGGCCGGGTCCCGGCCGACCTGAGACCCGCCGTCCAGCGTGCGCTGGACGCCAACGCGCGCAGTGAACGGCTGATCGCGGCACTGCTGACACTGGCACGTGGCGAGAGCGGGCAGCTGACGCCGCATCCGGCCGACCTCGAGGACGCCGCCAGGGACGCCTTGGCGGACCTGGCCGACGAGGCCCGGACGGCGGGCATCCGGATCACCGCCGATCCAACGCCCGCCCCGGTCGCGGGCGACCCCTCGCTGCTGCGGCAGATCGCACTGAACCTGCTGGCCAACGCGGTGCGGCACAACCATCGTGACGGTGCGGCGACCTTGACCACCGGCACCGTCGGAGGCCTTGCCTTCATCGAGGTCGGCAACACCGGCCCGGTGCTGGACCCTGACGAACTCCCCGCCCTCTTCGAACCGTTCCAGCGCGGTCGGGAACACCGCAGCGACGGTTCCGGGCTGGGACTGGCCGTGGTCCGGGCGATCACCCTGACCCACCACGGCGAGCTCACCGCCACCCCTCGGCCCGGCGGCGGCCTCACCGTCCGTGTCGAACTGCCCACCGCACCTGGAACAGGCCCCCCGGGGCCGGGCACCTGAGAGTTTGACGCTCCGGAATCAGGACGGTGGCGGGATTCGCGGCGCGGATCCAGGTGAGGCCGGTGGGATGTCAGCCATGGGTGCGCCTCTCCTTGAGGGTGCGTACGAGGGCGGCCCAGGCGGCGGGTGTGGTGCGGAGTATCGCTCCGGTGGGGTCGCCGGACTCGGTGAGGCAGACCGTGCCGGGGGCGAGGGTGGCTACGTTCACGCAGGCTTCGCCCTGCGCGCAGTAGGAGGACTTCTGCCAACTGGAGGAACCGGCTGGGACGTCAGCCATCGGGGTGGTTCTCCTTGAGGGTGCGTACGAGGGCTGCCCAGGCGGCGGGTGTGGTGCGGAGTATCGCTCCGGTGGGGTCGCCGCTCTCGGTGAGGCAGACCGTGCCGGGGGCGGGGGCGGCTATGTGTACGCAGGACTCGCCCTCGCCGCAGTACGAGGACTTCTGCCACATGTGATTCGGCAACTCGGATCCCTTCACAGGTTCTGGGTGATGGCGTGTATCAGGTTGCGCGACTCGGCAACGTCCAAGGCGAGGGACTCCAGTCGGGCCAAGACTTGGCGGTATTTGCGGAGTTGGGCGTCGGCGTCCAGGAGCACGATGCCGTGTGCCTGATCCAGCTGAACGGTGTCCAGCTGCGGCACGGAGCCGTGGACGTAGTAAATGGGCTGGCCTGCTCCTGGGTAACCACCTGCCTTGAACGGGATCACTCGAATCGTGACGCGCTCACGCTCGCTCGTGGTCAGCAGGTGGACCAACTGCTGCTTTGCCACGGCTGGTCCGCCGAATCCCATGTGTAGGGCGGCTTCGTGGATGACCGCACTGTAAGGGGTCGGGTTGTTCCGGAAGATGACGCTCTGACGTTTGATGCGGAAAGACAGGCGGTGCTCGATCTCCGGAGGCGGAAGGGCGGGAACGACCTGGCGGAAGACCTCGCGCGCGTGGTCCGTGGTCTGGAGCAGGCCGGGCAGTCCGGCTGTATGTGAGGTGCGCAGCGCGGTCCCGTGATGCTCCAGTTCCGCCAAGTCCAGCAGGCCGGTGGAGAGTATCTCGCGATACTCCTCCCACCAGCCGCGCTTGCGGTCGCCGGTCATGGCGGCCAGAGCGTTGACCAATTCGTGGTCCGAGCAGTCGTAGTGGCAGGACAGTGTGCGCACCCGCTCAGCGCTGACGCCATACCGGCCGGCTTCGATATTGCTGATGCGAGCCTGGTTGCCGCCGAGGAGCTTGGCGGCCTCGGTTGCGGTGATTCCGGCACGCTCGCGCAACTTTCGGAGTTCTGCTCCCAGCCGCTGGCGGCGGGCTGTCGGTGCGGTGCTGGATGACATCACTCGCTCCCCGGCTTGGTCACCCACACGAGGGTATCTGTCATGTAATTCATGAACTTCATGGAATGCATTCCATTTTGCGCTTTAGTCTGTGACTCAGGCCACCCGCTCGGAAGTACCCCGCTCGACGGAGCGGCCTCGTCACCGGGTAACCGGAAACCCATGATTCAACTTCCCTCCGTGAACGGAGACTTCCATGGTCAGTGCCACGGTATCCCCGCCCTGGACGTACACCCTCCAACTCCCGCAGGATCCCCGCGCCCCCGGCGTGGCCCGCGCCACCCTCCGCACCATCCTGCGCGTACACGGCATGCGCGAACTCACCGAGACCGCTGAACTGCTGGCGAGCGAGCTGGTCACCAACGCCTACCTGCACTCCTCGGGGGCGTATTCCCTGCGCCTGCGCGATGCCGGGCGCAGTCGTATCCGGCTGAGCGTCTGGGACACCAACCCGCACATCCCCGCCCCCTTCCGGTGGACCGCCGAGGCCCCGGCGGAGCTCGCCGAACGAGGGCGGGGGCTCTATCTCGTCACCCTCTACGCGGAGAGCTGGGGCGCGTACCCCATGCGCGGTGGGCTGCCGGGGCAGGGCGGGAAGCTGCTCTGGGTGGAGTGCGCGGCCAAGGGGGAGGACGAGGGGGAGCGCGGGCCGGGCGACAGATGTACGGGACGGGCATAGCCTCGTTGCATGGTGCGGAGCGAGGCGAAGGACGTGGCCGGGTATCTGGCCGAGGTGCCCGAGGAGCGCAGGGACGCCCTGACGAGGCTGCGGGAGTTGTGCCGGGCGGAGCTGGCCGGGTTCGACGAGGTCATGGCGTACGGGATGCCCGCGTACGAGCGGGACGGCACTGCGGAGATCGCGTTCGCCTCGCAGAAGCAGTACATCTCCTTCTACCTGATGCGCAGCGACGTGCGAGAGGCCTTCGCGGAGCGCCTGGCCGGGCAGGACATGGGGAAAGGCTGCCTGCGCTTCCGTAAGACGGCGGCGATCGACTACGACCTGGTGCGGGATCTGCTCCGGGCGACGGCGGCGGAGCCGGGCGCGGTCTGCTGAGCGGGTGCGCCATCACGCCCTTGACCGACGGAAATTCAATGGCGGTGCGTCGCGCGATCGCGTAGGAAGGTGCCATGAGTACCTCTACATCCTGAAGCGTAAGAACCTCACGCCCAAGCAGTACGACGCGCTCGTCGAACCGTTCGTTGGCCTCGGCGTGGAGATCCCGCCCCACCCGACTGGGAATCCGGCGCCTGAGACCACCGGCCGCGCCACCTGCGATCCGTCACCGACGGCAACCGCGAGGCCGACGGCTCCGGTCCCCACCACCGCCACGTCCGCCGGCTCACGCATGGCCCCCGTTCACGGATCCTCGCCTCTGCGTGGCCCATGTCGTCATCTGCTCATGATGGCGGGGGCGACTGAGGGCGGTCGCGGGCTCGGAGGGCAGCGTTGTGGCTTGCTCCACCGTGGGGCCGGAGGGGATACCGGCGACACGCGATCCGCGAGGTGACGGAATGTACGTCACGGTCAACGGATCGGCGGCCGACGCGAGTTGGGCGACGCTCTCGCCGCGGCTCGTGTGGTCAGGGTAAATCGGTTGCTCGCAGGCGGACTGGTGTCGATCATCATTACCGATGACGGGTGAGTTTTCTTCTGTGAGGGGTCTGCGGTGACGATCGTGACGAGGGCTGACGGACTCGATCCGGCTTACCTGGAGGAGGCCATCTCCGCAGTGGCGCAGGGGAAGGGGTTCTCCGGCACGGTCCGTGTCACGCGTCACGGGGAGCCGGTATTCACCCGCGCGTTCGGGATGGCGTCACGGCGGTGGTCCATACCGAACACGTGCGACACGCGATTCCGGGTGGCGTCGGTGTCCAAGATGTTCACAGCGGTGGCCGTCCTGCAGCTCGTCGAGCGGAAGCAGGTCCGCCTCGACGACGCGCTGGTGGGCTTCGTGAAAGAGCACATGCCCCAGCTCGATCCGCGTGTCACGGTCCATCACGCCCTGACGATGACGGCGGGCATCGGCGACTGGTTCGAGGAGGGCAGCGCCGACTGGGAGGCCGAATGGGCCGCCCTGACCTCCTCCCACCCGCTCTACCTGCTGCGGAGCAACAAGGACTACCTGTCACTGTTCGCCGGCAAGCAGCCCCACTTCCTTCCCGGGGAGCGTCATCTGTACAACGGCGCCGGCTACATCCTGCTCGGCCTGCTCATCGAATCGGTGACCGGCCGCTCCTTCGAGGAGGTTATTGCCGACGACGTATTCGCCCGTGCCGGAATGAGCGCGGCAGGATTCCCGGCCCTGGACGACCTGGGGCCGGACATCGCCGAGGGATACCTCACCACCGCCGGCAGCCCCACCCCGTACCGGACCAATCACTACGCGACCACCCCCGGGGCCGCCGCCGACGGAGGGGCTACCTGTAGCGCCGCCGATCTGACGGCCTTCGCCCACGCACTGCGCCACGGGCGGCTGCTGAACGAGGAGACCACACGACTGGCGCTGACCCCGCAGGTCGACGAGCGTGAGGAGAAGGTCCGCGGCTACCGGTGGATGTACGGCTTCGGCCTCACCCACATCCTCGACGACGAAGGAACCATCGTCCGCTGGGGCCACACGGGCGAGGAGGACGGGGCCAGTGCCCGCCTCTATCACTACCCGCAGCAGGGCCTGGACGTCGCCGTCCTCGGCAACATCAGCTGGTGCGCCGGCGACATGGGGTGGGCCATCCACGACGCCCTCGTCGGCAACTGAACAGCCGCGTCCCGCGACGGCGCTGAGCTGATGCAGGGTCTCGCGGCTCGCTGCATATGCCGACGCTCTGACCTGGGTTGTCTCGTCGCTGCACAACCTCGTCAGCCGGGGCCAGTCTCAGCGGCAGCTGCATTTCCTCGGTCAGCGGCGCCGGGCCGACGGGGGAGGTTGAAGCGACGACCCCGAGGGCACCGCCTGGCTGCCTCCGCGAGCGTAGCCAGGCGGCGCACCGTCGCGTGAGGGGCGGGCCGACGCGTCGGCCGGTGGTCAAGTCCACCACCTGCAACGCGCCCGGGGTGAGGGTGACGACAACGGGTCGGCCGTCGAGCTCGCTGCAGGCGGCTGCCTTCACGGGACCGCCCTGGAACGTGAACGGTTCACCGATGGGCCGGCCGGTGCTCAGGTCCCACACCCGCACCGTGTTGTCCCTGTCGCTGGTGACGGCATACGGCCGACTGCCGTCACCAGCGCAGACGACCTTGGACCCAACCGGTGGGGTGGTCGAGAGGCGGGCCGCCCGGTCGCTGGGGCCGGGGCTGCTGGGCCAGTCGCCGGGGCAGGGGCGGGAGCTGCCGGGCCAGTCACCAGGACGGGGCAGGAGCCGGTCGAAGACCATCCGCATGCCCAGCGGCGAACCAAGAGTGACCAGCGCCTTTACGGGATGTCCCGGCATCGCGCACAGGGCCTCGTACGCGACGACGGAGCCGAGCGAATGGCCGACCACAACACGGGTGCCGGGGCCGATCCGTTCCTGGACCCGCCGGCGGGCGGCGGTACGCAGGTCGGGGTCGAGGAGGTAGCGGCGTACCTGCTTCAGATCGAAGACCAGCGCCCGCAACGAGACATCGGCGAAGAACCGGGACCGTTGCAGGGCCCGTAACGCCGTCTGCGCGGCGCGGGGGGAACGGGCGAGGGTTGTGGAACCGGTGGCCGGGGGCACAGCGGGGTCGATGTCGGCTGCGTGTTGCCACCAGGCGAGGAGCAGGTCGAGTTCGAAGCCGTCCGTGACGTCGGACGCGGTGAACATGGGGTCGCCCACCGCCAGGGTGCGGCCCGGTGGCCGGAACAGATCCCCGTAGAACGCCATGGTGAAGTCGCTGCGCGGGACGGCGTGTTGGCCGGCGTGCCGGAGCCCGTCGGAGAGGGCCGGAAACCAATCGCTGCGCAACATTTCGCTGCCCATGAGCTGCTTGCCCACGCCGTGCACGCCTACGACTCGCGTCACTCCGTGCCCCGTTCCCCGTGTTGGCGTGTGCCGCGCGTTTGTCTGCCAACTCACTCTAGAAGTCGATGACATGGGGTGACCACACCGTTGGCGGGATCCGGCCGAGGGGCTCGGGCGCGGCATGGTGGTAGCCCGTTCGGGTGAAATGCGGGGCCTGGTGTGCGGGGCCTGCGGGGGCCTGACGCCTTGAGTCGCCTGTGGGCTCGGCGTGTCGCCGTCACGGGATTTGGCACAGTGCCGCTCCACGATCAAGGACGGAGCGGGGTGGCCGGAGTGGCAGTGGTGGGACAGCCAGGGGGCCGGCAGCGGCTGAGCGATCTGGCGGGCGAGGCGGGTGGCGGCGGGGACGTACTGAAGCACAGCGACGGGGTCTGGTTACGGGCCGCCGGTGGTGCGGAGGGGATGTGTACGCACCTCGGCCCGGTGAAGTCGGAACTGGAGACAGCGCACGAGGGCCTGCTCGCGGGGACCGGAGGTCTGATCGCGCTGGCGGAGTTGGGATCGGTACGGGAGTCGTGGGTGCGACGGTTCGAGGTCGCGCGGGGGGAGTGCGGGGCGCTGGCCGGGAAGCTGAGGGCCGTCGCCCGGGCCCAGGGCGAGACGAACGAGACAGTAAAGGCGTCGTTCGAGCCGGTGGCGTCGTCGGGTCGGGGTGAGGTGCGATGACCCTCACCTGGGCGCAGTTGCGCGACCTGAAGTGCGGCGAACTGGAGGGTGCGGCCGACGGGTGGGGCAGGGCGAGCAACCGTGCCGACGCGGGCCGGGACCGCATCGAGACGCAACTCCTGACCGGATTGCGCGGTACGCAGCGGGGTGCGGCGGCGGAGGCGGCGGTCGGTCGGCTGCAGCAGATGAGCCGGAACCTGCAATACGTCTACACGGAGTGCGGATTGCTCCGTACGACGCTGAACAGCCTGGCCCATGAGCTGCGCCTCCAGCAACGGGCGTTGCGGGAGGCGCTGGACGATGCGGAGTCCCTGAAGTTCACCGTGCACGCGGACGGTTCGGTGACGTATCCGGCGGCGGGCGAGGGCCTGATCGACGGAAAGCCGCTGCCGGGCGGGACGGCGTCGGTGGGTTCTCTGCCGGGCCTCCTGCCGTCTTCGGGTCTGGTCGCGCCCAACCCGAACGTGGCGAAGGCGCAGGACATCGCGGACCGGGTGGCGAAGGCCGTACGGACGGCGGCCGAGACCGACTGGCGGTACGCCCGCATCCTGCGCCGGTTGAGGGCCGAAGAGGGCCTGAAGGTCCCCGACGCCACGTGGACCGACGCGGCGGGCGACGCGGCCGCGGTACGGGACGCGGCACGCGGCTACCTGAGAGACGGCATCCCCCGCGACACCTCACCGGCTGAGCGGAAGGCCTGGTGGGCCGGCCTGACGGACGAACAGCGCGAGGAGTACCTGGCGGTGTACCCGGACCAGATCGGCAACTTGGACGGCATTCCGGCCGTGGTGAGGGATGCGGCGAACCGGGACAACCTGCAGCTGCTGATGGGGAAGCTGGAGGGACGGGACGACGCGAAGTCGGAGACGCAGTTGGCGGGGTTGCGGGAGATCGACCGGCAGTTGCGGGAGGGGCGGCAGCCTCCGATGTTTCTGCTCGGTATTGGGGATCAGGGGAATGGGCGGGCGATTGTCTCGTTCGGGAACCCGGATACGGCTCGGAATGTTTCGGCGTATGTGCCGGGGTTGAACACTTCCTTGGATGAGGAGTTCGCGAAGAGTGACTTGAAACGGGCAAGGGATACGGCCATCGGGGCGAAAGAAATAAACCCAGAGTCCCCGAGTGCTGCGATCGTTTGGCTTGGATATGATGCGCCGCAAACGTCAGTTAGCGATCCCCTCGAGAACTTGGATGTAATGGGAGAGGGGAATGCTGAGGCTGGTGCTGTCGCATACAACAGATTCATGGCTGGAATTTCTGCGACGAACCGGTACGGGGATCCTCATGTCACGGCCATTGGCCACTCGTATGGATCCCTGACGGTCGGCCTGGCCGCTCAAGAGCGAGATGGTATTCCAGGCGCTGATGACATCGTTCTGGTAGGCAGCCCAGGGACAGGGGCGCGATCCGCAAACGAGCTTGGTGTTGGAAAGGATCACGTTTTCGTGGGGGCGGCTGAAAATGATCCAGTTACAAAATTGCCCAATAGTAAGGAAGCGAGCGGCATCGGGGCTGGTGTCGCTGGCGGGGCGTCGACGGGCTTTGTGCTGGGGGCGAGTGCAGGCCCAGTAGGCGCTGTCATCGGTGGCGCAGCGGGGGGTATCGCCGGTGGATTTGCTGGCTACTCGGCACAGAACGCGCAGGTCAATGAAAGCGAAGCCTGGTTCGGGACCGACCCGGCGCACCAAGAATTCGGAGCAAATAGGTTCGCTGTGAGTGATGGCCCGCACCCGTTTGCGCGAGGCCATGATCTAGTGGAAGCGCACTCCAATTATTTCAACCCATCCAAGGATCAGATGTCGGCGGACAATATCGCAAGAATCGTTTCAGGGAAGTCGGAAGAAATTCAACGGGAGCGTCCCAGGTGAAAATGTGTCCCGTTCTTCTGGTCTCGGTGTTTTTTCTCTTGTCGGGGTGTGAATCTGTTGATGACTCGCAGGTTTCAAGTAATGGTAGAGGTGATGCAAATATGAATATGCAAGAGGCTGCGAATAGGGCGGATGAGATTCTCGATGATACGTTTGCAAAAATTGAGCCACCGGTTCACTGGGTTCATGGGGAATCCACGGAAGGGAGCTGTGATGTCTCTCGACGGCGTGCGGTCTTGACTGTAATTTCTGTAGCGAGGAGAGGGGGCTTCTTCGGAATTGTGGAGCGAGGGTGGAAGGGTTCTGGCTATCGTCAACTCGGGGTGAATGCCAACTCGGCGAGTCCTGCAACCTATTTTGAGACGCCGGATGGATTCCGAGTGCGGCTCCTCATCGGAGGAGGCGGCCAGGCGTTCTTCGAAGTGGCTACGCCGTGCGTTGACGAGTCCAGGGTTGCACCACCAACCCTGGCCCCTGGCGAGGAGGGGCATGTGGGGGAGCCAGTACCAGCCCCCAACGTCCACTCAGACTTCTGGTCCGCCGGAACTCCCTGACGGCACGTCAGTAGCCCCAACAGCCCATATCCGGCCAGTTGGTGGGGTAAAGGACGGGCTGGCTGCCTGGGACTTTGAGTCCGGCATTGGGTCCTGGGGCCCATGCCGCACCCAGTGTTGGTGTGGTCGCATACAGAGACCGGGGGAACTGTCGCTGCGCCCACTCACAAAGCTGGGAGACCCGTCGTGTCTGGCATACGAGAATTAGCGGTACCGGGTGGTGCCGATATAGGCACTGCCGCCGCCCGTCCGGGCAGACAGTCGTTGTCGCGCCCTCTGCAAGCGGTGATGATTCTCGTACGACTGCTCTTCGTCGTCACCGTCGTGGGTGCGATCGACGCGCTGGTCGTGGCCTCGTCCGTCGATGCGGTGGACGGTCACCTGCTGGGCATGGTGCTGTACGCCGCACTGCCCGGCGTCACGGGATTCGTGCTGTCGCTGTACATGCGGACCGGCGGCGTCTGGATCTGGCGCGGGCTCCTCGCCGTACACGCCTGGCTCATCTTTGGCGCCCTGGCGACAATGGGCGAGGACACCGGCGGGCAGGGTGTGACGCAACTGGTGATGCCGGTCGTCGTCATCGTCCTGTTGTTCCGGGCCGGTTCGCGCGAATGGTTCGGGCTCAGTCCTGAACAGCGCGCCGAGCACCGGCCGTTCAACATCGCGCGGATGATCAAGTGGCGTCGGGACGCCGGTCAGACCGCGATGGAGTACCTGGGCATGATCCTCGTGGTCGTGGCCCTCATCGGCGGGCTCGTGGCGACAGGCATCGGCGGGCAGCTGACCGGGGAGATCCGTAACGCCATCTGCCAGCTGACCGGAAGCGCCTGCCCGGCACCCGATGTCGACGTGGTCGCCGGCGAGGGCACAGGCACGGGCAGCGGCGGTGGCACCTCAACCGGGGGCGGATCCGATTCCGCCGGCGGTGCGGGATCCGAGGGCGCGACCGTGACCGGGGGCACGGGGTCCGGCGGCTCGGACACATCCGGTGGGTCCACCGCATCGGGGGGATCTGACGTATCCGGCGGGTCAGCCGCATCCGGCGGCTCCGCCTCATCCGGTGGCTCCGGCGGCTCCGGTGGCTCCGGTGGCTCCGGCGGCACAGACAGCACCGGCGGCTCCGGCACCTCCGGCGGTTCATCCGGCGGTTCCTCCGAATCCGCCTCCGGCGGTTCTTCTACGCAGGTCGACGCGGGTAGACAAAACTCGGACACCAACTCCTCCCGCCCCTCGGACGGCAACTTCCTCACCGGCGTCGTCGGCGACGGCGGCCTGTGGGGCGACGTCAGCGGTGTCGTCGACACGGTCTCCCACCCCGTCGACACCGCCAAGGGCATCGCCGACCAGTACGCCCAGGCCGCACGGGGCGCCGGTGACAAGTGGGACAAGGGCAAGTACGTAGCCGCCGCCTGGGACATGACCAAGGCATCCGGCGGGGGCGGCGGCGCGGTCGCCGGGCTGCCCGGCTCCGGTAGCCGCGTCGAGGCGGCGGTACGGGACGCGGAGCGCGACTACCTCAACGCCCGAATTCCGCACAATGCGACTGCGGCCCAACGCAAGGACTGGTGGAACGGGCTGACGCAGCAACAACGCGATCAGTACCTGGAGCTGTCCCCGGACAAGATCGGCAATCTGGACGGCATCCCGGTGGCGGACAGGGACACGGCCAACCGGAAGAACCTCCCGGACCTGATCTCGAAGCTGGAGGGGAAGACCGACTCCAAGTCGAAGGACCAGCTGGCGGCGTTGAAGGAGATCGACCGGCAGCTGCAGGAGGGGAGCAAGCCGCCGATGTACCTCATCGGCATCAGCGACGAGGGCAACGGGCGGGCCATCGTCTCCTACGGCAACCCCGACACCTCGAAGAACGTGTCGGCCTATGTGCCGGGGCTGAACACTTCCCTCGACGAGGAATTCGCGAAGAACGATCTCAAGCGTGCCCGTGACACGGCGATCGGCGCCCAGGGTTACGACTCGTCCACCGCGTCGATCGTCTGGCTGGGGTACGACGCACCGCAGACGCCGGACGGGCTGCAGAGCCTGGCGGTCGCGGGCACCGGCCGTGCGGAGAAGGGCGGCGTGGCCTACAGCGACTTCATGGGCGGCATCGCGGCCACCAATCAGAACAAGGACCCGCACATCACGGCCATCGGGCACTCCTACGGTTCACGTACCGTGGGTGCTGCGACGCAGCGCGACGGTGGTATTCCGGGGGTGGACGACATCATTCTGGTCGGCAGTCCGGGGGTGGGCGTGGACCGCGCCGTGGACCTCGGTGTCGGCAGCGGGCATGTCTTCGTCGGTGCCGCGGCCAACGACCCGGTGACCAAGCTTCCGTCCAAGACGCAGGTCGTCGTGGGTGCGATCGGGATGATTCTGGGAGGCCCCGCCGGTGCCTACCTCGGCGGAGACCTGGCCGACCCGGGCGACGACGATCTCTGGTTCGGCAAGGACCCGGCGAGCAAGGCCTTCGGGGCCACGCGGTTCCCGGTGGCCCCCGGCCAGCCCGTGATCAGCACCGGCGGTGTGAGCTTCGACGCGCACTCCAACTACTTCGATCCGGTACGGGACGCCATGTCGGCGGACAGCATCGCTCTGATCGTGTCGGGGCACTCCGACAGGCTCAAGATGGAGGAACAGCGATGAAGCGAAGGCTCCAGATCGTTGCGGCGGCCCTGGCTTTCGGCTTCGCACTGTCCGGCTGCGGCAACGACAGCGGACAATCGAGCGGCAGCGCGAGCGCCGGGACCACGAAGAGCACCAAGAGCACCAAGGAGAGCGGCATGGACATGCAGGAGGCCGCCGAACGGTCCGACGGCATGCTCGACGCCGTACTGAAGGAGATCGACCCCGAGGTGCAGTGGGCGCACGGCCCGACGACGACCGGCAGCTGCGATGTGACGCGCAGGCGCACCGTGATGACCATCGTGTCGGCGGAGCGCCGGCAGAGCTTCCTGGACCAGGTCGAGAAGTTCTGGCGCAAGAGCGATTACCGCATCAAGGCGAAGAACAACGACAAGGAGTTCCCGGCGGTCTACGCACAGACAAAGGCCGGCTTCGGCATCAGCGTGAGTTTCCGCGGCAAGGGGCAGGCTTTCTTCGAAGCGGACAGCCCCTGCGTGAAGGAGTCGAAGGTCGCCGACTCCACCTCCAAGCCGAACGGGCCTGCCTACGAAGGGGTCTACCCCCTTCCGCGCCCCAACGTGCACTCCGACTACTGGTCCACCGGAGCCTCCTGATGATCGGTCAATGCGCCGAAGTGGCCGATCAGCGTCGTTGATAACCCGGATGATTCGTACACACCCGCGAAACCGCTCATGAACCCGGCTCTGATGGGGGATGGTTGAGGGGTGCGGAAATTCTGGGTGGTTGGTGGCATCGGCGTCGGCATGGCCATGTGCTTCGTGGCGCTGCTCGTCGTCGGTACGTACTCCGCCGCTGCCGGACTCGTCAGTTCCGGCAGCAGCGGAGCCGTCGGGCTGGCGAAGGGGGCCGTGCCCGCGAGATTCCGGCCCCTGGTGGAGAAGTGGGGCAACCTCTGCCCCGCCATCAACCCGGCCCTGCTGGCCGCCCAGCTGTACCAGGAGAGCGGGTGGAACCCCCGGGCCGAGAGTCCCGCCGCCGCTCAGGGCATCGCCCAGTTCATCCCGGGCACCTGGGCCGGTCACGGGATCGACGGGGACAAGGACGGGGACCGGGACGTATGGGATCCGGCCGATGCGATTCCGTCCGCGGCCTCGTACGACTGCGAACTGGCCGGGTACGTGAAGAAGGTGCCGGGGGATCAGACCGACAACATGCTGGCCGCGTACAACGCCGGTGCGTACCGGGTGATCCGGTCGGGCGGGGTTCCGGACATTGAGGAGACGCAGAACTACGTCACCATCATCCGGTCCCTGGAGAAGAGCTTCGCCCGGCCCGTCGGACGGGTGCAGCCCTCGCAGCAGGCGGCCGGGGCGATCTACTTCGCGCAGAAGAAGCTCGGTACGAAGTACCTGTGGGGCGGCAACGGTACGGCCGAGCAGGGCGGGCGTTTCGACTGTTCGGGGCTGACCCAGGCCGCGTACCGCACCGTGGACATCGAGCTGCCCCGGGTGGCGAACGATCAGTACAACGCCGGGCCGCACCCCTCGCGGGACGAGCTGCTCCCGGGTGACCTGGTGTTCTTTTCGGACGATCTGAACAACTCGCGGGCCATTCACCACGTGGGGCTGTACGTCGGGGGCGGGTACATGATCAACGCTCCGTACACCGGGGCCGTGATCCGGTTCGACAAGATCGATACGCCCGACTACTTCGGGGCGACGCGCGTGACCAAGGACGGGGCCGCGGCCCTTCCGACCGCCCTCCCGGCGGCATGACGCCGGGACGGCGGTGGCCGGAACTCTCCGTGAAGCCTGGGCCCTGAGCTGCGACGATGAGTCACTCTTCGATAACGTCATGGTGATCATTCGGTGGAGAGTGGAACGTACGCGCAGGGCACGTCGTTCCCTGGGTGGACCGGACAGTGGTGCACTGACCATGCGGCGCTGTTCGGGGAAGACCTCACGGACAGAGCCGCCACGCAGTACTGATCCACGTATGACCGATTTACCGATCCACGCAGTGATCGAACCGACACGGGGGTTCGTCAAAGCGGTGCACATGGGTGTGGACCGCGGCAGCAGACAAGGCAAGGGGCCGCAGCAGATGGCTGGACTCGCACTGGATGGGTCGAACCCCGACGTCAGCCTGCTCTACGACATCAATGGACTCGCGAAGTCCGCTCCCACCTGGTTCGACCGGGTCATGGAGTTCGTCGGCGAGTACGGGATCATGCTCGGCATGGCCCTGGTGGTCCTGTGGTGCTGGTGGAGCGTCCGTCGGCGCGGCACGGCCGATGATTCGGTGACCGCGGTCGCAGGGATCGTCTGGGCGCCGCTCGCCGCCGGGATCGCGCTGCTCATCAACATCCCGATCCGCGGCTTCGTGGAGCGGCCGCGTCCGTTCCGGGATCACCAGGGGCTGGATGTCCTGGTGGACGGGAAGAACGACTTCTCCTTCGTGAGCGACCACGCCACGATGGCGATGGCTCTGGGCGTCGGGCTCTTCGTGGCCAACCGGAAGTTCGGCATCGCCGCGATCGCGCTCGCCCTGCTGGAAGGCTTCTGCCGGATCTACATGGGTGTCCACTACCCGACCGACGTCATCGGCGGGTTCGCGCTCGGCACGGCAGCCGCTCTGCTGCTCGCCCCGCTGGCGATGATGCTGTTGACCCCGTTGGTGGCGGCCGTCTCCCGTTCGGACCGGCTCGGGTGGCTCGTACGGTCGCGCCGGCCGGAGCCGTCGGCAACGGCGGACGGGCGGGCCGGGGCGTTCGGGATTCCCGAGCCGCGGCCGCGGACGGGCGGCGGGGACGGCGAGAAGGGCCTGGCCGCGTAGGAGGCGACCGGGACCATCGGTGCCGGTGCTGTGGCCGGACGTCGAGCCCGTGGCCATTCGTGATGCCCGTGACCGTACGTCACGGGCATCACCGTACGTCGGTCAGAGAGCCTGCGGGAAAGCGAAGAGGCGGCCGGGGTCGTACTGCTTCTTCAGCTGGGTGAGACGGTCGGCCGCCGAGCCGTAGTAGGCCCGGCGCCAGTCGGTCAGCGTCGGGTCCGTGTAGTTCTGGTACGCCGCTCCGGACGCGTACCGGCGCATCGCCGCGTGGGTTTTTTTCAGCCAGTCCTGTTGGGTGCTGCCCGTTGTGCCGGGTCTCCAGGCACCGATGTACTGGGCGAGTACGCGTGAGCGGCGGTGAACGAAGGCCGTTGCCTGCGGGGAGACCCGGTTGATCGCCCCGCCGAGTGCGGTGAGCGCGATGGAGCCGCCGCCTCCGCCCTGGGTGACGGGAATCCGGGTGAATGCCTCGGCCCGGTCGAGCAGGGCACTCACGCCCGCCGGGGACAGGGAGCGGTCGTAGAAGTCGGACGCGGCGGCGTACGTCTCGCGCTGGAGCGTGCCCTGTGGGGTGCGGCCGGGCGTCGTGCCCGGCAGATGGCACTGGGCGTCGGTGATGCCCGAACAGCCCGCGTACACGAGCATCGACTCCTGGTAGCTGCGGCGGCGCAGCGAGACGGAGGAGGCCGGGGCACCGATCCGGTCGGCGAGGCGGTCGACGGCGTTCTGCAGGTCGCCGTACGTACCGAGGCTGAACGCGGCCACCGAAACGGTCGGGCGGCCGCCGCCCGGGCCCGCGGCGAGATGCGCCGAGGACCAGATCTCGTCGGGCTGGGACGGTCCCCACTCCTGCCAGGCCTGGATGACGGCCCGGGCGCGCGACCACGGCCAGGACATGTACGCGGTGACGGTCTGCGGGGCCGGGCGGGTACGGAACGTCAGCTCGGTGACCACGCCGAAGTTGCCGTTGCCCGCGCCGCGCAGCGCCCAGAAGAGGTCCGGGTGGTGTTTGGCGTCCACGGTGAGGGTCTTGCCGTCGGCCGTGACGACGGTCGCCGCGGTGAGGCTGTCGCAGGTCAGACCGTACGCACGGGAGGCGACACCGTGGCCGCCGCCGAGCGTGAGGCCGGAGATGCCGACCGTGGGGCAGGAGCCGCCGGGGATCGTCAGGCCGTGGCGGGCGAGGCCCTGGTAGACATCAATGAGCTTGGCGCCCGCACCGATCGTGCCGTTCCTGTTGACGCGGGACAGTGACGAGACGTCAAGGACGAGGCGTCCGTTGCCGCTCGACCAGCCGGCGTAGGAATGACCGCCGCTGCGGATGGACACGGGGGTGGCGGTGCGGCGGGCGAAGGCCAGGCACTCGCGGATGTCCGCCCCGTGCCTGACGTAAGCGACGGCAGCGGGCCGCTGGCCGTCGAAGCGGGTGTTGTAGAGCTGACGGGCGGTCGGGTAGGCCGCGTCCTGCGGGCGTACGAGGGTGCCGTCGAGGCTCTTGGCCAGGGCGGACCAGTTCGCTGGGCCGGAGGGCGAGGGTTTCGACGGGACCGACGAGGCGCGTGAGGCAGGAGTGGTGCCGCCCATGGTGCCTGACGGGCCCGAGGAGTTGCCCCCGTCGCCGGTTGCGGAACCGGAGCCGGATGCGCCGCTGCAGGCGGTCGCGGTGACGCCGGTGAGTGCTGCCGCGGCGCCCGCGGTGAGCAGGGTGCGCCGGTCGGGCAGGGGCGGCAGGTTCATCGGACCTCCGGGTCGTGACGCTCAGGGCCGGTCGGTGGGGGAGAGGTCGGGAGAGTGGAGAGGAAGTCAGGACGCGCTGTGTTCCGCGGCGTCCGTGCGGGCCCGGTCCCGGGAGCGGCGGGCCGGCCCGGACCAGCCGCAGCTGCAGCGGGCGGTGCAGAACGAGCCGCGATCCACGGTCGTGGGCTCGTGCCCGGAGGACGTGGAGGTGGGGGGAGTCTGCGGGATCTCATCGGTGTGTTGGACATACACCCGTCCACGGTACTGGGCACGGCCACCCGGCGGTGTGGCGTACGGGAGCGGCGTGACGGGGGACACGGGCTGTCGTTATGCGGAACGGATGGGGGGCTCGGGCAAGCGGTACGGCGTTGGGGGTTGGCAGGCGATGGTGGTGCAGCAGCACAGGTCCGGAGTCGGGGTGCGCGCTGTCTGCGCCCTTGCCGTGGTGGGCGTGATGGCGGCGACCGCCGGATGCTCGGGCGGCGGTGGCGGCGACGACCGTGCCATGGCCGATGAACGGGGCGGGGCCGACTCCCTCGACGTGGTCCACCGCGCGGCCGCGGTGCTCGCGGGGACGGTGCATGGGACCGGGACCGGGACCGGGACGGCGACCGGGGCCGGGGCCCGGTCCGTCGCCGGAAGCGCCGAGGTGCGTACGTCGATGGAGACCGCGGCGGGCGGGACGCGGGTGACGATCAGGGGCCGGGGGGCGTACGACTTCCGCAACCAGGTGGGCCGGCTCGAGGTCGCGCTGCCCGAGGACGCCGCCGGCGAGGACAGGCACCGTCCCATCACCGAGCTGCTGGCCCCCGGCGCGCTCTACATGATGAACCGCGGCGCCGGAGTGCCCGCGGACAAATGGGTCAGGATCGACACGACGACCCTGGAGGACGGCAATCTGGTCACCGGTGGAGTGACCGATCCGATGGCCGCCGCCGAACTGCTGCGCGGGGCGCGGCAGGTGACGTACGTAGGAAGGACCGAGCTCGCCGGGGTGGCCGTGCGGCACTACCGGGGGATCTCGGACATCGGCCGGGCGGCGCGCGAGGCCTCGCCGAAATCGCGCGGGGCACTGGCCGCGGCGGCGAAAGGGTTCCGCACGGACACGGTGCCGTTCGACGCGTATCTGGACGAGCAGGGGCGGCTGCGCAAGGTGCGCCACCGGTTCAGCTTCGCCAACGAGGGGCCGGCGGTGGAGGTGGTGTCGACGACGCTGCTGTACGGATTCGGGGTACCGGTCTCCGTACGACTGCCGGACGATCGCGACATCTACACCGGGAAGATCCGGCAGAGACAGCCGGGCGGCACACGGGCGAGGGCACGGACGAAGGCGGGGGCGTAGGCATGCCGGCGGGCGCGAAATGGTCCGTCCGTGCCATGCGCGGCGTGTGGTCCGCTCCCTACGCTAGGAAGTCGGCGACGGCAGTGAGAGGTGAGTGACGTGGTGACGCTCGGCACGCGGACCGTATCTGACCATGTGGCCCTCGCCGAGATCGAGCTCTGCGGTGAGCTGATGATCGCCGCGTCGGCCGCGATCGGGGAACGGCTCAGTGCGGACCGTATCGACGAGGTGCTGAACGTCCGGGTGATCACCGAACGAACCGCCGTCCCCCGGCAGGCCGACCCCCGGGGGTGAGTGCGGGGCCCTGCCCCGCACCAGGCCCTGCCCCGCACCGGGCATCTCCCGCCGGCACCAGGCATCTCCCCGTATCAGGTACGGAGCAGGCGGGCGATGGCCTTCGTGGCCTCCTCGACCTTCGCGTCGATCTCGTCGCCTCCCTTGACCGCCGCGTCGGCGACGCAGTGCCGCAGGTGCTCCTCCAGCAACTGGAGCGCGAAGGACTGGAGCGCCTTCGTGGACGCCGAGACCTGGGTGAGTATGTCGATGCAGTAGACGTCCTCGTCGACCATGCGCTGCAGACCGCGGATCTGGCCCTCGATCCGGCGCAGCCGCTTGAGGTGCTCGGCCTTCTGGTGGTGATAGCCGTGAATACCCCGGTCGTGGTCGGTGACGACCGGTTCCGTCTCCGCGGCCTCGGTGGTGGTCATTGCTGCCTCCCGTTTTCCCTCTACCCTGCCGTTATATACCCCTGGTGGGTATATCCTAACTAATTCTGCCGAAACGTGACCGGGGGCCCGTGCTGATCACAGTGCCCGATGCGCGACACTGAAGAATGCCCGTTAGCCGTGGCCGGATGATGCACCTAGCATCAGCCTGACCGAATCCAAAGCACCCCGAGGACCCCACGTGCGCTTTCGTCTGACCCCCAGGGAGACGAGCTTCTATGACATGTTCTCCGCATCCGCGGACAACATCGTCACGGGCTCGAAACTCCTGATGGAACTGCTCGGGGCGGACTCTGCCTCCCGAGTCGAGATCGCGGAGCGCATGCGGGCAGCGGAGCACGCGGGGGACGATGCCACCCACGCGATCTTCCACCAGTTGAACTCCTCTTTCATCACGCCGTTCGACCGCGAGGACATCTACAACCTCGCATCGTCGCTCGACGACATCATGGACTTCATGGAGGAGGCCGTCGACCTGGTCGTGCTGTACCAGGTCGAAGAGCTCCCCAAGGGTGTGGCGCAGCAGATCGAGGTACTGGCCCGGGCGGCCGAGCTGACCGCCGAGGCGATGCCGGGTCTGCGGACGATGGACAACCTCACCGAGTACTGGATCGAGGTCAACCGTCTGGAGAACCAGGCCGACCAGATCCACCGCAAGCTGCTGGCCCATCTCTTCAATGGCAAGTACGACGCCATGGAGGTGCTGAAGCTCAAGCAGATCGTGGACGTGCTGGAAGAGGCCGCCGACGCGTTCGAGCATGTCGCCAACACGGTGGAGACCATCGCGGTCAAGGAGTCCTGAACCACGTGGACACCTTTGCGCTGATCGTGACCATCGGTGTCGCGCTCGGCTTCACATATACGAACGGCTTCCACGACTCGGCGAATGCCATCGCCACGTCCGTCTCCACCCGTGCGCTGACACCACGTGCGGCACTGGCGATGGCCGCGGTGATGAACCTTGCCGGTGCATTCCTCGGCAGCGGTGTCGCCAAGACCGTCAGTGAGGGTCTGATCGCGACCCCCCAGGGGGACAAGGGGATGGGAATCCTCTTCGCCGCGCTCGTCGGTGCGATCATCTGGAACCTCATCACCTGGTACTTCGGGCTGCCGTCCTCGTCCTCGCACGCACTGTTCGGCGGCATGGTCGGTGCGGCACTCGCCGGCGGGACGCTGGTGCACTGGGACGGGGTGCTCGACAAGGTCGTCATCCCGATGTTCGTCTCGCCGGTCATCGGCCTGGTCGTCGGCTATCTGGTGATGGTCGCGATCATGTGGATGTTCCGGAAGGCCAACCCGCACAAGGCCAAGCGCGGCTTCCGGATCGCCCAGACGGTCTCGGCCGCCGGCATGGCGCTCGGTCACGGTCTGCAGGACGCGCAGAAGACGATGGGTGTCGTCGTGATGGCCCTGGTCATCGCCGATGTCGAGAGCCCGAGCGACCCGATTCCGGTCTGGGTGAAGCTCGTCTGCGCGCTGATGCTCTCGCTGGGCACGTACGCGGGTGGCTGGCGCATCATGCGGACGCTCGGCCGGAAGATCATCGAGCTGGACCCGCCGCAGGGGTTCGCCGCGGAGACGACGGGCGCGTCGATCATGTTCGGCTCGGCGTTCCTGTTTCACGCGCCGATCTCCACGACGCATGTGATCACCTCGGCGATCATGGGTGCGGGCGCCACGAAGCGGGTGAACGCGGTGCGGTGGGGTGTTGCCAAGAACATCATCCTGGGGTGGTTCATCACGATGCCGGCCGCGGGGTTGGTCGCTGCCGGAAGTTACGGGGTTGTGGTGCTGCTGTTCGGGTGACGGGCGGTGGGGTTGCCGGGGTCGTCCGGTGGCCGCTTCGTCCTTTGCCCGGCGCGATCGTGGTTGTACGGAAATGGGGCCGCCCCCACTCCCTCTGCGGGGAGTGGGGGCGGCCCCTTCGCCTTGCGGTGGCACCGCCATGCAGCACCTCAAGGCAGTCTGGGGACGAGGCCGGTTCGCCGGAGGGGTGACGCGGTTCGCCGGTGGAAACCCACCACCGGGCGTAACCACCCACGCCCCCGGCCCACGTCAGCCCCGTTGCCGGGTGACTATCCGAAGCGTCCCGAGATGTAGTCCTCGGTTGCCTGAACGGACGGGTTGGAGAAGATGCGTTCCGTCTCGTCGATCTCCACGAGCTTGCCGGGCTTGCCGACCGCCGCGAGGTTGAAGAACGCCGTACGGTCCGAGACACGGGCCGCCTGCTGCATGTTGTGCGTCACGATGACGATCGTGAAGCGCTCCTTCAGCTCGCCGATCAGGTCCTCGATGGCGAGGGTGGAGATCGGGTCCAGGGCGGAGCACGGCTCGTCCATCAGCAGCACCTCCGGCTCGACCGCGATCGCGCGGGCGATGCACAGGCGCTGCTGCTGGCCGCCGGAGAGACCGGAGCCGGGCTTGTTCAGCCGGTCCTTGACCTCGTTCCAGAGGTTGGCGCCGCGCAGGGACTTCTCGACGATGTCCGACAGTTCGTTCTTCTTGTACGAGCCGTTCAGCTTGAGGCCCGCCGCGACATTGTCGAAGATCGACATGGTCGGGAACGGGTTCGGACGCTGGAAGACCATGCCGACCGTGCGGCGCACGGTGACCGGGTCGACGTTCGCCCCGTACAGATTCTCGTCGTCCAGCAGCACCTTGCCCTCGACGCGGCCACCGGGGGTGACCTCGTGCATACGGTTCAGGGTGCGCAGGAAGGTGGACTTGCCGCAGCCGGACGGGCCGATGAAGGCGGTCACGGAGCGGGGCTCCACGGTCATCGAGATGTCCTCGATGGCGAGGTGGGAGCCGTAGTAGGCGGACAGGCCGCTGACGTCGATGCGCTTGGCCATCTGAATCACTGCTTCTTTCGTGCCGCGGTCAGCGGCCGGTCTTCGGGGCCTTCCAGCGGGCGATGCCGCGGGCCACCAGATTGAGGATCATGACGAAGGCGATCAGGACCAGAGCGGCGGCCCAGGCACGGTCGTACGACGGCTCGCTGCCGATCTTGTACTGCTCCCAGATGTAGAACGGGAGCGAGGACTGTGCACCTTGGAAGGGGTTGGTGTTGATCAGCTGGCTGCCGAAGACCAGCAGCATGATCGGCGCGGTCTCGCCGGCGATCCGGGCGATCGCGAGCATCACACCGGTGGTGATGCCGCCGATCGCGGTGGGGATGACCACCTTCAGGATGGTGCGCCACTTCGGGATGCCGAGGGCGAGCGATGCCTCGCGGAGCTCGTTCGGGACGAGCTTGAGCATCTCCTCGGTGGAGCGGACCACGACCGGCATCATCAGGATCGACAGGGCCAGCGAACCCATCAGGCCGGATGGCTGGAGCTGCGCCATCAGCATGATCGACAGGATGAAGAGACCGGCGACGATGGACGGGATACCCGTCATCACGTCGACGAAGAACGTGACGGCCTTGGCGAGCGCGCCCTTGCCGTACTCCACCAGGTAGACGGCGGTCAGCAGGCCGATCGGGGCGGAGATCAGCGTGGCGAGGCCGACCTGCTCCAGGGTGCCGATCAGCGCGTGGTAGACGCCGCCGCCCGCCTCGATGCCGGGGACACCGGCCATGGAGTGGGTCAGGAAGTAACCGTCGAGGATCTTGGCGCCGCGGCTGACCGTGGTCCAGATCAGCGAGAACAGCGGGACGACGGCAAGGAGGAAGCACACCCAGACGATGCTGGTGGCGAGGCGGTCCTTGGCCTGGCGCTGGTTCTCGACGACCGTCGTCGTGACGTACGAGATGACGACGAAGAGCAGGGCGGAGAACAGTCCCCACTGGGTGTGGCTGTGCCAGCCCGCCGCCGCGCCGGTGCCCACGCCCAGCGCGATCGCGACGGCCGCGAAGGCGAGGGGGGCCCAGCGGGGCAGGGCCCGGCTGCTGAGGCTGGTCTTGCGTGTGGGCGCCATCGGGGTGGGGCGTTTCTGGATGCCGGTGTTGGCTGCCTGGCTCATGCGTTGGCCCCCGAGTATTCCTTGCGGCGGGCGATGATCAGCCGGGCCGCGCCGTTGACCAGCAGGGTGAGGATGAAGAGCACGAGGCCGGAGGCGATCAGGGCGTCGCGCCCGAACGCGTCGGCTTCGTCGAACTTCGCGGCGATGTTCTGGGCGAACGTTCCGCCACCCGGATTGAGCAGGTGCCCGGAGATGACGAAGCTCGGCGACAGGACCGTGGCGACGGCCATCGTCTCGCCGAGCGCACGGCCCAGTCCCAGCATCGAGGCGGAGATCACGCCCGAGCGGCCGAAGGGGAGCACCGAGAGGCGGATGACTTCCCAGCGGGTGGCGCCGAGGGCGAGGGCGGCTTCCTCGTTCATCTTCGGGACCTGGAGGAAGACTTCGCGGCTGACGCTGGTCACGATCGGCAGGATCATGATCGCGAGCAGGATGCCGACGGTGAAGAGCGAGCGGGCGACGCCGACCTCGGTCTTCTCGAAGAGGTACGTCCAGCCGAAGAACTGGTCGAGCCAGAGGTTCAGGCCCTCCAGGTACGGGACCAGGAAGAGGGCGCCCCAGATGCCGTACACGATGCTCGGCACTGCGGCGAGCAGGTCGACGACGTACGCGAGGGGCGCGGCCAGCTTGCGCGGCGCGTAGTGCGAGATGAACAGGGCGATACCGACAGCGACCGGGACGGCGATGGCCATCGCGATGATCGAGCTGACGATCGTGCCGAAGAGGAGCACCGCGATGCCGAAGACCGGCGGGTCGCCGGCCGGGTTCCAGTCGAAGGTGGTGAGGAAGTTGCCTTCGTCCTTGGAGACGGCGAGTGCGGCGCGGTAGGTGAGGAACACGGCGATCGACGCCATGATCACAAGCAGCAGAATGCCCGAGCCCCTTGAGAGGCCCAGGAAGATCTTGTCGCCCGCGCGCCCGGTCTTCGGCCTGGCGCGCTCGCGCGCCACCGGCGATGCCGGCGGCGTGTCTATCGGTGTGGTGGAAGCCATGGTCTTTCCGGTCTGTGTGGGGGAGCCGTGGGCTCCCCTGGCGGCGGTGCACCGGATGGGTGGTGGCGGGCCGGTCCGGAGGGGTGCACCGGACCGGCCCGCCAGGTGTTGCTGACGTTGCTACGGGTGTTGCTGGGTGGTGCTTGCGTGCCTTCGGGCTGCGTGCCCCGGCTGCGTTCCTCGGTTACGAGAGGGAGGCGATGGTCTCGCGGACCTTCGCGTTGATCTCGGTCGGGATCGGCGCGTAACCGGCGTCGGTGAGGAGCTTCTGGCCGTCGTCACCGGCGGTGTAGTTCAGGAAGGACTTGACCGTGGGCAGGGTCTCGGCCTTGTTGCCCTTGTCACAGACGACCTCGTACGTCACCAGGACGATCGGGTACGCACCCTCGGCCTTGGTGGTGTAGTCGAGGTCGAGCGCCAGGTCCTTGCCGGTGCCCTTGATCTTGGCGGCGGCGATGGCCTTGGAGGCGTTCTCCGGGGTCGCCTTGACCGGG
This sequence comes from Streptomyces atratus, assembly GCF_014648655.1. Classification (GTDB taxonomy): domain Bacteria; phylum Actinomycetota; class Actinomycetes; order Streptomycetales; family Streptomycetaceae; genus Streptomyces; species Streptomyces atratus. Next base: position 45,950 of record NZ_BMRN01000019.1, read on the forward strand.
GTGGAGCCACCGGTGTTGATGTCGACCGTGGAGATCGACTGCGAGGTGGCGTAGCTGAGCTCGAAGTAGCCGATCGCGCCGTCGACCTGCTTCACCTGGGCGGCGACACCGGAGGAGCCGGACGCGGCCTGGCCACCGGGGGCCGGCCACTTCTTCTCGGCCTCGTACTTCCAGTCGCTCGGGGCGGCTGCGCCCAGGTACTTGCCGAGGTTCTGCGTGGTGCCGGAGTCCTCGGAGCGGTGGAAGGCCTGGATGGCCTTGTCCGGGAGCTTCGCGCCGCTGTTGAGCTTGGCGATCGCGGGGTCGTTCCACTTCTTGATCTTGCCGTCGAAGATCTTGGCGAGGGTGGGGGCGTCCAGCGTGAGGCTGTCGACGCCTTCCAGGTGGTAGCCGATGGCGATCGGGCCGCCGACCATCGGGAGGTTGATGCCCTGGCCGCCCTTGCAGATCTTCTTCGACGCGGCGACCTCTTCGGGCTTCAGCGCCGAGTCGGAACCGGCGAAGCCGACCGTGCCCTGGTTGAAGGCGACGATGCCTTCACCGGAGGAGGACGACTTGTAGTTGACCTCGACGCCCGAGCAGCCGGCCATGTAGTTCTTGACCCAGAGGTCCATGGCGTTCTTCTGCGCGCTGGAGCCGGAAGCGAGCAGCTGCCCCTTGGCGTCGTCGCACTTGATGTCCGACGCGGCGCTCGTCTTGCCGCCGTTGCCGCCGGTGGACCCGTCGCTGTTGTTGTCCGAACCGCACGCCGTGAGGACCAGGGCGCCGGAGACGGCGAGGGCACCGAGCGCGGTGGCACGAAGCCGGTTCTTGCGCTGAAGCTTCACTTTTCGGGTGTTCCTTCCAGGAGCCGCCGAGGTCTTTTTCGTTCTACGACGGCGTGCGATGTGGTGGGTGCTTTGGCGTTGCGCCGCGCACCGTGCACTGCCGAAGTTAGGCAGAACAGGTGAAGCCGTTTACGGGGGAGGGTGAACGGGAGGTGAACCGTGTCGTACGGTGCGGTTCTGGGGCCCCGTCCGGGGCGAGGGTTACGTCCTCGACGCCGGACGGGCTTGATCCCCGTCCCGGTCAGGCGCTCGGCAGGCCGGCGAGCAAGGCGTCCAGCACATCCCGGTCGTGCGGCCGGGTGAGGCGGGTACGGGCCGCCGCCGGGGAGAGCCAGCTCACCCGGTCGACCTCTGCGTTCGGTACGAAGGCGCCACCGGTCGCCTCGGCCGCCCAGTAGGCGACCTCCTTGGGACGGCCGTTCACGGCGTACCGGACCGTGGGCAGCGGGGCACCCGGTGCGCAGTGGTGGCCCGTCTCCTCCAGGACCTCGCGCCGGGCGCCGTCCAGCGCGGACTCGCCGTGCTTCAGCTTGCCCTTCGGATGCGACCAGTCGTCGTAACGGGGCCTGTGGACCAGACAGATCTCCAGCTCGCCGGAGAGGTCCGACCGGCGCCACAGCACGCACCCCGCGGCGAGCACAGGCCCGCTCCTCACGGTGCGATCACCGCCGTCGCGTACGGCCAGCTCTCCCGGAACACACTGCGCGCCGCCTCCACCTCGTGCCGCTGATCGGCGTGGAGCACCCCCAGGGCGTACGCGGTCGCGGGCGCGATCCGGGGCGTGCGGGCCGCCGATGCCGCTGCCGCGGCCGCCTCCGATGCATCCCGGTGCGTATCGAGCGCGTGCCCCGGCGCGACCAGGACCGGATCGGGGGCGCCCCGTACCACCTCGTGGGCGTACCGGTGCAGGCGCAGCAGCAGCCGGGTCCGGTGCCAGGGCGCGTCCTGAGCCTCGTTGTACGGCTCGACCGCCCCGTTCGGGGGGAGCGCGGCCACCGCACCGAGCAGCTGCTGTTCGGCCCGGTCGGCGGGCCCGTGCAGCATCTCCTCGGCCGGAGCCGTGGCTGCCGCGGCGAGCGGCACCTCGGAGGCGAGCAGCGCGACGGCGTCGGCCACCGCATGGAAGCGGGAGGAGCCGAGCGCCTGGAGCGCCGCGGAGTGGGCGCGGGTCCGGGCGAGGGTCAGCTGTCGTTCGAGCAGCGCCCCGGCGCGGGCCGCGCCGACGCCGAGGGCGGCGCGCTCCTTGTCACCGGCGGCATCGGAGCGGGACCCGGTGCGGGCGGTGGGCAGTGAGGTGCCGGACAGGGCGTGGAGAGCTTCGAGGAGCCGGTTCAGCCGGGTCGCGTAGGCGTGCTCCCGGGCCAGGGTGCCCGACAGCCAGGCCAGTTCGGTGCGGAGCTGCTCGGCCCAGGCCGGGTCCAGCGCCGCCCGGAAGGTGTGCAGCGTGCCGCCGATCCGGCGGGACGAGCGGCGCAGGGCACCGGCGGCCTCCTCGGCGGCGTGGGTTCCGGCGTCCGTGGGGGCGCTGTTCTCGTGGTGCAGGCGCAGGCTGCGCAGGAATTCGGCGGCCTGTTCCTGCAGGTAGGGCGCGAGCACCGCTCCTGCCGTAAGGTCCGCCTGCGTCGTCTGGTGGTCATGGCGTCGCACGCCGGCGCCTCCGGGCGTCAATGAGCATTTCCTGTACGTGCCGCAGCGGTTGGCCGTCCGCGTCCGTGGCGCGCCGGGTCCAGTTCCCGTCGGAACCGAGGTGCCAGGAGGAGGTGGTGTCGGCCATGCCGGTCTCCAGGAGCCGGCTGAGCGCGGCGCGGTGGGCGGGGTCGGTGACCCGGACCAGTGCTTCGATCCGGCGGTCGAGGTTGCGGTGCATCATGTCGGCGCTGCCGAACCACACTTCGGGTTCGCCGCCGTTGCCGAACGAGAAGATCCGGGAGTGTTCGAGGAAGCGGCCCAGTACCGAGCGGACCCGGATGTTCTCGGAGAGGCCGGGGACGCCCGGGCGGATCGCGCAGATGCCGCGTACCCAGATGTCCACCGGTACGCCTGCCATCGCGGCCCGGTAGCAGGCGTCGATGATCGCCTCGTCGACCATCGAGTTGACCTTGATGCGGACGTAGGCGCTGCGCCCGGCCCGCTGGTGCGTGATCTCCTTGTTTATACGGGCGATCAGCCCGTCGCGCAGAGACCTCGGGGCGACCAGGAGGCGGCGGTAGGTCTCGCGGCGGGAGTAGCCGGAGAGTCGGTTGAAGAGGTCGGAGAGGTCCGCGCCGACCTGGGGGTCGGCGGTCAGCAGGCCGAGGTCCTCGTACAGCCGGGCGGTCTTGGGGTGGTAGTTGCCGGTGCCGACGTGGGCGTAGCGGCGCAGTGTGTCGCCCTCCTGGCGGACGACGAGCGAGAGCTTGCAGTGGGTCTTGAGGCCGACGAGCCCGTAGACGACATGGCAGCCGGACTCCTCCAGCTTGCGCGCCCACTTGATGTTGGCCTGCTCGTCGAAGCGGGCCTTGATCTCGACGAGTACGAGGACCTGCTTGCCGGATTCGGCAGCGTCTATGAGGGCTTCCACAATCGGGGATTCGCCCGAAGTCCGGTACAGGGTCTGCTTGATGGCCAGGACGTCGGGGTCGCTCGCGGCCTGTTCCAGAAACGCCTGGACGGAGGTGGAGAACGAGTCGTACGGGTGGTGCAGGAGCACGTCGCGTTCGCGCAGGGCGGCGAAGATGTCGGGCGCGGAGGCGGATTCGACCTCGGCGAGATCGCGGTGGGTGCCCGCGATGAACTTGGGGAACTTCAGCTCGGGCCGGTCCAGGGACGCGATGCCGAAGAGCCCGGTGAGGTCGAGCGGTCCGGGCAGCGGGTAGACCTCGGCGTCGGACACCTTCAGCTCGCGTACCAGCAGGTCCAGCACGTACGGGTCGATGGACTCCTCGACCTCCAGGCGGACCGGCGGGCCGAAGCGGCGCCGCATGAGCTCCTTCTCCAGGGCCTTGAGGAGGTTCTCGGCGTCGTCCTCCTCGACCTCCAGGTCCTCGTTCCTGGTGACCCGGAACATGTGGTGGGCGAGGACCTCCATGCCCGGGAAGAGCTCTTCGAGGTGGGCGGCGATGACGTCCTCTATGGGCACGTACCGCTGCGGCGACGCCTCCAGGAAGCGGGTCAGCAGTGGCGGCACCTTGACCCGGGCGAAGTGGCGGTGGCCGCTGACCGGGTTGCGCACGACGACGGCGAGGTTGAGTGAGAGACCCGAGATGTACGGGAAGGGGTGCGCCGGGTCGACGGCGAGGGGGGTCAGCACGGGGAAGACGCGCTGCCGGAAGAAGGTGAACAGGCGGGCCTGTTCCTTCTCGGTCAGCTCGGGCCAGCGGATCAGCTGGATGCCCTCGTCGGACAGGGCGGGGGCGACGTCCTGCTGGTAGCAGGCGGCGTGCCGGGCCATGAGTTCGCGCGAGCGGGTCCAGATCAGGTCGAGGACCTCGCGGGGCTGGAGTCCGGAGGCGGAGCGGGTGGCGACGCCGGTGGCGATACGGCGCTTCAGTCCGGCCACCCGGACCATGAAGAACTCGTCCAGGTTGGAGGCGAAGATGGCGAGGAAATTGGCCCGCTCGAGGAGGGGCGTCGCCGGGTCCTCGGCCAGTTCGAGCACCCGTTCGTTGAACGCGAGCCAGCTGCGTTCCCGGTCCAGGAAACGGCCGTGGGGCAGTTCGCTGCCGTCGACGTCGGGTTCGTACGCGTCGACGTCGGCGTCGATGTCGGGATCGAGGTCGGCCCGGGTCGACAGTATGGCGCTGTTGGACGCCGACGAGGCGACGGCGTGCGGCCGGTGCGCGGCGAGCGAGCCGACCGACGGCTGCACGGCGGGCCGGACCGGGACCTCGGAGCTGGGCTGCTGGCTCATGGCCCTATTCTTCCGCTTCGAAGGCTCCGAGGGCGCGCCGGAGAGTGCGGAGATCGCGGGAAACTCACGGTTCGTGTGGTTCGCACGGTCTCCACCGGGATTTCTCCCGTTGTGGGGGGTCGGCACAGCTGGCTGCATTTTGAGAGGGTCGCAAGCCCTTCTGAATGGCCGGTAACGGCGACATGACGTGCAGGAAGCGGTGTGCCGTGGGCGGATTGGTCATATGAGCAGTGTCCGGGCCCCCGGAGGGCCCGGACACAGTGCCTGGAAGCGGTCTCAGCCGTGGCGGCGGCGCAGCACCCGGAAGGCGAGGGCGACGGCGAGCGCGGCCAGGGCGAGCAGGATGCCGGTCTCGACGAGCTGGAGCGGCCAGAAATGCGAGGCGGGGTGGTAGTCGGCGAAGTACGTGATGCCGCCCTGGTTGCGCAGGCAGCTCGTGGGGTCCTCCGGCACCGTCGTGCCGGCCTTGAAGCAGTCCTTCCAGTAGATCTCCTTGCCGGAGGCGGTGAGCATGCCCGACTCGATGTGCCAGGCGTCACTGCCCGGCCCGTCGTCGCCGAAGAAGCGGGTGGTCGGCCAGAGCTCGTAGCGGCGCTTGCCGAACCCCAGCATGACCGTGCCCAGGACGAGGGCTGTGAGGCTCATGGACAGGACGGTACGGCGTACGGCCACGGCGCACAGGGCGCCCACAGCCAGGGCCAGCAGGGCGTAGGCGACGGCGGTCGGGCCGAGGGCGGGATGGATACCGTTCTCGTACCAGCCCAGTCCGGAGGCGTACGGTTTGCTCTGCAAGCCCGACCAGCCCCATCGGTAGACGAGGACGAGCACGGTCGTCCCGGCGGTCACCAGAGCCGCGGGCAGGGCGAGCCGGGCCGCCAGCCACTGGGCCGGGGAGACCGACTGGGCCCAGGCGAGCCGGAACGTACCGCTCTCCAGCTCGCGGGCGATCAGCGGTCCGGCGACGAAGACGCCGATGAGCGCGGCGAGCAGCAGGACGACGGTCCCACCGCCTGACAGATATCCCTCGGCGGCGGCGCGGGCGTAGGTGGGCTGGTAGGTGTCGTCGCCGCAGCGGGTGATGTCGCCGTCGGCGCAGAGCTCGTCCGAGCTCGCGACCGCGACCCAGATCCGGAGCCCGACCACGATGGCGATGCCCAGCACCAGGAGTGCGCCGGCCACCCACAGGGAGCGGCGGTGCTGGCGGAGAAGGACGCGGACGGGGCCCCGCAGCCCGGCGGCGGGTGCGACGGGCGCACGCAGACCGATGGCGCTCATACGGCAGCCACCTCCTTGCCGGCCTCGGCGCTCGGCGTCAGCAGCGCGGGTGCTTCCGGCGACCGCAGATGCGCCAGCAGCAGTTCCTCCAGCGAAGGCTCGGTGGCCTCCCAGACGGTGGTGTCCACGGGGCCCTGCCTCCGTACGAGTGTGGTCTGCAGACGCCCCGCCGTGCGGGACTCGACGACGGTGTGCGGGTCGGTGTCCCGTACCGGACCGGTGAGCAGGGTGTGCGCGGCGAGGAGGTCGTCCGTCTCGCCGCCGAGGCGGACCCGGCCGCCGTCGACGAGCAGGAGGTAGTCGCAGGCGCCCTCCAGCTCGGTGAGGATGTGCGAGGACATCACGATGGTGGTGGAGTGCTCGGCGGCCTCGGCCATCAGCGCGCCCATCAGTTGGTGGCGGGCAAGGGGGTCCAGGTCGGCCATCGGTTCGTCCAGCAGCAGCAGTTCGGGCCGCTTGCCGAGGGCGAGGGCCAGTGCGAGCCGGGTGCGCTGGCCGCCGGAGAGGCTGCGGACCCCGGCGTCGCGCGGGAGCTCCCCGGCGATGCGTTCGGCGGTGTCCTGGTCCCAGGTGGCGGGGTTCAGCTCGGCGCCCGCCCAGAGCGTCGCGGCGACCGTCAACTGCGGGTACAGCGGCTTGTCCTGGGCCACGAAGGCCATCTTGGCCCTTGCCTCCCCGGGTGCCCCGCCCAGCACCTGTACCGTGCCCTCCGCGGGCCGCAGGAAGCCCGCCGCGAGGGCGAGCAGCGTGGACTTGCCCGCGCCGTTGGGCCCGACGAGGGCGCACACGCGCCCGGCGGGCAGCCGGAACGAACAGTCGCGCAGCGCCCAGCCCCCATCCCTGCCCCGGTACTTCATGCCGAGGCCGGTGGCCTCGATCGCAGCGCCTGTCATCCGGCCTGATCCCCCTCGAAAGTCTTGTCCAGTACGGCGGTGAAGAGCGCGCTCACGTCGTCCTTCTCCAGTCCGGCCGCGCGGGCCCGGCGGGCCCAGTCGGCGAGCTCGGCGCGCAGCGGCGCGTCGTCGGCGGCCGCAGCGCCGCCGAGGGTCCGCGTGACGAAGGTGCCGAGCCCGCGCCGGGCCTCGACGAGGCCCTCGCGCTCCAGCTCCCGGTAGGCCTTGAGCACGGTGTTCGGGTTGATGGCGGTGGCCTCGACGACCTCGCGTGCGGTGGGCAGCCGGTCGCCGGGCTCCAGCAGGCCGAGGCGGAGGGCCTGTTTGGTCTGCTGGACGATCTGGAGGTACGTGGCGACGCCGCTGCGCCGGTCGATGCGGTATTCGACCGCTGCGGACTCTGCCATGTTCACCCCTTTCACTAATCAAGTAGTGGAATGGTGGCGTAAAGCGGGGGCGGCGTCAAGCGACGCCGCCCCCGGGCGAGTTGTGGCTGCTCAGGACTCCGTGCGGTACATCAGGTCCACCTCGTGCGTCGCGAAGCCCATCCGCTCGTAGACGGCCAGGGCCGCCTTGTTGTCCGCGTCGACGTAGAGCATCGCGGTCGGCAGCCCCTCGGCGGCCAGGTGGCGCAGCCCGATCGCGGTGAGCGCCTTGCCGAGTCCGCCGCCCTGCGCGTCGGGCCAGATGCCGACGACGTACACCTCGCCGAGGTGTTCATCGGCGTGCACCTTCGTCCAGTGGAAGCCGATCAGCTCGCCGTCGCGCTCGGCCAGGAAGAAGCCCTTCGGATCGAACCAGGGCTCCGCCTTGCGGTCGTCCAGGTCGCGCTGGGTCAGCGAACCCTGTTCGGGGTGGTGGGCGAAGGCGGCGCGGTTCACCGCGAGCCAGGCGGCGTCGTCCTCGCCGGGCACGAAGGCGCGGACGGTGACGCCGGGCGGCAGCACCGGCTCCGCGATGTCCAGCGGGCTCAGCGGGCGCCGCAGCTGACGCAGTTCGCGGAAGAGGGAGAGGCCGAGGACCTGCGCGAGATGCCGGGCCGCGGACTTCCCGCCGTGCGCCCACACCCGCAGCCGCTTGCCCGTAACGGCGAGCAGCGCCGCACCCAGCGCCCGCCCGTGCCCCTGCCCGCGGTACGCCGGATGTACGACCAGCTCGGCGGCCGGCGCCTCGACGGGGTCGGTGTCCTCCAGCTGCGCATACCCGACCAGGGTCGGCCCACTGGTGAGCAGCAGATGCCGCACTCCCTCACGCCGCCCGCCCCGCAGCTGCAGCCGCCCCTGCTCGGACACGGCCTGCCTGCCGTCGGACCGGGCCGCCTCGGCGAGCAGGTCGGACACGGCTCCGGCCTGCTCGGGGGAGAGTACTTCGAGCGTCTGGATCTCGCGTCCGGGGGCGGGGAGAGGTACGTCAGTCGTCATGTGTACGAGCGTACGGGGGGTGAGGTGGGTGGGGGGCGAGGGCGACGGGCTTTCGAGCGGGCGTCGAACAATTTGGGCAACGAGCTGCTGCCCGCCGACCGCATGGCAACCGGTTCGTAACCCCGAACATCTGTCGCGCTACGCGCGTCACTCCAGGCTGCGGCACGAAGTCTCCAGACTCGCCACCACTCTCAGACCTCCCGCTGAACTCGCAAGGGGACCGATGTCAGCGACACCCCACTCCACGGCCGCCGCGCCGCCGGCCCCGCCGGCGACGGACCGGATCACGGTCATCCGGTAACTCCCGTACGCGGGTGAGAGGGGCGGTGGGCCGGCGGGCCCACCGCCCCGCCGTGTGTTTCGGTCAGCCTGCGAGTGCCCTCATCGAACCGCGGTGACCCGGGCCAGCACCTGTTCGAGATCCTGGCCCGGGGCCGGCCGGGAATTCCACATCGGGTGCAGGTTGTCGCCGTGCCGGCGCGGCACCACATGGGCGTGGAAGTGGAAGACCTCCTGCGAGGCGGCCTCGCCGGTGGAATGGACGATGTTCACGCCGTCGGGGGCGAGGGCCGTGTTCAGCAGAGCGGCGACTCGGTGCACCATGCGGGCGACGTGCCCGTGCGTGGCCTCGGAGATCTCCCAGATGTCCCGGGCGTGCTCGCGCGGGACGACCAGGGTGTGGCCCTCAGAGGCCGGCGCGATGTCGAGGAAAGCCACGGTGTGATCGTCCTCCAGGACGCGGTGGGAGGGCAGTCGGCCAGAAACGATCTGGCAGAAGACACAGGTTGTCATCCGGCCGATGATCGCACCGGTCCGCCTCCGAGGCCGTACCTCTCCATCCCGGCCGCCCTGTTCCAGTAGTGACGTGCACCCGTCATAATCCCAGGGCTGACCCCCCACGGCAGACGGAGGCACCCCCGCATGAGCCCGTACACCGCTACCCGCCGGAACTTCCTCACCGGCGCCCTCGCCGCCACCGCCACCGTCCTCGTGGGCGCGCCACCCGCCACCGCCGGGTCCCGCCAAGTCCTCGCCACCCAGGACTGGATGGGCGCCATCCCCGACGCCACCGCGCTGCGACGCCTCACGATCCCCGGCTCGCACGACTCCGGCGCCCGCTACGGCGGCCCCTGGACCGAGTGCCAGAACACCACGATCGCCGAGCAGTTGAACAGCGGGCTGCGCTTCCTCGACGTGCGGTGCCGGGTCACCGGTGACTCCTTCGCGATCCATCACGGCGCCTCGTACCAGAACCTGATGTTCGGCGATGTGCTGGGCGCCTGCTGGGACTTCCTGGCGGCTCACCCCACCGAGACCGTGCTGATGCGGGTCAAGCAGGAGTACTCGGAGGAGAGCGATGCGACGTTCCGGGCGATCTTCGACGACTACCTCGACGGCAGGGGCTGGCGGCCGCTGTTCCGTATCGACCCGGCGCTGCCTTCGCTGGGCGAGGCGCGCGGCAAGGTCGTGCTGCTGGCCGACAACGGCGGGCTGCCCGGTGTCCGCTACGCCGACTCCGCGCTCTTCGACATCCAGGACGACTACATGGCGGAGCCGTTCGCCAAGTACCCGAAGATCGAGTCGCAGTTCCGAAAGGCGGCCCAGCAGCCCGGGAAGCTGTACATGAACTACGTCAGCACGGCCGCCCTGATGCCGCCGCGCTGGAACGCGGACCGGCTCAACCCGCAGGTCCGGTCGTTCCTGGACGGCTCGGAGGCGGCGGGCTGGACCGGCCTCGGCATCGTCCCGCTGGACTTCCCCGCCACCCGGTCGGGCCTGGTGGAGTCACTGATCCGGCACAACCCGGGGGTCTGAGACCTGACGGATGCGGCGCTTGCGTTTCTTTCGAATCGTGCGATGCTGGGTCTACTCTCAAAGGAGACAGAGCCATGCACGGCACTACTGAAGACCGCACTCTCCTGCCCGAGCACCGCGCGGAGATCGCCGAGCTCTGCGCCTTCCTGGAGCGGACTCCGCAAGCCGCGGAGCCAGCCCTGCTGCGCGGCCCCGACGGCGCCACGCGCACATTGCCCCCGGAGGTCTACGAGGCGCTCATGGTGGTGGTGCGGGCCCTGTCGGAGGGCAAGGCCGTGACGGTCGCACCGGTGAACACCACACTGACCACGCAAGAGGCTGCCGACCTCCTGGGAGTCAGCCGGCCGACGTTCGTCAAGATCCTCGATGAGGGTGGGATCCCCTTCTCGCGGCCGGGAAGGCACCGCAGAGTGCTGCTGGCCGACGTACTCGACTACAAGGAGAAGAGGCGATCGCAGCGTCGTCAAGGACTGGACGAACTGGTCGGGCTGACCGAGGATGCCGGTCTCTACGACAACTGACCAGCTGAATCCGCCCGAGCCGACTGGAGCGATGTGCAGCGCGTCGTCCTGGACACCTGCGTCCTTTTCCCGAACTACCTCAGGGACACATTACTGAGACTCGCCGAGGTCGAGCTCTACGAACCGCTCTGGTCCACCGACATCCTGGATGAGCTGACCAGGAACGTCGGCGAGCGGATCGGGGCCTTGAAGGCCAAGGGAATCGTCGAAGCGATGGCAGGCACGTTTCCCGACAGTCTCGTGTCGGGATACGAGGCGCTCATACCCGCCATGGCGAACGACCCCAAGGACCGGCATGTGCTGGCGGCGGCGGTCCGGGGGCAGGCGCATGCCGTCGTCACGTTGAACGTGACGGATTTCCCGGCCGAGGCGTCGGATCCGTACGAGATCGAGGTAATGCGCCCCGATGACTTTCTGCTGGACATGCTCGATCTCGCCCCGGTGGAGATGAACTCCGTCCTGCGTGCGCAGGTGGGCTCCTACCGGCGGGAGCCCCGCGACCTGCACGGGCTGCTGGACAGGCTGGACGCGGGAGGCGTCCCGCAGTTCGCTGCCGAGTTCCGGCGCCGTCTCTGATCGCGGGACGGGCCCGACCGCCCCGCGATCACAGCCCCGGCGGCGGCTGTGGCGCCCCCGGCAGCCGGATCGAGGCGACCGTGCCCGTGCCGTCCGGTGCCGGGCGCAGGGTGACCTCGCCGCCCGATTGCTGGACGGTGCGGGCGACGATCGACAGGCCCAGGCCCGAACCGGGGAGCTGGCGGGCGGACGGGGAACGCCAGAAGCGTTCGAAGACGTGGGGGAGCTCCTCGGCGGGGATGCCGGGGCCGTGGTCCCGTACCGTCAGTTCGCCGTCGCGCAGTGCGACCTCGATCGTGCCGCGGGGCGGGCTGAACTTGACCGCGTTGTCCAGGACGTTGACCACCGCTCGCTCCAGCGCGGCCGGCTCGGCCCGTACGTACCAAGGCGTCAGGTCCGCCCTGATCGTCAGCTCGGGGCCGCGCAGACGGGCGCGTTCCAGGGCCGTGTCCGCGATGTCGTGCAGAGCGACGACCTGGAGCGGTCCGGGGTTCGCCGCGTCGGGGCGGGCCAGTTCCTGGAGGTCGCCGATGAGCGAGGCCAGCTCGGTCATCTGCGCCTTGACCGACGTCATCAGGGCCCTGCGGTCGTCCGGCGGGATGGCCCGGCCGGTGTCGTCGCTGCGGGCGAGGAGTTCGATGTTGGTACGGAGGGACGTCAGCGGTGTCCGCAGTTCGTGGCCGGCATCCGCGATCAGCTGGGCCTGACGGTCGCGGGAGCTGGCGAGGGAAGCGGTCATCGAGTTGAAGGAACGGGACAGCCGGGCGATCTCGTCCTCGCCCTCGACCGGGATGCGGACGGTGAGGTCCTCGGTGCGGGCGACGTGCTCGACCGTCTCGGTGAGCTCGTCGACGGGGCGCAGACCGGTGCGGGCGACCCAGAGACCGGCCGCGCCGGCGCCGATCGCGCCGACGCCGGAGACGATCAGGAGGACCCAGGCGAGGGTCGAGAGCGGCTTGTCGATCTCGCTCATCGGGCGGGCGATGGAAACGGCGATGTTGCCCGACGTCCCACCGGGAGTGGAAGCGGACGGCAACAGCGGGTAGGTGTAGACGCGCATCCTCGTCCCGTCCTCGGCCTTCGCCGAGTGCAGGGCGTAGGGCTGCTGACCGTCGGCCACCGCGATGTCGGCAGGGCTCACGGAGAGTGCCGACGCGTTGGGGGTGATGCACACCGTGCCCTGGGAGTCGACGAGCTGAACGGTGTACCCGGTGAACGAATCGGGCGGCAGCGGGGTGGTGCCGCGGCAGTAGGAGTACAGCTTCGTCAGGTACCTCCCGTCGACCTGCGAACTGCGCAGCGAGTTGTCCATCTGCTGGTCCAGCTGCGCCTTCGTCACGAACCAGCAGGCCGTTGCGACCGCCGCCACCGCGACCGCCACCGCCGTCGCCACCAGCAGCGCGAGCCGGGTTCGCAGTGGCAGGGCGCGGAACCGGCGCAGGGGCTCGGTCATCCGTCACCGCCGCCGGAGCGGAGCGCGTAACCGACCCCCCGCACCGTGTGCACGAGCCGCGGTTCGCCGCCCGCCTCCGTCTTGCGGCGCAGGTACATCACGTACACGTCCAGGGAGTTGGAGCTCGGTTCGAAGTCGAAGCCCCACACCGCCTTGAGGATCTGCTCGCGGGTCAGCACCTGCCGCGGGTGCGCCAGGAACATTTCCAGCAGGGTGAACTCGGTACGGGTCAGCTCGACCCGGCGCGTGCCCCTGGTGACCTCGCGGGTGGCGAGGTTCATCCGCAGATCGGCGAAGTCCAGCACATCGTCGTCCGGGATGCCGCCGCCCGCCGCGGCCGCGTACGAGCTGCGGCGCAGCAGGGCACGGATGCGGGCGAAGAGCTCGTCCAGTTCGAACGGCTTGACCAGATAGTCGTCGGCGCCCGCGTCGAGACCGGTGACCCGGTCGCCGACGGTGTCGCGGGCGGTGAGCATCAGGATGGGTGTGGTGGTGCCTGCGGAGCGGAGCCGGCGGGCAGCCGTCAGTCCGTCCATCCGCGGCATCTGGATGTCGAGGACGATGAGGTCGGGGGCGTACGACTCGGCCCTGGCGAGGGCGTCGAGACCGTCGACGGCGACCTCGGTGCCGTACCCCTCGAACGCGAGACTGCGCTGCAGTGCCTCACGCACGGCGGGCTCGTCGTCGACGATCAGGATGCGTTGTGGATCGTCTTCGGCGGGGCTCATCGCTCGTTGTCCTCTTCTCGTTCCGGGCTGCCGGGGCGGGCCGCGGGGCCTGCCGTGCTCTCAGCCTCGCACGGCCGCGCCACGTCGTCGCGCGGCCCGGCGCTTGCGGCCCGCGGCTGTGCGGAGCTCCGGGGCGCGGCGGGGCCCGGAGGCGCGGCGCGCGGCCGGTTCCGTGGCGAGTTCCGTCACGAGGGCGAGGGGCAGGGCCAGGTCGGCCGGGCCGGTGGGGGTGTCGGTCGGGTGGTGCATGACTGTCTCCTCAGGAGCTGGTGCCGGCCCGCAGGGTGTCGAGATCGGCCTTGAGCGTGTTCACCGGGATCGCGAAGCCGAGGCCCACGCTGCCCGCGCCGGCGCTGCTGGATCCGTCGGACGAACTCGCCGAGTACATAGCGGAGTTGATGCCGATGACCTCGCCGTTCATATTGATGAGCGCGCCACCGGAGTTACCGGGGTTGAGCGAGGCGTCGGTCTGGATGGCCTTGTACGTGGTCGTGGAGTTGCCGGTGTCGCCGTTGAACTGCCGGCCGCCGAACTCGAACGGCCACTGCTCGCCGCCGCCCCACCCGCCCTGTCCCTGCCCGCTGCTGTCGTCCTTGGCGACCGTGACATCGCGGTCGAGCGCGGAGACGATGCCGCTGGTGACGGTGCCGGTGAGGCCCTCGGGCGAGCCGATCGCGACGACCTGGTCTCCGACCGAGACCGCCGAGGAGTCGCCCAGCGTGGCCGTCTTCAGCCCGCTCGCACCCTGGAGCTTGATGAGTGCGAGGTCCTTGTCGGCGTCGGTGCCGACGACCTTCGCGTTGTACGTCTTGCCGGTGCTGAGCGTCACCTTGATCGACGAGGCGCCGGAGATGACGTGGTTGTTGGTGACGACCTCGCCGTCGGACGTGATGACCACTCCGGACCCGGTGGACGTGCCCGCCGGCGAGGTCGCGTTGACCTCGACGATCATCGGCGAGACGGCCTCGGCGACACCGGCGACGCTGCCCTTGCTGCTCTGCGAGACGGTGGTGCCCGGGACGACGCCGCTGCTCGTGCTGGTCGTGTCGTTGCCGGTGAGCCGGCCGATGACGGTGGCGGTGCCGCCGCCGACGACCCCCGCCGCGATCGCCACGGCCACCAGGAGGGCCACCGGCCGCCGGGCCCGGCGCCGGGACGAGGCAGGCTCGGGTCCGGGCTGCGGGAGGCCGGAGCCGTAACCGCCGTCCCCGCCTCCGCCGTGCCCGTCGGCGCCGCTGCCCCAGCCGGGCCACACGGTGGTTCCGGGGCCCGTCGCGATCGGCTGCGCGGGCTGGTGGGACGGCGGCGGCGGGTAGGACGCGTCACCGTTGCCGTACGAGGGGTACATCGGGTACTCGCCGCTCGGGCGCTGGCTCTCTGTCATGTCAAAGAGCGTGTCCGGCGAAGATGAGAGAAGCCTGAGCACCCGCTGAGAAGCCCGGTAGAACCTCGTATGCCCCATATAAAGGGAGTGCGGCCCGTCGGGAAGTACGGGGTACGGCCCGGCAGGGACAAGAGGTACGCAGCTACGGCCCGCCGGGCCTATCGCGCCCCGGCCGTGGACTCCCCGCAGCCGCACGACCGCCGCACCACCAGCGCCGACGGGAACTGCTTCAGCCGCTCCCGCCGCGACCCCGACACCCGCAACGAGTCGTCGAGCACCAGGTCCACGGCCGCCCGTGCCATCGCCGGGCGGTCCGAGAAGACCGTCGTCAGCGGCGGATCGGTCAGACCGGCTTCCTTCACGTCGTCGAAGCCCGCCACCGCGAGATCCCCGGGCACATCGATCCGCAGCTCGCGCGCGGCCCGCAGTACACCGATGGCCTGGTCGTCCGTCGAGCAGAAGATCGCCGGCGGCCTGTCCGGATCCGCGAGCAGCTTCAGCGCCACCTGATAGGCGTCGTAACGGTTGTACGGGGCCTGGAAGAGCCGGCCCTCCGTCGAGCGCCCCGACTCGTGCATCGCACGGCGCCAGCCCTCGACGTGGTCGGCGACCGGGTCGCCGACCGCCGGGGTCGACTCCATGCCGCCGAGGCACGCCACGTACTCGTTGCCGTGTTCCAGCAGGTGCCGGGTGGCGAGCTGAGCGCCGCCGATGTCGTCCGTGACGACCGCGACGTCATCGATCGCCTCGGGCCGCTCGTGCAGCAGCACGACCCGCGCGTCCCATGCCTCGATCTCGGCCGCCGCCCGCTCACTGGGGCCCTGGCTGACCAGGATCAGCCCGGAGACCCGCATGCCGAGAAAGGCCCGCAGATAGTGGACCTCGCGCTCGTCGCGGTAGTCGGAGTTGCCGACGAGCACCATTTTTCCGCGCTCGGCGGCAGCCTGTTCGACCGCGTGCGCCATCTCCGCGAAGAACGGCTGCCGGGCGTCCGGCACGATCATCCCTATGAGGTCGGTCCGCCGCGAGGCCATGGCCTGGGCAACCCGGTCGGGCCGGTAGCCCAGCTCCTTGATCGCGGCGAGTACCCGCTCGCGCGTGGCCGGGGCGACCGGCCTGGGTCCGTTGTTGATGACATAGCTGACGACCGCGGTCGACGTACCCGCCAGTCTCGCCACATCGTCCCGCGTCACCTTGGCCACGCGCGGCAGTCTACGCGGATGGACCTACCGGTTGGCAGGCCGTACCGGGGCTTCTTCGACGACCTCGGCCACGCGCGACTGCTCCGTACGGATTACCGGTTCGGCGGCCGCCTTCGCCGCGGCCTGCGCCTTGGCCTCCTCTGCGGCACGCTCCACCTTCTCCGGTGCGACGAAGCGGTAGCCGACGTTGCGGACCGTGCCGATCAGCGACTCGTGCTCGGGGCCGAGCTTGGCGCGCAGCCGCCGGACATGGACGTCGACCGTCCGGGTACCGCCGAAGTAGTCGTAGCCCCAGACCTCCTGCAGCAGCTGGGCGCGGGTGAAGACCCGGCCCGGGTGCTGTGCGAGGTACTTGAGCAGTTCGAATTCCTTGAAGGTCAGGTCGAGGACCCGGCCTTTCAGTTTTGCGCTGTACGTCGCCTCGTCGACCGAGAGATCACCGTTGCGGATCTCCATCGGGGAGTCGTCGGAGGTGAGCTGCTGCCGGCCGGTGGCGAGCCGCAGCCGGGCCTCGACCTCGGCCGGTCCAGCCGTGTCCAGCAGCACGTCGTCGATGCCCCAGTCGGCGGTGACGGCCGCGAGACCGCCCTCCGTCACGACGAGTATCAGCGGACAGCCCGGTCCGGTGGACCGCAGCAGCTGGCACAGCGACCGCACCTGCGGCAGGTCGCGGCGGCCGTCGACCAGGATGACGTCGGCACCCGGGGTGTCGACGAGAGCGGGTCCCTCGGCGGGGGCCACCCGCACGCTGTGCAGCAGGAGACCGAGGGCCGGAAGCACCTCCGTCGACGGTTGAAGGGCATTCGTCAGGAGCAGCAGTGAACTCATCGCCGCCCACCTGCCTGGGTCGTCGGTCGATGATCGTGCACGGTTCGCTCGCCCATTACGTCGGTCCTCCTCGTTCCCTGCGAGAGGGGCACTCCCGGGCTCGGGCCCGGGGGAGTATGCGGCACTTCTTCGTACGTTTCGTGCTGGCTTTCGCACTGTTTGCCGTGCGACATTCGTCATACGGGTTTTACGGGTGCGGTCCCGCGCCCTGGGGCCGCTGAGCTTGTGGAAACGTCGCCGTAACAACGCTTGGAAAGCACAAAAGGACCCGGGGGCTGCATTGCCCGGATCCTCTTCCCAGCAGAATAGCTCACATGAGTTCAGTGTCCGAGGGGCGATTTCCGAGTTCTTCTGTTCCCTTGATCACGCCGGGTCCACTGCGCACCACATTGCGGACCGATGACGGGGTCCGTATCGAGGCGGTGTACGAGCCGTGTACGGCAGATGCCGGGGCTGCTGCGGAAACATCCTTCGACAGTACTGCGATCGTGGTCGCGCACGCTTTCACCGGATCGGTGGACCGGCCCGCGGTGCGGCGTGCCGCGGGGGTGTTCGCCCAGCGCGCGGCCGTGATCACGTTCTCCTTCCGGGGGCACGGCGGGTCCGGCGGGCGGTCGACGGTGGGCGACCGCGAGGTGCTGGACCTGGCGGCTGCGGTGGAGTGGGCGCGGGCGCTCGGACACCGGCGGATCGTGACCGTCGGGTTCTCGATGGGCGGTTCCGTGGTGCTGCGGCACGGGGCGCTGTACACGGGACGATCAACGGCCGGCGCGGAAGCCGGTGGCGTTACGGAGCGCGAGGGGCGCATGGAGGCGCACGCGGATGCGGTGGTGGCCGTGAGCGCTCCTGCCCGCTGGTACTACCGGGGCACGGCTCCGATGCGCCGCCTGCACTGGGTGGTCACCCGGCCGGTCGGCCGGGTGGTCGGCCGCTACGGGTTCCGCACCCGGATCGACCGGAACGACTGGAATCCGGTGCCGCTCCCGCCGGTCGAGGCGGCCGGGCTGATCGCCCCGGCCCCGCTGCTGATCGTGCACGGCGACCAGGACCCGTACTTCCCGCTGGACCACCCCAGGATGCTGGCGGACGCGGCGGGTGACGGCGCCGAGCTGTGGCTGGAACGCGGCATGGGCCATGCCGAGAACGCCGCCGACGAGAACTTGCTCACCCGCATCGGCGACTGGGCGGTGGCGCGGTGATTCATGATGGACAGCTGATGCGAGACGAGAGGAACGCCGCCATGCCTGCGGGAACGATCCGCTACTGGGCCGCCGCCAAGGCCGCCGCCAAGGCCGCGGAGGAGCCGTACACAGCCGCGACCCTCGCCGAGGCGCTCGATGCGGTGCGTGAGCGGCACCCCGGTGAGCTCACCCGAGTGCTGCAAAGGTGCTCGTTCCTCATCGACGGTGCCCCCGTGGGGACCCGCAGTCATGAGACCGTACGCCTTGCCGAGGGCGGCACGGTCGAGGTGCTCCCGCCGTTCGCAGGAGGGTGAACCGCAGAACATGAGCAACAACGATCAGCAGCATCCGTACGGACAGGACCCGGGTTACGGGTACGACCCGCTGAACGGCCAGGAGCCGCAGCCTGCGCAGCCGTACGGACAGCAGCAGCCCTCGCAGGCGTACGGGGAGCAGGCGTACGGCGACCGGTCCTCCGGCGCGCAGTCGTACGGAAATCAGTCCTACGGTCAGCAGTCCTACGGCGACCAGTCCTATGGTCAGCAGTCGCACGGTGGCGAGTCCTATGGTCAGCAGTCGCACGGCGACCAGTCCTATGGTCAGCAGTCGCACGGTGGCGAGTCCTATGGTCAGCAGTCGCACGGCGACCAGTCCTACGGTCAGCAGTCGTACGGTCAGCAGTCCCCGTACGGAGCCCCGCAACAGGCGCACGGCCCGTACAACCCGAACCGGGCACCCCGGGCGAACCCCGGGCCCGCGTGGCCGGCCGGGCACATGCAGGAGCCCGCCGCGCCTGCTGGACACGGCCCGCAGGATCCCGGTGTCACCCAGACCTGGGAGGGCCAGACCTGGGACACCCAGTACCAGCCGGCCATCCGGCCTGCTCAGCCCGCCCAGCCCGTGCAGCAGCCCGCTCCGGCCACCGCCGAGACCGGTTATCTGCCGCCGCATCCGCAGCCGCAGGCCGCCTCCGGCTCCTACCCGCTGCCTCCCGAGGCCCCGGTCGCGCCCGTCGCCGCCGAGCCGGTCCGGGCGGCCGCACCCGCCGACGCGGCTTCGGCCGCCACCGGGTCCGCGCACGACGCCGCCGGTTACAGCGCGCCCACCACCCTGGGCAACAGCCGCATCACCGATGCCCAGCGCGCCCGCGCCGAGGGCCGTTCGCCGATCATCGCGCCGGGTATGCAGCCCGCCGGGATCACCGCGGGACTCGGGCTGCTGCTCGCCCTCGGCGCCGCGATCGGGCCCTACGCCCTGGTCGTACCCCTGGTGCTGCTCCAGGCCGTGACCGCGGCCGGCTGGTTCCGGCTCAACGGTATGTGGCCGGCCCGGCAGGGCATCGCGCTCGCGTTCGCCGGCGGCTTCGTCGCCGACATCGCACTGCTCGCCGCGGGCCGCGAGAACGGACCGGCCGCCATCCTCGGCACCCTCGGCATCTGGGTCCTGCTCACCGTGGTCCTCCAACTGCGCAGCCACGCGAGCGCCGACGAGCGGATGCAAGGGCTGATGGCCACCGTCGCGTCGGCCGCCCTCTCCGTCCTGGCCGCAGGACATCTCGCGGCGGTCCCGGACGCGGTGACGGTGGGCGGGGTGGCCGTCGCGGTCGCCGTGCTCGTCCGCGCGCTGCCGCTGCCCGGACCTGCCTCGGTCGTGGTGGCGCTGCTCGCTGCCGCGGGCGCCGGTGCGGTGGCGGGGGCGTTCACCGACTTCGGTACGAAGGGTGCGCTGCTCGGCCTCGCGGCGGGCGGTTGCGCACTGATCGGGTTGCGGGTGGCGAGCTACGACTACCCGTCACGGTTCGTCCATATGACGGCCGGTGTGGCACTGCCGCTCACCGCCGCGGCCCCCGCCGTCTATCTGATCGGCCGCGCGATCTCGTAGCGCGGAACAGTATCGCCCCCCAGGAACCGAAGAGGGGTGCACGCTCGTCGATCACTCCGGGCGCGCTGTGCATTCACAGTGGACGCATGGGCGCCAGGGG
Source organism: Streptomyces atratus (assembly GCF_014648655.1). Lineage (GTDB taxonomy): Bacteria > Actinomycetota > Actinomycetes > Streptomycetales > Streptomycetaceae > Streptomyces > Streptomyces atratus. The sequence goes on from NZ_BMRN01000019.1 coordinate 65,924, forward strand.
TCCGGCCGGATGCAGGGTGGGGGAAGAGCGAGCATGCGTGCACTGCGAATACTGCTGGTCATAGTGGTGGTTCTGGGCGGGATCTTCGTCGCCGTCGACCGGGTGGCGGTGTACTTCGCCGAGTCGGAGGTCGAGGGGCGGGTCCAGGTCACCGGCGCCACGATCGGCTCGACGGACGTCTCCATCAAGGGATTCCCATTCCTGACGCAGGTCGCCGGAGGCCGGCTCGACGAGGTCGACGTCGAGATCACCGGCATCGAGACCGACGCCAACGGCCGCAGGATCCGGATCAGCCGGATGAACGCCGCGCTGCACGAGGTGAAGCTCGCCGACGGCTACTCCAGCGCCACCGCCGCCCGTGCCACCGGCACCGCCGTCATCTCGTACGAGGACCTGACCGAGGTCGCCAGCGACGGCGTCGCCGTCGAGTACGGCGGCAACGGCAAGGTGAAGGTGACCGGCACGGTCGACATCCTCGGCAACCCGCTCTCGCGCAGTGTGCTCTCCACCGTCACCCTGGTCGACGGCCACACGATCAAGGTGCACGCGGACAAGGTGCCGGGCGAGGGCATCTCGGGGCTGGAGGGTCTGGTGCGCGAGAAGACCGACTTCGAGCGGGAGGTCGGCGGTCTGCCCAGCGGTCTGAAGCTGCGGAGGATCCAGCCGACCGCCGACGGCCTGGAGATCTCCGTGACGGGCACGGACGTACAGCTCGCCGGATAGGACCGACCGGCACATGGGGGTTTCGACGACCCGGCGCGCCACATATTGAGACGGCCGCGTCCGATCCGCAGATGGCTGACGCGCGCCGACGGTGAGGGACCGGCGCGGGGGAAGCCGTAACGGCATCCGCGTCTCGCATCACGGATGATCGTGTCTCACGATACGACACGGCGGTGACATGCCCGCCTGCACCTCCCTACGATCGGTCCCATGCAGTGCTCTATTGGCGGTCTCCCACAGTGGGGACGGGCGGATCTCACGAAGCGGCGGGCAGTGGACCTGTGCCGCGTCGCCGCCATGCTCTGTCGCACTGTCTGAGCGGGAGCCTTCGGCACCCCGCATTCCCCGGCCCTTCGACCGATGTCAGGGCCCATCCCGATCGCCTGTGCACGTGTGCCGCACCCTGTGCCGCCGTACATTCCGCGTATCTCGTACCGTCTCGCCGCAAACTGCCCCGGAGGAGAACAGAATGAGCCGCAGTGACGTCCTGGTAGACGCCGACTGGGTCGAGGCCCACCTCGACGACCCGAAGATCGCTCTCGTCGAGGTCGACGAGGACACCTCGGCGTACGAGAAGAACCACATCAAGAACGCGATCCGGATCGACTGGACCAAGGACCTCCAGGACCCGGTCCGCCGTGACTTCATCGACCAGGCCGGTTTCGAGAAGCTGCTGTCCGAGAAGGGCATCGGCAACGACACCACCGTCGTCCTCTACGGCGGCAACAACAATTGGTTCGCCTCCTACGCGTTCTGGTACTTCAAGCTCTACGGTCACCAGGACGTCCGCCTGCTCGACGGCGGCCGCAAGAAGTGGGAGCTCGACTCCCGCGACCTGGTCGACGGCGACCGGATTCCGTCGCGCCCGGCCACCGAGTACAAGGCCCAGCCGCAGGACGAGTCGATCCGCGCCTACCGCGACGAGGTCGTGAAGGCGATCGGCAGCCAGAACCTGGTCGACGTGCGTTCGCCCGACGAGTTCAGCGGCAAGCTGCTCGCCCCGGCGCACCTTCCGCAGGAGCAGTCCCAGCGCCCCGGCCACGTGCCGAGCGCCCGCAACATCCCGTGGTCGAAGAACGCCAACGACGACGGCACCTTCAAGTCGGACGACGAGCTCAAGGCCCTCTACGAGGACGAGCAGGTCGACCTGGCGAAGGACACCATCGCGTACTGCCGTATCGGCGAGCGCTCCGCGCTCACCTGGTTCGTGCTGCACGAGCTGCTCGGCCAGGAGAACGTCAAGAACTACGACGGTTCGTGGACCGAGTACGGCTCCCTCGTGGGTGTGCCGATCGAGCTCGGCGCCAACAAGTAACTCCGCACGACCCGGACCAGCACGACCCCCGACCCAGAAGGACAGAACACCATGTGTGGAGCAAAGGCCGGCGGCCCCGACGCTTCGACCATCAAGCCCGGTGAGACCACCATCCAAGGCAGCGTGACGCGCGACGGCGAGCCCGTCACCGGTTACGTACGTCTGCTGGACTCGACCGGTGAGTTCACCGCGGAGGTCCCGACCTCGGCGACCGGACAGTTCCGCTTCTACGCGGCCGAGGGCACGTGGACGCTGCGCGCCCTCGTCCCGGGCGGCAGCGCCGACCGCACTGTCGTGGCGCAGACCGGTGGCCTCTCCGAGGTCGCGATCGCCGTCTAGTTGCGAACGCGGCCTCGTGCCGCTTCGCGGGCTTCGAGCCGCAGCGCCGGACTGTGTCCGTCGGACCGGCCCGGAGCTCCCGCGACGCCTTACCGGCCGAAGGGCCGTACCCCGGGGGTTGGACGCCTTCACAAGCGGGGTACGGCCCTTCGCGCCGTTCGCGTGGGCGGAAGCGGGCCTACGCTTGAGTCATGTACGCCCGACGCCGTCGCGGCTATTTCCTCATGATGGGCGCCTGCATCGTCCTCTTCGTGTCGGCCTGGTCCTTTGTCAGGCTGTTTTCGATGCCCGCCGCGATAGCGATGTGCCTCGTCGCCATGGTGATCCCGCCCCTCGCGGCCATGTTCGCCAACCGCCGGGGCCCGGAGGACCGCTGGTGGGACGATCCGTCGGGCGACCCGCAGTCCGACGAGTGGTGGGACGAGCTCGACGGCAAGAAGCGGCGGTAGCGGGTACGGCGCGGGTGCGTCAGTAGACGAGGGCCTGGACGCCGTCGGCCATGATCTCGCTGACGAAGACCTGGGCGCCCGCGATCCGTACGCCCTCCAGGACGTCCTGCTCGGTGATGTCGCGACGGGCCGCGCACTGCGTGCACAGAGTGATCTGCCCGCCCGCCTGGATCGATTCGATCAGATCCGGCAGCGGCGCGGCATGCGGCAGTTCGAACTCCGCGGCGCGCCCCGGCAGAGCAAACCACGAGGATTCACCGGTCAGCCAGAGCGAGACCTCCACGCCGCTGGCGACGGCGACCGCGGCCACCGTGAACGCCTGCGAGCAGCGCTCGGCTGAGTCGGCACCGGCAGTCACCTTGATCACGAGCTTCTTCGGCATATGCCGAACTGTAATCGTCGGGTGGGCAACCTCGTCTCCTCGGTGGCAGTCAGGTGTGTGCGCGGATAACGGAATCAGCGCCTCTGGTCTCGTGGGGGGACCCCAATTGGAACCGAAAGACACTATTTCTGACGGGCAGGCCGGGCCGCTCGCAGCGAAGGAGATACCGGCCGGTGCCGTAGAGCCGTCGCCGGCGGGAGAGACACCGGAGCCGGAGCCGGTGCCGGAGTCGGTGCTCGAGGCCGGACCCCAGCCCGAGCCTCAGCCCCGGCCCGTTCCCGAGTCGGCGCCCGTGACCGATCCGGGGGCCGCACCGGTCGCCGCGCCCGTCGTGAAGCGCCCGCGCGGGCGTACGGCGCTGCTGATCGCCGCTGCCGCGGTGCTCGGCATCGCAGGTGGCACCGCCGTGGGCTACGACGTGCAGGCCGGACGCGCCCCGACCCCGCTGCCCGCCCTGTCGCAGCCCGATCTGGCGTACCCGGCGAAGGCGCTGCCCGCGGACAAGGTCCCCGACCCGCTGCCCGCGTCCCAGGACCGTCGGCTCAGGACGGACGGCGACCTGCGCAAGCTGCTCGCCGACAGGCCCGCAGGCTGGAGCGACGACCCCGTGGGCTGGGGCGACGACAAGGCGGTGCCGGTCTTCCGCGACGGCTGGCTGGGCGTGGACGAGTACTCCTCCCGCGCCTTCAAGTACAAGGGCCCCCAGTACGAGTACTTCCTGGAGTCCGGCATGCGCCGGATCGCGGGCGCTGCCTGGAAGCGCGGGCAGTACCGCACCGCCGAGACCTATCTCGTGCAGTTCCGCTCGGGCGTCGTGCAGGAAGCCCAGGCCTTGGCCCAGGGCCAGCGTTCGTACATGCCCGGCACCGAGTTCGGTGCGGGTAACGACGGCGATCCGCTCAAGGGAAGCGGCAACGGCCGCTACTACCTCTACGAGGTCGAGCGGAAACCGGGCTATCTGCCGACCTACCAGGCCAGGGCCATCGTGTACCGCGGCGACATCATGGCCGACATCGGCATCTACGACACCGTACCGATCAGCAAGAAGGACATCCGGACGCTGGCAGAGCGACAGCTGGAGCGCCTGTGAACGACGTGACCACGCAGGTGACGACGCCCGACGAGAGCGCCGACACGCCCGGGCCCGCGGCCCCGCTTTCCCCGGCCGCCCCCGGCCGGGCACGCCGGGTGATCCGCACAGCGCTCCCCGTCGTGCTGGTGATCGCCGCGGTCGGAGGTGCGGCCGCGTACACCAGCAGCACGGTGGACAGCGCGGACCATAGCGTCAGGACCGTCCTCTGGCAGGAGCCCGAGCGCAAGCCGGGCAAGGACCCGGCCGGTGACGTGGCCCGGGGCAGGGCCTCGACCGAGCTCAGCAAGTTGCTGCTGCCGGTCCCGATCGGCTACCGGCTCGGCCCCGACATCGGAGAGATGGGCAACGACGGTGAGCAGAGCGGCAGCAAGGCGGCAGCCGCGGTGAAGGAGAGCGCCCGCGGTCTCGCGGGCAAGGAACGCCGGGACTACGAGAAGCGGATCGACGAGCTCCGTATCGAGGGCACGGCCGTCCGTTCCTATGTTCCGGACGGCAACGACCTGCTGGTGGAAACACAGATCATGCGGATGAAGGACAAGAAGGCGGTCCGGAACCTCTACAACGTCAGGTCGGGCCTCTTCGAGACCATCGGCATCTTCCGCCAGGGGCCGAAGATCCAGGGGCACACGAGGAACGCCAAGTGCTTCCTCCTGCGCAAGGACAGTGAAGGCGGCGAGGACCCCATCGTGTCCATGGAGTGCATGGCGTACGACGGCGAGCTGAGCATCAGTGTCTCGGCATCCGGCACCGTGCCCTTCGACCGGGCGGCCGTCGCCGAATTGCTGAAGGACCAGCTCAACCACATCACGTCTCCGGGGGAGTACGTATGACCGAGCAGACGACAGAAGCGTCCGCCGCGCCCGCCGGGACCGAGCCTGCCGCGCCCTCCGAGGCCACCCCCGTACCGCAGGCGCCCGAGCCTCCGTCGGCCCCGCCGCCGGTGCCCGAGCAGCCCGGGCGCGTCCTGCGGGCCGTCGCCCGGTGGACTGTCGCGGCCCTGGTTCTCGGCGGCCTCGGCGCCGGTACGGCCTTCGGTATCACCTCGATGGAGCGCACCGACGTGCCCGGTCTGGCGACCGAGAGCGACGGCCGCTGGGACTACCCCGAGCTCAGCCTGCCCGCGCTCCCGGCCGGCTCGCCCCGCCCGTACAGCGACGGCAATGTCGCCGAGATCCACCACGCCGACCTGCGGCGTCTGCTGCTGCCCGCCCCGGCCGGAGCAACCGTGGACAAGAAGCTCGATGGCGGCTGGGTGAGCACGGAGCAGTACCTCTCCGAGTATGTGAAGGGCAAGCGCTCCGACATCACACACATACTGAAGGACTCTGCTCCGCGGCACGTCGCCGCCCGCGGCTGGACGATGCCCGACGGCACGTCGTCCCGGATCTATCTCGTGCAGTTCAATTCGACGGCCTTCGCGCAGTACTTCAGGGACGCGATCGTCCACGACACCCCCTCCGGGGTGCCGCTCGTCGGGACGTCCGAGACGTCCGGGATGGTCCTCGACGAAGGCTGGAACGGCGCGGGCAAGGTGGAGCGCACCGCGTCGTACGCGTACGACGAGGCGAAGCCGTACGGCGAGGCGCAGGTCCGCCAGGGTTACCTGGTCGCCGGCGACACGCTCGCCCTCGTCGTCCAGTCCCGCGAGGGCAAGGAGGGCACGGAGAGCGTTCCGTTCCACCAGACGCTGATCCTGCAGAACCAGCTGCTGGGCTGACCTGCCCTTCGGCGCTCCCCGGGCAAACCCCGAACCGACGGGCCGGGCCCCAACCCATTAGGCTGGGGCCCGGCCCCCTATTGCTGCCACACCGCTCGTTCCAAGGAGTTCCCGTGCTTGAGGCATTCTTCTCCGCCCTGCTGGTCCTGGTCTGCGTCGGCGTTATCGCCTTCGCCGGCGTGACCGTGAAGAAGCTGTACCAGGGTCAGCGCTGACCCTGGCTGCCCTGGCCTCCGTCCGCGCGGGTACCCCCCGTCACGAACGTGACACTCATGCCCGATGTGTCACGTCCGCAGTCACCCGCCCCCACCTCACAGATCGTCTGAGCCGCTCATGATCGAGATCCCGTCCGACCTCCACCCGGACCTCGTCCCGCTGGCCTTCCTCCTCGGCAACTGGGCGGGCGCCGGTGTCTCCGACTTCCCCGGCGCCGAGCAGTGCAACTTCGGCCAGGAAGTCTCCTTCAGCCACGACGGCCGGGACTTCCTGGAGTACGTCTCGCACACCTGGGTGCTCGACTCCGAGGGCAAGAAGGTCAAGCCGCTGGAGTCCGAGTCCGGCTACTGGCGCATCGACAAGGACCGCAAGGTCGAGGTCGTCATGGTCCGCGACCAGGGCGTCATCGAGATCTGGTACGGCGAGCTGGCCGACAAGAAGCCGCAGATCGACCTGGTCACCGACGCGGTGGCCCGGACCGCGGCCTCCGGCCCGTACAGCGGTGGCAAGCGTCTCTACGGCTATGTGAAGAGCGACCTGATGTGGGTCGGCGAGAAGGCCACCCCCGAGGTGGAGCTGCGCCCGTACATGTCGGCGCATCTGAAGAAGACGGTCACCCCGGAAGAGGTCGAGGCGATGGCGAAGAGCCTCGGCGACCTGCCGGACGACGGCATCGCCTTCTTCAAGTAGTCCGGCCCGTTCACGGGTTTCCCCTCGCGCAAAGCTGCGGACAGGTGCTCACCCGGTCCTACACTGGGCCTGTGGTGAGCACCGACTGGAAGACCGATCTCCGGCAGCGCGGCTATCGTCTGACGCCGCAGCGGCAGCTTGTCCTGGAAGCCGTCGACACGCTGGAACACGCGACGCCCGACGACATCCTCTCCGAGGTGCGCAGGACCGCGTCCGGCGTGAACATCTCCACCGTCTACCGGACGCTCGAGCTCCTGGAGGAGCTGGAGCTGGTCAGCCACGCCCATCTGGGCCACGGGGCACCGACGTACCACCTGGCCGACCGCCACCACCACATCCATCTGGTCTGCCGCGACTGTACGAACGTCATCGAGGCCGATGTCGATGTCGTCGCCGAGTTCACCGCGAAGCTGCAGGGCACCTTCGGTTTCGAGACGGACATGAAGCACTTCGCGATCTTCGGCCGCTGCGCCGACTGCACGGCAAAGGCGGCTTCCGAGGGTGCGGCCCGGACGGCCGACGCGGCCGACCCCAAGCCTTAGGCCGGCCGGCAGCCGGAGGGCCGCCTTAAATCGCGTCGTACGCTGGTCACATGAAGAGCCCCTTGCTGTCCCTGCCCGGCGCCGTCCCCGCCGAAGGCCGCGACGAAGGCGTCGCCGCGCACTACGGTGACCTGTTCCGCGAGCAGCGCGCCCTCGCCGACGGCTCCGGCCTCGTCGACCTCTCGCACCGCGCCGTCGTCACCGTCACCGGCAGCGACCGGCTGACCTGGCTGCATCTCCTGCTCACCCAGCATGTCAGCGAACTCGCCCCGGGAGAGGCCACCGAGGCCCTGATCCTCACCGCGAACGGGCACATCGAGCACGCCCTCTATCTCGTCGACGACGGCGAGACCGTGTGGATGCATGCCGAACCGGGCACGCAGGGCGACCTCGTCGCCTATCTGGAATCCATGAAGTTCTTCTACCGGGTCGAAGTCGCCGACCGCACCGAGGACTTCGCCGTGGTGTACCTGCCGGCCGGCTCCATCGCGGAGGTCCCGGACGACGTGACGGTACGGGAGACGGCGTACGGCCGGGATCTGTTCCTGCCCCGCGCCGACCTGGAGAAGTACGCGGCCGGGCACGGCCCCGTGGCCGGCATCCTGGCGTACGAGGCGCTGCGCGTCGAGGCGCACCGTCCGCGCCTCGGCTTCGAGACCGACCACCGCACCATCCCGCACGAGCTGGGCTGGATCGGCACCGCCGTCCACCTCCAGAAGGGCTGCTACCGCGGTCAGGAGACCGTGGCCCGGGTGCAGAACCTGGGCAAGCCGCCGCGGCGGCTGGTCTTCCTGCACCTCGACGGCAGCGAGGTCGTCCTGCCCGGGCACGGCACACCGGTACGGCTCGCCGCGGACGGCGCCGAGGGCCGTCAGCTGGGCTTCATCACCACGTCCGCCCGCCACCACGAACTGGGACCGATCGCGTTGGCCCTGGTCAAGCGGAACGTCGCGGTGGACGCGGAGCTGCTCGCGGGGGACACGGCCGCAGCCCAGGAGACGGTCGTGGAGCCGTAGCCGTGCGTAGATTCCCTACGCGTGACCGTCTGCGCCGACTGGTCGACCTGGTCCAGACCCGACTCGGACCCGACCCGGCTCAGACCTCGACGATGACGGTGAACGGGCCATGGTTCGTGAGCGAGACCCGCATGTCCGCCCCGAACCGGCCCGTCTCCACCTGCGCCCCCAGCGCCCGCAGCTGTGCCACCACCTCGTCGACCAGCGGTTCGGCGATCTCGCCGGGCGCCGCGGCGTTCCAGGTGGGCCTGCGCCCCTTCCGGGCGTCCCCGTAGAGAGTGAACTGCGAAATCACCAGAAGCGGTGCATTCACGTCGGAGCAGGACTTCTCGCCCTCCAGGATGCGGACCGACCAGAGCTTGCGGGCGAGCTGCGCCGCCTTCTCCGCGGTGTCCCCGTGGGTGACTCCCACCAGCACACACAGTCCCTCGCCGACGATTTCGCCGACCACCTCGGGCCCGCCCGACGCACCCGCGCCGTCGGACACCGTGACGCTCGCACCGTCCACCCTCTGTACCACTGCACGCATACAGACCAACCTATCTTGGGCTGAACGGGTACAGAGCATCCACGCAGGCCTCATGGGAGTGGCACCATGCTCGGAAGGCGGTGTGCCGACGCACCGGTCGAGGGGATGGACAACAGCATGAGTACCTATGGAACCGGGCAGTCCCCCGGTGCCGTGCCGGGCATGCGCACCGGCACCAGTACCAGCATCCGCACCATGCGCCCACCCGTGCAGCGAACCGGTCACGGTCTCGTGGACGGCCCGTCCGCGGGACCGCAGTCCGAGCTGGACGGCCTGCGGCTGCCGGAGCTGCGCACCCTGCGCCGCGAGTCGCAGCGCGACGAGGCCGACCTCAGCTATGTGCGGCGGCTGGTCCAGGGGCGGATCGACATCCTGCGGGCCGAGCTGGCCCGGAGGCTGGACCCGGAGACACCCGTGGTGGACCGGCTCTCGGAGATCCTCGCCGACACCCCGTCCCGGCACCGCTCCTCCGCCCGGCACGTCACGCTCACCACACCGCGCAGCGACGAGTACCGCCGGCTGGCGGCCGAGACGCTCGCCGAGGTCGAACTCTCCGACCTCGACGCCCGTACGGACGAAGAGCTGCACGCCGCGATGGGGCGCCTGGTCCGCTACGAACAGCAGGTCTCCCGACGCCGTCACCAGTTGCAACGGACCGCTGACGATTGCAGTGCGGAGATCGCCCGCAGGTACCGTGATGGTGAAGCACAAGTAGACGACCTGCTCGCCTGAAGCGATCCTTCCGAGGGCGGGTCCGCCCGTCCCCGGAAGGCCACCATGACCTCCAGCGCCGTCCTCGCCGCTCCCTGCGCCATATCCCCCGCCCACCCCGTCCTGGCCGAGGTCGTACGGTCCGGCTTCGTGGAGGGCCGGCACCGGGGCTCGCTGGTCGTACTCGCCGCCGACGGCAGTGTGGAGCGGGTGCTGGGCGACCCGGCGGCGCCGGTCTTCCCGCGCTCCTCCAACAAGCCGATGCAGGCCGCGGCGGTGCTGCGGGCCGGGCTCGATCTGTCCGGGGAGCGACTGGCACTGGCCGCCGCGAGCCACTCGGGCGAGGACTTCCACCTCGAACTCGTGCGCACGATGCTCGCCGAGCACGGACTGACGCCCGGCGATCTGCAGACCCCGCCCGATCTGCCGCTGGATCCGGCGGAGGCGGAGGCGTACCTCGCAGCGGGTCACGTCCGGGACCGGATCACCATGAACTGCTCCGGCAAGCACGCGGCGATGCTCGCGGTGTGCGCGGTGAACGGCTGGGACCGGGCCTCGTACCTCGACCCGTCGCACCCGCTCCAGCAACTGGTCCACCAGGTGGTCGAGGAGGCTGCGGGAGAGCCGGTCGCGGCGGTGGGTACGGACGGGTGCGGGGCTCCGCTGATGGCGATCAGTCTGGTGGGCCTGGCGCGGGCCTTCCGTTCGTTCGTGCTGGCGGAGCCGGGGTCGGCGGAGCGCCGGGTCGGGGACGCGATGCGGGCCCACCCCGAGTACGTGGCCGGAACGCGCCGCCCCGACACCTGGCTGATGCGGGAAGTGCCGGGCACGCTCTCCAAGATGGGCGCGGAGGCGGTGCAGGCGGTGGCGCTGGCGGACGGCCGGGCACTGGCCTTCAAGATCGACGACGGTGCGACGCGGGCACTCGGCCCGGTGCTGGCGCAGTCGTTGCGCCTGCTCGGCATCGACGCCCCGGTGGTCTCCCGGATCGGACGCACGCCGCTGCTGGGCGGCGGCGGCGAGGTCGGCGAGATCCGGGCAGCCTTCTGACCGGATTCCGCGCCGGCGGGAAAACCGGGCGACATTCGGTGAGCCGGTATCTAGCGTGGGGTGTATGCGCCTTGACGTCCGTACGATCACCGAATCCGAGTTCCCCGGCTGGCGGCAGGCCCTGAACACCGGCTTTCTGCGCCCGCCGGTGGTGACGGCTGAGGAGGTCGCCGACCGCCTCCCGCACACCGACCTGGCCCGTACGCAGGGTGCGTTCGACGGCGGGCGGTGCGTGGCCACGTTCCGTTCGTTCGCGCAGGAGCTCACGGTCGTCGGCGGCGCTTCGGTGCAGGCCGACGCGGTCTCCAACGTCACGGTGTCTCCCACGCACCGCCGTCGCGGGCTGCTCAGCCGGATGATGGCCACGGACCTGGCGGCGGCGAAGGAGCGCGGCGACGTGGTCGCCACGCTGATCGCCGCCGAGTACCCGATCTACGGGCGGTACGGCTTCGGCCCGGCGGCGTGGACCACCGAGTGGGAGATCGACGTGCCGCGGACGGGCCTCGACCCGCGCTGGTCGGGGCCCTGCGCGCAGGACGGCGGCCGGATCGACCTGGTGAGCGGCGCGGACGTACGCAAACTGGGCCCGGCCCTCCACGAGCGGCTGCGTGCCCGGCAGCACGGCGCGGTCAGCCGCGACACGCGCTGGTGGGAACTGAACACCGGCGAGAACCTGTCCGGCCCCGAGACCTGGACGGAGCCCTTCTACGCCGTCTACAGCAACGCGGACGGCGAGCCCGACGGCCTGATCGTCTACCGCGCCGACGACAACTGGGGCGACGCCAAGCAGCCGCTGAACCGGGCCACGGTGCTCGGCCAGATCGCCGTCACCCCGGCCGCGGAGCGCGCGCTGTGGCACTTCGTCTGCTCGATCGACTGGATCACCACGGTCCGCACCGGTCACCGCGCCCCCGACGACCTGCTGCCACTCCTCCTCCCGGACCCGCGCGCGGCCCGCATCGTGACCCAGGCGGACTGGCTGTGGATACGCGTCCTGGACGTCGTACGCGCCCTGGAGGCCCGCACCTACGCGGTACCCGGCGCACTGACCCTGGACATCCACGACGCCACGGGCCTGACCACCGGCCGCTACCACCTCGACGCCTCCCCGTCCGGCGCCACCTGCACCCCCACCACGGCCGCCGCCGACCTCGCCCTGGACGTGAGGGAGTTGGGGACGCTCTACCTGGGCGACGAGTCCCCGGCCCGGCTGGCGGCCCTGGGGCGCATCGAGGAACTCACGCCGGGTGCGGTGGCACTGGCGGAGGGGATGTTCCGGGCGGCGCGGCGGGCCTGGTGCCCGGATGTGTTCTAGGGCTGTCGTCAAACAACTGTCCGGATCCAACCACCTTTGCGGCGAACGAAGGTGCAGCAGTCCGAGGCGTGGTTCGTCAGCTTGTGGAGCACGATCGCGACCGAGCTGAGCCTGCGCGGCCTGCGCCGGCGGGTATACCTGGCCGATCACCGGACGCAGCCGCCCGGCCGCCACCTCGGCCAGTGCCTGCCCGGCCAGTCGTACGTGTGTTCCGTGTCCGTCAGCTGGACTTCGGCGACGCCGGACAGCGAGATGGAGCGCCGTGCCGCCTCCTGCGGGTCGACGGGGGCGAAGCCGCCGGTCGGGGCCCCGCGGGCGGAGAACCGGCCGCCGTCGGCCGACAGCGGGAAGGCCGCCGGGCCGGCCTCGCCGCCGACCCCGGCACGTACGGCGTTCGGACCGGGAAGTACTCCCTGAACCCACCCGAACGGATCCGGGTCTCCACGAAGCCGATGTCAACGTGGCTCACCTCGATCACCACCTCACCCGGACCCGCCACCGGTTCGGGCAGCTCCGCTGCCACCAGCACCTGCGGACCGCCCAGCTCCCCGACCAGCACCGCACGCATCTGGACCACACCGTTCCGGCTGTCGGCGGCCGGCTCGTCCGGCGCCCGTCCGACCGCCCTCGGACGTCAAGTCCGGTTGAGGTCAAGGCGTACGCTTCATGGTCATGAGCGGAGAGAAACCCTGGCCCGGGGAGGCGGTGCATACGGCCCCCGCAGCTTCTGCGGCCCATGCGCCGATGAGCCTGCGTGAGCGGAAGAAGCAGCTGACGTACCAGGCGGTCTCCGATGCCGCGATCGCGATGTTCCTGGAGCGGGGCTTCGACAAGGTCTCGGTGGCGGAGGTGGCGGCCGCCGCGGACATCTCCAAGCCGACGCTGTTCCGGTACTTCCCGACCAAGGAGGACCTGGCCCTGCACCGGTTCGCCGACCACGAGGACGAAGCGGCCCGTGTCGTCGCAGCCCGCGCGGACACCGAGTCCCCCCTGGACGCCCTGCGCCGTCATTTCCTGGACGGCCTGGAGCGGCGCGACCCGGTGACCGGGCTCTGCGATGCGCCTCAGGTGCTGGCGTTCATGCGGCTGCTGTACGGGACGCCGTCCCTGGTGGCCCGTATGTACGCCTACCAGGTCCGCTCGGAGGCGGCGCTCGCCCGTGCGCTGGGCGACCGGGTGCAGGACAGGCTGGCCGCGGGCCAGATCATCGCCGTACAGCGCATCCTGGGCCTGGAGAACTGGCGGCGGATCGACGCGGGGGAGAGCGCGGACCAGGCGTACGGCGGTGCGGTCGAGGCCGCCGAACTCGCCTTCGCACAGCTGCGGTCGGGGCTCGGGGAGGAGTGACGGGCGGCAGCAGTGGACGGGCGGTGCCCGCGTCGGTGTCCGGGGCCGTCCGGACGGGCGGCAGTCTTCGGCGCTGCCCGTGAACACGATCGAATCGCTGTGCGTCGGCGGGGGCCCGCCGCCGGTGACGTTCAAGGTCCATCCGCTCTTCTCGAGCGTCGCGTAGACGAACGTCTCCCGGTCGGAGCGGTCACGCACCTGCCGGCCGCCTCCAGTGCGGCAACGGCACCGGCGAAGGATCCCTTCGGCTTCGCCCTCCGCTTCTCCGGTTCCGTGCAGCGCCCCCGGGCGAAGGAACACCCGACGGCGGATTCCTCCTTCGCGCCCCCGGCCCGGGGGTGGGGTGTACGGGTGTGGGCTCAGGCGTCGGGCTCGCGCTCGGGGCGCCGCAGCACCGCGAACGCGATGACGAACGCGGCCATGAGGAGCCCCGTACCGACGGCGAAGGCCAGGTGGTAGCCCCCGGACGGCCTCGGCGCGGCCGAGGCCGTCCGGGAGCCGGGTGTCGGTGCGGGGCGGCCGCCGGCGTGGACAGCACCGCGACGCCGATGGCCATGCCGTCTGCTGCGTGGTGTTGAACAGTCCGGATGCGAGTCCGGCATCGCCGTCCCCCGCCCCCGACACGCCGAGCGCGGTCAGCGCGGGAAGAGCGAGCCCGTCGGCCCTTCCCGGTCCGGTTACTCGCGACGCCCGAGCAGTGCCATGTCGGCCTCGTCGAGGATCAGTCGGCCGGCGGCCATGTTCTCCTCGAGGTGGGCGAGCGAAGCGGTGCCGGGGATCTGCACGATGGAGGGCGAGCGGGCCAGCCCCCATGCGATGGCGATCTGGAACGCGGTCGCACCGTGCCGCTCCGCGACCTTCCGCAGGTTCTCGCCGCCGAGATCGGTGTGTCCGCCGCCGAGCGCGAAGAACGGCATGTACGCGATACCGGCGTCCGCGCACTCGTCGACGAGCGCGGCGTCCGCCTGGTCGAGCACACCGAACCGGTTCTGCACGGCAGCGACCGGTGCGATCGACCGGGCCTCCGCGAGCTGCCCGGCCGTCACATTGCTGACGCCGAGTTGCCGGATCAGCCCTTCCTCGCGCAGCGCGGCCAGCACGGCGAACCGCTCGCCGAGCGACTCGGCGGCATCCGAACCCAGCCGCCCCACGCGCAGATGCACCAGGTCGAGGACGTCGACCCCGAGGTCCTCCAGATTCCGTTCCACCTCCCCGCGCAGCTGATCGGGACGGGCCTCGGCGTACATCTCGCCGGTCTCGTCCCGCAGCGGGCCGACCTTGGTGGCGATGGTGACGTCCGTGGGGTACGGATACAGGGCCTCGCGCAGGAGGTCGTTGGCGCGGTGGGTGTCGGAGAAGTAGAAGGCGGCGGTGTCGATGTACCGCGCTCCGAGTTCGACGGCGCGCCGCGCCACGGCCACAGCGGTCGCGGTGTCACCGGCGGGCCCGCTCCACCGCCCCGGCAACTGCATCGCGCCGAAGCCGAGCCGGGGGATGGTGACGGTGCCGCCCAGTTCGAAGGTGCCGGAACCGGGGGCAGGAGCGGAGTCCGGGGCTGAGTCGATCGATGAGGAAGTCATGGGGGCAGCATGGCTGTTGGCGGGCCGGATCACCACATTCATTGTTGCCGGTCACGGTCACGGCATTCCGGGACCGGCGGGGCCCGGCTACCGTGAGGCGATGACCTCCGAGCCGGCGCCCGGAACGAGAGCCTTCCCGCCCCACCCGCTCCGCGGAGTCCAGGCGTCGTACGTCCGTCAGACCAGCTGTCCCTCCGACTACGCGCAGGTCGTCGCGGACTTCGAACCCTGGGAGGAAGGGGTCGCGTTCGAGACCGCCGACACCGCGTCGGTCAAGGGCCGGCCGGCGGACGAACTCGCCTCGTTCCACGAGGGCTTCATCCAGGGTGTGCGCGAGGAGCTGGCCGACCTCGCCGACCGCGAGTCCGGGACCGTCGTCGCGGTGGCGGTCGTCCTGCAGCGCATCAAGGTGCATGAAGTCGACTCCCACCCGGGGGCGTTCCGGGCGGCCGGACGCGTTGCCGTGCGCAACGCCCTGGTGCAGGCATACGGGCCGCCGCCCGGGCCCAAGCGCCGCCGCGGATGAGGACGGGGCGTGCCACCCCGGCCCCGGGCGTGCCACCCCGGCCCCGGGCGTGCCACCCCGGCCCCGGGCGTGCCACCCGGGGCCGGGCTGCCACCTGATCCGGGGCATGTCACCCCGGTCCGGGGCTCAGGATTCCACGGCCGACCGGTGCAGGATCCGTGCCAGCTCGCGCGGCTGGGAGAACATCGGCCAGTGGCCGGTGTCCATCTCCACCAGTTCCCAATGCTCGCTGCCGGCCAGCAGCTTGGCCACGTCGCCGTTCGGCTCGTCGCCGTCGAGCAGGCATTTGATGTAGGTCGCCGGAAGCTCGCCGAGCGGGCGTGCCAGTACGGCCGGCTCGGTCAGCGTGGTGCCCGGATGCGGTGTCGAGCCGCCCACGATCCGGGCGATCTGCTCGTCGGTGAGGCCCTGGCCGTCGAAGTCGGGGGCGGTGAGCGGTGCCCAGAAGCCGCCGTTCCCGGCGATCGAGGCCTCCAGCGCCTCGCGGCCGGCCCACCAGCCGGAGGCGAACGATTCGCCGTCGACCGGAATCTCGGAGTCGACGAACACCACACGGGCCAGCCGGTCACCGATGCGTTCGGCGGCCTGGCCGACCGGGATGCCCGAGTAGCTGTGCCCGACCAGGACGACGTCGTGGAGATCGTGGCGCTCCACCTCGTCGACGATGTCCCGGACGTGGGTCTGCTGCCCTGTCTGCACGCCCTGCTTCTCTGCGAGGCCGGACAGCGTCACCGGGTGGGCGCCGTGCCCGGCCGTACGCAACTGCGGCACCACCTCGTCCCACGCCCGCGATCCGAGCCACGCGCCTGGCACCAGTACGAATTCAGCCATGGTGGCAACCTAGCGCGGTGGTCCCACCGCTCGCCCCGGTTTTGCCCAGGTGCGGCGGGAGCGCAACCGAGCCCGTGTCAGCCGAGCGGGGAGGCGTGGCCCGGCCTGCACCCGGAAGGGACGCTGTTGCCGCTGATGTCGAAGTCCCCGCAGGTGAGAAAGACATCGTTGAACTTGCCGAGCACAAAGGCGAGCCCACCGACGACCGCGACGACGCCGATGACCATCCTTCGCTGGCGTACGGAGAGCTCCGATTCCCCGAACAGCAGGAGTTGCAGGAGCACCCAGGTCAGCAGGGGGGTGCCGATGATGCTGATGACGCCGCCCACCACGAAGAGCGCCTCGCCCTGCCAGTTGCCGCTGCGCGGCACGATGGCGGCCAAACCGAGCCACGCGCTGGGCAGGGCCAGGCAGGCCCAGTACACCCAGCCGTGCCGCGGCCCGCGTTCGCGCATCAGCAGACCGGCCAGCAGTACGGCCGTCGACACCGCCCAGAGGGTGAGCAGCTGGTAGTAGAAGATGACGTTGTAGGCGCCGAGCGTGAAAGCGGGCTCCCAGACCGCCAGCGCGCCTCCACCCGCGATCACGGCGGTCTTCGGCACCACCGAGGCCCCGCGGCCGCCACGCGTGCGGCTGGGGGTGGGGGCTGCGCCGTCGCCTGCGCTTGCGTCCGCGGCGTGGATGCCGTCGTCGTCATCCATGGGGACCCGTCTCCGGCATGGGGATATTTCCGCATACATTACCCAGAGTTGAGATCCTGTCGGGCTGTCCGCGCGGTCGGCCGGGCGGAAATGGGCGGACCACCGCTGAGCCGTCGCGACGGCCGTCGCAACCGATCGGGCGCCCACCGCACAGGGTCCCGCCCAGGGCTCACTTCCCGAGGGGCTGGTTGAAGCGCAACAGGTTGCCTGCGGGGTCGCGGAACGCGCAGTCGCGGACGCCGTAGGGCTGGTCCATCGGCTCCTGCAGCGCCTCGCCGCCCGCGGCGCTGATGCGCTCGAAGGTGGCGTCGCAGTCGTCCGTCGCGAAGATCACGCCGCGCAGCATGCCCTTGGCCATCAGCTCCGCCATGGCCTGTTTGTCGGCCGGTGAGGCGTTCGGGTCGGCGGCGGGCGGTTCCAGGACGATGTTCACGTCCGGCTGCGAGGGCGCTCCGACGGTCACCCAGCGCATCCCCTCGAACCCGACGTCGTTGCGTACCTCAAGGCCGAGCACATCGCGGTAGAAGGCGATCGCCTTGTCGTGATCGTCGACGGCGATGAAGCATTGGGAAAGGCTGATCTCCATGCCGTTCACGCTACGGCTCGGTGGCGGGGCTCGCTCCACCGTTCCTGACCGGCCGCGTGTGGATCTTGGCCATGCATGCCGGGATGGCGGCGCCATGGTCATGGCTCCGGGCCCGGTAGGCGCTCGGGCTCTCGCCGACCAACTGGGTGAAGCGCGAGCTGAACGACCCCAGCGACGTACAGCCGACCGCGAAGCAGACCTCGGTCACCGTGAGGTCGCCGCGCCGCAGCAGCGCTTTGGCCCGCTCGATGCGGCGGGTCATCAGGTAGCTGTACGGCGACTCGCCGAAAGCGGCGCGGAAGCTGCGGGAGAAATGGCCCGGCGACATCAGGGCGTCACGCGCCAGCGCCGTGACGTCGAGCGGCTCGCCGTAGTCACGGTCCATCCGGTCGCGGGCCCGCCGCAGCCGGACGAGGTCGTCGAGGTTCTGCCGTCTCACCTGACCAGTTTCACACAGCTCCCGAGGCCGGTGATGAAGCATGGCGACGCCCTGGAGCCGGAGTTGACCGAGGACGAGCCGAGCGACCTGCTCAGTGACGACGACCGCGAGGCCCGCGTCCGAGGCAGTCATGGCCGAAGCCCTCGGGTGCTCCCCCAAGGCGGTCGGTCCTGCTCGTCCTGCTCGAACACGTCTCGCCATCGGCCGGGTGGGACGAGCCGAAACAGATGAGAGAACTCGTCCCACGGCGTCCGCGAGAGCCTAGGTCAGGTGCCGACGTAGGCCGCGAGGTGCTCGCCGGTGAGGGTGGAGCGGGCGGCGACGAGGTCGGCGGGTGTGCCCTCGAAGACGATCCGGCCGCCGTCGTGGCCGGCTCCGGGGCCGAGGTCGACGATCCAGTCGGCGTGCGCCATGACCGCCTGGTGATGCTCGATGACGATGACCGACTTGCCCGAGTCGACGAGCCGGTCGAGCAGTCCGAGCAGGTGCTCGACGTCGGCGAGGTGGAGGCCCGTGGTCGGCTCGTCGAGGACGTAGACGCCGCCCTTCCCGGCCATGTGCGTGGCCAGCTTGAGCCGCTGCCGCTCGCCGCCGGACAGCGTGGTCAGCGGCTGGCCGAGGGTGAGGTAGCCGAGCCCGACGTCGGCGAGCCGTTCGAGGATCTTGTGCGCGGCCGGCGTGTGCGCCTCGCCGGCGCCGAAGAACTCCCCGGCCTCGGTCACCGACATCGCGAGCACCTCGCTGATGTCGCGACCGGCGAGGTGGTATTCGAGCACCGACGCCTGGAACCGCTTCCCCTCGCACTCCTCGCAGGGGCTGGAGACGCCGGCCATCATTGCCAGGTCGGTGTAGATGACGCCGGCGCCGTTGCAGGTGGGGCAGGCGCCCTCGGAGTTGGCGCTGAACAGAGCCGGCTTCACGCCGTTGGCCTTCGCGAACGCCTTGCGGATCGGGTCGAGCAGTCCGGTGTACGTCGCCGGATTGCTCCGTCGCGAGCCGCGGATCGCGCCCTGGTCGATCGAGACCACATTCTCGGCCCCCATCTGCCGGGGCAGCGATCCGTGCACGAGCGAGCTCTTGCCGGAGCCGGCGACGCCGGTGACGACGACAAGCGCCCCGAGCGGGATGTCGACGTCGACGTTCTGCAGGTTGTTCGCTGTCGCGCCGCGGATCTCCAGGGTGCCGGTGGGCTTGCGCACCGTCTCCTTGACAGCGGCCCGGTCGTCGAGATGGCGGCCGGTGACGGTGCCGCTGGCCCGCAGCCCCTCCAGGGTGCCCTCGAAGCAGACGGTGCCGCCCCCCGTACCGGCGCCGGGGCCGAGGTCGACCACGTGGTCGGCGATCGCGATCGTCTCCGGCTTGTGCTCCACGACGAGCACCGTGTTGCCCTTGTCCCGCAGCCGCAGCAGCAGGCCGTTCATCCGCTGGATGTCATGGGGGTGCAGCCCGATCGTCGGCTCGTCGAAGACGTAGGTGACGTCGGTGAGCGAGGAGCCGAGGTGCCGGATCATCTTGACGCGCTGTGCCTCGCCACCCGACAGCGTGCCTGCCGGCCGCTCGAGCGAGAGGTAGCCGAGCCCGATCTCCGTGAACGAATCCAGGGTGTGCTGGAGCGCGGCGAGCAGCGGCGCCACCGAAGGCTCCTTGAGGCCGCGGACCCATTCGGCCAGATCGCTGATCTGCATCGCGCAGGCGTCGGCGATGCCGATCCGCTCGATCTTCGACGACCGGGCTCCCTCGCTGAGCCGGGTGCCATCGCACTCGGGGCAGGTGGTGAACGTGACGGCACGCTCCACGAACGCCCGGATGTGCGGCTGCATCGCCTCCTTGTCCTTGGACAGGAACGACTTCTGGATCTTGGGGATCAGCCCCTCGTAGGTGAGGTTCACACCCTCGACCTTCACCTTGGTCGGCTCCCGGTGGAGGAAGTCCTGCATCTCCTTCTCGGTGTACTTGCGGATCGGCTTGTCAGGGTCGAGGAGGCCCGACTCGGCGTAGACCCGCACGGTCCAGAAGCTGTCCGACTTCCAGCCGGGGATGGTGAACGCGCCCTCGGCGAGCGACTTGGAGTCGTCGTAGAGCTGGGTGAGGTCGATGTCGGAGACGGTGCCCCGGCCCTCGCAGCGCGTACACATGCCGCCGGTGCGGTTGAAGGTCGCTTTCACCGCCTTCTTGGCCCCGCGCTCGACGGTGATGGCACCGCTCGCCCGGACCGAGGGGACGTTGAAGGCGTACGCACTGGGCGGGCCGATGTGCGGCTTTCCGAGCCGGCTGAAGAGGATGCGCAGCATCGCGTTGGCGTCGGTGGCGGTGCCGACCGTGGAGCGGGGGTCGGCACCCATCCGCTGCTGGTCGACGATGATCGCGGTCGTCAGCCCGTCGAGTACGTCGACCTCGGGCCGCGCCGGCGTCGGCATGAAGCCCTGCACGAAGGCGCTGTAGGTCTCGTTGATCATCCGCTGCGACTCCGCGGCGATCGTGTCGAACACCAGCGAGCTCTTGCCCGAGCCGGAGACTCCGGTGAACACCGTCAGCCGGCGCTTCGGGATCTCGATGCTGACGTCCTTGAGGTTGTTCTCGCGCGCGCCGTGCACGCGGATCAGATCGTGGCTGTCGGCAACGTGCAGCGCAGGCGACTGCGTGTCCGTCCTCGTGGCCATGCTCATCGTGTCTCCATCTGTTGGGCGGGGCCGCCTTCGCGGTCCGGTCTCCGTCGGCGTCGCCCGGCTCGATCTGACCGGCTTCGAGCGTACGTGTGGTTGTTCTTCGCTTCGGCCCGTGGAGCCTCTGGGCCCCGGCCACGCGGCGTGCGTGCCGAGGCGTCAGGCCAACCAGCGGCCGTCGCGCATCAGCTCGCGGTCGGGCAGCTCGTTCACCTCGCGCCAGGCCTGGATGCGGCGCGGGGAGATGCGGAACCAGCGGTACGGGGTGGCCTGCGCAATGGGGTCTCCCCTGCTCGAACGAAGTTGAGAGCTTGGGGAACGAAGCCGGTGCGCGCGGCGAACCGGTCACCCGCTGCTGCCGGCAGCGCGTCGATCCCGAGGACCTCGACTTCGCCCTCGATCATGGACACGTCGCGGGTGTGGCCCAGCCCCAGCCGAACGGTTCGGGTGGCGGCCAGGTTCCTGCCGGTCGGGCTGTCCGTCGGCGTGGCCATCAGCAGCGACTCGCCGTCCCAGTCGAAGGACAGCGGTACCAGGTACGGCGCACCGTCCGCCGAGGCACTGGCCACCCAGGTGTCGATGTCGTGGGTGAGCCGATGCTCGGTGTCGCGACGACGCCGATCGCGGGAGCGGGGGGCGGCAGTCATCGGTCCTGAAGCAGCCCGAGGACGTTGCCGTCGGGGTCGGTGACGGTGGCCACCAGGCGGCCGCCACCGACGTCGTGTGCGGGCTCCTTCACGGTGGCACCCGCGGCGGTCACCTCGGCCAGCTTCGCCTCGATGTCCGGCACGTGCCAGTAGGCCACCGGTGAGGTCATGCCCTGCTGTGCACCGCCCGGCACCAGTCCGATGTGCTGGCCCGCGGCCTCGAAGCCCACGTAGTAGGACTCGTCGGCCTGCGGCGGTACGCCGAGCAGGGCGGCGTACACCTCCTTGGCCCTCGCCAGGTCGGAAACGGGATGCAGCACGGTCTTGATTCCCTGGGTGGAAGAGCCGGTCATGATCACTCCTGAAGTCGTGGGTCCGGTCGGGATCGTCTGGCTCGAAGACGAACGGGAAGTGCTGAATTCGACAGCCCGATCGCTTCGGTTGTGGATTTCGCCGTTGGCCGTTCGCCTTGACCGAGCCCGGCCCGCAAGAGAAGGAGAGCCCACCGGGACCGCCGCCGGGTGGTTGCGACAGAGGGCCGGGGATGCGTCCGGGTCGTCGTGCGGGAGGAAGCTCGCGTGAGGGGCGATGTCCATGGCGGTCACGCTAGCTGCGGCTCGGGGCCCGGCGCTTCTCGAATCCTGATCGGTATGGTCACCTGTTCCGCGGCACACGACGGGACCCCGCCGTCGCGCGCGTCGCGGGGCGACGACAGGCGCCGGCGGCACACCGGCCGGCGCGGTGAAGCGACTGCTGAAGGTGCCCGGCGACGAGCAGCCGACCGCGAGACGGACCTCGGCGCACCACCCCTCGGTGGATGACCTGTCCCGCTCAACCTGAGGAGAGTGGCGAATTCGTCCATGCGCTCGGCGGGCGTGACGGGCGCGCTGCGCATCCAGGGGCCGGTGATCGAGTGCGGCCGATGGCCGAGAGGGCTGTGACCGGGCACGACAACCGTCGTCGGATTCGCGGGTCGGCCGGAACTCCTGTCAGCCCTCCGGCATCGCCTTACGCGGCGCGTCACCGCTTCGGGAGGAGCTTGTCCGTCCACAGCGGACAAAAAAAGGCAAAGGCAAGGAGGTTGCCCACTCCTTGCCACTCTCAACGTATAGCGCACCGGGGGGCTTGCGGCAAGGCCCGGGTCGTGCCGCAGAATCGTCGGCCGAGGCCAGAACCTGCGGAAATCAGAGATTCGCGAAGTACGCGTGCCGTTGTCGATGTACGGGTCACGGGGTACGTCGATCCGCCGGTGGGACTCGCGGTGCGGTTACGGGGACTCGGCGCGGAGATGCGGGTGTGCGTGCCGCCGGACTGCGCGGAGCAGCTGGCCGAAATCCAATCTCGTTGAATGGGCGTTCTGATGATTGACGTGATCGTGGTCGGCGGCGGACCGACCGGCTTGATGCTGGCCGCCGAGTTGCGGCTGGCCGGAGTGCACGTGGTCGTGCTGGAGAAGCTGGCCGAGCCGACCGGGGAGTCCCGCGGGCGCGGCCTGCACACACGCAGCGTCGAGATGATGGACCAGCGCGGTCTGCTGGACCGGTTCCTCGCGGTCAGTGAGAAGTTCCAGGCCGGCGGTTTCTTCGGCGGCATCATGAAGCCGTGGCCGGACCGGTTGGACACGGCGCACCCGTACGGCCTCTCCACCCTGCAGCCGGTCACCGAGCGGCTGCTCAATGAGCGTGTGCTCGAACTCGGTGCCGAGATCCGACGCGGCTGCGAAGTGGTCGGGCTGAGTCAATCCGATGACGCGGCCGGGGCCGGGGTGACTGTCGAGCTGGCGGACGGCACACACCTGCGCTCGCGCTACCTCGTCGGGTGCGACGGCGGCCGCAGTGCGGTGCGCAAGCTGCTCGGCGTCGGTTTCCCCGGCGAGCCCGCCACGGTCGAGACGCTGCTGGGCGACATGGAGATGACCGTGGATCCGGTGACGGTTGACGCCGTCGTCGCGGAAGTCCGCAAGACCCAGCTGCGGTTCGGCACCGTCCCCAACGGGGACGGGACGTACCGCGTCATCGTGCCCGCCGACGGCGTGGCCGAGGACCGTGCGACCGCGCCGACCCTCGAGGAGTTCAAGCAGCAGCTGCGGGCGGTCGCGGGCACCGACTTCGGCGTGCACTCGCCGCGCTGGCTGTCCCGGTTCGGCGACGCCACCCGGCAGGTCGAGCGCTACCGGGTCGGCCGGGTGCTGCTGGCCGGCGACGCGGCGCACATCCACCCGCCGACCGGCGGGCAGGGGCTCAACCTCGGCGTCCAGGACGCGTTCAACCTCGGCTGGAAGCTGGCCGCCGCGGTCAACGGCTGGGCTCCGGAGGGGCTGCTGGACAGCTACCACGCCGAACGGCACCCGGTGGGCGCCCGCGTGTTGGACAACACCCGTGCGCAGATCACGCTGCTGGGGACCGATCCGGGTGCGACCGCGCTGCGGGAGCTGTTCTCCAAGCTGATGGACTTCGAGGAGGTGAACCGGTACGTGACCGAGATGATCACCGCTGTCGGGGTCCGCTACGACTTCGGCGAGGGCCATGATCTGCTCGGCCGGCGGATGCGGGACGTGAAGCTGAAGCGGGGGCGCCTCTACGAGCTGATGCACGGCGGCCGCGGACTGCTGCTCGACCGGACCGGCCGGCTCTCGGTGGCGGGCTGGGCGGATCGGGTCGACCACGTCGTCGACGTCGGCGAGGAACTGGACGTACCCGCGGTACTGCTGCGGCCGGACGGCCACGTGGCGTGGGTCGGTGAAGAGCAGCAGGATCTGCTCAGCCGGCTGCCCGAATGGTTCGGCGCTGCCGTCGGCTGAGCGCGCAGTTGCGGCCCGAAAAGGGTGGGCCGTTGTGATCGCGTGAGACGGGACACGACAGGTGTCCTGCACATACGACACCTGTCGTGCTCAGGCACAGAGGGCCATGCGAGTGGTGTGGCGCACTTTTGCAAGCATGTGCTTGCAAAAGTTAGCAAGGGTGGCGCACCATCGGCATATGGCATCACTCAACGTCGGCAATCTCGGTGAGTATCTGCGCGAGCAGCGGCGCAATGCGCAGCTGTCGCTGCGGCAGCTCGCCGATGCCGCCGGGGTGTCCAATCCCTACCTCAGCCAGATCGAGCGCGGGCTGCGCAAGCCGAGCGCCGAGGTGTTGCAGCAGGTCGCGAAGGCGCTGCGGATCTCCGCCGAGACCCTTTACGTACGGGCCGGGATTCTGGATGAGCGGGAGCGGGACGAGCTGGAGACCCGGGCGGTGATCCTGGCCGATCCGTCCATGAACGAGCGGCAGAAGAATGTTCTGCTGCAGATCTACGACTCCTTCCGCAAGGAGAACGGTTTCGAGCCCGGAGCGGGATCCGGCTCCGAAGCCGGATCGGAGACCGGCGGCGAGTTCGGATCGGGGGCCGGTGCGGACGGCCGCCCCGGTGCCGACGGCCCCCGCACGGCCGGCGGCAGCGATGCCGACACAGCTTCAAAGCCTTCAAAACCCTCACACTGAGTCTGATGATCCGGGAGGACCACAGTCATGGCCATCACCGATGACCTGCGCAAGACCCTCACCGACCCGACCCCCCTCTACTTCGCCGCCGGTACGGCCGATATCGCCGTCGAGCAGGCGCGCAAGGTCCCGGCGCTGATCGAGCAGCTGCGTGCCGAGGCGCCGGAGCGTATCGAGGCCGTGCGCAACACCGACCCCAAGGCCGTGCAGGAGAAGGTGACCTCGCAGGCCAAGGAGGCGCAGGCCACCGTGCAGGCCAAGGTCACCGAGGTGATCGGGTCGTTCGACAGCGATCTGCGGAAGCTGGGCGAGAGCGCCCAGGACCTGGCGCTGCGCAGTCTGGGCGTGGCCGCGGAGTACGCGGTGCGGGCCCGGGAGACGTACGAGAAGGTCGCCGAGCGCGGCGAGCAGACCGTGCGGACCTGGCGTGGTGAGACGGCCGACGAGATCGTCGAGATCGCCGTCGTCGTCGAGCCGCGCAAGGAGTCCAGGCCGACGGGCACCGCGAGGACGGAGCCTGCCGCCAAGCCGGGGCCGGCAAAGGCGTCGCCCGCCCCGAAGACCGTCAAGCCGGAGAGCAAGGCCCCGGCCGCGCCCGCCAAGAAGGCGCCCGCGCGCAAGCCCGCCGCGAAGAAGACCACTCCGCCGACCGCGAAGTAGGGCTTCGGCTCACAGCCGGAGTGTGTACCGGGGCGCGGGGCGGGCACCCTTCGGGGTGCCCGGCGCGTTGTCCCGGTACCTTGGCCGCGAGGCGCTCATCCACTTATTAGGCGGTGCACCATGTTGCTCACAGGATTCAGCACACTCGTCTGGCTGCTCTACATGGTCATGCTCGTCCTGGCCGTGGTCGCACTGTTCTTGGCCGCGACGGCCCGTGAGGACGCCTACCGGGCCGCGGACAAGCAGAAGAAGTCCTTCTGGCTGATCATCCTCGGTATCACCGTCGCCGTGAATCTCTTCGTGCCGATGCTGTTCCTGCAGCTTGCGGGCGCGGTCGCGTCCATCGTCTTCCTGGTGGACGTACGGCCCGCGCTGAGGGCGGTCTCGGGTGGCGGCGGCCGGCGCGGTGGTTCCAGCAGCGACGGGCCGTACGGGCCCTACAACGGCGGGCGCTGAGCGCTCGCAGGGTTTGCCGGGGCCGTGGGTGATGCCGATTCGGGGCGGGGGCGCGGGATGCTCCGGCCCCGGTTGGCGTTCAGGCCCTGTCGGCGGATGTGTTCCTGGTCGCGGTCGAGCAGCAGGACCGCGACGTCGTCGGTCAGTTCGCCGCCGTTCAGCTCCCGCACCTGGGTGACCGCGGCCTCCAGGAGATCCTCGCCGGTGAGCCCCTGAGCCAGCTGGCGGTTGATCATCGCGACCATGCCGTCCTGGCCGAGCCGCTGAGTGCAGTCCGGCCCCACGCGTCCCTCGATCAGCCCGTCCGTGTACATCATCAGGCTCCAGGAGCCGCCGAGATCCACCTGACGGCGAGGCCATGGGGTATCCCCTGCTCGAAGAGCTTGGGGAAGGGCGTTACGCGGCAGCAGACCCAGGGCCGGGCCACCGTCCTCGTACGGCAGAAGGGCGGCCCCTCCGTGCCGGGCGAGCAGCGGGGCGGGGTGGCCCGCCAGGCAGAGGCCGGCGCGCCGGCCGTCGGGGGCGATGTCGACGGTGCAGAGCGTCGCGAAGATCTCCTCGCTCTCCCGCTCGTGCTCCAGGACCTGCTGGAGCGTGGAGAGCAGTTCGTCGCCGCAGAGCCCGGCCAGCGTCAACGCCCGCCATGCGATGCGCAGTTCGACGCCGAGCGCCGCTTCGTCCGGGCCGTGCCCGCAGACGTCGCCGATCATCGCGTGGACGGTGCCGTCGGGCGTACGGACCGTGTCGTAGAAGTCCCCGCCGAGCAGTGCGCGGCTGCGGCCGGGGCGGTAGCGGGCCGCGAAGCGCAGATCGGAGCCTTCGAGCAGCGGGGTGGGGAGCAGGCCGCGTTCGAGGCGGGCGTTCTCCTGGGCGCGCAGCCGCGACTCGGTGAGCTGGTGCTGGGCGACATCGGCGCGCTTGCGTTCGACGGCGTAACTGATGGCGCGGCTGAGCAGCCGTCCGTCGAGTTCGCCGCGGAAGAGGTAGTCCTGGGCGCCGACCCGTACCGCCTCGGCGGCCAGCTCGGCGTCGTCCTCCGCCGTGAGGGCGAGGACGGCGTGGCGTGGGGCGATCCGCAGGACGTGCTTGAGGGCGGCGAGCTCGTCGGCCCCTTCGGCGGGGGCGGAGCGGGCCTCGCTGCCGGTCGGCAGGGCCAGGTCCAGCAGGATGCAGTCGACGTCGTCGGTGAGGAGCCGGCCCGCCTCGGTCAGGTTGCGGGCGGTGCGGATACGGACCCGCGTGCCGGCTGCGGCAGGGAGCTCGGGGACGGTGAAGGTGCCCGCCGGGTCGTTCTCGATCACCAGGAGGGTCAGGTCGGCGCCGTGGGAGGTCTCCGCAGCGGAAACGGCGCGCTGCTGCGGTACGGGTGCGGGCATCGGTTCGGGTTTCCTTCCCTCCCCCCGAGGGCGCGGCGGAACGACGATCGACGATCCGCCAGACGGGGACCATAGCGGTCCGCGGTGGGGGAACGGAACGGCATTCCGTAATTGCCCACTGTCATATGCACCGCCATAAGCCGCGTCAGGTCACGGATCCGGCGAGATGTGCGGGGGTGGGGCGGGTGCCGGGGCATGACAAAGGTCACGCGGGATGGTGGGGGTGGGTGGTGCGGGTCACTCCCGTGAGGACGCAGGGGCGCCGGGGGTGTGGGGGTGCCGTGGGGCGTCCCCGGCGGGCGCTTCGTCCTCGATCGCCGGACGGGCTGGATCTGCCGGTCCGGGCAGCCCCCTACTTGTCCGGGCGGACCACGCCGAGGATCTGCATCGAGCCCGCGCCCGCCAGCGTGACGTTCCGGCCGGGGCGGGGGGAGTGGATGATGGCGCCGTCGCCGATGTAGATGCCCACGTGGCTGGCGTCACCGTGGTAGATGATCAGGTCGCCGGGGCGCATGTCCTTGATGGCGATGTGGGGCAGCAGCCGCCACTGCTCCTGCGAGGTGCGCGGGATGGGCCGGCCCGCCGCAGCCCAGGCCTGTGACGTCAGCCCCGAGCAGTCGTACGAACGGGGGCCCTCGGCCCCCCAGACGTACGGCTTGCCGATCTGCTCGGCCGCGAAGGCCACCGCCTTCCTGCCGCTCGCACTCGCCTCGCGGTTGATGTCCTTCAGGGCGCCGGAGCTGAGCCAGGCCGTCTGCAGCTTGTACTCGGCCGCCTGCTCCAGCTTGAGCAGGCGGGCCCGCTCCTTCTTCTCCAGCTGGTCTTCCAGCTTCTTCGCCGCGGCGATCTGCGCGTTGATCTTCTTCTTGGCCTCGGCCTGCTTGAGACGGTTGGCTTCGAGCTTCTCCCAGTTGGTGCTCGCGTCCTGGGTGTACGTCTCCAGGTCCTGCTGGGTCCTGGTCAGTTCGCCGAGGACGCCCTGGGCGGCCTGCTGGCCCTCCCTGACCCGGTTCACCCCGTCGAGGAACAGCTGCGGGTCGTCGCTGAGCATCAGCTGGGCGCCGGGCGGCAGTCCGCCGGTGCGGTACTGCTCGCGGGCCTGGGCGCCCGCCTGACTCTTGAGCTCGGCGATCTTCGACTGGCCCTCGACGATGGCCCTGGCCAGCTTCACGATCTCACCGGACTGCTTCTTGGCCCGCTCCTCGGCGAGGTTGTACGCGTCGGTGGCCGCCCCGGCCTTGCGGTAGAGGGTGTCGATCTCCTCGCGTACCTCTTCGAGGCTCTTCTTCGGTGCCTTCGGCCCGGAACCGGACCGGGTGTCGGGCTGTGTCGCCGAGGGGGAGGGGGGTGCGGGCGCGGCGAAAGCCTGGACCGGCGCGGTGAGTACGGTCAGCGCGCAGACCAGAGTGATCGCGGCTGCGGCAATGTGACGTCGGTTCACTGGATCCCCCTCCGAATGAATCTGATTTACCGTCAGTAACTTGTTGCCGATGACGAGATCGTGCCATGCCGTACCGAAAAGCAACAGAGGCACACACCTGCTGTCCTGACGGTCACACGGGTCGACCGACGTCCCGGGGATCGCTCCCCGCGTCCCGGGAATCGCTCCCCATCGTCCTGACGAATGATGCCCCGTCCGCGTTCCCGCCCGCCTCTGCGGACGCGGGCGCGCCGGGTCTGTTCAGCACGTGTCGGGCTCTCGGCCGGGCCGGAGGGCCGTCCACTTCACCGTGACTTCACCCTGGCGCCACCGCCGTACCCCGTCCGTCAGCGGCCAGTCGCCCGACAGCGCCCGCACCGCCTTGATCCAGCGCTGCCGGGCGCCCAGTGACGCGTACGGGGCCGCCGCGGCCCACGCCCGGTCGAAGTCCCGCAGGAACGCATGGATCGGCTCGCCCGGCACATTGCGGTGGATCAGTGCCTTGGGGAGGCGTTCCGCGAGGTCGGAGGGGCGGTCGAGGGAGGCGAGCCGGGTCGCGAACGTCACCGTGCGCGGGCCCTCCGGGCCGAGCGCCACCCATACGTGCCGGCGCCCGATCTCGTCGCAGGTGCCCTCCACCAGCAGCCCGCCCGGCGCGAGGCGCGCGCACAGCCGCTGCCAGACCGCGGCGACCTCGCCCTCGTCGTACTGGCGCAGCACATTCGCCGCCCGGATGAGGTCGGGGCGCTCGGGGAGCGGGATCTCGAAGCCACCGTGCAGGAAGGTGAGGCCCTCGCGCTCGTACGGTTTCGCCGCCGCGACCCGCTCCGGGTCGATCTCGATGCCGACCACCGCCGTGCGCGGCTCGGCGGTGCGCAGGCGCTGCAGCAACTCGACGGCGGTCCAGGGGGCGGCGCCGTACCCGAGGTCGACGGCGACGGGGTTGTCGGCGCGACGCAGGGCCGGACCGTGGGTGGCGGCGATCCAGCGGTCCATGCGGCGGAGCCGGTTCGGGTTGGTGGTCCCGCGGGTCGCGGTGCCGATGGGGCGCATGACAGCGAGCGTAACGATGGAACGGGGACGGAAGGCTACGCGGGTGCCCGCCCCCCGCCCGGCCCGGGGGGCGGGTCCGGTGCCCGGACTTCCGGCCCGGCATGCGGCCCCCGCACTGCAATGATTTGGCAAAGCGGAAATGAAAGGAGAGATTCCGCTGTTGCAGCCCCCGAAGGGGCTCTGGTCCCTTCGGTGTGATGCCCTGAGTGAGGAGGACCGGACGACGTGAGTCAGTACGTCTCCCGGCTCGGCAGCAGCCGTGTCGCGCCGCGCCTCAGGTTCCCCGCCGCCTTCCCCGGCGGTCACCGCAAACCTCGCCGCATCGCGATGCTCTCCGTGCACACCTCGCCCCTGCACCAGCCGGGCACCGGTGACGCGGGCGGCATGAACGTCTACATCGTGGAGCTGGCCAAGCGACTCGCCGCGATCAACATCGAGGTCGAGATCTTCACCCGGTCCACCACCGGCGGGCTGCCCCCGACGGTGGAGCTGGCGCCCGGTGTCCTGGTCCGGCATGTCGACGCGGGGCCGTACGAGGGTCTGGCCAAGGAGGAGCTGCCCGCCCAGCTCTGTGCCTTCACGCACGGCGTCATGCAGGCATGGGCCGGCCAGCGCCCCGGCTACTACGACCTGGTGCACTCCCACTACTGGCTCTCCGGTCATGTCGGCTGGCTCGCCGCCCAGCGCTGGGGCGTCCCGCTCGTCCACGCCATGCACACCATGGCGAAGGTCAAGAACGCGGCGCTCGCGGAGGGCGACACCCCCGAGCCCGCCGCCCGCGTGATCGGCGAGACCCAGATCGTCAGCGCGGCCGACCGGCTGATCGCGAACACCGCCGAGGAAGCGGACGAGCTCATCCGCTTCTACGAGGCCGATCCCGGGTCCGTCGCCGTCGTGCACCCCGGGGTCAACCTCGACCGCTTCCGCCCCGCCGACGGGCGCGCCGCGGCCCGGGCGCGCCTCGGACTGCCGAAGGACGCCCTGATTCCGCTCTTCGCGGGCCGCATCCAGCCGCTGAAGGCCCCGGACGTGCTGCTGCGGGCCGTCGCCGTCCTGCTGGACCGCGACCCGTCGCTGCGTCGCCGGATGGTCGTACCCGTCGTCGGCGGCCCGAGCGGCAGCGGGCTCGCCAAACCGGAGGGGCTGCAGAAGCTGGCGGCGCGGCTGGGCATCGCCGATGTCGTACGGTTCCAACCGCCGGTCGGGCAGGACCGGCTCGCCGACTGGTTCCGGGCCGCGTCCGTACTGGTCATGCCCTCGTACAGCGAGTCCTTCGGCCTGGTCGCCATCGAGGCCCAGGCGGCGGGCACCCCGGTCGTCGCGGCGGCCGTGGGCGGTCTTCCGGTGGCGGTACGGGACGGGGTCAGCGGCTTCCTGATACCCGGGCACGACCCGCAGGCGTACGCGCAGGCGCTGGGGCGGTTTGCCGAGGCGCCGGAGCTGGTCTCCCGGATGGGTGCGGCGGCTGCCGCGCACGCCCGGGGTTTCGGTTGGGACACCGCCGCGTCCGCGACCGCCGACGTGTACACGGCCGCGATGCACGAACACCGCCGTCGCGTACGCTCGCACCATGGCTGACGTACCCGATGAAGCGGTGACGACGCAGGTCGCGCAGGTCGCGCAGATCATCGAGGCGACCCTGAAGGACGCCGAGCTCGAATGGGAGAGCCCCGAACCCGGCAGCTACGTCGTCAAGCTGCCCGGCACGCGGAAGCTGTCCACCACCTGCTCGCTGCGCGTCGGCAAGCACTCGCTCTCTCTCAATGCCTTCGTCGTCCGTCACCCGGACGAGAACGACGCGGCGGTGCACCGCTGGCTGCTGGAGCGCAACCTCCGCCTCTTCGGCGTGAGTTACGCGATCGACCGACTCGGCGACATCTATCTGGTCGGCAAGCTGCCGCTCTCCGTGGTCACCCCGCAGGAGCTGGACCGGCTGCTCGGCACGGTCCTCGAAGCGGCCGACGGCTCGTTCAACACCTTGCTGGAGCTGGGCTTCGCGAGCGCGATCCGCAAGGAGTACGAGTGGCGGGTGTCGCGCGGCGAGTCCACGCGGAACCTGGACGCGTTCACGCATCTGACCCAACGCCCCACCGGCTGACCTTCCGTTGTCGGCGGGTTCGGCAGCGTAAGGCCCTTTCCCTGCGCCGGTGTGCTTATGCGGCACAGCGGGCGCTGGCCGGCTGACGGGGCGGGCGCTGCGGGCGGGTGGTCAGTCCCTTGCCCGCAGCGCCGACTCCACGTCCCCCAGAGCCGATTCGAGCTGCGGACCGACTTCCTTCCACACCCTGTCGAGGTGCTCCTGGGGAGCGCGGCGCGGAACGGTCTCCACCAGCATGATCAGGTAGAGGTGGCAGCGGTAGAGCGCGAGCCGCAGCCGCACGGACGCGTCGAAGACCAACGGCTGCTCGCTCCCGTACCCGGCGAGGAAGTCCTCGTCCTCCTCCATGTTCGCGAACAGGGCGAGCGATACGAAGTCGGCGACCGGGTCGCCCCAGAACATCCGCTCACCGTCGATGATCCCGCCGATGGTGCGCGCGCCGGGCTCCCCGTCGACGAGCAGGTTGCCCTGCCAGAGGTCGAAGTGGACCAGGGCGGGCCGGGTGACGTCGTCGAGTACGGGCGAGGCGGCGGCGATCAGCGCGCGGATACTGGCTGCAGGGCGCGGCAGCCGGGCGCTGTAGGTGTCCGCGTCGGCGAGTACGGCGTCCGTCATCGCCGTGAACGCCTGCCGCCAGGTCGGGGCCAACGGGCCCAACGCCCTGCTCGGATAGCCGAATCCGCCGGGGCCCGTGACGGAGTGCAGCCGGGCGACGATGCGCCCCAGTTCGTTCCTGAGCCGGCGCTCCTCGGCGTCGGACAGGACGCGATCGCCCGCGGCCCCGGCGATGTCGTACCAGGGCCGACCCGGGCAGGCCGACATGATCACGTACGGGCCGGTCGGCGCGTCCGGATCGAGTTGGCTGTGCAGGACGCGGGGGACTGCCGCCGACTCGCCCGCGCAGGTGTAGAACTCGACCTCGTTGACCAGTAGATCGCGCTCGTAGCTCATCAGGGTTCCATCGGTCGTGGGCGGCGGTATCTTCACCACCCAGTCGCTGCCGTCGGTGAGAGTCACCCGGGTGACGGCGTTGAACGTGCCTCCGGCAAGGGGCGCGACTGCGGCGATACGGTCCTCCGCCACGCCAACCGACCGGAGAACGGACGCGGTTGTGTCATCTGGCTGCATGGGATGAATTGCCCTCTGTGTCGGTATTCAATCCGGCTTGCGGCGACGGACAGCGCTTTCACAGGATGATCACGGCGCCATCACGATCACATTCCGTGCCCTGGTTGATTGATCGTCAAACCAACTACCGCTCATAGAGTGAGCAAAACCCGAAGACCCAGCTCAGAGAGACGGACCGGACCATGCGATCCACCGCCATACGCCGTACCGCTGTTGCCGCCACCGCGGTGTCCCTGGCCCTGCTCGCCACCGCCTGCGGCGGCGGATCGGACTCCGGTTCCGGTGGCAAGGGGGCGGATGCCAAGGGCAAGGAGTCCGCCGCCGCGAAGCCGGCCGCCAAGGCGCTGACCGCCGCCGAGCTGGAGAAGGCGGCGCTGGCCCAGGGCGACGTCAAGGGGCACAAGATCGCCAAGGCTGCGGCCAAGGACGTGATCTCCGGCGACGACATCAAGGTCGAGAAGGAGGTCTGCGCCCCGTTCGCCGACGCGCTGATGGGGGCGCAGGTCGGTGAGCCCGCGGCGTTCACCAAGCGGACGGTCGTCAGCGAGCCCAAGAAGGGCAGCATGGAGCAGGACGGCGCGGACGCCGAAGACGCGTTCAAGGCGGCGTTCGACATCACGACGACGCAGCTGGCCCTCGGCTCGTACGACGGCAAGGGCGCGGAGGAGTCGGTCGCCTCGCTGCGCACCGCCGCCACCGACTGCGCGGGCGGGTTCGACTTCACGGCTGCCGGTGAGAAGCAGAAGGTCAGCAAGATCACCGAGGAGCAGGTCAAGGGCGGGGAGGATGCGGCCGCCTGGACGGTACAGGTGGAACAGGGCGGCGAGAAGATCCAGTTCAAGCTCGTGGCCATGCGTCAGGGCCCCTCGTTCGCCTCGTTCTCCTCGATGAACCTGGCTGCGATGGGCGGGGGCGAGGGCGAGGGCTTCGAGCTGCCGACCGCAGTGGTCGAGGCCCAGGCCGCGAAGCTGGCGTAAGGGGCCGGGCGCGGCTCTGCGCGTTCCCTTGTGGCGGTGGTCCTGCGCCGGTTGGCCGGCGCCGTGTCCGTGGGACAGGTATGCAACCCGGCACGTGTGAGTACTCGTACTCATGGGCGGTGCTTCACCCTCCGGGCAGGCTGGTCGTACCAACCACCCAGGGGGAGCCAACTATGCGCAGTATCAACCGACTTGACCGATCGGCGCCCGCGGGAAGCGGGCGCCGTCCGAGCCGGTCCGCGGTGGGCCTCGCCCTGGCCTCCGTGACCGTGGCGCTGCTGACCGCGGGCTGCTCGACGCAGGACGCGGCGTGCGGCGGCGGCGAGTATCCGGTCCTGGCCGTCGGGGAGGCCGGATCGGCGTGCGTGCCCGACGGCGAGGCACCACCGAAGGGATACGCCCGGTATCCGAAGGGCAAGGTTCCCGAGCATGTGGGCGACAAGTGGGACAAGTACTGGGAGACCCACACCGTCGACGAGAACGGCAAGGCCATCGACATCCCCGCCGAATCCGGGGAGTGAGGCGGGACCGCCCGGGTTGCCCGGGGCATCACCTCGTTTCGGTGCTGGTTCAGGGCAGCGGGACGAGCCTCACCACGGTGACGATCAGGACGGACCCGGAGACGTAATAGAGCACGATCGCCCCGGCGACCGTCGCTTCGCGGCGGTCGCGCTCGCTCTTGACGGCCGACGACCCGTGCCCGTACGGGTCGAGGCCCAGGGTGCGCGCCATCTCGTCCCGGAAGACCTCGCTGTCGCGCATCTTGGCCAGGGTGTCGTCGGCCGGCGGGGCGTAGGAGATGCGGAAACTCAAGCGACGGTCCGCCTCTCGGCCTCGTCCTGCGCCAGCCGGTCCAGGATCTTCTCGGCCTCCGGATCGGGTACGGCCTCCAGCATCCAGTGCCGCATGACCGCCTGGATCTCGCTCACACCGGCGTCGTTGATGGCGCGGTCGAACTCCTCACGTCTCTCTTCGGGCAGGGTGGCCCGGATGTCCGGAATGCTGTTGGGCACGTCGACTTCGGCACCGCCGACGAAGGTCTTCAGGGGCTCGCCCATGATTGCTCTCCCCGCTCTCCTTGCTCTCTTCGCACGGCCCGTCCGATCGGCTCCGCCCATGCGCGGGCCGGTGCTCGGGCCACGGTAGCGCCAGGGCATACGGCCGAGGCGGAGCCCACGCGATACGTTCGCCCCGTGACAGGAACATCGTGGGACATATTGCTTCTCGGTGGGGCGTCGGGCGTCGGCAAGAGCCGGGTCGCCGCGCAACTGGCCGATGAGACCAAGGGGTTCGTGGTCGAGTTCGACGACGTGGTGAGTGCCGTGGAGGCCATGACGACGGCTGAACACCACCCCGCTCTCCACCACTTCGATGACATCCCCGACACCGCGCAACTCACCATCGAGCAGGTGCTGGACCTCCAGATCGCCACCGCCAGGGCCCTGGAGCCCGCGGTGTCGGGAGTCGTACGCAATCGCCTGACCGTCGACGTCCCCGCCGTGATCGAGGGCGACTACCTCACCCCGGCCGCCGCTGCGGCGGCGATCCACGAGGGCCGGGCGGCGGGCCGCCGCGTGCGGGCGGTGTTCCTGCACGAGGAGGACCCCGACCGGATCGCCGCCAACTACGCCTCCCGGGAGCCCGACAGCGGGGAACAGAGGCATCGGGCGCAGGTCAGCGCGGAGTACTCGCGATGGCTCGGCGGCCAGGCCCGCCTGCACGCTCTGCCGGTGGTCGCGTGCCGCCCGTGGGACACGCTGGCGGCGCGCATCGAGCGGGTGTTGGGTGCGGAGGGAGCGGAGCGGGAGCGGTCCGGTCAGTTCAACTGCCGTACAGGGGAGCCGGATCTGCCGACGGTCTCTGCGTCGCCACACACCCCGATCGACCGTGGCTGAACGCTCGGTCCGGCACGGATCCGGCACGCACGCGCACGGAACCGGTTTCTCCGGAGCCGCGTCCAACGGCCGGAAGGGGGCGGGGCGTGACAGGTGGGAAAAGGGACAACCACCGCTGTGCGGCAGGTGATTCGGTCCGCGCGCGGCTCATCGCGGTAGCGGCCATGTCCTTGCTGGCTGCCGGTTGCGGCATGGTGAACGATCCGGTCAAGGAACGCTGGGAGTCCAGAACCGAGTTTTCACGTTGTGGCGAGGTGCGCCTGGATCAGGGTGAGGAAATGCAGAAGCAGGCAGTGCGGGAAATCGTCTGCCTCCGGCGAGCCCTCGAGAGCGGTGAGAGCGCAGAACTGAAGGTGACCCATCCCACCGTGGAGGGAGACTCGATCCGCGAGTACTACCGCTTGACGCCGCAGGGCAGGCTTGAGGTGTACACGGACAGCACGGACGACCAGTACTCGGACCAGAAGTGGTCGTTCGCCAAGTGCTACGCCCCGGAATGGCTGGCTGAGATTTCCTGCGATCGATAACCGGGCCGACGACTCGCCGGGCGTCGGGCAGAGGTCTTGAAATGCCCAGTGCGGCAACAAGCCCTCTTCCTGCGGAGGAGCCGCAGGAAGAGGGCTTGTTGCCGACGTACTACTTCTTCTTGCCCTGGTTCTTCACGGCCTCGATGGCGGCCTTCGCCGCGTCCGGGTCGAGGTACGTGCCGCCCGGCTTGATCGGGCGGAAGTCGGCGTCCAGCTCGTAGGCGAGCGGGATGCCGGTCGGGATGTTCAGGCCCGCGATGTCGGCGTCGGAGATGCCGTCGAGGTGCTTGACCAGGGCGCGGAGGCTGTTGCCGTGCGCGGCGACCAGGACTGTGCGGCCGGCCAGCAGGTCCGGGACGATGCCGTCGTACCAGTACGGCAGCATGCGGACGACGACGTCCTTGAGGCACTCGGTGCGCGGGCGCAGCTCCGGCGGGATCGTCGCGTAGCGCGGGTCGTCGCTCTGGGAGAACTCGGTGCCGTCCTCGAGGGCGGGCGGCGGGGTGTCGTACGAGCGGCGCCAGAGCATGAACTGCTCCTCGCCGAACTCGGCGAGCGTCTGCGCCTTGTCCTTGCCCTGCAGGGCGCCGTAGTGGCGCTCGTTCAGCCGCCAGGAGCGGTGGACGGGGATCCAGTGGCGGTCCGCGGATTCCAGCGCGAGCTGCGCGGTGCGGATGGCGCGCTTCTGGAGGGAGGTGTGCAGGACGTCGGGGAGCAGACCGGCGTCCTTGAGCAGCTCACCGCCGCGGACTGCCTCCTTCTCGCCCTTCTCCGTGAGGTTGACGTCCACCCAACCGGTGAACAGGTTCTTCGCGTTCCATTCGCTCTCGCCGTGGCGGAGGAGGATCAGCTTGTACGGTGCGTCGGCCATGGGCCCGAGCGTAATCGAAGCCGTACGGGCGTTGCGCGGCCGGTCACAGGGCGGACAGGCGGGGCGGGTGAGGGGCCGGGGGCGTGACGATTGACGGCCGACGTCAATTGACTGGCGGACCGGAATCCGGGATTCGTAACGTTCGGATTGCCGACGGGCCTCTTACCGTCGATGTTCGTTCTGTACTTCCCTGGGGGGATTCCATATGTCTGTCGACGGTCTCAGACGGGCCGCACGCGAATCCGTGTCCGGCCTCCCCAGGGAGTTCTGGTGGCTGTGGACCAGCACGCTGGTCAACCGCCTCGGGGCGTTCGTCGCCACCTTCATGGCGCTCTACCTGACCCTCGACCGGGGCTACTCCGCCTCGTACGCCGGTCTGGTCGCCGCGCTGCACGGGCTCGGCGGGGTCATCTCCTCGCTCGGGGCGGGGGTGATGACCGACCGGCTCGGCCGTCGGCCCACCATGCTCATCGCGCAGACCTCGACCGCCGTGTCCGTGGCCGTGCTCGGGTTCATGGTCCATCCGGTGGCGATCGCGGCCGTCGCCTTCGTCGTCGGCATGGCCAGCAACGCCTCGCGGCCCGCCGTGCAGGCCATGATGGCCGACATCGTCCGGCCCGAGGACAGGGTGCGGGCCTTCTCGCTCAACTACTGGGCGATCAATCTCGGCTTCGCCGTCTCGTCGGCCGGGGCGGGGTTCGTCGCCGAGTACAGCTATCTCGCCGGGTTCCTCGGCGAGGCCGCGATGACGCTCGTCTGCGCCTTCGTCGTCTTCATGAAGGTGCCCGAGTCACGGCCGGAGAAGTCTGCGTCGGCCGGGCGTGCGGTCACCGGCGCCGACGAGGTCCGGCTCTCCACCGTGCTGCGCGACGGGCGGTTCATGAGCGTCGTCGGGCTGTCCTTCGTCATCGCCCTGATCTTCCAGCAGGGGTACGTGGGGCTGCCGGTGGCCATGGGGGCGGACGGGTTCTCCAGCTCCGACTTCGGCACCGCCGTCGCCGTCAACGGTGTGCTGATCGTGGTGCTCCAGATCCCGGTCACCCGCTTCATCCAGCACCGTGATCCGCGCCGTCTGCTCATCGTGTCGTCGCTGCTGGCGGGGTACGGATTCGGGCTCACCGCGTTCGCCGGTTCGGTCGCCGTGTACGCGCTGACCATTTGCGTCTGGACGGTCGCCGAGATCGTCAACTCGCCCGTCCAGACCGGTCTGGTGGTCCGGCTCTCGCCCGCCCAGGGCCGCGGCCGCTACCAGGGCATGTACACGATGTCCTGGTCCGCGGCGGCGCTGGTCGCACCGCTGATGTCGGGTGTGGTGATCGACCGGTTCGGGGCGCAGTGGCTGTGGGGGACGTGTGCGGTCCTGGGTACCGGGGCCGCGCTCGGGTACTGGCTGCTCATGCGGAATCTGCCGGGGGAGCACGGGGCGGCGGCGCCGGAGGACAGCCCGGTGGCGGAGAGCGTCCGGACGGTGACGGGAAGTGGCCGGGGCGCGGGGGATGTCGTCCCGGTAGGTCCCGGGGCCGACGCCGATGCCGGGCCCGGGCCTGCCGCCTAGGGGACGCGCGGACGCCGCCCGACACCGCAGCGGCACACGAAGGGCGCCCCGCGCGGAGCAGTCCGCTCCGCGCGGGGCGCCTTTCCGGCTCCGTACAGGCCCGCCGGTCAGCCGCAGCAGCCACCGCACTGGCACGGGGCCCCGGACTGGCATCCGCATCCGCAGCCCGAGCCGCAGCCGCAGGCGCCGAGCACGGTCAGGTGCACCACTTCAGCGGGTGCCTCCTGCTGGGGGGCGGTCGTGGGGGAATCTGCCATGGTTCCTCCTCATTGCGCACGACAGGGCCGTACGCCACGACGACGCGCGTACGACCGGGGCGTACGGACAAGGCGTGCCGCCCCACCCCATTGCATGCCCAACCGGGCGGGCGCATCAACGGCGCACACGCGCAGAGACATATGCGCGACGGGATGCGACGGCGTACGCCGCTACGCGCCCTCCACCGATGTCTGCTGCTGGATCTCGTCGGCGTGCTCGCCCGTCACCAGGTAGACCACACGCTTGGCGACCGACACCGCGTGGTCGGCGAAGCGCTCGTAGTAGCGGCCGAGCAGCGTCACGTCGACGGCCGTCTCGATGCCGTGCTTCCAGCGGTCGTCCATCAGGTGCTGGAACAGCGTGCGGTGCAGCAGATCCATCTCGTCGTCGTCCTGCTCCAGCTGGAGCGCCAGATCGACGTCCTTGGTGATGATCACCTCGGCCGCCTTGGCCATCAGGCGCTGCGCCAGCTGCCCCATCTCCAGAATGGTGGCGTGCAGGTCTTGCGGCACCGCCGATTCCGGGAACCGCAGCCGGGCCAGCTTGGCGACATGCTGGGCGAGGTCGCCCGAGCGCTCCAGATCGGCGCTCATCCGCAGCGAGGTGACCACGATCCGCAGATCCGTCGCCACGGGCTGCTGGCGCGCGAGCAGGGCGATGGCCCGCGCCTCCAGGTCGTGCTGGAGGTCGTCGACCTTCTGGTCCGCGGCGATCACGCTCTCCGCGAGCTTGAGATCGGCATCGAGCATGGACGTCGTCGCCCGGCCGATCGCCGACCCGACGAGCCGGGCCATCTCGACCAGTCCCTCGCCGATCGAGTCGAGTTCCTCGTGGTACGCGTCACGCATGGAAGTCCCTCTCCAGTCCTTACTAAGGCCGGGGCCAGGTATGAACCCCACGCTGCCACCATGGGCGGCGTACGCGTCGGCTTCCGGCCACCCAAGTGAACCAACCCTTGCTCCTCGGTGAACTCTGGGCGACGAGTGTTCGGATCCGCACTCGGATGGCTGGGAGAGTCCTCCCGGACCCGCATAACCTTGACGTATGGACGTGAACGCGGCAGTCGCCGCAGCTGCGGCGATCGGCGGTGCGTGTACCGGCGTGATTGCCATGCTGGCGTTCCGCTGGAGCGAGCGCGACCAGAAGAAGCCGACGCGCACCTCCCTGCGGCCCGACAGCAACGCCCCCCTGCCCCCGGGGGTGGACACGGTCCTGTCCGTGCTCAGCTCCTCCGCGGTCGTGCTCGACGAGAGCGACAGCGTGGTCAAGGCCAGCTCCGCCGCCTATGCGCTGGGCCTGGTCAGGGGCGGGCGGCTCGCCGTCGACGGGATGCTGAACATGGCCAGGGACACCCGCCGGGACGGCGAGATACGGCAGGTCGAACTGGACCTCCCCCGGCGCGGTACGGGCCGTGGCGAGGCCCTCGCGGTCTCCGCCCGGGTCGCCCCGCTGGGCTCCCGTCTGGTGCTCCTGCTGGTCGAGGACCTCACCGAGGCCCGCCGCATAGAAGCGGTACGGCGCGACTTCGTCGCCAACGTCAGCCATGAGCTCAAGACCCCGGTCGGCGCGCTCTCGCTGCTCTCCGAGGCCGTGATGGACGCTTCCGACGACCCGGAGGCGGTGGAGCGGTTCGCGGGGCGGATGCAGATCGAGGCGACCCGGCTGACCAACCTCGTACAGGAGATCATCGACCTCTCCCGGGTGCAGAACGACGACCCGCTGGAGGACGCCGAGCCGGTCCGGGTGGACGAGTTGGTGGCCGAGGCCATCGACCGTTGCCGCCAGCAGGCCGGCTCGAAGCAGATCACCATGGCGGCGGGCGGCACCGCGGAGCTCCGAATCTGGGGCAACCGCGGCCAGCTCGCAGCGGCGCTCGGCAACCTCGTCGAGAACGCCGTCAACTACAGCCCCGCCCGTACCCGAGTGGGCATCGCCGCCAGGCGACTGTCCGTACCCGGCGGGGACCAGATCGAGATAGCCGTGACCGACCAGGGCATCGGTATCTCGGAGAAGGACCGCGAGCGGGTCTTCGAACGGTTCTACCGCGTCGACCCGGCCCGCTCACGGGCCACCGGTGGCACCGGCCTCGGCCTCGCCATCGTCAAGCACGTGGCCGCCTCGCACGGCGGGGAGGTCACGGTCTGGAGCTCGGAGGGCCAGGGCTCCACCTTCACCCTGCGGCTGCCCGAAGCGGGCTCCGTACGGGAACGGGACCGCAGCTCGGGCGGACCGCTCATCGTCAACGGCGACGAGGGCCCCTACGGACCAGCTCACCCCGACACCCTTGAACCATTCCCTGCCCCGGAGGTCCTTCCGTGACCCGAGTGCTTGTCGTCGAGGATGAGGAATCCTTCAGCGACGCCCTGTCCTACATGCTCCGCAAGGAGGGCTTCGAGGTCGCCA
Organism: Streptomyces atratus; assembly: GCF_014648655.1. Classification (GTDB taxonomy): domain Bacteria; phylum Actinomycetota; class Actinomycetes; order Streptomycetales; family Streptomycetaceae; genus Streptomyces; species Streptomyces atratus. The sequence continues at coordinate 107,490 of NZ_BMRN01000019.1, forward strand.
TCGCGGCCACGGGCCCGGACGGGCTTGACGAGTTCGAGCGCAACGGCGCCGACCTCGTGCTGCTCGACCTGATGCTGCCGGGCTTGCCCGGTACGGAGGTCTGCCGTCAGCTGCGCAGCCGGTCCAACGTCCCCGTGATCATGGTCACGGCCAAGGACAGCGAGATCGACAAGGTCGTCGGCCTGGAAATAGGGGCCGACGACTACGTCACCAAGCCGTTCTCCTCGCGGGAGCTCGTCGCCCGCATCCGCGCGGTGCTGCGCCGCCGCGGCGAGCCGGAGGAGGTCACGCCGGCCGCGCTGGAGGCGGGCCCGGTCCGGATGGACGTGGACCGCCATGTCGTCACGGTCTCCGGCGGCAAGGTCGACCTCCCGCTCAAGGAGTTCGACCTGCTGGAGATGCTGCTGCGCAACGCGGGCCGGGTCCTGACCCGCATGCAGCTGATCGACCGGGTCTGGGGCGCGGACTACGTGGGCGACACCAAGACCCTCGACGTCCATGTCAAGCGCCTGCGCGCCAAGATCGAGCCCGACCCGGGTGCACCGCGCTTCCTGGTGACGGTGCGGGGCCTGGGGTACAAGTTCGAGCCGTAAACCGGCCCGTGTGCGACGGCGTAGGGCGCTTCCCCTCGGGGGAGCGCCCTACGCCGTCCGCGTACCCGCGTACGGTCAGTCGGTCTGCGCCGAGGCGGACGAGGCGTCGCTCGGGGCGACTGTGTCGCTCTCGGAATCCGACGCGCCCGGGGCCCCCGCGGCCGGCGAGGCGGTACCGGACGGTGTGGTGGAGGTCGCGGGCGACTGCGCCACCGGCAGCGAGCTCGGGCCGAAGCCCTGGAAGTAGCTGGTCGCCGGCACCACGAACGCGTCGAGCGGGATCTCGCCGGTCGAGCTGAACTTGAAGACGACGGGCTGCACATTGCCGGCCTGCGCGGCCTCGCGGCTGTTCTCGATCACGGCGGACGCATTGCCTTCGCCGCCGAGAACCACCCTGCCGCCGGCCGGGACCACGACCGGTCCGGTGCCCTTGGCGGCGTGCAGCTTCACCGCGGCGCTCGTACCCGGCAGGGTGACGGAGTCCAGGGTCTGCTGCTTGGTGCCGTTGTTGAACAGCGTCGCGGAGACGACGGCCGGGCCCTCGGCGTTGCGCTCGGGCTGGGTGATGACGTTCGCGTTCTGGATGCTGATGTCACCGGAGGTGGTGGCAGCAGTGTCCGGCCTGATCTTGAGCGTCGCGGCGTCATTGCCCGCACCGCACGCGGAGAGCGAGGCGATCGAGAACGCGATGGCTGTGGCGGCGAGAGCGCCGTGTCGAAGGCTGCGGCTCACGGCGGCGGCAACTCCTTGAACGTTCGGACTGCGGACGGGTGGGGCGGGCGACGTAAAGCCGCCCTAAGGGTGTGTCAGCGGGCTTAGGCTACCGAGCCGCCCACCCCGCCCCGCACCCGACCCGCCCCTTCGCGTATCGGCACTTCCCGGGGCCGGTGCCGTTCGGGGTCCGCACCCGGCCGAGGTTTGCGGACCCGCGCATCCCGAAACCGGTCGACACGCACCGTTCACATATCGCCGGTGATCAATTCATGGAGCGTGGCGCATTCCGCGCGCATAACCGATCGCATCGGGGGTTGATCAATTCCATTGATCCATCACACTTACATCCGTACGGGTGATCGATGTCCGAACGGAGTACGGAAAGTTCATCATCCGGAATCCGGCAAAACGGGACGTTCGGCCACTTTGGAGAAGGGTTCGGATGTGTGTAACGTGCGCGTTTCACCTCGCCCGCACAGCGGCTCCGACCTGCGAATACCGTCTCCCGTGAGCCTTCCGCAGCACGTTCGTGTTGCTGTTGTCAAGCCCCGAGATATGCCCTGACCTGCGAAAACGCCATTCAGGAGAAGCTGTTCTCGTGTTACTCTTGATAGCCACGGAAGGGGTACCTGTCACATGACGTTCAAGGTTGGCGACACCGTGGTCTATCCCCATCACGGGGCCGCGCTGATCGAGGCTATCGAAACTCGCCAGATCAAAGGCGTGGACAAGACCTACTTGGTGCTCAAGGTCGCCCAGGGCGACTTGACGGTTCGTGTGCCGGCGGACAATGCGGAGTTCGTGGGTGTGCGCGACGTGGTCGGGCAGGAGGGGCTGGACCGGGTCTTCGAGGTGCTGCGTGCACCGTATGCCGAAGAGCCGACGAACTGGTCCCGGCGTTACAAGGCAAATCTGGAGAAGCTCGCCTCCGGCGATGTCATCAAGGTCGCCGAAGTTGTCCGCGACCTGTGGCGTCGTGAGCGCGAGCGTGGACTCTCCGCAGGTGAGAAGCGCATGCTCGCCAAGGCTCGCCAGATTCTGGTGAGCGAGCTCGCTCTCGCGGAGAACACGAACGAAGACAAGGCCGAGGCTCTGCTCGACGAGGTACTCGCGTCCTGAACCGGCTGGCGCCGGTCGTAAAAAATGTGCCGCGGTGCCCGCTGACAACCGTATTCACGGTATGTCGTCGGGCGCTGCGGCATGTCCGGATTCGGCCACGACGTGTCTGGATTACGTTCTGACTCACCGATGCGTTGGCTTCATCGGTGATCCCCCCGATACGTTGCTCGCGATCTTGTGTAGCCGATCCCGAGCGACCGGTGCGGCTTGTCCGACTTCGACCGGGTGTCACGGAAAGGGCCCGGTCGAGTCATGGCGTGGCGCCCGGCTCGCTTGTGGCCATACCCATGCCGGCTGTGGAAACAAACATGCCGAAGCTTCGGAGTGCAACCGATGTCTGATCAATCGCGTCCGTACCGCACCGCCGCCGTGATTCCCGCGGCCGGCCGCGGCGTACGGCTCGGCCCGGGCGCCCCCAAGGCGCTCCGCGCGCTTGGCGGGACGCCCATGCTCATCCATGCGGTACGGGCCATGGCGGCGTCCCGTTCCGTGTCCCTGGTCGTCGTCGTCGCGCCGCCGGACGGCGCCGCCGAGGTCAAGAACCTGCTCGACGAGCACGCCCTGCCCGAGCGCACCGACTACCTCGTCGTGCCCGGCGGCGAGACCCGGCAGGAGTCGGTGCGGCTCGGACTCGACGCCCTGCCCGAGGGCGTCTGTGCCGTACTCGTCCACGACGCGGCGCGCCCGCTGGTGCCCGTCGACACCGTGGACGCGGTGATCGAGGCGGTACGCGACGGGGCGCCCGCCGTCGTCCCCGCGCTGCCGCTCGCCGACACCGTCAAGGAGGTCGAGCCCGGTCCGCCGGGGGAGCCGGAGCCGGTCCTCGGCACGCCCGTGCGAGCCAGGCTGCGCGCCGTACAGACTCCGCAGGGCTTCGACCGCGAGACGCTCGTACGCGCGCACAAGACGGTCGCCGTCAGCGGTGAGGGCGCCACGGACGACGCGGGCATGGTGGAGCAGCTCGGGGCGCCCGTCGTGGTCGTACCCGGGCACGAAGAGGCGTTCAAGGTGACCCGGCCGCTGGATCTGGTGCTGGCCGAGGCGGTACTCGCACGCAGGAGGGCGAACGATGGCTTCTGAGGAACGGACCGGGCCCGTGATCCCGCTCGTCGGGATCGGCACGGACATCCACGCCTTCGAAGAGGGGCGCGAGCTGTGGTGCGCGGGTCTGCTGTGGGAGGGCGAGGGGCCCGGTCTGGCGGGACACTCCGACGCCGATGTCGTCGCGCACGCCGCGTGCAACGCGCTCTTCTCGGCCGCCGGGCTCGGCGACCTCGGGCAGCACTTCGGCACGGGGCGGCCCGAGTGGTCCGGCGCCGCCGGAGTCACCCTGCTGACCGAGGCGGCGCGGATCGTGCGGGCCGAGGGCTTCGAGATCGGCAATGTCGCCGTTCAGGTGGTCGGCATACGGCCGAAGATCGGCAAGCGGCGCGACGAGGCGCAGAAGGTGCTGTCGGCCGCCGTGGGGGCGCCCGTCTCGCTTTCCGCCGCCACCTCCGACGGGCTCGGCTTCACCGGGCGGGCCGAGGGCCTCGCGGGGATCGCGACCGCACTGGTCTACCGCACGGGCTGACCTGCCTGGGGCGGGTGGGGGGCCCTCGCGCCTGTCCCCGTGCCCCCCGAGGTCCACTCACGCAGGAACGGGAAGCGGGAGCGGCGCCGCGGGGTTGGGGTACGGGTAGAGGCACCATCGACCCCGCTTGGAGGACGTACGCCATGACCGCCGCACTCTCCGCAGAACTCAAGGCGCTTCTCGACACGCCCGTCTTCGTCACCGTCGCCACCATCCAGCCCGACGGCAGCCCCCAGGTCTCCCCGGTCTGGGTGAAGCGCGACGGCGAAGATCTGCTCATCTCCACGACGGCCGGCCGCCGCAAGGAGAAGAACCTGAGCCGCGACCCGCGGGTCTCCGTCGTCGTGCAACCCTTCGACGCGCCGTACACATACGCCGAGATCCGCGGCACCGCCACGCTCACCACCGAGGGCGGTCAGGAGCTCATCGACGAGCTGTCGGTGAAGTACACCGGCAAGAAGTACGCGGAATTCAACCCCGAGTCCGGCGCCGACGACGAGCGCGTGGTCGTCCGGATCACCCCGCGAAAGGTCGTCGGACGCATCTAGCACCTCCTGGGCACACCCGCCCGGTACAAACTTTTCCCCGCGATCCCCAAGGGGGCGCGGGGCACTGGTGCGCGCCCACTACCCTTGAGGCGTGACTATTCGCCTGTACGACACCAGCGCCCGGCAGATCCGTGACTTCGTACCGCTCACAGCGGGCTGTGTCTCGATCTACCTCTGTGGCGCGACTGTCCAGGCCGCCCCGCACATCGGGCACATCCGGTCCGGGCTGAACTTCGACATCATGCGCCGCTGGTTCGAGTACCGCGGCTACGACGTCACGTTCATCCGTAACGTCACCGACATCGACGACAAGATCATCGCGAAGTCGGCCGAGCAGGGCCGCCCGTGGTCGGCCATCGGCTACGAGAACGAGCGGGCGTTCAACGCCGGCTACGACGCGCTCGGCTGCCTCCCGGTCACCTACGAGCCCCGCGCCACCGGCCACGTCCCCGAGATGATCGAGATGATGCGGGGCCTGATCGAACGCGGTCACGCCTACGAGGCCGACGGCAACGTCTACTTCGACGTGCGGTCCTTCCCCGGCTACCTGGAGCTCTCCAACCAGGACCTGGACGATCTGCGCCAGCCGTCCGGCGAGGGCGAGACCGGCAAGCGCGACCAGCGCGACTTCGCCATGTGGAAGGCGACCAAGCCGGGCGAGCCCAGCTGGGAGACCCCGTGGGGCCGCGGCCGCCCCGGCTGGCACCTGGAGTGCTCCGCCATGGCGCACAAGTACCTCGGCACCGCCTTCGACATCCACGGCGGCGGCATCGACCTGATCTTCCCGCACCACGAGAACGAGATCGCCCAGGCCAAGGCGTACGGCGACGACTTCGCGAAGTACTGGGTGCACAACGGCTGGGTCACCATGTCCGGCGAGAAGATGTCGAAGTCGCTCGGCAACTCCGTGCTGGTCAGCGAGATGGTCAAGCAGTGGCGTCCGATCGTGCTGCGCTACTACCTCGGCACCCCGCACTACCGGTCGATGATCGAGTACAGCGAGGAGGCACTGCGCGAGGCGGAGTCCGCGTTCGCGCGGATCGAGGGCTTCGTGCAGCGCGTCACCGAGAAGGCGGGCGAGACGGTCGAGCCCGCCGCCGAGGTGCCGCCCGCTTTCGCCGAGGCGATGGACGACGACCTGGGCGTCCCGCAGGCGCTCGCGATCGTCCACACCACCGTCCGCCAGGGAAACTCCGCACTCGCCGCCGACGACAAGGAAGCCGCCGTCGCCCGGCTCGCGGAGGTCCGCGCGATGCTCGGCGTCCTCGGCCTCGATCCGCTCGACGAACACTGGGCGGGCGAGAGCGACCGCGGCGACGATCTGCACGGGGTCGTCGACACGCTCGTACGCCTTGTCCTGGACCAGCGCCAGTCGGCCCGCGAGCGCAAGGACTGGCCGGCCGCCGACGCCATCCGCGATCAGCTCAACCAGTCCGGACTCGTCATCGAGGACAGCCCGACCGGGCCACGGTGGACACTCGGCCCGCGCCAGTAGTCCTCCCATGTGCCGCCCGGCGTTCCGGGCGGCACACTTCAATTAGCACGCATGTCTGAGAAGCAACGAAACAGGTAGGTCATGGCCGGGAACAGCCAGCGCAGGAACCGCCGCACGTCCAACAAGAAGGGCGCGCAGGTCGGCAGCGGTGGGCAGCGACGCCGTGGCCTGGAGGGCAAGGGCCCGACGCCGCCCGCCTCCGCCCGTAAGGGACACAAGAAGAACCGGGTGGCGAACGCCCAGGCCAAGCAGGCCGCGGCCCGCCGTCCCGCGCCGCGGCGCGGCGGCGCCAAGGGAACGTCCGAGATGGTCGTCGGCCGCAACCCGGTCTACGAGGCCCTGCGCGACGGCGTCCCGGCGACGACCCTGTACGTCCAGCAGTACATCGACAACGACGAGCGGGTCCGCGAGGCGCTCCAGCTCGCCGGCGAGCGCGGCAACATCAACCTGATGGAGGCCCCGCGCCCCGAGCTGGACCGGATGACGAACGGCCTGAACCACCAGGGCCTCGTCCTCCAGGTCCCGCCGTACGAGTACGCGCACCCGGAGGACCTCACCGCCGCCGCGTACGACAAGGGCGAGGACCCGCTGATCGTCGCCCTCGACGGCGTCACCGACCCGCGCAACCTGGGTGCGATCGTCCGCTCCGTCTCCGCGTTCGGCGGCCACGGCGTGGTCGTGCCGGAGCGGCGCGCGGCCGGCATGACGGCGGGCGCCTGGAAGTCCTCGGCGGGCACGGCGGCCCGTACGCCGGTCTCCCGGGTGACGAACCTGACCCGGGCCCTGGAGGGCTACCAGAAGGCCGGCATCACCGTCGTCGGCCTCGCCGCGGACGGTGAGCACACCGTCGAGGATCTGGAGGCCCTCGCCGGCCCCGTCGTCATCGTCATCGGCAGTGAGGGCAAGGGCCTGGGCCGCCTCGTCGGCGAGACCTGCGACTACCGGGTCCGCATCTCGATGCCGGGCGGCGCGGAGTCGCTGAACGCGGGTGTCGCGGCCGGGATCGTCCTCTACGAGGTTGCGCGGCGCCGGGGCTGAGGTGCACCCGGCCGGGGGGGCGTCCGACCGGGGCGCCGCCCGGCCGGACCCATTGACGGGCCTCGGACACATCGGGCCCGTCAAGGCAGTGTCCTAAACACACATCACTCGGTTAGATGAGTGTGGACACCAGAACGCCTCGGTTCGACGAACAACCCGCCCTGAGCATGGCCAAGGTGGACTGCGACCCTGCGCAGGTCATCGTCAACCACGCCAGCTTCCGGGTGCAGCTCGCCCCTGCCCAGCGCCCGCGGCTGCGCGGTCTGGGCCCCGCCGGCGCGCCCAGGATTCCCGCCATGAGCGGCTCCGCCGGAGCTGTGCGCGGCAGGCGCTCGCCCGTCGTGTGGAGCGGCCGGTCCGCCCCCGGCGACCCCGGCGCCACCGGACTCCTCCAGGCCGTACGGAACTCCACCGCGGGCCGCCCGGCCACCGCGTACGACCCCTACTCCGGCCACGAGTTCGACGGCGGGCTCGGTACGGGCGGCACCCAGGTCATCGAGCGCCTCGAAGACACCCAGCCCAACCCCGTCATCACCGCGCCCCAGCAGCCGGGCCGCCACGGCAGCGGCCCCCTGCTGCCGCCCATGCGCCGGGCGGTCGGCGCCTACGACCCCGTCGACACCGGGCCGTACGGCCGAGAGGCGTACGACGAGGGCGAGGACGGGTACGACGACATCACCGATGCCCGGGGGCGGCGCCACAGCGGCGATTCCGTACGGCACGCGTACTACCCCGGGCGCCGGATGAACCTCGGTGTCGTGCTGCTGCCCATGCGTGTCTTCCTCGGCTTCATCTCCATCTACGCCGGCATGGGCAAGCTGTGCGACCCCGTCTACTTCGACGGCGGCGAGCGCGGCTCCATGGTCAAGTGGCTGACCTCGCTGCACCCCTGGGGGCTGGCCGAACCACTGCGCGACTTCGCGCTCTCGCACCCGGTGGGTGCCGGACTCACCGTTGCCTTCCTCCAGGTCGTCGTCGGCGTCCTCACCGTCCTCGGTCTCTGGCAGCGCGTCGCCGCCTCCGTCGGCGCTCTCCTCTCCGCCGCCCTGCTGGTCACCGTCAGCTGGCGCACCGTCGCCGTCTACGACGCGCCCGACATCATCTACCTCGCCGCCTGGAGCCCGCTGATCATCGCGGGCGCCCCCGTCTACTCCGTCGACGGACGGCTCGCAGGTGAGGCCTGGCGCAGGCTCGGCCCGCGCTCGGCGATCTGGGACCTCCGCCGCCGGGTGCTGCGCCGGGGTGCCGTCGTCGCCACCGTCGTCGTCGGCCTCACCCTTCTCGTGGGCTCCATGCTCGGCGGCGCGGTCCGCTCCTCCGAGGTCGTCACCGTGCCCGGTCCGAACGGCGACCCGACCAATCAGCTCCCCGGCTCTCCTCTCCCGCAGGAGTCCAGTAGCGGCCGGGCCTCCCGCACGCCCGACGGGCGGCGCCCCTCGCCCTCCCGCAGCAGCGCCTCCACCGCCCCGTCCGCCAAGGCGTCCACGCCCGCTGCGGAAGCCGTCCGCGAGTCCGGCCAGGCGGGTGCCGGTGCCGGACAGCCCAGCCAGACCCAGGGCACCGCCCAGCAGCTCCCGCAGCGGACGACCCCGCAGCAGCCGCCGTCCAGCAGCTCCGGCCCGAGCTCCTCCGGCTCCACCGGCACCGGCGGCGGTTCCACGGGCGGCGGCTCGGACAGCGGCGGCTCCACCGGCGGAACGTCCGGCGGCGGGCAGAACCCCATCGGCGGTCTGCTCGGCTGAGACACCCGGACCGCAGCAGACGAAGGGGCGGTCACCGGAACGAACCGGTGACCGCCCCTTCGCGTCCTGTGCCGCTGTTGTTCGCTACTGCGCGTCGAGTTCCTTGGCGGCCTCGGTCAGGTCCTTCGCCGTGTCGATGGCCCGCCAGTACGCCCCGTGCGGCAGCGGGTACCCGGCCAGCCTGCGCTCGCGGGCCAGCCGAGGGAACGTCGTCCGCTCGTGGTCGCCCCGTTCCGGCAGGAGCGTCGTGAACGTCGGCGAGAAGACGTACACACCGGCGTTGATCAGGTACGGCGACGGCGGCGACTCGATGAAGTCGGTGATGTGCCCGAACGCGTCCGTCTCCACGGCACCCCACGGGATACGGGGACGGGCCAGGGCCAGTGTGGCGGTCGCATCGCGCTCGGCGTGGAACGCGGCCATCTCGCGCAGGGAGAAGCGCGTCCAGATGTCGCCATTGGTGGCGTACCAGGGCTGTTCCGGATCGGGCAGCCGGGCGGCGGCGTACTTCAGCCCGCCGCCACGGCCCAGGGGCTCGGACTCCACGACGGTCGTCACGCGCAGCGGCAGCACTGCCGAGTCCAGCCAATCCTGCAGCACCTCGGCCAGATGACCGCACGACACCACGGCGTCGGTCACGCCCTCGGCGGCCAGCCAGGACAGCTGATGGCCGATGATCGGAGTCCCGGTGCCCGGGATCTCGACCATCGGCTTGGGGCGGTCATCGGTGTACGGGCGCAGCCGCGATCCCTGGCCACCCGCCAGGACCACGGCCTGCGTCGGATACGTATGCATGCCAGGCACGATATGCGGTGCCCGGACCGGCGGGTCAGCTGAACTGTGCGACGCCCGAGGCGAACGACGTGTCGCAGACGGGACGCGAGAACCGGTGGGCGCGCGTCGGACCGTACTGCTCGACCGCGGCGCGGCCCAGCGCCTTCGCGATCGACATGCAGTGCCGGGCGAGCGAGGGGCGGCCCTCGACGGAACGCTGAAGGTCCGTCAGCGCGACACCCGGGTCCTTCTCCCGAAGCTCCACGAGCAGCCGGTCACGGAGGATGTCCTGCGGGGTGCGCGCCTTGGCACGCTTCGAGACATTGTGAGCCGATGCGGTCAGGACCTGCGACTCGGAGTTGTGCGCTGCCCACGGCACGCTGGTGACGGCGAGAGTCCCGGAGAGGACCATCACGACGGGCAGTACGAAAGCGAAGGTTCGGCCGATGCGGCGCGCGGTGTGGGTCACGCAGCGAGCGTAGCGGGCAGTGATGATTTGGCGACATTTCGTCACCCTTGAGGGGGATGGTTCGAGGATGCTTTTCGAATCCTGTGTTGACGAGCCGCGGTGAAATGACCGGTGTGCCGGGGATTTCGGCGCTGCATGGATCCAAACCCCAACACGCCCCACGGCGCGCGAACGGCCCCGCACGGAGAACGTGCGGGGCCGGCTGCGGTGCGGGTGTGCGGGGCGTCAGTCGGTGAGACGCGCACCCGTCGAGGTCGAGAAGACGTGCAGCTCGTCCGGGCGCGGCACGACGTGCAGCTTGGTGCCCTTCTCCGGAACGGCGCGGCCACCGACGCGGACGACCAGGTCCTTGTCCTCGCCGCCGACCCGCGCGGAGCCGTAGACGAAGCCGTCGGCGCCGAGCTCCTCGACGACGTTGACCGAGACGGCCAGGCCGGCCGGGGCGTCGGCGCTGTCCTTCGAGAGGGCCTTCGCGGCGGCGCCGCCGTGCTCGACGATGTCGAAGTGCTCGGGGCGGATGCCGACCGTGACGGTCGTGTCGCCCTTGTCCGCGGCGGCGGAGAGCGCCTCGCGGGAGACCGGGACGACGCTGTTGCCGAACTTCACACCGCCGTCGGTGATCGGGACCTCGACCAGGTTCATGGCCGGGGAGCCGATGAAGCCGGCCACGAAGAGGTTCGCCGGCTTGTCGTACATGTTGCGCGGCGAGTCGACCTGCTGGAGCAGACCGTCCTTGAGGACCGCGACACGGTCACCCATGGTCAGGGCCTCGACCTGGTCGTGCGTGACGTACACGGTCGTGATGCCCAGGCGGCGCTGGAGCGAGGCGATCTGCGTACGGGTGGAGACACGGAGCTTGGCGTCGAGGTTCGACAGCGGCTCGTCCATGAGGAAGACCTGCGGCTCACGCACGATGGCGCGGCCCATCGCGACACGCTGACGCTGGCCACCGGAGAGCGCCTTCGGCTTGCGGTCCAGGTACTCGGTGAGGTCCAGCATCTTGGCGGCCTCTTCGACCTTCGCCCGGATCTCGGTCTTGTTGACACCGGCGATCTTGAGCGCGAAGCCCATGTTGTCCGCGACGCTCATGTGCGGGTAGAGCGCGTAGTTCTGGAACACCATGGCGATGTCCCGGTCCTTCGGGGGCAGGTGCGTGACGTCGCGGTCACCGATGCGGATCGCGCCGCCGTTGACGTCCTCAAGACCCGCGAGCATGCGCAGGGAGGTCGACTTGCCACAACCGGAAGGACCGACGAGGACGAGGAACTCGCCGTCCGCGATGTCGATCTCGAGCTGGTCCACGGCCGGCTTCGTGGAGCCGGGGTAGACGCGGGACGCCTTGTCGAACGTGACACTGGCCATGCTGAATCTTCTCCTTCACCGGCAGGAACGTGCCGGACGATCCGAGTAAGGGAGTGGTCTGGTCCACTTGGGTGAATCCTCAGCGACGCTACCCGGCCACGTGGAATCTGTCAGTAGTTCGAGGGGCACGAAATTTTGGGACTGCGCGGGGAGCGGTGTTGGTTACACTGCTCCGGTATGCCTCCTTAGCTCAGCTGGCCAGAGCAACGCACTTGTAATGCGTAGGTCGTCGGTTCGAATCCGACAGGGGGCTCAGAGAAACCCCAGGTCACACAGCCCGTGACCTGGGGTTTTCTTATGTACGAGGCGTGGCGGGGCGTGTGGTCGCGGTGTCGTGGGAGGGCTTGCGTGAGCGGAAGGGCTCTGGGCCCTACTTCCCCGGCTTCTTCCGCTTCGCCCTCTTCTTGCCTGTGGCCTCGGCCTTCTTGGCACGCTGGGCCTTCTTCCGGGCTTTCTCCGCCTTGCGGGCGGCGTCCTCCGCCTCGGCCTTCCGCCGGAGTGGGACCAGCTTGGCGGTGGCCTCGGCCGCGCTCTTCCCGACGTGGGGGAGGACGCTCTGGTAGATGTCCCGGGTGATGCGGGTGTCGCTGTGCCCGAGCGTGTCCGACACGATCTTCACGTCGACGCCGGCGGCGAGCATGAGTGTCGCGGCACCGTGGCGGAGGTCGTGCAGCCGGATGGGCGGCAGGCCGGAGGCGGTGACGAGCCGCAGCCCCGCCGCCGATAGAAGTCGTCACAGCGGCAGGAGACGGAAACCCGTTGGGTGACCGTCCCCTGCGGTTGGTTGGTACGGCGTTCGCGCAGAGCCATCGCTGTGGAGAGTCGCGGTGACCGCCCCGACCAAGCAGGCTTATCCGCGGCGCAAGAATCCACTTCGTGCTCGATGCTTCCCCGCCCGACGTCCGCCAACCGACTTTGCCTGAGTGGGGATCCCGGGCCGCGTCGAACGAACCGGATCATCGTTGAGAAGGATGGATTGCCAGACCTGCTCCTGAAGTGCCCGGATGCAAGGGCCGCAGGCGTACATCGCTGCTTGGGCACCGGCCACGCTCACGGGACCGATCCACAGGACACGGGTCCACTTCTGGCCGCAGTAGAGCCAGCAGAGCCCATCGATCCAGTGGTTGCCGTCGTCGGTATCTGCCGGTGCGGGCAGACCGCCGCGAGCGAACTCGGCGATCCCGGGTATCACCCGGTGTGGTACGGCCAGTTCCATAAGCACAGCTCAGCCCTCAAGGCCAGTGGCCATGGGCGGCCACTGGGGCTGCCTCACTCTTGTCGGCGTCCGCGAAGAGGAGGGTGGGTTCGGCCAGGATGTCGCGACCGGATTCGCTCTTGTAGATCTCATCCACGCTGCCGAACCGTGCTTCGGAGTAGTCGAGTTCGAGCAGTGCGGCTGCCTGTCGGACCGATGCCTCGTCAGGACCTTCGATCTCGATGAAGGTGGGGAGGTCCGGCCAGGTGTCGAAGTCGAAGGCGACCTCGCCGAGGCGCCACTCCTCGCGGTAGTTCTCCTGGTACCGGACCTCGTGCATGCCGAGGCTGCGGAGGATCTCGGCCATGGCGTGCAGGTCCGTGACCTCGGTTTCGATCTCGGTGGTGCCGTCGATCGTGGTGGCGTCGGTGACCTGCTTGAGTGTCAGCGTTGATCGGGTGCCCTCGTCGCGCAACCGCACCCAGGCACCTCCTTCGAGGGCGTCGTTCTCGAAGATCTTGCGGGTGAGAAGGGTGCCCGGGAACGCTTGGGCGGCACCCAGAGTGGTCAGCTTGGCCTGAAGGCCGGCGACATCGATGGCGAGGAATTTGGCCTCGTACTCGTGCTTCATGGGCTTTTCCTTTGCGCTACGAGGGGGTGCGGGCCGCGAGGAGCAGGCCCATCCGGTGGGTGTGGTCCTGGAGCTGGCCGATGTGGGCTCGCTCGGCGAACTCATTCGTTCGCAGGGTCAGCAGAACGTCCCAGCCGCCGATGAAGTGACGCCTGAGCTTCTCGGGGGACGTGTAGTGCTCGATCAGGTGCTGGCGCTGGGTGACAGGCATCATGAACTCCGCGCCGAACAGACCGTCCTGGCGTACGGACGACTGCATGCGGGTGATGAACTCGGCGAGCGGGCGAGGGTGGTTGGCACTGTAATGCCACGAGCAGCTCGTCCAGATGGCGTCGCAGGGCATGTCCAGAGGCTCCCATTGAAGGAAGTCCTCCTCCACGACCTGCACTCGGTCGTATAGCGATTCGAGCTTGAGCCGGTCGATGAGGCCCATCGCGTAGGCCCGGTTGTCACCCGGGAGCGTGACCTCACCACCGTTAAGAGCAAGGGGGTCGCGTTCTACGGCGATCACTCGGTAGCCGGCGGCGGCCAGCGGCAGGATGAACTTGCCGTCTCTCGCGCCGATGACCGCGACAGTGGCGTCAGGAGTGGCACGCTCCTTCAGCGCGGCGAGGAACTGGGGAAAGAAGGTGAGGGTGTGCTCCCACAGGCTCTGCGTTTGCACGGTGGTGGGCTCCTTGCGTGTCGGTGGCGAGGATCGCCTGGAGGACCTCGTCGGGGTCCAGGCGCGTGGTGTCCACGCGGTGCATCGGGAACTGGGCATAGGCGTCGGTGACCCGGTCGCCAGAGCCCTCGACGAGGGTGTCCCAGCGGGAGACCCGCTTGGTCCGCTCAGCGAGCCGACGTCGGCGCTCGTCTTCGCCGCACGTCAGCTGGTACGTCACGGGCTGCGGCAGGTCGGGCGGCAGACTGATCCCGAGACGGGCGCCGAGAGCGCGGTGGGTGGCGAGGCAGCGAGCGAAGTAGCTCTCCACGACGACCGGGGTGCCCGAGGACAGGTGGCGGCGTATCTCATCGGCTGCGGTGAACAGCGCGGACAGGTAGAAGCACATCCTGGCCTCGGCATTCCCCCGCAGGTCCACCTCGCGCCGCAGAGGCTGGTAGAAGAGCGGCACGGTCGGGACCAGAACGGCTTCACGGGCTGCTGCCAGCATCGGTGCGATGGTCGACTTGCCGGTGCCGCGAAGTCCTTCGAGGCTCTCGAACAGCGGGGCGTCAGACACGGCCGTACACGACGTCCGGTACCGCCAGCGTGAGTTCGTCGGTGGCGGATGGCCGGTGGTCGATGTGGTCAGCGAGCTTGTCGTACCAGAAAGCGTGGGAGTCCTTGCCGACGGCCTTGCAGGACATGGTGAGTGCGCCGCGCGGGTCGGCCTCGATCCGATCGATCTGTGTCGGGCCACCTGCAGGAGTGCAAGTCTCCGGGGCACCGTTCTCGGACAAGTCCTCGTCGACGATCACTTCGATGGTCAGGTCGGCGGCCTGGAGCTGTTCACGTAGGCGGATGTAGGCGGCGGAATCGGTGATGAGGAGCTCGGGGTGATCTGCTGCGTTGCCGACCGGTCGGAGGCAGTGAAGCTTCAACTGCTCTGCCCCGCAGGTCTGGAGGGTGCGTGCAAGCGGGACCACCTCGCCGATGTTGCGAGAGGTGACTGTCAGGGTCGCACCGGTGCGGACACCGAGTCCCCGGGCGATGTCGAGTGCGCTCAGCACACTCCGGTAGCTCCCGAACTTGCGGACGTGGTCGTTGGTCGAGCCGATGCCCTCCAGTGATACGCGCAGCAGGTCCAGGTGGGGGGCGATCTCGGTGAGCCGTCGCTCGATTCGATAGCCGGAGCTCCCCATCCCTGGTGCGCCTCGGGGCCGTGCGGGCTCCAGCCGTTCAGGTAGGGCGCCAGTTCCTCGGGCTTTGGTTCACGAGCGGTGGGTATGGCGGGGAGGCGGGTCAGCGGGCCGAGGCTCTGGATGTAACGGCGTACCCAGGCCAGCCACTGTCGTGCTGAGGCTACTTCCGGCTCATCTTCTCCGGTCACCTCTTCTAGCCGACGCTCCAGGGCGCTGCAGTACGTGCTCAGGCCCGCCGCTTCCTGCCACTGGCGAGCCTGCGCGCGGAGTACCTCGGCAAACTGCTCTTGGGCGGCCATTTCCTTCGCCGTCTCCATGGCTGCCCGCCAGCGGACCTCGCGCTCGGCCTTGGCCCGCTCCTCGTCCGCCTTCCGCTGAGCGTCCTCCACGGCGCGGGTCTCGATCTCCCGGAGAACGGCTCCCAGGATGTCCTCCAGCACCCAGCGTTTGCGATCGGCCCAACGGGACTGCCGGCCGGATCGGCTGTAGCCGAGTTCGATCACGAGGCTCTTGGAGCGCTCCGGATCGGTGGATTGGGGAGACTCCTGCTGGATCGTGATGGTGTAGGTGAAGCCGCTTACGACCATGTCCAGTTCGCCCTCACGGCGGGAGTATCCGGAGGGGTAGTGCCGCCCGTTGTACGTGTACGTATGGCTGCGGTGGCGGGCGGGGACGTCGTGATCCTCTACCTTGTGCCCGCGACGTACTGCCTCGGCGGCGAGGCCCTGGAGAATCAGCAGCGATCGACGACGGAGTGGGACAGGCATGATGAGGCGGCCCTTGTCGTCGCCCAGTGCCGCCACGACCGGATGCGGGGAGCGCAACTGAGCGGGGACGCGGACAGACGGAGCCTCGTCCGGCCGCTCTCTGCGCGAATTGGGGTGTGGCCCCTCGGCCAGAGAGATCTGCAGGTCGCGATTCCACATGCGGAGCCTTCGGGGACAAGGCCGTGACGCTTCGCGTAGTCGATCAAGCGTCGCCACTCCGTCACCGTGTCCTCATCGGGCTTGGTGGTGGTGACACGTCTATCCGTAATGAGTCGCTCGACGAGATCCTTCGCCTTGGCCCGACGGGCGAGTGCGGCTGGCCTGTCGGCGTAGGACGTGGATCGTGTGCTGCCTGCTCCCTTCCCCTTGGTGATCTTCTTCTTCCCGGCGTGTGCGGGGTCGTCCGGGTGATAGCCATGCTGGATGTAGAAGGTGCCTGCCTCGGTGACTTGCGCATCCACCTCACCCCCGCTGCGCTTGATCGTCAGCAGCCCGCGGTCGCGCAGCGCGTAGGCGGTGCGCCACTCACCGGGGTCCCAGGGTTCCTCGGGTTTCCTGCCGTTCGCGAGCTGGCCGAGCAAGGCGAGCTGTCGTTCGTTCAGGGGAGACCAGCGATGCATGGCAACAGCTCACCCTGTGGGCAAGCCAGGTGCAATGACTCGTATGGGTGGTCGCCCCTGGAAGCAGCGGGAACCCGCGGGTTTGCTGACGATCGGAGGGCCCACTTGCGTGAGCGCTGCGTGAGCGGACTGGGTGGCATCAGGAGGGACGAAGTGTCATGCCGATCGAGGGCGCGAGCCCCTGATCAGGAGAAACAGAATTCTGCGGCATCGTCCAGCATCACCCGGGATGATCTTGCAGGCCCTTGTAATGCGTAGGTCGTCGGTTCGAATCCGACAGAGGGCTCCGCAGAAGACCCAGGTCGGCAACGTTCCGGCCTGGGTCTTCTGCTGTGCTTTTTCGGATGTCACGGTGCGTGGCGGGCCCGGTGGCCGTCGCGCGGGGCGCCGGTGGGCCCGCGCGTCAGGCGGCGTCGGCCAGCCGGTGCAGTATCCCGGCGACCAGCGCGGTCTGATGGGCCACCGTGTCCGGGTAGATGAACTCGTGCCTCGCGTGGGCGCCCCCGCCCACCGCTCCCAGGCCGCAGAGCACGGGAAGGCCCAGGCCGGCGACGAAATTCGCGTCGCTGGCACCACCGACGGTGACGTCGGCGAGCGGTCGGCCGAGTTCCTCCGACACCGCTCGCGCGGTCTTCAGCAGGGATTCCGACGCGGCGTTCAGCGTCATCGGCGGCCGGTTCCAGCCGTGCTGGACGTCGATGCGGATGCGCGGGTCGCTCACCTGGATCTCGTCGAACGCGGCGTCCACCCGGTCCTGCTCCGCCTGGGTGAGAACACGGATGTCGATGCTCGCGGACGCCTGTCCGGCCACGACGTTCGTTCCGGATCCGCCGCTGATACGCCCTACGTTGACAGTAGTTCCCTCCGCGGGTGCGGCTGTGGCCGCAGCATCCGTGATGAACTCGGCGAGCGCGTGGATCGCGCTGGCCCCGGCCTCGGGGTTCAGCCCGGCGTGTGCTTCCACTCCGGTGGCCGTCACCGTGAAGATTCCCCCGCCCTTGCGACCTGTTTTGACGGCACCGTCCACACTCGCCTCAAGTACCAGCGTGGCATCCACGGATGCCGCGACCCGTTCGATCACCGGCCGGGACGAGGGGGAGCCGATCTCCTCGTCGCCGTTGAGGACGAAGGTCACTGTGGGCACTGCCGCACCGCTCTCGCGGAGCAGTTTGAGAGCCCAGATGCCCTGAGCGAGGCCTGTCTTCATGTCGAAGATGCCGGGTCCGCTCAGACGTTGCCGGCCGTCTTCGCCGCGGTGGGAGGCGATCGGCCAGTTCGTCAGTGTGCCCCGCGGCCACACGGTGTCGTAGTGGCCGACGATCGCGACATGCCCTGACCCGTGCCCTTCGTAGGTGATGACCACGGTGTCGCCCTGCTCGCCGCCCGGGTGCCGTTCCACTTCTGTGGGGGCGCCGAGCCGGCGAGCAACGAGAGTGCTCAGCAGTTCAAGGCCGTGACCGAGACCGGGGAGGTCGTAACTGTGGGTCTCGCAGGCGACGAGGTCGGTGATGTCGGTGAGGATGTCCGCAGCGGCGGCGTCGGCGCTGCGGGCGAGCTCGGAGATCATGGTGCGGTCGCTCCGTGGGAATGTGGGGGATTCGGGGTCAGGCGCCGGGGCCGAAGGGGATGCCGAGCAGATACCAGGCCAGCACGAAGCCGACCCACACCACCCAGACGACAGCGGCCAGGGGAATGGTGAACGAGGCCAGCGTGCCGATCCCCGCCGACTTCCGGTAGCGCTGGATGAAGCCGAGAGCCATCGCGAAGTACGGGCTCATGGGGGTGATGCAGTTGCTGACCGAGTCGGCCACCCGGTAGACGGCCTGGGTGGCCTCAGGGCTGATCCCGATGAGCATGAGCATGGGGATGAACACCGGTGCGGCCAGCGCCCAGAGCGCGGATCCGCTGGTGATGGCCAGGTTCATGAAGGTGACCAGGACGGCTATCCCCAGCAGGACCACCCACCCGTGCACGCCGAGGTTCTGCAGCGCCTCCGCACCCCGTATCGCGAGCACCTCGCCGATGTGACTCCACTTGAAGAAGGCGAGGAACTGGGAGATGGCGAAGAACAGCACCAGGATCGGCGCCATTGACCGGGCGCCCTCGACCATGGCCGCCACCACGTCCCGGGACCCGGGAAGGGATCCGGTGATCCGGCCGTACACGGTGCCCAGAAGCGCGAAGAAGACACCCAGAATAAGCGCCATGCCCGAGAACAGCGGGGACTGGACCACACTGCCCCCTTCGCCGCGCAGCGGAGACCCCGTCGGCAGCATGACGAGTACCAGAGCGGCCACGAAGGCCAGCGCGACCAGCCCGGTCACCCGCAGGGCGCGGCGCTGGGCGGAGGTGACCTCGACTTCGGCCAGTTCCTCGGCGTTCAGGTCCGAGGCGGGTTCGTCGGTCTCCAGATCAGGGCGGCGGGCCAGGACCTTCTCGGTGACCAGGGTGATGACGAGGGCGACGAGTACCGAGGACGCAAGGCTGAAGTAGTAGTTCGCCACAGGAGTGACGACGTAACCCGGGTCGATCGTCTGCGCAGCGGCAGTGGAGATCGTGGACAGCAGTACGTCGGTGGTCGTCAGCGAGGGCGAGGCGTCGTAGCCCGCCGAGATGGAGACGAACGCGACTATGCAGCCGAGCACGGGGCTGCGGCCGGCGGCGCGGAACACCAGAGCGCCCAGGGGGATGAGCGTCACGTAAGCGGCGTCGCCGGCGACGTGGCCGACCATCGCGGTCATGGACAGGGCGAACGTCAGGTACTTGCCCGGTACCCGTGCGACGAGGCGACGCAGCAGGGTACTGAACAGTCCGCTGCGCTCGGCCACCGCGATGCCGAGCATCACCGTGATGATCGTGGCCAGCGGGGGGAAGCTCGCGAAGTTCTCCACCGCCTCCTCGACCATCATCGCGATGCCGTCCCGGCTGAGCAGGCTGCGTACCGCGACGGACTCGCCGCCTCCGGGCTGGACGGCGCCGAGGCCTGCCGCGGACAGGACCGCGCTCAGCGCGATGACAACCAGTGCAAGCAGCCAGAACAGCCAGAAAGGATGAGGCAGTCTGTTGCCCACTCTCTCGATCACGGCGAAGCTGCGGAAGGCTGCTTGCAGCGCCTTCGGCTGCGGGGCCACCTCTTTGGTGGTCAGCTCATGGGGCATCGCAAAAGGAAACCTTTCCGCAAGAAGGGAATCGGGGTAGCAAAAAAGGGGGGGGGTGATTCGGTCGAATCCGGACCGCCGTTCCGAGGTGGCCGACCGCGTTGCATCATCGTGTGCATTTACGGCCAGCAGGGCCGAAAATCGTCGAGAATCGCTTTCTGGAGGCCCTGCATGCACGATTTCGCCGACTCGCTCCCGGACGGCCGCTTGGAGGAGGCCGACCTCGCGCTCGCCAACTGCCTGCAGATCGCGCCGCGTGCCTCATGGGCCACGCTCGGCGACGTCCTGGGGGTCAGCGCCGCCACGGCGGCCCGACGCTGGCGGCGGCTGGCCGCCACGGGGCAGGCATGGGTCACCGCGACCGGCGGTTCCAGCCTGTGGCGCTCGCTGTGTGATGCCTTTCTCGACATTCAGTGCCATCCGGCACAGCGCGGCCGGGTGGCACTCGCACTGGCCCGCGATCCGAGAACCAAATCGGTGATGGAGGTCGCCAGCGGCCGTGATCTGCATGTCAACGTCATCACCAGCGATCTGCACGCACTGTCGCGCTTCGTCCTGGACCAGGTCAGCCGCCTCCCCGGGGTGGTGAGGGTCGATGTGCAGATCAGCACGCACACCTACATGTCCGGAAGCGCCTGGCGGCTGGACGCCCTGTCCCGCACCCAGCGCGAGCGCCTGCAACCCGCGGCTGCGCCGAGCCGGCCGGCGCGAACCGGGCGGCTGTCACCCGCCGACCACACCCTCCTGCTCGCACTGGCTCCGGACGGCAGACTGCCGGTCACCGAGCTCGCCGAACGCACCGGCGCCAGTCACACGGCGACCCGCCGCAGGCTGTCCCGGCTGGAGCAATCGGGCGCCATCTCCTTCCGCTGCGAGATTTCCCAACACCTCACGGGCTGGCCGGTGACGACGCTTCTGTGGGGCCGGGTCCCGCAGGGCGACCGCAAGCGCGTCAGCGAGCGACTTGCCCGCATGCCCGAGATCCGTCTGCTGGTCGCCACCAGCGGCGGCACCAATTTCCGGGTATCCACCTGGCTGCGTTCAACCGCCGGCGCGCACGATCTGGAGGAGCGGATCACCGCCGCTCTGCCCGAGTTCGAAATCGTCGAGCACGCCGTCGTGCTGCGCACGGTGAAACGGCTCGGCTGGATTCTGGACGATCTCGGGCGGCGCAGAGAGTGTGCACCCATCGACCCGTGGTGCCCGAAGGACACCCCTATCCCGTCGGCGGACCCGGACGAGTACGAGGAGTGAGGGCGGACGGGCGACCTGGGGCGCCTCTGTCGGCCAACGTGGTCCAGGAGGCCAACGTGGAACGGTCAGCAGTGGCCCTGTTCCCCCTCGGTTCTGCATGGGATCGCGCCGGGGGGGTGCCTCTATGTCCTTCGTCAAGTTCGTGCTGCCGGTTTTGAGGGTTTTCATCCTGGTCATGCGGCGAGGGTGACGGTGGGGGTTCGGGACTCGTAGAAGGTGCCGTCTCGGAGCATGGCGCGTTTGAGTTGCCGGTTGCCGCCTCGGGGTGCGTGCTCGCCGTGGATCGATGTGCCGGACGATTTCGTGGTGGGGGCGAGGCCGGCGTAGGAGGCGAGGTGGGCGGCGGTGGGGAAGTTGGTGCCGTCTCCGACGGTGACCAGCAGGACGGCGGCGGTCCTGACGCCGACGCCGGGCATCGATGTCAGGACCGGGGAAAGAGGGTGAGCCTCCAGCAGGGTGTTGATCTGGGCTTCCAGGGCCCGGCGCTGTTCCTGGACGGCCGCGAGCGAGCGGGCCAGGGAGGAACGACGATGTCGAGGGTGCCGGTCCCTGGCACGACGACGGTCTGCTCGTCGAGCGCGTCGAAGACGTCGTCGATCAGCCGGGTGGCCATGCGCGGGGCCTTGGGCCGGACGAGTTCGACGAGGCGGCGGCGTCCGGCTTTTCGCAGTGCGGCCGGGGATCCGTGGCGTTCAAGGAGCCAGGTGACGGCCTGGTGGTCGAGACGGGGGCCCAGGACACGCTCCAGGCTTGGGTGGAACTGGGT
>NZ_BMRN01000020.1 GCF_014648655.1 Streptomyces atratus
ATGGTACTGCAGGGGGGACCCTGTGGGAGAGTAGGACGCCGCCGAACTCCTTTTACGGGAAAGCCCCGTGCCCTTGTGGCACGGGGCTTTTCTGCGTTCACCCCCGAGTGCGGCTGGCCGGCTCGGACGAGGAGGCCGGGTCACGCATCGTGGCGAGAGGAGCGGCTCGTGGCGAGAGGGGCGGCGGGAACGGTGATAGTCCGTCAGAATCTTGTGTGGCAAGTGGTTCTGAGCACCCCTGAGATCAGGGTATGCTTTACCTCGTTGCCACAGCGCAGCAGGCCCCAATAGCTCAGTCGGTAGAGCGTCTCCATGGTAAGGAGAAGGTCTGCGGTTCGATTCCGCATTGGGGCTCAGGCAAGACGAAAGGCCCCCGCCACTCGGCGGGGGCCTTTCGCATGTCCTGATGCTTCCGCGTTCGCTGCCCGTCGGCGTGTTCGTCCGTGCTCGCGTTGCAGGGGTCGAGGCCGTAGCGGTTCTTACGCACCCCACCAGGGCGATGGCCCAGGCCTCGGCGAATTGTTTGCCCTTGATTCCGGAGATGCCGAGGTGGCGGATGAGGCCGGCGTCGCGGAACTCGGACAGGGTGCCGAAGTGTTGCGGGTGAGCACCTGGTTGATCGGTTCGCCGGCGAACCGCAGCGATGAGAAGTGGAACGCGGCGGTGTCGATGTGGTTCAAGCCGAGCTCGATCGCGCGCCGGAGCGCGCTGATGGACTGTTCGTCTCTGAAGTCATGGGCCGGAGTGTTTCGGAGCCTTCGGCCCGATGAAGTGCGTCAGGTGGTGGGCGGTTCAGGGACGCGCATGGCGAGGATGGCCATGTCGTCGGAGGCCGGCTCGGCTGCGAAGCGTTCGACCGCCCGCAGGATGCGTGCTGCCACCGCGCCGGCCGTGAGACCGGTACAGGTGGCCAGGACGTCCGCCAGACCGTCGTCGCCGAGCATGCGGGTGCCTTCACGGCGTTCCGTGACGCCGTCGGTCACGCACAGCAGGACATCGCCCGGAGCGAGGGTCACCGTCTGCTCGTACAGTTCGAGGTCCTCGATGACGCCCAGCAGGGGCTGAGGTTCGGCCGCTGACTCCACCGAGCCGTCCTGGCGCAGGCGCAACGGCAGCGGGTGCCCGGCGCAGACCACCTTCAGGAGTGCGCTGCCGTCCTCCTGGGGCCACAGCTCCCCGTACAGGAGGGTCAGGAAGCGGCTGCGGGCGCCTTCGTCCAGGATGGCGGCGTTGAGGCGCTCCAGAACGGCCGGACCGCCGAAGCCTTCGCGGGCGAGGAGGCGCAGGGCGTGGCGGGCGAGACCCGTGACGGCCGCGGCTTCCGGGCCCGTACCGCAGACGTCACCGATGGCGAAGCCGTAGGCGCCGTCGCGGATGGGAAAGACGTCGTAGAAGTCGCCGCCGACCTCGTTGCCCTCGCCCGCCGCGCGGTAGATGACCTCGATTTCGACATTGGGGACCTCGGGCAGCCCCGGCGGCAGCAGGCTGCGCTGCAGGGACTGACTGATCGCCATACGCTCCGAGTAGAGGCGGGCGTTGTCGAGGGCGAGGGCGGCGCGACGGGAGAGGTCCTCGGCCAGTTCCAGGATCTCCTGACGGAAGTGGTCGTCGGAGGGCTTCCCGAGCGTGAGCATGCCGATGACGCGGTTTCGGGCGACGAGTGGCAGGACCACCGTCTCCCCGCCCACCGCGGCCGCGGTGGCGAGCGTCGTACGGATGCCGGAGCCGAGCCTGCCGGATTCGTCGAGGCCGAGCGTACGCATCGAGGTGCGCAGGGCTGCTTCGTGGGCGGCCTCCGACGGGGCCGCCCAGACACGGGCACCTGGGGTCGGCACGGGGTCCGGAGGAGCGATTTTGGAGAGCAGGGCCTTGAGGCCGTCGATGAGCTCCTCGTCCTCATGCAGCACATAGGAGAGATATGGCTCCGAGGACTGGTCCGCGATCGTGTAGACGGCGCACCATGTGGCCAGGGTGGGGACCGTCATCTGGGCCATCAGTGCCAGGGTCTGGTCCCGGTCGAGGGTGCCCGCGAGCAGGTCGGAGGCCTCGACGAGGAAGGAGAGGGAACCGCGGCGCAGGCGTTCCAGCTCGCCCAGGCGGGCTGATTCGACGGCCAGCGCGATGCGGTCCGCGGCGAACTGGAGGCGTAGAGCCTCCTCGTTGGAGTAGCGGCCTGCTGTTTCCGCGGCGACACCCAGCGAGCCCGTGAGGCGACCCTCGACCTTCAGCGGGACAGTGACGACGGAGCGCATTCCCGTGCCGCCGAGCAGGGGGACGGCGCCGGGCACGTTGTCGAGGTCTTCGTGGACGGCGGGCATCCGAGCGGAGCCGTAACGTCCGGTACCGGCCTCCACCGGAACCCGGGCGAAACGCTGGCGGGCGGAGGGCAGACCGGTGGTGGCCCGTACCTCCAGTTCCGTTTCGTCGTCCGTCGCCAGCAGCAGGAAGGCCGAATCGGCGTCGAGCATGTCGCGCGCCCGCTCGACCGTGCGCTGGAGCAGGCCGTCGAGGTCGTCGGGGGCGGGGGAGCCGATGAAGATCTCGAACGGGTCCGTCTTGTGGCTCTCGGCATTCGCGTCGGAGACCGGTGTGCGTACCGGGGACTGGAGCACAGCACGTTCGTAGTCGCGGACGAGCAGACAGACCGTGGACGGTTCGCCGTGGGTGTCGCGGACCCGGAGATGCGAGGCGTAGACGGGGATGGTGCGGCCGTCGGCACCCCGCATTCCGTAACTGCCCTCCCAGCGCGAGAGTTGCAGTGCGTCCACGATGCCGGTGTTGGTGCCGGGCGTCTGCGGCCAGGCGGTGAGGTCGGTGAGTTGCTTACCGGTGACCTGGTCCGCGGCGTATCCGAAGAGGAACGCGGCGTCCTCGTTCCAGGCGGCGATGGAACCGGTGCTGTCGATCTGGACGACGGCCACCCGCACGCGCTCATCGGCGACCGGGAGCAGGCCGACCGGGAGCAGGGGGCCGGCGGAGCGGATGCCCACAGGGCGCTCGGGAAGATCGAGCTGGAACCAGACATGTTTATGGGTGGGCGAATACTCGACGCCCCACCGGGAAGCGAGCGCCGCGCAGAGCAGCAGTCCGCGGCCGTTCTCACGGTCCGGGCTGCCGAAGTCCAGACCTGTGCTCTGGAGGGGGATCTCGCGTTCCGGGTAGTGGTCGGAGACCTCGATCCGGACGCCGTCCTCCGTGCGTAGGCACAGCACGTCCGCGGCGGTGCCTGCGTGCACCACCGCGTTGGTCACGAGCTCGCTGGTGAGGACGACTGCGTCGTCGACGACATCCGTGTATCCCCACCCCTGGAGAGTGTCACGGACAAAGGCGCGGGCGGTCGCGACGGAGCGCCCGGCCGGGTCGAAGGTGGCAGCCGCGCGCGCGGTGATCACAGCACTCCCCATATGGTGTCTCGTCGCTTCCCCGAGTCCTGTGCCCGTTTCTCGCCGCTTCGATTCGCCTGCCAGGCTAGACGCTCGGTCTCGGTGCTGGGTACACGAGGGCCGACTTCGGGCAGGAACGACCACGAACAGGCACGTGACCGGACAAGTGTGGGCTTCCCCGCGGGGTGATGTGGAACAACCGTTGGAGGCTGCACCCCGATTGGTTCGGGCCTGGTAAGTTTCAACGATTTGACGTCCGCATGGTCACCCGTCGACGGTGGGCTGTGGCGGTGAGCCAATGAGGAACTGGGCAAGCTCCCAGATAAGGCCCGAGCGATACGGTCAACCCCTGCGGGAGGGATCACGGTGGAGTCTGGCGTGGCGGCGCGGGGAACAGGCACGCGCACAAAAGGCGGACAGCCCGTGAAAAAGCAGCGCAATGGAACCATCGACGTCGACGCGGTAGCGCTCAACAGACTGTTGGCAGGTCTCGTGGCGATGCGCGACGGGAACTTCCGCAGGCGCCTGACCGTCTCGGGCGACGGCGTGATGGCGGAGATCGCGGCAGTCTTCAATGAAGTCGCCGACCGGAATCTCCATCTCACCGGCGAGCTGGCCCGGGTGCGAAGGGTGGTCGGACGTGAGGGGAAGCTCACCGAGCGGCTGGAGACGGGCGCCTGTGAAGGCTCCTGGGCCGCGGCGATCGACGCCTCCAACGAGCTGGTCGACGATCTGGCGCGCCCGGTCTCGGAGGTCGGGCGGGTGCTGTCGGCGGTGGCCGACGGTGATCTCGAACAGCGGATGGAGCTCCGGTCGCACACGGCCGACGAGACCGTGCGACCGCTGCGCGGCGAGTTCCTGAAGGTGGCCCGTACGGTCAACAACCTGGTCGACCAGCTGTCGGCATTCACCGAGCAGGTGACGCGGGTCGCGGTCGAGGTGGGTACCGAGGGCAAGCTGGGCGGACAGGCCCAGGTGCGAGGAATGTCCGGTTCCTGGAAGGACCTCACGGACTCCGTCAACACCATGGCGTACCGGCTGACCGCGCAGGTGCGGGACATTGCCCTGGTGACGACGGCGGTCGCCAAGGGCGATCTGTCGCGGAAGGTCACCGTCCATGTGGCCGGCGAGATGCTTCAGCTCAAGAACACCGTCAACACGATGGTCGACCAGCTGTCGTCGTTCTCCTCCGAGGTGACCCGGGTCGCCCGCGAGGTGGGCACGGAGGGCGAGCTGGGCGGGCAGGCGACCGTGCCCGGTGTGGCCGGGGTGTGGAAGGACCTCACCGACTCCGTCAACACGATGGCCGGGAACCTGACCTCCCAGGTGCGCGGGATTGCCGAGGTGACGACCGCGGTCGCCAATGGTGACCTGTCCCAGAAGGTCACTGTGAGCGCCCGCGGCGAGGTCGCGCAACTCGCCGAGACCATCAACCAGATGACCGAGACATTGCGGACCTTCGCCGACGAAGTGACCCGTGTGGCCAGCGAGGTCGGTGGCGAGGGGCTGCTCGGCGGGCAGGCGCAGGTGCCGGGTGCGGCGGGTACCTGGAAGGACCTCACCGACTCGGTGAACACGGTCTTCCGGAACCTGACGACCCAGGTGCGCGACATCGCGCAGGTGACCACGGCGGTGGCCAGCGGCGACATGACGCAGAAAGTCACCGTCGATGTGGCCGGCGAGATGCTGGAGCTGAAGAACACCGTCAACACGATGGTGGACCAGCTCCAGTCCTTCGGTTCGGAAGTGACCCGGGTGGCCCGGGAGGTGGGCGTCGAGGGCCGGCTGGGCGGTCAGGCCGAGGTGCCGGGTGCGGCGGGTACGTGGAAGGACCTCACGGACTCGGTGAACACGGCGTTCCGGAACCTGACGGGTCAGGTGCGCGACATCGCGCAGGTGACGACCGCGGTCGCCAACGGTGACCTGTCGCAGAAGGTCACCGTCGATGTCGCGGGTGAGATGCTGGAGCTGAAGAACACCGTCAACACGATGGTGGCGCAGCTGTCGTCCTTCGCTGACCAGGTCACACGGATGGCGCGTGACGTGGGCACGGAGGGTCGCCTCGGTGGCCAGGCGCGGGTCGACGGCGTTTCCGGTACGTGGAAGGAGCTCACCGACTCCGTCAACTTCATGGCGGGGAATCTGACCTCCCAGGTGCGGCAGATCGCGCAGGTGACCACGGCGGTCGCCCGGGGCGATCTGTCGCAGAAGATCGACGTGGACGCCCGCGGCGAGATCCTCGAACTGAAGAACACCATCAACACGATGGTGGACCAGCTCTCCGCCTTCGCCGAGCAGGTGACCCGGGTGGCCCGCGAGGTGGGCACCGACGGGCGGCTCGGCGGCCAGGCGCAGGTCCCCGGCGTGGCCGGGGTGTGGCGCGATCTGACCGACTCGGTGAACGGCATGGCGGGAAACCTCACTGCTCAGGTCCGTAACATCGCGCAGGTCGCCACCGCGGTGGCGCGCGGTGACCTGTCGCAGAAGATCGATGTGGACGCGCGCGGCGAGATCCTGGAGCTGAAGAACACCCTCAACACGATGGTGGACCAGCTCTCGAACTTCGCCGAGCAGGTGACGCGGGTCGCCCGTGAAGTGGGTACGGAAGGCATCCTCGGCGGCCAGGCCGAGGTGCAGGGGGTGTCCGGTACGTGGAAGGACCTCACCCAGTCCGTCAACGGCATGGCCAACAACCTGACCCTGCAGGTCCGTAACATCGCCGAGGTCACCACAGCGGTCGCCAAGGGCGATCTCTCCAAGAAGATCACGGTCGACGCCAAGGGCGAGATCCTCGAACTGGTCACGACCGTCAACACCATGGTCGACCAGCTGCTCAACTTCGCCGACGAGGTGACGCGGGTCGCCCGCGAGGTGGGTACCGAGGGCATCCTGGGCGGTCAGGCCCGGGTGCGCGGCGCGACCGGTATCTGGAAAAACCTCAGCGACAACGTCAACCTGATGGCCAACAACCTGACCAGTCAGGTGCGGAACATCTCCCGGGTCTCGTCCGCGGTCGCCAACGGCGATCTGACGAAAAAGGTCACCGTCGAGGCGCGCGGCGAGGTCGCCGAGCTCGCCGACACCGTCAATACGATGGTGACGACACTGTCCTCGTTCGCCGACGAGGTGACGCGAGTCGCCCGCGAGGTGGGCACGGAAGGTGAGCTGGGCGGCCAGGCACGCGTTCCGGGGGTCTCCGGTACGTGGAAGGACCTCACCGAATCGGTGAACTCGATGGCGTCCAATCTGACCGGGCAGGTGCGTCAGATCGCCACGGTCACCACGGCCATCGCCAAGGGCGACCTCACCAAGAAGATCGACATCGACGCCCGTGGTGAGATCCAGGAGCTGAAGAACACCATCAACACGATGGTCGACCAGCTGTCCTCGTTCGCCGAGCAGGTGACCCGGGTCGCTCGCGAGGTGGGCACGGAGGGGCAGTTGGGCGGCCAGGCCCGGGTCCGGGACGTCGACGGCACCTGGCGCGACCTCACCGAGTCCGTCAACGAGATGGCCGGGAACCTCACCCGTCAGGTGCGGGCCATCGCGGCCGTGGCCACCGCGGTGACCCGCGGCGATCTCAACCTCAAGATCGATGTGGACGCGGCCGGCGAGATCCAGGCCCTGCAGGACAACATCAATACGATGATCGCCAACCTGCGGGACACCACGGCCACCAACAAGGAGCAGGACTGGCTGAAGGGCAATCTCGCCCGGATCTCCGGTCTGATGCAGGGGCGGCGCGATCTCGACGACGTAGCCTCGCTGATCATGAGTGAGCTGACCCCGGTCGTCTCCGCGCAGCACGGTGCGTTCTTCCTGGCCATGCCGACCGGTGACACCGACACGGTGGGATCGGACAGTGACAAGGACAGCTCGTACGAACTCTGTATGAGGGGCAGCTACGGATACTCGGCGGGATCGATGCCGACATCCTTCCGGCCCGGTGAGACGCTCATCGGCACGGCCGCGGAGGAGAAGCGGACCATCCAGGTGGACAATGTTCCACCGGGTTATCTGAAGATTTCCTCCGGGCTCGGTGAGGCACCGCCCGCGCATGTGATCGTGCTGCCGGTGCTCTTCGAGGGGAAGGTTCTCGGTGTGATCGAGCTGGCCTCCTTCCAGCCGTTCACCCATATCCAGCGGGACTTCCTCAATCAGCTCGCCGAAATGATCGCGACGAGCGTCAATACCATCAGCGTCAATACCAAGACCGAGAAGCTCCTTGAGCAGTCGCAAGAACTGACAGAGCAATTGCGGGACCGTTCACAGGAGCTGGAGAACCGGCAGAAGGCACTTCAGGCCTCCAACGCCGAACTGGAGGAGAAGGCCGAGCTGCTGGCCCAGCAGAACCGCGACATCGAGGTCAAGAACACCGAGATCGAGGATGCCCGGCAGGTCCTGGAGGAGCGCGCCGAGCAGCTCGCGGTCTCGATGCGTTACAAGTCGGAGTTCCTGGCGAACATGTCGCACGAGTTGCGTACCCCGCTCAACTCGCTGCTCATTCTGGCCAAGTTGCTCGCGGACAACGCCGAGGGCAATCTCTCGCCGAAGCAGGTGGAGTTCGCCGAGACGATCCATGGAGCCGGTTCCGATCTGCTTCAGCTGATCAATGACATCCTCGATCTGACGAAGGTCGAGGCGGGCAAGATGGACGTCAGCCCGACGCGGATCGCACTTGTCCAGCTGGTCGATTATGTGGAGGCGACATTCCGGCCGCTCACCGCGGAGAAGGGGCTCGATTTC
Organism: Streptomyces atratus; assembly: GCF_014648655.1. GTDB lineage: Bacteria > Actinomycetota > Actinomycetes > Streptomycetales > Streptomycetaceae > Streptomyces > Streptomyces atratus. The sequence goes on from NZ_BMRN01000020.1 coordinate 8,130, forward strand.
TCCGTACGGGTCTCGCCGGAGCTGCCCGCGACACTGCACACGGACGAGCAGCGGCTGCTCCAGGTGCTGCGTAATCTCCTTTCCAACGCGGTGAAGTTCACCGACAGCGGGGCGGTCGAGCTGGTGATCCGGCACGCCAACGAGGATGTGCCGAACGCCATCCGTGAGCAGCTCCTGGAGGCCGGCTCGCTGCGTGACGCCGATGCCGATCTGATCGCCTTCTCGGTCACCGACACCGGTATCGGGATCGCGTCCAGCAAGATGCTGGTGATCTTCGAGGCGTTCAAGCAAGCGGACGGTACGACCAGTCGCAAGTACGGCGGTACGGGGCTCGGCCTGTCCATCAGCCGGGAGATCGCCCGGCTGCTGGGTGGTGAGATCCACGCGGCGAGCGAGCCGGGCCGCGGCTCGACGTTCACGCTCTATCTGCCACTGCACCCGAGCGAGTTGCCGCCTCAGGGCTATCCGCAGATCGGTCCTGGGCCCATCGAGGCACACGGTGCCGCAGTCGAGGAAGGTCTGCTTCCGCAGGCCGGTCCGGGCGCCGACTCGACGGCCACCGTGCACGATTCGGCGGGTGCCGCCGGGCTGATGCGGCGTCGCCGCAAGACCCTGGGGAGCGCGGAGCGGCGTCCCGCGCCGGCGTCCCGCGCCGCTGCCCCGGCTGCTCCGCAGGAGCCGTGGACGCTTGCCGGGCAGGAGGAACCGGAGGTCCGCAGGACGTTCCGGTTCCATGGCGAGAAGGTGCTGATCGTCGACGACGACATCCGTAACGTCTTCGCGCTCACCAGCGTGCTGGAGCAGCACGGTCTTTCGGTCCTGTACGCGGAGAACGGACGTGTGGGCATCGAAGTCCTGGAACAGCACGACGATGTGACGGTCGTACTGATGGACATCATGATGCCGGAGATGGACGGCTATGCCACGACAGCGGCGATCCGCAGGATGCCGCAGTTCGCCGGGCTGCCGATCGTCGCGCTGACCGCGAAGGCCATGAAGGGTGACCGGGAGAAGGCGATCGAATCCGGCGCCTCCGACTATGTCACCAAGCCTGTCGATCCCGATCATCTTCTTTCTGTTATGGAGCAGTGGATGCGCGGAGAGTGATCATTAATGGAGAGAATCGCGATGAGTTGATGAGTGGCTGTGCTCGCAGGGTGTGAGAGGGCGTTGTACGGGGAACCTTCTGGTCCCCCACCCCGTTTCTGTTGTGTGCACAGTGACATCTCGGTGACAGGGTGTGGTGACGGGCGGGGTGCGGCTACCATGACCGGCACAAGGACGGACGGCGTAAGGGAGTCGTCCCCTGGGGCGGCGCCCGGTGCAATTCCGGGGCGAGGAGGACGGGCCATGGTGCAGAAGGCCAAGATCCTCCTGGTCGATGACCGGCCGGAGAATCTGCTGGCGCTGGAGGCCATCCTCTCTGCGCTCGATCAGACACTGGTACGGGCATCGTCAGGGGAGGAAGCGCTCAAAGCGCTGCTCACGGACGACTTTGCGGTCATTCTGCTGGACGTCCAGATGCCGGGTATGGACGGTTTCGAAACCGCCGCGCACATCAAGCGGCGGGAACGGACCCGGGACATCCCGATCATCTTCCTCACCGCGATCAATCACGGTCCGCATCACACCTTCAGGGGTTACGCGGCGGGCGCGGTGGACTACATCTCGAAGCCGTTCGATCCATGGGTGCTGCGGGCCAAGGTTTCGGTCTTCGTCGAGCTCTACATGAAGAACTGCAAGCTGCGCGAGCAGGCGGCGCTGCTGCGGCTCCAACTGGAGGGCGATGCCAACGGCAGCGCGGGCCACGAGAAGGAGCCCGCGGGGCTGCTGGCCGAGCTCTCTGCGCGGCTCGCGGCCGTCGAGGAGCAGGCCGAAGCGCTCTCCAAGCAGCTCGACGACGAGTCGGCGGACGCCGCGGCCGTGGCCACTGCCGCCCATCTGGAGCGCAAACTGACCGGCCTGCGCCGGGCACTCGACGCGCTGGAGCCCGGCACCGGCAGCGGCGCGGCAGCCCTTCCCTCGTAGCGTCGTACTGCCCCGCCACTCCATGGCGGGGAGCGGTCCGGCGGTACGACCTCAGGTCGAGGAACGGGCGGTTGTCAGGTCGCTCGGCCCAACTGCCCTGCCGTCTCGGCCGTTCGACGGTTCGGCGGAAGGGGCATCCAGCGGCGCGGCGGCGTGAGGACACGTCAGTTTCCTGCCTCTGTACAGCGACACGGTCGGGTGAAGCGGCAGGCACACGTGTTCACGGCCGTCGACACCGGTAACCTCGGCATCATGGCCTCACGTACGTCCGGCAAGGGTTCCCAGGGCACGGCGGGCACCGCGAAGCGCGTCGGCCGTACCGCGGGGCCGGCCAAGAAAGCCGCGCCCGCGAAGAAGACCGCCGCGAAGAAGACCGCGCCAGCGAAGAAGGCCCCCGCCAAGAAGGCGGTGGCCAAGAAGGCGGCCGCGCCCAAACCGGCACCGTCGCCCACCGGCGGTGTGTACCGCCTGGCGCGCGCCGTCTGGCTCGGTGCGGCCCACGCCGTCGGCGCGATGTTCCGTGGCATAGGGCGCGGCGCCAAGGGACTCGATCCCGCGCACCGCAAGGACGGCATCGCGCTGCTGCTGCTCGGTCTCGCTCTGGTCGTCGCCGCGGGAACCTGGTCGAATCTGCGCGGGCCCGTCGGCGACCTCGTCGAGATGCTCGTCACCGGAGCCTTCGGCCGGCTCGATCTGCTCGTACCGATACTGCTCGGCGCCATCGCCGTACGGCTGATCCTCTACCCGGAGAAGCCCGAGGCCAACGGCCGCATCGTCATCGGGCTCTCCGCCCTGGTCATCGGGGTGCTCGGACAGGTCCACATCGCGTGCGGATCGCCCGGCAGGGGAGACGGCACCACGGCGATGCAGGACGCGGGCGGACTCATCGGCTGGGCGGCCTCCAAACCGCTGGTCTACACGATGGGCGAGGTCCTCGCCGTACCGCTGCTGCTGCTGCTCACCGTCTTCGGACTGCTGGTCGTCACCGCCACCCCGGTGAACGCCATTCCGCAGCGGCTCCGGCTGCTCGGCACCAAGCTGGGCATCCTCGACCCGGTGTACGACCCCGACGCGGACGAGGAGAGCGACGACGAGCGCTACGACGAGCAGTGGCGCGAGGCGCTGCCCGCACGCTCCCGCCGCTCCTCCGCACGCCGCTCCGAAGCGCCCGCGGAGTACGGCCCCGACCAGGCGGAGGCCGACGCGCTCTCCAAGCGCCGCAGGCCGCGCAGGCCCTCCGTGCAGCCCACGATGAACCGCACCATGGACGCGGTGGATGTCGCGGCCGCCGCGGCCGCCGCGCTCGACGGGGCCGTACTCAACGGCATGCCGCCCTCGCCGATCGTCGCCGACCTCACCCAGGGCGTCTCCGTCGAACGCGAACGCCCGGGTACGCCGGTGCCGGGCGCCAGGGAGGGCGAACCCGTCGGCGGGGGAGGGAAACCGGAGAAGGGGACGGTGCCCTCGGGCGGCGTACCCGATCTGACGAAGCCCGCGCCCGACCGGTCGCAGTCCCAGCCGTTGCCCGCCCGCGCCGAACAGCTGCAGCTCTCCGGCGACATCACGTACTCACTGCCCTCGCTCGACCTGCTGGAACGCGGCGGGCCCGGCAAGACCCGCAGCGCCGCCAACGACGCGATCGTCGCGTCTCTGACAAACGTCTTCACCGAGTTCAAGGTCGACGCCGCCGTCACCGGCTTCACCCGCGGACCCACGGTCACGAGGTACGAGGTGGAGCTCGGCCCCGCGGTGAAGGTCGAGCGGATCACCGCGCTCGCCAAGAACATCGCGTACGCAGTCGCCAGCCCCGACGTCCGGATCATCTCTCCGATCCCGGGCAAGTCGGCGGTCGGCATCGAGATCCCCAACACCGACCGGGAGATGGTCAACCTCGGCGATGTGCTGCGCCTCGCGGACGCCGCCGAGGACGACCATCCGATGCTGGTCGCGCTCGGCAAGGACGTCGAGGGCGGATATGTGATGGCCAACCTGGCGAAGATGCCGCACGTGCTGGTGGCCGGTGCGACCGGTTCCGGCAAGTCGTCCTGCATCAACTGTCTGATCACCTCGGTCATGGTGCGGGCGACGCCGGACGACGTACGGATGGTGCTGGTCGACCCCAAGCGGGTCGAGCTGACCGCGTACGAGGGCATCCCGCACCTGATCACGCCGATCATCACCAATCCCAAGCGCGCCGCCGAGGCCCTCCAGTGGGTCGTGCGGGAGATGGACCTCCGGTACGACGATCTCGCCGCGTTCGGGTACCGGCACATCGACGACTTCAACCAGGCCGTACGCAACGGCAAGGTCAAGCCGCCGGAGGGCAGCGAGCGCGAGCTCTCGCCGTACCCGTATCTGCTGGTGATCGTCGACGAGCTGGCCGACCTGATGATGGTCGCTCCCCGTGATGTGGAGGACGCCATCGTCCGTATCACCCAACTGGCCCGCGCTGCCGGTATCCACCTGGTGCTTGCGACCCAGCGGCCCTCGGTCGACGTCGTCACCGGTCTGATCAAGGCGAATGTGCCCTCCCGGCTCGCCTTCGCCACGTCTTCGCTGGCCGACAGCCGCGTCATCCTCGACCAGCCCGGCGCCGAGAAGCTCATCGGAAAGGGTGACGGTCTGTTCCTGCCGATGGGGGCCAACAAGCCCACCCGTATGCAGGGTGCCTTCGTCACCGAGGACGAGGTCGCGGCCATCGTCCAGCACTGCAAGGATCAGATGGCGCCGGTCTTCCGCGAGGACGTGGTGGTCGACACCGCCAAGAAGAGGGAGATCGACGAGGACATCGGCGACGACCTGGATCTGCTCTGCCAGGCCGCCGAACTGGTCGTCTCCACCCAGTTCGGGTCCACCTCGATGCTTCAGCGCAAGCTGCGCGTCGGCTTCGCCAAGGCCGGTCGGCTGATGGACCTGATGGAGTCGAGGAACATCGTCGGGCCGAGCGAGGGATCCAAGGCGCGCGACGTCATGGTGAAACCGGACGAGCTGGACGGGGTGTTGGCACTGATCCGCGGGGAAACCGCTTCGTAGGAGAAGTACGGGCAACCGTTTCGTCGGGTCGTACGTCAAGTTGAAGGGAGGGGCGGCAAGATTGTCCTTCCAGGGGTGTCCCAGAGAATCGGACGGCGTTCGAGTCTGATGGCGTACAAAGTCCTTTCTCCCGGTTGCCCCACCCTTTCGTACCCCCCCTAGACTGAACACCCAGCAGGTGGCTCACGCTCGAAAGGCGCCCCCGTGTCCATCGGCAACTCCCCCGAAGACGACCGGCCTTCGATCGGTCGAGTGCTCCAGCAGGCTCGTATCGCCGCAGGTCTCACGGTCGAAGAGATCAGTTCGTCCACCCGGGTGCGCATCCCCATCGTGCACGCGATCGAAGAGGACGACTTCTCCCGCTGTGGCGGCGACGTGTATGCGCGCGGCCATATCCGTACCTTGGCGCGTGCCGTCGGGACCGATCCGGAACGGCTGGTTTCGCAGTACGACGCCGAGCACGGCGGCCGTCCCGCACCCACGCCCGCGGCGCCGCTGTTCGAGGCCGAGAGAATCCGTTCCGAACCCCGTCGGCCCAACTGGACGGCGGCCATGGTCGCCGCGATCGTCGCTGTCGTCGGTTTCGTCGGCTTCACCTTCTTCAAGGGCGGCGACGACAGCTCCACGACCACACAGGTCGCGGAGGGCTCGACGCCGAACACGAAGAGCCCCAAGCCGAAGACCGACAAGCCCGTCGACCCCAAGCCGCAGCCCTCCGACAGTGCCATCGCCGCGGCACCCAGGGACAAGGTGACGGTGAAGCTCAGCGCCAGCCAGGGCAAGAGCTGGATCTCCGCCAAGGACCACAACGGGCGGCTGCTCTTCGACGGGCTGCTGCTGCAGGGCCAGTCCAAGACCTTCCAGGACCAGGAGCGGGTCGACCTCGTCCTCGGTGACGCCGGGTCCATCGAGCTCTTCGTGAACGGCAAGAAGGTCGAGGACAAGTTCCAGCCGGGCCAGGTCGAGCGGCTCTCGTACACGAAGGGCGACCCGGCGGTCGGCTGACCCGTACACGCACAGTTTCCCAAGCGGCACCAGCAACACGGCGAGCGCCCGGCAATCCTTCCGGGCGCTCGCCTGCTTTGTCACTCGGTGTGACGGTGGAACCCTGCACGGCAGGGCGAGTGCCGGGACAAAGTAGTCTTGAGCCCATGCCCGAACGCCGTACCGTCGCCCTTGTCACTCTTGGCTGCGCCCGTAACGAGGTGGACTCGGAGGAGCTCGCAGGCCGCTTGGCAGCGGACGGCTGGGAGCTCGTCGAGGATGCCTCCGACGCGGATGTCGCCGTCGTCAACACCTGTGGATTCGTCGAGGCCGCCAAGAAGGACTCCGTCGATGCCCTGCTCGAAGCCAATGATCTGAAGGACCACGGCAGGACCCAGGCCGTGGTCGCCGTCGGCTGCATGGCCGAGCGCTACGGGAAGGACCTCGCCGAGGCCCTGCCCGAGGCGGATGGCGTCCTCGGATTCGACGACTACGCCGACATCTCCGACCGCCTTCAGACCATCCTCAACGGTGGCATCCACGCTTCGCACACGCCGCGCGACCGTCGCAAGCTCCTGCCGATCAGCCCGGCCGAGCGGCAGGACGCCGCCGTGGCCCTGCCGGGGCACGCACAGGAGGCCGCACCGGCCCCCGCCCCCGAGGACCTCCCGGACGGAGTCGCTCCGGTCTCCGGGCCGCGGGCGCCCCTGCGCCGCCGGCTGGGCACCAGCCCCGTCGCCTCGGTGAAGCTCGCCTCCGGCTGCGACCGCCGCTGCTCCTTCTGCGCCATCCCTTCCTTCCGCGGTTCCTTCATCTCGCGCCGTCCGTCGGACGTGCTGGGGGAGACCCGCTGGCTGGCCGAGCAGGGCGTGAAGGAGGTCATGCTGGTCTCCGAGAACAACACCTCGTACGGCAAGGACCTCGGCGACATCCGGCTGCTCGAGACGCTGCTGCCGGAGCTCGCCGACGTCGAGGGGATCGAGCGGATCCGGGTCAGCTATCTTCAGCCGGCGGAGATGCGGCCGGGCCTCATCGACGTACTGACCTCGACCCCGAAGGTCGCCCCGTATTTCGACCTGTCCTTCCAGCACTCGGCCCCCGGCGTGCTGCGGGCGATGCGCCGCTTCGGTGACACCGATCGCTTCCTGGAGCTCCTGGACACCATCCGTAGCAAGGCGCCACAGGCCGGTGCCCGCTCCAACTTCATCGTGGGCTTCCCCGGCGAGACCGAGGCCGACCTGGCGGAGCTGGAACGCTTCCTCACCGGCGCCAGGCTCGACGCCATCGGCGTCTTCGGTTACTCCGATGAAGAGGGCACCGAGGCGGTCGGTTACGAGAACAAGCTGGACGCCGACGTCATCGCGGAGCGGCTCGCGCACATCTCGCAGCTGGCCGAGGAACTGACCTCGCAGCGCGCCGAGGAGCGCCTGGGTGAGTCCCTGCAGGTGCTGGTCGAGTCCGTGGACGAAGAGGACGGTGCGGTGGGGCGCGCGGCACACCAGGCCCCCGAAACGGACGGCCAGGTGCTTTTCACCGCACGCGAGGGCCTCGTGCCCGGCCGTATGGTCGAGGCAAAGGTTGTCGGCACCGAAGGAGTGGACCTGGTGGCCGAGTGTTCCGAGCTCGTGGAGGCGGCCAGATGACGGGAGTCCCGGCATCCGCGGCAGGCGGCTCCGGCGCGAAGCCGGTCCGCGGCGGCAAGCTGGGTACTGCGGCCGTCAACCAGGCCAGCCTGTGGAACATCGCCAATCTGCTCACCATGCTGCGGCTGGTGCTGGTGCCCGGCTTCGTGATGCTGCTCCTGCACAACGGCGGCTACGACCCGGCCTGGCGGTCGTTCGCCTGGGCGGCGTTCGCCATTGCCATGATCACTGACCTGTTCGACGGTCATCTCGCGCGCACATACAACCTGGTCACCGACTTCGGGAAGATCGCAGACCCGATCGCGGACAAGGCGATCATGGGTGCGGCGCTGATCTGTCTGTCGTATCTGGGTGATCTGCCCTGGTGGGTCACGGGCGTGATCCTCTTCCGTGAGATCGGCATCACGCTGATGCGGTTCTGGGTGATACGGCATGCGGTGATCCCGGCCAGTCGCGGCGGGAAGATGAAGACTCTGGCGCAGGGGACGGCTGTCGGGATGTACGTCCTGGCGCTGACCGGTCCACTTGCCACCCTGCGCTTCTGGGTGATGGCGGTGGCTGTCGTGCTGACGGTCGTCACGGGGCTCGACTATGTGCGCCAGGCCGTCGTGCTGCGACGCCAGGGGCTCGCGGCCGAGCGGGCCGTCGCGGAGGAGGCTGCTGGGGCGTCCGGGGTATCTGTGGAGCCCGGGGTGTCCGGGGCCGCTGAGGGTGCAGGACCGGTCTCCGGGGCCTCGGGTGCCCGTGGTGTGGCGGAGGCCGAGCGGTGACTGCCGCGGCCCGGGTGCTGGAGCTGCTCGTGGAGCGCGGTGAGACTCTTGCCGTCGCCGAGTCGCTGACCGGCGGTCTGGTCGCGGCGGAGTTGACTTCCGTACCGGGTGCTTCGAACTCCTTCCGCGGGTCCGTGACGGCGTACGCAACGCCCTTGAAGCGGGATTTGCTGGGTGTCGACGGCGCCCTCCTGGCGGAGCACGGTGCGGTCGACCCGGAGGTGGCGCGGCAGATGGCGGCAGGTGTGCGCCGGGTTCTGGGGGCAGACTGGGGTATGGCCACCACCGGCGTTGCGGGCCCCGAGCCGCAGGACGGCAAACCCGTCGGCACGGTCTATGTTGCGGTGGCCGGGCCGGACGGCGCGGAGAAGGTGACCGCGCTGCGATTGAACGGCGGGCGTGCGGACATCCGTAGAGAGAGTGTGCGGAGCCTGCTGGCATTGCTCTCCGTCGAACTCGGCAAGAATGCAAGCGCACAGGATACGGAACAGAACGGGGGGAATTGATGTTTGCAGCCCTGAGTGAACACGACATCGCTCCCCGCACGGCCGCGGCGCAAGGCGGTACGGTGGGGCGTGAAGGATGCGGCTACGCGGTCCGAGGAGGGAGCCACCGATGATTCTGCTCCGTCGCCTGCTTGGTGACGTGCTGCGTCGGCAGCGCCAGCGCCAAGGCCGTACTCTGCGCGAAGTCTCCTCGTCCGCCCGAGTCTCGCTCGGCTATCTCTCCGAGGTGGAGCGGGGGCAGAAGGAGGCATCCTCCGAGCTGCTCTCCGCTATTTGCGACGCGCTTGACGTACGGATGTCCGAGCTCATGCGTGAAGTGAGCGATGAGCTGTCGCTGGCCGAACTGGCCGAGTCGGCAGCAGTCAGCGATCCGGTGCCTGTGCCGGTACGTCCAATGCTCAATTCCGTCTCCGTGACGTCGGTGGCAGGTGTGCCGACGGGACGGGTGACCATCAAGGCGCCCGCGGAAGCGGTGGATGTCGTCGCCGCCTGACCCGCGAGGTCCGGTGTGAAGCGGAGCCCCGGCCGGCCCCTCAGGGGGCGGCCGGGGCTTCTGCATGGTCCGGGGCGGGTGGGCGTGGTCCGTTCTGGATGCGGCTCGGGAGTGTCTGGGTGAGACTGCGAGTAAGAGGCATTGATCAGGAAGATCACGGTGGCCCGACGCGGTCTGACGTGGCCTGATGTGTCTCGATGCGGCCTGCGCCGGGGTGCCTGAGTGCCTCTGGCCCGGGTGGAGCCGCGATCCGGAGCAAGCCCGGATGTCCCGGGCGGAGAGCGCACAACGGTCTGCGGCAGCGCACTGCGCGCCGGGTGGTGCACCGGTGCGCCCTCCCGCCGGGCGAGCGGGCCGGACTAGGTTCGGCCGGAGGAGGCAGCCATGGTACGGCGATGGGTGCCGACGCTCGTTCTCGGCGGGGTGTGGTGGTGGGCCGTGCTGCGGCTCGTGCTGGAACCGGCCCATGCGGGGCTTGTCGAGGGTGTGGTGGCGGCGGGCGGATGGGGGCTGAGCCTCCTGCCCGTGCATGTGGCCGCGGCCGCTGGGCCGACGGGGGCGAGCGCGGGGTGGTGGTCTGCTCTTGGGACGCGGTGTGCGGGTTGGTGGTCCGACACCGGGACGCGGTGTCTGGGGCGGTGCTCCGCACTTGGGATGCGGTGCGTGAATCGATGGTTGGCTGTTGGGATGCGGTGCGGTGGCCGAGCCTGGCGGACTACCAGGGCATGGCTACGCCGCCGTTCGGGCGGAGGATCTGACCGGTCATGAAGGCCGACGCATCGGATGCCAGATAGACCAGGGTGTGGGCGACGTCCTCGGGCTCGCCGACCCGGCCGAGCGGAGAAATCCGTGCCATTGTGGCCTCCGCCCGTTGTTGTTGTTCCGCGTCGTGGCGGGCGGTCATGGGCGTACGGATCCAGCCCGGGGCGACGGCGTTGACACGGATGGAATGAGGCCCCAGCTCGGTTGCGAGCGTCTTTGTCAGCTGGACGACCGCCGCCTTGGCCGCGCTGTAGCAGAGCAGCCCGGGGCTCGCGGCGTCGACCGCTCCCGAGGCCATGGTGATCAGTGAGCCGGGTGCGCCGCGCGCGATCATGCTGCGGGCAACTTCCTGACAGGCGTACAGAACGCCTTTGAAATTGACCGAGAGGACGCGATCGAGGTCGTCGTCCGCGGTCTCCAGGACGCTGCTCGTATGCATGATTCCGGCTACGGCGGCCAGGATGTCGAGGTTGCCCGCTGCGGCCACCGCAGCCTTGATCCGGCCGGGGTCGGTGACATCGAGGGTGTGGATGTGGGAAGTGCCACCCGCTTCGGCGATCAGGTTCCGGGTCTCCAGCAGGCCCTTCTCGTCGCGGTCCGCGCAGTGCACGGTGGCGCCCGCCGCTGCGAGCAGGATGGCGCCTGCGCGGCCGATGCCGCCCGCCGCGCCGGTGATGAACGCGGAGCGGCCCGTGAGGTCGTACGCGGTGAGGGACATGACCGGACGGTACGGCTGGATCTGACGGATCGTCAACTAGCTTGTGGGGCCCGATTGGCAGCGAGGGCACCAGTAGGTGGGGCGGGCGTCCTGATCGGCTGTGCGGATGGGTGTGCCGCAGCGCAGGCAGGGGCGGTTGGTCCTGCCGTAGACCCAGAGCCGTTCGCTCGCGCCGTATCCGCGGGGCGCTGCGCTGGTGGTCGTGCGCATGGGACGGTCTCGGTTGGCTTCGAGGAGCTGTTTGGCCGTGGTGACAAGACGGGCGGCGGTGGGGGCGGCCAGCTCGCCGATGGGGAGCCAAGGGGTCGCGCGGGTGAGGAAGCAGAGCTCGGCCTTGTAGATGTTGCCGATTCCGGCCAGGTTGCGCTGGTCCAGGAGGGCCTCGCCCAGGGGGCGGGCGGGGTCGCTGAGCAGATTGTGCAGAGCGGTTTCGGCGTTCCAATCGGGGCCCAGCAGATCGGGGCCGAGATGACCGACCGCCTTCTCCTCCTCCCGGGTGCGGAGAAGCTCGAGGACGGGGAGCCGGTAGCCGACGGCGGTGTGTTCCGCGTTGGCGAGCACGGCGCGGATCTGGTGGGCAGGGCCGCCGCGCCAGCGCTCGCCCGGAGCGTAGATGCGCCAGGCGCCGTCCATCCGCAGATGGCTGTGGAGGGTCAGACCGCCCTCGATACGGGTGAGGAGATGCTTGCCGCGCGAGGTGACGTCCAGAACCGTCCGGCCGGTGAGGTCGGCGGTGGCGAACCGGGGGACGCGCAGGTCGGAGTGGGTGAGGACCCGGCCGGCGAGTGCGGTGTGCAGACGTTTGGCGGTCTGCAGGACGGTGTCTCCTTCGGGCATGCCTCCATGATGCGGGGTCGGGTGGGGAGTGCGGCGTGCTGGGCGGGGGCGGCGTGGGGTGGTGCGGGTGGTGTCGGGGTCGGGCGGAGTGGCGTACGAGGCGTGAGGTGTGCAGGTGGTTCAGGCACGCAGGCGGAGTCCCCTCGGGGTGGCCAGGAATCCGGCTGCCTCCAGCATGCGGCCGAGCGGGGAGGTCAGGGACGAGGCGCCGTTGGTGCGCTCCACCGTGACTGTGCCGAGCGCCCCCGCACGGGCGGCTGCCGCCAGTGCCCCGGCTGCCGCGAGAAGTGCGGAGTCCTCCGGGTCGGTGGACCAGGCCAGCAGCGTCTTGCCGCCACGCTCCATGTACATCGCCAGTTCGCCGTCGACCAGCACCACCAGGGCGCCCGCCTTGCGGCCGGGCTTGTGCCCGGCGCCGTCCGGTGGCTCGGGCCAGGGCAGGGCCGCGCCATAGGCATTGGCCGGGTCCGCCGCGGCGAGGACCAGGGCGTGGGGTGCGGCGACCGGTTCCGTACGGTCGCGGGCGGCGGACGTGGCACGCAGCCGGTCGACCGCGCCGTCCATCGCGAACTGGGCCGCTCCCAGGCCCTCGACGACATAGCCGCGCCGGGCCTGCCCGTTGTCCTCGAAGGCGGAGAGGATGCGGTACGTAGCGGAGAAGCCGCCCTCGACGCCTTCGGCCTGGACCGCGCCGCGGGTCACCACCCCATGGCGGTCGAGGAGCGTGCGGGCCAGGGCGTGCGCACGGTGCGTAGGGTCGGGTTCGGTGGCGGGCAGCAGGGACCAGCGGCCCGAGACAGTAGGCGGTCCGGTGCGGGACACAGGCCGGGCGGCGGCGGTGAGTGAGCCGTAACGCCCGCGCGGGACACTCCGTTTGGCGCGATGGGCGGTCGATCCTGCCGTGCGACCGGAACCGAGGAGCGAACGCAACGGGGCGAGCGTGTCATTGGTGAGCCGGCCCGACCAGGCCAGGTCCCAGACTGCATCGGCCAGTTGCGGATCGGTGCAGTCCGGGTGGGTGGTGGCGCGGACCTGGTCGGCGATCTGCCGGAAGAACAGTCCGTACCCGCCGGTCAGGGCCGTCAGGACGGATTCGTGCAATGCGCTCAGTTCGAGTGGGTGCGGGGGCGGGAGGAGCAGGGGCGCGCTGTCGGCGAGGTAGAGGGACAGCCAGCCGTCCTTGCCGGGAAGGGCGCCCGCACCGGCCCAGACGACCTCTCCGGTGGTGGTCAGCTCGTCCAGCAGCGCGGGGGAGTAGCCGGTGACCCGGCCCGGCAGGATCAGTTTCTCCAGGGCCGACGCCGGGACGGGCGCACCCTGCAACTGCTCGATGGCGCGGGCCAGTCCATCGATGCCGCGCAGGCTGTTGTTACCCAGGTGTTGCCACTGCGGAAGGAAGCCGGCAAGGGCGGCGGGTGGGACCGGCTCCAGCTCATGGCGGAGCGCGGCGAGCGAGCGGCGGCGCAGTCGGCGCAGCACGGTGGCGTCGCACCACTCCTGGCCGATGCCGGCGGGGTGGAACTCGCCCTGGACGATCCGGCCGGTCGCGGCGAGCCGCTGCAACGCGCCGTCCGTGACAGCGGGGCCGAGGCCGAAACGGGTGGCGGCCTCGTTGGAGGTGAACGGGCCGTGCGTACGCGCGTATCGGGCGAGGAGATCGCCGAGCGGGTCCTTCACCGGTTCGGTGAAAGCCTCGGGGACACCCACCGGGAGGGCGGTGCCCAGTGCGTCGCGCAGCCGTCCCGCGTCCTCGATCGCGGCCCAGTGGTCCGCTCCGCCGATCCGGACCCGGATGGCGCGGCGGGCAGCGGACAGCTCCGGAGCCCAGGGCGGCTGGGCGCCGCGCTCGGCCAACTCCGCCTCGGTGAGCGGACCGAGGACCCGAAGGAGATCGGCGACCCCTTCGATGTCCTTGATCCGGCGGTCCTCGGTCAGCCACTGGAGTTCCTGCTCCAGCTCGCTCAGGACGTCGGCGTCGAGCAGTTCGCGCAGCTCTGCCTGGCCGAGGAGCTCAGCCAGGAGATGGGAGTCGAGGGAGAGGGCGGCGGCCCGCCGCTCGGCGAGGGGCGAGTCGCCCTCGTACAGGAACTGGGCGACATAGCCGAACAGGAGCGAGCGGGCGAAGGGTGAGGGCTCCGGGGTGGTCACCTCGACCAGCCGGACACGGCGTGCTTCGAGGTCGCCCATGAGTTCCGTCAGCCCGGGGACGTCGAAGACGTCCTGGAGGCATTCGCGGACCGCTTCCAGAACGATCGGGAAGGAGCCGAACTCGGAGGCGACCTGGAGGAGTTGTGCGGCGCGTTGGCGCTGCTGCCAGAGCGGGGTGCGCTTGCCGGGGCTGCGCCGCGGCAGCAGCAGGGCGCGCGCCGCGCATTCGCGGAACCGCGAGGCGAACAGGGCTGATCCGCCTACCTGGTCGGTGACGATCTGGTTGATCTCGCCCTGGTCGAAGGTCACGTCCGCAGCGCCGACGGGCGGTTGTTCGCTGTCGTACGAGGGGCCCGGCAACGGTGCCGGATCCTGGGCCGGGTCCTGCGCCGGATCGAAGTCCAGGAGGTCCAGGCTCATCAGGTCTGCGTCGGGCAGCCGCAGCACTATGCCGTCGTCGGCATGCATCACCTGGGCGTCCATGCCGTACCGCTCGGCGAGGCGGGCATTCAGCGCCAGCGCCCACGGGGCATGTACCTGCGCGCCGAACGGGGAGTGGACGACGACCCGCCAGTCACCCAGCTCGTCACGGAAACGCTCGACGAGGATGGTCCGGTCGTCCGGTACGTGACCGCAGGCGCGGCGCTGTTCGTCGATGTACGACAGGGTGTTGTCGGCGGCCCAGGTGTCGAGACCGGCGGCGAGCAGACGCTGCCGGGCATCTTCCTGGGACAGTCCGCCGATCTCGCGGAGGAACGCGCCGAGCGCACGCCCCAGCTCCAGCGGGCGGCCCAGCTGATCGCCCTTCCAGAACGGCAGCCGGCCGGGAACCCCGGGGGCGGGCGACACCAGGACCCGGTCGCGGGTGATGTCCTCGATTCGCCAGGACGTGGTGCCCAGTGTGAAGACGTCGCCCACCCGGGACTCGTACACCATCTCCTCGTCCAGCTCGCCCACCCGGCCGCCGCCCTTCTTGGGGTCGGCGCCGGCGAGAAAGACCCCGAAGAGCCCGCGGTCGGGGATGGTCCCGCCGGAGGTGACGGCGAGTCGCTGGGCCCCGGGGCGGCCCGTGACCGTACCGGCCACCCGGTCCCAGACCACACGCGGGCGCAGCTCGGCAAAAGCATCGGACGGATAGCGTCCGGCGAGCATGTCCAGCACGGCCGTGAATGCCGACTCCGGCAGCGAGGCGAAGGGGGCCGCGCGACGCGTCACAGCCAGCAGATCATCCACCGGCCATGTGTCCAGGGCGACCATGGCGACGAGCTGCTGGGCCAGCACATCCAAGGGGTTGGACGGGATCCGGAGCGCCTCGATGGACCCCTCGCGCATCCGCTCGGTGACCACGGCAGCCTGCACCAGATCGCCCCGGTACTTCGGGAAGACCACTCCGGTGGAGACCGCACCGACCTGGTGCCCGGCCCGGCCGACCCGTTGCAGCCCGGAGGCGACCGACGGCGGCGACTCCACCTGGACGACCAGATCGACCGCCCCCATGTCGATGCCCAGCTCCAGACTGGAGGTGGCGACCACGGCCGGCAGCCGGCCCGCCTTGAGGTCCTCCTCGACCTGGGCGCGCTGTTCCTTGGAGACCGAACCGTGGTGTGCGCGGGCGAGGAGCGCGGGGGCGCCCTTCGCTGCGCCGGACTGGGCCATGATCTCGGCCGGGGAGTGTGCTTCCGGCAGCGTCGTGGCGGAGCCGTGTTCATCGAGCACAGTGCCGGTGGCCCGCTCGTACGCGATCTCGTTGAGCCGGTTGCAGAGCCGCTCCGCGAGGCGGCGGGAATTGGCGAAGACGATCGTGGAGCGATGCTCCTGGACGAGATCGACGATGCGTTCCTCGACATGGGGCCAGATCGACGGCTTGTCCGCCTGGCCCGCCTGGTCGGTGTCGGTGGCGGGGGAGCCGCCGAGCTCGCCCAGATCCTCGACCGGCACGACCACCGACAGGTCGAACCGCTTGGTGGACGGCGGCTGGACGATCTCCACCTTCCGCTGCGGTGAGAGGAAGCGCGCCACCTCGTCGACCGGACGGACCGTCGCCGACAGGCCGATCCGCCGTGCGGGCCGCGGCAGCAGCTCGTCGAGACGCTCCAGCGATACGGCGAGATGGGCGCCCCGCTTCGTACCCGCCACGGCATGCACTTCGTCGAGGATCACCGTCTCGATGCCGGACAGCGCCTCCCGGGCCGATGAGGTCAGCATCAGGAACAGCGATTCGGGCGTGGTGATCAGGATGTCCGGCGGCCGGGTCGCCAACGAGCGGCGCTCGGCGGGCGGGGTGTCGCCGGAGCGGATTCCCACCCGGACCTCGGGCTCGGGCAGCCCCAGACGCACCGACTCCTGGCGGATGCCGGTCAGCGGTGAGCGGAGATTGCGCTCGACATCGACCGCGAGGGCCTTGAGGGGCGACACGTACAGCACGCGGCAACGCTTCTTCGCCTCGGCGGGCGGTGGGACGGACGCAAGACCGTCCAGCGCGGCGAGGAACGCGGCCAGGGTCTTGCCGGAGCCGGTCGGCGCGACGACCAGCACGTCCGAGCCCTCGCCGATCGCGCGCCAGGCGCCTTCCTGTGCGGCGGTGGGCGCGCTGAAGGCACCCGCGAACCAGCTGCGGGTCGCAGGGGAGAACGAGTCGAGCGCAGAGCCGGCCATGTCCCCCATCGTGCACCCCGGCACTGACAACGGCTGTGACGGCCATCGGCGACCGGGCCAGGGAGCTGCGAGAATTCGTCCATGGTGGCAGGACCGGAGTCGGGGTCAGGGGAGTGGGCGAGGCACTGGCAGTACGCGGAGCTGCCCGACCTCGATCTGCTGCGTGCCCGGTACGTGCGCCACACCTTTCCGCGCCACAGCCACGAGGGCTATGTCTTCGGCACCATCACCCGAGGGGTGGAGGACGTCGGGCTGCCCGACGGCACCGTCGTGCACGCGGGCCCCGGCACCGTAGTCATGATCAATCCGGAGGTGCCGCACACCGCCCGCGCGGGTGTTCCGGAGGGCTGGGTGTACGCCACGCTGTACCCGTCCGCGCAGGTGATCAACGACATCGCGGCCGATACGACGAGTCTGCGCGGCACGGTCGGCTTCACCGAGACCAGCGTCATGGACCCTTACGCCGCCCGGCTGATCGGCGAGGTCCACCGGGCAGCCGAGGAGGGCAACGCACTTGCCGCGGACACCGTGCTGCGGGTGATGGTCGCGCGACTGCTGAGCCTGCACGGCCGCGCACTGCCCGCACGCGTGCCCCGCTCGGCGGGGGCCCGCGACGCGGCGCGGGCCCGCGCCGTGCTGGAGGGCAGGATGGCGGAGCCGCCCACCTTGGAGGCGCTGGCGGCGGAGCTCGGCACCAGCCCGTTCGCGCTGCTGAGGGCCTTCAAGAAGCAGTACGGGATGCCGCCGCACACCTGGCTCACCGATGCCCGGGTGCGGGCCGCGCGCCGGATGCTCGACGCGGGGACGGCACCTGCGGAGGCGGCCACCGAGGTCGGCTTCACCGATCAGCCGCATCTCAACCGTCACTTCACCCGGATCGTGGGGGTGCCGCCGGGCGCGTACCGGCGCGAACGCGCAAGAACGTACAAGACCGGTCGCGATCTGCCCACGTAGCGTTCCGTTCGTGGCAGAACAGACAACACTTCCAGAGGGTGTCGGCGAGGCAGTCGGCATACCCCACGGCAGCGCAACCGTCCTCGGGGCGAAGCCGGACTCGGCCGTCGTACGCGACGCGCTCGGTGTCGGCATTGCCGTCGGACTTTCCGGCTTCGCCTTCGGCGTGACCTCGGCCGGCTCCGGACTGAGCCTGCTGCAGACCTGCGCGCTCAGCCTCGCCGTCTTCACCGGCGCCTCACAGTTCGCCCTCGTGGGCGCTCTCGCGGCGGGCGGCAACCCGTACACCGCGGCTGCCGGGGCCTTCTTCCTCGGCGTACGCAACTCGTTCTACGGCCTGCGGCTGTCGCAGCTGCTCGCTCTTCCACGCGCGCTCCGTCCCTTCGCCGCCCAGTGGGTCATCGACGAGACGACCGCCGTGACACTGCCGCAGCCCACCCGGCGGGCCGCACGGATCGGTTTCGCCGTCACCGGACTCACCCTCTACGTGTTGTGGAACCTGACCACGCTGCTGGGGGCCCTCGGCGCCGAGGCGCTCGGCGACACCGACGCCTGGGGGCTGGACGCGGCATCGCCCGCGGTCTTCCTCGCCCTGCTCGCGCCGATGCTGAAAAGCACGACGGAACGAATCACCGCCGCGATCGCGGTTCTGCTCGCGCTCGGGCTGCTGCCCGTACTGCCCGCAGGCGTCCCCGTCCTGCTGTCCGCGCTCGCCGCACCCGCCGTCCTCTTCCTGAGCGGGCGCCGGAAAGGAACGAGCCGGGACACGGCCGCGGCGGAGGAGAACCGATGAACATCTGGATCGCCATCGCGCTGACCGCCGTCGGCTGCTACCTCGCCAAACTGCTCGGACTACTGGTGCCCGCCGGTGTGCTGGAACGTCCGCTCGCGCAGCGTCTCGCCGCGCTGCTGCCCGTGGCGCTCCTGGCCGCCCTCACCGCGCAGCAGACGTTCGGCGACGGGCAGCATCTGACGCTGGACGCCAGGGGCGCGGGGCTCGCCGCGGCGGCGCTCGCACTGGTTCTGCGCGCGCCCTTCCTCGTGGTCGTAGGGTCCGCCGTGGTCGTCACTGCAGGGGTACGTGCACTCGGACAGGCACCTTGGTGAGACACGCGTGTAAGGGGCTCGGTTCAGGGGACCGAGCCCCTTACACACGTACTTGTCGACCCGTTCAGTGCACTGCGAGGCCCGTCGGCGCGGTCTCCGCCACATCAAGCCGTGCCGCGTCTTCCTCCGGCCGGAGGAAGCAGACGGTCAATACTGTGGACGACCGGCTGGCCGAGCTCACCGAGCCGACCGGACTCGATCCGTCGTCGCCACGTGACGCAGCGCTGGCCATCGCGGCCCTGTTGCTGCGCGACTCCGCTGCCGGGGCCGACGGCGTGTCCGCAGCCGGATGATCGACGGACGGCACATGCGCGGAGACACGACTCGGGTGCACGTGCGCTGCGCACCGCACACAGCGCGCAGCGCACGGGGCCCGGCTACGAGACCGCTGCGCCGCCTTGCCCGCCCGGTCTCAGTCGAGGCTGCGCCCATGGGCCCGCAGTGTCAGGAGCGCCTTGAGCGTCACGATGGGCCGTCCCTCCAGGGCCGTCCCAGGCGCCCACTGCCGCCAGTTCACCGGCCAGCCGCCGTCCGCCTGCTGCTGGGCCGCAAGATGGTCGAGCGAGCGGACCAGCTCCTCGTCGGTGAACCAGTGGCGGGCGAGCGAATCGGGTGTACGGGCGTAGTCGTACGGGAAGTGCCGCTCGCCCGGTGCGTATCCGGCCGCCACCGGGTACTCCGCGCTCCGCTCCGGATGCAGCACGGCGAGCCGCTGTTCTCGCACCAGCCGCCCGAGCCGGTCGGCCGCCGCCTCCGCACGGGCCCGGTCCGGAGCGCCGTCCAGAAAGGCGAGCGCCGCCTCGATCTCGTACGGATGCGACTGGTCCAGAGCATCGACAGCCGCCCAGCAGAAATCGGTGGCCCGGAACAGCCAGGCATGCCACACCGCATTGCGGTGCAGGAGCCCGACGACGGGTCCGGTGGTCAACAGTGCTGCGGGCGGGTCGTCGACGATCGGGATGAACGGTGCCGCCGGATAGCCGCGCTGCGACGGCAGGAGAGCGGGCAGTGCCCCCTCCTTGGTGGACACGTCGGTCAGGAAGCGGCAGATCCGTTCCACTCGCAGCCCGCTGCAGCGGTCGATGGAGTCGAGGACATTGAGCGCGTGCGCGGTGTGCAGTGGCTGACTGACGGGGCCACGCAGATCGGGTTCGAGTGCGTGCCCGTATCCGCCGTCCTCATTCAGATAGGCGGCGAGTGCGGTCTCCACGGCCTCCGCACTTCCTTTCAGGAAGTGATGGGCGAACCGCCGCTGTTCTAGGACACGGGCCGTGAGCCAAATGAACTGCTCGGCACGGTTGAGGGGACTTGTTCCGGTTCCAGCCATGGACCGACCGTAGGGCGGTAAGCGCTCTCGGCAGGACGTAGCGGCCTGGCTGCACTCTCAGGAGCGGGATACTGAGGTCATGCGGTTGACGATTTTCTGGGAACGGATGGCGGACCACTTCGGCGCGGGATACGCCGATTCCTTCGCGCGCGATCATGTAATGGCCGAGCTCGGCGGGCAGACGGTGCACCAGGCACTGGCCGCGGGCTGGGAGACCAAGGACGTCTGGCGCGGTGTCTGTACCGCGGTCGGCATCCCCGCCGACAAGCGCTGATCGCCGGCTCGTCAATGGCCGGACCTGTGATGTTGTCCGGGGTGGGCGGCTGTTTGTCACAGCCGTAGGCGAGACTGGAGCCGTGTCACCGACAGACGAGACAGCCCAGACCCAGACGCCTCTCACTCAGCCCGCCCCGCCGGTCCCGCCGTCCGGCTACGGGTCGGCCCGTATGCCCGCGTGGCTGCCCCGTGCCATGGTGCTCGCCCTGGCGCTCTACGCCTGTTTCCAGCTCGGCAGCTGGGCGTTCGACCAGCTCATCGGGCTGCTGATCAATGTGCTGATCGCGTTCTTCCTGGCGCTCGCCATCGAGCCCGCGGTGAGCCGGATGTCGTCGCGCGGCATGCGTCGCGGCCTCGCCACTTTCCTGGTCTTCCTCGGCGTGCTGATAGCCGCGGCCGGTTTTGTCGTGCTGCTCGGCTCGATGCTCGCGGGCCAGATCGTCGACATGGTCGAGGACTTTCCGAAGTATCTGGACTCGGTGATCAACTGGGTCAACCAGAGCTTCCACACCGAGCTCTCCCGGGTCGAGGTCCAGGACAGTGTGCTGCACTCCGACTGGCTGCAGAAGTACGTCCAGAACAGCGCGACCGGAGTGCTCGACATCTCCACCACCGTGCTCGGCGGGCTGTTCCGTCTTCTGACGATCTTCCTGTTCTCGTTCTACTTCGCCGCCGACGGCCCCAGGCTGCGGCGCGCCTTGTGCTCCGTACTGCCACCCGCCAAGCAGGCCGAGGTCCTGCGGGCCTGGGAGATCGCGGTCGACAAGACCGGCGGCTACCTCTACTCGCGCGGCCTGATGGCACTCGTTTCCGGGATCGCGCACTACATCCTGCTGGTGATCCTCGGTGTTCCGTACGCGCCCGCGCTCGCCATCTGGGTCGGGCTGGTCTCCCAGTTCATCCCCACGATCGGTACGTATCTGGCAGGCGCCCTGCCCATGCTGATCGCGTTCACCGTCGACCCCTGGTACGCGCTGTGGGTGCTCGGATTCGTCGTGGTCTATCAACAGTTCGAGAACTACGCGCTGCAGCCCAAGCTCACCTCCAGGACCGTCGACATCCATCCGGCGGTCGCTTTCGGATCGGTCATCGTGGGTACGGCGTTGATGGGTGCCGTGGGTGCGTTGATCGCGATCCCGGCCGTCGCCACGCTCCAGGCGTTCCTCGGCGCCTATGTGAAGCGGTACGACGTGACGGACGACCTGCGGGTGCACGGCCGCCACCAGCAACGTGGTGAGCCGGCGCTCATGCGGCTGCGCCGGTCCTGGCGGACTGCCGGGAGCAATGAGGGCCGGGGCGGACAGGACGGGGCCGGGGAGCATCCGGAACGTGTTTGACCGGCTCGGTGGTGGGGGCTCGTCTCAGCGATAGCCCATTACGTCGGCCGGCCGGCCGGCCCGGGGCCTGGACCTCGGTGACATATCTCCAGGCATCGGGCCGACTGCCGTCGAGGCCGGTGAAGCCGTAGACCTTCGCCAACCGTCCGCTGGACAGCGACTTGCCGTTCCAGCGCGACATCCGGGGGTCCTGCGCGAGCGCGGCCACCGCCCGCCCGACGACGCCGGGCTCTCGGAGAAGGCGAAATGGGGCGAGTGTGCGATCGCGTCACGCCAGTTCGCCTCGGCGACGCCGTGGGCCTCCAGCATGGCTTCGGACGCAGCCGGCCGGGCGTGAGGGTCACGGCGGTCGCACCATGGGGCTCCAGCTCGTGCGCCGGCGCGAAACGCCATCCGGTTCACCGACGCCTCGGCCAGGTCGTAGAAGAAGGAGGCCCGGTAGTTGGCGGCGTTGTACTCATCGGTTCCGTCCGTCACCTCAGCGACCAGTCCTCCCGGCGTCTGGATGAGGAGCGGGAGCGCGTAATGACTGGTGATGGGGTGGGTGTCCACGGCCAGGCGCAGGGTGTGCGGCCCCGATTCCAGGGAGGACTCCCAGACCGACTTGTTCCACTCGATCTTCGCTCCCCAGATGTCGTTCACGAGAACATGTAGACAGCCCTGTTCCCTCCGGATACGGGCCACGAGCACGCGGACCTCCTCGGGTATCGGATGGTCCACCCGAACCGGGATTCCGTGGCCGCCGGCCTCGTCCACGAGAGCCGCTGTCTCGTCGACGGTCTCGGGGCGGTTCATCTCCGAGCGCTGCGACCCGCTCGTCCGCCCTGTGACGTAGACGGTCTGGTCGCACCCAGCTGAACAGCGATGCCGCGGGCCGCACTCCGCGTCGCCCCGGCCACCAGAGCCACTTTGTCTGTCGGTTCTGTCGCCATATGGGCGGAATTTAGCATGGTGTCGATCGTTGATCTTGACTCCTCAAAGGGTGGAGTGCTACGGCGCTACGCTGGGGGCAGTTCGGTCCGGCGCGGTGTGCTTGACACTAAAATCGAACATCCATTCTCATGGGATTCCGGCCGGGTTTTCCCGGGCCCGACCGTGGAGTTGTCCACAGGCCGGGAGGACGTCGAGGCCCATTGTCAGTGGCAGGGGTTAGCGTCTTTGACGTGAAGCGATCGACTCAAGCAAATCGGGTGGAACCCATGGCAGGAACCGACCGCGAGAAGGCGCTGGACGCCGCACTCGCACAGATTGAACGGCAATTCGGCAAGGGCGCGGTGATGCGCCTCGGTGAGCGGCCGAACGAGCCCATCGAGGTGATCCCCACCGGGTCGACTGCCCTCGACGTGGCCCTCGGCGTCGGCGGCCTGCCGCGCGGCCGTGTGGTGGAGGTGTACGGACCGGAGTCCTCCGGTAAGACGACGCTGACGCTGCACGCGGTGGCGAATGCGCAGAAGCTCGGTGGCTCGGTGGCCTTCATCGACGCGGAGCACGCCCTCGACCCCGAGTACGCGAAGAAGCTCGGCGTCGACATCGACAGCCTCATCCTGTCCCAGCCGGACAACGGTGAGCAGGCCCTCGAAATCGTGGACATGCTGGTCCGCTCCGGCGCCCTCGACCTGATCGTCATCGACTCCGTCGCGGCGCTCGTGCCGCGTGCGGAGATCGAGGGCGAGATGGGCGACTCGCACGTGGGTCTGCAGGCCCGCCTGATGAGCCAGGCACTCCGCAAGATCACCAGCGCGCTCAACCAGTCCAAGACGACCGCGATCTTCATCAACCAGCTCCGCGAGAAGATCGGTGTGATGTTCGGCTCGCCGGAGACCACGACCGGTGGCCGGGCGCTCAAGTTCTACGCCTCGGTGCGCCTCGACATCCGCCGGATCGAGACGCTGAAGGACGGTACCGACGCCGTCGGTAACCGCACCCGCGTCAAGGTCGTCAAGAACAAGGTCGCGCCGCCCTTCAAGCAGGCCGAGTTCGACATCCTCTACGGCCAGGGCATCAGCCGCGAGGGCGGACTGATCGACATGGGCGTGGAGCACGGCTTCGTCCGCAAGGCGGGTGCCTGGTACACGTACGAGGGCGACCAGCTCGGTCAGGGCAAGGAGAATGCCCGTAACTTCCTCAAGGACAACCCTGATCTCGCCAATGAGATCGAGAAGAAGATCCTTGAGAAGCTGGGCGTCGGCGTCAGGCCTGATGCCAATGCCGCCGAGCCCGGTGCGGATGCGGCGGGCGGCGCCGCGGCTTCGGCCGACAGCGCGAAGTCGGTGCCCGCTCCGGCCGGCAAGGCCAAGCCGGCCAAGACCGCGGCGGCCAAGAGCTAGACCGTGACGCGTCGTACGGAGTGGCCGGTCAGCGCCACTGACCATGGCGCCGGTCCCGGCCCCGAATTCGCCGCCGGACACACGGCCGAGTCCGAGGGCGCGTACGAGCCGGAGGCCGGTCACGGCACCGGCTCGGGCGCCGGATTCGGTGAGGGGGCGGATCGTCGTGCCCGCTCCCGCTCCAGGAGCAGCGGCTCCCCTTCCTCGTCGAGGGCCGAGAAGGGGGAGCCGCGAGACCCGGTCGAGCAGGCGCGCAACATCTGTCTGCGGCTGCTCACCGGGACCCCGCGCACCCGAAAGCAGCTTGCGGATGCCCTGCGCAAGCGGGAGATCCCGGATGAGGCGGCCGAAGAAGTGCTGTCGCGCTTCGAGGATGTCGGGCTGATCGACGATGCCGCGTTCGCGGACGCCTGGGTGGAGTCCCGGCACCACGGCCGAGGGCTGGCCCGCCGCGCACTCGTCCGTGAGCTGCGCACCAAGGGGGTGGATTCCGCCGTGATCGACGAGGCCGTCGGGCAGCTCGACTCCGAGCAGGAGGAGGCGACAGCCCGAGAGCTGGTCGCGCGCAAGCTGCGTTCCACCCGCGGCCTGGAACGTGACAAGCGGCTGCGCCGCCTTGCGGGCATGCTCGCCCGCAAGGGATACGGGGAAGGCATGGCCCTGCGCGTGGTGCGACAGGCGCTGGAAGAAGAGGGCGAGGACACGGAAGGCCTGGACGAGCCCTTCTGACCGGGCCCGTACCGGGCGGGGCGGTTGTGGTGATTACTGCCCGGCGCGAGCGGCGCGGCTGATGGTGGCGTCGATCAGGGCGAGCGCATCTGCGGCGGTGCGGCCGGGGTGCCGGTTCCAGGGTCCGATCAGCCCGGTCCAGCCCTGGGAGCGGAGCTCGGAGACGAGCCAGGCGCCGGCCCGGTCCACGGTGTCGCGAGAGCCGTAGCCCAGGCGATGCGCGGTGAGAAGGGCGCCGCAGATGCACCGCGCGCCGCGGGCGTTGCGCAACCGGTACGGGGTGTTCTGCCAGCCCCACTCGGTCAGGATCTGACGTGCGTAGGCGAGATGCGTGGAGGGACGCATCTCGGGCTGCCCGATGCGCCGCCAGGAGTGGAGTCGGTCGGGGAGGATCGCACCCAGGCGCCCGGGGAGAGGCCGTTCACGCGGCGCGGTCGCCGGCAGGGCACGGGCGGAGTCGGCGATGAGCTGGTCGACCGGTACGGACAACAGGTCGCGCCAGTCGGCCGGGGGGCTGACCGGCAGTCGTTCCGCGGTGCCGGGGGAGGAGGGGAGCAAGGGTCCGGGGGCGGTGAGGTCCCAGCCGGAGATGATCTGTTGCCACGCCTCGGTGTCATGGAAGCGAGCGGCCTGAACGTCGAGCTGGTCGGGGGTGAGGGTGGGGGTCGGCATGGGTGCGAGGCCTCCGTCACGTCGGTCCTTGGCGTTGAGGTGAATGTCTGTCGGGTACGGGGATTGCTCCACCGGAGCGTGGCGTTCGGGTGTGTCGGGGTGGATTCGGGGGACCGGCGAACGGCCTGCGGGGGGTAGCCCCAGCACGAAGACGCAGGCGCGCTCCAGTGCACGGACATCTGTGCACAGAGCACTGTGTGACGCATGGCAGAGAAGCCACCCATGGCAGCCGTGCACGACACGGACGCTGCGCACGCCACCAGCTACCACCCGCGTGGACTGGCCCCACGCACCGACCTCGCCCTCTTCGAGCAACTCCAACGCGGAAGCGACCCGGCCCCGGACCCGACCGGGATCCCGGACCCGGCCGTGACCCCAGCGGACGACAACAGAAAAGAGACGGACGCACCATGATGCTGCGCTATGCCCTGCAGACGATCCGGGACCGTAAGGGCGGATTCCTCGGTGCCTTCCTGGCACTCATGTGTGCCGCCGCCCTCATCACCGCCTGCGGCACGCTGTTGGAGACCGGCCTGCGCGGAAGGATCGCCACCGAACGCTATGCCGCCGCGCCGCTCGTGGTCTCCGCCGACCAGAACGTCCACCGCACCACCGTCAAGCACAAGGGCAACGCAAAAACCAAGGTCAAACACAAGGCGAAGCCGGTTGCCGAGCGCGCCTGGCTGCCTGCGGGCATCGCTGACCGGATCAGTAACCTGAAAGGCGTCCGGAAGGTCGTTCCCGAGCTGACCTTTCTGGCCCAGCCCGTGACTCGGTCCGCGACCCAGTCCGTGTCCCAGCTCGCCGCCCGCCCCTCGTACGGCCACTCCTGGGCCTCCGCCCCACTCACCCCCTTCGCTCTCGTCTCAGGCCGCGCCCCCGCCTCCGAGGACGACGTGGTGATCGACCGCGGCCTTGCCGAACAGAAGGGCCTGAAGCCCGGGGACCGGCTCGTCGTCCAGTCCACCAGCACCCCCCGCCCGTACCGCATCAGTGGCATTGCGGCCCCGGTCGGCCGGGGCGACCTCCGGCAGCAGTCCTCGCTCTTCTTCTCCACCGCCGAGGCCGAGCGCCTTGCCGCCCGCCCCGGCCGGATCAGCGCCCTCGGCGTGATGCCCGCGCCGGGCACCGACCCCAACCGGCTGAAGCAGCAGGTCGAACAGGCGCTCAGGGACACCACTGCGCAGGTCGCCACCGGTGACGACCGCGGGCCCGTCGAGTTCCTGGATGCCGCGGGAGCCCGTATCAAGCTGGTCTCCATGGGCGGCGCCATGGGGGGTACGTCCCTCCTTGTCGCGATCCTCGTCGTGGTCGGCACCTTCGCGCTCTCCATCCAGCAGCGCCACCGCGAACTGGCCCTCCTCCGTGCCATCGCTGCCACCCCGCGTCAGGTCCGCCGCCTCCTCGGCCGTGAGGCCCTGGCCGTCGGAGTCGTTTCCGGCCTCCTGGGCGCGCTCGCCGGACTGCCCCTCGCCGGCTGGCTGCACAGTCGATTCATCGACATGGGTGTGGTCCCGGCGACCCTGGAACGCACCGCAGGTATCTTCCCGGCCTGCGCAGCACTGGCCGTCACTCTCCTCGGCGCCTGGGCGGCGGCGAGGATCTCCGGCCGCCGTATCGCACGCATCCGTCCAGCCGAGGCCATGGCGGAGTCCACGGTCGAGCGCGGCCCGGCCCGCGGCCGGATCCTCGCGGGTCTCGTGCTGCTCGCGGGCGGCGCCGCTCTCGTCGCCGTACTGAGCGTCCTGCGTACCGAGGCCGCCGCGACCCCTGTCACGTTCCTGGCCGTCGTTGTGTCGGCCACGGCCGTGTCACTGCTGGGCCCGTTCCTCGTACGACTGGCTTCTGTACTGCTCGCGGGACCACTTCGACTGGCAGGTTCCGGGGGACCGCTCGCGACCGCGAACATCCGCGGGAACTCCACCCGGATGGCCTCCGTCGTCACCCCGCTCACCCTGCTCATCGGGATGACCTGCACGGTTCTCTTCGTTCAGCCGACGCTCGGCGACGCCGCCCGCGCCCAGGCCCACGACGGCGTCCGCGCCGCCTGGGTACTGGCCGCGCAGGGGCCAGGTGTCCCGTCCGCTGCCGCCCAGACCATCCGTAGGACGCCGGGTGTCACGGCCGCCACCGAGGTCGTACGGACCACCGTGCGCGTCGGCCTCGACAAGTACCCGGCCCAGGGTGTCACCCAGGCCGGACTCGGCCGCACCTGGGACCCTGACGTGACGAGCGGATCGCTCACCGAGTTCACCACCGGCCCCGGCGCCGCCGCGATCAGTGAACTCGCTGCCGACCGGCTCGGCCTCCACCCCGGCAGCAAGTTGAAAGTCCACCTCGGCGACGGCACCCCCGCCACCCTCACCGTTGTCGCCGTCTACAGCCGGGGCCTGGGCTTCGGCGACCTGACCCTGCCCCATGACCTGCTCGCCCGCCACATGGACAACCCTCTTGCCGCCACCGTCCTGGTCGCCGGGGACAGCGGCCGTGACGAACTCGCCGCCGCACTCAAGCAGTTCCCCGGCGTCTCCGTAATCGCCCCGGCGACCGCCGACCGGCTCCAGGCGGACCGACAGCAGGAGAATGCGGCGGTCAACCATCTCGCCATGGGCCTGGTCCTGGCGTTCACCGCCATCGCGGTCGTCAACACCCTTGCCATGTCCGTGTCCGAACGCATCAGGGAGTTCGCCATGCTCAGGCTGGCCGGCGCGACCCGGCGTCAGGTCCTGCGGATGCTCCGCATCGAGGCCCTGTCGGTCCTGCTGATCGCCGCTGCCCTCGGCAGCGGTATCGCAGTGGCTGTACTGACCGCCTTCAGCATCGGCATGACCGGTAGTGCGGCGCCCACCGTCCTGCCGCTGGTGTACGCGACGGTGGTGGGCGCCGCCGCACTGCTGGCACTGACCGCCACGGCGCTGCCCGGGCGACTGGCACTCAAGGTCCGCCCGGTGGAGGTAGCCACGTCCAGGCAGTGACCTCCGACGGGATCCGGCGTCGGCGTCCTGCGGCTGGGGCGCCCCGCTCGACTCCGCCCCGCCGCGACGCCGTCCTTTGGCTGGACGCCCCCGTGCCTCCCCCGTTCCAGCGCCGTCCATCAGACGTCGACCGGAAGCCCCGCCGCACGCCACGCCTGGAATCCCCCGATGAGATCGGTCGCCCGGTGCAGCCCCAGCTGCCGCAGGGACTCGACGGCGAGACTCGATGCGTAGCCCTCGTTGCAGACCACCACGATGTGGAGATCGTGGCTCACCGCCTGCGAGGCCCGATGGCTTCCCTGCGGGTCGAGCCGCCACTCCAGCTCGTTGCGCTCGACGACCAGCGCCCCCGGAATCAGCCCGTCCCGCTCCCGCAGCTCCGCATAGCGGATGTCCACGAGCAGCGCCCCGTCCGCAGTGGCGGCGACCGCCTCCTGCGGGCCGACCCGGACGAACCCGGCCCGGACCCGTTCCAGCAGTTCGTCGATCCCGACCGGCTCCTTACCACCCCGACGGCTGTCGCTCACTGCCAGTCCTTGGGCCGTTCGACCTGCTCAAGACGGAGCACCGCACCGGTACGGCTGTAGCGCCGGATCTGCGGCAGCGGCGGGTAGTACGCATGGACGGAGACGGCGTGCTCCGTGCCGGACTCGTTCAGCACCTCGTGGACGTGGTGGCGGCCGAACGCCCTGCCCTGGCCGGTGGCCAACTGCCTGGAACGGTCGATGCCCTCGGCGAGTTCGAGGGTCTTCCAGCCGTCGGTGGGCAACCGGGCGGCGAGCGACAGCTCCTTGAGGGTGCCGACTGCGGTGGTGAAGGCGCCGATCGAGTCGGCGTGGTCGTGCCAGCCGGTGCCGGTACCCGGCGGCCAGCCGATCAGCCAGGCCTCGCTGCCGCCCGGTCCTTCCAACTGGACCCAGGTGCGGCTCTCGGGATCGAGGGGGAGCGAAGCGAAGATCTCGGCGTCGGCGGCGACCCGACGGACGAAATCGAGCAGCTCTGCGGCCGTCGGACCGGTATCACCGTCGGCGGCGGAGGAGGGCATGCGTACAGAGGGTGACGCAGGGGCAGACACAGGGACCGTCCTGAGGGTTCGCGCGGATGCACGGCCGCACGACAGAGCGCACGGCGCGGCAGAAGGAGGCGATTCAGCAGGACGGGCGACACACGCAGCCCGCATAGCGGACGAGGTCCATATGGACCCTCCGCCACAGGCGCACGTCGGTGTCGGTCACGTTTCGGAGTACACCATCTACGTCCGCATCGGTCAATTGATGCCCGCAGTCTGGTCGGAACGTACGGCGGCGCGCACCGCTCCGCCACGTACCGCGTCCGCCGCCGCGAAGAGGTCCCGGGGCTGCACCCCGCCGAACGACGCCACGAGATGACCGTCCGGCCTGACCAGCAGCACGGTGTGCGCCGACGCCCCCGGATAGCTCTCGGTCACCAGCAGCTCGCCCTTCACCGGCAGCGCGTCGACAGCCGCGACGAGGCGGGGCATGACACCCGCGGACATCCAGTGGCGCCGGTCCCACACCCCGGTTCCGGGCGCCACCAGGACCACCAGAAGATGGCCCTGCCCCAGCCGCTCGCGCAGCCGCACGGTCGTGCCGTCGGGTGCCGTCACCCGTACATCGGTGACCGGCGCACCGGGGGGCGTATCCACAGATGTGTGCGCCTCGGCGCGTGCGGGCGCAAGGGGCGAGTGCGAGTACGAGGGGGGCGCACCGAGGGGGCCGCACCCCAGATGTCCATCGGTGAGCAGTGAATCGTGCCCCCGTGCGCTCCCCGGTACCAGGGTCCGCAGACCGCCGCCGCCGCGCAGTATCGGCAGCGACTGGTCCGCGGCGCGCAGCCGTGCGGCGACCGCGGCCCGGCGCTCCGCCTGGTAGCTGTCGAGCAGTATGTCGGAGGCGCCGTGGTGCCAGGCCTGGGCCAGTTTCCAGGCCAGGTTCTCGCAGTCCCGCAGCCCCTCGTCGAGCCCCTGAGTGCCCAGTGCGCCCAGCAGATGGGCGGCATCCCCGGCCAGGAAGGCCCGGTCGACCCGCCAGCGCAGGGCGAGCCGGTGGTGCAGCGTGTACACCCCCGTGTCCAGCAGCTCGTACGGCGGTGTCTCCCCGCACCAGCCCGCCAGGGTGTCCCGGACCCGGGTGATCAGGGCGTCCGGGGTGACGAGCTCGCCACGCGGCGGAAGCAGCCAGTCCAGCCGCCAGGCGCCGTCCGGCAGCGGCCGCGCGGTCACCTCGGCGCCGCCGGTGCGCCACGGCGGCAGCCGGTGCAGCATGGCCTGCCCGGGCCAGGGAAGTTCGGTGCGCAGCGCGGCGACGGCATGCCGCTCCACCGCTGTACGCCCGGGGAAACGGATGTCGAGGAGCTTGCGTACGGTGGACCTGGCGCCGTCGCAGCCCACCAGATAACTCCCGCGCCACCAGGTCGCGTTCGGCTCCCTGGTGTGCACCGTGACCCCGGCCGGGTCCTGCTCGAGTGTGTCGATCCGGCTGCGCGGAGCCACCTGCACCAGCTCCTGTGCGGCCACCGCGTCCCGCAGCCCGCGTGTCAGGACGTGCTGCGGCAGATGGATGGGGGCCGGCAACGGATCACTGTCGGGGGAGTCCTCGCCGAGCGGCATCTCACGCACCAGTTGCCTGCGCCGCATGGACCGCCAACCGGACCACCGCATGCCCTCGTGCCGGAGCGCCTTGCAACCGAGCCGCTCCACCAGGGCCGCTGTGTCCTCCCGCAGTACCACGGTGCGGGCGGGGCGGGTCTCCTCCTTGCCCGGGTCTTCGTCGAGCAGGACGGAGGGAACACCTTGCGCCGCCAGGGCGAGCGACAGCGTCAGACCGACGGGCCCGGCGCCGATGACGATCACCGGATCCACGGGGCGGCTCCTCGAATCCGTGCGGACGACGCCGAGGACGCGGACGGAACGAGCGCGCGGCTCGAAACGGGGGTAGGCGGCGGAGGAAGTGTGGCGGCGGGGGCAGGGGGCGCGATCACAGAACGTATGCAACCTACTGCCGGTGCTTGCGTCAAGCGACACCAGAGAGCGGTGAGGGGCGGTGGCTCATCTGCCACCGCCCCTCGGGAACTCCATGCGACGGTCCGTCAGACGGCGCGCCCGTCATCGACGACGAGCGACGGCGTACCGACCGTCTCCGGTGCGCCCCCGGGCGCGGTGCCCTTCCCCTTCTTGTTGCGCCGGAGCCAGCGCTCCAGCCAGCTCGCGAACGAGGTGAGCGCGAAGTTCACCAGGAGGTAGATCAGGGCGATGACGGTGAAGCACGCGATGGTGTTCGCGCCGTAGTTGGCCGCCATCGGGCGGACCGAGGCCAGCAGCTCGGGGAAGGTCATCACGGCGCCGCCCAGCGCGGTGTCCTTCACGATGACGACGAGCTGGCTGACGATCGCCGGCAGCATTGCCGTCACCGCCTGCGGCAGCAGCACGAACACCATGGTCTGGCCCTTGCGCATGCCGAGAGCCTTGGCAGCCTCGCCCTGGCCCTTCGGAAGGGTGTGGATACCGGCTCGCACGATCTCGGCGAGCACGGAGGCGTTGTACAGCACCAGACCGGTCACCACGGCGTACAGGGGACGGTCGTCGGTGTTGATGTTCGTGTACTCCGAGTACACGGCGTTGGCGATGATCATCAGGATCAGCACCGGGATGGCGCGGAAGAACTCCACGACCACGCCGGCCGGCACCCGTACCCAGCGGTGGTCGGAGAGCCGGCCGACACCGAAGAGCGCTCCGAGCGGCAGCGCGATGATCAGGGCGAAGAACGCCGCCTTGAGAGTGCTCTGGAGACCCGGCCAGATGTATGTCTCCCACGGCTGGGAGCTGGTGAAGAAGGGCTTCCACTTGATCCAGTCGAGCTGGTGCTTCTCGGCCAGACCGTCGTACACCCACCACACCACGGCCGCGGCGCACAGCACGAACAGCACCGTGTACAGGATGTTGCGCTGCTTGGCGCGGGGCCCCTGGGCGTCGTAGAGGACGGAACTCATCGCTTCACCGCCACCTTCTTGCTCACCCAGCCGAGGATCAGGCCGGTCGGGAGGGTCAGGACGATGAAGCCGAATGCGAAGACCGCGGAGATGAGGATCAGCTGGGCCTCCGCCTCGATCATGTCCTTCATCAGGTAGGAGGCCTCGACGACACCGATCGCGGAGGCGACCGTGGTGTTCTTCGTCAGCGCGATCAGCACGTTGGACAACGGGTTGACCACCGCACGGAACGCCTGAGGAAGGATGATCAGCCGCAGTACCTGCGTGAAGCTCAGCCCGAGTGCGCGCGCCGCCTCGGCCTGGCCGACCGGCACCGTGTTGATGCCGGAGCGCAGCGCCTCGCAGACGAAGGCGGCCGTGTAGGCGGCCAGGGCGAGTACGGCCAGACGGAAGTTGATGTCGTCGATGACATCGGCACCGAGCATGACGCCCAGCGTCTGGTACAGACCCAGCGACGAGAACACGATGATCACGGTCAGCGGAATGTTCCGGACCACGTTCACGTACGCGGTGGCGAAGCCGCGCATCAGGGGGACCGGGCTGACCTTCATGCCGGCCAGCAGCGTTCCCCATATGAGGGAGCCGAGGGCGGAGTAGACGGTGAGCTGCACCGTCACCCAGAAGGCCCCCAGCAGGTCGTAACCTTTAAGAAAGTCGAACACGATCTCCCGCGCTTCCGCGTGTAGGAGGGCACGGCGCGCCGCCGTTCACGGACGGCGCGCCCGGTCAGCCCTGCTTCACTTGACGATGTTGCCGATCTTCGGGGCGGGCTCGTTCTTGTAGTTCGCCGGGCCGAAGTTGGCCTTCACTGCCTTCTCCCAGGAACCGTCCGAGACCATCTTGGTGAGGGCGTCGTTGACCTTCTTCTTGAGGTCGGCGTCGCCCTTCTTCAGGCCGATGCCGTAGTTCTCGTTGGTCATCTTGAAGCCGGCCAGCTTGAACTTGCCCTGGAAGTTCGCCTGCGAGGCGTAACCCGCCAGGATGCTGTCATCGGTGGTCAGCGCGTCGATGACCTTGTTCTCCAGGCCGGTCAGGCACTCCGAGTAGCCGCCGTACGTCTGGAGCTGCGCCTTCGGGGCCAGCTTGTCCTTGACGTTCTTCGCCGAGGTCGAGCCGGTGACCGAACACAGCTTCTTGTTGTTCAGGTCCTCCGGCGACTTGATCGAGTCGTCGTCGGCGCGGACCAGGATGTCCTGGTGGGCGAGCAGGTACGGACCGGCGAAGTCGACCTTCTGCAGGCGCTCGTCGTTGATCGAGTAGGAGGCGGCGATGAACTTGACGTCACCGCGCTCGATCGCCGTCTCGCGGTCGGCGCTCTTGGTCTCCTTGAAGACGATGTCCTCGGCCTTGTAGCCGAGCTCCTTGGCGACGTATGTGGCGACATCGACGTCGAAGCCGGCGAACTTGCCGTCCGGGGTCTTCAGGCCGATGCCCGGCTGGTCGATCTTGATGCCGATCGTGATCTTCTTGCCGTCGCCCGAGCCGCTGTCCTTCTTGTCGGAACCGCAGGCGGTGGCGGTGAGGGCGAGGGCGAGCACGGCGGCCGAGGCGGCGGTGACCTTACGAAGCTGCATGGTGGTTTCCCTAGAGTTGACGCGATGTGAGTGATCGGCCGGTCCGGGGCCCGGCGGTGCAGGATCAATCAGTGGTGAAGGATCTTCGACAGGAAGTCCTTGGCCCGGTCGCTGCGCGGGTTGCTGAAGAACTGGTCGGGCGTGGCCTCTTCGACGATCTTTCCGTCCGCCATGAAGACGACGCGGTTCGCGGCCGAGCGCGCGAAGCCCATCTCATGGGTGACGACGACCATCGTCATGCCGTCCCGGGCGAGCTGCTGCATGACGTCCAGCACCTCGTTGATCATCTCCGGGTCGAGCGCGGAGGTCGGCTCGTCGAAGAGGATCACCTTGGGGTCCATCGCCAACGCCCGTGCGATGGCCACGCGTTGCTGCTGACCGCCGGAGAGCTGGGCGGGGTACTTGTCGGCCTGCGTCGCCACGCCCACCCGGTCCAGCAGCGAACGGGCCTTGTCCTCGGCGGCCTTCTTGTCCGTCTTGCGGACCTTGAGCTGGCCCAGCATCACGTTCTCGAGCACCGTCTTGTGCGCGAAGAGATTGAACGACTGGAAGACCATGCCGACATCGGCACGCAGCCTGGCCAGCTCCCTGCCCTCCTCGGGCAGCGGCTTGCCGTCGATCGATATGGCGCCCGAGTCGATCGTCTCCAAGCGGTTGATCGTGCGGCACAGCGTGGACTTCCCGGACCCTGAGGGCCCGATGACGACCACGACCTCGCCACGGGCGATGGTCAGGTCGATGTCCTGGAGCACATGCAGCGCGCCGAAGTGCTTGTTGACGTTGCTCAGTACGACAAGGTCGTTCGCCGCAGGCGCGGCGTCCTCGGCGCCCTTGGTCACTGAAACTCCGCTCATCGGCTTCTTGCTCCGTCCTCCTCGGTTGGGAAGGACCCTAGTGACGCAGTGCGACCAGCGTCATTACATCTGAGCGGAAATTGAGCATAACGATCCGGCGGCAACCGGACACTCCGTGTGAAGGGGACGGCGGGCGAGACCCCCGGGGCGTACCGGGTGGATAACAGATGGCTCGATGCGGTGGGCGGGCCCTTGACTGACGTACCGGTCATCGGAGTGGATGCCCTGGTACGCCATGACGTGAAACACCTCGGTACGGGGAAGTGACGAGAGGCGTACAAGAAACCGCACCGACACGCACCGGCACCGCACCGACGGCAGACCGGTACGCCACACCTTCGGAAAGGGAGGTCATGAGACTGCTGCTCGTCGAGGACGACAACCATGTCGCGGCCGCCCTCTCCGCGATCCTCGCCCGGCACGGCTTCCAGGTCGTGCACGCGCGCAGCGGCGAGGAGGCACTGCAGGCGCTGCTGCCCGCGGACACGGAGCCCTTCGGTGTCGTGCTCCTCGATCTCGGTCTGCCCGACCAGGACGGCTACGAGGTGTGCGGGAAGATCCGCAAACGCACCTCCACCCCGGTGATCATGGTGACTGCGCGCGCCGATGTCCGGTCGCGGATCCACGGCCTCAACCTCGGGGCGGACGACTATGTGGTCAAGCCGTACGACACCGGCGAGCTCCTCGCCCGTATCCACGCCGTCAGCAGGCGCAAATCGGCCGGCGAGGACACCGTTCCCACGCCCGTCGCCGCTCTGCGCCTCGGGCATGTCCACATCGAGCTGCCGACCCGTCGGGTCAGCGTCGACGGATCGGAAGTCCAGCTCACCCGCAAGGAGTTCGACCTGCTCGCGCTGCTCGCCCAGCGCCCCGGTGTGGTCTTCCGGCGGGAGCAGATCATCAGCGAGGTGTGGCGCACGAGCTGGGAGGGAACGGGGCGCACGCTCGAAGTGCATGTCGCGTCCCTGCGTTCCAAACTGCGGCTGCCGGCACTGATCGAGACGGTGCGCGGGGTCGGCTACCGCCTCGTCGCCCCGTCCGCGTAGAGGCGTACGTCCCAGGTGCGCACCCGGCTGCTTCCCCTGCTCATCATTCTCATGGCGAGCGTGTTGCTCGCCCTCGGCTTCCCGCTGGCCGTCAGCGTGGCCGGCGCCCAGCAGCAACGCGTCGTCATCGACCGCATCGACGACACGGCACGCTTCGCCGCGCTCGCCCAGTTCATCGCCGAGCGGACCCCCGGTTACGACGAGAGGCGCCGCACCCTGCGGAGCGAACTCGACACCTACGCATCGGTGTACGGCATCCGTGCCGGTGTCTTCTACCGCGACGACAGCGCCATGGCCAAGGCCCCGGTCACCTGGCAGCTCCCGATCGAGGGGGAGGGGAGAGAGGCCTTCAAGGAGGCGCTCCTGGGGCGTCGCAGCCACGATCCGCCGCAGGTCTGGCCCTGGCAGCGGGGCAGGGTCGTCGTCGCCTCACCTGTCGTACGGGACGGCGACGTCGTCGCCGTCGTGGTCATCGACTCGCCCACCTCCGAAATGCGCGCACGCACGCTGCGCGGCTGGTTGCTCATCGCGGCCGGCGAAGTCGTCGCGATGCTGGTGGCGGTCGGCGCAGCGATCCGGCTCACCGGCTGGGTACTGCTGCCCGTACGGACCCTGGACGCGGCCACCCACGACATCGCCAGCGGCCGGATGCGATCCCGGGTCGCGGCCTCCGGAGGGCCGCCGGAACTCAGGCGCCTGGCCCGCTCGTTCAATGAAATGGCCGACAACGTCGAGGACGTGCTGGAGCAGCAGCGCGCCTTCGTCGCCGACGCCTCGCACCAGTTGCGCAACCCCCTTGCCGCGCTGCTGCTGCGGATCGAGCTCCTCGCGCTCGAACTCCCGGAGGGCAACGAGGAGATTGCCTCCGTGCGCACGGAGGGCAAGCGCCTCGGACAGGTTCTCGACGACCTGCTCGACCTGGCGCTGGCCGAACACGCCGATGCCGATCTGCAGCTCACGGACATAGGCGCACTCACCGCGGAACGCGTCGCTTCCTGGCGGCCGGTCGCCGAGGAGAAGGGAGTGCGGCTCAGGGCGGACGGCTCATCCGCCGTGACCGCCTGGGCGGACCCCATCGCCCTGTCGAGCGCTCTCGACGCCATCATCGACAACGCCCTGAAATTCACCCCCGCCGACGAAGAGGTCCTCGTCACGGTCGCCTCCGGCCGCGATGACGTCACGGTCGTCGTCGCCGACCGCGGACCGGGCCTCACCGCACAGGAGATGGAGCGCGTCGGCGACCGCTTCTGGCGCAGCGCCCAGCATCAGAACGTGAAGGGTTCCGGCCTCGGGCTCTCCATCTCCCAGGCCCTCCTGGTGGCGGGCGGCGGCTCCATCGGCTATGCCGCCCATGAGCCGCACGGGCTGCGGGTGACGGTGTCGGTGCCACGCCAGGGCCCGCAGGGCTGAGCGCGGACGGGAGAGGGGCCGGCCCGGGGATCGGATGGAGCGGTGCTGGGGATCAGGGCTTGACCGAGCGGTAGTAGCGCTTGGCCCCTTCGTGCAGCGGCAGCGGATCGGTGTAGATCGCCGTACGCAGATCCACCAGCTGGGCCGCGTGCACCTCGCGCCCGATCCGGTCCCGGCTGTCGATCACGGTCCGGGTGAACGCCTCGGTCATCGCCGGATCCGTACGGTCCGTGGTCACCAGCACATTGGCGACCGCCACCGTCGGCACCGCCTGACCCTGCTGCGCATTGCGGTAGGCATCGGCGGGCATCACGGCCGACCGGTAGTAGCGGGCGGCCCCGCCCACGGCCTGAAGCTCCTTGATCAGCGGGGCCTCCAGCGGCACCAGCCGGATCGCGAACCGGTCCGACAGCTCCTGCACGGCGGAGGTGGGCAGTCCACCGGACCAGAAGAAGGCATCGATCCGGCCGTTCTCCAGCTCTTTCGGCATGGTGTCGATGCCATTGGGGACCGGCGTCACGTCGTCGGTGGGATCGAGTCCGGCGGCCGTCATCAGCCGGTCGGCGATCAGCCGTACGCCCGAACCCGGCTGCCCCACCCCGACGCGTTTGCCGATCAGGTCCGAGACCTTCCGCACCTCCGAGTCCCGGGGCACGACCAGCTGGATGTAGTCGTCGTACAGCCGCACACAGCCCCGCAGCCGGTCGGCGCCGGGCTTGCCGCTGCGCAGATAGGTGGCGAGGGCATCGGCGGTGGCGATGGTGAAGTCGGCCTTGCCGGTCGCCACCCGCGTGATGTTCTGCTGCGATCCCTCACTGGTCTGCAGCCGTATCGACACCTGGGGCAGATCCCTGGCCAGGTCCCCCTTGAGCCGCTCGCCGTAGCGCTGGTAGACGCCGCTGCGTACGCCGGTACTGAAGGTCAGCGCGCCGCTCGGCGCCGGTTCCCCGAGCGGGAGCAGCCACCACAGCAGCAGCCCGAGCACGACGACGAGGGCGGCGCACGCCTGAAGGGTGCGGCGCCGGCCGATACGGGACAGTGCCTGGAGCATGGCGGCGATCCTGCCAGCCCGCCGGGGCGATGACCAGGGCCGGGCCCCGGTGGCCCGGCGCCTCGGTGTCCGCACCCGGACACAGGGGCCGTGAGCCCGGCCGAAGAGGTATTCATCATCGCGGCCCGATCGGAGCCCTTACCCTGGACGGGTGAGCGGCAACGACGTGGCTGGTGGAGTAGTGGACGGTTTGAAGACGTACGAGGTGCGCACCTACGGGTGCCAGATGAACGTCCATGACTCCGAGCGGCTGTCGGGGCTGCTGGAGGACGCGGGTTACGTACGTGCCGCCGAGGGCTCCGACGGCGACGCCGACGTCGTCGTCTTCAACACCTGCGCGGTGCGGGAGAACGCCGACAACAAGCTCTACGGCAATCTCGGCCGGCTCGCACCGATGAAGACCAAGCGGCCCGGTATGCAGATCGCCGTCGGTGGCTGCCTGGCGCAGAAGGACCGCGACACCATCGTCGAGCGGGCCCCCTGGGTGGATGTCGTCTTCGGTACGCACAACATCGGCAAGCTGCCGGTACTGCTGGAGCGCGCCCGTATCCAGGAGGAGGCGCAGATCGAGATCGCCGAATCCCTGGAGGCGTTCCCCTCCACGCTCCCCACCCGCCGCGAGTCCGCCTACGCGGCGTGGGTCTCCATCTCCGTCGGCTGCAACAACACCTGCACCTTCTGCATCGTCCCGGCGTTGCGCGGCAAGGAGAAGGACCGCCGCACCGGCGACATCCTCGCCGAGATCGAGGCACTGGTCGCCGAGGGCGTCTCGGAGATCACCCTGCTCGGCCAGAACGTGAACGCGTACGGCTCCGACATCGGCGACCGCGAGGCCTTCTCCAAGCTGCTGCGTGCCTGCGGGAAGATCGAGGGCCTGGAGCGGGTCCGTTTCACCTCGCCGCACCCCCGCGACTTCACGGACGACGTGATCGCGGCGATGGCCGAGACGCCCAATGTGATGCCCCAGCTGCACATGCCGATGCAGTCGGGCTCGGACACGATCCTCAAGGCGATGCGGCGCTCGTACCGGCAGGAGCGCTTCCTCGGCATCATCGAGAAGGTGCGCGCCGCGATGCCGGACGCCGCCATCTCCACCGACATCATCGTGGGCTTCCCCGGCGAGACCGAGGAGGACTTCGAGCAGACCATGCACGCGGTCCGCGAGGCGCGCTTCGCCAACGCCTTCACTTTCCAGTACTCCAAGCGCCCCGGAACCCCGGCCGCCGAGATGGAGGGGCAGATCCCCAAGGAGGTCGTCCAGGAGCGGTACATGCGCCTGTCGGCCCTCCAGGAGGAGATCTCCTGGGAGGAGAACAAGAAGCAGGTCGGCCGAACGCTGGAGATCATGGTCGCGGAGGGCGAGGGCCGCAAGGACGGCGCCACCCACCGCCTCTCCGGCCGCGCCCCCGACAACCGCCTGGTCCACTTCACCAAGCCGGACGAGGAAGTGCGTCCGGGCGATGTGGTGACCGTCGAGATCACCTACGCGGCCCCGCACCACCTCCTCGCCGAGGGCGTTGCGGTGGGCGTACGGCGGACCCGGGCCGGGGACGCCTGGGAGAAGCGCACCGCCACCGAGGCCGCCAAGCCTGCCGGGGTGATGCTCGGGCTGCCCGGTATCGGCGCCCCGGCGCCGCTGCCGGCCGCTGCGGCCCCCGGCTGCGGCTGCGACTGACACCGGCCGGACGCAGACGGCGGCGGTGGCCGATGGACGCACCGCGCCCAAGCAGTACGCTGCCCACCATGCTTGTCGCCGCCGCTGTCTGCCCCTGCCCGCCCCTGCTGGTACCCGAGGTCGCCGCCGGTGCCGCGCCCGAGCTCGATGCGCTGCGGGACGCCTGCGCCGATGCCCTCGGCGTGCTCACCGCCGCCCGGCCGGATCTGCTGATCGTGATCGGGCCCGCGGACCGCGCGGGGCGTGGCCCGCATCCCGAGGGGGCCACCGGCACTTTCAAGGGCTTCGGCGTCGACCTCGATGTACGGCTGGGCCGCGAAAAGGGGCCGGTGGCCGACCGCCCGCTTCCGCCGTCCCTCGCCGTCGGTGCCTGGCTGCTCGCCCGCGCGAAATGGGCCGAGGCGCCGGTCGAAGGGCTCGGCGTGGGGGAGCCGCTCGAAACCGGTCGCTGCACCAGCACCGGACGGGACCTGGCCGCCAGGGCGGACCGGGTGGCCCTGCTGGTGATGGGCGACGGCAGCGCCTGCCGCACGCTCAAGGCCCCCGGCTATCTGGACGACCGAGCCGAGGCGTTCGATGCGGCGGCCGCCCATGCGCTGGGCGCGGCGGACCGCGATGCGCTGATCGCGCTGGACGAGTCGCTGGCATACGAACTGAAAGCGGCGGGCCGGGCGCCCTGGCAGGTGCTCGCGGGTGCGGCCGAGGGGGCGGGCCTGGGTGGACAGCTGCTGTACGAGGACGCCCCGTACGGCGTGGGCTACCTGGTCGCCACCTGGTCCTGAGCCCCGTCCGTACCCTCGCCCGAGCGGATACGGCCGACGGCCGTGCAGCGTCGTCGCTCCACGGCCGTCCGTCGGGCTTGATCAGTTGATGTTCAGGAAGCGGGCGGCGTACCCGGCGGCGTTTCGCCCGGCGTGCCCGGCGGCGTACCGCCTTCGTCGTGCTTGGTACCACCCTCGTCGTGCTTGTGGGACAGGCGCTCGACCGCTTCCTTGGCCTTCTTCGTGCCGGACTCGATCTTGTCGCTGTACTTGCCCTTGGTCTTTTGGTCGACCGTCCGTGCGGCCTTGTCGAGCCCTTGGTCGATCTTGTGCCCGTGCTGATGCGCGAGATCGCCGACCTTGTCCTTGGCGGGGCTCAATTTGGCCTTCAAATTGTCCAGGAAGCCCATCGGGCACCTTCCCTGCTGGGGGACTAGGGTCGGGCGTCCTCTCCGACCTTGCTGCCGCCGGCCTCATCAGGCGGTCCTGAGAGTGAACGGCAAACCGTGAAAAAACGCCCGTATTCACTTACGAATTCTACTGGTACGGGCGAAGATTCGCGCCGCTCGGAGCGACGCACCCGGCTGCTCGCCCTGCCCCGGGGCGGGCGCACGGGGGCTTGTGACCGGAACGGCGGACGACTCCCGTTCGGAGCCGGTCGCCCGACTCGTTCCGGAAGAGGGCCGGAGGTTTGCGAGACTGGGGCGGTGAGAAGTTCAGCTCCCGCACCGCGGGTCATCACCGTCGTCGGTCCCACTGCAGCCGGAAAGTCCGATCTGGGGGTATTCCTTGCTCAGCAGCTCGACGGCGAAGTGGTCAACGCCGACTCCATGCAGCTCTACCGGGGGATGGATATCGGCACTGCGAAGCTGACGCTCTCCGAACGTGGAGACGTTCCGCACCACCTGCTGGACATCTGGGACGTCACCGAGACCGCCAGCGTCGCCGAGTACCAGCGGCTGGCCCGCGCCGAGATCGACCGGCTGCTCGCCGCAGGCCGTACCCCCGTCCTGGTCGGCGGCTCCGGGCTCTATGTGAAAGGTGCCATCGACGCCCTGGAGTTCCCCGGCACGGATCCCGGCGTACGGGCCAGGCTGGAGGAGGAACTGGTCGAGCGCGGCTCCGGGGCACTGCACGCCCGGCTCGCGGCCGCCGATCCCGAAGCGGGCCGGGCCATCCTGGCGAGCAACGGCCGCCGAATCGTCAGGGCCCTCGAAGTCATCGAGATCACCGGCAAGCCCTTCACCGCCAATCTCCCCGGTAACGATGCGGTGTACGACACCGTCCAGATCGGCGTCGACGTGGCCCGCCCCGAGCTCGACGAACGCATCGCTCTGAGGGTCGACCGGATGTGGACGGCCGGACTCGTGGACGAGGTGCGCGCCCTGGAGGCACACGGTCTGCGCGAAGGACGGACCGCGTCCAGGGCGCTCGGCTACCAGCAGGTGCTCGCCGCGCTGGCCCAGGAGTGCACCGAGGACGAGGCGCGTGCCGAGACCGTACGCGCCACCAAACGATTCGCGCGCCGTCAGGACTCATGGTTCCGCCGCGACCCACGGGTCCACTGGCTGAATGGCGCCGTGGAGCACCGCGGGGAACTCCCGCACCAGGCGCTGGCGTTGGTCGAACGAGCGGTTACAGCCTGATCACGTGATGGCATCGGGAAGCCCTGCCCGTCATTTCGGTGACCGGGAGCGTGCCATCATCGAGCATCGATCGACCAGTGGAGTCCGAGTTGGGAGGGCGCGTGGCGATGGAGGCCGGCCCTCGCGACACAGAACAAGACGCACCGGACACGCTGCACGAGGCAGGACGCTTGAGCCCCGACGGGCCCGATGAGCTCGAAGTGACCCCCGAGGTCGAGGTCGAGCTGCGGCCCGCGCGGCGTCTGCGCATCTGGCAGCTCGCACCGATTGTCATGCTTGCCGCCGTGGGATCGCTGATGTTCGCGTTCCCGCTGGCCTTCGAGTTCGGCGACGGCGGCGCGGTCGTCGCCATGCTGGGTCTGCTGATCAGCTGTTGCGCCGCGGGCTGGGGCATGATGGCCGCCCGCCGCGTGGGTTACACCTGGCCCGGGCTGCCGCAGCGGGGCTCGGGCGAGCGATCCGACTGGCGCGTGATCGCGCTGTACGTCGCCGTGTGCGCCGCACTGGTCGCACTGGCCGTCTGGCGCGTGGCACGGCTCCGCTGACGGACGCGGCACCACCACCGGCGTGATGTCCGGCTTCCGCCCGGTGTGCTGCCCGTCTCCTGTCCTGTGCGCCCGGGCCGGTTTCGGCGGCTGTCGGTGCCACCTCGTACAGTTGCCCTGTGAGCACCTCGCAGATCGCCTTCCTCAAGGGCCACGGCACCGAGAACGACTTCGTGATCGTCCCCGACCCGGACAACGCCCTCGACCTGCCTGCCTCCGCCGTCGCCCGGCTGTGCGACCGCCGGGCCGGTATCGGAGGTGACGGGCTGCTGCACGTCGTGCGGTCCGCCGCGCACCCGGAGGCGCGGGCCATGGCGGGCGAGGCCGAGTGGTTCATGGACTATCGCAACGCCGACGGCTCGATCGCCGAGATGTGCGGCAACGGCGTACGGGTCTTCGCCGGCTATCTGCAGCGTGCCGGGCATGTCGAGGAGGGTGACCTCGCCGTCGCGACGCGGGGCGGTGTGAAGAAGGTGCACATCGCCAAGGGCGGTGACATCACGGTCTCCATGGGACGCGCGCTCCTCCCCGGGGAAGGCGTCACGGTCAGCCTGGACGGCCGCAGCTGGGACGCCCGCAATGTGAACATGGGCAATCCGCACGCGGTCGCCTTCGTCGACGACCTGGCGCACGCCGGCGATCTGCTCTCCGCGCCGCCGTTCAGCCCCGCGGCCGTCTACCCCGACGGTGTCAACATCGAATTCGTCGTGGACCGCGGACCGCGCCATGTCGCGATGCGGGTCCATGAGCGCGGTTCGGGCGAGACCCGCTCCTGCGGCACGGGCGCCTGCGCCGTGGCCGTCGCCGCGGCCCGCAGGGACGGCGCCGACCCCGCGGAGACCGGCACCCCGGTCACGTACACGGTGGATCTGCCCGGGGGCACCCTCGTGATCACCGAGCGGCCGGACGGCGAGATCGAGATGACCGGAGCCGCCGTGATCGTCGCCGAGGGCTTGGTCGACTCCGCCTGGCTCGAAACGGCGATCGGCTAGAGCTTCGCTCGAATGGGTGATCCGTTTCACGCTGGGCGAGAGCCGGACTCCGCCGCGTGGTGGGCTCGGTAGCATCAAGCACCGGCCCGGAGGCGCGTCCGCACCTCCCCACCGCCGGTCGACGTCGCCGGAGGTGCCCCATGAGTGCAGAGGCCACCAACCCAGGTGCTCCCATCCGCAGGCGGGGCCGTCCCCGGATCGATCTCCGCAGGCTCGGCCGCGTCGCGCTCGGCCCCGTCCCCCGCGACCGGCTGCCCGACGCGATCGGCCATGTCGCCGAGGCCCACCGCGCGCATCACCCGGATGCCGATCTCTCCATCCTGCACAGGGCCTACGTACTTGCGGAGTCCTCGCACCGCGGACAGATGCGCAAGAGCGGCGAGCCGTACATCACACACCCGCTCGCCGTCACGCTGATCCTCGCCGAGCTCGGCGCCGAGACCACGACACTCACGGCCTCACTGCTCCACGACACCGTCGAGGACACCGAAGTGACCCTCGATCAGGTGCGGGAGCAATTCGGAAAAGAGGTCTGCTACCTCGTCGA
This sequence comes from Streptomyces atratus, assembly GCF_014648655.1. GTDB lineage: Bacteria > Actinomycetota > Actinomycetes > Streptomycetales > Streptomycetaceae > Streptomyces > Streptomyces atratus. The sequence goes on from NZ_BMRN01000020.1 coordinate 52,520, forward strand.
CGGTGTCACCAAACTCGAAAAGGTCGACTACGGAGCGGCGGCCGAACCCGAGACCTTCCGCAAGATGCTGGTCGCCACCGGGGACGACGTCCGGGTGATGTCGATCAAGCTCGCCGACCGGCTGCACAACATGCGAACCCTGGGCGTGATGCGTCCCGAGAAACAGGTCAGGATCGCCAAGGTCACCCGCGACGTGCTGATCCCGCTGGCCGAGCGGCTCGGCGTACAGGCCCTCAAGACCGAGCTGGAGGACCTCGTTTTCGCGATCCTCCGCCCCGAGGAGTACGAACAAACCCGCGCACTGATCGCCGCCGCCTCGGCGCAACCGGACGCCTCCCGCGCCGCGGCCACCCAGGACCCGCTCGCCGCCGTCGCCGAGAACGTCGCAGCGGTGCTGCGGGAGGCCGGCATCCCCGCAGAAGTCCTCATCAGGCCGCGTCACTACGTCTCCGTACACCGCGTCAGGATCAAACGCGGCGAACTGCGCGGCACCGACTTCGGCCGGTTGCTGGTTCTCGTCGGCGAGGACGCCGACTGCTATGCCGTGCTCGGTGAACTGCACACCTGTTTCACCCCGGTGATCTCCGAGTTCAAGGACTTCATCGCCGCCCCCAAGTTCAACCTGTACCAGTCACTGCACACCGCGGTCGTGGGCCCCGACGGGGCGGTCGCCGAAGTCCTCATCCGTACGCACCGGATGCACAAGGTCGCCGAGGCGGGCGTCATCGCCCTCGGCAATCCGTACACCGCGGACAGCGGCTCCGCGCCGCAGTCCGCCGAACCCGCGGACGGAGAGCGCGCCGACCCGACCCGGCCCGGCTGGCTCTCCAGGCTCCTGGAATGGCAGCAGTCCGCCCCGGACCCCGACACCTTCTGGACCACCCTCCGCGCCGACCTCGCCCAGGACCGGGAGATCACGGTCTTCCGCACCGACGGCGGCACGCTCGGACTGCCCGCCGGAGCCAGCTGCGTCGACGCCGCCTACGCGCAGTACGGGGACGAGGCGCACAGTTGCATCGGCGCCCGGGTCAACGGCCGGCTGGCCACCCTCGGCACCGTACTGAGCGACGGCGACACCGTGCAGCTGCTGCTCGCCGAGGACGCTGCCTCCGGCCCCTCGCCCGACTGGCTCGACCACGCCCGAACCCCAGCCGCCCGTATCGCCATCACCGGCTGGCTGGACGCCCACCCCGAGGATGTCCAGGGCTCGCACAACAGCAGGCCCGCGGAGCCCAGGCCCGAACCACAGCCGCAGGAAAACACCGCCCACGGGCGCGCCAGGTCCGCGAGCCGCGCCGCGAGCGCCGTGGTGGACCGGCCGGATGCCACCGTACGACTCGCGGGCTGCTGCACCCCCGAACCACCCGACGCCGTCACCGGATTCGTCGTGCGCGGCGGCGCCGTCACCGTGCACCGGATGGAGTGCCCCGCGGTGGCCCGGATGCAGTCCGTCGGCCGGGCGCCGGTCTCGGTGAGCTGGGGCGACGCGGCAGGGTGCCGGGTCACCCTGGTCGCCGAGTCCTTCGGACGGCCCCGGCTGCTCGCCGATCTCACCGAGGCGATCGCGACGGCGGACGCGGCGATCATCTCCGCGACCGTCGAACCACCCAGCGAGCAGCGCGTCCGGCACACCTACACGTTGCAGCTCCCCGATGCCACCGGACTGCCCGCGCTGATGCGCGCGATGCGTGACGTACCCGGGGTGTACGACGTGAGCCGCGCCCAGCACCCCGCCGCCACCGTCTGACCCGCCGCGCAGCGCCATCTGCCACAGCGATCTCGTTCGAGTGGCGTGGCGCGCGCCGCACCTTCCCGGGTGGGAGTCGCTGGTAGCGGTAGTTCATGCCGATCATCTCCCGCCGTCTGCGGGCCGCTCTGCTGGCCACCGCATCGGCCGCCCTCGTTGCCGCCGCCCTTCCCTCACCCGTGCCGCTCGGAATCGGTGATCCGCTCTTCCCGCGCCTCGGCAATCCCGGGTACGACGTCCTCTCGTACGACATCGGACTGACCTACCACGGCAGCAACAGCAAGCCGCTGGACGCCGTCACCACGATCGAAGCGCGGACCACCGAGCCGCTGGACCGGATCAACCTCGACTTCGCCCAGGGCACCGTCCGTACGGTCGAAATCAACGGCCTGCGCGCCGACTTCGCCGCGGCGGACGAGGACCTGGTCATCCAGCCCCCCGGCCGGCTCCCGGCCGGAGCGCCGCTGCACATCACCGTCCGGCACACCAGCGACCCGAACGGCGGTCAGGACAGCGGCGGCTGGCTGCGCACCGCCGACGGTCTGGCCATGGCCAATCAGGCCGACGCCGCGCACCGGGTCTTCCCGAGCAACGACCACCCCGCCGACAAGGCGTACTTCACTTTCCGGATCACCGCACCCAAGGACCTCACGGTGGTCGCCAACGGCCTGCCCGCAGGCACGGCCCGCAACGGATCCGAGACCACCTGGACCTACCGGACCGAACACCCCATGGCCACCGAACTGGCCCAGGTCACCATCGGCCGTTCCACCGTCCTGAAACGGACCGGGCCGCACGGACTGCCGGTACGCGACGTGGTACCGAGCGCCGACCACAAGCGGCTGGAACCCTGGCTCAGCAAGACACCCGGTCAGCTGGAATGGATGGAACAGCAGGTCGGCCCCTACCCCTTCGAGACATACGGGCTGCTGGTCGCCGCCACCGACACCGGCTTCGAGCTGGAGACCCAGACACTCTCGCTCTTCGAACGGTCCCTGTTCACCCAGACCGCCTATCCCAAGTGGTATGTCGAATCGATCATGGTGCACGAGCTCGCCCACCAATGGTTCGGTGACAGCGTCTCCCCACGGGCATGGTCCGATCTGTGGCTCAACGAGGGACATGCCAGCTGGTACGAGGCCCGCTACGCCGAGGAGCACGCCGACAGGCCACTGGAAAGCCGGATGCACGACGCCTACATCAGGTCCGACGGCTGGCGCGCCACGGGCGGCCCCCCGGCCCGCCCCGACGTTCCGGCGCCCGGACAGAAGCTCAGCCTGTTCCGGCCGGTCGTGTACGACGGCAGCGCACTGATCCTCTACGCGCTGCGCCAGGAGATCGGCGAGAGCGCATTCGACCGGCTGGAGCGGAGCTGGGTGAAGAAGCACCGGGACTCCAACGCCGCCACCGCGGACTTCGTCCGGCTGGCGTCACAGACCGCGGGCCGCGACCTGACCTCGTTCTTCGACGGCTGGCTGTACGGCGAGAAGACCCCGCCGATGCCGGGGCACCCGGACTGGCACAGTGCCAAGCCCGACGGACAGCGATAAACCCGGGTGACGCGCCCGGCGGGCCATGCCACTATCGACGGGTCGCCGCGGCGGCCGGACCGGATTCCCGACAGCGGGAATCATCGGGAGAGGTCACGCGTTGTGACTGATGTAACGGACTTCTATCGACGTAAGGATCCAATGACCTCCTCTTCTTCCCTTCCCCAGGACGCGCAGGACGCGCAGAGTGCTACGGAGAATGTCACCGAGAGCCTCACCGAGAGCCTTCGGGCCGACGCCCTGATGGAAGAGGACGTCGCCTGGAGCCACGAGATCGACGGAGAGCGGGACGGCGAGCAGTTCGACCGCTCCGAGCGCGCCGCACTGCGGCGTGTGGCAGGACTCTCGACCGAGCTCGAGGACGTCACCGAGGTCGAGTACCGACAGCTGCGCCTCGAGCGTGTGGTGCTGGTCGGTGTCTGGACCTCGGGAACCGTGCAGGACGCGGAGAATTCCCTCGCGGAGCTGGCCGCACTTGCGGAGACGGCAGGCGCCATGGTGCTGGACGCCGTCTTCCAGCGCCGTGACAAGCCCGACCCGGCCACCTACATCGGCTCGGGCAAGGCGCTGGAGCTGCGCGACATCGTCCTCGAATCAGGGGCCGACACCGTCGTCTGTGACGGTGAGCTCAGCCCCGGCCAGCTGATCCATCTGGAAGACGTCGTCAAGGTCAAGGTGGTCGACAGGACCGCCCTGATCCTCGACATCTTCGCCCAGCACGCCAAGTCCCGAGAGGGCAAGGCGCAGGTCTCGCTGGCACAGATGCAGTACATGCTGCCGCGGCTTCGCGGCTGGGGTCAGTCGCTCTCCCGTCAGATGGGCGGCGGCGGTTCCAGCGGCGGTGGCGGCATGGCAACCCGCGGTCCGGGTGAGACCAAGATCGAGACGGACCGACGTCGGATCCGCGAAAAGATGGCGAAGATGCGCCGGGAAATCGCGGAGATGAAGACCGGCCGCGAGATCAAGCGCCAGGAGCGCAAACGCAACAAGGTGCCCTCGGTCGCCATCGCCGGCTACACCAATGCGGGCAAGTCCTCGTTGCTCAACCGGCTGACCGGTGCGGGCGTCCTGGTGGAGAACGCACTGTTCGCCACCCTGGACCCGACCGTGCGCCGGGCCGAGACGCCGAGCGGCAGAATCTACACGCTGGCCGACACCGTCGGGTTCGTACGGCATCTGCCGCACCACCTCGTCGAGGCGTTCCGCTCCACCATGGAGGAGGTCGGTGAATCCGATCTGATCCTGCATGTGGTGGACGGCTCCCACCCGGTGCCGGAGGAACAGCTTGCCGCGGTGCGCGAGGTGATCCGCGAAGTGGGCGCGGTGGACGTGCCCGAGGTCGTGGTGATCAACAAGGCGGATGCGGCCGATCCGCTGGTGCTGCAGCGGCTGCTGCGCATCGAGAAGCATGCCATCGCCGTCTCGGCGCGTACCGGCGCCGGTATCGACGAGCTGCTCGCACTCATCGACACCGAACTGCCTCGGCCCTCGGTCGAGATCGAGGCGCTCGTCCCGTACACCCAGGGCGGGCTCGTCTCCAGGGTGCACGCCGAGGGCGAGGTGATCTCCGAGGAGCACACGTCGGAGGGCACCCTGGTCAAGGCGCGGGTGCATGAGGAACTGGCAGCCGCCCTCTCCTCGTTCGTCCCCGTGGCGCACTGACCGCAGCGCGGTACGGCTCAGAACGGACCGAAGGCCCGCTCCCTCGTCGGGAGCGGGCCTTCGGGCGTACGCGCGGCTGCTACTGGCTGCCGAACTTCTCGCTCATCGCGGTGAAGACGTCCTGTGCGCCCTTGCCCAGGTGGGGGCCGGCGAGCCAGCCCGAAGTCACCGGGCCGATGGAGGTGTTGGAGACCAGCGCGAGCTTGCCGTCACTGCCTTCGCTGAACCACCCGCCGCCGGAAGAGCCGCCGGTCATGGTGCAGCCGATGCGGTACATCGTCGGAGTGCTCGGGCTGACGGAGAGCCGGCCGGGGCGGTCGACGCACTTGTGCATGATCAGGCCGTCGTACGGCGGGGCGGCGGGGTAACCCCAGGCGCCCATCGCGCTGATCTTCGAGATCTCAGGGGCATCGAAGTTGACCGGCAGGGCGTTGCCCACGGTCTCCTCCAGGGACTTGCTGCCCTTCTCCGGCTTCACATGCAGCACCGCGTAGTCATAGGGGGCGCCTTCGCCCCCGGTGGGACCGCCATCGGCGAGCCATTCACCGGACGTCGTGGCCCAGTCGGCCCAGTACGCGCCGTACGGGGCGATCTCCTGCGGCTGCGCGTTCTCCAGCGCGGCGGCGGACTTGCCCTTGTCGTTGTACGCAGGAACGAAGACGATGTTGCGGTACCAGCCGCCCTTCGAACCGGCGTGCACACAGTGTCCGGCGGTCCATACCAGATTGGACCTGCCCGGGTTCTCCGGGTCCTTGACGACCGTGCCCGAGCAGACCATGGTGCCCTCGGGGGAGTCGAAGAACACCTTGCCGACCGGGGCCGCGTAGTCGTGGTACGGAATCTTCTCGCGCTCGGCCTTGACCGGGGCGGGCTCCGGGTCGGTGACGCCCTGGTCGCCGGAGAGGTCGCCGGCCGCCATGGTCTTTGCCGGGTCCTTTGCCGACTTCATCCGGTCGGGCTTCCACAACCCCTCGATGACCGGGTTGACGAAATCCTTGGCCTCACGCAGCCACTTGTCCTTGTCCCAGTTCTTCCACTCGCCGTTCTTCCACTTCTCCGGGTCGACGCCATGCTTCTTCAGCGCGTCGGCCAGACCGTCGGACAGGGAGCCGGAGTCCTTGGTGCCCGCGGAGTCGGCGGCGGCGGGTTTGTCGGCTGCGTTGTCCTCGCTCGGACCACAGGCCGTGGCCGTCAGCGCGAGCGCCGCGACGAGGCCGGTCGCGGCGAGCAGCGGACGTATGGATCGCATGGAAAGGATTCCCCCTGAAATCTCCGAAATTGCCATGAACTTGTCATGTGAAACGGTGGCCGGACCAATGGCCACCGGCGGTGCAGGCCCACCCTATGACGGTGCGGACCATGCTCCCTTCCACAGAGACGCAACCCGCATGGGGTGCGCGCCACTCGGGCCCGTAGCGCGACGACAAAGGCCCCGGCGGGCAGCAGCCGCACCGGGGTCCCTGATGTGCCGTCACCGTCACCCGAACCTCGCCGGGTGACGGTCCGTCGTCACTGCCCTGCGTACTTCTTGCTGACCGACTCGTAGACGCCCTTGGCTTCCTTGCCGAAGCGCGGTCCGGCCAGCCAGCCGGCCGTCACCGGGCCGATGGAGGTGTTCGAGACGAGGGCGGGCTTGCCGTCCTGGCCCGCCGCGACCCAGCCACCACCGGAGGCACCGCCCGTCATCGTGCAGCCGATGCGGTACATCGTGGGGTCCTGCGCGGTCAGCGAGAGCCGACCCGGCTTGTCCGCGCACTGGAAGGCCTTCTGGCCGTCGTAGGGCGGAGCGGCCGGGAATCCGGTGGCGGTCATGCTGTCGATGTTCGGTACGGCCGGGGCATTGAACTCGACAGGCAGCGCCGAGCCGACCGTTTCCTCCAGGGACTTACCCGTCGAGCCCTTCTCCGGCGTGACATGCAGCACCGCGAAGTCGTACGGGGCGCCCTGCCCGCCGATCGAGGAACCCTGAGAGATCCACTGGTCGGATGTCTGTGCCCACTGGCCCCACCACACGCCGTAGGGTGCGATCTCCTGCTTGCTCGCCTTCTGCAGCTCGGCCGTCGACAGACCGCTGTTGTTGTACGACGGCACGAAGGCGATGTTGCGGTACCAGCCGCCCTTCTTGCCCGCGTGCACACAGTGCCCCGCGGTCCACACCAGGTTGGACTTTCCGGGGTGCGCCGGGTCCTTCACCACGGTCGCGGAGCAGACCATGGAGCCCTCGGGGCTGTCGAAGAGCAGCTTCCCGGACTCCGCGGCATTGGCGTGGTACGGCGTCCGGACACCGGCGGCCTGGACCGGCGCGGGCGTCGGGTCCGTCACACCCACGTCACCCGAGATGTCATTGTCGACCGGCTTCTCCGGCGACTTGTCGGCATCCCGCATCCGGTCCGGGTCCCAGAGGCCCTCGATGATCGGGTTGACGAAGTCCTTGGCCTCGCGCAGCCACTTGTCCTTGTCCCAGTTCTTCCACTCGCCGTTCTTCCACTGGTCGAGGTCGATCCCGTGTTCCTTGAGCCGGTCCTTCAGATCGTCCGGAATGGTGATCTTGCCGTCCGAGGACTGGCCGGCGGAACTGCTCTGCTTGTCACTGGCGGTGTCCTCGCTCGGACCGCAGGCCGTGGCGGTGAGCGCAAGGACCGCAGCGACCGCTGCCACGGCGAGCACCGAGGAACGCGTGCGACGTGCGCTCCCCTGACGTGCGGTGAGAGCTGGTCGAATGAGTCGCATGTGGTGATCCCCCTGGGACTTCGTAACTCAACACTTCTGTACTGCACTTCGGTACTGCTCCGAGCCATCGGATCCGAACGTCCTGCGGACTCCCGGAAATCTGCCCGAGCCCTCCGTGCGGCCCCCACTATGCCGGTGCCGATGGGGACGGCACGCAGCAGGGCCACGGTTCCGCCCCGCAAGGATCTTCGGATTTACCCGTGATCCCCTGCGTTCTGCGTCGTTGGTACGTGCGAGGGACTCGAGGGCAGCGTTCATCCCCGCAGTCCGTCCGTGCGCCGACGTACTGACGTGCAACGCAACTGTTACAGCGGGAGGACCAACAGCCGTGGCCGTGACCGAACCAGCCCCGGTGGCAGCACCGGCGGTGCACGAGGGGATCCTGCGCCGTCAGTCGCTGCGCGAATCCGCCGCCCGTACCTATGCGCGCTCACTGCCGATCGTGCCGGTGCGCGCCCGTGGGATGACCATCGAAGGCGCGGACGGGCGGCGATACCTCGACTGTCTCTCCGGAGCCGGCACCCTGGCGCTCGGGCACAACCACCCGGTGGTTCTGGAAGCGATCAGGAAGGTGATCGACTCGGGCGCACCGCTGCATGTGCTCGACCTCGCCACCCCCGTAAAGGACGCCTTCACCACGGAGCTGTTCGCCACCCTGCCGCGGCAGTTCGCCGACAACGCCCGGATCCAGTTCTGCGGACCTGCCGGTACGGACGCCGTCGAGGCGGCGTTCAAACTGGTCCGTGCCGCGACCGGCCGCAGCGGACTCCTCGCCTTCACCGGCGCCTACCACGGGATGACGGCAGGAGCCCTTGCCGCCTCGGGCGGTGCCGAGGACGTACGGGTGACGCGTCTGCCCTTCCCGCAGAACTACCGCTGCCCCTTCGGCATCGGTGGCGAGCGCGGTGCGGAGATCGCCGCCCGGTGGACCGAGAACCTCCTGGACGACCCCAAGGGAGGCGCGCCGGCGCCGGCCGGGATGATCCTCGAACCGGTGCAGGGGGAGGGCGGTGTGAACCCCGCCCCCGACAGCTGGATGCGCCGGATGCGCGAGATCACCGAGACCCGGTCCGTCCCCTTGATTGCCGACGAGGTCCAGACGGGCGTCGGCCGCACAGGTGCCTTCTGGGCGATCGAGCACAGCGGGATCGTGCCCGATGTGATGGTGCTCTCCAAGGCCATCGGCGGTTCCCTCCCGCTCGCAGTGATCGTCTACCGCTCCGAACTCGACACCTGGCAGCCGGGCGCCCACGCCGGCACCTTCCGGGGCAATCAGCTCGCGATGGCGGCGGGCACGGCCACCCTCGCCTTCGTGCGCGAGCACCGTCTCACCGAGCGCGCCGCGACACTCGGCGCCCGGATGGTCGCACGCCTCCAGGCACTGGCCACGGACCACCCGTCCATCGGAGACGTCCGCGGACGGGGCCTGATGATCGGGGTGGAACTCGTCGACCCCGAGGCCGCTGCGCGGGGCGGCAGCCCTGAGCCACCGCCCGCCCCGGTGCTCGCCGCAGCCGTCCAACAGGAGTGCCTGCGCCGCGGGCTCATCGTCGAACTCGGCGGACGCCAAGCCACCGTCGTACGACTCCTCCCGCCCCTCACCCTCACCGACGAACAGGCAACAGCGGTCGTGGACCGCCTCGCCGATGCCCTGGCGGCCGCCGAGCGCCTGCCGCACCGCCGGACCACGACCGGGTCGATCCGCTGACCCCGGACACCATCACAAGAAAGACCGCCGTGAACCCCACCCCCGCACCCCAGGCCGACGGCTCTCCCCCCACCCCGCAGCGAGGACAGGCCGGACCGGCCGGCAACCTCGTCGTCGAGCAGACCACCGTGCCCCGTCAGATGGCGGCACTGCACGTCGAGCGGTACGCCCCGCAGACCACGTTCACCTGTGCGGCACCGGCCGACCTCCTCGACCATCCGGACCCGCTGAGGGCCGCCGACACAGCGGCTGTCGAAAATCTGCTCCGCTGCTGGGTCCGGGAGTGCGACCTGCCCCGGCCGGCCGGGGAAACGCTCCGCATCCCGCTCCCCGTCAGCGGAACCGCTCTGCTCGTCCCCGTCCTCTACTGGTCCGCCACGGGCTGGCACCGCTTCGGCATGCCTGCCCTGGAGGGGGCACCCGAAGGAGCACCGCCCGCCGACGCAGTCACGGTCGCCGCTCTCCTGGGACGCGAGGCCGACCGCCATGAAGGCGCCGACATGGTGGCCCGGGTCGCCGACTCCGTACAGCGGACGGCCGGCTTCATCGCCGAGCGGCGCCGCGCCCCCGGCGCCCCGGCCGAAGCGGACCTCTTCCTCACCGCCGAGCAGTCACTTCTCCTCGGACATCCGCTCCATCCCACCCCCAAGAGCCGTGAAGGCCTCTCGGAATCCGAATCCCGCCTCTACTCACCCGAGTTGCACGGCTCCTTCCCGCTGCACTGGATGGCTGTCGACCGGTCCGTACTGGCCACCGACTCCGCCTGGACCGACGGAGGCCGTCCAGTTTCGGCCACGGAACTGATCACCTCCCATGCCGAAGGGCTGCAACTCCCCGACAACACCACACCGATTCCGCTCCACCCGTGGCAGGCCCGCGAACTCGGACACCGGCCCGCAGTCACCGCCCTGCTCGACGCCGGACTCCTGCACGACCTCGGACCGCACGGGAAGCACTGGCACCCCACCTCATCCGTCCGTACCGTGCATCGGCCCGGTGCGGAGCTCATGCTCAAGCTCTCCCTCGGCGTTCGCATCACCAACTCCCGTCGAGAGAATCTCCGCAAGGAACTCCACCGCGGAGTGGAGGTCCACCGGCTGCTCCGCAGCGGACTCGCCGCGCAGTGGCACGCCGTCCATCCGGGCTTCGACATCGTCCGTGACCCCGCATGGCTCGCCGTCGACGGCCCGGACGGCGAGCCTGTCGCAGGCCTCGACGTGATGCTGCGCCACAACCCGTTCGGTCCGTACGACGACGCGGTCTGCATCGCCGCGCTCACCGCCCCGCGCCCCTGGCCGGGCCGCACGGGCATGCACTCACGCATCGCCGAGATCGTGATCTCCCTGGCCGCTGCCACTGGAAGAGCCGTAGGTGCCGTCGCCACCGAGTGGTTCCTGCGCTACCTCGACCGCGTCGTACGCCCTGTGCTCTGGCTCGACGCCCACGCAGGCGTGGCCCTCGAAGCCCACCAGCAGAACACCCTGGTGCTGCTCGATCCCCACGGCTGGCCCGTCGGCGGCCGGTACCGCGACAACCAGGGTTACTACTTCCGCGAGTCCCACCGTGCGGCACTGGAGCACCGGCTCCCAGGCATCGGATCGGTCAGCGACACCTTCGTCTCCGACGCGGTCACCGACGAGCGCTTTGCCTACTACCTCGGCATCAACAATGTGTTCGGCCTGATCGGAGCCTTCGGGGCCCAGCACCTCGCCGGCGAGCACGTACTCATCGCCGCGTTCCGTCGATTCCTCGGCTCGGCCGCCGCACTGGGCTCCCCGTTGCCCGCACATCTGATGGAAAACCCCCATCTGCGGTGCAAGGCCAACCTGCTGACCCGGCTGCACGGCCTCGACGAACTCGTCGGGCCTGTCGACACCCAGTCCGTCTACGTCACCATTGCCAACCCCCTGTGTGCCTGAGGGAATATGACCACCGCCTGAACCACCGAGAGGAGAGCGACACCATGGCCCCCGCCGATGCGCACACCGACGCCGGTACCGGCCCTGCCCCACAGGCCGACACAGGCGCCGAGGACACTCTGGACCTGCCGCTCTCCGAAGAACTCCTCGCCCTGTTCGGCGAGGACGCACCCGCCACCACGACACGTCCCCGGCCGCCGAACGCGTCCGCGTCATCCGAACCGGACGACGCGGGCCCGGTCACAGGCACGCAGGCAACCATGAGCAGGCCGGCCGCCTCGGATCTGCTCGACCACCCTGCCGACTGGGGACCGGTCACCACCCCGGCCGGAGTGTTCCAACTCGTCCCCGTGCGACTGGAACGCGATGTCGCCGTGATCAGTCGTTGGATGAACGACCCCGCAGTCGCCGCATTCTGGGAACTCGCCGGATCCGAATCCGTCACAGCCGACCATCTGCGCCCTCAACTCGGCGGTGACGGACGCAGCGTCCCGTGCCTCGGCGTGCTGGCAGGCGTCCCCATGAGCTACTGGGAGATCTACCGCGCGGATCTCGATCCGCTGGCGCGTCACTACCCCGCGCGACCGCACGACACCGGAATCCACCTCCTCATCGGCGGTGTGAACAACCGCGGACGCGGGGTCGGTACCACCCTGCTCCGGGCCGTCTCCGACCTCGTACTCGACAACCGTCCCCTGTGCGCACGTGTTGTGGCAGAGCCCGACCTGCGTAACACCCCTTCCGTCTCCGCCTTCCTCAGCGCAGGCTTCCGCTTCTCCGCAGAAGTCGAACTCCCCGACAAACGAGCCGCCCTGATGGTCCGCGACCGAACCCACCGTGCCCAGCTGTGAACGATCTGCTGCTTTGCATACACCGCTCGAACCCCATCGGTTTCATCCCGAGGAGTCCCCGTGCCGAAATATCCTGCGAGCCGTGATTCGGCGGAGTCTGCCGACCTGCTCAGCACGCCAGAACTGAACCGGACGGTCTGGGACAAAGCCGCTGCCCGACTGCTCGCGAAGATGCTCGGTCAATTCGCCTACGAGGAAGTCATCGAGCCGGTCCGGCAGGCCGACGGGGGCGATACGTACACCCTCGGGCTCGATGACGGTGGAACCCTGAGCTTCAGTGCCCGGCGGGGCGTGTACGGCAGTTGGCACATCGCCCCCGATTCGGTTCGGGAGACGTGCGGGAGCGCCCGGGAGTCACCGGCGGAATCGATGCGGGAGGGCGTCCGGGGCACGCCTGCCGAGCCATTGCGGGACCGGAACACCGACACCGTCTCCTTCCGCGACCCGCTGCAGTTCCTCGCCCGCGCCCGCCACATCCTCGGGATCGACGGTGCCACCCTCGGCCACCTCATCCGCGAGATCACCACCACCCTCGCCGCCGACGCCCGGCTCGACCACACCGCGCTCTGCGCCGACCGGCTGGCCGATCTCGACTACGCCGAGCTGGAAGGGCACCAGACAGGACACCCCTGGCTCGTCGCCAACAAGGGACGCCTCGGCTTCTCCGCCACCGACGCCTCCCGTTACGCACCGGAGGCCCGCACGCCGGTCAGGCTGCCGTGGATCGCCGTCTCCACCAGGATCGCCGCCTACCGCGGAGTGACCGGCCTGGCCACACCCGAGCAGTTGTACGTGCAGGAACTCGACCCGTCGGTCCGCGACTCCTTCGCCGCCGTGCTCCGCGCCCGCGGCCTCGATCCCGGCAGCTATCTGTGTCTTCCCGTGCACCCCTGGCAGTGGGACGAATGGATCGTTCCGGTCTTCGCCCCGGCCATTGCCGCAGGCGACATCGTTCCGCTCCACACCGACGCCGATCTCCGGCTGCCTCAGCAGTCCATCCGCACGTTCACCAACGTGGCCCGCCCCGACCGGCACACCGTCAAACTGCCCCTGTCGATCCTCAACACGCTGGTCTGGCGAGGACTGCCGACCGAACGCACCCTCGCGGCCCCCGCCGTCACCGCCTGGGTCCAGGGTTTGCGCGACCGAGACGCCTTTCTGCGCGACACCTGTCAGGTCATTCTGCTCGGTGAGGTGGCCTCCGTGACCGTCGAGCATCCGCTCTACGACCACCTCCCGGAGACCCCGTACCAGTTCAAGGAGATCCTCGGTGCGATCTGGCGAGAACCCCTCCAACCCCGGCTCGCGCCGGGAGAACGGGCCCGGACCCTTGCCTCGCTGCTCCACACCGATCCACAGGGCCGCGCCTTCACAGCCGAGCTCGTCGCCCGCTCGGGGCTCACGCCCACGGCCTGGCTGACCCGGCTCTTCGCCGCGCTGCTTCCGCCGCTGCTGCACTTCCTCTACCGCTACGGCACCGTGTTCTCCCCGCACGGCGAGAACGCCATCGTCGTCTTCGACAACCAGGACGTACCGGTACGCCTGGCGATCAAGGACTTCGTGGACGATGTGAACATCAGCGCCCGGCCGCTGCCGGAGCATGAGTCGATGCCACAGGACGTACGCCGCATCCTGCTCACCGAGGAGCCTTCCTTCCTCACCCAGTTCATCCACGCCGGACTGTTCATCGGTGTCTTTCGCTTTCTGTCCCCACTGTGCGAGGAACAGCTGGGAGTTCCGGAGGACGATTTCTGGTCACTTGTGCGGGCCGAGATCCTGCGGCACCACGCCCGCTTCCCCGAGCTCAAGGAGCGATTCGAGATGTTCGACATGCTGACGCCCCGCATCGAACGTCTCTGTCTGAACCGCAACCGCCTGCACGTGGACGGCTACCGGGACCGCCCCCGGCGCCCGCACGCTGCCATTCACGGGACCGTTCCCAACCCGCTCCACCCCTCCGTCCGAGTCCGGGAGTGATCGCCGTTGTCAGTGGTGCCCCGTAGGCTGGTCGAGCTATGACAAAGCCATCCCTCCCCGAGCTCCTCCACGCCGCCGTGACCGCCGTCGGTGGTACGGAACGGCCCGGCCAGGCCGCCATGGCCGAAGCCGTTGCCGAGGCTGTCGACGACAATGCCCATCTGCTCGTCCAGGCCGGCACCGGCACGGGCAAATCCCTCGGCTACCTGGTGCCCGCGCTGGCGCACGGGGAGCGCGTCGTGGTGGCGACGGCGACGCTGGCATTGCAGCGCCAGCTCGTGGAGCGCGACCTTCCGCGCACGGTCGACGCCCTGCATCCGCTGCTGCGCCGCCGTCCCCAGTTCGCCATGCTCAAGGGCCGCTCGAACTATCTCTGCCTGCACCGGCTCCATGAAGGAGTGCCCCAGGACGAGGAGGAGGGGCTCTTCGATCAGTTCGAGGCAGCGGCCCCGTCGAGCAAGCTCGGTCAGGATCTGCTGCGGCTGCGGGACTGGTCGGACGAGACCGAGACCGGCGATCGCGACGACCTCACCCCGGGCGTATCCGACCGGGCCTGGGCGCAGGTCTCCGTCTCCTCCCGCGAATGCCTGGGCGCCAGCAAGTGCGCGTACGGCGCGGAGTGCTTCGCGGAGCAGGCCCGTGAGCGTGCCAAGCTCGCCGATGTCGTCGTCACCAATCACGCCCTCCTCGCCATCGATGCCATCGAGGGCGCCCCCGTGCTTCCGCAGCATGAGGTACTGATCGTCGACGAGGCCCATGAGCTGGTCTCCAGGGTCACCGGAGTGGCCACCGGCGAGCTCACCCCCGGCCAGGTCAACCGCGCGGTGCGCCGAGCGGCGAAGCTGGTCAACGAGAAGGCCGCTGACGCCCTGCAGACCGCGTCGGAGGGCTTCGAGCGAGTGATGGAGCTGGCGCTCCCCGGCCGCCTGGAAGAGGTCCCCGAGGATCTCGGCTACGCACTGCTGGCCCTTCGTGACGCCGCGCGTACGGTGATCTCGGCCCTGGGCGCCACACGGGACAAGTCGGTCCAGGACGAGGACGCCGTCCGTAAGCAGGCACTCGCATCGGTGGAGACGATTCACGGCGTCGCCGAGCGCATCACCCAGGGCTCGGAGTACGACGTCGTCTGGTACGAGCGGCATGACCGTTTCGGCGCCTCTGTGCGGGTCGCCCCGCTCTCCGTATCCGGACTTCTGCGCGAGAAGCTCTTCGCCGAGCGGTCCGTCGTCCTCACCTCGGCCACGCTCAAGCTCGGCGGGGATTTCAACGGGGTGGGGGCGTCGCTCGGACTCGCCCCCGAAGGCACTGAGGGCGACGACATTCCGCAGTGGAAGGGGCTCGACGTCGGGTCGCCGTTCGACTACCCGAAGCAGGGAATCCTGTACGTCGCCAGGCATCTGGCCACGCCCGGCCGGGAGGGTTCTCGCACCGACATGCTGGATGAACTCGCCGAACTGGTGGAGGCGGCGGGCGGGCGCACCCTCGGGCTGTTCTCGTCCATGCGGGCGGCCCAGGCCGCCGCCGAGGAACTGCGCGGTCGGCTCGACAAGCCGATCCTGCTGCAGGGCGAGGAGACCCTCGGAGAGCTGATCAAGAACTTCGCAGCCGATCCCGAGACCTGCCTCTTCGGCACGCTGTCGCTCTGGCAGGGCGTGGATGTGCCCGGGGCCAGCTGCCAGCTGGTCGTCATGGACAGGATTCCGTTCCCGCGTCCCGACGACCCACTGATGAGCGCACGCCAGAAGGCGGTCGAGGAGGCCGGAGGCAATGGGTTCATGGCTGTCGCGGCGACGCATGCCGCGCTGCTGATGGCTCAGGGCGCCGGCCGGCTCGTACGGGCCACGGGCGACAAGGGTGTGGTCGCGGTGCTCGATCCGCGGCTGGCCAACGCCCGGTACGGCAGCTATTTGCGCGCCTC
The DNA here is from genome assembly GCF_014648655.1 of Streptomyces atratus. GTDB lineage: Bacteria > Actinomycetota > Actinomycetes > Streptomycetales > Streptomycetaceae > Streptomyces > Streptomyces atratus. Next base: position 68,582 of record NZ_BMRN01000020.1, read on the forward strand.
GCTGCCAGATTTCTGGTACACCACCGACCGCAATCAGGCGCGCCGCTCACTTGCGGCTATCGACGCGACGGCCAAGGCCAACGACCAGTAGCCCGCCCTCGGCCCCCGGTGCCCGGCGGCACAGGCAGGACCCCGGGATCGGCGCAGTGGATCCCGGGGCCTGGTCGGAACCGGCGAGTCTTCACACCCGCCGCAGTACCGCCACCACCTTGCCGAGAATTGTCGCCTCGTCGCCCGGGATCGGCTGGTACGCGGAGTTGTGCGGGAGCAGCCACACATGGCCGTCCTCGCGCTTGAAACGCTTGACCGTGGCTTCGCCGTCCAGCATGGCTGCCACGATGTCGCCGTTCTCAGCGACGGGCTGGCGGCGCACGGTGACCCAGTCGCCGTCACAGATCGCCGCCTCGATCATCGAGTCACCGACGACCTTGAGGACGAACAGCTCTCCGTCACCGACCAGCTGGCGGGGGAGCGGGAAGACGTCCTCAACCGATTCCTCGGCGAGGATCGGGCCACCGGCTGCGATCCGGCCGACCAGCGGCACATACGACGCCGCGGGCTTTCCTGTTGTATCGGTGGGCTGCGAGCTGGGCTGGTCCGAACCACGGACCTCGTACGCCCGCGGGCGATGTGGGTCGCGACGCAGGAAACCCTTGCGTTCCAGGGCCATCAGCTGATGGGCGACGGAGGACGTGCTGGACAGGCCCACCGCCTGACCGATCTCCCGCATCGAGGGCGGGTAGCCACGCCGCTGCACGGAGTCCCGGATCACCTCGATCACTCGCCGCTGCCGGTCCGTGAGCCCCGAGCTGTCCGCCCGGATACCTGGAGGTCGGCCGGGCAATGAGCGCGCCGGGCGCACGGGCTCTGGCCCCTCCGTGTTCGTGACTGAGTCATTCATGGCATGCACCGGCTCGAGTCGGCTCTGGGAGCGGTCCTGGGCAGTGATGGTGGCACTGTCTGCGGTGGTGGTCACGTCGGCCCCTCTCGAATGGTCTCCCTAGCTGGACAACGGTAGTAGCTTTCGAAAGGTTGCGCCAAACACACGTTCGAGTGAAAAACGAATAAAAGTCTGTCGTGTGTTCACTGCTGGGTGTATGCGCAATGGCTGGAGTGACCGGAACCCTGCTTGGACCGACCTCTTGGGCCGACCGGCAATTCGGACTATTACGGTAGCGTTCGCCGGCGCGGCGTCGCCACGCGGGGTGGCCTCCGCGTCGTTGTCCGAGTCTGACAGCGGGAGCCCCGCAATCCTGGCAGCCGCGCGGTTCCCGTAACCTCGTGCTCGGCCGTACGCTGCCTGCGGTCCGCCCGCGATGTGCGACACGCGCTAGGGCTGAATGAGCGGCCAAACCCAAGATCTAGTGGTTGGATTGTTCCAACCGCCCAGAAGTTGTGGTCCCTGGTCCGCCGGGGGTGCGGCCATCGCCTATGCTTGTGACAGCTTCGAGGGGCCTTGACGGGCCCTGAAGAGGCTATTCAGTCGTGCTGTGAAGGAGGGTTGGGAGCCATGCACTGCCCCTTCTGCAGGCACCCCGACAGCCGGGTCGTCGACAGTCGCACCACCGATGACGGCACGTCGATCCGCCGTCGCCGTCAGTGCCCCGACTGCTCCCGCCGTTTCACGACGGTGGAGACCTGCTCGCTGATGGTGGTGAAGCGCAGCGGTGTGACCGAACCCTTCAGTCGTACCAAGGTCATCTCCGGCGTGCGCAAGGCGTGCCAGGGGCGGCCGGTCACCGAGGACGCCCTCGCCAAGCTCGGCCAGCGGGTCGAGGAGGCGGTGCGTGCCACCGGCAGCGCCGAGCTGACCACCCATGACGTGGGTCTGGCCATCCTCGGCCCCCTGCAGGAACTCGACCTCGTCGCGTACCTGCGTTTCGCGTCCGTGTACCGGGCGTTCGACACACTTGAAGACTTCGAGGCCGCCATCGCGGAACTTCGCGAGCGGCGGCCTCCCGTGGAGGAGCGTGGGAGGGGCGAGACCCTTGAGGTCCCCGTTCCCGCCGTCGCCGCCGACTGAGTGACACCGGCCGATCGACACATGTCCGTGGATCGGCGACAGGGCGGCTGCATATAGACCCGCTCCGGGTGCTGTGCGTGGCACCCGAAGTATCAGAGACAGACTGTGCCCCGGGAAGTTCTGGGCACTTCAGGGCGTTTTTGCCCACATATGGGAGGCGGCATGACAGAGACGGCGAGCGGCCCGGCACGAGGTTCCCGAGCCAAGGGATCCAAGTCGAGCAAGGGTCTGCGTATCGAGCGCATCCACACCACCCCCGGCGTACATCCGTACGACGAGGTGGCGTGGGAGCGCCGTGACGTCGTCATGACCAACTGGCGCGACGGCTCGATCAACTTCGAGCAGCGTGGCGTCGAGTTCCCCGACTTCTGGTCGGTGAACGCGGTCAACATCGTCACCAGCAAGTACTTCCGCGGGGCCGTCGGCACCCCGCAGCGCGAGACCGGTCTGCGACAGCTCATCGACCGGATCGTGAAGACGTACCGCAAGGCCGGTGAGGACCACGGCTACTTCGCCTCTCCCGCGGACGCCGAGATCTTCGAGCACGAGCTGGCATACGCCCTCCTGCACCAGATCTTCAGCTTCAACTCGCCGGTCTGGTTCAACGTCGGAACGCCCCAGCCGCAGCAGGTCTCCGCCTGCTTCATCCTGGCCGTCGACGACTCCATGGAGTCGATCCTCGACTGGTACAAGGAAGAGGGCATGATCTTCAAGGGCGGCTCCGGCGCCGGCCTGAACCTCTCCCGTATCCGCTCCTCCAAGGAACTGCTGTCCTCCGGTGGCAACGCCTCCGGTCCTGTCTCCTTCATGCGAGGCGCCGACGCGTCCGCCGGAACGATCAAGTCCGGTGGCGCCACCCGTCGTGCGGCCAAGATGGTCATTCTCGACGTCGACCACCCCGACATCGAGAACTTCATCGAGACCAAGGTGAAGGAGGAGGAGAAGATCCGCGCCCTGCGTGACGCGGGCTTCGACATGGACCTGGGCGGGGACGACATCACGTCCGTCCAGTACCAGAACGCCAACAACTCGGTCCGTGTGAACGACGAGTTCATGAAGGCCGTGGAGTCCGGCGGCAAGTTCGGGCTGCGCGCCCGGATGACCGGTGACGTCATCGAAGAGGTGGAGGCCAAGTCCCTCTTCCGCAAGATGGCCGAGGCGGCCTGGGCCTGTGCCGACCCCGGCATCCAGTACGACGACACGATCAACCAGTGGCACACCTGCCCGGAGTCAGGCCGGATCAACGGCTCGAACCCCTGCAGCGAGTACATGCACCTGGACAACACCTCGTGCAACCTGGCCTCGCTGAACCTGATGAAGTTCCTCAAGGACGACGGCAAGGGCAACCAGTCCTTCGAGTCCGAGCGCTTCGCCAAGGTCGTCGAGCTCGTCATCACCGCGATGGACATCTCCATCTGCTTCGCCGACTTCCCGACCCAGAAGATCGGCGAGAACACCCGCGCCTTCCGTCAGCTCGGTATCGGTTACGCCAACCTCGGCGCCCTGCTGATGGCGACCGGCCACGCGTACGACAGCGACGGCGGCCGCGCCCTCGCCGGTGCCATCACCTCGCTGATGACCGGCACCTCGTACAAGCGCTCCGCCGAGCTCGCCGCGGTCGTCGGTCCGTACGACGGCTACGCCCGCAACGCCGAGCCGCACCAGCGCGTCATGAAGCAGCACGCCGACGCCAACGCCGCGGCCGTCCACATGGACGACCTGGACAACCCGATCTGGGCCGCCGCCACGGAGGCCTGGCAGGACGTGATCCGTCTCGGCGCGAAGAACGGTTTCCGCAACGCGCAGGCCTCGGTCATCGCCCCCACCGGCACCATCGGTCTCGCGATGTCGTGCGACACCACCGGCCTCGAGCCCGACCTCGCCCTGGTCAAGTTCAAGAAGCTGGTCGGCGGCGGCTCGATGCAGATCGTCAACGGCACCGTGCCGCAGGCCCTGCGCCGCCTGGGCTACCAGGAGGAGCAGATCGAGGCGATCGTCGCCCACATCGCCGAGCACGGCAATGTGATCGACGCCCCCGGCCTGAAGACCGAGCACTACGAGGTCTTCGACTGCGCGATGGGCGAGCGTTCCATCTCCGCGATGGGCCACGTGCGCATGATGGCCGCGATCCAGCCGTGGATCTCCGGCGCGCTCTCCAAGACGGTGAACCTGCCGGAGACGGCCACCGTCGAGGATGTCGAAGAGGTCTACTTCGAGGCGTGGAAGATGGGCGTCAAGGCGCTCGCGATCTACCGCGACAACTGCAAGGTCGGCCAGCCCCTCTCCGCGAAGACCAAGGAAAAGGGAAAGTCCGCAGCGGATGCAGTCACGGCCAAGGCCGAGGAGACCATCCGTACCGCGGTCGAGAAGGTCGTCGAGTACCGCCCGGTCCGTAAGCGCCTCCCCAAGGGCCGTCCCGGCATCACCACCTCCTTCACGGTGGGCGGCGCCGAGGGCTACATGACCGCCAATTCCTACCCGGACGACGGTCTCGGCGAGGTCTTCCTGAAGATGTCCAAGCAGGGCTCCACCCTCGCGGGCATGATGGACGCCTTCTCCATCGCAGTCTCGGTCGGTCTGCAGTACGGCGTCCCGCTGGAGACGTACGTCTCGAAGTTCACCAACATGCGCTTCGAGCCGGCCGGTATGACGGACGACCCGGATGTGCGAATGGCGCAGTCGATCGTCGATTACATCTTCCGCCGCCTCGCGCTGGACTTCCTGCCCTTCGAGACTCGCTCGGCACTCGGCATCCACTCGGCCGAGGAGCGCCAGCGGCACCTCGACACCGGTTCGTACGAGCCCTCCCTGGAGGACGACGAGATGGACGTCGAAGGCCTGGCCCAGTCCGCCCCGGTGCGGACGGAGCCCCTGAAGGCGGTGGCCGCCGTACAGGAGGCCGAGAATCCGGCCCCGAAGACGGCGCATACCTCGGCGGAGCTCGTCGAGATGCAGCTGGGCATCAGCGCGGACGCGCCGCTCTGCTTCTCCTGCGGTACGAAGATGCAGCGCGCCGGATCCTGCTACATCTGCGAGGGCTGCGGCTCGACCAGCGGTTGCAGCTGACACCGGGCGCCACCGCGTGGGGCACAGCGTCCGACGTAACCTGCGCGCCTAGCTGATCAGCAGCTCGTACGAAGGGGATCGACCGATGGTCGGTCCCCTTCGTCGTGCCGCGGCTCCAAGGCAGGGACGGGACGCGTGCTGCGTGGACCGCGCCCTGTGACATGTCACGCTCCGGGCGTGCGGCTTCCCATCATTCCGGCGAACGAATCGGGGTCCCCGTCGAAGCCCCGGACCGATCCGTGGAACTCCCAACTGTCGGAGGCGCCGCGGATGAACTCGGCGACGGTTGCCGCGGTGGCGGCGCCGACCGCGGAGAAGTCGTCCTCCGCGAGATTCGTGTAGCCCTCCCGAATCTGAACGCCGGTGTTCGCTATTTCGGCGAATGTCCTGCGGCCGTCGCGCTGCTGAATGGCGACTCCGACGACGACCCGGGTGTACGTGGTCGACAACCGGCCCAGTTCCAGAGTCATGACCTCGTCGAAACCGAGGCCCTGGCCGGTTCTGCTGTCGCGGTTGAGGGCGATGGTGCCGTCCGGGGAGCGGCTGTCGAAGTGCACGAGATATGCAGGGCTGCCGTATGGCGCCTCCGCGAGGTAGGTCGCCGCGATGATGTCGAGGTCATGGGCCGGGGCACCTGGAGGGCTGGGATCCCATTTGAGCCTGACTTCGACCTTCTCTATGTCCTTGTTGGGCGTGCTCATCGGACTTGCCTCCCTGGCTTGCCGCTGGTCCGTTGTCGGGCTACATACCACCCGATCATGTCCGTAACCGACCGTGGATCCAACCGGCTTGGCCGTCGGCGACGGAATCGGGCCACTGCCGGTTCGGCGGTTCAGTGCGGAATCCGGCGCGGTGGTCTCTGGCGGACCTCTTCCCGGAAGACCTCGATGGCGCTGCTGACCTGTCGGATGAGGTGGGTGTGCTCGATGCGGTCGAGATAGAGGCAGTTGCGGGCCACTCCGTCCAACTCGAAGGCGAAGCAGAGCGTCATCAGAGGGTTGATGAAGAGTTCGCTGCCCCGGGTGCGCGAGGTGAACTGGGCGTCTCCGAAGGCTCCCTGGACTGCTGCGGCAATCGACCCGTTGACGATGCTGGGGTGGTCAGGAGTGTGGTGCTGAGCATGCGCCACCGCATCGACGAAGAGGGCGCCTTCGCGTGTCGTACGGGATATGGAGAATGCGCCGAGGAAGGAACCGTCGCGTTCGAGGGCGGCGATGTTCTCCAGTACGAGGCCGTGGCTCACCCCGTGATAGGCGTCGATACCGAAGCCGACGGACACAACCAGGCTTTCCGGTACGTCGATTGCGGCGAGTGCCGCGACGCTGGTCAGGTCCTCCTCCGGTGTGCCGAGCCCGGATTCGTCGCCGCGCATCAGGATGTCCGTACCGCCGTCGACCAGGACGACCGCATCGATGTCGTATGTCTCGATCAACGCCCGGTAGGCGGCGCGCAGCGGTTGCACACCCACTCGGGAGAAGGCGTGCACACTGCTCGGGTAGCTGTGCAGGGCGAGCCACTGGGCGAGGGTGCGTTCCGGGAAGTAGGCCTGGTGGAGGGCCGTTTCGGGCGTGATGACGGCGACGTCCGGCGCGAGCCAGGCGTCGAGGGGCAGCCCTTCGAGAGCACTGAACGACAGATTGGCGAGCTGGACGTGCTTGCCCTGGTGGAGCAGGGAGAGCGCGATGGGGAGGCCCGCGTAGATGTCGAAGCCGCCGCCGGCCCCTGCGACGAGGATGCGTTCTGCGGATTCGAGTCGGGAGAACAGGGAGTTGGTGTGCAACGAGACCATGGAGATCATTCTGCGATTCACGGCCATCGATTCGGGCGTACTCCAATAGAGCGTGACCCGTGCCACGTTCGGCACCGTACGATGGCGCGGTGCTGGTCAAGTGGATTCGTTGCACCGTGGTGGACCGTCGAGGTTTTGAACGGGGACAGCGAAAGTGGGCGGGGCTGCTGGGTGAGCCGGGGTTCAGGGGACAGGGCGGCGGGTGGAGTCGAGGGCGTCCGGAAGTGGCCCACGTCTTTGCTTTCTGGGAGAACCGCGTCTTCTACGACTCGTTCATGGCGCGTGCGCACGACCGACTGGCTGCCGAGCAGTCCGGCACGTACAGCAGCATCCAGGTCAAGCTGTTCGAGTACCGCTTCGATGTGAAGACCGGCTTTGAGCCGCGCTTCACCGATGCGGATGTTGTCAGGGTGGCGCACAGCAAGGTGCACGAGGACCGGGTCGAGCATTTCGCATTGATGCAGGAGCGGGTGTGGAATCCGGCGATGGCCGGATCGCCGGGCATGCTGCGAGGGGTGTTCGGGGAGGCACCGGGGCATGAGTTCCTCGTGTTGTCCATGTGGCAGTCGAGCGCCGAGCGCGGCAAGTATCGGGCGGGGAGCATTGAGCGGCTGACTCAACGGGCGCGGACCGAGGACGATGTGGCGGCGGTGACGGGAGACGTCGTGCAGCTTGAGCCGTCCTGGACAGTGTGATCGGCCGACGCGGATCGGTGTGGCCGGGACGGTGTGCCGGGGGCGATTCGGCTGCTGATCAGGCAGGTTCGGCCGAGATGGGTGGAGTCGGGATGGGTGGAGTGCTGAAGACGCCCGCTCGGGCAGCTGCCAGGGCCGCGTCGGCAGCCCGGTCGGCCAGCGCCTCGTCGACGGGCTCGCGGGTGATGAACAGCCTCAAGAACAAGGGCGAGGCTACGGCCCTGACCAGCGCTCCCGAGTCTGTGTGCCGCGCCAGTTCGTTGCGGGCGACGGCGCGCGCGACGATGATCTCGCAGCGGGCGAACCGCTCCGCGTAGAAGGCGCTCAGCGCTTCGGCGGCGCGCTGGGACTGGAAGGCCGCGGCGATGAACGCGGTCGGTGCGGCCGCTGCGGCAGGGTCGGTGAAGGCGTCGGCTGTCATGTGCGCCAGGGCGCGCAGATCGCCTTCCAGGCTTCCGGTGTCGGGCGGTGCCCAGCCGTCCTCTCCAGCCAGGTCCAGGGCGTCACCGACGAGCCCTTCGAGGTTTCCCCAGCGGCGGTAGAGGGTGGTCTTGTGGACGCCGGAACGCTCCGCGACGTATTCGACTGTGAGGCCTGGGTAGCCGTGCTCGGCCAGGCCGGTGAGGACAGCATCCCGGACCGCCGCGCGGGTGCGAGCGGTGCGACCGCCCGGGCGGCGGGTGCCGGGGGCGAGCGGGACTGCCGGAACGTCGGTCTCCGGGGCGGCTTCCTGTCCGGCCTGTCCGACGGCCCCTTGTCCAGTCAATGGCTACTCCTGTTGCGTTAGTGCGTTCCATTCTGTCATACTCGCGTTAATGCGACATCGGTTGTGTTTATTTGCGGCCGCGAGGCAGGGCTGTTCTCGGTCGTTCCCTGCCGGTCGCCTCTGTTTCCGTTGCCCGTTGGTTGTCCTGGTTCGGAGGCCCCTTGCCCACACAGATCTCTCTGCATGACGTGACCGTGTCCCGCGGTGAAAGGCTGTTGCTCGACGATGTCTCGCTGGCCGTGCGCCCAGGTGAGCGGATCGGCATCGTGGGGGAGAACGGTGCGGGGAAGACGACGCTGCTCCGCCTGCTAGCAGGCCTCGAACCGCCCGCTTCCGGTCGGGCGTTCACAGCTGCCGGCCGCGGCACGGGTCTGCTGGCCCAGACTCCACGGCTGCCGCTTGACAGCACGGTCCAGGACACGATCGACGACGCCCTGGCGGAACTGCGCACCATGGAGCGGAAGTTACGGGAGGCCGAGGCGGAGCTCGGCACCGCCGACAGCACCGCGCTGGCCGCCTACGGAGACTTGCTCACGGCGTTCGAACTGCGCGGGGGATATGAAGCGGACGCGCGCGTCGAAAAGGCGATGCACGGCCTCGGCCTGGCACACATACAGCCGGTCAGGAGGCTCAGCAGTCTCTCCGGCGGTGAGCAGGCACGGCTCGGCATCGCCTGTCTGATAGCGGCGTCCCCCGAGGTGATGCTGCTCGACGAACCCACCAATCACTTGGACGGAGCCGCTCTCGAATGGCTGGAGAGTGCCCTGCTGTCCCATCCCGGCACCGTGATCGCCGTGTCCCATGACCGGATCTTCTTGGAACGCGTGGCCACAGCAATCCTGGAGGTCGACTCCGACCGCCGGACGGTTGTGCGCTACGGCGGTGGATATGCGGGATTCCGGACGGAGCGGAACGCAGCGCGGCGGCGCTGGGAGCAGTCCTATGCACAGTGGTGCGAAGAGACGGCGCAACTGGAGGAGTACACGGCGACCACGGCTCACGATGTCGCGGTCGGCCGCACCATCAAGGACAACAACAAGATGGCGTACGACCGGGCTGCGGGTCGGGTCCAGGCCTCGGTGTCCGGGCGGATCCGCAATGCTCGCAGGCGTCTGGAGCATCTGCGGAAGGAGCCTGTCCCCAGGCCGCCGGACCCGCTGCGCTTCACCGCTCGGCCCGCGGCCGGCGCGACCGAAGGGGAGCTGGTGTCCCTGACGAACATACGGGTCGGTGATCGCCTCGCAGTCGACCGGCTCTGCGTGGCGGCGGGCGGCAGACTGCTGATTCACGGTGGCAACGGGGCAGGGAAATCCACTCTGCTCCGCGTCATGGCAGGCGTACTCGAACCGGACGCGGGCCGAGTGGTCCGGCGGGGTGGAATCGGCTATCTCGCGCAGGAAATACCCATGCACCGCCCGGCGGAGCGTGTGCTCGCGGCATTCGGTCGAGGACTGGCGCTCACCGAAGAAGAACAGGCGGAACTGCTGCTTTCGTACGGACTGTTCCGGTCACGTGACCTCCAGGTGCCGGTCGGATCGCTTTCTGCAGGGCAGCGCAGACGGCTCGCCCTTGCCCGTCTGCTGGCCCGGCCCGCGGACCTGCTGCTGCTCGACGAGCCCGCGAATCATCTGGCACTCGGACTCGTGCAGGAGCTGGAAGAAGCTCTGGCCCTCTGGCAGGGCGCGCTGGTGGTGGTCTCCCACGACCGGCTGCTGCGCCGCCGCTTCACCGGCGACATCCGTCCGATGGATTCCGGACAACTGCTCGAATGAGCCGCAGTCGATCTAGGGTCGGTACATGGCACGGCCGCAACGCATTGTCCTCGTCCGGCACGGGGAGTCCGAAGGCAACGCCGACGACACGGTGTACGAGCGTGAGCCGGACCATGCGCTGAGGCTCACCGCCACAGGGCTGCGGCAGGCCAGGGAGACGGGCGTGCGGCTGCGCGAGCTGTTCGACGGCGAGCGGGTCAGCGTGTATGTCTCGCCCTATCGCCGCACGCACGAGACGTTCAGGTCCTTCGGGCTGGACCTGGAGCGGGTGCGTGTGAGGGAGGAGCCGCGGCTGCGGGAGCAGGACTGGGGGAACTGGCAGGACCGGGATGATGTGAGGCTGCAGAAGGCATACCGGGATGCGTACGGTCACTTCTTCTACCGCTTCGCGCAGGGAGAGTCCGGGGCCGATGTGTACGACAGGGTCGGGGCCTTTCTGGAGAGTCTGCACCGCAGCTTCGAAGCCCCCGACCACCCGCCGAATGTTCTGCTGGTCACGCACGGCCTGACCATGCGTTTGTTCTGCATGCGCTGGTTCCACTGGTCGGTGGCAGAGTTCGAGTCACTGTCCAACCCGGGCAACGGGGAGACCCGGACGCTCATACTCGGAGAGGATGGGCGCTACACCCTTGACCGGCCGTTCGAGCGCTGGCGTACCCCTGAGCCGTACGGCATCACCGGATAGAGTGGAAGGGCGATGACAACCGCTGACTCTGCTTCCGACCAACGTTTCGAACGCGCCCTGGCCAGCCTGCGAGGGCTGTCCGTGGGGGACGCACTGGGTTCCCAGTTCTTTGTGCCAGCCAACTATCCGCTGCTGAAGCAGCGCGAACTTCCCCCCGGCCCCTGGCAGTGGACGGATGATACCGAGATGGCCTCGTCGGTGCTGGCCGTGCTGGTGGGTCATGAGCGAATCGACCAGGACGCGCTCGCTCGTTCCTTCGCCGAGCATCATGACTTCGACCGGGGATACGGCCCCGCCGTGAACCGGCTGCTCAGGCTGGTACGGGAAGGCGGCGACTGGCGGGAGCTGGCGTCGGCGCTGTTCAACGGTCAGGGCTCCTGGGGCAACGGCTCGGCGATGCGCATTGCGCCGCTCGGCGCCTGGTACGCGGACGACCCGGAGCAGGCCACACACCAGGCCGAGATCTCCTCGTACCCCACGCACCAGCATCGCGAGGCGGTCGTGGGCGCGATGGCCGTTGCGGCCGCAGCCTCTCTGTCGGCGGCGACCGCGGGACCACCCACCCCGACGGAGCTCCTCGACGGCGTGATCGCACTCGTACCGCGCAGCGCGGTCGGTGCCGGACTGCGTCGAGCACGCGACATGCTCGACTACGGCGATGCCGGGACGGTCGCCGCGGTTCTCGGCAATGGCCGACGTACCAGTGCACATGACACTGTTCCGTTCGCTCTCTGGTCGGCGGCGCGAAGCCTTGGAGACTTCGAGCAGGCTTTCTGGCTGACGGCTCAAGCAGGCGGCGACGTCGACACGACCTGTGCGATCGTCGGAGGCATCGTCGCAGCGGGCAAGGCAGGCGCACCGCCTGCCGACTGGTCGGCACAGACGGAAGAGCTGCCGGACTGGCTCCCGCGATAGGCCGAAGGCGACGACAGCGCCGCCCACGATGGCGGCCGCGTCAGCCGGGCCACCCGACTGTCACGGTACTGCCACAGCCCTTCCTCACGCGGTCGGAGACAATAAGGGGAAGCTACTCTTTCGGCCACGCCGCCCTCGATGATCATCCTGACGGGTGTGCACCGAAATGAGACGCCGGGGTGCCCCCGCGCTGCCCAGTGGCGGTGCGTGCAGACCCCGGTGGGGGAGGGGTCCCATGTCCGATCACACGTCAGAAACGCCCCGGCAGGAAGCTGCCCCCGAGCGGTCCGAGCCCTCGGGTCAGGCCGGGACGTCCGAACCGACCGCATTGTCGAAGGCTCCGCTGCCGGAGCCTCGCGGAGCCGCTCCCGAGCCGCCGAAAGTGCCGGCATACGCGCAACCGGACGGGCAACAGCATTCGCCCAACCCCTGGCAGCCAGGCAAGCCCCAGGCCTCGGCGCTCTCGCGACTGCGCCCGGCCAGACCCGCCATCATTCAGAGCGCGACGCTCTACTCCGTCCTCGCCACCGCGATACTGAGCGCCCTGCTGCTGGGTGACGGCCTCGGCCTGAACCTGCTGATCGTCGCGGTCCCCGCAGCGCTCGCGGCCTTCTTCGCCGCGCAGGCGGCCGGCCGCCGCCTGCGCCCTTGGACAGCTGTCTGGGCGGTCGGTGGCTTGGCGCTCCTCGCCGTCCCGGCCCTTCGGGACGCCGGATGGCCCACCTTCCTCGCCATTGTGTCGGCCGTCGCACTGGGCTCACTCGCCCTGCACGGCAGTCGCAGCTGGCTCGGGGTGTTTCTCGGCTCACTGGGTCTGTTCAGCTCCATCGCCGACGGTCTGGCCTGGGGCGGGCGAGGCGTGCGCGAGCGGATGGCGGGCTCCCGAGGCCGGTTGGGCGTGGTATTCCGCACCACTGCGGTGGCAGCCGTCCTGCTCATTGTGTTCGGGGCACTGTTCGCAAGCGCCGATGCCGCCTTCGCCGACGTGCTCGGCAACCTGATACCCGATGTGTCGGTGGGTGGCAGTCCCTGGCGGTTGTTCCTCTTCGTCGCAGGCCTGATCGGTGCGCTCGCCGCTGCGTACACCGCAGCTGCCCCGGTGCGCTGGGACGGCATAGCCGTTCGCCCGGGGAAGGCCCGCGGGCGGCTGGAATGGGCCCTGCCGCTCATCGTGCTGAATCTGCTGTTCGCCGTCTTCATCGCCATCCAGCTCACTGTGCTGCTCGGCGGATACGACAAGGTGATGGCAGAGACCGATCTCAGCTACTCCCAGTACGCCCGGCAGGGTTTCTGGCAGCTTCTCTGGGCCACACTCCTCACGCTGCTGGTGATCGCACTCGCCCTGCGCTGGTCCCCTCGCGGGCGAGGGAGCGACCGCACTCTCGTCCGGAGCGTGCTCGGCGTGCTCTGCCTGCTCACCCTCATCGTCGTGGCGTCCGCGCTGAGGCGCATGGACCTGTACGTCGATGCGTACGGTCTGACGCGGCTGCGAATATCCGTGGCTGCGGTGGAACTCTGGCTGGGCGTGGTGCTCGTCCTGATCACGGCGGCCGGAGTGTTCGGCGCCCGCCTGCTGCCGCGCGCCGTGGCTGCGAGCGCAGCCGTCGCCGTGCTCGCGTTCGGATTGATCTCGCCCGACGGGCTGATCGCGGAGCAGAACGTTCAGCGGTACCGCAACGACCACTCGATCGACATCGACTACCTGGGAGGCCTGTCGGCCGACGCCGTACCCGCCTTGGACACACTGCCCGAGCCACTCCGCTCCTGTGCCCTCATGGACATTGAGCGGTCGCTGCGAGACTCCGACGATCCCTGGTACGCCACCAGCTGGGGCGAGGCGCGGGCCCGGGACATTCTGAGAAAGCGGAGTTCGAACGATCTGGCGCAGGCATGCAACGCCTCGCGTACGAGCGGCGGAGGCAGTGATCGCGGCGGTGACGGAGACGATACCTACGATCCCTACGACCCCTACTGACGTGGGCTGCCCCCCCACAGGTGCAGGCCGAGCGACCATGGTGGGGCCTGCACCTGCTGTGCGTGTGGCTGTGGCGGCGTGCCCATGCTCTGTGTGACAGTCAGAAGGTCCGCCGCCCCGGCTCGGCGCTGCGTTCCGTGCTTCGCGAATGTGATGCAGCCACTGCTGAGCACCTCAGCTGGTGATCCTCAGTCGCGTTTCCCTGGGGTCGGCACAACATTTCGTGAGCACCGCCTTTGTACGTACAGCTCTTCGGACGCATGTACCGCAGCAAACTGAATACCGGGGCCGATGACCGTGTCGCCAGCTGCTCTGCGGCTCGGTGTGCGGCCGGGGCGGCCGTCGGGCGCCCCGGGGTGTTGTCGGCGTCCCCATCGGCGTACGCTGACAGGCGCCATGCCGTACGAACCACCCACGCACACCGTCGAGCGCTCACTGCGCGCTACCACTGGTGCCAAGACCGTCGCCGGTGTCGACGAGGTCGGACGCGGAGCGTGGGCGGGACCGGTCACTGTGTGTGCGGCCGTCACCGGCCTTCGCAGACCTCCCGCCGGACTCACCGACTCCAAGCTGATCAGCCCCAAGCGCCGCGCAGAGCTGGCCCCGTTGCTGGAGCGCTGGGTCACTGCGTTCGGTCTGGGTGATGCCTCTCCGCAGGAGATCGACGACTTGGGGATGACGGCTGCACTGCGCCTCGCCGCTGTGCGTGCCCTCGAAGCCCTGCCGGTGCGGCCCGACGCGGTGATACTCGATGGCAAACACGACTACCTGGGACGGCCCTGGCAGGTCCGGACAGTGATCAAGGGCGACCAGTCCTGCATCGCGGTGGCGGCTGCTTCGGTGATCGCGAAGGTCCGGCGGGACACGATGATGGCCGAACTGGGCGCGGATTCCGGCGAGTACGCCGCCTTCGCCTTCGGCGCCAACGCAGGTTACCCGTCGCCCGTGCACAGGGCCGCGCTGGAGGAGTGGGGACCCACACCCCACCACCGCCTCTCGTGGTCCTACCTCGATGCGCTGCCCAGGTGGCAGCACCTCAAGAAGGTCCGCTTCTCCGCCGAAGCGGCTGCACTGGAAAGCGGGGGCCAACTCGGCTTCGACTTCTGATCGCGCACATGTACCCACCCGCTGATGCCTTGCGTGTCGGCGTTTGATAGACAACCACCCATGCCTCTCATCCCCGAGGAGCCTCAGATTCACGAGAGCGTCCAGGGTCCCCGCGTCACTCCGGCCGCAGGCCGCACCGCGTCGACCCCCCGTCCTGTACCTGGTCCGCGTTCAGCGGCCATGCCACGCCCCGGTCGCCCGGGACCCGGCCCCGCGAGGCCCGCGCCCCCGGCGCAGCGTCCGCACTCCACCTCTGGCCAGCCGCAGGAGGCCCGGCCGGAGAATCGTTCCGCACCGCAGATCCAGCTGATTCCCGCGTCGGCTGCCGGCGCACTCGACGCTGCCGACGAAGCGGTGGACCTGCTGCTCGATTCCGGACGCGCACCGGGCGACATCCTGGTGCTCACCACTGGTGAGCAGCACCCGTGGGCAGCGCACGAACTCTCCTTCGGCGAGGCCGCCTACTGGGCGCAGCACGAGGCCGGCGATGACGTGTTCTACGCCGGTGCCGCGGTCACGGAGCGGGTGAAGCCCCGCCCCGTGGTGATCGTCGCCGTCAACGGCGACGGCGGTGACGCCGTTGCCGGTGCACTGTCCGGTGCGCGGGAACGCTCCGGTGCCCTGCTGATCGTCTGCGGGGACCCGCAGACGATCAACACGGTGCTCGGCGCCGACGCCTGATC
This sequence comes from Streptomyces atratus, assembly GCF_014648655.1. Classification (GTDB taxonomy): domain Bacteria; phylum Actinomycetota; class Actinomycetes; order Streptomycetales; family Streptomycetaceae; genus Streptomyces; species Streptomyces atratus. The sequence continues at coordinate 84,058 of NZ_BMRN01000020.1, forward strand.
CGTAGGGGACACAGGGCCGTGGTGACCCGGCTGCCCGACAGGGCGGCCGGGTCCGCAACCACGGGTCAGCGTGCCGCGGTGCGTCGCAGCGCCTGAGTCGCACCGCCGCCGGGGCGCAGCGGGACCGGATCATGGTCGAGCAATGTGTCGGCAAGAGCGGACGGCTGCGATGTCGAGCTGGGCCGACGTCCACCCCGGCCCTCGCCCAGCACCTGCCAGCCGCTTCGGGTCAGCGTGATGTACGCGCCGCACCGAAGGCCGTGCAATGTGCAGGCGTCCCGCAGGCCCCACATCCACGCTCCATCTTCCTCTGTCCAACGCTCGTCGCCCTCGCGGCAGTAAAGCAGTACTGCGGTACGGACAGGTGTGCGGCGGCGCAGGTCGTGCGGGATGACCCGTCGCAGATGCCCGAGCAGCGCGTTGCGGAACTCCCAGCCGTCGGCGGCTATGGAGCGGCGGGCGAACGAGGCGCTGGCCGTAAGGCGTTCCTCATGGTCGAGTACGGCGACCACAGCGGTCGCCGGGGTCGGCCGGTGCCGGGCGTGCAGGCCGCTGACAACCTCGCGGGGACTGCGCAGCAACGGTATGCCCGCTTCGGCCCACTCGGCCGGTTCGAGCATCCTGGCAAGGCGGTTGGCGGAATCGGCAGATGCCGAGGACGCCGACATCGAAGTGGCTGCGGACGGAGCGAATCCGAAGGTCACGATCCTCCCTTCGCATACGCGCCCACGGTGCGGGCAGGGTCGGGTGAGGGCGCACCGCGGCACAGCCCTTCCGGGCCGCGAAAGGGCCGTGCGGGGAGCGGTCCAATTCTTGCTGGCGTATCGGCAGGCGGCAACGAGCAATTGGCGCAGCTGACGGGAATCAGCCGGAATGACTCTGATATCCCTGCCCACGCCGTGCATGGATGACGCTTCCTGTCATGCCTGAACGGCGAGGACCAGCGGAAATACTCCCTGCGCCCCGGCCCGGCGCAGCAGCCGCGCGGCCACGGCCAGTGTCCAGCCGCTGTCCGAGAGATCGTCCACGAGCAGCACGGGACCGCCCGCCGCGGCCAAGGCGTCGGCCAGCTCGGGTTCCACGACCAGTGCTTCGTGCAGAGCCCGGACCCGCTGTGCGCTGTTGGCCTGCGAGATCCGTACCCCGGCGGCCGCCGGTGCATAGGCGACGCTGCCGAGCAGGGGCATCCGGCCGACCTCGGCGATGCGGCTGCTGAGTGACTGGATGAGCTGCGGCTTGCTGCGCGAGGCGATGGTGACCACCCCGACAGGTCGGGGCGCGGCGTCCTCCGCCCCGGATGCCCAGCCCCCGGGCCCCCTGGCCCAGTCGGCCAGCACGCTTACCACCGCGTTGGTCACATCGTCCGGCACGGGGGCATCCGGTGTCTGCGCTGCCAGCATCGGGCGCAGCCGGTTGCCCCAGCCGATGTCGGAGAGCCGGCCCAGTGCGCGGCCGGTGAACGACAGTTCTCCGGCAGGAATGCGGCCCTTGAGATCGACGCCCACGGCGGCGAGACCGGTCGGCCACATCTTGCGGGGCTCCACCTCCACGCCGGGCCTGCCGAGTTCGCCCCGCGCACCGTCCAGGGCCGCATCGGACACGTGGTCGTCGAAGCGGGCTCCCGCGCAGTTGTCGCAGCGCCCGCATGCGGTTGCCTGCTCGTCGTCCAACTGGCGGCGCAGGAACTCCATCCGGCAGCCGGTTGTCGTCGCGTAATCGCGCATCGCCTGCTGCTCGGAGGCCCGTTGACGGGCCACCCAGGCGTAGCGCTCGGAGTCGTACACCCAAGACTCACCCGTGGCGATCCAGCCGCCCTTGACCCGCCTGACCGCGCCATCGACATCGAGCACCTTGAGCATGGTCTCCAGCCGGGTGCGTCTCAGGTCGACCAACGGCTCCAGAGCCGGCAGTGAAAGCGGACGGCCGGCCTGGGCGAGAGCGTCGATCGTCCGCCGGACCTGCGCCTCGGGAGGGAAGGCAACCGATGCGAAGTACTGCCAGATCGCCTCGTCCTCCTTGCCCGGGAGCAGCAGCACCTCCGCATGCTCGACACCGCGGCCCGCGCGTCCCACCTGCTGGTAGTAGGCGATGGGGGAGGAAGGTGAGCCCAGATGAACGACGAAACCCAGGTCGGGCTTGTCGAATCCCATGCCCAGAGCGGACGTTGCCACCAGGGCCTTGACACGGTTGGCAAGGAGATCGTCCTCGGCCTGCTGGCGGTCGGCATTCTCGGTGCGGCCGGTGTAGGACGCCACCGTGTGCCCGCACTGGCGCAGATATGTGGTGATCTCCTCGGCGGCCGCGACCGTCAGCGTGTAGATGATCCCCGAGCCGGGGAGTTCCTTGAGATGATCGCCCAGCCAGGCCAGCCGGTGTGCGGCATTGGGCAGTTGAAGGACGCTGAGGCTGAGGCTCTCCCGGTCCAGCGGGCCACGCAGTACGAGCGCATCCGTACCCGCGCCGGTACCCAGTTGCTCAGCGACATCCGCGGTCACCCGTGCGTTCGCGGTGGCGGTGGTCGCCAGCACGGGTACGTCGGCAGGCAGGTCGGCCAACATGGTCCGCAGACGTCGGTAGTCGGGCCGGAAGTCATGGCCCCAGTCGGAAATGCAGTGCGCCTCGTCGACCACGAGCAGCCCCGTCGCGGCGGCAAGCCGGGGCAGGACCTGATCCCGGAAATCGGGATTGTTGAGCCGCTCGGGGCTGACCAACAGCACATCCACCTCCCCGTCCGCCACCTCGGCCTGGACGGTGTCCCACTCCTCGGTGTTGGACGAATTGATCGTGCGGGCGGTGATTCCGGCCCGGGCCGCTGCCGCGACCTGGTTACGCATCAACGCCAGCAGCGGCGACACGATCACGGTCGGTCCACCGCCCTGCGCACGGAGCAGCGACGTCGCGACGAAATACACAGCGGACTTGCCCCAGCCGGTTCGCTGGACGACCAGGGCTCTGCGCTTGTCGGCGACGAGAGCTTCGATGGCCCGCCACTGGTCCTCCCGCAGCCGTGCAGCACCTGAGGAGTCCCCGACGAGTCGGGCAAGTACGGAATCGGCCGAGGCCCTGAGCTCTGCGCGGTCTGCGTTGGTCATGCCCCCATGCAACCCGATGGGTACGACAAACCGCGAACGGCCCCGCGGCCCTGTGGATAAAGTTATCCACAGGGGTCGCGGATTCTGGCTGCCCGCGGGACGGTCAAGCCATGAACCAGCACCACGAATCCACCGGTCCGGCCGACGAACAGCAGATCACTCTGCGGGGTCCTGCCGAACTCGCCGATGCCCTCCCGTATCTCATGGGGTTCCACCCGAACGACAGCGTGGTCATGGTCGCCCTGCACGGCGGCCGGGGCCGTTTCGGCGGGCGGCTCAGGCTCGGCATCCCGCAGTCACCTCAAGAATGGCCACCCGTCGCCGAGCAGCTGGCCGAGTGCCTGATCAAGGGGAGCGAGAGGCGTGGGGAGCGCCCTGACGCGATCGTCATCTTCCTCTGCCAGGATCCTGCCGAAGGCGAGAGCGGCAGTCAGATCATGGAGCGGCTGAAGCCCCTTGCCCAGCGTCTGCGTACGGCCTGCGGTGCGCTCGACGTACCCGTACTCGAAGCGCTCTGCATCTCTGCCGGCCGGTACTGGTCGTACTGCTGCCCGGACGAGCGTTGCTGCCCGGCCGAAGGAAACCAGCTGGCTCTGCCCGGCACCTCGGTGATGGCGGCTGCCGCCGCATACGCGGGCATTCAAGTGCGCGGAACGCTTCGGGAGATGGAGGCCAAGCTCGCACCTCTGAACACGACGGTGGCTGCAGAACAGCAACGGGCACTCGACTCGGCCGGGGCCGAGCTGGTGCCGAAGATCCTCGACGAGGTGGGACGCAAGGACGTGGCCCGAGAGACCTTGGGGCTTGCCCGGAGGCTCATGAAACGCCTCAGGGAGGCGCCGGTTACGGTGCCCTCCGCGTCGGACATCAGTGACGACCGGCTGATCAGCCATGACGAGGCCGCTGCGGTGATCCTCGGTCTGCAGGACCGGGAAACCCGCGACAAGGCCGCCGAATGGATGGAGGGGCCCGAAGCCGATTCCGCGTTGCGACTCTGGCGGGCGCTGTCCCGTCGCTGCGTCGCACCGTACGAGGAGCACGCTGCGGCGCCGCTGACCCTGGCCGGGTGGGTCTCCTGGTCGACGGGCGATGAACCGGGCGCACGGGTCGCGCTGGGTCTCGCCCTGCGGGCGGATCCCGGGTACACCTTTGCTCAACTTCTCCATGAGGCGTGCAACCAAGGCCTTGATCCGGAGACGCTGCGCCGCTGTCTACGAGGGGAGCGCAGTGCTCGGACGGGCCGTCGCGGCCACCGTACGGACCGGAGCACGCGGCCCCGCACGGCACGCCCGACTGCCACACGGCGAAGGAAGACCCGATCCGGCTCCGCCCGCCCCGAAACGACAACCACCCGACGCAGGCCAGGGCAAGCCTCCCCCAGCCGTCGCGGGTCCAGGAGCGGTCGATGACCCTCGTGCCTCGTCGCTCCGACCCAGCAGCTCTCCCCGCCTGACGGGGGCCGGCAGCGCCCGGACTGCCGTCGTCGACGGCCCCCACGCTGCGGGGACGGCCGGCAGGAGTCGCCATGGTGCGCGGACTCGGCGATCTCCAGGGCGTCCATGGCAGGTGCCCCGGAGATTCCCGGCCGGCGAGCGGGCCGGGGCCACAGTGAGGAATCTGGCGTCATGACGGACGAAGAGCACGGCGAAGGGAGTGTTTATCGTCAGGCAGACGACTATGATCACGGCATGCCGCCCTACGACCCGTCGACCTTCCCGCCCTTTGCTGTCACCGTCGACCTGGTCGTGCTCACGGTGCGCCGTCATGCGCTCTGCGCGCTGGTGGTACGCCGCGGTGAGCCGCCGTTCCAGGGCCGATGGGCGCTGCCCGGCGGGTTCGTCAAAGCTGATGAGGATCTCGGAGCCGCAGCAGCGCGCGAACTCGTCGAGGAGACCGGTCTGTGCGCCCAGGATCCCGCAGCCCCGGCGGTCGGCAACGGCGCCCATCTCGAACAGCTCGCCACCTACGGCGACCCCGGGCGTGACCCACGGATGAGGGTTGTCAGCGTCGCTCACCTCGCTCTGGCCCCTGATCTTCCGGCCCCCCGGGCGGGTGGCGATGCGAACAGTGCGCGTTGGGCGCCTGTCGAGGATCTGCTCGGACAGGAGGGTGGCTTCGGCCATGAGGGCGAAAACCAGGCCCCACTCGCCTTCGATCATGCGCAGATCCTTGCCGACGGGGTCGAACGGGCGCGTTCCAAGATCGAGTACTCCTCTCTGGCCACCGCTTTCTGCCCGCCGGCTTTCACGGTCGGCGAGCTTCGGAGGGTGTACGAGGCAGTGTGGGGCGTTGTCCTCGACCCGCGGAACTTTCACCGCAAGGTGACAGGCACGCCCGGCTTTCTGGTGCCTGCCGGCGGGACGACCACTCGGCAGGGCGGCCGCCCTGCCCAGCTCTTCCGGGCCGGCGCGGCCACGGTGCTCAACCCGCCGATGCTGAGGCCAGAAGTCTGACCTTGCGGAACGCCCGCAAGGTCGGCGCTGCGCAAAAAGTCGGATATGTCGCGTTATCTTGCTGCGGTACCCGCCCTGCCGCCGGGCGGTCTCACCTTCCGCGAGAGAAGCGATGCTCCAGGTCATCGGACTCACCAGCGCCCGCCACCGTGGCCTTCCGGCTGCCGTGGACGATCTCACCTTCGAAGCCCGGCCGGGCCGCGTCACCGCACTTCTGGGCGCCCCCGGCTCGGGCAAGACCACAGCCCTCCGCCTGATGCTCGAACTCGACTCGGGGTGGGGGGTCACCTGCTTCCGGGGCAGACCGCTGCACCGCATCCCGCACCCCGCCCGTGAGGTGGGCGTACTCCTCGGGGACGCACCGGGTCACCCCGCCCGTACCGCCCGCGGCCAGCTCCGCATGCTCTGCGCCGCCGCAGGCGTACCGGCGTCCCGTGCTGATGAACTGCTCGAGGCCGTCGGTCTTGCCGGACTCCGGGACCAGCGCATCGGCACACTCCCGCTCGGCATGGACCGCCTGCTCGCCCTCGCTTCGGCGCTGCTCGGCGACCCGCACACGCTCATCCTCGACGACCCCGCCGAAGGTCTCTCTCCGCGCGAGGAGTGCTGGTTGCGCGGGCTGCTGCAGGCCCATGCCGCCCAGGGCGGGACCGTCCTGTACACCACGACCGATCCCAAGGAGGCCGCGCGAACGGCCGACCATGTGGTCACCATCGACGGCGGACGTCTCGTCGCCGACCAGAGCATCAGGGACTTCTCCCGGACCCGCCTCCGCCCCCGGGTCGCAGTCCGTACCCCACACGCAGCCCGCCTTGCCGCCGTCGTCAGCCGCGAGGCCCGAGCGGCCAGGCGCTCCGTCGAGGTGGTCACCGAAGCAGGCAGCCTCCTGTCCGTGTACGGCTCCACCTGCGCGGAGATCGGCGACGCGGCATTCCGGCACGGGCTTCCGGTGCACCGGCTTGCCGACGAGGTCGGCGACGCCGGTCCCGCAGAACCTGCAGATGCCGCAGACCCCGCTGTCGGCCAAGGTGAGGGGCAAGCCGAACCGCGACCGCAGGCGCGGGCGGCCGGCTCGGAACTGTCGCCGCCGACCCGACGCCGCCCGCTCCGTGGTCCGCTCCACCCGCTGCGATACGAACTGCGCCGCCTCCTCGGTGTCAGAACAACAGCCTTGATCGTGGGTGCTGTTCTGGTCGCCTCGGTCGGGCTCTCCGTCCTCCTCGCCCGCTCCGGCCATGCTCAGCTGCCGAAGGTGTTGGCGGCCTGGCCGTCGCTGCTGCCACTGCCGCCCGCAGCGGTCGGGGCCGGACTGCTCGGTGCTTTCTCGTTCGGCGACGAGTTCCGCTACCCCGCGCTGGCGGCGGGCAGAGGCAGTGTTCCGCGCCGCCTGGGGTTGCTTCTTGCGAAGCTCGTGGTGTCAGCGGGCGTCGCCCTGGTGCTCGCTCTGGCTGTCGTGCTGGCCTCCGCCGAAGCCCTTCACCTTGTGTACGGCAACGAGATCAAGGTTCCTTCGAATTCGGTTTATCTGGGCGTGAGTTGGGCCGGTCTGACCGTGGGCTGCGCCTGGGCGGGCCTCCTGGCTGCCGGAGTCTTCGGAGCGACGACGGCCGGTATCGCTGCGGTACTTGCCGTTCCTGTGCTCGTCGTGCCGATTGTCCAGGGCTTGCTGGCGGGTCAGGCATCTCGGTCGGCCGTCGGCCTTCCAGGCAGGCTCCGTGGACTGGTGTGGCCGCGCTGGCCGCAGGAGACGGACCGATGGGTGGCAGCTGTCGTGCGCGTGGTGGCACACCCCGTGGGGGCTGCGTTGTCGTTGTCGTTGTCGGTCCTGATCTGTGCGTATCTGTTCACCAGCCTTCGCGGCAGGGTCCGTTGGTGATCGCAGGGTGGTGGTGAATCGCTCCGAGCCTCACAACTTCCTAGGAGGTGACCGATTTCAACCAATAAGGCGTCAATTGGGGGGTGGGTGCCGATCACCCTTTCGTGTGCTTTTCACCAAAGACCTCAAGGGGCGGCTGGGCCGCGCCGACAAAGGATGCGTGAGTACCCTTGCGCACACCATGATGACCGCCGCCCGCTCCGCCGATTCCGGCCTCGCCGGCCCGGGTGAACTCGACCGCTACCCGTATGCGGAGGCGCCGGCTGGCGAGCGTGCCGCTCTTCGCTCCTGGGACGGTCCCGATGCCGAGCTCGGCCGGGCGAGCCGACGAGGCTCGGCCAGCCGTGGCCGTGGCCTCCACGGCCAACTCGTTCAGCAGCTGGGACAGATGATCGTCTCCGGCGATCTGGGCGCCGATCGCCCCCTCGTACCGGAAGAGATCGGTCAGCGTTTCGAGGTCTCCCGCACCGTCGTACGTGAATCGCTGCGCGTTCTTGAGGCCAAAGGCCTGGTCAGCGCCCGGCCCAATGTGGGTACCCGGGTCCGCCCCGTCAGCGACTGGAATCTGCTGGACCCTGACATCATCGAATGGCGCGCCTTCGGTCCTCAGCGCGAGGATCAGCGCCGTGAGCTGGGGGAGCTCCGGTGGACGATCGAGCCGCTCGCTGCCCGTCTCGCCGCAGGCCATGGTCGTGAGGACATTCAGCAGCGCCTCGGTGACATGGTCGAGATCATGGGGCACGCGCTCGGGCAGGGTGACGGGATCACCTGCTCCCGGGCCGACGTGGAGTTCCATTCCCTGCTCATCCAGGCGGCGGGCAATCGCATGCTTGAGCACCTCTCCGGCATCGTCTCGGCGGCGCTGCAGGTCTCGGGTGGTCCCGTCACGGGCTGCGACCGCCCCAGTGAGACATCCCTCGGTCACCATGCCCGGATCGTCGATGCCCTTGCATCCGGCGACTCGGCGGGCGCCGAAGCCGCCATGCGCCAACTGCTCGTCGTCCAGCCGGAGGTGGAACGGGTGGTGCCCGCGCCCCGCGAGCACTGAGAGCAACACGGCCAGGGTGTACGAACCACGTGTCGCCGGGCCCCAGTGGTCCGGCGGCACAATTGTGGGGGGACGGTACCTCTGGTCACGTTCGTCGCAAATGAGGTGTGACTCGGGCCACGCGGATTGGGCGTAACACTCCTCGAAACAGTGCGATGACTTAAGAGGTGACCGCCGCGGAAGGAATACAGCAGCCATTCAGTGCGCTGTGCAGTTCTGAGGCCAAACCCGCGCCGTCGGTACATTCCCAGCCCGACGGTCGTCGGCTCCAGCCCACTCCAGGGCCGGGCCGGAAGCCGTTTCCATCGTTCCGAGAGGTTGTTCGTGTCGGCCAGCACATCCCGTACGCTCCCGCCGGAGATCGCCGAGTCCGAGTCTGTGATGGCGCTCATCGAGCGGGGAAAGGCTGATGGGCAGATCGCCGGCGATGACGTGCGTCGGGCCTTCGAGGCTGACCAGATTCCGCCAACCCAGTGGAAGAATGTTCTGCGCAGCCTCAACCAGATCCTCGAGGAAGAGGGTGTGACGCTGATGGTCAGTGCCGCGGAGCCGTCAAAGCGTGCCCGCAAGAGCGTCGCAGCAAAGAGCCCGGTCAAGCGCACCGCCACCAAGACTGTCGCGGCCAAGACGACCGTGACCAGGACCGTTGCGGCCACTGCCGCCCCGTCGGCAGAGACCGTGGACGTGGTGGCTGACGACGCTGCCGCGGCCGGCCCTGCGAAGAAGGCGGCAGCCAAGAAGACGGCCGCCAAGAAGACCGCCGTGAAGAAGACGGCGGCCAAGAAGACAGCAACGAAGAAGTCCGGAAAGCAGGACGACGAGCTCCTCGACGGCGACGAGGCGGCCGAAGAAGTAAAGGCCGGCAAGGGCGAGGAAGAGGAGGGCGAGGGCGAGAACAAGGGCTTCGTCCTCTCCGACGACGACGAGGACGACGCACCTGCGCAGCAGGTCGCCGTCGCCGGCGCCACCGCTGACCCGGTCAAGGACTACCTGAAGCAGATCGGCAAGGTTCCCCTCCTCAACGCCGAGCAGGAGGTCGAGCTCGCCAAGCGCATCGAGGCCGGTCTGTTCGCCGAGGACAAGCTGGCGAACTCCGACAAACTCGCGCCGAAGCTCAAGCGCGAACTGGAGATCATCGCCGAGGACGGCCGCCGCGCCAAGAACCACCTGCTGGAGGCCAACCTCCGTCTCGTGGTTTCGCTGGCCAAGCGCTACACCGGCCGCGGCATGCTCTTCCTGGACCTCATCCAGGAGGGCAACCTCGGTCTGATCCGCGCGGTCGAGAAGTTCGACTACACCAAGGGCTACAAGTTCTCCACGTACGCCACCTGGTGGATCCGTCAGGCGATCACCCGCGCCATGGCCGACCAGGCCCGCACCATTCGCATCCCGGTGCACATGGTTGAGGTCATCAACAAGCTCGCCCGTGTACAGCGTCAGATGCTCCAGGACCTGGGCCGCGAGCCCACGCCGGAGGAGCTGGCCAAGGAACTCGACATGACCCCCGAGAAGGTCATCGAGGTCCAGAAGTACGGTCGTGAGCCGATCTCCCTCCACACCCCGCTGGGTGAAGACGGGGACAGCGAGTTCGGTGACCTGATCGAGGACTCCGAGGCGGTCGTCCCGGCCGACGCGGTCAGCTTCACGCTCCTCCAGGAGCAGCTGCACTCGGTGCTCGACACGCTCTCCGAGCGTGAGGCGGGCGTGGTCTCGATGCGCTTCGGCCTCACCGACGGACAGCCGAAGACGCTGGACGAGATCGGCAAGGTCTACGGCGTGACGCGCGAGCGCATCCGTCAGATCGAGTCGAAGACCATGTCGAAGCTGCGCCATCCGTCGCGTTCGCAGGTGCTGCGCGACTACCTCGACTAGGTCCCAGGAGTACACAGACCGAAGGCCCGGCTCCCGTGGGGAGCCGGGCCTTCGGCCTATCTGCGGGTGCGGTCGGCGACGGGTCGGATGACTCTGGGTGTGAATGGTTCACCACAGAGTCAGGAGTGTGCATGTCCCGTACAGTTTTTTGCGCCATGGCCGGGGTGTTCGCCCTTGTTGCGGCAACGGCAGCGATACCGCTCGGATCCCCTGCTGCAGCTGTTTCGGACAGCATCGTCATCGGTGGCCAGCCCGCACACGTCAAGGACAGCCCCTGGGTTGTGGCACTGTCCAGTCGCGACCGGTTCGGAGAGACACGCGCCGGGCAGTTCTGCGGCGGTGTCGTGGTGGCGCCGAAGAAGGTACTGACTGCTGCGCACTGCCTGAACCGGGAAGCGCTCGGCGTCGATGTCGGCGAGTTGCGCGATCTGCGGGTCATCTCCGGCCGGGACGTCCTGCGCGGAACCGGCGGGCAGGAGGCACCGGTACAGGCGGCGTGGAGTAATCCGGGGTTCGACCCCACCACGAACGCGGGGGACTTGGCGGTGCTCACCCTGGCCGACGCACTGCCCGCCAAGAGCGTGATCCCGATGGCTGAATCCGGTGACGCGGCATACGAGCCGGGTACCGGCGCCGTCGTCTACGGATGGGGTGACACGACCGGCAATAGCGACTATGCGTCGTCACTCCGCTCCGCCGAAGTGAGCGTCCTGCCGGACAGCCTGTGCCGGCAGGCCTACCCGGGTGGCAGAGACGGTACGTACGACGCCTCAGCGATGCTCTGCGCGGGCGAACTGCTGGGCGGGCACGACGCATGCCAGGGCGACAGCGGCGGGCCGCTGGTGGCCCGTGGGCGGCTCATCGGGCTGGTGTCCTGGGGGAACGGCTGCGCCCGGGTCGGGAGCCCCGGCGTGTACACGCGGATTTCCGCTGCGATCGGCTGGATGCCGGGCGGTAGCTGAACGACATCACTGCGGGTGCGAGAACGGGCGGCTTCCCGATCGGGAAGCCGCCCGCCGTCAGGTCCGGGACCTGACCCTGGCTCGTCGTGGATGCGAGGTGTCAGTGTTGTTCCTCTTCGGCGGCTTGGGCCTGCACGGCCGTCAGCCGGTCCGTCTCATCCTGTATTTCCGCGGCGATCTTCTTGAGTTCCGGCTCGAACTTGCGACCGTGGTGGGCGCAGAAGAGCAGTTCACCGCCGCTGATCAGGACGACGCGCAGATAGGCCTGGGCGCCGCAACGGTCGCAGCGGTCTGCTGCGGTCAGCGGGCTCGCGGGGGTCAGAACAGTAGTCACGTCGCCTCTTCTCTAGCTCGACGAGCTGTCGTACCAGGGTCAACATCCAACCAGGCCGAAAACGTTCCCGCTCGTGGCTTTTCTTCGAAACTTCTTCTCAAAATGGCTGTCTGTTGCCGGTTGGCGGCGAATGTGCCGTATTGCGTAGCGCTACGGTTTCGCGTTGCTTGTCTTGGTGGATCCTCCCGGCTGGCTTGCCGGTTTGTTCATGAGGACGTGCCCGGAGCCTAAATGGTTCATGCCTGGAAGGGAACGTGATGTTCACGTCACTCCTACGAGGGATCGAACGTGTATGCGAGGCTGGACTAGTGTGAGGGTTCTGGAGGGTGGCGTTACAACCGCTCTACCAGGCCTCGGTACCCTCTCAGCGGCGACCGAAGCCGAGCCCGCTACCGACTGGGCCCCAAATGAAATTCAGCGAGGAGCGAACCGCGTGACCGCCGATACGTCCGTGCCGTCCACTGCGCTGCTGACTGGAGCAGACCGAGACGGTTCCAACTACACTGCGCGGCACCTGCTCGTACTCGAGGGGCTCGAAGCGGTTCGCAAGCGTCCCGGGATGTACATCGGGTCCACCGACAGCCGCGGCCTCATGCACTGCCTCTGGGAGATCATCGACAACTCGGTCGACGAGGCTCTGGGCGGCTACTGCGATCACATCGAGGTCATCCTTCACGACGACAATTCCGTGGAGGTCCGGGACAACGGGCGCGGCATCCCTGTCGACGTCGAGCCCAAGACGGGCCTGTCCGGCGTCGAAGTCGTGCTGACAAAGCTGCACGCCGGTGGAAAGTTCGGCGGCGGCTCCTATGCCGCGTCGGGCGGTCTGCACGGCGTCGGCGCCTCTGTGGTCAACGCGCTTTCCGCCCGGCTGGACGTCGAGGTCGACCGCAACAGCGCGACCCACTCGATCAGCTTCCGGCGCGGAGTCCCGGGGATTTTCACCGAGCAGGGGCCTGACAGCCCGTTCGACCCGGCCAACGGCCTGCTCAAGGGCAAGCGGGTGCCGAAGGCGCGCACCGGCACCAGGGTGCGTTACTGGGCGGACCGGCAGATCTTCCTCAAGGACGCCAAGCTCAACCTGGAGACGCTCCATCAGCGGGCGCGGCAGACGGCCTTCCTCGTCCCCGGCCTCACGATCGTCGTCCGTGACGAGCGCGCTCTCGACGGCGAGGGCAAGACCGAGGAGACCTTCCGTTTCGACGGCGGAATCAGTGAATTCTGCGAGTACCTCGCCCAGGACAAGGCGGTCTGCGACGTCCTGCGCCTGACCGGTCAGGGCACTTTCAAGGAAACCGTGCCGGTCCTGGACGAACGCGGACACATGACGGCGACCGAGGTCACCCGCGAACTCGCCGTCGACATCGCCCTGCGCTGGGGCACCGGATACGACACCAACCTCAAATCCTTCGTCAACATCATCGCCACCCCCAAGGGCGGCACCCATGTGACCGGATTTGAACGCTCCGTGACCAAGACGGTCAACGAGGCGCTGCGCTCCGCCAAGCTGCTCCGCGTCGCCGAGGACGACATCGTCAAGGACGACGCACTGGAGGGTCTCACCGCGGTCGTCACCGTGCGACTGGCGGAGCCGCAGTTCGAGGGCCAGACCAAGGAGGTGCTCGGCACCTCGGCGGCCAACCGGATCGTCGCCAACGTCGTGGCCAAGGAGCTCAAGGCGTTCCTGACCTCGACGAAGCGTGATGCCAAGGCCCAGGCCAGGGCGGTCCTGGACAAGGCCGTGGCGGCCGCGCGCACCCGCATCGCGGCCCGCCAGCACAAGGATGCACAGCGCCGCAAGACAGCGCTGGAGTCCTCCTCGCTGCCGGCGAAGCTCGCCGACTGCCGCAGCGACGACGTGGACCGCAGCGAGCTCTTCATCGTCGAGGGCGACTCCGCGCTCGGTACGGCCAAGCTCGCCCGGAACAGCGAGTTCCAGGCACTGCTGCCGATCCGGGGCAAGATCCTCAATGTCCAGAAGGCATCCGTCTCGGACATGCTGAAGAACGCCGAGTGCGGTGCGATCATCCAGGTCATAGGAGCCGGGTCGGGACGGACCTTCGACATCGACGCCGCTCGCTACGGGAAGATCGTCCTGCTGGTGGACGCCGATGTCGACGGCGCGCACATCCGCATTCTGCTGCTGACGCTGTTCCAGCGCTACATGCGACCCATGGTCGAGGCAGGTCGGGTCTTCGCCGCCGTACCCCCGCTGCACCGGATCGAGCTTGTCCAGCCCAAGAAGGGCCAGGACAAGTACATCTACACGTACTCCGACGGCGAGCTGCGTCAGCGGCTGCTGGAACTGCAGCGGAAGAACATCCGGTACAAGGACTCGATCCAGCGCTACAAGGGTCTGGGCGAGATGGACGCCGACCAACTGGCGGAAACCACGATGGACCCCCGGTACCGCACACTGCGGCGGATCAACATCGGCGACCTGGAATCGTCCGAGCAGGTCTTCGATCTGCTGATGGGCAATGAGGTGGCGCCACGCAAGGAGTTCATCACCAGCTCGGCCGCCACCCTGGACCGCTCACGCATCGACGCCTGAGCGTCGCCGTCTCCACCCCTGGGTGGAGACGGCGGCTCCACCCAGGACCAACCCCTGAGCCGATCCTCTGACCTGGTCGTTTCCGTAGCGTCGAAGGCGTTCAACCTTCCCGCATCTCGGAGGCAGCCATGTCCGGGCTTGTCAATGTCCTGGTGATCGTCGCCGTCATCGCTGTTGTCGTGGTCCGCCAGTGCTCGTCACGGCGGATCTCCGACGACAAGCGCTGGTGGATCCTGCCGGGCATTCTCCTCGTCATGTCGCTGCGCGAGCCGGGGCTGGTGGATCCGCGTCACGAGGCGCTGTCCGTGGCGGTCCTGGGCGCAGAGCTGGCGGTGGGGCTGGTGACCGGCGCCGGCTGGGGCCGGACCTCTCGGCTGTGGCGCGAGGCGGACGGCTCGCTGTGGAGCAAGGGCACCAAGGCCACCGTCTTCGTCTGGACAGGGGGACTGGCGCTGCGGGCGGCCCTCTACGGGGCTGCCGCGCTGATGGGCATACATCAGGGCAGCGCCGCACTGTTGTCGGCTCTCGCGGTTACGTTGGCGGTGCGCAGTGGTGTGCTGATGTGGCGGGCTGGGCAGATGCGTCCGGCGTACGGTGGCTCCGCCGACGTGATGTCGTCGCAGCCGGCGTGGAAGGACCGTGTGTGACTCGCACGATCTGGACGAGCTGGCCGTCCAGGGAAGCCCTCTCACGGGCGAGCCGCCCCCGCCCACGGGCGGCGATCGCCTGGTCCATCCGGCTGGGTCTGCTCACCGCCATGCTCTGGGGCACATTCACCGGCGAACGGTTCGGGCCCTGGGAACTTGCGCTCGGACTGGTGGGCGTACTGGGCTGTGCGGTTGCCGCGTGGGCGTTCTTCCGGACCAGCCTGGAACACCGGCTGTGGCCATCGCTGGGACTTCTGGTGTTGCTGATGGTGGCGGCACTCGGTGCGCAACAGGCCGGTGCCGGTGTGCCCGCGATGATCCTGTGGTGCGGTTGCGCGGTCGCCGCGCTGGAGAGGTTGCCGCTCGCGGCGGGCCTTCCGACCACGGCCGTCGCACTCGGCGCGTACGGCGCCGTCAACACCGACGGCTGGCTGACCACGGCCATGACCACAGCGGGCCTCTCCCTGGCGGGCTACGTGATCAGACTGGATGCCGAGGCCCGAGGCAGCACCCAGAGACTTCTCACGCAGGAGCGGGCGGCCCGCGCGGCGGAGGCCGAGACGGCTGCCCTGGACGAGCGGGCCAGGATCGCCCGGGAGATCCACGACGTGCTCGCTCACAGCCTCTCGGCGCAGCTGGTACATCTGGAGGCGGCGCGACTGCTGATCGAGCGGGAGCCCGCGGGCGAGTTCCGGGACCGGGTGCTCGAGCGGGTGGTGGCTGCACGCTCCATGGCGCGTCAGGGGCTTGCGGAGACCCGTCAGGCTCTGTCGGCGCTCCGGGGGGAGGTGTCCCCGGTGGAGGATTTCCTGCGGCAGCTGGTGGCCGCGGAGCCCGCCGAGCTCAGCGTGTCGGGGGAACAGAGGGTGCTGACCGCTGAGGCGTCGCAGACGGTCCGGCGGGTGGCGCAGGAGGCCCTGACCAATGTGCGCAAGCACGCACCGGGGGCCAGGGTCCTGGTACGGCTGGAGTATCTGCCGGACGAAATCGTTCTGAAGGTCCGGGACTCGGGTGGGCACGGACACGAGGAGGAGCTCGCCGTCAGTGGCTCCGGATACGGTCTGCTGGGGATGCGGGAGCGAGCTGAGCTGATGGGCGGGACGCTGGAGGCCGGTCCCGGCGAGGAGGGTTTCGTGGTGAGTCTGCGGGTGCCCGCGTGAACGCGCGGGTCGTGGTCGCCGATGACCAGTCGGTGGTGCGCGAAGGAATCGTGATGCTGTTGGGGCTGCTGCCCGGAATCGAGGTGGTCGGGTCGGCGAAGGACGGTGAAGAGGCCGTCGCGCTCGTGGCCGAGCTGGCCCCCGACGTGGTTCTCATGGATCTGCGGATGCCCCGTTGCGACGGGGCGGAGGCAACACGGCGGATCCGCAAGGAGTATCCAGGAACCCAGGTGGTGGTGCTCACGACATTTGCGGATGACGAATCGCTCTTCCCCGCGCTGCAGGCGGGAGCCCGGGGCTATCTCACCAAGGACGCCGGGGGCGATGAGATCGTGCGGGCCATCCAGGCCGTGCTGTCGGGCGAGGCCGGGCTCTCGCCGTCCGTGCAGCGCCGTCTGCTGGAGCGCGTCACCACGCAGCCCCCGTCGCCCGGTTCGGCCCCCGAGCCCCAGCTGCCCGACGGTCTGACACCACGTGAGCTGGAAGTGCTGGTGCTGATCGCGGAGGGGCTGTCCAACCTGGAGATCGCCCGCAGGCTGCACATTTCGCAGGCCACCGTGAAAAGCCACATCAACAACCTCTTCGCCAAGGCCGGAGTACGCGACCGGGCACAGGCCGTTCGCTATGCGTACGTTCGGGGCCTCGCACAGCCGCCCGGGTCAACCTTCACCTGAAGTGGTGAAGACGGGCGAATGAATGCCCGAGATCTTCCCGATCTGCCCATTCTTGGGTACACGGCCGAAGTGGTCTGTGGACAAGGGGAGTTGTTCGGTGGAGAAGGAAGCAGGGCACGAGGCCGCAGCGATGCGACTCGACGACCCGTGGGACGACGCGCTGGCCTCCGGATGGGGCGAGTCGGATGGTGCAGGGAGCTTTGCTCCCGCCGGACCACCCGGGCACGCTGACCCGCAGCGCGGCCACAGTGCGGCCGGCATCTATCTGGAGGTGCAGCGCAGCGAGGCCTTCCAGGAAGTGCGCCGTCGGTACCGGCGGTTCGTCATCCCCGCCACCCTCGCCTTCCTCGTCTGGTATCTCGCCTACGTCGTCGCCGCGATCACCGCACCCGGGCTGATGGCCCGTCCGGTGGCCGGAGCGGTCAATGTCGCGATGGCCGCAGGGCTCGGGCAGTTCCTCACGACGTTTCTTCTCACCGGGGCATACGCACGTCACGCACGACTTCGCAGGGACCGGGCCGCACTCGATCTGCGCTGGGAGACACAGGAGATGACGCGGGGGATCGGGCGTTGAACGGGAACCACCAGACCCTGGCGCTCCTGCTGTTCAGCGCCTTCATCGCAGTGACGCTTGCCATCACCACCTGGGTGAGCCGTAACCGGCACGGCTCGGCAGAGGAGTTCTATGCCGGCGGCCGGTTGTTCTCCCCCATGGAGAACGGTTTCGCCATCGCCGGCGACTACATGTCGGCCGCGTCCTTCCTCGGCATCTCCGGCCTGATCGCCCTCTTCGGCTACGACGGCATGCTTTACTCGGTCGGGTTCCTCGTCGCCTGGCTCATCGTCCTGCTCCTGGTCGCCGAACTGGTCCGCAACTGCGGCCGGTTCACACTCGCCGACGTGGTGGCGGCGCGGATGGCGGAGCGCCCGGTCCGGATCGCCGCCGGCACCTCGTCCGTCACTGTCTCCGTGCTCTATCTCGTCGCACAGATGGTGGGCGCGGGCAGCCTGATCGCGCTGCTTCTCGGCGGTACGAGCAGCGCTGCCCGTTCCTGGACCGTCATCGGTGTCGGGGCGCTCATGGTGATCTACGTATCGCTCGGCGGGATGCGCGCCACCACCTGGATCCAGATCGTCAAGGCCGTCCTGCTGATTGGGGGAGCGGTCGTGCTCACCGTGCTCGTCCTGGTCCACTTCCACGGCAACTTCAATGCCCTGCTCAACTCCGCCGCCGAACGGAGCGGGCATGGAAGCCGGTTCCTCTCGCCCGGCCTCCGGTACGGCGGATCCTGGACGGCACGGATCGACTTCATCAGCCTGGGCCTGGCCCTGGTACTCGGTACGGCGGGGCTGCCGCACATCCTGTCGAGGTTCTACACCGTGCCCACCGCCCGTGCGGCCCGCCGTTCGGTCGTCTGGTCCATCGGGCTCATCGGAAGCTTCTACCTGATGACGATCGTGCTCGGATTCGGGGCGGCGGCACTGGTCGGCTCGGCGGAGGTACGAGCGTCGAATTCCGGGGGGAACACAGCGGTTCCGCTGCTGGCCCTGGTGCTCGGCGGTGGCGAAGGATCCACAGGGGGAACGATTCTGTTCGCCGTGGTCGCCGCCGTCGCCTTCGCGACCATCCTTGCCGTCGTCGCGGGGATCACCCTCGCCTCGTCCGCCTCTGTGGCCCATGACCTCTACGCCTCGCTCAGGCGTCCTGGTTCCAAGCAGTACAGGGAGGTCACCGTGGCCCGGGTCGCCGCAGCGGGGATCGGGATGGCCGCCATCGGGCTCGGTCTGGTCGCCCAGGATCTGAATGTGGCGTTCCTGGTGGGGCTCGCGTTCGCCGTCGCCGCTTCGGCCAACCTCCCCGTGCTGCTGTACTCCCTGTTCTGGCGGAACTTCACCACCCGGGGAGCGGTCTGGTCGGTCTACGGCGGGCTGATCCCCGCCGTGCTGCTCGTGCTGCTCTCCCCGGTCGTCTCCGGCAGCCCCACCTCGCTCTTCCCCGGCGCCGACTTCCAGCTTTTCCCCCTGGAGAACCCCGGCCTGGTCTCCATTCCGCTGGGCTTCCTGGCCGGCTGGATCGGAACTGTCACGTCCACCGAGCCGCCCGACGCCGCCAAACATGCGGAGACCGAGGTCCGTGCGCTGACCGGGGCAGGGGCGGTGTAGCCGCGCGTGCGTACCGTACGGACCGGATCTCTCAGGCCTGCCTGCCGGTGGACCAGGTGTAGCGGTGTTCCGGGCGGCCCGTCTCGCCGTACCGCAGCGTCAGCCGCACCCTGCCGGTCCTCTCCAGCAGCTTCAGATAGCGCTGGGCGGTCTGCCGGCTCATCCCGGCACTCTCCGCGATCTCCTGCGCGGAGAGTGGTCCTTCGGCGCTCCGGAGCGCTTGTTTGACCAGCTCCGCCGTGGTCGGTGAGTGGCCCTTGGGCAGGTCGGGTTCGCCCGCCGCCCACAGGGCGCCGAAGAGCCGGTCCACCTCACCCTGCTCCGCCTCGCCGCCGCCTTCGAGGGTGTGGCGCAGAGTCGCATACGCCTCCAGCTTGGTACGCAACCCCGCGTAGGTGAACGGCTTCACCAGGTACTGCAACGCGCCGTGTCGCATGGCCTCCTGGACGGTGGCGACGTCGCGCGCCGCCGTCACCATGATCACGTCGGTGTGGTGACCGAGCCTGCGCAGCTCACGCACCATCGTCAGACCGTTGCGTTCGGGCATGTAGTGGTCCAGCAGGACCAGGTCCACACGCTGTTCCTCGATCGTGGCCAGGGCTTCGGCGGCGGAGTGCGCCTGGGCGGCCACCCGGAATCCCGGCACCCTGGAGACATAGGCCGCATTGACCTTCGCGACCCGGATGTCGTCATCCACGACCAGGACTTCGATCACTGAGCCTCTCCCACGATGCCGGTTTTCGGTTCGGCCATTTCCCGTTCAGTCATTTCAGGGTCCTGTATGTCCTGGACGGCCAAGGCTTCCGGCAGCACGACGGTGAACTCGGCGCCACCGTCCGCGGCCCCGTCGACAGTGACTCCGCCACCCTGCCGTTCCGCCAGCCGCCGCACCAGTGCAAGGCCCAGGCCGCGCTTGCCGTGCGCCGGGAGTGCCTTCGTCGACCAGCCCTCCGTGAAGATCGATTCGCGTTGCCCGGGCGGAACCCCGGGGCCGCTGTCGCGGACCCGCAGCACCACGGTACGGCCCTCGGCGTGCAGGCCCACCTCGATCAGGGCACCGTCCGCTCCGGCCGCAGCGTCCAGTGCGTTGTCCACGAGGTTGCCGACGACGGTGACCAGCCCGCGAGGGTCCACCAGCCGGTCCGGTAGCAGGGTCCCGGGGGCCATGCGGAGCGCGACGCCGCGCTCCGCCGCAACCGTGGCCTTGCCGACCAGGAGCGCGGCCAGCAGTGGGTCGTGCACCTTCTCGGTGACCTGCTCGGCCGTTGCCCGGTGGACGCCGACGACCTCGGTGACGTACTCCATGGCGTCCTCGTGCATGTCCAGTTCCAGCAGCCCCAGGAGGGTGTGCATCCGGTTGGCGTGCTCGTGGTCCTGG
This sequence comes from Streptomyces atratus, assembly GCF_014648655.1. Classification (GTDB taxonomy): domain Bacteria; phylum Actinomycetota; class Actinomycetes; order Streptomycetales; family Streptomycetaceae; genus Streptomyces; species Streptomyces atratus. Next base: position 104,271 of record NZ_BMRN01000020.1, read on the forward strand.
GCCCGCAGCGCGTCGATCAGGCCACGGGTGGAGTCGAGCTCGCGGCCGAGATGTTCGAGTTCAGTGCGGTCGCGGAGGGTGGCGACGGCGCCGCCGTCGTCGGTCGGCATCCGGTTGGCGAGCAGGACCCGGGTGCCCTGCACCGTCAGCAGATCGTCGCCGATCACCCGGCCGGCCAGTACATCGGCGGTCCGCCCCTCGCCGAGCACGGCGTCGAGCGGGCGGCCCGCGGCATCGGGGCCGAGCCCGAGCAGCCGCTGCGCCTCGTCGTTCAGGAGCCGGATGCGGCCGGTCCGGTCGAGTGCCACGACCCCTTCCCGGATGCCGTGCAGCATCGCCTCGCGCTCCGTCAGCAGCGCGGAGATATCGGAGAAGGCGAGGTCATGGGTCTGCCGCTGGAGGCGCCGGGAGATCAGACAGGCGGCCAGCGCCCCGACAGCGAGCGCCCCGCCCGCGTAGGCGAACAGCCCTGGAATCGCCGCGAGGAGCCGGGCGCGGACACTGTCGTACGCGATCCCGACGGAGACCGCGCCCACGATGTGGTCCGTCCCGTCGCGCAGAGGTACCTTCCCGCGGGCCGAGCGGCCGAGCGTGCCGCTGTCGATCTCCATGACGTTCCGGCCGGCGAGCGCGTCGCTCGGGTCGGTGGAGACGACCTTGCCGATCTGGTCGGTATCGGTGTGCGACCAGCGCACCCCGCGCCGGTCCATGACGACGATGTACTCGGCGCCGGTGGCGCGTCTGATCCGCTCGGACGCGGTCTGTACGGGTCCGGTGGGGGCCGGGGCCGTGGAGAGCAGTGACTCCGTGATCTGCGGCTGGGCCGCCGTGCTCTGCGCGATGGCGAGTGCACGGCGCATCGCCTGATCGTCGAGCTGTGCGCTGAGGGGTGCCAGAAAGAGTCCGGTGGCGAGTACGGTGACACCGGTGGCGATGGCCAGCTGCATCAGCAGGACCTGGGAGAAGACCCGCTGCGGCCAGCCGAGTCGGCGTGCTCTCCTGGCGGTGGGCGGTGAAGCGCTCATCGTATGAACGGTAGAGGACTTTCCGACGCTCTCCGAAATTCCCTTCCGCTTTCCGGGATTCTCCTCGTTTCCATATTTCCGTAATCTGCTTGCGCTTCTTGCGTAATCTTGCGCGCAGGACGCGACGACTTGCTCAGGTGGCGCAGAAGGTGGGAGTCAGCGAGGCCACGGTCGGCCGGGTGCTCAACGGCAAGCCCGGCGTCCCGGACGCAACCCGGAAGGCCGTCCTCTCCGCGCTCGACGTCCTCGGTTACGAGCGCCCCACCCGGTTGCGCGGTGAGCGGGCCCGGCTGGTCGGCCTGGTCCTGCCCGAGCTGCAGAACCCGATCTTCCCCGCCTTTGCCGAGGTCGTCGGCGGCGCGCTCGCCCAGCAGGGACTCACCCCGGTGCTGTGTACCCGGACCAAGGGTGGCGTCCGAGAGTCCGACTATGTCGAGCTGCTCCTTCAGCAGCAGGTGTCGGGCGTGGTTTTCGCAGGTGGGCTCTACCACCGGGCCGACGCCCGCACGACCACTACAAGGTGCTCGCCGACCGCAGGATCCCGGTCGTCCTGATCAATGCGGCCATCGATCATCTCGGCTTCCCCGGCATCTCCTGCGACGACTCCGTTGCCGTGGAACAGGCCTGGCGCCATCTTGTCTCGCTCGGCCACGAGCGCATCGGCCTGGTGCTCGGCCCCTCCGACCACGCCCCCTCGCAGCGCAAACTGGCCGCTGCCCGCGCGATCGCCGCGGAGTCGGGCACGACCGTGCCGGACGAGTGGGTGGCCCGGGCCATGTTCTCGCTGGAGGGCGGGCAGGCCGCCGCCCTGCGCCTGCTCGGCCGGGGCGTCACGGGCATCATCTGCGCCGGCGATCCGCTCGCGCTCGGAGCTGTGCCCGGCGCGCACCGTCGAGGCCTTTCGGTCCCTGCCGATGTCTCGGTCGTCGGTTACGACGAATCGGCCTTCATGAACTGCACCGAGCCTCCGCTGACCACCGTCCGACAGCCGATCGAGGCCATGGGTCGCGCCGCCGTCGAGCTGCTCTGTGTGCAGATCGGGGGGCGTACCGTGCCGTCCGACGAGATGCTCTTCGAGCCGGAACCGGTGGTGCGCGGCTCCACCGTCCGGCCGCCGCGCACCTCTTGCTGACCGTCGCGATTTTGCGTTGCACGAGCTGTCTAGCGCAGCGGCTCACTCGCGGGGGTGGGCAGCGGCTGAGGGGGGCGGGGGCCTCCGTACTGGCCGCTGGGGCGCATACGCAGCGGCCGTTCCCCGTACTCCTCCAGTGCATGCGCGATCCAGCCCGCCGTGCGCGACACCGCGAACACTGTCTCGCCTGCCTCCGCGGCCATGTCCGAGGAGACCGAGAGCACGGCGAGCGCCAGGTCGACATTGGCGTGCAGGGGCGCGTGGCGGGCGGTCGTGGTGACCACGTCGCGCGCTGCGGCGAGCGCGGGGGCCGCCTGTGGGACGTCTGCGAGCAGGGCGAACAGCGTCTGCGCCCGCGGGTCCTCGGAGGTGTACAGGCGGTGGCCGAGGCCCGGGACCCTGCGTCCCGTACGGAGATGATCCGCGACCACCGGTACCGCGCTGCCCCGCTCCAGGACCTCGGTCAGCATTCGGTGCGCCAGACCGCTCGCGGCCCCGTGCAGCGGGCCCTCCAGGACTCCCAGGCCCGCGGAGACCACCGCGTACGGATGGGCGTGGGCGGATGCGGCGACCCTGGCGGCCAGTGTCGACGCCGCGAGATCGTGGTCGATCAGCAGGGCGAGGGCGGTGTCCAGCGCGGCGACCGACGGCTCGTCGGCCGGCCGGGCAGTGAGCTTCGGCCACAGCCGCCGTGCCAGCCCGGCCCCGCTCCTGTCCGCCCTCTCTTCAAGTCCGTCACCCGTCGAAGAAGTGTCCGAGGCCAGGGGTAGCGCTCCGACCAGGGTTGGAATCAGGCTCCGTGCACTGGCGAGCACTGCCTCGCGTGAGAGGTCGAAGCGGAGCGGGTCGGCGGTCGCCGCGGCGATCACGGCCACCCGTAGCCGGTCCGTCGAGCCGCTGTGCGCGGGCAGCGCGTCGACCGCCCGGCGTGCCGCAGTCAGCGCCTCAGCGGGTGCCGTGAAGCGGATGCCGGGCCGCAGGTCGCCGGTCCAGAGCCATTCGGCGACCTCCTCGTAGGCGTACTGCCTGGCCAGTTCGGTCGCGTCGACGCCACGGAAGTAGTAGCGGTCGCTCTCGATCAGGGTGATGCCGGTACGGAAGACCAGATCACCGGTGGCAGCCGAGGACTCCCGGCGGCCCGTGCGCCGGGCCAGTGCATCGACCTCCGCGACGTCGAACGTGCTGCCGCGTCCGCCGGGAGCGCGCCTGCTGCTCAGCTGGCCCCGGCTGACATAGGCGTACACCGTCTCGGGCTTCACGCCGAGGCGCTCAGCCGTCTCCCGGGTGCTGAGCCGCTGCGGGGCCGTCGCGCCGGGGCCGTCACCGGGTGCTGCTTGATCCTTCATGTCGCCAACCGTATCCATATTGATGCAATCAACATTGACAGGATTGAAGTCAATCATAGATGGTCGAATCAATATTGATGAGATCCATCGGGACGCTCACAGAGGAAGAGATGCCGACCATGACCAGCGGAACACCGCTCGACGTACCCCGAGGGCTCGCCGGAGTCGTCGTCACCGACACGGCCCTCGGCGATGTCCGCGGGCGCGAGGGCTTCTACCACTACCGGCAGTACTCGGCGATCGAACTGGCACAGACCCGCAGTTTCGAGGACGTCTGGTACCTGATGTTCGAGGGCGCGCTGCCCGATGCCGCAGCCCGTGCCGAATTCGCCGCCCGCACCGCCGCACTGCGCCGACTGCCCGCGGAGGTACGTGAGGCCCTGCCCGCCATAGCCCGCGCGGGAGCCGTCTCCGGACCCCTGGCCGGCCTGCGCACCGCCCTCTCGCTCCTCGGTGCCTCGGCCGGCTTCCGGCCGGTGTACGACATCGACGCCGACCGGCGCCGCAGCGACGCCCTGGCCGCCTGTGCCGCAGTCCCCACCGTGCTTACGGCCCTGCACCGGCTCGGCCAGGGCCTCGAACCGGTCGAGCCGCGCGACGATCTGCCCTATGCGGCCAACTACCTCTACATGCTCACCGGCTCCATACCGGACGCCGCACGCGTCAGGGCCGTGGAGCAGTACCTGATCTCCACCGTCGACCACGGCTTCAACGCCTCGACCTTCACCGGCCGCGTCGTCGCGTCCACCGGTGCCGACGTCGCGGCTTGTCTGGTGGCGGCTGTCGGCGCGCTCTCCGGACCGCTGCACGGCGGAGCGCCCAGCCGCGCCCTCGACACCCTGGACGCCATCGGCACCCCCGACCGCATCGACGGCTGGATCCGCGAACGGGTGCTCGCGGGCGAGCGGATCATGGGCTTCGGCCACCCTGTGTACCGCACCGAGGACCCGCGCTCACGCATGCTGCGCGGAATCGCCCAGGGCTTCGGCGGCCCGCTCGTCGACTTCGCCGTCGAGGTCGAACGGCAGGTCGAGGCGATCCTCGCCGAGCTCAAGCCGGGCCGTGAGCTGCACACCAACGTGGAGTTCTACGCCGGAGTCGTCATGGAGCTGTGCGGGCTGCCGCGTGAGATGTTCACGCCGACGTTCTGCGCGGCGCGGGTGGTCGGCTGGAGCGCCAATATCCTGGAGCAGGCGGAGGACTCGAAGATCATCCGTCCGGCGGCCCGATACGTCGGTACGCCCCCGCCGCAGCCGGTCCCGGCGCCCTGACGTCCCCGAGGAAGGTTCCCGTTGAACCCGTCGTCCCCGCCCCGCAAGCAGCAGATCCCGGTCATCGTCCTTGCGGGGTTTCTGGGATCCGGCAAGACGACACTGCTCAACCACCTCCTCCGTAACCGTGCGGGAAACCGGATCGGCGTGATCGTCAACGACTTCGGCTCCATCGAGATCGACGCCATGACGGTCTCGGGGCAGGTCGGCTCGACGGTTTCGCTGGGCAGCGGATGCCTGTGCTGCGCGGTCGACGTGAGCGAACTCGACACCTTCCTGGAGACGCTGACCCGGCCCGCCGCCCGCCTCGACGTGATCGTCATCGAGGCCAGCGGACTCGCGGAGCCGCAGGAGCTCGTGCGCATGCTTCTGGCCAGCGACAATCCGCACATCGTGTACGGGGGACTCGTGGAGGTCGTCGATGCCGCAGAGTTCGACGCCGGCCGGGAGCGCCATCCGGAGATCGACCGCCACCTCGCTGTCGCCGATCTCGTCGTGCTCAACAAGACCGACCGGGTCGGGAGCGAGGAACAGGCCCGTATCCGGGACGTCATCGCTTCGGCAGGTGCCCCGGCCGGCGACGCGGCGGCGGGCGGCAGCGCGGCCGCCGTCATCTGCGCCACGTACGGACGCATCGACCCCCAGCTGCTCTTCGATCCGGCGCTGCGGCCGGACGGTGAGGAGAAGGCGCGCCAGCTCACTTTCGAGGATCTGCTCCTGGCGGAGCGGGCCGAGGATGAGGCGGGCGTCGGACATGGCCACCATCTGCATGCCGCGTACGAGAGCGTGTCCTTCACCGCGGACGTCCCCATGAACCCCCGCCGATTGATGGAGTTTCTCGACTCCAGGCCGCAGGGTCTCTACCGGATCAAGGGGTTTGTCGACTTCGGCGTGGGCGACCGCGGCAACAAGTACGTCCTGCACGCGGTCGGCAGGTTCCTGCGGTTCGCCCCGCAGCCGTGGACCCGCGACGAACCGCGCCTCACGCAGCTGGTGCTGATCGGCTCAGGCATCGATCCGGAGCAGCTGCACAAGGAGCTGGCCGACTGCCGCGAGAGCGCCACCCCGACGCCTGAGATGACGCAGGACGCCGCACATGAACGAAGCATGTGGGGCGTCCTGCGGTACGTGCAACAGCCCGACGACGACGCGTAGCGGCAGGCCACCCGTCGTCGGCCGAATGCCTACACCGGCCCCGCGATCACCGCGACCGGCTTGGCCAGCGGCGTCCCCGAACCGTCGCGCCGCGGGTCGGGCTCCGGCAGCTCGGTCGGCGTGCCGTTCTTCTGCGCGGCCCGGGCAGGCGTCGCGCCCGCCCAGCCGAACACCAGAACGTCCTCGCCCTTGAGGAACCGCTGGCAGCGCACCCCACCGGTGGCCCGGCCCTTGCGCGGATACTGGTCGAACGGGGTCAGCTTGGACGTCAGCACCGAGTCGTCCAGCGTGCCGTGCGAGCCCGCCACCGTGAACACCACGGCGTCCGCCGCCGGATCGACCGCCGTGAAGGAGATCACCTCGGCATCCGCCGTGAGCTTGATCCCCGCCATGCCTCCCGCGGGCCGGCCCTGCGGCCGCACCTGTGCCGCCGGGTAACGCAGCAACTGCGCGTCGGACGTGATGAAGACCAGGTCCTCCTCGCCCGTACGCAGTTCGGCCGCGCCGACGATCCGGTCACCGTCCTTGAGGGTGATGACCTCCAACTCGTCCTTGTTGGCCGGGTAGTCCGGCACGACCCGCTTGACGACCCCCTGAAGAGTGCCGATCGCCAGGCCGGGGGAGGCCTCGTCGAGCGTGGTGAGGCAGATGACCTCCTCGTCGCTCTCCAGCGTGAGGAACTCCGAAACCATCGCACCGCCCGAAAGGTTGGGTGCGGCATGGGTGTCCGGCAGCTGGGGCAGATCGATCACCGTGAGCCGCAGCAGCCGCCCCGTGGACGTCACCACGCCCACATCGCCACGGGCCGTCGCCGGTACGGCCGACACGATCGCATCGTGCTTGGCACGCTTGGCGTCCTCGGCGAAGACGATCGGATCGTCATTGGCGGTACGGGCGAGCAGGCCGGTCGAGGACAGCAGCACCCGGCACGGGTCGTCCGCGACCTCCAGCGGCACCGAGGCGACCTGCGCACCGGCCGACTCCAGTAGCACCGTACGCCGGTCGGTGCCGAACTTCTTGGCGACCGCGGCCAGTTCGGAGGAGACGAGCTTGCGCAGCTCGGTGTCCGATTCGAGGATGGCGGTCAGCTCGTCGATCTCGGTGTTGAGCCGGTCCCGCTCGCTCTCCAGCTCGATCCGGTCGAACCGGGTCAGCCGGCGCAGCGGGGTGTCCAGGATGTACTGCGTCTGGGTCTCGCTCAGCGAGAAGTGCTCGATGAGCCGCTCCTTCGCCTGGGCCGAGTTGTCGCTGGACCGGATGAGCCGGATGACCTCGTCGATGTCGATCAGCGCGACGAGCAGGCCCTCGACCAGATGCAGCCGGTCGCGACGCCTGCCCCGGCGGAACTCGCTGCGCCTGCGCACCACGTCGAAACGGTGGTCGAGATAGACCTCGAGGAGCTCCTTGAGGCCCAGCGTGAGCGGCTGTCCGTCGACCAGCGCCACGTTGTTGATACCGAAGGAATCCTCCATGGGAGTCAGCTTGTAGAGCTGCTCCAGCACGGCCTCCGGCACGAAGCCGTTCTTCACCTCGATGACCAGGCGCAGGCCGTGCTCGCGGTCGGTCAGGTCCTTCACGTCCGCGATGCCCTGGAGCTTCTTCGCCGAGACCAGATCCTTGATCTTGGCGATCACCTTCTCCGGTCCGACGGCGAAGGGAAGCTCGGTGACGACCAGACCCTTGCGGCGTGCCGTCACATTCTCCACGGCGACGGTCGCACGGATCTTGAACGTGCCGCGCCCGGCGGCGTACGCGTCCTTGATGCCACCCAGGCCCACGATCCGGCCACCCGTCGGCAGATCGGGACCGGGGATGAACCGCATCAGGGTCTCCAGGTCCGCACCTGGATGCTTGATCAGATGGCGGGCGGCGGCGATGACCTCGCCCAGGTTGTGCGGCGGCATATTGGTCGCCATGCCGACCGCGATCCCGGACGACCCGTTGACCAGGAGGTTCGGGTAAGCGGCCGGGAGAACGGTCGGCTCCTGCTCCTGACCGTCGTAATTCGACTGGAAAGCGACGGTGTCCTCGTCGATCGACTCCGTCATCAGTGACGTCGCGTCGGCCATCCGGCACTCGGTGTACCGCATGGCGGCCGGCGGGTCGTCGTTTCCGAGCGAGCCGAAGTTGCCGTGGCCGTCGACCAGGGGGAGCCGCATGGAGAACGGCTGCGCCAGACGGACCAGCGCGTCGTAGATCGACGCATCGCCGTGCGGGTGCAACTTACCCATGACCTCGCCGACGACCCGGGCGCACTTCACATAGCCACGGTCGGGGCGCAGGCCCATCTCGTTCATCTGGTACACGATGCGGCGGTGCACCGGCTTCATGCCGTCACGGGCGTCCGGCAGGGCCCGTGAGTAGATCACCGAGTACGCGTACTCAAGGAAGGAGCCCTGCATTTCGTCGACGACGTCGATATCGAGGATCTTCTCCTCGAAGTCGTCCGGCGGCGGGGTCTTCGTGCTGCGGCGGGCCATCGCTGCTGCGACTCCTTCACGGATTCTGTTCGGGCAACCTCAGGTTCTGACGCGGACCATTGTGGACCGCCGCACTGACATCGCCGACCTCGACCCGTCCCAAGAGCCGTTCCCGACCCCTGGCGAGGTGGTTTCACGACCCGTTCCGCGGGGGATGCGCCCCTCTTTCACGCGAACTTCCGAGGTATGGGAACTTCGCCAGGTGTCTGTGCGCTTGCTTACAGTGGCAGGTCTCGCAGGAAATCCAGTATCGCGATCGAAGGGACGTACATGCCCATGGGTCACACGGCCACAGCCCAGGCCGGCTCAGGCGGCTTGACAGCGACCGAGCACCGTCTGGCCAACGGCCTGCGCGTGGTGCTCTCCGAGGACCATCTGACCCCGGTCGCCGCGGTCTGCCTCTGGTACGACGTCGGCTCGCGCCACGAGGTCAAGGGACGCACCGGTCTGGCTCACCTCTTCGAACACCTGATGTTCCAGGGATCCGGCCAGGTCAAGGGGAACGGACACTTCGAGCTGGTGCAGGGAGCCGGAGGTTCGCTCAACGGGACCACCAGCTTCGAGCGCACCAACTACTTCGAGACCATGCCCACGCACCAGCTGGAGCTGGCTCTCTGGCTCGAGGCCGACCGGATGGGCTCGCTGCTCGCCGCGCTCGACGAGGAGTCCATGGAGAACCAGCGCGACGTCGTCAAGAACGAGCGCCGCCAGCGCTACGACAACGTCCCCTACGGCACGGCGTTCGAGAAGCTGACGGCACTGGCCTACCCCGAGGGTCACCCGTACCACCACACGCCGATCGGCTCGATGGCGGACCTGGACGCCGCGACCCTCGAGGACGCCCGTGCCTTCTTCCGTACGTACTACGCGCCCAACAACGCGGTGCTCTCGGTCGTCGGCGACATCGACCCCGAGCAGACCCTCGCCTGGATCGAGAAGTACTTCGGCTCCATCCCGTCCCACGACGGCAAGCGGCCGCCGCGTGACGGCACGCTCCCCGAGATCATCGGCGAGCAGCTGCGCGAAGAGGTGCAGGAAGAGGTTCCGGCACGGGCGCTGATGGCCGCCTACCGGCTGCCGCACGACGGCACCCGTGAGTGTGACGCGGCAGACCTTGCGCTGACCGTGCTCGGCGGTGGCGAGTCGTCGCGGCTGCACAACCGCCTGGTCCGCCGCGACCGCACAGCCGTGGCGGCCGGGTTCGGGCTGCTGAGGCTGGCCGGTGCGCCCTCGCTCGGCTGGCTCGACGTCAAGACGTCCGGCGGCGTCGAGGTGCCGCAGATCGAGGCCGCGGTCGACGAGGAGCTTGCCCGGTTCGCCGCCGAGGGCCCCACGCCCGAGGAAATGGAACGTGCTCAGGCCCAGTTGGAGCGCGAGTGGCTGGACCGGCTCGGTACGGTCGCGGGCCGCGCCGACGAACTCTGCCGGTTCACCGTGCTGTTCGGCGACCCGCAGCTCGCCCTGACCGCCGTACAGCGGGTGCTCGATGTCACCGCGGCAGAGGTCCAGGCGGTCGCCAAGGCCCAGCTGCGCCCCGACAACCGGGCGGTGCTGGTCTATGAGCCGCTCGAATCGGCCGAGCCCGCAGATGCAGCGGACACCGAGACCGGCGCCGACGGCGCCGACGACACCGACGCGCACGAAGGAGCGGACAAGTGACCGACGCTGCCGCGACTGGAGTTTCGATGCAGTACCACCCGCAGCCGGCCCCCGGCCTCGCCCGCCCCTGGGCCTTCCCCGCGCCAGAGCGTGGCGCCCTGCCCAACGGCCTCACGGTGCTGCGCTGCCACCGCCCCGGCCAGCAGGTCGTGGCGGTCGAGATCTTCCTCGACGCCCCGCTGGACGCCGAGCCCGAGGGCCTCGACGGCGTGGCCACGATCATGTCGCGGGCGCTGTCCGAGGGCACCGACAAGCACACCGCCGAGGAGTTCGCCGCCGAGCTGGAGCGCTGCGGCGCCACCCTCGACGCGCACGCCGACCACCCCGGCGTCCGGGTCTCCCTGGAGGTCCCGGCCTCCCGGCTGGCCAAGGCGCTCGCGCTGGTCGCCGAGGCGCTGCGGGCGCCCGCCTTCGCCGACAGCGAGATCGAACGGCTGGTACGCAACCGGCTCGACGAGATCCCGCACGAGCAGGCCAACCCGGCCCGGCGCGCCGCCAAGCAGCTCTCCAAGGAGCTCTTCCCGGCCGCGGCGCGGATGTCGCGCCCGCGCCAGGGCACCGAGGAGACGGTGGAACGGATCGACTCGGCGGCCGTGCGTGCCTTCTTCGACGCCCACGTCCGACCGTCCACGGCGACCGCCGTGGTCGTCGGTGACCTCACCGGCATCGACCTGGACGCCCTGCTCGCCGACACTCTCGGCGACTGGTCGGGAGACACCGCAGAGCCTCGTCCCGCCCCGCCGATCACCGCCGACGACACCGGCCGAGTGGTGATCGTCGACCGTCCGGGTGCGGTGCAGACACAGCTGCTGATCGGCCGGATCGGCGCCGACCGGCACGACAGCGTGTGGCCGGCCCAGGTGCTGGGCACGTACTGCCTGGGCGGCACGCTCACCTCCCGGCTGGACCGTGTGCTGCGCGAGGAGAAGGGCTACACCTACGGGGTACGGGCCTTCGCCCAGGTGCTGCGGTCGTCGGCCCCGGATTCCGCCTCGGGGGCGAGTGGTGCCGCGATGCTCGCCATCAGCGGATCGGTGGACACGGAGTCCACGGGACCGGCGCTGAAGGACCTGTGGACGGTCCTGCGGACCCTGGCGGCCGAGGGACTGACCGATGAAGAGCGTGAGACGGCCGTGCAGAACCTCGTGGGTGTCGCACCGCTGAAGTTCGAGACGGCGGCCTCGGTCGCGGGCACGCTCGCCGACCAGGTCGAGCAGCACCTCCCGGACGACTACCAGGCACAGTTGTACGCCCGGCTCGCGGAGACCGGCACGGTCGAGGCGACCGCTGCGGTGGTCAACGCATTCCCGGGTGACCGGCTGGTCACGATCCTCGTCGGTGACGCGTCACAGATCGAGGATCCGGTCCGGGCCCTGGGCATCGGAGAGGTGTCGGTGGTCGCCGGCTGACGGGCGTCACCCGTCGTGGACACCGGACGACCGGCCGGGCCGAGGCGGGCGACCCCCGCCCGCCCGGCCCGGTGCGTGTGACAGCCCACCGGTCGACTTTCACGTCCGACCGCGCACCGAAGGTATCGACCGGCCCACCGACCCGTCATATACCTGCATATCGGGACATGAGGAAGACTCCTGTGAGCGAAATCTCGCCGGAGTCTTCCTCTTTGTCCATTTCGGCGGGAAGGTTGCCTGTCTGCCCTGTGGGATGCGCTACAAAACGGCCTGTCCGTTTGGTGAATGCGAGTGACCCCGCTTAGCGTCGGCTGGGCTGTCCGTCACTCGTATGCCGCATCCGTGACGTACCGGGCAGCCATCGCCGAGTCCCCGTCAGGCGCGAGCCTGGGGAGCCGGGGACCCATGCAGTCCCTGGGGTGAATCGGATGCCTGAGCCCGGATGAGGCCGGGGCACCCGTAGGAGACCTTCCTGCTCCGAACCCGTCAGCTAACCCGGTAGGCGAGAAGGAAGGAAAGGATCAGCCACTTCATGGCGTTCACCCGTGCCACCGGGAAGCATCGTGCCCCGAGCCGACTGACGCGCGGCAGCGCGAAGATCGCCGGCGCCGCGGCTCTGGCCACCACCGGCGTCATCGGCGGCATGGCCTCTCCGGCCCTCGCTGCGGACTCCTCCATCAGCGAGACCGGTCTGAACCAGGTCATCGCCATCGAGGGCGCCCTCGCCGACCAGATCGACGCCCAGGCCGACGCACAGAAGCACCAGGCCGATGTCGCGGCTAAGGCGAAGGCGGAGGCCCAGCGGAAGGCCGAGGCCAAGAAGAGGGCCGAAGCCAAGAAGATGGCCGAAGCGAAGGCCAAGGCCGAGGCGAAGCGCGCGGCCGAGGCGCGCGCCGAGAAGGCCCGCGCCGCCCGGTCCGCCGAGCGCACCCGCCTGGGTTCCTTCCAGCTCCCGGTCGCCGGTTCGTACGTCACCACCGGCTACAAGTCCAGTGGCTCGCTCTGGTCCTCCGGCAGCCACTCGGGCATCGACTTCCACGCCGCGTCCGGCAGCTCCGTCGTCGCCGTCGGCGCCGGTACGGTCGTCGAGGCCGGCTGGGGAGGCGCGTACGGCAACAACATCGTGCTCCGGATGACGGACGGCACGTACACGCAGTACGGCCACCTCTCCTCGATCGGCGTCTCCGTCGGCCAGAGCGTCGGCGCGGGCCAGCAGATCGGCCTCTCCGGCTCGACCGGCAACTCCACCGGTCCGCACCTCCACTTCGAGGCCCGGACCACGCCGTCGTACGGCTCCGACATGGACCCCGTCGCGTACCTGCGCGCCCACGGCGTCAACGTCTGACCGACGCTCCACACGCAGCACCCCTTCGAAGGCCCCGGCAGCACGCCGGGGCCTTCGCCGTGCCCGGCCTCCGTGCCCGCCCGTAGTACCTGCTCCCCGAACCTTCCTGTGGCCAAAAGATATTCATGAATTTCCACCCGGCATCGGAAATGCGGCCACATTGCAATAGAGTCGCAGAACAGGCGTCGGTCGGCCGCGTTTCGCGGGGATTAAGGCGGAGGTTCGGACATGCGCATTCCGGCGCATTCGGTATGCACGGCAATCCGTGACGACATCGTCTCGGGTGTCTTCGAACGCGGAAGCCGGCTCACCGAGGAGTTGCTGGCGCGCCGTTACGGGGTCTCCCGTGTCCCGGTACGGGAAGCGCTGCGCACCCTGGAGTCCGAGGGCTTCGTGGTCACCCGCCGGCACGCGGGCGCCTGCGTCGCCGAGCCCTCCGAGGAGGAGGCCGCCGACCTCCTGGAGGTCCGGATGCTGCTGGAGCCGCTCGGTGCCGCGCGCGCCGCGCAGCGCCGCACCGAGGCGCATCTCAAGGTATTGCGCGGTCTGGTCAGGCTCGGCCAGGAGCGGGCCCGACGGGGCGAGGGGGAGGACCTGCGCTCACTGGGCGGCTGGTTCCACGAGACGTTGGCACAGGCCTCCGGCAGTCCCGGCCTGATCGCGCTGCTCACCCAGCTCCGGCACAAGATCGCCTGGATGTACACGGTCGAGCAGCCGGCCCGCCCGGTGGACTCCTGGGCCGAGCGCGGGGCCATTGTGGACGCGGTGGCGCGGCGTGATGCGGAACGGGCCAGGGTGCTGGCCGCCCAGCACGCCGAACGGGCCGCGGCCGCGCACCGGCCGCGCCGCGCCGACCGGCCGGGCCGCCGGCCCGGCACCTCGCGCACCGACCGGGTGAGGACTTCGCAACATTCCGTAAACACCACAGGCATTCAGCATTAACAATTACGTCGTATACAAAGAGTCGTGATTCTGTGAGGGCTTTCTTGGGGTGCCCGAATTTACTCCGGTCGCCCCGGGTCGGGAAAGCGAAAAAGCCGCGGCCCTCAATAAGGGTGCCGCGGCTCGCTCGCAGAAAATGGTTCAGACGGTCTCCGGAAGCTCATCGAGCCCTTCGGCGACCAGCTTCGCCAGACGGTCCAGGGCGGCTTCGGAGTCGTCGGCCTCGGACGCGAGCACGATTTCCTCGCCGCCGTGCGCGCCGAGACCGAGCACCGCGAGCATGGAGGCGGCGTTCACCGGGTTGCCGTCGGCCTTGGAGATCGTCACAGGGACGCCGGAAGCCGTAGCGGCACGGACGAAGATGGAAGCGGGGCGGGCGTGCAGGCCCTCGGCCCAACCGACGTTGACGCGGCGCTCAGCCATGGTTCTGCCCTTCACGAATCAATGGTTGTCTAGACCAGTCTCTCATGTGGTGCGCAATGCTCCGGCCGCCCCGCGGCACGCCCACAACCCGTGCTGTTCCGCCGATCGGCCCCCTCAGACTGCCCCGGCCCCAAGATCTACGCGACCGCTGACGGAGCCGTAGTCTTTGCGCATGCAGCCCTCGCCGGAGCAGAGTCCGCATCACGCGTACCCCGACCACTGGGAAGCGGACGTGGTCCTCCGCGACGGAGGAACCGCCCGGATCAGGCCCATCACCACGGACGACGCCGAGCGGCTGGTCAGCTTCTACGAGCAGGTCTCCGACGAGTCGAAGTACTACCGCTTCTTCGCCCCGTACCCCCGTCTGTCCGACAGGGACGTGCACCGCTTCACCCATCACGACTACGTCGACCGGGTGGGGCTCGCGGTCACGGTCGGCGGCGAGTTCATCGCGACCGTCCGCTACGACCGGATCGACGAGCGGGGCAGGCCCGCCTCCGCGCCCGCCGACGAGGCCGAGGTCGCCTTCCTCGTCCAGGACGCGCATCAGGGCCGGGGCGTGGCATCGGCGCTTCTCGAACACATCGCCGCCGTCGCCCGCGAGCGAGGCATCCGCCGCTTCGCTGCCGAGGTGCTGCCCGCAAACAACAAGATGATCAAGGTGTTCCGGGACGCCGGGTACACCCAGCAGCGCAGCTTCGAGGACGGCTCCGTCCATCTCACCCTGGACCTGGAACCGACCGCGGAGTCACTCGCCGTGCAGCGCGGCCGTGAGCAGCGGGCCGAGGCGCGCTCCGTGCAACGGCTGCTCGCCCCCGGATCCGTCGCCGTCATCGGCGCGGGCCGGACTCCCGGCGGGGTCGGCCGCACGGTCCTGCGCAACCTTCTCGGGGCCGGCTTCACCGGCCGTACTTACGCAGTGAACCGCGCCTTCGCCGCCGACCAGGGCACGATCGACGGTGTCCCCGCCCACCGTTGCGTCGGCGAGATCGACGAGCAGGTGGATCTCGCGGTCGTCGCCGTCCCTGCCGACCGGGTTCCGGAGGCCGTCGCCGACTGCGGTGAGCACGGTGTCCAGGGCCTGGTCGTCCTCTCCGCCGGGTACGCCGAATGGGGCGCCGAAGGCAGGGAACGGCAGCGTGAACTGGTCCGCCAGGCCCGCTCGTACGGGATGCGGATCATCGGCCCGAATGCCTTCGGAATCATCAACAACTCCCAAGCCGTCCGGTTGAACGCCTCCCTCGCCCCCGAGCCGCCCGCCCCCGGACGCATCGGCCTCTTCACGCAGTCCGGAGCGATCGGCATCGCGCTGCTCTCCGGGCTCTACCGGCGTGGCGCAGGCCTGTCCACCTTCATCTCCGCCGGTAACCGTGCCGACATCTCGGGCAACGACTTCCTGCAGTACTGGTACGAGGACCCGGACACCGATGTCGCCCTGCTGTACCTCGAATCGCTCGGCAACCCCCGCAAGTTCACCCGCCTCGCGCGGCGCACCGCGGCGGTGAAGCCGGTGGTCGTGGTGAAGGGCGCCCGGCACAGCGGCTCCACCCCGCCCGGCCATGCGGTGCCGGTCAGCCGGATCCCGGATACGACGGTCTCCGCGCTCATGCGGCAGGCGGGCGTGATCCGCGTCGACACCGTGACGGAGATGGTCGATGCGGGTCTCCTCCTCGCCGATCAGCCCCTCCCGGCGGGCCCGCGGGTCGCGATCCTCGGCAACTCCGAATCGCTCGGTCTGCTCACGTACGACGCCTGCCTGGCCGAGGGGCTGCGCCCGCGCCCGCCCCGTGACCTCACCACCGCCGCCACTCCGCAGGACTTCCGGGATGCCCTGGCCGAGGCCCTCGCCGACGAGGGCTGCGACTCGGTGGTCGTGACGGCGATCCCGTGGGTGGGCGAGAACGGCGAGGCGGAATCGGGCGACGGCGAGGTGCTGGCGACCGCTCTGCACGAGGCCGCCGCGGCCGGTCCCGCCAAGCCGGTGGCCGTCGTCCATGTGGAGATCGGCGGCCTGGCGGAGGCCCTCGCCGCGGCCACCAGCACGGTCGCACTGCCGCGTCCTTCGGCACAGTCCTCCGCGGCCGCGACACCCCCTCGCGCCGGAGCCGTCACCACGACCGGCCCCGGCCCTGCGACTCCCTCAGCACCGGCAACCGGCAGCGGCAAAGCCACCACCGCCGCCGATGCGGGCACTGACGGCGACCCCGGCGTCCGGGCCGGCCGGATTCCCGCCTACCCCGCCGCCGAACGGGCCGTGCGTGCCCTGGCCGAAGCGGTGAGGTATGCGCAGTGGCGACGGCAGGCCGCCGTGCCCGGCAAGGTGCCCGAGTTCCTCGACGACACCATCGACGAGCCGGGCGCCGCCGACCTGATCGACACCCTCCTCGGCCCCGACCCCGACCCACGGGGCAGACCGCTCGCCCACGACGAGGCGCGCGAACTCCTGGGCCGCTACGGCATCACCGTACGGCCGACGCTTCCGGCCCCCGACCCGGAAGCCGCTGTCGCCGCGGCGGCACAGTTCGGCTATCCCGTGGCGCTCAAGACCACCGCGCCCCATCTTCGCCACCGTGCCGATCTCGGCGGTGTCCGGCTGGACCTCGCCAACGAGGGCGTGTTGCGCCGGGCGTACGGCGAACTGACCGACCTGCTCGGCAGGCCCGCCGAGCTCCAGCCCGTCGTCCAGGCCATGGCGCCGCGCGGCGTCGACACCGTCGTACGGGCCACGATCGACCCGGCGGCGGGTGCCGTCCTCTCCTTCGGGCTCGCGGGCGCGCCCTCCGAGCTTCTCGGCGACACCGCCCACCGCCTCGTTCCGGCCACCGACCGCGACGCCGCCGAGCTGATCCGGTCCATCCGGGCGGCGCCGGTGCTGTTCGGCTGGCGTGGCGCGGCGCCCGTGGACACCGCGGCGCTGGAAGAGCTGCTGCTGCGGGTGTCCCGGCTGGTCGACGACCATCCCGAGGTGGTCTCCATCGCCCTGGAACCGGTCGTGGTCGCCACCCAGGGGCTGACCGTCCTCGGTGCGAGCGTCCGGCTCTCGCCGCCCCCGGCCCGCACCGACCTCGGCCCCCGACGCCTCCCCAACTACTGACCGGCGGCGCACCGTTTCGTCCCCGACCGCCGGGCGGGCGCGAAACCGGGTCCCTTCACCGCTGGGCCCCGTTCCGCTCTGCCGCACAACGTCCCCGGCAGTCATCCGTCCCCCGTAGGATGGTCCTCATGGCAAAGACCGGTACGACGACCCAGGGGCTGCGCGCGGCGATCGAGCGCAGCGGCTACTACCCGGCCCTCGTGGCCGAGGCGGTGGAGGCCGCCGTGGGCGGTGAGCCGGTCGCTTCGTACCTGGTGCACCAGGAGACCACCTTCGATTCGAACGAGGTGCGCCGCCATGTCACGGTCCTGGTCCTGACGGACAACCGTTTCATCGTCAGCCACACCGACGAGCAGAACGCGGACACCAGCTCCCCGACGCCGTACGCCACGACGTCCACCGAGTCGGTCAAGCTCGACCGGATCTCGTCGGTCGTGGTCAGCCGTGTCGTGGCCAACCCCGAGAAGTACGTACCGGGCACGCTGCCCCGCGAGGTCGTCCTCACCATCGGATGGGGCGCGGTCTCCCGGATCGACCTGGAGCCGGCCGCCTGCGGCGACCCCAACTGCGAGGCCGACCACGGCTACACCGGCAGCTCCACCGCCGACGATCTGAGCCTGCGGGTCAGCGAGGCCGGTGACGGCCCGGACACCGTGCGCCAGACCCTTGCCTTCGCCCAGGCGCTCTCCGAGGCCACGGCCGCGACCGAGGCGACCGGCCGCTGATGGTCCAGCCGGCCTGGCAGGACCCCGTTCTGCTCCCCGTCGACACCGCCCCCGTCCCGGAGTACGGCAGCGGCTCCCTCTCCGACCTGCTGCCCACGCTTGCCGCCGGACTGGGCGTACCCGGCTTCACCGCCGTGATCCCCGAACTCACCCCCGCCGACCGGAACTGCGTGTTCCTGATAGACGGTCTCGGCTGGGAGCAGATCAAGGCCCACCCGGACGAGGCACCGTTTCTGCACTCCCTGCTGCCCACCTCGCGCGGCGGCACCGGCCGTCCGATCACGGCGGGCTTCCCGGCTACCACCGCGACCTCACTGGCCTCGGTCGGCACCGGACGTCCGCCGGGGGAGCACGGCCTTCCCGGCTACACCGCGCGCAATCCGGAGACCGGCGAGCTGATGAACCAGCTCCGCTGGCAGCCCTGGACCTCGCCGAAAGCCTGGCAGCCGTACCCCACCGTCTTCAAGCTCGCCGACGCCGCGGGTGTGCGCACCGCCCAGGTCTCCGCCCCCGCCTTCGAGCAGACTCCGCTCACCAAGATTGCGCTCAGCGGGGGCTCGTTCCTCGGCCGGCTGTCCGGCGAGGAGCGGATGGACGTCGCCGCCGAACGGCTTGCCGCAGGTGACCGGTCGCTCGTCTACACGTACTACAGCGAGGTCGACGGCAAGGGCCACCGCTTCGGCGTCGATTCCGACGCCTGGCGCGGACAGCTGATGTACGTGGACGGGCTGGCCCGGCGGCTGGCCGAACAGCTCCCGCCCCGCTCGGCCCTGTACATCACCGCCGACCACGGCATGATCGACATCCCCTTCGACGAGCAGTCCCGGATCGACTTCGACGAGGACTGGGAGCTGAGCGCGGGGGTCGCCCTGCTCGGCGGTGAGGGCCGGGCCCGTCATGTGTACGCCGTCCCGGGGGCCGAGAACGATGTGCTGACCGTCTGGCGGGAAGTGCTCGGCGAGCAGTTCTGGGTGGCGAGCCGGGACGAGGCGATCGCGGCCGGCTGGTTCGGCCCGAAGATCGACGAACGTGTCCACGGCAGGATCGGCGACGTCGTCGCGGCGGCCCGCGACGACGTGGTGATCACCGCTTCGGTCAATGAGCCGCACGAGTCCGCGATGGTCGGCATGCATGGTTCCATGACCCCCGTCGAGCAGTTCGTCCCGCTGCTCGAAGTACGCTCGTAGGCGCGTTTTCCCTCTCCAGCGTTCCCCCACCACCATTTCCCCTGCCCCGCTTCGCCCCGCCCGAAAGGTGCTCAGCCCCTCATGCCCGAGCTTGTGTTCTTCTCCGGAACGATGGACTGCGGAAAGAGCACACTGGCGCTACAGATTGCGCACAACCGGTCGGCGAGAGGGCTGCAGGGTCTGAACTTCACTCGGGATGACCGCGCGGGGGAGGGGAAGCTCTCTTCACGGCTCGGGCTGGTGACCGAGGCGGTCGAGGCGGTGGCGGGCATGGATCTGTATGCCTATGTCGTCGACCGGGTGTCGCAGGGCGGCAAGGTCGACTACTTGATCGTGGACGAGGCGCAGTTCCTGGAGCCGGTGCAGATCGATCAATTGGCGCGGGTCGTGGATGACTTGGGTCTGGATGTCTTTTCCTTCGGGATCACCACCGACTTCCGCACGAAGCTCTTCCCTGGATCGCGGCGGCTGATCGAGCTGGCGGACCGAGTGGAGACGCTTCAGGTGGAAGCGATGTGCTGGTGCGGGGCGCGTGCTACGCACAATGCCCGCACGGTGGGCGGCGAGATGGTGGTGGAAGGTGAGCAGGTTGTGGTCGGTGACGTGAGTAGCCCCGCTACGGAGGTCGGCTACGAGGTGTTGTGCCGGCGTCACCATCGTCGCCGTATGACGAGCGGTTCTGTCCGTGCCGGCGCGCTCTCGCCGGACGTCCTGCCGGTGGCCTCCGACTGAGGGAGTCGGCCGAAAAGGCCGTGGTTTCACTGTGCGGTGGTCTGCAGAGCCTCTCGGCATCCGCTTCCACCCGATATCCCTTCTGGTGCGTGGGCGCCCCCGCCTGCTGGATGCCCGCCGGCGGGGTCGCCCACTGAAGCGCCGTGCGGTGGCGACACTTCACGGCCGGGCGAGCCCGTGGCACCACAGCGGCACGGGTGCGGCAGGTGCCCTGATCCCCGGAGGTGAAGGCCTCCTGGGGATCGGGGCGCCTGCCGCGTTCGTATGGTGCGCGGGGCGCGGGCGGACCGGTCCGCCCGCCGGTGACGCAGCCGGATTCTCAGTGGTGTCCGAGCCGGTTTCTCAGCCGGTGCAGGTCACCTTCAGCGCGGATATCGCGTGGTGCTCGTAGTTGTTGTCCTCGCCCCGGTCGTGCAGTTGCACGGAGAGCTTCTTGGCGTCGACGGAGAAGGTGCCCGGCACGTTGTACCAGGTGCCGCGACGCTCCTGCTGGCGGACGTAGTAGGAGCCGACCAGGTTGCTGGTCCTGGGCAGGAACCGGTCGTACACGGTGTAATAGCTCGGGTTGCCACCGACCCGCGCGATGTCGGAACTCCCGGGCACGTGGACGGAGATGCTGCACTTCCTGGCGGTGTCGGGCAGGTCGAACAGCCAGGTCGCCGATCCGCCCGAGTCCTTGGAGGAACTGCCGGACATGGGCATGGAAAGGTACTTCCCCGCGCAGCCGTACCCGCCGAAGCCACCGCTGTGGGTGGCCCAGCCCTCCTTGCCGTCGCTGTAGTAACCCGACTTCTGGAAGCGCTGGGTGGGGCACTCCGGTCCGGACACGCCGCTGTACACCACGGCGGGTGCCGACTTGGGCGCCGAACCGGCCGGGGGGGCCTTGGTGGGAGTGTCCGAGCCCGTGTCGGCGGGGGCCTTGTTGCCGGAACCGCTCTTCTCCGTCTTGTCGGCCGCGCCCGTGGTGCTGCGCTTGGCGCCCTTGGCACCCTTGGCGCCTTTGGTCTCTGCCTCGGCCGACCCGTCCGCGGGCTTCCGGCCGCCCCCCGTGTCCGCGCGTACGTCACCGACGGGGCCCTTGTCACCCCGGGCCGGGGTGTCACCCCGCTTGTCGCCACCGGCGGCCCGTTTGCCCTCGGGGCTGTCGGGGTCGGTGCCCGGTACGTAACCACCGGCCCGGCCGTCCTCCTTCCACGCCGCCGCCGCTTCGCGGCTCTCGGGCTTGGCCTCGTCCTTCTGGGCGCCGGCCACGACGAACGGGGTCGCGAGGAGCAGCGCACCGGCGAAGGCGGCCGCGACCACCATCGGGCGCGACACCCGGCCGGGGCGCTCCGGGGCACCGCCCTCCCCCGCAGCGCCGCCGCCGGGAGGGCTGGACGAAGCCGCGGCGGAGACGGCGGCCGTGGCGGTGGCCCGACCGGCCGCGACGGCCGCCGCGGTGGAAGCGGCCGTCGAGGCAGCGACAGCCGGCTCCGTCGCGGTCGAAGCGGTCTCCGTGGAAGCTGTCTCCTCGGATGCGGAGGGCCCACCCGCGGGCGTCGATTCCGCGGCGGCCGTGGCGGACGACGACGTGCTCGCCCCGGCCGTCTTCCCGGCGGTGCTCTCCGCGACATCCGACGAGGCCGCGGAGGCAGTGCCCGCAGCAGTGGTGGTGGCGGTGGTGGTGGCCACCACCGCGGTCTTTCCGGCCGTCGGTGCCGCCTCTTCCTGGGCAACCGCCGAGTCCTCACCGCCCGGTTGTCCCTCGGGCTCGGACGTGGTCCTGCCGATGGAGACCCCGGCCGCGTGCACCACCGCCGGGGTCTGGGGCGCAGGTTCCCCGGCCTCCTCCGGGACGGCCTTCGACGAGGTCGGTGTCCGCGCGCCGCCGCCGTCCTTGCCGCCGGTGACCGAAGTGTCCCCGCCCTCCGTCACCGTGCGGGACGAAGGCGCGGACGGGGCGCCTATGCTCCCCGGAACCGTGCCCTCCGAACTGTCCGGAACCGTTCCGCCCGACGCCCCGTCCCGGCCGTTGCCGGACTCACTCTCCTCGCTGGACCGCTCTCGCTTCACAGGTCGCCCCTCTTTCCCTGCCATAGATTCTCTTCATCCTCTTCGATTGCTGCTGGGAGGGCTCGGTTCCCGCCCCTGTCAGGGAATGTGACTTCACGTCACGTCTGCTCGTAACTCTGGTTCTCGCTCTCGGCCGTCAGCCAGTCCATGGCGTCGTGGAAGTGCCTTCCCCGGCGCTGGAACCGGGAGAACTCGCCGCGTACGAGGTTCATCACCCCGAACTCCTCACGTAGGTGGACATTGAGCACCTGGAGCAGGGGGAACGGCCCCGATCGGTGACCTTCGAGTGGCTCCCCCGCCACGATCCACGCACCGCGGCGCTGTGTGACGGGGTCCGCGAGCAGACCCAGCACGCCCGTGACGCCGTTGGAGCCGTTCGACGGTCCGGCGTGGCCGACCTCGGTATCGGGCGCGTACCAGAGACGTCCGGGTATGGCACGTGCCGCGTCCGTCGCCACGCTCCCGCCGTCGGCATTGCGGATCTTCGCCGTCTCGCACGCGACCAGTACGACCGGAGCCGGGGGCTGCGCCGGGTCTCTGAGCGTCTCCATGAAACGCGCGAACCGGGCACCGTCGACGACCAGCGGCTTTTCGCCCACCACATGGAGTTCGATGCCGTTCTCGGTGCCGTGCGCGTCGAAGAACAGCGGCCTGACCGGCTCCTTCGCATCCCGCGCCGGTGCGGCCTGCCAGGGGAGCTCGCCGGCCGGGGAGTCCGTGTCGCTGTCGGTGTCGAGTACGACACCCCCTTCCTCCGTGGCCCGGTAGTGCGCGAACAGGACCTCGTCGGCGCGGTACTTCGTGTAGAAGTCGTTGCGTGGAGCCCAGTCCCGGTCGCTGTGCGAGGCGTATCCGATGACCTCGCCGGTGGCGTCCCGGATGGTCCGGAGGCTCTGGCGTGCCTGCTCGAAGGAGACCTTCCGGCCGTCGTTGCCGACGAGTTCGTCCTTCGGTGTCCCGCTGTCTTGTTCAAGCCGTTGCGGTGCGGGGTCGAGGCCGCTCAGCAGTGTTCCGTTGTTCGG
>NZ_BMRN01000021.1 GCF_014648655.1 Streptomyces atratus
AAGAAGGTGACGCACACCGGAGGCACGCTCACGATCGACCGGAACGCCTGGGACGCCCCGGTCGCGATCGTGGGCTAGTTCCCGGAGGCCGGACCCCGGCGTCGACGCCGTGCCCCCCACGCCCCGGCCACCGGCAGGGCGAGTGCCGCGCCCGCGCCCACCGTCGCACCCGCCCGCAGGCCTGGGGGCCGGAACGTGCAGTCGACGGAGGTGCCGCGGGCGGGGGCCGGTGTGGAGACCAGGCCCAGATAGCTGTCGGCGGGCCGCCCCTGGCAGCTCCAGCCCGCGATCCGGGGCGCGGCGATCACGACCGTTCCGGTGCTGCCGGGCGGCAGTTCGGCCCGTATGCCGTCAGCGGTGACATGGACGGCGGTCGCACCGGTGCGCTTCAGCCCGGCGACCGCCGAGGCCAGCCGGGACCGGTCCAGGCAGCCGATCGCCTCGTGCGGCACGGTCCCGGCGCGTGCGGCGGTCAGCGTGACCGTCACCGGTGTGCTCCCGCCCGCCGTGCCCAGGCGCTGCATCGGGGCGCGACGGCGCGGCAGCTGCCCCCGGAACGGGATCTCCGGGCCGTTGCTGAGCCGCGCCGAGCCGAACAGGTCGGGCGCCCACAGATAGGCCTCGGAGGCCGCCGGGCATCGGGCGGTCAGTGTGTACGTACCGCGCCCCACCCGGTAGTCGTACGCCCCCCGGTCCGCGGCCGGGCCACCCTTCGCCGCGCGCAGCATCGTCGGCGGCACCGCGTAGACCGTCGTACCGAGCAGCCGCTCCTGGTTCCGGAAGGGGGAACGGCCGTACGGCACCGGCGCGTCCGGTCCGCGCACCGTCACCAGCGGCGGCGCCTCCTCGCGGCTCACCGTCAACGGCCGGCCGTCGGGGGCGTTCCACCCCTGATGGGGATCGCGCGGCATGCGCACCCGCGCGCCGACCGAGAAGACCGCGTCTGTGACGGGGTTGTCGAGACTCTGTACGGCCCGGCCGTTCGACGTCCACCCGCCGCCCAGCGCACGCAGGGTGCGGGTCAGCACGTCGGGGGTGAGGCTGCTGTAGTACGCGACGCCCTGCCCGCCCACCAGCAGCGGATCGTTCGCCGTGGTCTGTTCGCGGCCGGGTTCCGTGCGATACCGCGGCCAGCCGTCGGCGCCCGCGACCGCCGCCGCCTGGGTCCGCTGCCGCTCGCCCCAGGGCGCGTAGTCGTCCAGCCGGTTCAGCCGCTGCCGGTCGGCGAAGGCGGTGGTCGCGGTGGCCTGCCCGGCCTGCGCGCCGACCAGCAGCACGGCGGCGACGACCGCCGATCTCCGGCCGCGGCCGACCAGCAGCAGCGCCCCGACCGCCGCCACCAGACCGGCCGCGAACAGCGGATACGTCCACGGCGTGACCAGGTCGCTGAAGCCGGCCCCGGCCCCGATAAGCAGCAGCACCGCGCCCCCGCCGACGAGCGCCCGCCACCCCGGCCAGTCGTACGAGACGGAGATCCAGGCGGCGATCACCACCAGTCCGGCCAGGACGAACGTCTGCCGGTAGGGACTGCCGTTGGGTGTGGCGAACGCATGCCAGAGCAGATGCGTCGGCCCCCACTGCAACGACAGCGCGACCACAGCCACCAGCCCCGCCCACGCCCACCGATCGCGCCGTGGCACGGACCGCTGGAAGGCCAGCGCGCAGGCCAGGAGCAGAGTGCCCGTGCCGAGGAAGAGAGCCGGGGTGAAGAAGCTGTACGTGGCGGGCAGCAGCCGGGCGAGCACATCGGGCCAGGCGGCGGGCGCGAACGCCCGGTCCCAGCCCGGGTAGGCGTGCTTCGTCCCCAGATAGACGGGAATCAGGACGGGCGCCGCGAGACCGACACCCACCCCGACCGTGCAGACCGCCCGCACCAGCCCCCGGACCACCGCCCGCCGGTCCTCCCGCTCCGTGAAGAGCCGGACCGCAAGGACCAGAGCGGCCCCGAGCGTCGCCATGTAGGCCGTGTAGAAGTTGGCCGCCCACATCAACGCGACGAGCAACGGCGCGGCGATCCGGTGCCGCCCGGTCCGGGCCCACTCCCCGGCCAGGCAGAGCAGCGGCAGCGCGACCAGGCCGTCCAGCCACATCGGGTTGTACGACGCCTCGGCGACCGACCAGCCGCACAGCGCGTACGAAGCACCGAGCACCCCCGCCGCCCACCAGCGCCCGCCGCGCAGCGTCAGCAGCAACAGGGCCGTGAGCGCCGCGGCCGACGCCATCTTCAGGACCGTCACCACATAGACCGCGAGGTCGATGCGGTCCCGCGGAAAGACCCCGACGAGCAGCGCGAACGGGCTGGTCAGATAGGTGCCGAGATCCGGCAGAAAGCTCGTCCCGTACCCGGACGACCAGTTGAGCAGCACTCCGCCGTCGGTGCTCCCGTGCAGCAGGTCCCACAGCCGGGCGTGGAACGGCACGAACTGATTGCCCAGGTCGTTGACGTTGCGCGTGTGCGGCCCGAACGGAAAGCTGCGCGCCACGGCGTCACCCGCGCAGACGGCGGTCACGGTGAGCAGCGCGGCGAGCGAGCCCGCCCACAGGCGGGGACGGAAGGTCGGCATACGCAGGAATATGCCAGCCTCGGACGTATAACTCGGCGCCGAAATAGGGCAGTTCACTTGATGGACGCTCATCGGTCATATGGAGCATCGGGTTCCGACATGTGGACGGGCTGATGTACATCCGTGCTGGTCTCGCTGGTGGTGCCTTGTTTCAACGAGGAAGAGATCCTCGAACGCTTCCATGAACGCGTCACGGACGAAATGACCGGGCTGGGACATGAATTCCAGCTGGTCTACGTCGACGACGGCAGCGCGGACCGGACCCTGGTGATCCTCCAGGAGCTGGCCGCCGCCGACCCACGGGTCCGCTATGTCTCCTTCAGCCGAAACTTCGGCAAGGAGGCTGCCATGCTGGCCGGCCTCCAGCACGCCGAGGGCGACGCGGTCGTCATCATGGACGCCGACCTCCAGCACCCGCCGGAGCTCGTGGGTCGGATGCTCCAGGAGCACGCGGACGGCTACGACCAGGTGATCGCCCGCCGCACCCGCAAGGGCGACCGCGTCACCCGCACCGTCAGCGCCCGCGCCTACTACTGGCTGATCAACTGCCTGGTGGACGTGGAACTGGTCGACGGCGTCGGTGACTTCAGGCTGCTGTCCCGGCGCACCGTCGACGCCGTCCTCGAACTCACCGAGTACAACCGGTTCTCCAAAGGACTGTTCGCCTGGGTCGGATTCCGGACGACGACCTTCGCTTACGAGAATGCCGTCCGCGAGCAGGGCAGCTCCGCCTGGACCTTCGGGAAGCTTCTCAACTATGGACTCGACGGACTGCTCTCGTTCAACAACAAGCCACTGCGCGCCGCGTTATACCTGGGCATGGTGCTGATGTCGGTCGCCTTCGCCTATGCCGCCTGGATCGTCGGATTCGCCTTGGTGAAAGGCGTGGAAACGCCCGGCTATGTCACGCTCATCGTTGTGGTCACGGCCCTTGCCGGGGTACAGATGGTGATAGTGGGGGTGGTCGGTGAGTACGTCGGCCGCATCTATTACGAGGTGAAGCGGCGCCCGCACTTCCTGGTGAAGGCCACGAACACCCAGGCGGCGCCGCAGTCGATACGGGAGCCCCAGGAGTTCGTACGCCGATGACGGTCAAGGCACAGATGGCCCGATTCGCCCTCGTGGGGGTCGTGAACACGGGCACGTACTACGGCTGCTACCTCGTCCTGCTGACCTGGCTGCCGTACATCGCCGCCCATGTGGTCGCTTTTGCTCTGAGCATGACCGGCTCCTTCTTCCTGAACTCCTGCTTCACCTACCGGACCCGTCCCACCTGGCGGAAGTTCCTGCTCTTCCCGCTCACCAACGCCGCCAACTTCGTCATCACGACCGGCGGTGTCTGTCTGCTGGTCGATCTCGCCGGGTTCAGCAGCCGGTACGCGCCGCTGGTCGCGGCCGCGGCGGCCATCCCGGTCACATTCGTCGTCTCGCGCACGATCATGCTGCGCCCGGACAGCAAGGTCCCGGCGGCCGAACGCGTGTCCTGAGCGCCGCCGCCGGGCACGGTCGGGCACCCCTGAGCGGGCCCACATCCCCAACTCCTTCCGAATCGTTGGTCGAACCAGTGGCCCCAACCACATCCACTGCCTAACATCGATCACCGCAAGGTCTTGTGCACTGATGCACAAACTCTCCCCGGGAGGTTCCTTTGCACCGCCGCCGTCGCACCGCGCTCACCGTCTCCGCCGCACTGCTCGCCGGAGCCCCACTCCTGACCGCCTGCGGCGGCCAGACCCACCCGGGTGCCGCGGCCCTCGTCGGCGGGGACCGGATCGAGGTGTCCACGCTGCAGGGCCAGGTGGCGGCCGTACGCGAGGCCCAGCGCGATTCGAAGGACGCGCCCCAGCTCATCGACAAGTCCGGGCAGCTCAGCCGGGCCAAGCTGCACGGCATGATCTTCGACCGGGTCCTGGACCGGGCCGCGCGGGACGCGGGCGTGACCGTCAGCCGCAACGAGATCCAGCAGATGCGGAAGGCGGCGGCCGCCCAGTCCGGCGGAGAGGCGCAGCTGCGGACGGCGATGCTCCAGCAGAGCTGGGTCGCCCCCGGCCAGATCGATGCCGTCCTGCGCGAGCAGGTCCAGCTCACGAAGCTGGCCCAGGCACTCGGCGCCGACCTGCAGCAGCCCGAGGGGCAGCAGGCCGTCGGCGATGCGCTCAGCAAGGCGTCGAAGGCACTGAAGGTCGATGTCAATCCGCGCTATGGCGCCTGGGACAACAAGCAGACCCAGCTCGCCAACTACAAGGCCCCCTGGATCACCCAGGTCACCAAGCCCGCAGAGACGGGCGACGGGTCCGGCGCCTAGAAGACCGCGGAAAACGGCGACCGGACCGACCGAGGTAGATTCGAACGGTGAACGCTGAAGACCCCGGCCGCATCGTCCTGCTCACCGCCAGCCACCGCGTCGCGCCGGGACTCCTGTCCTGGCCCGCCTGGCAGACGCTGCACGCCGCCGACCGGGTGCTCTGCGCCGAGCAGGACCACCCGCAGCTGCCGTATCTGCGCGAGGCGGGCGTCGGCGTCGAGCATTCCGCGCCCACCGCGCAGGAGCTCGTCGACGCCTGTGCGGGCGGCCGGAGCGTCGTCGTTCTCACGGGCGGCGAGGGCAGCGGGCCGCTGACCGACGGGCTGGCCGGGCTCGCCGGTTCGGGCCGGGTGCAGATGCCGGACCTGGAGCTGCTGCCCGGTTCGTACGATCTGCCGGGCGCCCGGCTCCTCGATCTGGTCCAGGTGATGGACCGGATCCGGGTCGAATGCCCCTGGACCTCGCAGAAGACCCACAAGGGCCTCGCCAAGTACGCCATCGAGGAGGCGTACGAACTCGTCGAGGCGATCGAGGACGGCGACCGCGACGAGCTGCGCGAGGAGCTCGGGGACGTACTCCTCCAGGTCGTCTTCCACGCCCGGATCGCCGAGGAGGCCGAGGACGAGCCGTTCTCCGTCGACGACGTGGCCGCGACCCTCGTCGAGAAGCTGATCCACCGCCACCCGCACGTCTTCGGCGACGAGAGTGCCGAGACCCCGGAGGACGTGCACGCCCACTGGCTGCGGACCAAGGCCGTCGAGAAGCAGCGCGACTCGGTCACCGACGGAGTCCCGCTCGGCCAGCCCGGACTGGCGCTCGCGGCGAAACTGGCCGGCCGGGTCCGTACGGCAGGACTCGATGTGGCGCTTCCCACGGGCGACGGCATCGGTTACGAGCTCCTCGCCCTCGCCGTACGCGCCGAACAGGACGGCGTCGACCCGGAAGCCGCACTGCGGGCCGCGGGCCGCGCCTACCGGGACGCCATCCGGGCGGTGGAGGGCAACGGATAACGTCGGGGGGTGAACCACAGCCCCGCCGACCGCCCAGCCGATCACCCCGCCGCCTGCCCCGCCGGCGCCCCCGAACTTTTCACCTGGGAGTTCGCCACCGACCCGTACCCGGCCTACGCCTGGCTGCGCGAGCACAGTCCCGTGCACCGGACTGCGCTGCCCAGCGGTGTCGAGGCCTGGCTCGTGACCCGGTACGCCGACGCCCGGCAGGCGCTCGCCGACACCCGGCTCTCCAAGAACCCGGCGCACCACGCCGAGCCGGCGCACGCCAAGGGGAAGACGGGCATCCCGGGCGAGCGCAAGGCGGAGCTGATGACGCATCTGCTGAACATCGACCCGCCCGACCACACCCGGCTGCGCCGCCTCGTCTCCAAGGCGTTCACTCCGCGCCGGGTCGCCGAGTTCGCGCCGCGGGTGCAGGAACTGACGGACCGCCTCATCGACCGCTTCATCGCGGAGGGGAAGGCGGACCTCATCCACGACTTCGCGTTTCCGCTGCCCATCTACGCGATCTGCGATCTGCTCGGCGTCCCGCGCGAGGACCAGGACGACTTCCGGGACTGGGCGGGCATGATGATCCGCCACGGCGGCGGCCCGCGCGGCGGGGTGGCCAGGTCGGTGAAGAAGATGCGCGGCTATCTCGCCGAACTGATCCACCGCAAGCGGGAGAACCCGGGGGACGACCTGATCTCGGGGCTGATCCGGGCCAGCGACCACGGCGAGCACCTCACCGAGAACGAGGCCGCGGCCATGGCCTTCATCCTGCTCTTCGCCGGGTTCGAGACGACGGTCAACCTCATCGGCAACGGGGTGTACGCACTGCTGCGCAACCCCGCGCAGCGCGAGCGGCTGCAGCACTCCCTCGACGCGGGGGAGGGCGATCTGCTGGAGACCGGGATCGAGGAACTGCTGCGGTACGACGGCCCGGTGGAGCTGGCGACCTGGCGGTTCGCCACCGAGCCGCTGACGCTCGGCGGACAGGACATCGCGGCCGGCGACCCCGTACTCGTCGTACTCGCCGCAGCCGACCGCGACCCGGAGCGCTTCGAGGACCCCGACACGCTCGACCTCGCACGGCGTGACAATCAGCACCTCGGATACGGGCACGGCATCCACTACTGCCTGGGAGCACCGCTCGCCCGACTGGAGGGACAGACCGCGCTCGCGACGCTTCTGAGGCGCCTTCCGGATCTGAGACTTGCGGTGGAATCTACCGATTTGCGGTGGCGCGGCGGGCTCATCATGCGTGGACTGCGCACTCTGCCCGTGGAGTTCGCGCCGAGGTCCGCCCCGGCAGAAAGTGACGCTCCGTCAACTCTGTGACTTTCACGTGATCTGCGCTGCATCGACTTGTGACACACGTTCGAGTCCAGCTAGGTTCACCGTTCGACTCACCAGTCACTCGTCAGTCACACGAAGGGAACCCCATGGGCTCCGCGAACGGCAGACACCGTCGCCCTCGTCAGGCACCCGCCATCGTCGTCGCCGCGGGCGTGACCGGATCGGCCATCGCCATCCCGCTGCTCGGCGCGGCCGGTGCGCACGCGGCCGACGCCACGACCTGGGACCGGGTGGCCGAGTGCGAGAGCGGCGGCATGTGGAGCGCCGACCTCGGCAACGGCT
Organism: Streptomyces atratus; assembly: GCF_014648655.1. Classification (GTDB taxonomy): domain Bacteria; phylum Actinomycetota; class Actinomycetes; order Streptomycetales; family Streptomycetaceae; genus Streptomyces; species Streptomyces atratus. Next base: position 7,503 of record NZ_BMRN01000021.1, read on the forward strand.
TTTACGGCGGCCTGCAGTTCTCGCAGGAGACCTGGAAGGCGTACGGCGGCCAGACGTACGCCGCGCGTGCCGACCTCGCCAGCCGCGCGCAGCAGATAGCCGTGGCCGAGAAGGTCCTGGACGACAAGGGCCCGCAGGCGTGGCCCAGTTGTGCGGTCATCTCCGGCCTCGCGGTGGACGGGACGCTGCCGGGTGTCGACCCGGGGGCCGCGCCCTCCTCCGAGCCGACGCGGAGCGCGGAGCCGGCTGACGGTGCGTCGGCGGCCCCGTCCGATGACGCCACGCCGTCGGACAGAGCCTCGGGCGGTACGGGCCGCTCGAAGGGCTCGAGCGGCGCCGGCAAGTCGGCCGACAAGGCCAAGACGTCGACGAAGCCTTCGGCCACCGCGTCGGCCACTCCGCCCTCCGGGGCGCCCGATTCACCCGACTCACCCGACTCACCCGACTCACCCGATTCGTCCGCCGGTGTCGGCGGCAAGCACCGCGGCGCGCCGGCCCCCGAAGGGAGCCGGGACGCGAACAGCGGTGACCGCGAGTCGGGTCGCCATGCCTCCCGCGGTGACGCCGGCGCGCGCGACGCGGGGGCTCCGGCCGCCGACGGTACGTACACCGTGCACCCCGGCGACAATCTCTGGGCGATTGCTGACGCACAGAAGGTTTCCGGTGGTTGGTCCGCACTCTATGAGGCCAACAAGGATGCCGTCGGCTCCGATCCGGACCTCATCCTCCCTGGCCAGAGCCTCGATCTCGATGTGAAGGCCGAATGAGGGCAGTCTGAAAATCGGTTAAAAGGGCCTCGAAAACTGGGGTAGTTCAGAGACCTATGTCCGCTTATGTGTAAGTGAGACATGGGTCTCTTTGCGTCAACTGGCGTGTCGCGCCCGGGTAACCCTTCTGCACCGCCCCCACCTGCGAAAACGACGGTTCCTCAGATGCAAGTAGGGGAAGATTGTCCGATGTGTCCGTCTTTGAATGTGAGGGTTGCGTATGTTTACGGTCGGAACCGCTCGCACCGCGGGCCCCGTCGACCGTCACGCCGAATCCTGCCGTCGGTCGAAGGGAACAGACGCGTAAAGCGCCGTAGGCAGGAGCGGGGGACCCAGGTAAGCGCCGGACCCGATCGTCGGAAGACGCATCAGGACCGGCTTGGGGTGAAGTCGCGTGCTAGGACGTGCGACCGGGCAACTCACTTGGCCCGAACCCGACAGCTCACCTCGTAGGCGTCGGTGAGGAGAAGTTCCATGCTGTTTTCCAGCAAGGGCAAGCACCGCCGCCCGTCCAAGGCCGTCCGTATCGCCACGCTCGCCGGTGTCGCCGGTACGGCCGTCGCCGTACCGCTGATGGGTGCGACCGGCGCCTCCGCCGCCTCCGTCGCCACCTGGGACGCCGTCGCCCAGTGCGAGTCCGGTGGCAACTGGTCCATCAACACCGGTAACGGCTACTACGGCGGTCTGCAGTTCTCGCAGTCCAGCTGGGCCGCCGCCGGTGGTACGCAGTACGCCCCCCGTGCCGACCTGGCCACCAAGGCTCAGCAGATCGCCACCGCCGAGAAGCTCCTCGACATGCAGGGTCCGGGTGCCTGGGGCTGCGCCGGCGCCGGCAACCTGACCAACGACGGTGTCGACCCGGGTGTCGACACCGGCTCCTCCTCGAACTCCACCTCCAGCTCCAACGCCACCGAGCAGAAGAGCACCCCGGCCGCGCCGAAGCAGCAGGCCCAGCCGCAGAAGACCGAGCGCACCGAGGCTCCGGCCGCCTCCCGCTCGGACCGCTCCGTCGCCCCGCAGGCCGAGTCGAAGAAGACCGTCACCACCCCGACCGGCGAGAAGGTCGAGAAGGGTGACGGCGAGTACAAGGTCGCCTCCGGCGACTCCCTGAGCAAGATCGCCGCCGACCACAAGGTCAAGGGCGGCTGGCAGCAGCTGTTCGAGCTGAACAAGGACATCGTCGAGGACGCCGACCTGATCTACCCGGGTCAGCAGCTTCATCTGACGAAGTAGTTCGGGCTCTCTCCCCCCTGAGCACCCCGGCCCGGCGCGCAATCCCCCCGTATGCGCCGGGCCGGGGTTTCTGCGCGGCACGTCACCTCTGTCCGGCGCGCCACCTCCATGTGCGGTGCGTCACCTCTGTATATGCGTCACCTCTGCACAGAGGGGGCGCCGCGTGTCGCACAGGGAGTGCCGACCGCGAGTGATCGTTCAACTGTTGTAGTTACTGACCAGTAAAATTCTGACCGTTTGCCCGGCAATGCGCGCCCTTGGGTCCTTTTTCGTCCCAGGGGACGGGCGGTCGTCCGACTGAGTGGGCCGGGCCGGTTAGGCTCATGTCGCAAGGCCAAAGTGACCCTGCACAACCAGTGTCATATCCCAGAAGGAGATGCCTCGTGCCGTCCATCGACGTCGTCGTAGCCCGGGAAATCCTCGACTCCCGGGGGAACCCCACGGTCGAGGTCGAGGTTGGCCTCGACGACGGCAGCACGGGTCGTGCTGCCGTGCCGTCCGGCGCCTCCACCGGTGCGTTCGAGGCCATTGAGCTTCGCGACGGTGACCCCAACCGTTACCAGGGCAAGGGCGTCGAGAAGGCCGTCCTGGCCGTGATCGAGCAGATCGGCCCGGAGCTCGTCGGCTACGACGCGACCGAGCAGCGGCTGATCGACCAGGCGATGTTCGACCTGGACGCCACCGAGAACAAGGGTTCGCTCGGCGCCAACGCCATCCTCGGCGTCTCGCTGGCCGTCGCCCACGCCGCCTCCGAGGCCTCGGACCTGCCGCTGTTCCGCTACCTCGGTGGCCCGAACGCGCACCTGCTGCCCGTTCCGATGATGAACATCCTCAACGGTGGGTCGCACGCCGACTCCAACGTGGACATCCAGGAGTTCATGATCGCCCCGATCGGCGCGGAGTCCTTCTCCGAGGCCCTGCGCTGGGGCGCCGAGGTCTACCACACGCTGAAGAAGGTCCTGAAGACCAAGGGTCTTTCGACCGGTCTCGGCGACGAGGGCGGCTTCGCACCGAACCTGGAGTCGAACCGCGCCGCCCTCGACCTCATCCTCGAGGCCATCAAGGAAGCCGGCTACGCCCCGGGCAAGGACATCGCGCTCGCGCTCGACGTCGCCGCGTCCGAGTTCTACAAGGACGGCAAGTACGAGTTCGAGGGCAAGTCCCGCTCGGCCGCCGAGATGACCGAGTACTACGAGGAGCTCGTCTCCGCGTACCCGCTGGTCTCCATCGAGGACCCGCTGTACGAGGACGACTGGGCCGGCTGGAACGTCATCACCCAGAAGCTCGGCGCCAAGGTGCAGATCGTCGGCGACGACCTGTTCGTCACCAACCCGGAGCGTCTGGCCCGCGGCATCGAGGAGGGCTCCGCCAACGCCCTGCTCGTCAAGGTCAACCAGATCGGCTCGCTGACCGAGACCCTGGACGCCGTCGAGCTGGCCCAGCGCAACGGCTTCAAGTGCATGATGTCCCACCGCTCGGGCGAGACCGAGGACGTCACCATCGCCGACCTCGCCGTCGCGGTGAACTGCGGCCAGATCAAGACCGGCGCCCCGGCCCGCTCGGACCGCGTCGCCAAGTACAACCAGCTGCTGCGCATCGAGGAGATCCTCGACGACGCCGCGGTGTACGCGGGCCGCTCGGCGTTCCCGCGTTTCAAGGGCTGAGCACCGGCCCTTCGAGGGCCGAAGGCCCCGGCCTCCGTCCGTCCCCGCATTCGGTCCCGTACCGTGTGCGGGGACGGACGTGCGTAATGGGGAGGCGGAGACATGGCCGCGAAGGACCGGGACCGGTTCTCCACCGCGACCCGGCTGCGGCTGCTCGGCGAGCAGACCGCCGCCCGCGTCTACCGGTCGCAGAACCGCCGTCAGGCCCGCCGCTCCCGGCTCACCGGCCGGGCGGCCTTCCTCGCCCTCGTCGTCTGCTCCCTGGTGGTCGCGCTCGCGTACCCGATGCGGCAGTACGTGTCGCAGCGGGACGAGATCGCCGACCAGGAGCGTATGGCGCAGGAGGCCGCGGCCCGCACCGAGGAGTTGCGTGACGAGAAGGCGCGCCTCCAGGACGACGCGTACGTCCGGCAGCTGGCCCGCAAGCACCTGCACTACCTTCTCCCCGGGGAGACCGGTTACACGGTGATCGACCCCGACGCGGTCAAGGAGCGCAACGGCGAGACGGACGAGTCCGGCCGGCCATGGCACTCCAACCTCTGGGACGGCGTCGACAGCGCCGACCGCGACTGACTCTCTTCATCCATCTGCAGAACCGCAGTTCGAGCAGCCCGATCAGAACCTAGGCAGGCATGGAAACCCCCCCTCCGCAGACCGAGCCCACCGCGCCCACCGAGGCGGACATCGCCGCGTTCCAGCAGCAGCTGGGCCGCCCGCCGCGCGGGCTGCGCGCGATCGCGCACCGCTGCCCGTGCGGCAACCCGGACGTGGTCGAGACGCAGCCCCGGCTGGAGGACGGTACGCCGTTCCCGACGACGTACTACCTGACGTGCCCGCGTGCCGCGTCCGCGATCGGCACGCTGGAGGCGAACGGCGTCATGAAGGAGATGACCGAGCGCCTCGGTACGGACCCCGAGCTGGCCGCCGCGTACCGGGCCGCGCACGAGGACTACATCGCCCGGCGCGATGCCATCGAGGTCCTCGAGGGCTTCCCGAGCGCGGGGGGCATGCCGGACCGGGTGAAGTGCCTGCACGTGCTGGTCGGCCACTCGCTGGCGGCGGGGCCCGGGGTGAACCCGCTCGGCGACGAGGCGATCGCGATGCTGCCGGAGTGGTGGAGCAAGGGGCCGTGCGTGACGCCCTGCCAGTCCGCGGACGCGGGCGACGAAGCCTGACCGTTCCCGGGGGCTCCGCCCCCGGACCCCGCTCCTCGGTCGCCGGAGGGGCTTGATTCCACAGGAGCATTCATGACTCGCGTGGCCGCCATCGACTGCGGTACCAACTCCATCCGTCTGCTCGTCGCCGACGCGGACCCGTCCACCGGTGAGCTCGTCGAGCTCGACCGCCGGATGGAGATCGTCCGCCTCGGCCAGGGCGTCGACCGCACCGGCCGGCTCGCGCCCGAGGCCCTGGAGCGGACGTTCGCCGCATGCCGCCAGTACGCGGAGGTGATCAAGGAGCACGGGGCGCAGAAGATACGCTTCGTCGCCACCTCCGCCTCCCGGGACGCGGAGAACAGGGACGAGTTCGTCCGCGGCGTGCTGGACATCCTGGGCGTCGAACCCGAGGTGATCAGCGGCGACCAGGAGGCGGAGTTCTCCTTCACCGGCGCCACCAAGGAGCTCGCGGGCCGAGATCACCTCGCGAAGCCGTATCTCGTCGTGGACATCGGCGGCGGCTCCACCGAGTTCGTCGTCGGCGACGACCATGTGCGGGCCGCGCGCTCCGTGGACATCGGCTGCGTACGGATGACCGAGCGGCACCTCGTGCACGACGGTGTCGTGAGCGATCCGCCGACCCCCGGTCAGATCACCGCGATCCGCGCCGACATCGACGCCGCCCTCGATCTCGCCGAGGAGAGCGTCCCGCTCACCGGGGCCGCCACCCTCGTCGGCCTCGCCGGGACGGTCACCACGGTCGCCGCGATCGCCCTCGGGCTCGACGTGTACGACTCCGAGGCGATCCACCACTCCCGGATCTCCCTGGACCAGGTCCAGGAGATCACCGGACGGCTCGTCACCTCCACCCACGCCGAACGTGCGGCGATCGGTGCGATGCATCCGGGACGGGTCGATGTGATCACCTCGGGAGCGCTGATCCTGCTCGCCGTGATGAAGCGGACCGGGGCCCAGGAGATCGTCGTCAGCGAGCACGACATCCTCGACGGAATCGGCTGGTCGATCGCGTAGGTCCGCTCGTGCGGGGGAGGCGCGCGGGGGCCTTCGGCAGGGTGTGAGAGCGGTGCTCATGCGCACTCCGGCCTGCACTTTTGAGCCTTCGTGGGCCACCCGGAGGGTGTCTCGCGAGACACGTCGCAACGAAGTTCGTGAACTTCTTCACAAGGAATTCGGCCCCGTGGGGGGCGGTTCTGGTCCGTACGGGCACCCAGGGACGCTCGCGGGGTCGTTCCGTGTCGATACGGGACCGTTCCGGACGCGTTGCCGGCGCGTGAATCGGAGCGGTGGTTCACCCGGCTCGGAGGCTCAAGGGCCAGCTCACAGGCGGTGAACAACGTTCGCCACTGCACCGTGGTTCCCCTCCGGTGCCATGACCTCGGTCACGCGGGCGGCGAAGTGTAGCAGAGGGTGGGGCATACCTTGTGAAGGGGCTCACGAGCATGCCCTCCGAGGGGGGTGGATACTCGATGGCATGAGCACCACGGAGCGTCCCAGGATCCTCGTAGTAGGCGGTGGGTACGTAGGCCTGTACGCAGCTCGGCGCATTCTGAAGAAGATGCGCTACGGCGAGGCGACCGTCACGGTCGTCGACCCCCGGTCGTACATGACCTACCAGCCCTTCCTCCCCGAAGCCGCCGCAGGCAGCATCTCGCCTCGGCATGTCGTCGTCCCGCTGCGACGCGTACTGCCGAAGGCCGAGGTTCTCACCGGCCGCGTCACGACCATCGATCAGGACCGCAAGGTCGCCACGGTCGCGCCGCTCGTCGGCGAGGCCTACGAGCTGCCCTTCGACTACCTGGTCATCGCGATGGGCGCGGTCTCCCGCACCTTCCCGATCCCCGGCCTCGCCGAACAGGGCATCGGCATGAAGGGCATTGAGGAGGCCATCGGCCTGCGCAACCACGTCCTCGAGCAGTTGGACAAGGCCGACTCGACGACCGATGAGGACGTCCGCCGCCGGGCGTTGACGTTCGTCTTCGTGGGTGGCGGGTTCGCCGGTGCGGAGACCATCGGCGAGGTCGAGGACATGGCCCGCGACGCGGCGAAGTACTACACGAACGTGAAGCGCGAGGACATGCGCTTCATCCTCGTCGACGCCGCCGACAAGATCCTTCCCGAGGTCGGCCCGAAGCTGGGCACCTGGGGCCGGGAGCACCTGGAGTCCCGTGGCGTCGAGGTCTTCCTCTCGACCTCCATGGACTCCTGCGTCGACGGTCATGTCGTGCTGAAGAACGGCCTCGAGGTCGACTCCAACACGATCGTGTGGACGGCCGGTGTGAAGCCGAACCCGGCGCTGGCCCGCTTCGGTCTGCCGCTCGGTCCGCGCGGTCACGTGGACACCTCCGAGAAGCTCCAGGTGCAGGGCACCGACTACATCTGGGCCGCGGGCGACAACGCCCAGGTTCCGGACATGGTCGGCCGCAGGGCCGGCAACCCGAACGCCTGGTGCCCGCCGAACGCCCAGCACGCGCTGCGGCAGGCCAAGGTTCTCGGTGACAACGTCATCTCCGGGATGCGCGGTTTCCCGCAGAAGGAATACAGCCACGCCAACAAGGGTGCGGTCGCCGGTCTGGGGCTGCACAAGGGCGTTGCGATGATCGTCATGGGCAAGATGAAGATCAAGCTCAAGGGCCGTCTCGCCTGGTACATGCACCGTGGCTACCACGGCCTGGCGATGCCGACCTGGAACCGTAAGATCCGGATCTTCGCCGACTGGACCCTTGCGATGTTCCTCAAGCGCGAGGTCGTCTCGCTCGGCGCCATGGAGACGCCGCGCGAGGAGTTCTACGAGGCCGCCAAGCCGGCCCCGGCACCGGCCGCCGCCAAGGTCGAGGGCGAGAAGGCCAAGGCCTCCTAGTCCGCCCGCGGGTCCACTCGCCCGCGCAGTACGTGCACAACGCCCGAAGGGGCCGTCCGCCATCCGTGGTGCGGGCGGCCCCTTCGGCGTGTCCGGCCGCCGCGTGACGGGGCGCGTGACGGGGCCCGACGGCGGTGCGTCAACGGATACATGTGTCGTACAGGTATTTTGCCGTTCCGTTGCGCTGTAGCGGGATGGTGCGCGCTCCGCAGACTGTTGACGGTGCAGTACCTCGTCGTGGCGCCGCGGGTGCTCGGCGTGGTTGCAGGCATGTTTGGACATGTTTGGGCACATTGGGAACACCATCACGGAGGTGTGCGCCATGGCAGACGCCGCATTGCGGCTGACCGCTCTCGCCGAGGAGTTGCTGGGAGAAAGGCTGCCGGTCCGTATCCGGGCCTGGGACGGCAGCGAATCGGGGCCGCCCGGTGCCCCCGTCCTCGTCATCCACAGCCGCCGCGCGCTGCGCCGGCTGCTGTGGAAGCCGGGTGAACTGGGTCTGGCCCGCGCCTGGGTGGCGGGCGAACTCGACATCGAAGGTGATCTGTACGAGGCCCTGGATCTGATGGCCTCGCTGATCTGGGACCGGGACGTGGAGGCCAAGGACAGCGTCCACCCGGTCCGCGACCCGAAGGTGCGGGCCTTCGCCAAAGGGCTGTTGCAGCTCGCCGGGCCCTGGCTCCCGCCGGCCCCGCCGCCCGAGGAGGTACGCCGCCGCACCGGCACCCTCCACACCAAGCGCCGCGACAAGGAGGCCATCAGCCACCACTACGACGTGGGCAATGACTTCTACGAACTGGTCCTCGGCCCGTCCATGGTCTACTCCTGCGCCTACTGGGAGGACGACGGGAATCTTGAGGACGCCCAGCGCGACAAGCTCGACCTGGTCTGCCGCAAGCTCGCGCTGAAGGAGGGCGACCGCCTCCTCGACGTCGGCTGCGGCTGGGGCTCCATGGCCATCCACGCGGCCCGCGAGTACGGTGCCCGGGTCACCGGAGTGACCCTCTCCGTCGAACAGGCCGCCCACGCCAGGAAGCGCATCGCGGAAGAGGGCCTGACCGACCGGATCGAGATCCGGGTCCAGGACTACCGGGACGTCAGGGACGGCCCGTACGACGCCATCTCGTCCATCGGCATGGCGGAGCATGTCGGCTCGGTCCGCTTCCGCGAATACGCCGACGACCTGTACGCACTCCTCAAGCCCGGCGGCCGGCTGCTCAACCACCAGATCGCCCGCCGCCCCGAGAAGGACGAGTCCGCGTACCACGTGGACGAATTCATCGACGCCTATGTCTTCCCGGACGGCGAACTGGCCCCGGTGGGACGGACCGTGGCCACCCTCGAGGAAGCCGGCTTCGAGGCACGTGACGTCGAGTCGATCCGCGAGCACTACGCATTGACCCTGCGCAGCTGGGTCGCCAACCTGGAGAAGAACTGGGACCGCGCGGTCCGGATGACCTCGCCGGGACGGGCCAGGGTCTGGCGCCTCTACATGGCCGCCTCCGCCCTCTCCTTCGAGCACAACAAGATCGGCGTCAACCAGATCCTCGTGGTGCGCCCGGCGGAGGGCGGCGGCGCCCGCATGCCGCTGCGGGCCCGCGACTGGACGGCGTCGGCGACCGGCTGACACCCGGGACGGACCGAGGGCCGGTACCCGCAGCTCCAGACTGCGCGTACCGGCCCTCGGGCGTCTTTGTGACCTGCCACCGACCGCTATTCGGTCTTGATCGCCGTCAGCATGTTCAGCTTCGCGGCGCTGCGGGCCGGCCAGAGCGCGGCCAGCACGCCCACCAGCCCGGCGAGCACCAGGAAGAGTCCGATCCGGTCCCACGGAATGACCAGGGCGTAGCCCGGGATGTCGGACTTCAGGGTCTCGCCGATCGCCCAGCCGAGGAACATACCGAGTCCGACGCCGACCACCGCGCCGAAGAGCGAGATGACCACGGCCTCCAGCCGGATCATGCGCTTGACCCTGCGCCGGTCCAGGCCGATCGCCCGCAGCATGCCGATCTCCTGCTGGCGCTCGAAGACCGACATGGCCAGGGTGTTGACGACCCCGAGTACCGCGATGACCAGGGCCATCGCCAGCAGTCCGTACATGATGTTCAGGGCCTGGTTGATGAAGCCGCCGAACGTTTCCCTGATGTCCTGCTGGTCCATGACGGACATCGCCGGGTTGTCGCCCAGGGCGTCGATCAGGGCCTGCTCATTGGCCTTCGAGGCGCCGCCGTCCGTCTTCAGCCAGATCTCGCGGATCTCCGGGCGGCTCTGGTGCGCGTCCACGATGTTCTTGGGCATCAGGACCGGTGCGAGGAACTCGTTCTGCTCGTAGACCGCGCCGATCTTCAGGGTGCCCTTCTTGTCGTCCTCGAACGTCACCGGCAGGGTGTCGCCGGTCTTCCAGCCGTTCGACTTCGCGGTCTTGTCGCCGACGGCGATCTCGCCCTTGCCCAGTGAGTCCAGCGAACCGGAGACCGTGTTCACGGCGAAGACCTTCTGGACGTCGCCCGGCGTGACTCCGGAGGCCGACTGGTAGTCGCCCTTGACCTCCAAGGAGGCGGCCTGCTGGGGCGAGACCGCGGTGACACCGGGGGCCTTCTCCAGGGCGGCGAGTGCCGACTCGTCGAGCGGGTCGCCGCTCGCCATCGAGACCATGTAGTCGGCCTTGATGTTGTCCGTCGTCGCCCGGTCGATCGCCTGGCCGAGGGTGACGCCCAGCACCGAGATGCCGGTGACCAGGGTGAGCCCGATCGCCAGCGCCGAGGCGGTGGCTCCGGTGCGCCGCGGGTTACGGACCGCGTTCTGCGCGGCCAGCTTGCCGGAGACCCCGAACAGGCGCTTCAGCGACGGGCGGACCAGTGCGATCACCGGCCGCGACAGCAGCGGAATGAGCACGATCACACCGATCAGCGCGAGGAAGGCACCGACCCCGATGAGCGTGCGGCCGCTCGAACCGGTCGCCGCACCCGCCACGATGCCCGCACCGCCGAGCAGGGCGAGGACCGCGCCGATCGAGTTGCGCAGCACCAGGGACTTGACGGTCGCCACCGCGTGGACGCTGCTCATCGCGGCGACCGGCGGGATCTTCGCGGCCCGGCGGGCGGGCAGCCAGGCGGCCAGCACGGTGATCAGCACGCCGACGCCGAACGCGGCGGCGACCGCGGTGGGCGAGACGATCAGCGGACCGGCCGGGATCTTCCCGCCGATCAGGCTCATCGCCGAGCGCAGCCCGGTGGCGAGGCCGAGGCCGAGCAGGAAACCGACGACCGACGCGATCACGCCGACCACTGCCGCCTCCAGGAGCACGGAGCGCTTGACCTGGCGGCGGGAGGCGCCGACGGCGCGCATCAGTGCCAGCTCCTTGGTGCGCTGGGCGACCAGCATGGTGAAGGTGTTGGCGATCAGGAACACGCCGACGAAGAGGGCGATCGCAGCGAAGACGAGCAGCATCGTGTTGAGGCTTGTCAGACTGTTCTCGATCTGCTTGGCCTGCTCATCGGCGAGGGCCGTGCCGGTCTTGGCGTCGGCGCCCTCGGGCAGCAGCGGCTTCACGTCGGTGAGCAGCTTCTCCTCCGAGACGCCGGCCGCGGCGGAGATGGTCGCGTCGCGGAACTCACCGGCCCTGAGGTACAGCTTCTGGGCGACCGGGGTGTCGAAGAGAACCAGGCTGCCGCCCGCGTTGACCGCGCCGTCCTCGGTGGTGAAGACACCGGAGAGGGTGTACTCCTTCACCGGCCCGTTCGTGGCGACCCGCACCTTGTCACCGACCTGGTACTCGCCCTTCTTCGCGGTCTCCTTGTCGAGCGCGATCCGGTCGGCCGCGTCCGGGCCCTTGCCGTCGGTGAAGGTGTACGCGGGGTCCTTGCCGTTCTTGCCGGGGGAGTAGTTCCCGCCGGTGTTGGACCAGCCGTTGCCGATCAGCTTGCCGTCGGGGTCGGCGACCCCGGCGAAGCCGGAGACCCGGCCGGTGGCGGTGTCCACGCCGTCCAGGCCCTGGAGCTTTTTCAGTGCGGCGGCGTCGATGCCGGCCGTCTTGTCGTCGCGCTGGTCGGCGTAGGTGGTGACGGCGACGGCGACATCGTCGTAGCTCTTGGCCGACTGGTTGCGGAAGGCGTTGCCGAGGGTGTCGGTGAAGACCAGGGTGCCGGAGACGAAGGCCACGCCGAGTACGACGGCGAGTACGGTCATCAGGAGTCTGGCCTTGTGCGCGAGCACATTGCGCAGGGCGGTACGGAACATGTCTGTCAGTCCTGGGATGGGTTCCGGAAGCGGGAGCGGAGGTGGCCGGACGGGCTCAGCTGGTACGGCCCTTGGCGTCGAACGCCTTCATCCGGTCGAGGACCCCGTCCGCGGTGGGGTGCATCATCTGGTCGACGATCCGGCCGTCCGCGAGGAAGATCACCCGGTCCGCGTAGGAGGCGGCCGCCGGGTCGTGGGTCACCATCACCACGGTCTGCCCCATCTCGCGCACCGAGTTGCGCAGGAAGCCGAGGACCTCGGCGCCGGAGCGGGAGTCCAGGTTTCCGGTCGGCTCGTCGCCGAAGATGATCTCCGGCTGCGAGGCCAGGGCGCGGGCCACCGCGACGCGCTGCTGCTGGCCGCCGGAGAGTTCGGTCGGCCGGTGGGTCAGCCGGTCGGAGAGGCCCACCATGTCGATGACCTTGCGCACCCATTCGGCGTCGGGCTTGCGGCCCGCGATGTCCATGGGGAGCGTGATGTTCTCCTGCGCAGTCAGGGTCGGCAGCAGGTTGAACGCCTGGAAGATGAAGCCGATCTTGTCCCGGCGGAGCTGGGTGAGCTGCTTGTCCTTGAGGGAGCCCAGCTCCGTCTCACCGATCCGTACCGAACCGCTGCTGAAGCTGTCGAGGCCGGCCACGCAGTGCATCAGCGTGGACTTGCCGGAGCCGGACGGTCCCATGATCGCGGTGAACTCGCCCCGCGGGAAGTCCACGGAGACCCGGTCCAGGGCCGTGACCCTGGTCTCACCCTCTCCGTAGACCTTCGACAGATCCGTGGCGCGGGCAGCCACCGTGGTGACGCGGTGTGCGGTGGAAGTGGTGGTCACGGGAATCTCCTGATTCGGGCTCCGGCCGAGGGCTTCGTCCGGGGTTGCGATCGGTTGCCTTTGGAACCCCTCCATCGTCACCGCCGTATCGCCGCAGGTCATCAGACCCCGTGCCCGTTCCAGGGGCCGTCTTGAGTCGCACCGAGGGGCCTCTGCGTCCTCCTGCGGTATGACACCGACCCTGAGGACATCGGCACGGCCCCCTGTTGGCCGGCCAGGGTGGCGTGCCCATGGCGACCACTGGCGCGCGCCTGGCGAATGCGCCGTCCGGGTGCGGCGACTTTACGTCAATCCGGATTACCGGTCGCCGTGCCCGCTACCCCGCCCAGGCATGTGACGATGCCCTCTTGCGAGTGCTGACGACCCCTCAAACGGTCAATAAAATAAGACAACATCGCGCCACTGATCCGCTGATCGGAGGAAGCCCCCGGATAGGGTCATGTGCCAACGCGGAGCCGCGCGCCAGGCCCGGATGGTGGAATGCAGACACGGCGAGCTTAAACCTCGCTGCCCCTCGGGGGCGTACCGGTTCGAGTCCGGTTCCGGGCACCACTTCGCGCATGAGGCTGAGCGGGCGGCAGGGCGTGACGGTCGCGTGCCGGACGCGGTCCTCAGGGGTTTCGTACAGTCAGGCGTTTGAAGCCGGCCTCGTCGTGCAGCCGCTCCGGGAGCGGGCACCCGCGCCCGGCCGGTCCGCAGCTCCGAGCAGGCCGTGTGCCACCGGCTCCGGTGGTGATCTCGCAGTGCGGTTCGTCCGGGTCGCCCGGACCATCCCGCCCGGGGTCCTCACCGGCCGCCGGCTTCCACAAAGATCCTCCCCAAGCACGAGCCTGATTCTTTTGCCCAGCCATTACTCTTGTGGGAAGGCCACGCAGGGTGGCCATGGAGGAGTGAGATGAGGAGCAGCAACCCGGTCTTCTCGCGACGGGGCTTCAGCCGCGACAACGGATACGCGGGCTTCAACGCGGCGCCGCAGGCCGGGGCCCCCGCAGCGGGTGCCAACCCGTACGCGCAGGGCACCGCCGCCAACCCGTACGCCACCAACCCCTACGCCCAGCAGGACACCCAGTACGGTGTCCCGCAGGCACCGGCGCGTTCCGGTGCGATGACGATCGACGATGTCGTCACTCGCACGGCGCTCACGCTCGGCACCGTGGTGCTCGGCGCCGCGCTCGCCTGGGCCCTGCTGCCGGTCGACGAGGCCAACCTCGGCAAGTCCTACGGCATCGCGATCGGCGCCGCCCTGGTGGCGTTCGTCCTGTCGCTCGTCCAGTCCTTCAAGCGCAAGCCGGTCCCGGCGCTGATCGTCGCGTACGCGGCCTTCGAGGGTGTCTTCCTCGGGGTGATCTCCAGCGCGGTCAGCACGTACATCGGGCCGGGCGTCGTGATGCAGGCGGTGCTGGGCACCATGTGTGTCTTCGCCGGTGTGCTTCTCGCGTACAAGATGCGCTGGATCCGCGTCACCCGCCGTTTCTACGGCTTCGTGATGGCCGCCGCCATGGGCTTCATGCTCCTGATGGTGGTCAACCTGCTGTTCGCCGTCTTCGGCGGCGGTGACGGCCTGGGCTTCCGCAGCGGCGGCCTCGGCATCCTCTTCGGTGTCATCGGGATCGTCCTCGGTGCGTGCTTCCTGGCCCTGGACTTCAAGCAGGTCGAGGACGGCATCGCGTTCGGCGCCCCGCGCGAGGAGTCCTGGCTGGCGGCCTTCGGCCTCACCATGACCCTGGTGTGGATCTACCTGGAGATGCTGCGTCTGCTCTCCATCCTCAGCGGCGACGACTGACGCACCGCCCCGCAACGGCAACGGAACGGCCCGCAGGCACTGCCTGCGGGCCGTTCCCCTTTCTCACGTGCCTGGAGAAGCTGCGCGCGGTCCTTCTGAGGTCGTACTCGTGGATGAGGGCCTTCGCGTGCCCGTGGGCGAGGTCGTGTTCGCTCCGCAGCCGGCTGACCTTCTCCTCGAAACGGAGAGCGGGGCCCGCCTCCACGGTGCGGAGCCAGTCGGAGACTTCACGACCGGTGCAGCGGGGGATCCGGGAGAGCAGATTGTGATGGGTCTCCTCGGAGAAGACTTGCGACATCGGCGCCTCCGACGCATTGCGCGTTGCTGGTCCTTCCCGGCACCGTGCCGGGAAGTGGCCCGTTGGCAACCATCCCGGGAGGGCGCGTAGGGTCGCGGAGTGCTCGATACGACCCCGCTGATCACCGCCGTGGACCGATTCGCCGACCGGCTGCGCGCCGCGCCGCAGAGCCTTCTGCAGCGCGGCGCGGCTGCCGAAGGGCTGGCCACGGCCAGGGAATTGGCTCTGCGGGCCCAGCGCATCGAGGCGCCGGACCGGGAACCGCGGATCATTCCGGATGCCGGGATCTTCGCGATCGGCGATCAACTTGCCGTAGCGGGCCGTGACTTGGCGATGGCACTGGAAACGGCCCCGTCGGCTGAGCTGGACGAGGCCGTGCAATTCGTGGCGGAGGCCGCTGCGCGGGCGTTCGCGTAGCGGCGGGCGGGCGGTGGCCCGGAGGCAGGGGCCGGCGAGAGCCGCTCTGCCCGGATGTGCCGGTGGCTAGAACGAGGCGATGACGCGGTCGGCGAGGATGTAGACGTTCTCCTTGCCGCAGGAGAAGGTCAGGGCATACGCGCCGGAGACGCCGGATCCGCCCAGCAGTACCGGGTGCTCACCCGCGAGGAGCGACTCGGCGAGGCGCTCGGCCGTCTCGCGGTGGCCGGGGGTCATACAGAGCGTGGTGCCGTCGGCGAAGACGTAGACATCGAGGGTGCCGAGCGGGCCGGGGCGCACATCGGCGAGTTCCGTACGGCTGTCGGCGAGCTCTTCGAGGCGGTTCACGGTGCGCTCGTGGTCGGTGACGACCGGGGCCTGCACCGGAACGAAGTCGGGGTGCGAGGGGTGACGGCGACGGGCCGCGGCCAGCTCGGGGGAATCCTCGGCGAACTCCGCCGTCTCGGGCAGCTCGGTCATGTCCGTCAGCTCGGCCAGTTCCGTCAGCTCTTCGAGCGCTTCGGTGGCGTCGAGGTCCATCGCCTCGAGGCCCGCCAAGTCGGCCTGGCGCGGCATGAAGAACGGCGCGTCCTCGCCGATCCCGGCCAGTCCGCCCAGCAGGGACGGGGCGTCGGCGGCATCGCGCGCTTCCTGGGTGGCCCAGAAGGCGCGGGCCTCGGCGAGCTCGCGCTCCCGCTCCTCGGCGAGTGCTTCGGCCACGGCCGCGCGTATCTCGGCGGCTGCGGACACGTCGTTGCGGCTCTGCGCGGGTACAGCGACACCCTGGACGCGGGCCTCGGTCAGCTCAGTACGAAGGGCCGTGATCTGCTTGCGCAGCCCGTGAGCAGCGTGCAGAGCGGCAGTGCCGACGGCCGTGGCAGCGGCGGTGGTCAGCAACAGGGCAAGAGACATGGCGCTCACTGACATACTCCCGGTTTCAATCGATCCCCCGACTTCCTACCTCAGCTTGTCCTCTACCTGCGCCCGGTGTCAGTGCATTACGTCACGAATTGGACAGGTCTTTGAGTCTGGGGTTTAACCCTGTTATGGGTGTGACCTGCGGGAATGACTCTCCCCCAGGAGATAGGTCACATCCTGGGGGAGATTCGGTCACGGTCGGGGCTCGGAACCGGCCATGTCCTCGGCGGGAAACCGGCCGACGGCTATGCCAGGGTCCGCTGCAGCTCAGCTCGGCCGCTCGAATTTGTGGTCGCGTTCGCTTCGCTTCCGCTGCGGGCAGGTGTCGCCTTCGTACCTCAGGCGCCCCTACCCTCCGCTGCAGCTCAGCTCAGCCGCTCGATGACCATCGCCATGCCCTGGCCGCCGCCCACGCACATGGTCTCCAGGCCGAACTGCTTGTCGTGGAACTGCAGGCTGTTGATCAGCGTGCCGGTGATCCGGGCTCCGGTCATGCCGAAGGGGTGGCCGACGGCGATGGCGCCGCCGTTGACGTTGACCTTCTCCAGCGGCAGGCCGAGGTCGCGGTAGGAGGGGATCACCTGGGCGGCGAACGCCTCGTTGATCTCGGCCAGGTCGATGTCGTCGATGGTCAGCCCGGCGCGCTTCAGCGCCTGCTTGCTGGCCTCCACCGGTCCGTATCCCATGATCTCGGGGGAGAGGCCGGAGACACCGGTCGAGACGATGCGGGCCAGCGGGGTCAGGCCCAGCTCGCGCGCCTTGGTGTCGGACATGATCACGAGCGCGGCGGCGCCGTCGTTGAGCGGGCAGCAGTTGCCCGCGGTGACCAGGCCGTCGGGGCGGAAGACCGGCTTCAGGCCCTGCACGCCCTCCAGGGTGACGCCCGCGCGCGGGCCGTCGTCCTTCGAGACGACCGTGCCGTCCGGGGTGGTGACCGGGGTGATCTCGCGCTCCCAGAAGCCGTTCTTGATGGCTTCCTCGGCGAGGTTCTGCGAGCGGACGCCGAACTCGTCCATGTCCTGGCGGGTGACGCCCTTGAGCCGGGCCAGGTTCTCCGCGGTCTGCCCCATCGCGATGTACGCGTCCGGGACCAGGCCGTCCTCGCGCGGGTCGTGCCAGTCGTCGCCGCCCCGCTCGGCGCGGGCCGCGGTGCGGGCCTCGGCGTCGGCGAACAGCGGGTTGTGCGTGTCCGGGAGGCTGTCGGAGTTGCCCTTCACGAAGCGGGACACCATCTCGACACCGGCCGAGATGAAGACATCGCCCTCGCCGGCCTTGATGGCGTGCAGCGCCATCCGGCTGGTCTGGAGGGAGGACGAGCAGTAGCGGGTGACCGTACAGCCGGGAAGGTGGTCCATTCCCATCTGTACGGCGATGATGCGGCCCAGGTTGTTGCCCTGCTCGCCGCCGGGGAGGCCGCAGCCGAGCATCAGGTCGTCGATGTCCTTCGGGTCCAGCTCGGGCACCTTGGCCAGCGCGGTCTGGATGATCGTGGCGGTCAGGTCGTCCGCGCGCAGGTCCTTCAGCGAACCCTTGAAGGCCCGGCCGATGGGGGAACGGGCAGCAGAGACGATCACGGCTTCGGGCATCACGCGGCTCCATGAGGGCTGGAAGGCGGGTTCTGGCAGGTGCTGACTTGGAAGTTACCTGTACGTAGGTGCTGGGTCACCGGGCAGCGCATGTGACGCCGACCTCTTTTCTAAGCGACCGCTCAGTCGATCAACTGGCGGGCAGGTTGTGCGACTCCCCGTGCGACTCTCCATACGGCTCCTCGTGCGTGTCCTTGTGCGCCTCCTCGCGCGCGTCCCCCTGTGGTTCCCCGTGCGTCTCCGGGGGTGCCTCTCCATGCGCCTCCGGGTGCGGATGGGGCTCCGTGGCCGCGGGCAGACGCCGCCGCCTGCGGTGCTTGAGGAGCGCCCAGGGCGCCCGTGCCCCCGTGACCTCCGTACCGGCCTCCCTGGCCGCCTGGGAGGCCGCCTCGGCCACCGGCAGCATGTCCTCGCGCCGGGCCCCGTCCAGACGGTCGGACTCCGGCCACAGCCCCAGCACCGCACAGAGCGTGGGCAGGAGCGCCATCGCCGCCGTGGCGTACCCCTCCGCCGACGGGTGGTAGTTGTCCGGACCGAACAGCTCCCGCGGATTCGCCTCGAACTCCGGCCCCAGCAGGTCGCCCAGCGACACCGTCCGCCCGCCCTGCTCCACCGAACCGATCGTCTGGGCCGCCGCCAGCTGTCGGCTCACCCGCCGGGCCAGCCAGCGCAGGGGCTGGTAGACCGGCTCGATCGTGCCGAGATCCGGGCACGTGCCGACCACCACCTCCGCACCCGCCGTACGCAGCCTGCGTACGGCGGTGGCCAGACAGCGCACCGACTGGGTGGCGGGCATCCGATGCGTCACATCGTTCGCCCCGATCATGATCACGCACACGTCGGGTGTACGGGACGGGTCGGCGAGCAGCAGCGAGACCTGTCGCTCCAGATCGTCCGACCGGGCGCCCGGCTGCGCCACATTGCGCATATCCACCGGCCGCTCGGACACCGCCGCGAGTCCCGATGCGAGCAGCGCCCCCGGTGTCTGCCCGGCCCGGCGCACCCCCTGTCCGGCCGCCGTCGAATCACCGAGCAACCCCAGCCGCAACGGGGCCGCAGGGCCGGTGAACGCCACCCCGTACCGCCCGTCCGCGCTCGGTGGAACGGGTGCGATACCGCCGCCCACGTGCCGTTTCGCCAGCTGGACCTCGGCCAGCAGTACGCCTACCGCCGCTGCGCCGAGCAGCCCGATGCTGCCGCCGCCGTAGGCCGCGCCCGCTGCGATCCGCCGTGCCACCCTTGCCCTCGACACAGTCCGGTCCACCTCCTCGTTGCCGTATCGCCGTACATACAGCTAACTGCCCCGCAGCGACCGTCGCTCAATCGCTTCGCCCAATCCCGTGCCCGTGCGCATACGCTTGCCGCACCATCTCGGAGACCCCGGAGTACACGGTGCAATTCCACGATTCGATGATCAGTCTCGTAGGCAATACCCCGCTGGTGAGGCTGCGCAGTGTGACGGCCGGCATCCAGGCGACGGTCCTGGCCAAGGTCGAGTACTTCAATCCCGGCGGTTCGGTCAAGGACCGTATCGCCCTGCGCATGATCGAGGCCGCCGAACAGAGCGGCGAGCTGCAGCCCGGCGGCACGATCGTCGAGCCGACCAGCGGCAACACGGGCGTCGGCCTGGCGATCGTCGCCCAGCAGAAGGGATACAAGTGCATCTTCGTCTGCCCGGACAAGGTGTCCACGGACAAGATCAATGTGCTGCGCGCCTACGGTGCCGAGGTCGTCGTCTGCCCGACGGCCGTTGACCCCGAACACCCCGACTCGTACTACAACGTCTCGGACCGGCTGGTCCGCGAGACGCCGGGAGCCTGGAAGCCCGACCAGTACTCCAACCCGAACAACCCGCGCTCGCACTACGAGACCACCGGTCCGGAGCTGTGGGAGCAGACGGACGGGAAGATCACCCATTTCGTCGCGGGTGTCGGCACCGGCGGCACGATCAGCGGCACCGGCCGCTATCTGAAGGAGATGAGCGGCGGCTCGGTCAAGGTCGTCGGCGCGGACCCGGAGGGCTCGGTCTACTCCGGCGGCTCCGGACGCCCGTACCTCGTCGAGGGTGTCGGCGAGGACTTCTGGCCGAGCGCGTACGACCGTACGGTCACGGACGAGATCGTCGCCGTGTCCGACAAGGACTCCTTCCAGATGACCCGCCGCCTCGCCAAGGAGGAGGGCCTGCTGGTCGGCGGCTCCTGCGGCATGGCGGTCGTGGCGGCCCTGGAGGTCGCGAAGCGACTGGGGCCGGACGACGTGGTCGTCGTCCTGCTGCCCGACAGCGGCCGCGGCTACCTGAGCAAGATCTTCAACGACGAGTGGATGGCCGACTACGGCTTCCTGGAGGCCACCGGCCCGTCGGCGCGTGTCGGGGACGTACTCGACCACAAGGACGGCCCGATCCCGACGCTCGTCCACATGCATCCCGAGGAGACCGTCGGCGAGGCGATCGACGTCCTGCGCGAGTACGGCGTCTCGCAGATGCCGATCGTGAAGCCGGGCGCGGGCCACCCGGACGTGATGGCCGCCGAGGTCATCGGTTCGGTGGTGGAGCGGGAACTGCTGAACGCCCTGTTCGCTCAGCGCGCCTCGCTCTCCGACCCGCTGGAGAAGCACATGTCGCCCCCGCTGCCGCAGGTCGGCTCCGGCGAACCGGTCGCGGACCTGATGGCGGTGCTCGGCGGTACGAACGCGGCGGACGCGGCGATCGTGCTGGTGGAGGGCAAGCCGAAGGGCGTGGTCAGCAGGCAGGACCTGCTGGCGTTCCTCGCCAAGGACGCGTCGGCCGGCAAGCCGTAGCCGGTTCGGAGGCCGGGCTTCGCGAAAACGGTACGAGCGCGACACGTACGCGCAGCACCGGCTTAACACGAGTCCGGCAGATTGATGGGTGTCGGCAGGGAAACCCGCCGACACCCGATACGGCGACACGGACTACGGAGCGGCTCCCGGACCTCCACCGTCGCCAGGACGCGGTGACCGGCCCTGACCCGGACCGTGTCCCTCGCGGGGACCGCCGTCGTCCCGCCCCCTGGGAAACCGGGGGTGCGGCGGTCCCCGCGATACGTCCATGTGCGACGGAGGCGTGCGACGGTCAGGTGCGCGGACCGTGCGACGGGCGAGTGCCTGGCCGGCCGGGTGAGGGGACGTTCGCGCCTCCGGCGGCGCCTCATCCGGCCGGTGCGGCCGCCCGGCTGGCCAGCAGCGCGATGCGTTCCGCGGTCTCACTGCCGGGCTCCGGGGTGTAGACCACCAGGGACTGGCCGGGGTCGCCGGGCACGCCGAGCGTCTCGTAGGGGAGGGTCAGCTCGCCCGCGACGGGGTGGTCGATGCGCTTGACGCCGTAGGTCTTCGCCTTCACCCGGTGATCCGCCCACAGCCGGCGGAAGTCCTCGCTCTTCATGGACAACTCGCCCACCAGTGTGGCCAGTTGCTTGTCGTCGGGGTGCAGCCCCGCGTCCAGTCGCAGATGTGCGACCGTCTCCGCCGCCACCGCGGCCCACTCCGGATAGAGCTCGCGCGTCGCCGGGTCGAGGAAGACCTGGCGCGGGATGTTCAGCTCCGCCGGGCGCATCCGCGAGTAGCCGACGACCGCGTCCCCCAGCGCGTTCCACGCCAGTACGTCCATCCGGCGGCCCAGGATGAACGCCGGGGCCCCGCCGAGCGTGTCCAGCAGCAGGCGCAGACCGGGGCGGACCCGCTGGGTGGCGGCCGGGGCCGAGGCGCGCGGCCGCGGGCGTGCCACCGTACGCAGATACGTGTGCTCCGTCTCGTCCAGCTGGAGCACTCGGGCGATCGCGTCGAGCACGGCGTCCGAGACGCTCGGGCCGCGCCCCTGTTCCAGCCGTATGTAGTAGTCGACGCTCACTCCCGCGAGCTGCGCGACCTCCTCGCGCCGGAGTCCGGGAACCCGCCGTCGGCCGCCGTACGCGTTCAGCCCCACGTCCTCGGGCTGGATGCGGGCTCGCCTTGAGCGGAGGAAATCACCGAGGTCGCCGTCCATGACGCCGATCGTAGAAGAAGCGCGGGCGCCGAACCTGGTACTGGCGGACCCAGGAACAACGCATCCCTGGGTAGCCGGGCGGCAGCCGCGCAGAGTGGGACCGGGCCAGGGGAAACGCCCCGGGCCTGAGAGCACAAGGAGTACGGACATGTCGTACGGGACCCTCGCCGGCCGCACCGCCGTCATCACCGGAGCCGCCAGCGGCATGGGCGCCGCGACCGCCCGGCTGCTCGCCGCCCAGGGCGTCAGGGTCGCACTGCTGGCCCGGCGCGCGGAGCGGCTGGAGGAACTGGCCGCCACGATCGAGGCGGAGGGCGGTGAGGCGCTCGCCGTCACCGCCGATGTCACCGGCCAGGCGTCCGTGGACGCCGCGGCCGAGCGGGTGCACAGCACGTTCGGGCAGGTGGACCTGGTGGTCAACGCGGCCGGTGTGATGCTGCCGAATCCGGTGGACGAGGGCCGGACGGACGAGTGGCAGCGGATGATCGACACCAATGTGACGGGCGCCCTGCGGATCATCCGGGCCTTCACATCCGACCTGGTGGCGGCGGCTGCCGACGGCCGCACCGCGGACCTGGTGAACATCTCGTCCATCGGCGCGCACGTCGCGTTTCCCAACTACGCGGTGTACGGGGCGACGAAGGCCGCGCTCACCCACCTGTCGTCGTCGCTGCGCACGGAGTTCGGACCTCGCGATGTCCGCGTCACGAACATCGAGCCGGGTCTCACCGACACGGAACTGGGCGGCCACATCGACAACGCCGAGCTGAGCGGGCAGCTCGACGGCATGTTCGACGCGGTCGGGGCACTGTCGAGCGAGGAGATCGCCGACCTCGTGGCCTACGCCACCAGCCGCGCGCGCCACATCAACCTGCGCCAGCTGGTCGTGCTGCCCACCCGCCAGGCGTAGCGCCCCGTGTCCTCGGGGCCCGGCCCGCGGCCCTCAGTCCTCCCAGTCGGACTCGGTACGCCCGGAACGGTGCCGGAACCAGGGCCAACTGCGGGCGGCGTGCACGGCATTGACGGCGACGATGCCGAGCCAGGCGACGACCAGCCCCCCGGTATGGGCGGCCGCGGCGCCGATCGCCGAGAGCGGGATGGCCAGGATCAGCGAGATGATCCCGAAGCCGTAGCGCTCGCCGAAGTTCCCCATGGGCTGCGGCGGGCGCGCACCCCTGGCGACGCTCACCTGCTGCTCGGCGAGATGGCGCCGGACACGGCGGTCGAGCGTGGTGTCGAGACGTTGCTCGACCTTCTCCAGGAACGACTCGACGAGCGCGGACTCGTAATCCGAACCCAGCTCACTACGGGCATGCAGGGTGGCATCGAGCTCGCTCTTGAGCTCAGGGTCACGGGTTTCCATGTCTTTTACGGTACGAATCGGGAGCGCTCCGGGCAGTGGGGCTACCCCCCCTCTTTGGACCGGTGCGGCCGATGAGGGCGAACCCACGACGGGGGTGCGGCCGCTGCCGGAAAGTCGTCCGTAACATCCGGGTCCGCCGGAGCGTGTTCATGGCGAGAGCGTTTCTTGGGCGCGATGAACGGACGGGGGGACAATGCCGACAGGGCACGAGGATTTCGACGCGTTCTACACGGCGACGGCCAAGCGCCTGGTCGCCACGGTCTACGCCGTGACCGGCGATCTGGCGGAGGCGGAGGACGCGGTGCAGGAGGCATATGTGCGGGCCTGGCAGCGATGGGACCGGCTGGCACGCGACGGCGATCCGCTGCCCTGGGTGCGGACGGTGGCCATCCGGCTGGCGATCAGTACGTGGCGTAGGGCGCGCAACCGCGTACGGGCGCACTTCCGGCACGGGCCGCCCACGGAGGTCCCCGGTCTCTCGGTGGACCGGGTGGCACTGGTCGGGGCACTGGGCGAGCTGAGCATCGAGCAGCGCCAGGCCGTGGTCCTGCACCATCTGCTGGATCTGCCGGTGGAAGAGGTGGCGCGCGAGGCGGGAGTGTCGAACGGCGCAGTACGGACCCGGCTCCACCGGGCCCGCAAGATCCTCGGCGAGCGGCTCGCCGAAACCATAGTCACTGCCGGGCGAGTGGAGGGCGTTCACCATGGCTGAGGTCGAGGAACTGCTGGACGGCGTCGCGGTGCGGTTGCCTGCCGCCGAGGAGATCCGGGCGCGGGGGAGGCGGCGTTCGCGCCGCAGGACCACGACGGTGGTGGTGTGCACCGTGGTGCTGATGGCCGCCGGGGCCTGGGCCGTGCTGCCGACCGGAGCGGATCAGCGGCACCGGCGCGGCACGGTTGCCACCACGCCGGACAATCCGTTCCGCAAGGACGGTCTGGTCCAGATGATGCGGGCGGACGAGGTGCCCCTTCACGGGACGTGGCACTGGAAGGAGGACGAGCAACCGACCACCGGCGCCGGCTCGCAGGAGGATCCCCTGCCGAACCCGGGTCCCGGTGGAGCCTGCGCGCAAACGCCCCCTCCGGTGGGCGCGGCCGGCGAGACCAGCTACAGCCGGTGGTACACGGGCAGGGACGGAGCCGTGGCCCAGCACTGCATCGTCGAGTACGACGACGAGGCCACGGCCCGGGAGCAGCTGAGGAAGACGGGCGACGTACTGGAATCGGGCGGTCTGCGGCCGACGCCGGGGGACTCGGGGAAGGCGGAGGACGGGAGCGGCTCCTGGGCCGGCACGGTGGAGGGCGGTCGTACGCTGCGGGTGTTCACGCGGCGCTGGAACTCCTGGGTCTCGGTCACCGAGGTCCTGGACGGCGTGCGCGGTTCCTGAGCGCGGTGTTCGACCAGGTCCGCGGGGTTGCTGAGCATGGGTGGTCCGACCGGGTCCACACGGTTCCTGAGCGCGGGGGAGGCCCGGCCCTCGCTGCCGCTGCATATGGACATGCAGACGCCTTACTGGCTGAATGGATCTGTCGGCGCCGGACCGTGGTGCGACGGATCTACCAAGGGGACAGCATGAGCGGGAGCAGCCCGGCCGCGCGGTTGCAGCAGCTCTTCGAGGGGCACCGGCTCACACCCACCCAGCGGCGCATCGCGCACTCGATGGTGCGCAGAGCCGGGGACGTGCCGTTCCTGTCGAGTGTGGAGCTCGCCGAGCTCGCCGGGGTCAGCCAGCCGTCCGTCACCCGGTTCGCCGTGGCGCTCGGCTTCGACGGCTATCCGGCACTCCGCAGGCACCTGCGCGAGGTCACCCCCGCCGGGTCCGTGGCGGAGGGCGGGGACGACGCGTACAACGAGTACCAGCAGGCCGTTCTCGGCGAGATCGAGAACCTTCGACATCTGGCCGAGCTGCTCGCCGACCCCGGTCCCATCGAGCGCGCGGGCAGGCTCCTGGCGGCCTCGCGTCCGCTGCCGGTGCTCGGGCTGCGGGCCGCCTCCTCGCAGGCACGCGGGTTCGGGTACTTCGCGGCCAAGGTGCATCCCGACGTGCGGGTGCTCGACGAGGGCGGCAGCATGTTGCACGACCGGATCGACGCCGCGCGGCGGGCGGGCGCCTCGGCGCTGATCTGCTTCGCGCTGCCCCGACACCCGAAGGAGGTCGTGGACGCCCTCGGGTACGCGAGGGAGCAGGGGCTGACCGTCGTATCGGTCGCGGATTCCGCTTTCGCGCCCGTCGCCAAATGCAGCGACCTGCTGATCCCGGCCGCCGTCGGCACCGGGCTCGCCTTCGACACCGCGTGTGCGCCCATGCTGCTGGGACGGGTGCTGCTGGAGGCGATGTGCGACGACCTGCCCGACGTGCAGGCACGGCTGGAGGAGTTCGACACCCGAGCGGTGGCGCGGGGACTGTTCGTCGAGTGACGGGGAGCGCCGCGCCTGAACGGCAGGCTGTCCCCGGGGCCGGTGTGCCAGGAAGATGTCAGGCATGGGTATACGCACCCGCCGGGCAGCACTGATTTACCTGACGCTGCAAATCGGCACCACGATACTGGCGTTATGGCTCTCCAAGCAGCCGGAAGTGACCCCGCCGGCCGCGACTGTGGTGGCGCTGGCTCCTACCCTGCCGGGCGCGTTCCTGTCCTGGGTGGCGTACCGCTCCGACCGGGCGGAGGCGGCGGCGGACGTGGACCAGCGCGTCAGGGCGCTGGCCGCGCGGATCGCTCCGGCGGAGACCGAGCACCGGGCCCGACTGCTCGGTGAGGGCGGCCACCGCGTCGACACCGTCTTTCGCCACCGGCGTGAGCCCGCGAACAACGCCGCCGGGGCCGCGCCGGAGGGCCACCTCGCCGAAGCCGTGCGCTACTACCGGGAGCTATGCCCCGGACGCCTGGTCATCACGGGCGATCCGGGAGCGGGTAAGACACTTCTCGCCCTGGAGATCGTGCTCGGTCTGCTGGGCGACCGCCAGGACACCGACCCCGTACCGCTCCGGGTATCGCTTCGGGGCTGGGATCCGGCGGTGCCGTTCGAGAAGTGGTTCGCCGGCCGGCTCGGCGCGTACGGGATCGACGCCCATGAAGCACGCGCACTGATCAGGCAACGCCGCGTGCTGCCCGTTCTGGACGGCCTCGACGAGATGGACAGCGGCCCCGCGGCCGGCGGACGCCGATGTGCCGTTCGTGCCCTGGCTCAGCTCAACGCGTACCAGGATCACGCCGGCAGCGGCCCGCTCGTCCTCGTCTGCCGGACAGCCCCGTACCGCGAGCTGGCCGGGATGGAGATGCGCTTGCGCGAGGCCGCCCGTGTCGAGATCGCCGCTGTCATTGCCACGCAGGCCACGGCCTACCTCACCGCACGGTGCACGGACCCGGCCCGGTGGGCATCGGTGCTGGAGCAGTTGGCGAGTACCGCGGACAGTCCTCTCGCGCGGGTGCTGAGCACCCCTGCGTGGCTGAATGTGGCTGCCACCGTGTACGAGGAGCGCGACCCGGACACCATGGCGCACCTGCGTCATCCGTCCGATCTGCTCGCTTTCTCCACCGTCGACGAGATCTACGCGCATCTCACCGCCCATGCCCCCGCAGGGACGGTCCACGGCGCGGCCTCGCCCGCCCGACGGCTCGGCATGAGGCCGTCGGGAACCCGGCGGATCGCGCTCGTCGGGGCAGTACTGCTGGCGGCAGTGGTGACCGCGGGGGTGCTCATCGCGCCACAGACACAGGGAGGGAACAGCACGGCGTCCACACCGGCACCGGAACCGGGAGCCCCGACACGGGTTGACGAGCGGAAGGGCCACCACCCCGCTCTGTCCGCGACGGTCCTGGCCGATCCGCCGGTCACCGGGCTGGTTTCGGAACGGCGCGTGACCAGTGCGGCGGACGAAGCGGCCCTCGGGCGCATGATGTCGGACAGAGCAGGAGCCGACGCCGTGCTCCGGCGGCTGCACGTGGCTCGCGCGGGCTCCGCCGTGTACAAGCTGACCGTCACGAACGTCTCCGGGCGACCCGTGCGGGTCACCGATGTCACCCCTGTCGTGACGCGTCGGACCGCACCCGTGCACGCCACGAGTCTGTCGCCCTTCGGCGGCAGCGGCGGTACGATCCCTGTCGACCTCGATCTCGATGTGCGGTTTCCGCAGTTCACGCGGAACGGCAAGCCCTATTTCGACGCCTCGTCACGCACCCTCAAGCCTGGCGAGGCATTCGATTTGTCGGTCGATTCGCATACGAGCAGGTACTACGTCGAGTACCACGTGCGCATCGATGCCGTGGACGCGCACGGGAACCGGATCACTCTCGACGTGCCCGATCCTGACGACGTGTTCGGAGCTTTCCGCGTATCAGGGGTGCTGCCGGATTCCGAGTACACCGACCGGTGGACAACGAAAGAGTCGAAGACCAGTGCTGTACTGGGGTGGAAACGTGATCGCGCGAAGCGATAGGCGGGACCGGCTTCTCAGACATCGCTCATCTACGGCTATTAATCTCCGGCCCCGGAAGGATCAGAAAGAGCTGCGGAGAGGGGTACGGACGTGGGGCGCGGAGCGCAGTCGCTGGCGAGGGTGGCCGTGATCGTACGGGCCGGAGCCGCACCGCTGTGGTGGCCGGGGCTGCTCGCCACGGCGATCGGTGCACTGGTGCCGGGGCTCACCGGACGCCGGATCGGGCTGCTGGCCGGAGCGGCGCTGTTCCTGGTCACCGCGGCCGTGGTGGCGCTCGTACGCGGCCGGCGGTACGCGGAACTGGCCAGGGGCGCCACCCGCGCCGGGCGGTCCGATTTTCTTCAGGACCGGGCCGTGACCGTTCGCAACTGGCGACGCGGGCACCGGTGGTGGCTGCTCGGGGCGTTCCTCGTAGCGGTGGCGAGCGCGTTCCTGCTGCCCGGGGCCGGCGGGATGGTGCTCGCGGGCGCGGGGGCCGGACTCTGGATCAAGGCCACCAGGATCGGGCAGCGCGAGCGCCGGGACGACACCCTGTACTGGGTGCGGACCGACTGGGTGGAGCGCGGACGGCCCGCGGGCAAGCAGGTGAAGGGGTATCGGACGACCGGGCCGATGGCGGGCGACGCCGCGCCCGGCGGGGCGCGGCGCCGGCGCTGAGGCCGCCGGGTCAGACCTCCAGCTCGGCCTCGATCCGCTTCAGCTGGTGGCGGGCCATGGCCAGGTTGGCGCGGCCCTTGTCCAGCACCAGGTACAGGAAGAGACCGTTGCTGCCGCGGGCCTTGAGCAGCCGGATCAGGTGGTACTGACCGCCGAGCGTGATCAGAACGTCCTCGATCTCGTCCTGGAGGCCGAGGTGCTCCATCGTGCGGAGCTTGGCGCGTACGACATCGGTGTTGCCCGCGGCCGCGACCTCCAGGTTGAAGTCCTTGCCGCCGCCGAGGGTGCCCAGCGCCATTCCGCTGGTGTAGTCGACGAGGGCGACACCGAGGGTGCCCTCGATGGACGTCATCGCTTCCTTCAGTGACGCTTCGGTGTTCGCCATGAGTGCTCGTTCCTTTCCTGGCCGGCCGGGACGACCGGATCCGTGGGTTGTTTCCGGGGTGGGTGGTGTTACGTGCGGTGAGGCAGCGGTCCGGGCTGTGCCGGACGCTGCTCGGGGGCGCGGGCCGCGGGCGCCGGCTGTGCGGCGCGTTCCAGTGCGGTGTCGACCAGTGCGCCGATACGGGTGCCCGCCCGGCGGCCCTCCAGATGGAGCCTGCCGACGTTGATCCGGTCCTCGGCCAGCAGCGTGAGGACGGCCGAGGAGCCTGCGGCGTACGTCGCGATGTAGCCGGTCTCGCCCCGTACGAGAAGTTCACGGAAGCCGCCCCGGCCGGTCGCGTCCGCCATCCGGATCGCGACGCCGAGCGCGGCCGCGGTCAGTGCGGCGACGCCCTCCGCCTCCACGCCCGGGGTGTCATGGGCCAGGACGAGACCGTCGGTGCTGGCCGCCAGGGCGCCGGAGAGGAGCGGGACCCTGGCCCGTAACCGCTGGAGCTCGGCCAGGACCTCCTGTACTTCGGCCTCGGGCACCATCAGCTGTCTCCTCCCGGCACGCTGTCTGAGCGCGCGTATCACAGGGCCTCCAATGCGTCTCGGAGCCGGCGCAGCAGGGCGACGTCGGGGTCGGCCGTGACCTCGGGAAGTGCGACCCGGCCGGGGGCGGTCGCGGCCGGCAGCTCCCGTACCGCTTCGACCAGTCCGGCCGCGGCCAGGCGCCGCAGACCGACCAGTACGTGGAACGCCGGCCTGCCCAGCTCCTGGGCGATGTCCGATGCGGTACGCACCCCGTTCACGAGATCGAGCACGCGGCGCCGGGCCGGCGGAACGGGTGCGTCGACGGGACGGGCCGTCCGTACGAGCGGTGCGCTGTCGCCCGCCGCGTCGGGCCAGATCCGCTCCAGCAGCTCCCGGCGCCGGAGCGTCTCGCGCTGCACGGCATCGACGGGGACGGGGCGGACGGGGCCGATCCAATGGGAGACCCCGTAGCGGAACCGGGCCGGGGTCCGGGTGGGTGCGAGCGCGAAGAACGCCGCGTCGTAGAGCGCGCCGAGGTGGCACAGCTCCAGCGCGCCGCCCGGCACCCGCCCGCTGTCCACCAGA
Organism: Streptomyces atratus; assembly: GCF_014648655.1. Classification (GTDB taxonomy): domain Bacteria; phylum Actinomycetota; class Actinomycetes; order Streptomycetales; family Streptomycetaceae; genus Streptomyces; species Streptomyces atratus. The sequence continues at coordinate 37,213 of NZ_BMRN01000021.1, forward strand.
TAGCGGCCGACCCGCTGCCCGGCGCCCGCCCTGGCGACCGCCTCCCACCAGCCGTCGCGGTGCAGGCCGCCGCCCGTGGTGAGCAGGACGTCTATACCGGGCGTCGCCGGGCTCTCGGCGTGGACCACCTGACCCTCGGCGAGATAGAGGGTGCCGCGGTCGCGCATCAGGGCGCCGGTGGCACGCTCGTCGGCGAGGCGCTGCAGCATGGGCGAGAGGGCCGTGACCGGAGCGGGGGCGGTTCTCATGCAAGGACCAGCCGCTCGGCCGTCTCGCCCAGCCGTATCCGGGCGAGGGCCAGATTGCCCTCCGCGCGGTCGAGCCACAGATGGACGAAGACGCTGCTGTCGAAGGCCGTCTCGACGAAACGGAGGATGTGGTACCCGGCGCGGGTGGTGACGATGACGTCCTCCACCGGCGGCGGCGCTCCCGCAACGGCCTTTTCCGGTAACGCGGTTGACGGTCCGGTGGCCCCCAGCGCGAAGGCCGGCTGCTCGGCCGCCATCCTCGCGACCTCGGCCGTCTCCGCAGCGGTGGCCTCATGATCGCCGTTGGGCGATTCGCCGATGGTGCCAAGGGCGAGGCCGCTCGTCCAGTCGACCACCGCGGCGCCGCGGGCACCGGGCAGCCTCATGACTTCGAGCAGGCACTCGTCGATTCCGGGCACGCGCACTCCCCTCCCGACGTGGCGTACGGCTGTGACCCAGAGGCTACGCAACGTGCTCGCGCCAGGTGGAAGTTCTGGCATTTTCCATAGGTACATGCGCAAGGGATCTTCGAAGCGTGTATTGGAGGTGCGCCGGGGCGCCCTGCGCGCGGGGCGGCCGGGTGCTGTTCGGCCGGCCATTGGCGCGGGGCTGTTGACTACGAGTATTCAGGCCGCCAGGATGTGAATAGAAGATTTACAAGTTGCGAGGAGGCATCGCCATGTCAGGACCCCGCCCCGTACGGGCACCGCGCGGTACGGAACTGAGCGCCCTGGGATGGCAGCAGGAGGCCGCCCTGCGCATGCTGCAGAACAACCTCGACCCCGAGGTCGCCGAGCACCCCGACAAGCTCGTCGTCTACGGCGGCACCGGCAAGGCGGCCCGCGACTGGCGCTCGTTCGACGCGATGGTGCGCACGCTGCGGACGCTCAAGCAGGACGAGACGATGCTCGTCCAGTCCGGGCGTCCGGTCGGCGTCATGCAGACGCACGAGTGGGCGCCGCGCGTACTGATCGCCAACTCCAACCTGGTGGGCGACTGGGCGAACTGGGAGGAGTTCCGTCGCCTGGAGGCGCTCGGGCTCACCATGTACGGCCAGATGACCGCCGGGTCGTGGATCTACATCGGTACGCAGGGCATCCTGCAGGGCACGTACGAGACGTTCGCCGCCGTCGCGGCGAAGAAGTTCAACGGGACGCTGGCCGGCACGATCACGCTGACCGCCGGACTCGGCGGCATGGGCGGCGCCCAGCCGCTCGCCGTGACCATGAACGACGGTGTCGCGATCTGTATCGACTGCGACCCGCGCGCCATCGAGCGCCGGATCGAGCACCGCTACCTGGATGTGCGCGCCGACTCCCTGGAGCACGCGCTCCAGCTGGCCACCGAGGCCCGGGACGCCCGCAAGCCGCTCTCCATCGGTCTGCTGGGCAACGCGGCGGAGCTGCTGCCGCGGATGCTCGCCGAGGGCGCACCGATCGACATCGTCACCGACCAGACCAGCGCGCACGACCCGCTCGCGTACCTCCCGCTCGGTGTCGACTTCGACGACATGGCCTCGTACGCCGCCGAGAAGCCCGCCGACTTCACACAGCGCGCGCGGGAGTCGATGGCCAAGCACGTCGAGGCGATGGTCGGCTTCATGGACGCCGGGGCCGAGGTCTTCGACTACGGCAACTCGATCCGCGGCGAGGCCCGGCTCGCGGGCTACGACCGGGCATTCGACTTCCCCGGGTTCGTCCCCGCGTACATCCGGCCACTGTTCTGCGAGGGCAAGGGCCCGTTCCGCTGGGCCGCACTGTCCGGCGAGGCGTCGGACATCCACAAGACCGACAAGGCGATGCTCGAACTCTTCCCGGAGAACGAGTCCCTGCACCGGTGGATCAAAATGGCCGGCGAACGCGTCCACTTCCAGGGACTGCCCGCCCGGATCTGCTGGCTCGGTTACGGCGAGCGCGACCGGGCCGGCGAGCGGTTCAACGACATGGTGGCCTCCGGCGAGCTGGCCGCTCCGCTGGCCATCGGGCGCGACCACCTGGACTGCGGCTCCGTGGCCTCCCCGTACCGGGAGACCGAGGCCATGCTCGACGGGTCCGACGCGATCGCCGACTGGCCGCTGCTGAACGCCATGGTCAATGTGGCGTCCGGCGCCTCCTGGGTCTCCATCCACCACGGCGGCGGCGTCGGGATGGGGCGCTCCATCCACGCCGGGCAGGTGACCGTCGCCGACGGCACGAAGCTGGCGGGCGAGAAGATCCGCCGGGTGCTCACCAACGACCCGGGCATGGGCGTCATCCGGCACGTCGACGCCGGGTACGACATCGCGGAGTCCGTCGCCGCGGACAAGGGCGTGCGCGTACCGATGACGGAGGGGCAGTGACCCGGGAGGACGGCGGTGGGGCAGTGACCCGGGAAAGGGACGGGGCCGGGGACGGCGCACCGTCGTTCCATGCCATGTGGCGCGAACTCCTGCCGGTCGGCCGGCATCAGGACAGCGGGGGCTACCGCCGCTACGCCTGGACCGGGGCCGATGCCGACTGCCGTGCCTGGTTCCGGGCGCAGGCCGAGGCGCGCGGGCTCACCTACGAGGTCGACCGGAACGGCAATCAGTGGGCCTGGCTCGGTGACCCCCTCGCGGGGGACGCCGTAGTCACCGGATCGCATCTCGACTCCGTACCGGACGGCGGCGCCTTCGACGGGCCGCTCGGTGTGGTCTCCTCCTTCGCCGCGCTCGACGAACTTCGCCGCAGGGGAGCGGAGTTCACCCGGCCGCTGGCCATCAGCAACTTCGGTGACGAGGAGGGGGCCCGCTTCGGGCTTGCCTGTGTGGGCTCCCGGCTCGCCGCCGGACAGCTGACCGTCGAGGCGGCACACCGGCTCCGCGACGGTGACGGCATCACCCTGCCGCAGGCCATGGAGGCGGCCGGATACGAACCCGACGCCATCGGCCCCGACCCCGAACGGCTGGCCCGGATCGGCGCGTTCGTCGAGCTCCATGTCGAGCAGGGGCGCGCCCTCGACCTCACCGGTGACCCGGTCGGCATTGCTTCCGCCATCTGGCCGCACGGGCGCTGGAGGTTCGACTTCCGGGGCGAGGCCAACCACGCGGGCACCACCCGCCTGGTCGACCGGCGCGACCCGATGCTCACGTACGCCGAGACCGTGCTGGCCGCCCGCCGCGAGGCGGAGCTCGCCGGAGCCGTCGCCACCTTCGGCAAGATCAGCGTCGAGCCGAACGGTGTCAACGCCATCCCCTCCCTCGTCCGTGGCTGGCTCGACTCCCGCGCCGCCGACCAGGACCGCCTCGACGCCGTGGTCGGCGGCATCGAGCGGGCCGCCCGGGAACACGCCGAGCGGGCCGGGATCGACCTCGATGTCGTACGGGAGTCCTTCACGCCCGTAGTGGAGTTCGAGCACGCCCTGCGTGACGAGCTCGGCAAGATCCTGACGGGCCGGGGCGACGCCGATCGCGCCGTACCCGTCCTGGGCACCGGCGCCGGACACGACGCGGGTATTTTGTCCGCTTCAGTCCCTACCGCCATGCTGTTCGTCCGGAACCCCACCGGGATCTCGCACTCGCCGGCCGAGTACGCCGCCGAGGACGACTGCGTGGCCGGGGTGATCGCTCTCGCCGATGTACTGGAAGGTCTCGCGTGCAGCTGACAACGGAACCGACGGGCACGCCCGTCACCGTGACGTACTGGTTGTCCCACGCCTGGCTCGGCACCCATGTCGAGCCGGGCGTCGCCCTGGACGTGTCCGGCGGGATCGTCGCGGGCGTCCGCACCGGTGTCGTCACCCCGCCGCCGGGCGCCATCGTGCTGCGCGGGCTCACCCTTCCCGGGCTCGCCAACACCCACTCGCACGCCTTCCACCGCGCCCTGCGTTCCACCGTCCAGGTCGGCTCCGGCACCTTCTGGACGTGGCGCGAGACGATGTACCAGATCGCCTCCCGGCTCACCCCCGATTCGTACTACGACCTCGCCCGTGCCGTGTATGCCGAAATGGCGCTGGCCGGTATCACCGCGGTCGGCGAATTCCACTATCTGCACCACGCTCCGGGCGGCACCCCGTACAGCAACCCGAATGCGATGGGCGAGGCGCTGATCGCGGCGGCGGGCGAGGCCGGTATCCGGATCACCCTGCTGGACACCGCCTATCTCTCCGCCGGATTCGGCCGGCGCCCCACCCAGTACCAGGAGCCCGACCAGCACCAGCTGCGCTTCTCCGACACCACCGCGGACGCCTGGGCCGAACGCGCCTCCCTCCTCAAGGGCAGTGACCACGCCCTGATCGGCGCGGCCATCCACTCCGTACGCGCCGTCCCCGCCGCGCAGCTCGCCACCGTGGCCGCCTGGGCCGAGGAGCGGCAGGCCCCGCTCCATGTCCACCTCTCCGAACAGACCGCGGAGAACGACGCCTGCCTCGCCGCCCACGGCTGCACGCCCACCCGGCTCCTCGCCGACCACGGGGTCCTCGGCCCGCGCACCACCGGCATCCACAACACCCACCTCACCGGCGAGGACATCACGCTCCTCGGCTCCTCGGCGACCGGCACCTGCATGTGCCCCACCACGGAACGCGACCTCGCCGACGGAATCGGTCCGGCCGTCGCCCTCCAGCGCGCAGGCTCGCCGCTCTCCCTCGGCAGCGACAGCCATGCCGTGATCGACCTCTTCGAAGAGGCCCGGGCGATGGAGCTCAACGAGCGGCTGCGCACCCGGGCGCGCGGTCACTGGACGGCGGCCGCACTGCTGCGCGCCGCGACCGCCGACGGACATACCGCGCTCGGCCGGCCGCGGGCGGGCATCATCGAACCCGGTGCACCCGCCGATCTGGTGACCGTTGCCCTGGACTCCGTCAGAACTGCGGGGCCGGTGCCCCGGCTTGCTGCCGAAGCAGCCGTATTCGCCGCCTCCGCAGCTGATGTGCGGCACACGGTCGTGGCAGGCCGGCACATCGTCCGTGACGGGCAGCACACGCTGGTCGAGGACGTCCCCGCAGCGCTCGCCTCGGCCATCGGCGCACTGCACCGCTGAGCGCACCGACCCGGAGACCGTCGATCCGGAGACCGCCGTGTGGGGCGCCCTGACCGGCGCCCCGCAGACCCACCGACGGGCCGCCCCGCAAGCCGATACACAAGGAGAGCAGTCTCCCGATGACGACGACCGCCATCACCAACATCGCCAGTCTGGTCACCAACGACCCCTCCCTCTGCGCGGATTCCCCCCTGGGTCTGATCCGGGACGCGGCCGTCGTCATCGAGGGCGACCGGGTCGTCTGGACCGGTGAATCAAGCAAAGCACCCGCCACTGACAACGCCGTCGACGCGGGCGGCCGGGCGGCGATCCCCGGCTTCGTCGACTCCCACTCCCACCTCCTGTTCGCGGGCGACCGCACCGAGGAGTTCAACGCCCGGATGTCCGGCCGCCCCTACAGCGCGGGCGGTATCAGGACCACGGTCGCCGCCACCCGCGCCGCCACCGACGACGAACTCTCCGCCAACGTCGCCCGCTACCTCGCCGAGGCGCTGCGCCAGGGCACCACCACCTTCGAGACCAAGTCCGGCTACGGCCTCACCGTCGAGGACGAGGCCCGTGCCCTGCGCATCGCGGCTCAGCACACCGAAGAGGTCACCTACCTCGGCGCCCACATCGTCTCCCCGGACTACGCCGACGACCCGGCAGGCTACGTCGACCTGGTCACCGGAGCGATGCTCGACGCCTGTGCCCCGTACGCCCGTTGGGTCGACGTCTTCTGCGAGAAGGGCGCCTTCGACGGCGACCAGGCCCGCGCCATCCTCACCGCCGGCCGCGCCAAGGGCCTGCACCCCCGCGTCCACGCCAACCAGCTCGGCCACGGCCCCGGGGTCCAGCTCGCCGTCGAACTCGACGCCGCGTCCGCCGACCACTGCACCCACCTCACCGATGCGGACGTCGACGCCCTGGCCCAGGGCAACACCGTCGCCACCCTTCTTCCCGGTGCCGAGTTCTCCACCCGAGCCACCTGGCCGGACGCCCGCCGCATCCTCGACGCGGGCGCCACCGTCGCGCTCTCCACCGACTGCAACCCGGGCTCGTCGTTCACGTCCTCCATGCCCTTCTGCATCGCCCTCGCCGTACGCGACATGGGCATGACCCCGGACGAGGCCCTCTGGTCCGCCACCGCGGGCGGCGCGGCGGCCCTGCGCCGTACGGACATCGGCCGCATCACCCCCGGCGCCCGCGCCGACCTGGTCCTCCTCGACGCACCCAGCCATGTCCACCTCGCCTACCGGCCGGGCGTCCCGCTGGTCCACGCGGTCTGGCAGCACGGCGAGCGCGTCCTCTGAGCGCCGGCCACACGGCACCTCGCCCGTGACAAGCCATCCATGACGCCCCGTCAAACATGCGGAAGGACCCGCCCTTTGCCGGGCAGGTCCTTCCGCATGGGGCTCACGGTGCGCCGTGCGGGTGTTCCGCGGGCGCGCGATATGCCCGTCACTCCTCCAGCGTCAGGCCCTTTCTGAGCTTGACCAGAGTGCGGGAGAGCAGCCGCGACACATGCATCTGGGAGATGCCCAGCTCCTCACCGATCTCCGACTGCGTCATATTGGCGACGAACCGGAGCGAGAGGATGGTGCGGTCACGGCCCGGCAGCGAGGCGATCAGCGGCTTCAGGGACTCGACGTACTCGATGCCTTCGAGCCCGTGGTCCTCGTAGCCGATACGGTCCGCCAGCGCGCTTTCGTGCTCGTCCTCCTCGGGCTTGGCGTCCAGCGAGCTCGCGGTGTACGCGTTGCTCGCGGCCATGCCCTCGACGACCTCGTCGTTGGTGATGCCGAGGCGGTCGGCGAGCTCGCCCACAGTGGGTGAACGATCCAGCTTCTGGGCGAGCTCGTCGCCCGCCTTGGCCAGGTCGAGCCGCAGCTCCTGCAGTCGGCGCGGTACGCGCACGGACCAACTGGTGTCGCGGAAGAAGCGCTTGATCTCGCCGACGATGGTCGGCATCGCGAACGTCGGGAACTCCACGCCCCGGCTGAGCTCGAAGCGGTCGATCGCCTTGATCAGGCCGATGGTGCCGACCTGGATGATGTCCTCCATCGGTTCGCTGCGGGAGCGGAACCGGGAGGCGGCGAACTTGACCAGGGCCAGATTCAGTTCGACGAGCGTATTGCGGACGTACGAGTACTCGTGGGTGCCCTCTTCGAGGGATTCGAGCCGCGCGAAGAGCGTCTTCGACAGGGCCCTGGCGTCCAGTGGCCCCACTTCGTCGTAGGGCGGGATCTCGGGAAGTCCTTCGAGACCGTCGGTGACGCCGTAGTCGTCGACGCTGTCGACGGCGGTGCTGCTGGTGCTGCTGTTGCGCGTGCCGTCTCCGGCGTTCGCGGCGGGGGAGTCTGAGTGGGTCAGTCCCTGAGGACATGCTGACGTCGCATCGTGGGTACGCGGTCCGTCGAGCCGGGGTGACATGATCGCCTCCATCGTTCTCGGCATATGGCTGCCGATGCCCATACGTGTTTCCTGCGGTGAAGCGGCGCCTCCAAAGCCGACCGTGTTTTGGGTGTCCCCCTACCCTTACCCGGTTCGGACGGGCAGTTACAAGCTCCAATTGGGGCTATATGTCCGGTTTGTTGAGGTCTTTGGCTACCACGTGGCGTACGGAACGCGTACTGTTTCAAGAACGTCAGCGACGGCTACAACGAATCTGCGCACGCTGATGCGCAGGCAGTGACGACGGCGAAGAGGGACGGCATGGACCGCGGGACGGTCGGCAGTGCGAACCGGGGTCGGCTTCAGGTCGAGGCCCGTACCGAGGGGCGCAGCGAGGTCGTGACGCCCGTGGGTGAGCTGGATCACCACACGGCGGATCTGCTGCGGGAACCCCTGGAGAGCGCGGTCGAGCAAGGGCGAGTACGCCTGGTGGTCGACTGTTCGCGACTCGAATTCTGTGATTCCACCGGGCTCAATGTGCTGCTCGGTGCCCGCCTCAAGGCGGAGGCGGCCGGGGGAGGGGTCCATTTGGCCGGAATGCTGCCGGTGGTGGCGCGGGTCTTCGAGATCACCGGGGCCGAGGCGGTCTTCACCGTCCACGACTCCCTGGAAGCGGCCCTGGACACATGATCGTGGCGCGTTTCGCGACCCCGGGTGCCTCATGTGTTGCCCGTGTCACGCGATCCGCGTAGACGAAGTGGGTGTTGTCACGATTCGGCCGGGCAGGAGACACCCGGCGGAGTCGTGGGCGGCCCGCGCACTCTGTATCTGTACTTGTAACTGTTCAATGGCGACATGGTGAATCGGTGAGGTGAAGCGCTGATGAGCACCACCCGGCAGCATCCGCCGGGCGACCTCGGCCGCGAGCCGGAGGACGCCGGTGTGGGCGTACGCGCGGACGCGGGCGCCGGCGCGGCTTCCCCCGAGACGGTCGAGCGGCAGTGGCGCACGTTGTCGCTGCGGGGAGTCGGCGGCATCGTGCCGACGGCCCGCGACTTCGCCCGCCAGGCGCTTCACGACTGGGGCTGGCTCCCTGCGACGAGCGCCGACGGACGGGCCGCCGCCGAGGACGTCCTGCTGGTCGTCTCCGAGCTGGTCACCAACGCCTGTCTGCACGCGGACGGTCCCGAAGAGCTGCGTATCGCCTGCACGGCGAAGGTGCTGCGGGTGGAGGTCGTCGACGGGGGTGCGGGGCAGCCCGCACCGCGCACCCCGCACCGGGCCGGCCGGCCCGGTGGGCACGGCATGTTCATCGTGCAGCGGCTCTGCCTGGACTGGGGCGTCCTGCGGGTGGCGGACCGAGCGGGCAAAACCGTCTGGGCGGAGCTGGCCGCCCCCGCGTAGTCGCTGGTTCGGGACATGGGGGCGCGTGGCCCCGCATTTGCACCTTTGAGGAGCGCGCCGGATCGGTGCGCTCTTTGTCTTCCCTCCACAAGGCCCCAGGCGTACCTTGAGCGCCCGATCTGATGTGTCGTCAGTAACTTGCGTCGGTGAGAGACGGCGCACGGCGACTTCCGGCATGAGGGGAACTCAAGGTGTCCTACCAGAAGCGAACAGCTCTCGCGCTGGCGTCCGCGCTGGCGGGCACGGTGGTGCTGATGGCCGCGCCCGCCGCCCACGCCACGGTCGTGGACGTCGACTACCGGTGCAAGACCCCGATCGGGGACAAGAACGCCGTGTCTCCCATCGACATCAAGAGCGTCAAGAGCGGCGGAGGCTACAAGCTCACGATGTCCTTCCAGAAGGGCGTCTCGTCCAGCCCCGTCGAACTGGGCAAGGGTGCGATGAGCCCCAGCGCGGTCATCAAGGTGGGGGGCGCGGACCCGGGCCAGGTCCAGGTCTCCGGTGCGCCGAATTCCGCCGCCATCCCCGCCAACACCCCCATCAAGATCAGTGACCTGTCGGGTACGTACACCCCGAAGAAGAGCGGCAAGGTCGACTTCACCGCCGGTGTGCTGACCATCAAGGCGCTGGGTACGACCACGACCTGCACCCCCTCCAACAACCCGGGGCCGTCGCTCCAGCTCGATGTGACGGCCGCGGGCAACGCGCAGAGCACCCCGGACAACGGCGGGCAGCTGCCGAAGACCGGTCCGCTCGACTCGGCCGTGGCGCTCGGCACGCTCGGCGGCACGGTGCTGCTGACCGGTGCGGCCGGGGTGCTCTGGCTGACCAGGCGCGGGCAGGGGGCCGTGCGCCGCTAGGGCGGTTCCCCCTGGATCGGGCCGGATCCGGAAGGAACGCCCCGGCCTCACGATCCCGCCGCCGCCGTCACGCACCAGGGAGCTGCCCATGCTGTCGCCGATCGGTCACGCCGCCCGACTCGTCCTCGCCGTACTGCTGTTCACCTTCGCCGTGACCCCGGTGGCCGGTGCCTCGGCCCGGAGGCCGACGCCCGCGAGCACCGCGTCGTGGACGGCGCAGCCCGCGGGGAGCGGTTCTGGCACGGACGGCGGCAGACCGTACTTCTATCTGGAGGGCCCGCCCGGCACCGTTCTCCAGGACCGGCTCTCCGTCACCAACTCCGGTACGACTCCGGTCACCGTGCGGCTGCGCGGCGCCGACGCGTACAACGCCGAGGACGGCGACTTCACGGTACGCGGCGGCAAGGGCTCCACCGGGACCGGCGCCTGGCTGCGGACCGCCGCTGCCCAGGTGACCGTGCCGGCCCGCACCCGCGCCGATGTGCCGTTCTCCGTCACGGTGCCGACGGGCGCGACGCCCGGCGACCACCCCGGTGCGATCGTCGTGCAGAGCGGCGACCGCTCGGTGGGCGTGCGGGTCCGACTGCGGGTCGGCGGGCCGACGCTGGCTGCGCTCACCGTCGAGGACGTCACCTTGTCCGGGCGGACCATCCACTACACGCTGGTCAACCGCGGCAACACGGCGCTGGCCCCGCGGATCGCCGTCGGCGCCGACGGCGTGTTCGGGACGCTGCTGCGGCGCGAGGCGCGCACGCTGCCGGTGGAACTGCTGCCCGGACAGCGCGTCAGGCTCAGCGAACCGTGGCGGGATACCCCGGCCCTCGACTCGGTGACCGTTCGGCTGCGCGTCACGGCGGCGGGGGGCGCGCACAGCGAGGCGACGGCCCGTGCGGTCTTCGTCCCGTGGGTGCCGGTGGCAGGCGGCGCACTGCTGCTCCTGGCCGCCGTCGCCGCGGGCGTGTACGCGTACCGGCTCCGGCGCTCACGCGGGCGGCCACCGGACGACGGCAGGCCGGGACAGTCCTCAGGCGTTCAACGGCACTCGGAGAGAAGGCACTTGGTGAAGGCAGGAGCGGAATCGTGACTCGACAGGCCGGACCGGCATCACTCCGAAGCGGCAGCCACCGGTGGGCGGCCGCGCTGCTCGGTGCCCTGCTGCCCGCGCTGCTGATGCTCTCCGCGACCGGTGCCGACGCGGCGGGTACGAGGGCCGCGGACGCGAAGCCCGTGGTCACCCTCTCCAAGCAGCAGGCGGGCAAGGGCGACATCACCGTCAAGGGCAGCGGCTGGCGCCCGAACACGCTGCTGATGATGCTGATCTGCGGACAGTCCACGCCGGACCGAGGTGTGGTCGGCGGCACCAACTCCTGCGCCAATGCCGAGGGCCGTGCCGTCACCACCGGCACCGAGGGCGACTTCAGCAAGAAGATGCCGGTCACCGAGCCGCCCGCACCCTGCCCCTGCGTGGTGCATGTCGCCACCGTCACCGGGGAACAGGCCACCGCCGACGCCGTGTTCGTCGTCGCCGGGCACCCGGTCGCCGCGCTGCCGAAGGAGAGCGAGGGGGGCAGGCTCGCGGTGCTGGCCACCACCCGGCTCGAAGGCGACAGCGGAATCCTCACCTGGTTCGGCGCCCCGCCCTCCCGGCAACTGGTCTTCACCGTGGGCAACCTCGGCTCCGCGCCCGTCAAGGACCCGGTCTTCCGGCTCGGCACCGCGCACGGTGTCTTCGCCCCGCAGTGGGAGGAGCGGCAGTGGCGCGGCACCATCGAGTCCGGCCGCAAGGCGCAGATCAAGCTGCCGGTCGAACTGACGGCGGGCGCCCACGGCGACTACCAGGTCTCGCTGAAGTACGGCAGCAAGGTGCTTGCCGAGCAGCCGTGGGGGGTCGGCCGCCCCTGGGGAGTCACGCTCTTCTGGATCCTGCTGTGCGTCGTCGTACCGGCCGCCGTGTTCCGGATCGGCATGGCGATCGTCGACAAAGTACGTCCCCGCACCTCGCGCACCCCGGTCCGCGCCCGGCGCCACCCCCACCCGCAACCGGACGATGTGACCGCCAGGCTCCCGAAGCTGCGCCGCGCACCGGGGCCCGCCGAGAGCCCCGCGGCAGCGCCCGCCACCACGGCCGCGCTGCCATGGTTCACACCCGATTCCGCACCGTCAGAGAACAGACCGACGACGAAGGGACATTCGTGAGTACGCAACGGAGGACGGTCGCGGCGGGAGTCGCGATGATGCTCGGCGGCGCGGGCATGCTGCTGGCCGCGAGCCCGGCCCAGGCCGCCGACATCTCGTACCGGACGGAGTGCATTCCCCCGCCCATCTCCGGGCTGCCGCCCGTGCAGGGCACCACCAAGGTGCAGCTGACCGCGCCGGCCGAGGCGAAGGTCGGGGACACCGTCGAGGTGGTGTGGAAGACGGTCGAGGCCGCTTCCAGGAACCCCGATGTCCTCGACCTGGAGAAGGACACGGTCAAGCCGACCGGCACCATCAAGGTGGGCGGCGCGGCCACGGGCACTCTGAAGATGGAAGGGCCGCGGCAGAACCCGCCGATCCCCAAGAGCAGCGCCATGGTGCTGCCCGACATGAAGGGCACACTGAAGCTGGAGAAGGCCGGTGAGATCACGCTGACACCGGACGCATACAACATCAACGTCTCCAAGCCGATCTCCACGGACACCAAGTGCACCCCGAAGGAGACCGTGCAGCCGGGCGTGACCATCAAGGTCACGGGCGGCGGCGGATCCACGACCGCGGGCGGCACGACCACTGGCTCCACCACCGCGGGCGGTACGACGACCGCGGGCGGCACGACCACTGGCTCCACCACCGCGGGCGGTACGACGACCGCGGGCGGCACGACCGCAGGCGGCACGACGGCCGCCGGCGGCACCACCTCGGGCTCCGGCGGCACCACCTCGGGCTCCGGCGGAGGGCAGACCGACTTCCCCGGCAAGGAGGTCTCGGTCAACTTCGCCTGTACGTCCCCGGGACCGGCCGGCATCGCGTCCAAGGTGACGATCAACGCGAAGAAGAGCGGCGGGAGTTACGCGCTCACGGTCAAGACGGCCAAGGGCGTGATGGACAGCCCCGCCGCGCTGCCCGCCGGTGCGCTCAAGCCGTCCATGGACGTCGTCATCGGCGGCGCCGACAAGGGCTCGGTGAAGGTCACCGGGCCCGCCAACGCCGCACCGCTGGAGCAGGGCAAGCCGGTCGATCTGTCCGACATGACCGGCACCTACAAGCCGGGCGCGTCCGGGAAATCCACGCTCAGCCCCGGCACCCTGACGATCGATGTCACCCTGGGCTCCTCGAAGATCAACATCCCCTGCAAGGTCAAGGGTTCGGTGACCCCGTCCCTGGAACTCGACACCACAGCCCAGCAGGGCGGCGCCTCGGGAGGCACGACTACGGGCTCCGCGGGCTCCACGGCAGGCGGCACGGACTCCGGAGGCGGGCTGGCCGCCACCGGGGCCGAGGACAACGGCACCCTGCGCGCACTCGGCCTGGTCGCGGGGACGGCGATCCTGCTGGGCGGCGCCGTGTTCACCTTCACCCCGTGGCGCAGGCTGCGCGGCACCAGGTGAGCTGAGCTCCGTACGAATGCACGCGAAGGGCCGCTGCACCGACGTGTCGGTGCAGCGGCCCTTCGTACAGCCGGGTCCGGTGCGTCAGCGCACGTCGCCCATGAGCTGCTTGACCTTGCCGCGGTACATGAAGACCGCGACACCCGCGGTAACGGCGAGGATGGCCTCAAGCGTGACCACGCCGGTGCCGTTGAGCTCCACACCCGCGATGGACAGCAGACCCGTGATGCAGTCACCGGCGGTGACGGCCAGGAACCAGACACCCATCATCTGGCTGGCGTACTTGGCCGGAGCCATCTTCGTGGTGACGGAGAGACCCACCGGGGACAGCGTCAGCTCGGCGACCGTCTGGACGAAGTAGATCGCGACCAGCCACATCGCGGCGGCCTTGTGGCCGTCGGTCGCGATCGTCAGCGGCATCAGGAAGAGGAAGAACGAGGCACCGACCAGCACCAGGCCGGAGCTGAACTTCACGATGGTGCTGGGCTCCTTGCCGCGGCGGTTCAGTGCCAGCCAGAAGGCGGCGAAGAGCGGGGCCAGCGCCATGATCAGGACCGGGTTGACCGACTGGTACCAGGAGACCGGGAAGTTCCAGCCGAAGACACTGTTGTCGGCCGAGGTCTTGGCGAAGATCGCGACCGTCGAACCGCCCTGGTCGTAGATCATCCAGAAGATGGCGGCGGCGACGAAGAACCAGATGTAGCCGGACATCTTCGACTGCTCGGTGGCGCTGAGCTCCTTGTCGCGCTTGATGCGCGCCAGCACGACGACCGGAATCACCAGGCCCGCGACGGTGATGGGGACCAGGAGCCAGTTGAGCGTGTAGACGCCGGTGACGACCGTGATGATGTAGAAGACGGCCGCGACGGCCAGCCAGATCAGGCCCTTGCGCAGCGTGCTCGCCCGTTCGGCGGCGGACAGCGGCTTCGGGACGACGAGGCTGCGCTCGTTCAGGTGGCGGGTGCCCATCAGGAACTGGGAGAGGCCGAGTCCCATGCCGAGCGCGGCGAGCGCGAAGCCCAGGTGCCAGTTGACGCTTTCACCGACGGTGCCGATGATCAGCGGCGCCGCGAAGGCACCCACGTTGATGCCCATGTAGAAGATCGTGAAGCCACCGTCGCGGCGCGGGTCGTCCGGGCCGTCGTAGAGGTGGCCGACCATCGTCGAGATGTTGGACTTCAGCAGACCGGAGCCGATGGCGACCAGTCCGAGACCGGCGAAGAAGGTGCCCTGCAAGGGCAGCGCCAGCGCCAGGTGGCCGATCATGATGACGGCACCGGCGACGGCGACGGTCTTGCGGGGACCCCAGACACGGTCGCCGAACCAGCCGCCGGGCATGGCGAGCAGGTAGACCAGCGACACGTAGACCGAATAGATCGCCGTGGCCGTGGCCGGGTTCATGTGAAGCCCGTTGGGGGCGATCAAGTAGAGGGGGAGCAGGGCCCTCATGCCGTAGTAGCTGAAACGCTCCCACATCTCGGTCATGAAGAGAGTGGCCAGGCCGCGGGGGTGGCCGAAGAAGGTCTTCTCGGATCCAGAAGTACTGGCCGGGTCCTTCGTCAGGCTGGACGCCATGGTCGATCCTTGCTTGCTCGGGACGCGACGCCTCGTGAGCGTGACGCGCCCGGTGGGGGGAGGCCGGCACCGACAAGGCCATGCCCCACCCCAACGCCTGACAGGGGATTCGTCCCGACCGCCGGACTCGTCGAGGAGCCGACCGAAGAAGACGGGGACCGACCGCATCGGGATCCACGCCCGGTGCGCATCCTCGCGCTCCGGGCCCGGCCACAGGTCATTCACTGAATTCACGACTGGCGGGCACCAGCCGGCAGAACAAAAGAGACCCTCGGCGCTAAAAGCTGCCCAAGGGTCCTTGAGTAGTGCAACAGGCGTCGAGCAACCATACGACACGACACTGCCGGATATGAATGGACTTGAGAGATGGATCACAGGTCGAGATGGGGCCGCACTCCCATATTCGAAGGCCCCTCTCCCTTTTCCTTGCGGACCCGCAGGGCTTTTCGATCACCTCACAGCATCCGCCTTGCGCGGACTACCATCACTCCATGACCCGTGTACTGCTCGCCGAGGACGACGCATCCATCTCGGAGCCGCTGGCCCGCGCCCTGCGTCGGGAGGGTTACGAGGTCGAGGTCCGCGAAGACGGTCCGACCGCTCTCGACGCCGGCCTCCAGGGCGGGATCGACCTGGTCGTACTCGACCTGGGTCTGCCCGGGATGGACGGCCTCGAAGTTGCCCGCAGACTCCGTGCCGAAGGCCACACCGCGCCGATCCTGGTGCTGACCGCCCGCGCCGACGAGGTGGACACCGTCGTCGGCCTGGACGCGGGTGCCGACGACTACGTCACCAAGCCCTTCCGCCTGGCCGAACTGCTCGCCCGCGTCCGGGCCCTGCTGCGTCGCGGCGCCACCGAACCCGCTCCGCAGCCCGCCACCCACGGCGTCAGGATCGACGTCGAGTCGCACCGGGCCTGGATGGGCGACGAGGAACTCCAGCTCACCGCCAAGGAGTTCGACCTGCTGCGGGTCCTGGTCCGCGACGCCGGCCGGGTCGTCACCCGTGACCAGCTGATGCGCGAGGTCTGGGACACCACCTGGTGGTCGTCGACCAAGACCCTCGACATGCACATCTCCTGGCTCCGCAAGAAGCTCGGTGACGACGCGGCCAACCCCCGCTACATCGCGACCGTACGGGGCGTCGGCTTCCGCTTCGAGAAGAGCTGACGTACAGAGGCACTCATGCGCCGCAGACTGATCAACTCCACGCTCGCCGTGGTGCTCGTGGTGATCGCCGTCTTCGGCGTCTCCCTCGTCATCGTCGAGAGCCGCACCATCAGCAACAGCGCCCAGGAGAGTGTGGACTCCGAGGCGCTGCGGCTGATCAGCGTCGTCGAGAGCCGGCTCCTGGGGTCGGAGCGGATCAACCCCGCGCTGCTGGCCGAGCAGATCACCAGCAAGCGCTACGCACTGGTCGAGATCCCCGGACGCGCCCCTCTCGAAATCGGTACGCGCCCCACCGGCAGGGTGATCAGCAGCACGGTCGAGGGGGAGCAGGGCGAGCGCGTCACCGTCGAGGAGTCCAGCACCGCCGTCACCCGTGAGGTCGGTCGCACCCTGATGATCATCGGCGCGGTGGCGCTGCTGGCCATCGTCTCGGCCGTGCTCCTCGCCGTACGCCAGGCCAACAAACTGGCCTCGCCGCTGACGGACCTCGCCGAGACCGCCGAACGCCTGGGCTCCGGCGATCCACGACCGCGCCACAAGCGGTACGGAGTGCCGGAGCTGGACCGGGTCGCCGACGTCCTGGACTCCTCCGCCGAGCGGATCGCCCGGATGCTGACCGCGGAACGCCGACTGGCCGCCGACGCCTCGCACCAGCTCCGTACGCCGCTGACCGCGCTCTCCATGCGGATCGAGGAGATCTCGGTCACCGACGACCCGGACACGGTGAAGGAGGAGGCGAACATCGCCCTCACCCAGGTCGAGCGGCTCACCGATGTGGTGGAGCGACTGCTGACCAACGCCCGCGATCCGCGTACCGGCTCCGCCGTCGTCTTCGACCTCGACGAGGTCGTCAAGCAGCAGATCGAGGAGTGGCGCCCGGCCTACCGGGGCGAGGGCCGCGCCATCGTCCGCTCCGGAAAGCAGGGGCTGCGGGCCGTCGGCACGCCGGGCGCGGTCGCCCAGGTGCTGGCCGCACTGATCGAGAACTCACTGATGCACGGCGGCGGTACGGTCGCGCTGCGCACCCGGGTCACCGGCAATCAGGCGGTGATCGAGGTCACGGACGAGGGCCCGGGCGTGCCCCCCGATCTCGGCGCCAGGATCTTCGAGCGGACGATCAGCGGCCGCAACTCCACCGGCATCGGCCTCGCGGTCGCCAGGGACCTCGCGGAGGCGGACGGCGGCCGCCTCGAACTGCTTCAGCAGCAGCCACCGGTCTTCGCCCTGTTCCTCAGCCGGGTGGCCCTGAACAGAAAGGAACCGGAACGCCCGGTGCGGTGAGCGTGTGCGGTGGGCGGCTACCGCCGCACCGAATCCGCCTCGACCCGCGGAACCTGCTCCGTACGTCCCTGTTTCAGGAACCCCTCCGCGCTCAGCACGGTCTCCTTCGCGGGCAGCGCCTTGAACACCCATGTCCGGTAGGACCAGAAGCGGAACAGCGTCGCGAGGCCGATCCCGAGGATCTTGAAGACATTGCTCTGGACCGGGCTGTCCCACCCGAACCCGTACGTCGCCACGTACAGCACACCGTTCTCGATGACCGCACCCACCGCGCTGAACAGCAGGAACAGCGTCAGCTCCCGGGTCCGCCCGGTCTTGTCACGGTCGCGGTACGTCCAGTAGCGGAAGCCGATGTAATTGAAGAGGATGGCGACGAACGTCGCCAGCAGACCTGCCCGTACCACCTGGAGGTCCGTGGTGCGCCAGAGCAGGTTGGACACCGCGATATTGACCACCAGGCCGAGTGCGCCGACCGCGCCGAACTTGGCGACCTCCCGGGCCAGCAGATCCAGCTGGGTTCGCAGTGCGCCCCGTTCGCTCATGGTGATCGCTCAGCCCGTCTGTCGGTTACGTCAACCCGCTCATGCTATCCAGCCCGTCCAGGGGTTGCCTGTGGATGTTCTGTCAGGTGTGGCGATGCTGTGACGCGCCCCCCGCCGGGGCGGGCGGAGGGCATCGTCGGGCGACCCCCGGAGCGACGGATACCCTGGAGGAGTGACGTTCCCGGTAGTCGGTATGGTCGGCGGCGGTCAGCTCGCCCGTATGACCCACGAGGCGGGCATCCCCCTCGGCATCAGATTCAAGCTCCTCAGTGACACCCCTCAGGACTCGGCGGCCCAGGTGGTGAACGAAGTCGTCGTCGGCGACTATCGCGACCTGGACACGCTGCGTGCTTTCGCGCGCGGCTGTGACGTGATCACCTTCGATCACGAGCACGTACCGACCGAACACCTGCGGGCCCTGGAGGCGGACGGCATACCCGTACGCCCGGGACCCGATGCGCTGGTGCACGCCCAGGACAAGGGGGTGATGCGCGCGAAACTCACCGAGGTCGGCGCGCCCTGCCCCCGCCACCGCACAGTGAAGGACCCGGCCGACGTCGTGGCCTTCGCGGAAGAGGTCGGGGGCTTCCCCGTCATCCTCAAGACGGTCCGCGGCGGCTACGACGGCAAGGGCGTCTGGGTGGTCCGCTCCGAGGCGGACGCGGCCGACCCCTTCCGGGCCGGTGTCGCGGTGCTCGCCGAGGAGAAGGTCGACTTCGTACGGGAGCTGGCGGCCAATATCGTCCGCTCGCCGCACGGACAGGCCGTCGCGTACCCGGTCGTCGAGTCGATCCAGGTCGACGGGGTCTGCGACACGGTCATCGCCCCGGCCCCGGAGCTGGACGAGCGGCTCGCGGGCGAGGCCCAGCAGCTCGCTCTCCGAATCGCCTCCGAGCTCGGCGTCGTCGGCCACCTCGCCGTCGAACTCTTCGAGACCCGTGGACCCGACGGGCAGCCCGGCATCCTGGTCAACGAACTCGCGATGCGCCCGCACAACTCCGGGCACTGGACCCAGGACGGCGCGATCACCTCGCAGTTCGCCAACCACGTCCGGGCCGTCCTCGACCTCCCGCTCGGCGACCCGCGCCCGCGCGCCACCTGGACAGTCATGTCCAATGTGCTCGGCGGCGACTACCCGGACATGTACCAGGCGTATCTGCACTGCATGGCCCGCGACCCGCAGCTCAAGATCCACATGTACGGCAAGGACGTGAAGCCCGGCCGCAAGGTCGGACACGTCAACACCTACGGCGACGACCTGGCGGACGTGCGCGAGCGCGCCCGGCACGCGGCCGACTACCTGCGAGGAACGATCACCGAATGACTTCCCCCGCCTCCGCCGCGCCGGTCGTCGGCATCGTCATGGGCTCGGACTCCGACTGGCCCGTCATGGAAGCAGCGGCCAAGGCCCTCGACGAGTTCGAGATCCCCTACGAGGTCGACGTCGTCTCCGCCCACCGCATGCCGCGCGAAATGATCGCGTACGGCGAGCACGCGGCGGACCGCGGCCTCAAGGCGATCATCGCGGGCGCGGGCGGCGCCGCCCACCTGCCCGGCATGCTCGCCTCCGTCACCCCGCTGCCCGTCATCGGCGTCCCGGTCCCGCTGAAGTACCTGGACGGCATGGACAGCCTGCTCTCCATCGTGCAGATGCCCGCCGGTGTCCCCGTCGCCACCGTCTCGGTCGGCGGCGCACGCAACGCCGGCCTGCTCGCCGCACGCATCCTCGCCGCCCACGACAGCGAGCTGCAGGCCCGCATGGTCGAGTTCCTGCAGGAGCTGAACGACCAGGCGACGGAGAAGGGCAAGCGGCTGCGCAGCAAGGTCGAGGGCAGCGACTCCTTCGGCTTCGGGAAGTAGGCCACCGTGGACCAGCTGAAGCGGGCCGCGGAGCTCCTTGCCGAGTACCCCGTCGTCGACGGCCACAACGATCTGCCGTGGGCGCTGCGCGAACAGGTCGGCTACGACCTGGACGCTCGTGACATCGCCACCGACCAGTCCGCCCATCTGCACACCGACATCCCGCGGCTGCGGGCGGGCGGTGTCGGTGCGCAGTTCTGGTCCGTCTACGTACAGTCCGACATGGCGGGCGACGAAGCCGTCAGCGCCACCCTCGAACAGATCGACGTGGTCACCGAGCTGCTGGACCGCTACCCCGCGGACCTGCGGCGCGCCCTGACCGCCGACGACATGGAGACGGCCCGGACCGAAGGCCGTATCGCCTCCCTGATGGGCGCCGAGGGCGGCCACTCCATCAACAACTCGCTGGGCACCCTGCGCGCGTTGCATGCCCTGGGCGTCCGCTACATGACGCTCACCCACAACGACAACATCGCGTGGGCGGACTCGGCGACCGACGAGCCGGGCGTGGGCGGTCTCTCGCCGTTCGGCCACGAGGTCGTACGGGAGATGAACCGCACCGGCATGCTGGTCGACCTCTCCCATGTGGCGGCCACCACGATGCGCGACGCGCTCGACACCTCCACCGCGCCGGTGATCTTCTCGCACTCCTCGGCGCGTGCGATCTGCGACCACCCGCGCAACATTCCCGACGACGTCCTCGGCCGGCTCCCGGCCAACGGCGGCATCGCCATGGCGACCTTCGTACCGAAGTTCGTCCTCCCGGCAGCCGTCGCCTGGACCCTTGCCGCGGACGAGAACATGAGCGCCCACGGCCTGCACCACCTCGACACCACCGCGCAGGCCATGAAGATCCACGCAGCCTTCGAAGCGGCCAATCCGCGCCCGATGGCCACCGTGGCGACGATCGCCGACCACCTCGACCACATGCGCGAGGTCGCCGGGATCGACCACATCGGCATCGGCGGCGACTACGACGGCACCGCCTTCCTCCCGGAGGGGCTACAGGATGTCGCGGGCTACCCGAACCTGATCGCGGAGCTGCTCGGCCGGAGCTGGTCCACCGCCGATCTCGCCAAGCTCACCTGGCAGAACGCGGTACGGGTGCTGCGCGACGCCGAGGACGTCGCACGCGAGTTGAGCACGCACCGGGCCCCGTCCCACGCCACGATCGAGCAGCTGGACGACCGCGGCTGAGCCGGAGCTGTCGCGTGCGGGGCACCCCCAGGGGTGCCCCGCACGTTTTCTAAGCCGCACACAGACAGAACGGGTGCCCCGCAGGATCCGCGTACACCCGGAAACTCCGCTCCCGGTCCTCCGCATCCAGCACGGCCGCACCCAGCGCAAGCACCTCCCGCTCCGCCGCGTCCAGATCCGGCACGGTGAGATCCAGATGGAACTGCTGCGAGCCGTCCGGGTGCGGCCACCGCGGCGGTACGAAACCGGGCGCGGCCTGGAACGCGAGCGGCACGGCCGTGCCACCGGTCAGCTCCACCCAGCCCTCGTGGTCCTCGACCTTTCCGCCGAGCAGCCCGGCGTAGAACCCGGCGAGCGCAACGGGGTCGGGGCAGTCCAGAACGACGGCACCCAGTGTGGCGACAGCCATGGCACTTCCTCCTTCATACAGGGGTGGTTACCTCTAAGTCGTCCCAACAGGTAACCGTTACTGCATGCTGCCGCACTGGAGGTAACGTCGCAACCATGAATGAGAAAGATTCCGCGCCCGGTGGACTCGCGCTGATCGAGGCCCTGGTCAACACACTGGACATCGAGACCGGTGCGGACGCTCTCGATACGGCGGACGGGCGCGCCGCCTTCTTTCTCACCGAGCCGGACGTCCCGGACGCCCGCGTGCTGCGCGAGGCGCTGCGCACCGCCTGCCTCGCCCATGCCGGCCACCGCCCGCCGGACGGCTCCGCAGCGCCCCCGCTCGACCGGCTCCTCGCCGAAGCGCCCCTGCGCGTCACCGTGGACGCGGCGGGCGCCGCTTCACTGCGGCCCGCCGCCGAACCGGCCGGTCTGACCGCCCGTGTCGCGGCGGCCATCGCCATCGCGGCGGCCGACGGCACCTGGGCCCGGCTCAAGGCGTGCGAGGCCGAGGACTGCCAATGGGCCTATTACGACCGCAGTCCGGCGGGGCGCCGCCGCTGGTGCTCCATGTCAGTGTGCGGCGCCCGCGCCAAAATGCGCACCTACCGCGCGAAGCGCGGCTGAGACCGGTCCGAGGACCGGACACGTCAGGCTTTCGGACGCCCCATCGCCCGGTACGTCCAGCCGGCCCCGCGCCACTGCTCGCTGTCGAGCGCGTTGCGGCCGTCCAGGATTATCCGACGGGAGGCGACCTCGCCGAGCGCCGCCGGGTCCAGCTCGCGGAACTCGCGCCACTCCGTCAGATGCAGCACCACATCCGCGCCGCGCACCGCGTCCAGCGCCGAGTCCGCGTAACCGAGGGTCGGGAAGAGCCGCCGGGCGTTGTCCATGCCCTTCGGGTCGAAGACCGTGACCTGGCCGCCCTGCAGATGGATCTGCCCGGCCACGTTCAGGGCCGGCGAGTCCCGTACGTCGTCCGAGTCCGGCTTGAACGTCGCACCCAGGACCGCGACCCGCTTGCCGAGGAACGAATCGCCGCCCACGGCCTCCCGGGCCAGCTCCACCATGTGGCCGCGGCGCCGCATGTTGATCGAGTCGACCTCGCGGAGGAAGGTCAGTGCCTGGTCCGCGCCCAGCTCACCGGCGCGCGCCATGAAGGCCCGGATGTCCTTCGGCAGACAGCCGCCGCCGAAGCCGATCCCGGCCCGCAGGAACTTGGACCCGATCCGCTCGTCGTGCCCGATCGCCTCGGCCAGCTTCTTCACATCGCCGTCGGCGGCCTCGCAGACCTCCGCCATGGCATTGATGAACGAGATCTTCGTGGCCAGGAAGGAATTGGCCGCCGTCTTCACCAGCTCGGCGGTCGGGAAGTCCGTCACCACGAACGGCGACCCCTCGGCGACCGGCACCGCGTACACCTCGCGCAGCAGCTTCTCGGCCCGCTCGCTCGCCACGCCGACGACGATCCGGTCCGGGTGCAGGGTGTCCTTCACGGCGAAGCCCTCGCGCAGGAACTCCGGGTTCCAGGCCAGCTCCGCTTCCGCACCCACCGGCGCCAGCTCCGCCAGCCGCGCCGCGAGCCGGGCCGCCGAACCCACCGGCACGGTCGACTTCCCGACGACCAGGGCGGGCCGGGTCAGATGCGGTGCCAGCGACTCGAAGGCGCTGTCGACGTAGCTCATGTCGCAGGCGTACTCGCCGTGCTTCTGCGGGGTGTTCACGCAGACGAAGTGCACATCGCCGAAGGCCGCCACCTCTTCCCACGACGTGGTGAACCGCAGCCGTCCGGTGGCACCCTCGATGCCCTCCACATGCTTGCGGAGCAGCTCCTCCAGGCCGGGCTCGTACATCGGGACCTTGCCCGCGCTCAGCATCTCGATCTTCTCGGGCACGATGTCGAGGCCGAGCACTTCGAAGCCCAGTTCCGCCATGGCCGCGGCGTGGGTGGCGCCGAGGTAGCCGGTGCCGATCACAGTGATCCTGAGGGCCATGTAGTGCTCCTGGGAGATGCGGACAGACGTGCGGTGAACGAGCATAGTCGTGCCTCTGGAGGCCCGGTTTCCGGCTGCCTGCGCAGCTTCTCCCACCCCTGTCGTGAAGCTCACGCACGCATTGCATAGGCCATCGCGGGGGCGGAGCTCTAAAATCGGGTTACTTAACGGTAGTTAGCATCTTTGGGGAGTGAGCGTCTTGGCGGGTTCGACCGATTTCGACCTGTACCGTCCGGCCGAGGAGCACGAGATGCTCCGCGAGACGGTGCGCGCGCTCGCCGAGGCGAAGATCGCCCCGTACGCGGCAGCGGTCGACGAGGAGGCGCGCTTCCCGCAGGAGGCGCTGGACGCCCTGACTGCCGCGGACCTGCACGCGGTGCACGTACCCGAGGAGTACGGCGGCGCGGGCGCCGACGCCCTCGCCACGGTCATCGTGATCGAGGAGGTGGCCCGCGTCTGCGCCTCCTCCTCCCTCATCCCGGCCGTGAACAAGCTCGGCTCGCTCCCGGTGATCCTCTCCGGCTCCGAGGACCTGAAGAAGAAGTACCTGGGCCCGCTCGCCAAGGGCGACGGCATGTTCTCGTACTGCCTCTCCGAGCCCGACGCGGGTTCCGACGCGGCCGGCATGAAGACCAGGGCCGTGCGCGACGGCGACTTCTGGGTGCTCAACGGCGTGAAGCGCTGGATCACCAACGCGGGCGTCTCCAAGTACTACACGGTCATGGCCGTCACCGACCCGACCAAACGCTCCAAGGGCATCTCCGCCTTCGTCGTCGAGAAGTCGGACGAGGGTGTCTCCTTCGGAGCCCCGGAGAAGAAGCTCGGCATCAAGGGCTCCCCGACCCGCGAGGTCTACTTCGACAACGTCCGCATCCCCGCCGACCGGATCATCGGCGAGGAGGGCACCGGCTTCGCCACCGCGATGAAGACCCTGGACCACACCCGCATCACGATCGCGGCCCAGGCCCTCGGTATCGCCCAGGGCGCCCTCGACTACGCCAAGGGCTACGTCCAGGAGCGCAAGCAGTTCGGCAAGCCGATCGGTGATTTCCAGGGCGTCCAGTTCATGCTTGCCGACATGGCCATGAAGCTGGAGGCGGCCCGCCAGCTCACCTACTCGGCCGCCGCCAAGTCCGAGCGCCTCGACGGCGACCTCACCTTCTTCGGCGCCGCGGCCAAGTGCTTCGCCTCCGACGTCGCGATGGAGATCACCACGGACGCGGTCCAGCTGCTCGGCGGCTACGGCTACACGCGGGACTACCCGGTGGAGCGGATGATGCGCGACGCGAAGATCACGCAGATCTACGAGGGCACGAACCAGGTCCAGCGCATCGTGATGGCGCGGAACCTGCCGTAGCGGTTATTGCCCATAAGCGTCTGGCCCCCTGTAGCGCACCGGGGGCCAGATGCGTGTAGGCAGCCAAGACACCGCGCGAGATGAATCGGCCGGGCCGCAGACAGCAGGTCCCGTTTGTCATCAAACCCAGTCGGCCGACACGGGGGCAAGGTTCTCCCACAGGGCGCTGCTTCAAGACGCCATGACCCGGCTGCGCGGGGAGCGGTGACGGCGGTAGTAGGAGACGGTGACGGCGGCGAGTAGAGGGCCCCACAGGACCAGCGGTTGGTAGAGGATGCCGACCACGAGGTCGCCGGTGCCCGTCATGTCATCGTGCGGGTACGTCCACCACCAGGGAACATTGGCCCACATCACGGTCAGTGCCACTGCGCCGAGGGTGGCTGGGACGACGGCGGCCATCGGGCGCACGGCGCGTCCTCCGATCAGCGGTATCCAGCGCGGCACGACTTCGCCCCAGGGGCGCACCAGACCGATCGTCAGGAAGGCGAGAAGCTCGCAGACCAGGCTCAGTGTCAGCATCCAGACCTTCGCGCCGAGCGTCTCGAAGTCCGCGAAGCGCTCGTCCAGGTAGCCGGCCGGATAACCGAGCACCAGGGCGATCCGCCATAGCCCGCTCGGCAGTACGGCCAAGGTGGTCAGATGCGCGGCCCAAATTGCCCAACGGGGCGGCGGCGCAACGGAGTTTGCGGCCGTGGTGGCGTCCGGAGTGCTCATGCGACTCATCCTGCCGCCCCACCCGTCGCGTTCCATCAGCCTCTGCGCCTGCTCCGGTTGGTCCGCTGGACTGACCGCCTGGCCTGCGTGACCGCGCCGCAAGGCGGACCGACCATCAGACTTCGAGACGATGTGCGCAGCAAAGTCCTTCCGCGCTTGCTGAGTTCTGCCGACGACTGGGTTCAGTGACAAGCGGGCTGGATTCATTGGCGACGGACAGTAGAGGCAGTTGGTGATCAACCCCGCCATGAATGTTGACGGGAGACGACGTCATCGCCGGTGTCGCTGCTTGCGTTGCGTGAACTATTCGCTGTGACGTGACGAGGAACGTCCGTAGGGTTCGCGCATGGCAGACGAGAGTGAGCGGGCCGTTCAAGCGGCCATTGAGGCAGAGGTGCGGCTTCTCGACCCTGACGTGCGTGCTTCGCCGGCCCTGGTCTCGGAGCTCCTGGACCCGGAGTTCCTCGAGATCGGAGCGTCGGGGCGGCGCTGGGACGCGACGTCGATTCTCACAGTGACGAGTGACGATTCGGTGGCCCCCGAAGCTCCGGTCGAGGTCAGCGATATGTCGGGGGTCGTACTCGCTCCCGGCATCGTTCATCTGACGTACTTCGCCGACCACAGCGGGCGCCGAGTATGGCGGAGCTCCGTGTGGCGTCTGACGGAAGTGGGCTGGCGCATGTATTTCCACCAGGGCACTTTGACGAGCTGAGCCATCGGTGGCCACCGGGTCTCTTTACATGGGTCCGGGGGCTTTCGGACGGGCATAAACCCGGAGTGGAGTTACAGCGTGGGGCGTTGCTCGTCGAAGAGCTCATCGACACATGAGGCAGTGGGGGCATGGAGGAGCCAGCGGGTCAGGATGTCCATGTCGTCGCAGTTCGCGATGCGGCCGCGGGCCTCGTCGGGTACGTGGAGGCCGGTCTGTGCGAGGAGAAGCAGGACGCCCAGTGCCAGGCCTTGGCTGCGGCCTTCCATCCGCAGGCGCTGGGAAGTCTCGGAGCGGAAGAACGCGAGGTCGGTTTCGGCCATGAGATTTCGCCACGTAGTGACGGCGGGGCTTTCTCCCAGGCCGAGTTCCACGATTTCGGCGAGGAGCAGATTGTCTACCGGGCGTTCCTGCGGCTTCGGCTTGGTGCCTTCGAGGAGCGGGGCAGGCGGCTGGGGGACTGCCCTCGTGTCGGGAAGCGGGATGTCTGGTGTCGCCGACACCCGCGCATGGAATTCTGTGTTCGTTTCGTGCGATGAGTTGACCATGCGGAGAACGCTAGGAGTGGTACGCCATTGGCATATGCAGAATGTGACTGGTTCACACGTCGTAGTGAGGATGCGCTGAGGAGTTGACGTGACCGAGCAGCCCGCCCTATCGCGGCGCCTCGGGCGAGTTCTCTCCGTGGGGCGACGGCCCAGCCTCAAGGTCGAGAGCGAGTTCCTCGGCTGCCACCCCGAGGAAGTGGTACTCCGACACTCTGGTGCGGCCGATGGCATCCAACTTCCGCCGGTAGCGCACCCTGAAATGCACGTTGTCTCCCAGAGCCAGACGCATGCGTACGAGCTGTTCCGGTTCGACTCTCACGTCGTGTGCAGGGGCGTTCTGGGCCAGGCCCGACTTCACTTTGACTACACCGCTGCTGCGGAGCTCAGTGACACGTCCGGAGATCGTGAACTCCTGATCGTCGTCGCGTGTCGACTGAAGCCGTTTGGCGTATTCGACTCCTCGTTGAGTCAGACTGGCCTGACGCATGCCGCCGTCCGCCGCGTACCAGGTCAGGCCGAGGTTCAAGCGGAAGCGCTCCAGGGCCCCGGACAGCGCGTCCACCGAGTCGAAGAGCTGTGCCCACTCGCGCACGTCGCTCTCGTCCTCCAGGGCAGTGAGAAGGCGCACGAACGTACGCACTCCCTTGTCTGCCGCTGTCGGTGCAGGACCGCCGAGCGTCCCTGTATCAGGCGATACCGACAGGACGGGACGAGCGTGCACGACCGTACTGCCTCTCGAGAGCCCGGTGACCTCAAGTTCGACAGGTGTGCCTGCGGCCTTGGACACAGCTTTCTCGACCGGGTCGAGAAGTGCGTTGCCCCACTGAAACCGCAGTGCTCCGCCTTCGGCCTCCGGTCCGGTGAGGCGGAGACACAGTTCTTCCTGGAGGGTGGCGCCCGGCTGGTACTCCTGCATGGCTTCGAGGCGGCTTCTGCGGTGGTCCGCTTCGATCTCCGTATCGCTGCGTTCCTCGGTGCCCAGCTCGTCCAGGAGCCTTGCGGTGGCCTCGGGGTCCTGTGCGCGGGCCGCGCGCATGCGTTGGCGCCAGATGCTCTCGCTCACAGTCGCACCTCCAGGTAGCCGCGAACGGGCACGGCACTCGCCTCGGTGGGGGCAGGGTCTCTTCCGTCAGGAAGGCGGCATCGTTGCCACCAGTCGTCCCAGATCCCACGCTGCATGAAGTATGTCCGGTCATCCTCGACAATGCTTTGCATATCGAATACCGACGCAACGGGGCGGTATCCCACTCTGAGGGGCGAGACGCCGAACCTGCGCAGGATCTGGTCCCTGCTCTTGAACGCCTCGGTGAGCCACTTGGAACCTGGATTCCCTTTGACCGCCATCTCTGCGGTTACGTCGATGAACATCGTCGCGTCGATGTTTCGGGGCTCAGGCTTCGCACTGACGAAGCTGCCTCCCAGCCACACCCGATGGATCAGAGGTCGGCCTTGCAATTTCTGCGGGTAGCTGTCCTCCAGCACTCCGAAACGGTTGAGGTACTGCTCGAATCCTTTCCATAGAGTGGTCCGGCTGCTTGAGCACTCGAATGCTGGACTGCGTACGAGCAAGTCCTCGGCTTCCTCCATGGTCACCGAAAAGCGACCAGGCGGCAGCAGGCCCTCAGAAGTGAAGTCCGGCAGCACAGATTCCCCCGTCACGCACTCTGTCCGATGCTGGAAATGTTCACGAACGGCTGCTCACTCTCTCGCGGCAGGGAAAGTTGGACAACGTGGACGCCTTGCCGTGTTCAGCAGGCCATGGGCCACTGACTCTCCTCGGCGGAAGATGCACTCACCTCGACGCGTTGCTGGTCCGTGCGGCAGTCGCGGCAGTGGCCGGGGCGGCGGGAGCGGAAGGCGCGGTCGCAGTGGTCGCAGTTCTGGAGCGGGATGACGATGACACCAGGGCGTGCGGGTGCGAGGTCCTGGGCTCCCGGCAGCGGCGGTGGCAGGAGCGCCGTGATCCGGTGGCGCAGAAGCTTGGCGGGGTGCTTCAGGAGGTTCGGGAGGTCGGTGGTGAGGGCATGGCGGATGGTGTCGGGGTGGGCGTCGCGTTCGAGCCAGGTGGCGACGCCGGGGGCGAGGGTGTGGATGTCGCGCTCGGAGAGGGTGAGTTGGGGCGTGTGGCGGCGAAGGTCGGCGAGGAGCGCGGTGGCCACGCGCTGAAGCTCCGGCGTGAGCTCCTGTGGCTGGGGGAGCGGCGGAGGCGGCGATGTGCGCACGGTGGGGGCCGGTACGGGTGTGGGCTGCGGCTGCGGCGGTGGTGTGGGCGCCGGGGGTGGTGCGGGGCGCGGTTCGGGAGCGGTTACGCGCGGCGGTGGTGTGGGCAGCGGGGCCGGCTCGCTGGGAACCGCCCGGGGCTGACGGGTTGTGCCCGGCTGGTTGTACGAGACGGTGCGGGTGACGATGCGGCCGTCGGCGAGGCGTACGCGGCTGCGGTGGAGGTAGCCGTGGGCTTCGAGCTCACGCAGCGTGGCGGCGATGCGGGTCTCGCTCTCGGGGAAGCGTTCGGCGAGGTGCTTGATGCCGATCTTGGCTCCGGCGGGCAGCGACTGGATGTGGGCGGCGAGCCCGATCGCGGTGAGGGAGAGTCCGCGGTGCTGGGCGAGGTGGTTGCCGATGACGGTGAAGCCTGCGACGTGCCGGACGTTGATGTGGATGACACCGGATGACGGTGTGGCGTCCCCGGGTGCGGGGGACAGGGCGCACGGGGGCGCGGTAATCTGCGGGGTACCCATCGGGAAGCTCCGTACTTCCTCGGTGGTCAGGCCCTCGGTCGAGACTGCAATCTCGTCGGGGGCCGTCGCATGTCTGCAGTTGTCGCGGCGAGCATATGCCAGCCAACCCGTATGAAATCCAGCCCAGTTGCCCTATGTCACCCGCGCGAGTGACGGAGGCGGGGTGGGGTTGGGTTTGGGTGGGGAGGGTGATTTCCCCAGGTTCTTTAAAGCTTTATGCGTCGTGGGACGTGGCGACGTGGCCTACCGGGTCGTGGGTCTCCGCGACCCGGTGAAGCGGTCACGGTACGAGGCTGAGTTCGGCCCGGATCGTCTTGCGCGGGACAGGCCCGAGGGCGATGCCCCAGCGGTCGGCGAGTGCCTCGACGATGAGGAGGCCGCGCCTTGATTCCGCGTCGTCGGCGGGGGCGGACGCGGTGCCGGGCGTGGGAGGTAGTTGCTCGCCCCGGGTGTCGGTCACCCCCCATTTTCGGCAAGGCAACGGGTCAGCCGACGGCACCGAGGATCGGCGCCCAGGTGGGTCCGGTGAGTGCGGCCACCGCCTGCTTCTGGGAGAGCGGGGGAGCGTCACGGGTCGGCTTCTGCCTGTTTCCGCTACCGAAGTCGCCGGCGGTGTTCCACTGCACCATCTGAAGCTGGGCGCCGGTCGACTTCAGGGTCACCGTCGTCGTCCAGCGGTGAGCGATGTCGGAGTCGGGGACGGGGTCGGCACCAATCGGCTGCCTTTGTGCGATCTTCTCCGACATCACCAGGGCTCCGCCGGGAAGCGCGGCGCTGCTCGGCAGCTCGCTCAGCTCGCAGGTGTCGCCGACCTCAGCACGCCCGGTCGTATCGTCGCAGTTCAGCCCTTCGCCGTCCCTGAGTGGCAGCTGGAGCCGCAGGGCCGAGACACCGACGTTGGCGGCGCCGTGCCCGTCGTTGACGTCCGCTCCGCCGTTGGCGACCCACCCGCCGGACGGATTCGAGGGGTCGTTGCTCTGTCCGTCCTCCCGGCCGAACCGGCTCCCGGGGAACGTCTTCTTCACAGCGTCGATCATCTGGGTTCCGGTGATCGCGGAACGAGGCTTCGCCAGCGCCACCGTTTCCATGTTGGATCCTGCGGAGCGAATCCCGGCGAGTGCGCCGGGGAGCACCAGGCCGGCTGCCGCGATCGCGGCGCAGGCGCCGACCCCGGCGATGACGGCGGCGCTGCGCCGACGCCGACTGCGGCTCCGCCCGCGCTCGACGGCTCCGCTCGTGAGCGTGGTGAGATCGGGTGCGAGGGAGTCGGTCGTGCGGTCCAGGGCGTGTGCGAGGTCTGCTTCGAACGGCATGCTGGCGTCACCTTTTCTGTCACTGATGGGGATTTTGCGGTGGGTTCGACCTGTGCGCACCGGTGTTCAGTGCGGAACCAGGTCGGACAGGCTGTCGCCGAGCAACGCGCGCACCCTGTTGAGTGCCCGGGTGCCCTGGGAGCGGACCGCGCCGCTGCTCAGCTTGAGCATCTGGGCGGTCTCCTCGATGCTGCGGTCCTCCCAGTAGCGCAGCAGCAGCAGCACCGCCCGTTCCCGGGGCGGCAGTTGGCCGAGCGCGTCCAGCAGGGTGAGCCGCAGTGCGGCGTCCGGTCCGGCCGCCGCACTGTCGGGCATGTTCCCGATGGGGCGCTCGCCGGTGCTTCGCCGACGCCGCAGGGTGAGGGAGGTGCGGACCAGAACCGTCTGGGCGTAGGCCGCCGGGCTCTCTGCTCTGGCCACCCGCTTCCAGTGCACGTACACCCGGCTGAGGGTTTCCTGGACCAGGTCCTCGGCAAGATGTGTGTCGCCGGCCGCGAGGACGTACGCCGAGCGGTACAGCGTCTTCGCCCTCGCGGCCACGAACTCCAGGTACTGATCCTCCTGTGCTGATTTCACTCGGCCCCCGCCTGTTCTCTTGTTCCGTGATCCCCGTGCATACCCCTCTTGACTACGTGGGACGGCAGAATGTCGCGCGCGGCAGGAGCACCTTCTTTTCCACCGCTGCCGCGCCAGCAGTGTTCCGCGGGGGTCGGAGGCACATGCCCGGGATGACGGCGGCGACGCTCAGGAGCAGGCGGTGGTAGGGAACCACGCGTTGGGGAGGAGTCGCGTCATGTCGTGTATCCGCCCGCCGCGGAGGCAGTCTTGTCGAGAGCATGGCAACGATGTTTAGTTGTCGCGGCGGATGAATCCATCTGCTGTCGACCGAGAACCAGCGCACGGGTCGACCCCAGCTCAGCTGCATGGGAGTCACACATTGCGCACTTCGAGGCGTTCCAGACCGGCCGCGCGGAGGATCTCCGCGCGACTGGCCGCATTCACCGCGGCGGCTGTCGCAGTCATGGCTGCGGGCTTACCCGTCGCCCAGGCTGCCACCGGCGCCGAGGCAGCCGCTCCGGGCACCGTCGCCACCGCGACGCATCCCGGGGGCGGTCTCGCCGCCTCCAGCGTCGGCTCGCACGGCGAGATCTCCGGCGCCGTCACCGACAGCTCAGGCAAGGCGCTTTCCGGCGCCTCCGTCGTAGCCGGAATCTACCGGTCGACCACCGACGCCCAGGGGCACTACAACCTGACGGTGCCGCCTGACACCTACAAAATGGCCGCGTACGCCTACGGGTACGCGCCCAAGAAGGCCAACGGCGTCGTCGTCGACGATGGCACCGTCACGATGGACTTCGCGCTGGACGCGGTGGCCCGGCAGACCGTGACCGGTAAGGTGACCGACGGCTCCGGCCACGGCTGGCCGCTCTATACGAAGATCACCATCGATGACGTGCCCGGCGCCCCGGTCTTCACCGACCCGTACACCGGCGCGTACAGCGTCGACCTGCCGCAGGGCGCCGACTACACCCTGCGCTTCACCTCCGTGTACCCCGGCTACGAGGCAGTCACCAAGCAGGTGACCGTGAATGACGCGGCGCAGACCGTGAACGTCGCGGTCCCGGTGGACGCCGAGGCGGCCACGGCGCCCGGTTACCAGGTCAAGCGGTCCGGCCCGACCCAGCCCTTCGACTCCACCGTCGGCGCCCCCGAGGGCTGGAGCGTGGTCAACGCCGACGGCACCACCGGCGGCTGGTCCTTCGACGACTTCGGTAACCGGGGTAACAAGACCGGTGGTTCCGGCGCCTTCGCCATGGTCGACAGTGACAAGATCGGCAGCGGCAAGAAGCAGGACAGCTCGCTGATCACGCCGGTCATCGACCTGACCGGCAACGACAACCCGCAACTGGAGTTCGACACCGACTACAAGAGCTACACCAACCAGAGCGGCAACATCGACGTCAGCACTGACGGCGGTGCGACCTGGACCAACATCTGGAACCGCACCACCACCCTGACCGGCCCTGCCCATGTCGAGCTTCCGCTGACCGACTACGCCGGGAAGCCCGGAGTGCAGCTGCGGTTCCACTTCACGGGCAGCTACGGCTACTGGTGGGAACTCGACAACGTGTTCGTGGGCAAGCGGACCTACGAGCCCGTCACCGGTGGTCTGGTGGCCGGTACCGTGAAGGACGCCAACACCGACGACGGCGTCGTCGGCGCCACTGTCGTCAACACCGACGCCCCGCAGGACAAGGCCACCACCGCGGCCACCCCGGACGACCCGGCGCTCGGCGGCGGTTTCTACTGGATGTTCACCTCCAAGACCGGCAGCCACACCTACACCGCCTCCAAGTCGAAATACGCCGACCTGGCCAAGACGGTGAACGTGGCACCGGACAGCACCACCCAGGCGGTCTTCAACCTGAAGGCCGGCAAGCTGGCGTTCACCCCTGGCTCGATCGACAAGACGGTCGACTGGGGCAAGAAGGCCACCCAGAACCTGACGGTGAAGAACACCGGCGGTGCGCCTGCCAGCCTCACCCTGGGCGAGCGGCCGGGCGGCTTCACTCAGCAGGTCAAGGGCGGCGCGCCGCTCAACCTGGTGAAGGGCAACTACTCCCCGCTGGCCCTCAGCAAGGGCAAGACCTCGGATGCGGCTCCGGCGGCCAACGCGGCCGGTGACGCCTGGCAGCCGGTGGCCAACCTGCCGACCGCTGTGCAGGACAACGCGGTCGCCGTCTACGACGGCAAGGTGTACTCCGCCTTCGGCTACACAGGCAGCGAGGACACCAACGCGCTGTACGCCTACGACCCCGACAGTGGCTCCTGGACCAAGCTGGCCTCCGCGGCCGACACCCGCGAGGGCACCCCGGCCCACGGCTTCATCGGCGGCAAGCTGTACGTGGTCGGCGGCTGGGGTGCCGACGGCGACCCCGACGCCAAGCTGGAGGTCTACGACCCGGCGTCGAACAGCTGGTCCACCAAGGCGTCCTCGCCCAAGCCGTACGCCGGTTCGGGCAGCGCGGTGCTCGGCGGCAAGCTGTACGTCGTCGGCGGCTGCACCAGCAGCTGTGGCACCACGGACGCCACGGTCTACGACCCGTCGTCGGACAGCTGGTCCCAGATCGCCTCCTACCCGGAGCCGATCTCCTGGCAGTCCTGCGGCGGCATCGACGGCAAGCTCTACTGCGCCGGTGGCAGCGGCGGCAGCAGTTCGACCAAGCACGCCTACGTCTACGACCCGGGCGCCGACAGCTGGTCGCCCGTCGCCGACATGCCCGCCGACCTGTGGGGTTCGGCGTACAGCGTGGGTAACGGCAAGCTGCTGGTCTCCAGCGGTGTCGTCAACAACAGCGCCGCCATCACCAACCAGGGCTACGCCTTCGACCCGGGCACCGGCAGCTGGACCGCCCTGCCCAACGCCAACACCAGCGTCTACCGTGTGGGTGCTTCCTCCGGCTTCTACAAGGTCGGCGGCAACCCCGGCGGCAGCTCGACGCCGCCGGTGTCCACCGTCGAGGTGCTGCCCGGCTACGACCAGGGCGGCGAGTCCTCGGACGTCAGCTGGCTGTCCACGAGCAAGGACAAGGTGACACTCCAGCCCGGGGAGAGCACCACGATCACCGTCGGCCTGGACGCCACGGTCCCCGAGGTCACCCAGCCCGGCGACTACACCGCGGCGCTGACCGTCCAGACCGACACCCCGTACTCGGTCGCCGACGTCGACGTGAAGATGCACGTCAACCCGCCGAAGACCTGGGGCAAGTACGCCGGCACCGTGCTGGGCGCCGACGGCAAGGGCGGCACCGCGCCACTGGCCGGGGCGACCGTCCAGATCGACAGCTGGGCGAACAGCTACACGCTGCGAACCGCCAAGGACGGCAGCTTCGCCCTGTGGTTCGACGTCCGCAACAACCCGGTCACCGTGATCGTGGCCAAGGACGGCTACCAGCCGGTGGTCACCACTGTGAAGCTCAAGAAGGGGGAGACGACGACCGGCAACTTCACGCTGAAGAAGGCCTCGTGACCCTGCTCTGGTGAAACAGCGCGGGCCGGCCCCTCGGGGCCGGCCCGCGCGCTCAGCGGCCCATGGCCTGCAGGAGTTCCTGCCGCTGACCGACGAGGTCGACGCAACGTCGACTCCAACGAGCAGCGGTGGACCGGGGCCACTCCTGATCGCTGCACGGCAGCCGCGTCGCGTACCTTCCACGTCCATGACCGATATCGACAAGCTCACCGGCCTGTTCACCGCGCTCGGCGCCGACGACGCCGCGGGCTGGGCCGACTCCGAGGCCGAGGAGAACATTCCGCAGCTCGCCCGCTACCGCTTCCTGCGGATGGTCTGGCAGGACATCGACGGGTGGAGCACGGCGGCCCCCGACTGGGTCGAGGCCTACCGGAAGGACGGGCTCGCGGGCGGCGCCGTCGGGCGGGCGCTGGCTCTCGGTCTGACCCCCGGCGACCTGGGGGAGATAGCCCGCGAGGTGGCGAAGGAGACCGCGTTCGGTCTTCTCTACGGACTGGCCGACCCTGCCGACGGCGACCTTCCGCCCGAGGTCGAGCAGCAGCTCCCCGGCTGGTGCCTGGCGGAGCTGACACCGCAGGGCGAGCCCACGGGGCGGATTCTGGACGCGCTGTACGAGGACCTGGACGAGGTCGAGCCGCAGGGGCCCGCGGGAGGCGTGCGATGACCGCGTTCGATGTGAGCGAGCGGCGGATCTGGGAAGGGCGGGCCGAGAGCTACGCCCGGACCTTCGCCCGGCTCTGCGCCCACACGGTGCCCGCCCTGCTGGATGCCGCCGCGGTCGGGCCGGGCACGCGGATGCTCGACGTGGGGTGCGGCAGCGGCAGCGTGACGGCGGCGGCCGTCGGGCGCGGTGCGCTCGTACGGGCCACGGACGCCGAACCCGGAATGGTGGAGCTGACCCGGCGTGCCGTGTCCGGGGTCGATGTCCGGTGCGGCTCGCTTCCGCAACTTCCTTATGAAGACGACGAGTTCGATGCCGTCGTGGCGAACTTCGTGCTCAATCACGTCGGCCGGCCGCTGGACGCCCTGGCCGAGATGCACCGGATCACCCGTCCCGGCGGCCGAGTCGCCGTCACCATCTGGCAGGCGCCGGGCGCCCCGGGTCAGGCGCTGATCGGGCGGGCCGCCGAGGCGGCGGGGCTGACCCGGCCCCGGTGGCTGGCCACCGTCGACCCCGAACACAACTTCCCGCGCACCCGGGAAGGGCTGTGCACGCTGCTGGAGGTGGCCGGCCTCGACAGCGTACGGAGTGAGGCGCTGGCCTGGGACCACCGTGTCGGGGCGGAGGACTGGTGGGCCGGGCCGGCCGCCGGTGTGGCCGCGATCGGGCAGCTGGTCAACAGCCGGGGGCCGGCGGGGGTGGCCGCGGCCAAGCGGGAGTACGACGCGCTGTGCACCGAATTCGCGGCGGACGACGGCCGGTTGGCGCTCCCGCATGTGGCGTTGCTGGCCCGGGGGAGCAGGCCGGGAGGGTGACGGCGGGGACGGGCCGGATCCCCCCGGCCCGCGCCCGGCATGGGGCAGGGCCCGTACGGCGAACCGTCCGGGCCCTGCGTGCGTCGGCCACCAATTCGCGTCTGCCGTCAGTTGTCGCAGATTGCCGTTGATGGAGCCCGAGATCGGCATGTTCATCGACGTGCCGTCGCTGCCCGTGACGTCCTTCATGGCGAAGAACATCTGCCCCAGGGACCACAGCGACGCGGCGTTCAGCTTGGTGTACCGGCCGCGGGCCGGGTAGAGCTTCGTTCGGCCCCCGACAGCAGACTGAGGGCCAGACGTGTGTATGCGGCCAAGAGACCGCGCGAGATGAGTCAGCCGGGCCGTAGATGTCGGGCTTCCGGGCCCGTGAGCCAGTGCAGGTGGTCGACCAGTCGGCCGACTGTCCTCCTGTCGCGCAGGATGACGCCGATCTCCACGTTGTCGGTGAGGGCGCGACCGGTGAGGTTGGCACTGCCCAGCAATGCGATGCGCCGATCCGCGGCTATCACCTTGGCGTGCAGGCTGCTGCGGGCGGAGTGGTCCGCACGGTGCCAGATCCGGATATGGTCCCTGAGAGGACCGAAGGCGCGGGCAGCCGAGGTCGACTCTTCCAGGAGCAGATCTATACGGACGTTACGCGCGGCAGCTGCACGGAGCTCCGCCACTATCTCCGCGATTCCGTACGCGGCGAAGCTCGCTATGAGCAGTGACTCGTGGGCAGAACGTATGACTTCGATGGCGATGCCGCTGGTGAGGCGGACGGGGATGGCGGAGCTCGTCGGGCCGCTCACGACGAGCTCCGCAGGTGGCTCCTTTTCTTCCTCGGCTGCCGCCGCCGTGGCGAGGGACAGTGCGAGGGCCGTCCCAGGGAGCTGAGGGGCCTCGTCCTGCCACGTCTTCCGTACTGCGCTCAGCTGGGCGGAAAGGCCGGCTGCCGGGTGGTCGGCGGACCACCGGTCGAGCAGGGGATCCGCCGGGCTGTCAGCCGTGCGCAGGTGGTGCTGCAGGTCGGCCAGCCGGTCTGCCGGGAGGCGCTTGCCGAGCGCCGCGAGAAGCCTGGGCAGCCGGCCGGTCATGACAGGAAGGCGCCGAGATCCCCGGCGAGGGTCTCGACGAGGAGTGCGCGGTCCAGGTAGTGGTTGCCGCGTTCGCACGACGTCTCGGCGGCGAAGAGGCAGGCATGACAGGCAGCCCCGTGCAGACGGCCGTGGACCCGGGGGTCGTGCTCCGCACACATCGGGTCGGAGCTGCAGAGCCGGGCCTCCTCGATTGCCTGGTCGATGACTGGCCCGAGCCGGTCCTTCCTGCCCAGGGAGACCAGGCCTCCCAAGGTGCCCTCGCTGTCCGGCGCCGCAGTGTAGAGAAGGATGCCGGCCATGGGGTTCTTGCCGGAGCGGGCGTATACGCGCTCCGCGATTCCGGAAGCGCCGTAGCCGCATTCCAGAGCGAAGCCTCGGATGAGGACATGCGCGAACGTATGAAGGAGTACGTAGCGGATGCCGGGCCACTGGGGTTCGAGTCCGCGCGCCAGGCACCAGGTCACGTGTGCGGCCTTGAGGGCCTTCTCGCGGGCGATGACTTCCGGACGCTTCTCCCACTCGTCCAGGCGCTCCTCGCGGAAGGCGAGGAATACACCTTCGCCCCGCAGCTCGGCGCAGGGAACCCAGGACGGCGGCTCCCTGGTGAGAGGTGCCGCCTGGACGGTCGGATCGTCATTGTGGTCCAGCGGAATCCACTCCGGGGCGTCGATCCGGGTGAAGCCGGTGAGTGCGGAGACTTCGCGCAGACGGTGAACGAGGATGACCCGCTCCAGCCATCGGTCTGCGGTAGCGGGCACCTTCTCGGGCTCGGTGGTGAAATCCGGCAGCTCGTAGCGGTGAGGTGCGGTGAACGCTTCCCATTCGGGCGTCGCCAGGTCAAATCCCTCGTCGTCAGGGACGGGATTTCCGGAGGATGCCGCCGAGGAGGCGGCAGCCTCGTCGGTAACCGCCTTCCAGACCTTGTCCTATGCAGAAGTCTCTCCAGGGTGAAGCCCTGGACGCGGCTGTCACGCAGCTTCGGGAACTGTCGAAGAACTTTCAGTATGCCCAGGTCGAGTGCGGATTGATCAGTGCTGCTCTCAACGCTTTCGCTCTGGAACTACGGATGGCCAAGGTCAAGCTTGACCTGGCGGTCGATGACGCAGGGGATGCGAACCTCAAGGTGCGAGAGGACGGGTCAGTCAGTTACTCGGCCTGGATTGAGGAACCCGGCGGCACAAGCATTCCGGGCGGCAACGTGTCGGGCGGCACCTCACTGGTGCAGGGGCCGGGCATCAACCCGAACCACAACGTCGCGCAAGCCTACGCCAACCGCATTGCCGAGGCTGTCAAAGAGGCGGCTGAGGCGGACGCGAAATGGGCCCCGAAGCTGAGGAATCTGAAGGCGGATGATGACCTGACGGTCTCCCACCGCGACTGGGCCGACACCCAGAAGGACATGCGAGGCGCCCGTAAGGATGCCGGAGATTACATGGACCTCATCCTCGAACCACCCAAGGACGGAACCCCCCAAGAGAATGCGAAGTGGTGGAAGGGACTGTCCGAGGAGCAGAGGAGCGATTACGTCTCACTCAACCTCGCTACCGTTGGCACCCTCGACGGCCTTCCATCGGAGGTTCGGGATGAGGGGAACCGCTACGTCCTGCGGACATCCACTGCCGACTTGGAGCTGGAGCGCGCGAATTTGATTGGCCAACGCGACATGCTCTCGCCAAATGGAAGGTATTCGGTCAGTGGTGCCACTGGGCGGATTAAGGATATCGACAAGAAGCTGGCCGGCTTGGAGCAGGTTCAGGAACATCTCGATTCCACCGGCAGGAAAGATTTGCCAGAACTCTATCTTCTCGGCATCGATAACGAGAAAAATGGGCATGCCATCATTTCCGTAGGAAATCCTGACGGGGCGGACAATGTGACAACATATGTCCCTGGTATGAATACCAAACTTGAAACGATCGGTAAAGATATCGACAGGGCGGAAAGCCTTTATAGTCAATCGGTTGCGATGGGAGATCCGGACAAGAAATATGCATCGCTGATGTGGCTCGACTATGATGCCCCACAAAATCCCGTATCGGTTGCCGGTGAGAAACTGGCGGACCGGGGGGCTCCCGTCCTCAATGAATTTCTCGACGGATTGCAGGTATCGCATCAAGGAGAGCCTGCCCATGACACGCTGCTAGGGCATAGCTACGGTTCGCTCGTGTCGGGAAAGATGCTCGCTGGAGACGAGACCCCGCCTGTTGACGCCGCTATCTTCGTCGGTAGTCCTGGAGTGGGGGTGGATCGCGCCGATGACCTCAACCTCTCGCCGGAGAGTGTGTGGGCGGGGAAATCTGCGAACGACGTGGTGGCGGGTCTCCCGACGCGGACGATCTATAACCCGTGGAGTTGGGGTGAACGCCCTTTCGGTGTCGACCCCACGGCTCCAGAATTTGGCGGCAACAGGTTCGGGGTTCAAGATGGAAATAAATGGCCCCCATTTTCTGCACACAGTCTGTACTGGGATGAAAACTCTGAGTCCTTGAAGAATATGGCGTTAATTGTGAATGGGGAGTATCCGATGAGTGGGACGGTGCCTGAGTGAAAGTAGGACGCCTGCTCGGTCTTCTTGTCATCACGTCTTTCCTTGCGGCCGGTTGCGGGACGGGCAGTGAGGGTGATTCGGTAAGGCCTAATGCATTGAGTAGCCCCACTGCTGAACATGGAGGCGCAGGAATGGACATGAGTCAGGCTGAGCGGACGGCTGACGGATTGATCCAAGAAGCGATCCGTGGAGTGAGTCCCGAGCCACGTCTGGAGCCGTTCGGTGGAGGCGTGAAATCCTGTCAGGAACCCAGTGACGGCGGGTCCGAGGACCGTG
This sequence comes from Streptomyces atratus, assembly GCF_014648655.1. Classification (GTDB taxonomy): domain Bacteria; phylum Actinomycetota; class Actinomycetes; order Streptomycetales; family Streptomycetaceae; genus Streptomyces; species Streptomyces atratus. The sequence goes on from NZ_BMRN01000021.1 coordinate 77,481, forward strand.
TCACCCTGACACGGAACTACTGGCTCAAGGGGATTCCGCGAGACGACGCAAAGAACGTGGTCCGGAAGGTCTTCGAGAACTGGAAGGAGGCCGGACACGTCGTTGACGCTGCGCCAGATTATGAACGCCGAGTGGTTGCGGCCAATTTGAGAAGCAAGCCGGACGACTTCCTCATGCAGGTGGCAATGGGGCTGGGCGGTCAGCTGAGCGTCGGCGTCACCTCTCCCTGTTTCTGGGACAAGAAGCCGATGTCCGAGTCTCTCGGCTACCCGGCCCCCAGGACCGAGGCCGAGCTACAAGATCGGCAGGAAGCCATGAACGGGGTGCGGTCCGTTTCCAGCCAGATCCTGGACAGCTTCGCCGGCGGGCGTCCCTCCCGGGACGAGCCCGCCGTTGTGGTACGTCTGCAGGACGGCTCGTGCTACGCGGATCATCAGTGGACCTATACCTGTGAAGACGCCTCGACCGCAGAGCGGGCCTTCCACCAGATGGTGCGCACTCTGGGGGAGCGCGGATGGCAGATGGAGGAACCGTCCACGGAGGTGGCGGCACAGGGTGGTGACGCCGTCGTGGTCCTGACACCGGATGAACACGAGGCAGGGGCCGGGGTGGTCCGGAACCATGGAGAGGCCGTCATCAGCATCTCTGCCGCGTGGGAACGTGAGTGGCCGCCACCCTATATGCGCGAGAGCGGTCAGTAGACAAGCATTCGGGACTGAGCGCCCTCTGTGAGTGCTGGCAAGGCCGAGGGGCTCGCAGCGTTCCTGTTGTCGGACCCCGCCCGTAGGCTGGACCGACAGGGGGATCCTCTCCTGCCCGAAAGCTCCGAGGATGCCGGTGGCGGGCATGCGGCTCTAGGGTGGCGGGGAGGACCAGAGGGGACCGACCATGGCAAACGTGCACGATGTAGCCGCGTACATCCTGGTGAAGGCCGCACCGATGTCGGCCATGAAGCTGCAGAAGCTCTGCTATTTCGCTTACGGCTACCACCTGGCCTGGGAGGATCGGCCGCTTTTCGCCGAACGCTTCGAGGCGTGGGCGAACGGGCCGGTCGCTCCCGAGCTGTACAGCAAGCACCGGGGCCGCTTCGAGCTGCGGCGGGGGGACATCGAGGGTGACCCGGCCGAGCTGGATGATGCCGAGCGGGAATCGATCGACATCGTCCTGGAGAACATGCGTGTGTACTCCGCCCATGAGCTCTCGGAGATGACCCATCGGACGGGCCCTTGGGTGCAGGCTCGCGAACGCGCCCAGGTGCCCGACCTGGAGCGGAGCAGCGAGCCGCTGCTCGATGAGGAGATCGCGGACTTCTTCGGTGCCCTCGCCGAGCACGACGAGCTCGACGGCTGATGTCCAAGGGGGGACGCGCCAAAAAGAAGTTGGCCCTGCCGCCCACAGGGGCTGCGCAAGGGAAGCGGGTCGGTGACGTCCGCTCCCTGCTCCCTGGGTTGGCGTTCTCGGACGACAAGGTGTGCTGGCGGTTTACCTATGTCGATCACGACGGCTGCTGGGGGTTCGACCGCATGGCAGCGGCCACGCTGTGCGAGGTGCTGACGAAGCTCGCCGCCTGCGAGTCGATGACGCTCAACGAGCTGCGCACCACGCGCCGGTTCTTCAAGGAGTACGACCTGCCCGGCGGGTTATCCAAGGAGGCCGTGGTGAGGCTGGGGGAGCTCGGTTTCGGCGACGCGACGGCGCTTCATCGCCTTGAGTTCACTGGGAAGCAGCGGCTGTACGGCTTCCTCCTGGGCAATGTCTTCCATGTCCTGTGGTGGGACCCGGAGCATGAGGTGTACCCGTCGAAGCTTAAGCACACCTGAGCCGATCCGGGCTGGACGAGGGGAAAACGAAGGTGTCCGAAACCGAGCCGCCGCTCACGCCGTCAGCCGACGCGGTGCGCAAGCTCCTGTGCGCGCTGGCACAGGGTGTACGGCACGACTACGGCCTCTCGCAGGCGCTGACGGGCGAGCTCTGGTCCGTAGAGACGGTTCTGGAACGAGCCGCCGATCTCGAACTGATCCGCGGGCGCCATCTGACGGATGCCGGCCGGCTGCTGCTCGGTGGGGCCACACACCCGAGCCCGCGCAGGCTCATCGGAGGGGCACAGTTTTCGGCCAACTCTGCATCTGGCAAGCGGTGTTGGTGCGGATCATGTGTGGCTACCGGGCTGTACGACAGCACGGCTCCCTACTACCCTGTCTCGCTCAGGGAGGGGCGCTGAGATCTAGTACTGCCGGTTCCGTCGGGACCGGCCCAACCGGGTCTCTTCACAGGGCCCGGGGGCAGGGTGGCGTCGTGGGCGCTGCCCGTGAATCAACTTCCGCGTGACCGTGTGGTCGGGCCGTCGGAAGGAAAGTAAAGGTAGATGGTCAGCGCCTCCCCTCACCTCTACCTACGGTCTGTCCCGGCATCCCGGTCCTTAGGTACGGCTCGCCGTGCGCTGAGTCAGTCGGCCGACGCCGGAACCCGCGGCCTGCCACCTGTGGTCACTCTCGGGCATCTCGCCCACCTGACGGGAATTCCCTACCGCACCCTCCGCGGTGCCGTCGAGCGACGCGGATACCACTACACGCCGATCCATTTGCCCGGCAAGCCGGACCGTGGTCCCCGGAAGCTGCTGGTTCCGCAGCCTGAACTGATGGCTGCCCAGCGGTGGCTGCTGCATCATCTGCTCGACCTGCTGCCCGTGCATCCGCATGCGTTTGCCTACGTCAAAGGGCGCTCTGTAGCGGAATGCGCCCGTCGACATCTCGGAGCGCAGTGGCTGATCAAGATCGATATCCAGGATTTTTTCGGGGCGATCGGCGAGCGTCGCGTCCACCAGGTCTTCCGCGCTCAGGGCTACCAGCCGCTGGTGGCCTATGAACTGTCGAGACTCTGCACCTGGGACGACCGGCGCGACGACGTGGATCCGGTCCGGAAGGACCGCTACCCCAAGATCACCGCCTATCAGGGCGGCTGGGGAGGCTCTCTACCGCAGGGTGCCCCCACCAGCGGTGTGCTCGCGAACCTCGCCGTCCGCCCGATGGATGACCGGCTCTCGGACATCGCGGCACGCCACGGCCTCGTCTATACGCGCTACTCGGACGACATGATCCTCTCCAGCGGGGACCCGTTCTCTCGCCCGGCAGCCGTCGCCGCGCTGAGGGAGCTCACTCACGCTGTCCAGGGCTACGGCTTTGAGCCTCACGCGCGAAAGACGCGGATCGTTCCGCCGGGCGCCCGCCGGGCAGTGCTCGGGCTGCTGGTCGACGGCGACGTCCTGCGCCTCACCCCGGCCTTCAAGTCACGGCTGCTGGCTCATCTGTACGGCATCGAGAAGTTCGGGCTCCGGGCGCATCAGCAGCACCGGGACTTCGCGTCCCTCGCAGGCCTGGTGCATCATGTCGACGGCCTCGTCGCCTACGCCCTCGGCGCGGAGACGGATTGGGCCCACCCGGTTCAGGAACGCTGGCGGGGGATGCTGCGCGCGCAGGGCTGGTCTCTCGACTGAGCTGATTCCCTGCCCAGACCGGTGGCTTCCGGTTCAGGGAGTTTGCGGAGGTGGCCTCGTGGGTGGGCGTACAGCTCCGAAGCGCGTGCTACTGGGGACGGTCATGCGGCGCGGCCCGGGCCGGCGCTGCCCTGCGACACAACCTCTGTCCGGCAGTCGCGGCAGCGACCGGGGTGGCGGGAGCGGAAGGCGCGGTTGCAGCCGTCGCAGTTCTGGAGGGGGATGGCGATGACGCCGGGGCGTGCGGGTGCGAGGTCCTCGGCTCCGGGGAGCGGGGGTGGTAGGAGTGTCGTGATCCGGTGGCGGAGGAGTTTGGCCGGGTGTTTGAGGGGGACTGGGAGGTCGGTGGTGAGGGCGTGGCGGATGGTGTCGGGGTGGGCGTCGCGTTCGAGCCAGCTGGCGACGCCGGGGGTGAGGGTGTGGATGTCGTTGTCGGAGAGGGTGAGTTGGGGTGTGTGGCGGCGCAGGTCGGCGAGGAGTGCGGCCGCAAAGCGGTGGAGTTCCGGGGTGGGTGATTGCGGCTGGGGGATCGGCGGGGGTGGCGCCTTGCGTGCGGTGGGAGCCGGTACGAGGACGGGTGCAGGCGCTGTCTGCGGTGCGGGCGGTTGTGGTGCCTGGGTGGGCTCCGGTTCGGGAGCGGGCTCGCGTGGCGGTGGTGGGGGCAGCGGGGCTGCCGGTGTGCTGGGCCTGGTTCGTGGCTGAGGTGCTGCGGCGGCGGCGGCCGGTTCGGTGCCGGGCTGGTTGTAGGAGACGGTGCGGGTGACGATCCGGCCGTCGGGGAGGCGTGCGCGGCTGCGGTGAAGGTAGCCGTGGGCTTCGAGTTCGCGCAGGGCGGCGGCGATGCGGGTCTCGCTCTCGGGGAAGCGTTCGGCGAGGTGCTTGATGCCGATCTTGGCTCCGGCGGGCAGCGACTGGATGTGGGCGGCGAGCCCGATGGCGGTGAGGGAGAGTCCGCGGTGCTGGGCGAGGTGGTTGCCGATGACCGTGAAGCCAGCGGCATGCCGGACGTTGGCGTGGATGACGCCGGATGACGGTGTGGCGCCCCCGGTTACGGGGGACGGGGCGCACGGGGGCGCGGTAATCTGCTGGGTACCCATCGGGAAGCCCTAACTTCCTCGGTGGTCAGGCCCTCGGTCGAGATTGGCGTCTCGTCGGGGGCCGTCGCATGTCTGCAGTTGTCGCGGTGAGCATATGCCTGCCAACCCGTATGAAATCCAGCCCAGTTGCCTTACGTCACCCGCGCGAGTGACGGGGCGGGGTGGGGTCGGGTTTCTGGACGAGACGGTGGCCCAGGTGGAGCAGGACCACGTCCGTGCGCCGGCGGGCGTCCCGCTCGTCGAAGACCACCGGGCGCTCCCTGCCGGTGAGGGGGTGACGCAGCCCGTCGTTACGGGCGTGGGCCCAGGCCCCGGGGAGTTCGGGGAGGCTGAAGCAGCGCACAGGGGAGTCGCCGCCTGCGGGGTCGGGGGTCTCGATGAGGTCCTTGCGGTGGGCGAGCTGAAGACCTGTCCGCACGACTCGTTCCACGGTCTCGGGTGTCAGGTGCAGGGTGTCGCGGCTGCCCGCGAGCTGCGCGACCAGCTTCTCCAGCTCCTTGGCGAGATCCCGGTCCACCTTGAGGACGGCCTGCCCCGACCGCTTGCTGATCTCGGCGTCGGCCGTGGTCCAGTCGGAGCGGCGGCCCAGCATCTTCTGCTCGACCTGCGCGGCGATGATCTCACCTGCGCTGCCGAGGTCCTCGCGGATCTGCTCCGTCTTACGGGCGGCGACGGCCAGGAAGTGGAGCTCGTCCTCCAGGGTGCCGTCCTCGTGCCGGGAATCACGGTCGCCGTCCTCGGCGGCGCCGAAGCCCTGCCAGCCCTCGGGGACGAAGTGGAAGACATCCACCTGGTCCGCCCGCTGCCCGTGCCGGTCGATACGGCCGTTGCGCTGCTCAAGGCGGTTGGGGTTCCACGGGATCTCCCAGTGCAGGAGACGGTGGCAATGGGCCTGGAGGTTGATGCCCTCGCTGGCGGCGTCCGTGGCCAGAAGGATGCGGACGGGCGAGAGGGACGGGTCCTCCTGGAAGACCGTCTTGATGTGCTCGCGCTCGTCCGGCTTCTGGCCGCCGTACAGCTGGGCGATCCGGTCTACGGGGTATTTGGCGGCGATCAGCCGGTCGAAGAGCCAGCGCTGGGTGTCGCGGTACTCGGTGAAGACGATCACCCGGTCCGGCTCCCAGTCTCCGGCTGGTCCGTTCTTGCAGACGATGGAGTCGAGCCAGCCGCGCAAGGCGACGAACTTGGCGTCCGGCCGCTTGGTGGCCGTGCGAGCCCACACCGACAGCTCCTTCAGCTGGGCGTGCTCGGCGGCGGTCAGGGTGTGCGAGGCCTGGCGTACCGCGGTCAGTGCCCGCTCGGCTGCCTCGGCATGACCGTCGTCGCTCTCCGCCGTCTCCTCCACCCGCTCGATGAGCGGACGCAACACCCTCTCGCTGGGGGCCTGTTCGGCGGAGGGGCCCTTCGTCATGGTCGCCAGATGGACATCGATCGTCTCGGCGAAGGCCTTGGGGGAGGAGAGGAACCGCTTCTTGAGCAGGGTGGTGACGAAGTCCGAGGCCGTGCGGGCGGCACTGCTGTCACCGGCCTCCCGGCGGGAGCGCGCGTACGCCGACAGCTTCGCGTACGCGGCGCGCGCCTCGTCCGCGTACCGCACCTCCAGCGCGTGCGGCACCCGCTCGGGGAAGCGCGCCCTGCCGTCCCATGTCTTCGGCAGCTCGGACTTGAGGCGCCGCACCATCACGCGGCGCAGCTGTTCGTCCGAGGGCTTCACGCCACGGGCGAACCGGTGGTCGTCCAGCAGTTCCAGGAGCGCGGTGAACGACTCCAGGAAGCCGTTGTGCGGGGTGGCGGAGAGGAAGAGGCGGTGCTCGCAGTGCGGGGCGAGGGTACGGATCGCCTTCGTACGCTGCGAATCGACGGCGTACTTGCCGGTCCCGGACGGTGCGCAGGTGTGCACCTCGTCGACGACCAGCAGGTCGAAGGCGCGCGGATACTCCGGGAGGTGTGGCAGGACCTCCCGCATCATCCGCATCGGACGGTCCCGCTTGAGCCAGTCCACCGAGACGATCAGCCGCGGGTAGTGCGTCCAGGGGTTGGTGTACGGGCCCCGCGAACGGCGCAGCTCCCTGAGTAATGCACTGTTCACGATCCGGAAGTCCAGGCCGAACTTGTCCCGCATCTCGTCCTGCCACTGGAGGGTCAGGCCGGAGGGACAGACGATCAGCATGGTGCGGGCCCGGTGGCGGAGCATGAGCTCCTGCATGACCAGGCCGGCTTCGATGGTCTTGCCGAGACCGACGTCGTCGGCGATCAGCAGATTCGTACGCGGCATGGAGAGGGCACGCACGACGGGCGCGAGCTGGTAGTCCTGGATCTCGGCGCCGGACCGGAAGGGCGCCTGGAGAGCGGTCTTGTCGGCGGAGGCGATCGCACCCCAGCGGACCGCGTCGAGGAATGCGTCCAGGCGCTCCGGGGCGTCTATGCCCTTGGCCGGGGAGGGCAGTTCGTACTGCTGGTGGACGACCGCACCCTGCTCCAGCTCCCACACCACCCGGAGTTCCTCGTCGCGGGCGTCGTCCTCGACGGAGACCAGAGCCACCAGGTGCGGCGCCGATGCTCCTGCCGTGCGGGCGGGGTCCTCGGAGGAGACTGCGGAGCGGGTGACCTCGGTGACGACCCAGGGACGGTTCCTTACGGTGACGAGCTGGCCATGAGCCGGTACGGCCGGCTCGTCCTCGGTTCCGGTCCGTGCGGTGTCTACGGTCGCGTCCGTCATCGATGGCACTCCTGTGCTCGTCCCTCGGCCGCGGGCGAGTGCGCCGCGCTGCCAACCCCTCCGGGAAGCTTAAGACGGACCGTCAAATGGGCTCCGGGGAAAAGGAAGGGCCCGGACGGCGAACGTCCGGGCCCTGCATTGTCTGCCGTCAATTACCGGAGACGGTGACCTTCTCGTCGTTGTTGAGCTGCTGCACCAACTGCTTGACCTTGGCCTTGTCCCAGACCAGATTGCCGCCGGTGGAGCCCGAGATCGGCATGTTCATCGACGTGCCGTCACCGCCCGTGACGCCCTTCATCGCGAAGAACATGTTGCCCAGGTTCCACAGCGACATGTCCTTGTCGACGATCAGAGTGTCGAGACCGGCGCCCATCGTCGGGTACAGCTTGAACGGGTTGAGGATCGTGGACGGTGTCGCCGTCTGGCTCGCCAACGCCGCGAGGAACTTCTGCTGGTTCTTCGTACGGTCCAGGTCGCTGCCCGCGAAGGCGTACCGGGTGCGGACGAAGGCCAGCGACTGCTCGCCGTTCAGCGTCTGCTTGCCCGCCTTGAAGTCGGCGCCGGACTTCTTGTCCTTGAACGCCTTGGGGATGTCCAGCTCCACCCCGCCGATCGCGTCCACGATCTGGGCGAAGCCGCCGAAGCCGATCTCGACGTAGTGGTCGATGTGCAGCCCGGTGTTGAACTCGACGGTACGGACGAGGAGTTCGGGACCGTCCTCGGCGTACGCGGCGTTCAGCTTGGTGAACCGGCCGCGGGCCGGGTAGAGCTTGCCGGAGTCGGAGCCCTTGTACGAGGGGATCTCGACGTTCGAGTCACGCGGCAGGGAGACCAGCGTCGGCCCGTTCGAGCCGTCGTGCAGGATCATCATCGAGTCGGTCCGCTTGCCCTCGGCGGAGCCGGTGTGGAGCTTCTTCTTGTCCTCGGCGGTCATGCCCGCGCGGCTGTCGGAGCCGACGATCAGGTAGTTGGTGCCGTCACCGGCCTTCGGCCGCTCGATGACCTTGGAGAGGTCCACCTCGCGCTTGAGCTTGGAGTCGGCCCAGAAGTAGGTGCCGATGGAGACCGCGAGCACCACGACGACCAGGGACAGCGCGCCGATCTTTATTCGGCGGCGCCAGTCGGGCGCCGGACGCCCCTGGACGTAACCGCCGTCACCCCGGCCGCCGTCACCGTAGCCGTTGCCCCGGCCGCCGCCGCCGTAGACCTGGCCCGTGTTGTAACCGTTGTCGTACCCCGCGTTGTTGTCGTAGCCGCCGGCGTACTGCGGCGGCTCCGGCTGCCGTTGCCGGGGCGGTGCGGGGCGCTGCTGCGGCGGTGCGGGAGGCCGCTGGACATGCCGCATCACACGGGCGCCCTCGGGCCGGTCGCTGTCACTGCCCTGCCCGTAGCGGTTGCCGCTGCGGTTGTCGTCGGTCCAGCCCTCGGGCCAATCGTTCATGCGGTCCAGTGTGCAGGCCGGGCGCCCTGCTCTTACAGGGGGTGCGGGAAATCGCATCAGGGCTGTTGCGAAGCTGATGCATTGCTGCCGGGCGTAAGCCCGCGCATAAGGTGGACGGTATGACAGATCAGGCCCCACGCCCGGAGGGCGATATTCCGGGCAAGCCGACCGCCGCTTCCCGGACCACCCTCAGCCACATCATGACCGGCAGCGACACCAATCTGCTGGGCACGGTGCACGGTGGAGTGATCATGAAACTGGTCGACGACGCGGCGGGCGCCGTGGCCGGCCGGCACTCCGGCGGACCTGCGGTGACGGCCTCGATGGACGAGATGGTCTTCCTGGAGCCGGTCCGCGTGGGTGACCTTGTTCACGTCCGAGCCCAGGTGAACTGGACGGGCCGCTCTTCGATGGAGGTCGGCGTCCGGGTCATGGCCGAGCGGTGGAACGAATCCACCCCCGCCCAGCAGGTCGGCAGCGCGTATCTGGTGTTCGCCGCGGTCGACGCGGACGGCAAGCCGCGCCCCGTACCGCACGTGATCCCGGAGACGGAGCGCGACAAGCGGCGCTACCAGGAGGCGCAGATCCGGCGCACCCACCGCCTCGCCAGGCGCCGCGCGATCAAGGAACTGCGCGAGAAGCGCGCGGCGGACGGCATAGAGGACTGAGCTCCGGCATACCCGCGGTCACGGGCAGACCTCCTGATCGCCCGTGACCGTGCCGAACTCGCCCCGGTTCGTCTCCTCGGCCCGCACCCGCTGCACCTTCTCGAAGTCCGGACCGGCCGTCACCTTCATCGTGAGGCCCTGCCCCCGCACCGCCCGCAGCTCGGCCCCGGGCAATGCCACGGCCAGGGACTTCGCGGACAGGTCCCAGCGCGGGTCGTAGGTGATCAGGGTGTGCTTGAGATCCTGCGACTCCCCGTTCAGCGGGGCCCGCGTGGTGTTGAAACCGGTGGCGTGCAGTGCGTCGTCGACCGCCTTGCCGAGCCCGTCCTTCGAGGTCCCGTTGTAGACCTGGACCCGGATCTGCCGCGGGGCGACACCGACCTTTTTCACGTCCTTCGGCTGCTCGGGCCGCACCGGGGCGAGCGGCCGGTCGTCGCGCAGCGCCTGGAAGAGCTTCTTCGACTTCCGCTCGTCCCACCTGACCGTGATGCCGACGCCCTTGACCGGGTAGGCGACGTTCCCCATCGGTACGGAGGCGAACTCGGACGAGGCGGGGGAGAAGCCGCGCATCGCCCGGCCGAGCTCCAGCATCTGCTCCGTGCCGAATCCCTTGTCGGCCCGGACCGACCTCAGCATCGTCGAGGCGACGTCCCGGAACTTCACCGGATTCAGCAGCACACCGCTGCGGGTCGCCTGCTTGATCAGCGAGGCGAGGAACTTCTGCTGGCGCTGCATCCGGCCCAGGTCGGCGGCCCCGTCGATGTGCCGGGAGCGCACGTACTGGAGCGCCTGTCCGCCGTCCAGATCATGGGTGCCCGCGGGGAGAACGAGACCGGTGTACGAGTCCTTCAGCGGCCGGGCCGTACAGATCTGCACCCCGCCCAGGGTGTCCACCGTCTTCATGAAGCTGGTGAAGTCGACCTCGAGGTAGTGGTCGATCTTGATGCCGGTCATGTGCTCGACGGTCCGCACGGTCAGACCGGGCCCGCCCTCGGCGTAGGCGGCGTTCAGCTTCACCGGGTGGGCGGCGCGGATCCGGCCGGTGCTGCGGTCCTTGTGCTCGGGGATCACGGCATAGCTGTCCCGCGGCAGCGAGACGATGCTCGCGCGCTCCTTGTCCGCCGACAGATGCACCAGCATGACCGTGTCGGTGCAGTTGCAGGGCACACCGCCCAGCCGGTACTTCTTCTTCTCCTCCCGGGTGATCCTGTCGCGGCCGTCGGTGCCCACGAGCAGCAGATTCGTGCCATAGCCGGCCCGGGGCCGGTTCTTCATGTCCTTGAACGGGTCGATCCGGTCGATCCCGGTCTCCAGGCTGGTCACCACCGCATGGCCGATGCCGCCGGCCCCGAGCACCAGCACCGAAATGCCGGTCACCACCCGCATGCCCCACCGCGGCCGTTCGTTCCGCTTTCTGGACCTGCGCCGCGGCGGAACCGGGCGGGAGCGCGGCGAACGGGGGGAGGGGTGCGGCGTGGGCACGGGGGGAACCTCCGCGGTGCAAGGGGGACCGTTCGCACAGTAGGCCCATACGATCTGCAGTCCGCGAAGCAACCCGGTGGCGCGCGCCGGTGTCCCCCATTCGCGGTAACGTGGCGGCCGAATAACGCCGCCTGGTGGGGTGCGAACCCCCGGCGCCCCCGAGGACCACCCGAGGATCACCATGTCTGCCGCGCAGCACCCCGCCGTCTCCGTGATCATGCCGGTGCTCGATGAGGAACGCCATCTCAGGAACTCCGTCCGGCACATCCTGGAGCAGGAGTACGCAGGTGAGATGGAGGTGGTGATCGCGCTGGGCCCTTCCACGGACCGTACGGACGAGATCGCCGCTGAGCTGGTACGCGAGGACCCCCGCGTCCACACCGTCCCGAACCCGACCGGTCGCACCCCCGCCGCCCTCAACGCCGCGATCAAGGCCTCCCGCCACCCCATAGTCGTGCGGGTCGACGGTCACGGCATGCTCTCGCCGAACTACATCGCGACCGCGGTCCGCCTCCTGGAGGAGACCGGTGCGCAGAACGTCGGCGGCATCATGCACGCCGAGGGCGAGAACGCCTGGGAGGACGCCGTGGCCGCGGCCATGACGTCGAAGATCGGTGTCGGCAACGCGGCCTTCCACACCGGCGGCCAGGCAGGCCCCGCGGAGACCGTATATCTCGGTGTGTTCCGCCGTGAGGCCCTGGAGAAGGCGGACGGCTACAACGTGGAGTTCATCCGCGCCCAGGACTGGGAGCTGAACTTCCGCATCCGCGAGGCGGGCGGTCTGATCTGGTTCTCGCCCGAGCTGAAGGTGCAGTACCGGCCGAGGCCCTCCATCAAGGCGCTCGCCAAGCAGTACAAGGACTACGGCCGCTGGCGGCACGTCGTCGCCCGCTACCACTCCGGCTCGATCAATCTGCGCTACCTGGCACCGCCCACCGCTGTCTGCGCGATCGCGGCGGGCATCGTGGTCGGTGCGGCGCTCACCCCGTGGGCGTTCGTCGTTCCCGCCGGGTACGCCGCGGCGATCGTCGCCGGGTCCGTCCCGGCGGGCAAGGGCCTGTCGCTGAAGGCGCGGGCGCAGATCCCGGTGGCCCTCGCGACCATGCACATGTCGTGGGGGTACGGCTTCCTGACCAGCCCTCGCTCGCTGGCGAAGAAGGTCATCGCCAGCCGACGCCCGGCCGTCACGGTGTAGGGACAGCCGCCGACACGGCGTGGGGGCCTTCCGATGTGCCGGAAGGCCCCCACAGTGCGTTGTGCCCCGTCCGGAGCTACCAGCCGAAGCCCGGCTGGATGTCCATGCAGGCCGTTTCGTCGTCGCCGTTGAGCGCCCGTGCGCTCTCCGGGGTCTTCTCCTCGGCCGAGGGCCCGTGATAGTCACCGTCCTCGCGCCAGTCGGCACCCACGGCCAGCGTGATGCCCGAGACGTCGGTCGACTTCTTCACCGCCGACAGCGGGATGCCGAGCGCCTTGGCGACCGCCTGGGCGTTGCCCTCCATGTCCACGGTGGGGAAGAGGATCCCGGTCCGCTTCGCCGCCGCGGTGTTCTGCGTGTCGATCGCGGCCTGGGTGAAACCCTTCCCGCTCAGCAGCTCCTTGACCGCCGAGGCGCGGCCCTTGACCGGGTAGTCGGTGTCGGTACGCGTTCCGTTGCGGACGGTCACCGGGATCTCGGCGGGGGACGCCGTGGGCTTCTTGGCGGCCGGGGCCTTGCGCTTGGACGCCTTGCCGTCGAGCGGGATGTCGTCGCGGACCATCTGGAACAGCTGGTCGGCTTCGACGGGCTTGGGGAGCACCCGGCCCTTGTTCACACCCGTTCCGTAGACGTTCGGCATCGTCGTCATGGTGATGCGCTTGGTGGGCGGCTTCTTGAGCTCCTCCGCGAGGTTGTACAGCTTCGTGACGCTGCCGAGGCCCTTGTCGCCCTTGTCGACCGTCAGCGCGTTGGTCGCCGCTTCGGCGAGGTCCGTCAGCTTGCCCGGGTCGGTGAGCTTGGTGCCCTTGCGCAGCTCACGGACCATCGAGTTCATGTACATGTGCTGGGCGTGGGTGCGGCCGAGGTCGGTGCCGTCCTCGAAGCCGTAGCGGGTCCGCAGCCACTGAAGGGCCTGCTTGCCCTTGATCTTGGTGGTGCCCTTCTCCAGCTTCAGCCCGGAGCCCTTGCCCGTGCTCGTGTGTGAGTAGACGTTGCCCTTGACGCAGACCGGGACGCCGCCGATCGCGTCGGCCATCGAGACCACACCGGCGAAGTCGATCATCATGAAGTGGTCGATGGTGATGCCGGTGAGCTCGTACCAGGTGGCCACGGTGCATCCGGGACCGCCGCGTCCGAGTGTCTCGTTGGTCATCTCCAGGCCCGTGGTCGCGGGGTAGACGTGCTTCGTCTTCGGGTCGGTGCACTTCGGGATCTTCAGCAGGGTGTCGCGCGGCATGCTGATCACCGACATGTTGCTGCGGTCGGCGGAGAGATGGAGCAGCATCTGCACATCGGCCAGCGGCGGTGCCCCGAAGGTGTTCTTGGCCCCGCCGAGCTTCTGGTTCTCCTTGGAGTCCCGCGCGTCCGAGCCGATGAGCAGGATGTTCAGCGGGGTCTGACCGGCGGCATTGGCCTTGTGTTCGGCCATCTTCTTGTCACCGATGTTCAGGTCCTCTTTCTTGAGGTTCCCGTTGAGGTGCTCGTAATAGAGGTAACCGGCGCCCGCGCCGCCGAGTATGAACAGCGCGAGAACCGCGGCGACCCAGCGCAGCACCCGGCGCTTGCCCTTCTTGCCGCGCCGCTTGGAACCGCCGCGCCGATGGCCGCTGTCCGCCGGGGCGGACCGTCCGCCGGACGCGCCGGAGTCCGGCCCCTTCCCCGGGGCGTCCTCGTAGAGCCCGTCGTCCCAGCCGAGTTGGCCGGCGTGCCGGACGCGTGGTCGCGTCCCCTCCCCAGGCGTACTGCTCCGTCCCACCAGGACCCCCCTGCTGCTCAGACTCGTGGTTTGGCGCAGTGACCCGGTGTCACTTGGCGCACTCTGCCTTGTCGGCGTTTGCCAGCGGAATATCTGCCGGCGCCTTTGCCGGTCCCGTGATGGGAACGCCCGTGCCCTTGAAGTCGCCGCCCAGCGTCAGCACCATCGCCTGGAGCCCCTCGGCGTCCGTGGTGCCCTTCTTCATGGCGGAGCCGGGCAGGCCCATCATGGCGGCCAGCGCACGGGCCTGGTCCGCCTGGTTCGGCGCGTACTCCAGCGTCGTCTTGTCGATCTTCGCCGGGGCGTTGGCCTTGTTCGTGGACTTGAGCACGCCCTGGTTGTTCTGCAGCCAGGCGACGGTCGTCTGCGCGGCACCGGCGATCTTGCCGCCGTTGAACACATCGACACGTACATCGGCCGCGGCGGCCTTGGGACCCTTGAGGAGCGCGTCCTGCTTGCTCTTCGCGGCCTTCTTCTGCGACTTCACCTCGGTCAGCGAGGTGTCCTCGCGCATCATGGCGAACAGCGGGTCGGCCTTGGGCTTGTTCAGTACGACGGTGATCGGTGTCTTCTCGGCCGGGTTGTCGAGCACCGGCACGGTGGTGAAGGTGATGTTCTTCGTGTTGACCTTGCCGAGCTCCTGGGCCAGCGAGGCCAGCTTCTTCCCCGTGCCGATGCCGGTGTCGACGGTGAGTGCCTTGGTCGCCGCGTCCGCCAGCTTGTAGAGCTTGGTCGGGCTGGTCAGGGTGTCGTTCGACTGCATCTCCCGGATCATCGAGGCGATGAACTGCTGCTGGATCTTGATCCGGTCCAGGTCGCCATGGTTGCCGAAGCTGTGCCGGGTCCGTACGAACGCCAGGGCGTCCTCGCCCTGGATCCGGTGCTCACCCTCCGGCAGGTCCAGGTGCGAGTCCGGGTCCTTGACCGGCTTGGCCAGACAGATCTTGACGCCGCCGACCGCTGTGGACAGCTCCTTCACCGCGTTGAAGTCGACCATCATGAAGTGGTCGACCTTCAGGCCGGTGATCTCCTTGACCGTATCCATGGTGCAGCCCGGGTTGCGGCCCTCCTGACCGAGGCTCTGGTTGAAGCGGACGTTCGGCGTACCCGGGATGACCTTCTCCGAGCCGTCCGGCTGTTTGACCTTGCAGTCCGGGATGTCGGTGATCAGGTCGCGGGGGATGCTCAGCGCCGTCGCGTTGGTGCGGTCCTCGGAGACGTGGAAGAGGATGTTGGTGTCGGCGTGGCCCACGCTGCCCTTGTCGCCGTACCCCTCGTTGCCCTTACCGGTGCGCTTGTCGGTCCCGATGATCAATATGTTGACCGGGGCGTCGTTGTCGAAGACGTTCTTGTTGCCGGCCCCGCCCACGTCGACGGTGTTCAGGTTGCCGTTGAAGTGCTGGTAGAGCGCGTATCCGCCCACCGACAGGCCGACCAGCACGAAGGCCATCGTGCCGCCCGTCCACAGCAGCGCCTTCTTGCGGCGCGCCTTGGGGGCCTTGCGGCTGCGGTGGCCCGTGTTCTCACCGGGGCCCGAACCCTCCTGGCCGCGCGAGCCATTGGCCGAACGGCGGCTTCGCTGTCCCGGAACCTCGCGGCGCGGGGCGGACTCATTCCCGTCACGGGCCGGACGCTGCCGCTCGCCACTGCCGTCACGGGCCGTGCCTCTGCGCTCGCCGCCACCGTCATGGACAGGTTTTCTGCGATTGGGAATACGCGGACCGGACGACTGGGAAGTGCTGGCCGAATCCGCTCCGGAATGATTCAGTCGCAGTTCGTAATCGCCGGTGTGCGGGTTGAGAACCCACTGGTCTGCGGGGTCGATTTCATCCGCCCGCCCACGGCCTTGCGCATCCACGGTTTCTTGAGTCCTCCGTCGGTGCCACGCGAGGCGCCTCCCCCGATCAGGCGCTCGATCTTTCGCTCCAGAAGTGCGCGGCCTGGCGGCCGGAAGCACTGGATCGCGTCACACTATCGGCCCGGTTCGGCGTCGAGCGACGAGCGTGACAAATTCCACGGTCCTTACAACTGGTCATTCTGCTCATTACACGCCGATCACCGACTTCTGCTTGGGAATTGCTTTACTGCTTGCACAGGTCGGCCGCCGCGTTGTTGCCCGAATAGGTCGGTGTGGGACTCGGTCCCGAAGCGTCCGGCGTATCGGTCGCGGCATTGTTTTTCCTGTTGTTCTTCTCGTCGTCACCCTTGAGCCGGTCCGCCGGGACCACGGCGACCGGGGTGTCCTCGCGCAGCCGCTTGAAAAGGCGTTCCGCATCGGGCTGGACGAGTTCGTCCCGGTTCGGGTCGGCGGCGTACGGCTGCCGGGGGACGGTCAGGAACTGCACCTTGTCGGTCGGTACCTCGCGCAGGCCGCGCACCAGCTCGTACAGGTCCTTGAGGCTGTCCAGGCCCGGGTCCGTGGTGAGCGCCTTGGTGGCCGCGTCCAGCACCGGGTAGAGACGGGTCGGATTGAGCAGGACGCCGTTGCTCTGCACCTTGTTCACCAGCGCGCCCAGGAACTGCTGCTGGCGGTCCATCCGTTCGGTGTCGCTGCCGTTGCCGATGGACTTGCGGGCCCGTACGTACCCCAGCGCCTGCTCACCGTTGAGCTTCTGGCGCCCGGCGGGGAGCTTCAGATGGGCGTCGGTGTCATCGACCGGCTTCTTCAGGCAGACCTCGACACCGTGCACGGCGTCGACCATGTCCTTGAAGCCGTTGAAGTCGACGACCATCTGGTGGTCGATCCGGACGCCGGTCAACTTCTCGACCGTACGGACCGTGCAGGCGGTGCCACCGAACTCGAAGGCCCAGTTGAACTGGGCGAATTGCTTCTTCGTGGCCGTACCGTCCGCTTTGTGGCAGACCGGGATCTCCACCATCAGATCGCGCGGCAGGGACATCGCTGTGACGCTCTTCCGGTTCGCGGCGAGGTGCAGCAGGATCGTGGTGTCCGAGCGCTGGCTGCCGCCGTCGTCACGACCGTACTTGTGGTTGTCGCCGGCCCGGCTGTCGGAGCCGATGAGCAGAATGTTCTCCGCGTCGTGCACCACGGAGGCGGGCCGCTCCCGCTCGTACACCTTCAGTTCGGCGGCCGCCGAAGTGTCGGTCCTGATGTTTCCGTCGAGCTTCCGGTACAGCCACCAGCCGGCGCCCGCGGAGGCCAGGACCACGAACGAGACTCCGAGTGCGGTCCAGCGCAGCCAGCGGCGCCTGTGTCCGGCGAGGAGCTCCGGGGTGGCGTCGGAGCCGTCCCCGGCCTGCGAGTTGCCCGTCACCGAGTCGTCGGAGTCGTCCGGCGGGCCGGCGCTTTCGCTCACGTCTGCGTCCATCCTTCACGTTCGGCGGCGCGCTGGGCCGCCGGTCGCAGGAGTAGACGGCTGAACCTCACGCTTGGTTGTGTCCCGAGTGGTCTGTACCGCCGATCATGTACCGGAGTTGAAGCGCAGCCCCGAGGACTCGACCCGGTATGGGCCGGACGAGTGGTCCTCAGGGTGCTTGTCATACAGCGGTGTTGGTGACCCGTTCACTCTCGACGCGCTTTGCCAGACCGTCCTCGCCCAGCTGCCCCAGATGCCGGCACAGGACCACGGACCCCCCGGTCACCAGCGGTGCGAAGAGCCCCGCGCTCAGGCCTTCCCAGGTGTCGTACGTACGTCCCGTCAGCAGCCGCGACCCGGCGGTCAGGCCGAGAGCGGCCGCATCCTCGCGGGCCCGCGCCAACAGTTGCGCCGCCGTCAGCTCGGCACCGCCCACCGCCAGTGCGGGGGCGTCCGGGTCCACGGGGGCGAACGGAGCGAACCGGTCGCCCTGGCTCGGCACCTCGACCGCGTAGTCCGCAAAACCCTCGGGTGCCTGCGGGAACCTGCCGCCCAGCGGGCGCAGTGCCAGAGCGACCCGCTCGCCGCGGCAGGCGCGCGCGGCCTCCAGTGTGTCCGGGCCGCTGACGACGAGGTCGGCGCCGGCCGGGTCGCCCTGCACATCGGCGATCACGCCGACCGAGGAACAGGCGAGCAGCCAGACCGCGGACTGCCAGTGCGCGGGCAGCAGAAGGGCGAGCCGGTCGCCGGGTTCCGCGGCGAGGTCGCCCTGCAGAAGGTTGGCGGTCTTGGCCACCCAATTGGCGAAGGTGGCCACCGACAGTTCGACGCGTTCTCCGGTGGCGTCGTCGTAGAAAGTGACCAAGGGGCGGGCCGGGTCCGTGGCAAGCGCGGAACGCAGCAGGTCGGCGGGGGTGCGGTCGGTGGCGTTCATCCGCGCAAGGGTACGCGGCGGTGCCGGGCCGGGTGGGGGCGACGGGCGCCGGGTACACCGGTTCGGCAGACGGCCCGTCAATTGTACGGAGATGTCCCGGTAGCCGGAGTTGTCGGAATGTGCCCAGGATCGTTTGTATGCGTGCCTTCCTTGCATCCTCGATCGGTGTCACCTGTGCGGCCGTTCTCGTACTGCTGCCAGCCGTGCCCGCGGGCGCCGTCCCCGACACCCACACCGCCCCCGCCGAGTCCCTCGAACCCCCCGATGCGCCGGGCTCGACGCAGTCCCTGCCGCTGTCGCCGCTGCCGGCACCCTCCGGCCGGGCCACCGGCGAACCCACCCGGACGGCCGAGGCCGGCGAACAGGGGCTGCCCGAGCGCGAGGTCCGTCCCTTCTCCATGGTCGGCGTCGTCTGGGACGACGTGGACACCGAGCTCCGCGGCACCGTCCAGGTCCGCACCCGTGCCCTCGGCACCACCCGCTGGTCGGGCTGGCAGGAGCTGGAGACGCACAACGCCGAGCACGCCGCGGACCCCGGGAGCGCCGAGCGCGAGTCCGGGACCGTCCGGGGCTCCACCGCCCCGCTCTGGGTGGGCGCATCGGACGGCGTCGCGGTCCGCGTACGCCCTCAATCCACCGACCCGCAGGACCGGAATGCCCCCGCCGTACCGCTGCCCACCGGTCTGCGCCTCGAACTCGTCGACCCCGGCAAGGACCCGCAGCCGCTCCGCGCGGCGGGCGCCGAGGCCGGGGATACCGGCGACGACCGGACCACACCGCTCGACGGGAGCGTGCTCCCCGCCCTGAGCAAGGCGCAGACCGAGGCACGCAGCGAGGCGGAGGCCGGACTCGCGCCCGGCGCCCAGCCGTACATCGGACCCCGGCCGCGCATCATCACTCGCAAGGGCTGGGGAGCCGACGAGAAGCTCCGGGAGCGCGCCTTCGTGTACACCAAGAGCGTCAAGGCCGCGTTCATCCACCACAGCGCCACGGGCAACAGCTACAAGTGCACCCAGGCGCCCTCCGTCCTGCGAGGCATCTACCGCTACCAGGTCAAGAGCGGCGGTTGGCGCGACATCGGCTACAACTTCGCCGTCGACAAGTGCGGAAACATCTACGAAGGACGTGCCGGCGGCGTGACGAAGGCCGTCCTGGGCGCGCACACGCGCGGCTTCAACAGCAACAGCACCGGCATCGCGGTGCTCGGAACCTTCACCAGTTCGAACCCTCCCGCCGCCGCGGTGAACGCCATCGCGAAGCTCACCGCATGGAAGCTCGGCCTGTTCGGAGCCAACCCGCAGGGCAGGACCACACTCGTCTCGGGCGGCGGGAACAAGTTCAAGAAGGGAAAGAAGGTCAAACTCGACGTCATCTCCGGCCATCGGGACGGCTTCGCAACCGAATGCCCCGGAGCGCGTCTCTACAAGAAGCTCGGCTCGGCCCGGACCAGCTCCGCCCATCTGCAGGGCCGCTGAACGCAACACCGCGGAATGCCGCTGCGGACCGCTGCGAGCTGCTGACCGGGGACGACCCGACCGGTCTGCATAAACTGGCCAGCCGAAACCAGGCCAGGCCCCACCAGGAAGCAGAGTCAGCGCTGTGACAGAGGCAAGAGAAGCGATCCTCCTGGTCGGCGGCAAGGGAACCAGGCTGCGCCCGCTCACGGTGCACACTCCCAAGCCCATGGTTCCGGCGGCGGGCGTCCCGTTTCTTACGCACCAGCTGGCGCGCGCCCGGGCCGCCGGGGTCGAGCACATCGTGCTGGCGACGTCGTATCTGGCGGAGGTCTTCGAACCGTACTTCGGCAACGGTTCGTCGCTCGGCCTCCACATCGAGTACGTCACCGAACGCGAACCGCTCGGCACCGGCGGAGCGATACGCAACGTCGCGTCCCGGCTCGCGGCAGGCCCCGACGAACCGGTGCTCATCTTCAACGGCGACATCCTCACCGGCCTCGACATCCGGACTCTGGTCGCCTCGCACACCACATCCGGAGCGGATGTCTCCCTCCACCTCACCCGGGTCGAGGACCCGCGCGCCTTCGGTCTCGTACCGACGGACGGCAGCGGCAGGGTCACCGCGTTCCTGGAGAAGCCCCAGACGCCCGAGGAGATCGTCACCGACCAGATCAACGCGGGGGCGTACATCTTCCGCCGGTCGGTCATCGACACCATCCCGGCCGGCCGGCCGGTCTCCGTCGAGCGCGAGACCTTCCCCGGACTGCTCGCCTCCGGCGCACACCTCCAGGGCATGGTCGACTCCACGTACTGGCTGGACCTCGGCACCCCGCAGGCCTTCGTACGCGGCTCCGCCGACCTGGTCCTGGGCCGCGCACCCTCCCCGGCCGTCCCCGGCCGGTGCGGCGACCAGCTCGTCCTGCCGACGGCCTCCGTCGCCGCCGATGCCAAACTCAGCGGCGGTACGGTCATCGGAGAGGGCGCCCTGATCGGCGAAGGAGCCCGGATCGACGGATCCGCGGTACTGGCCGGCGCGGTCGTCGAACCGGGAGCCGTGATCACGGACTCGCTGGTCGGAGCCGGTGCCAGGATCGGCAGCCGTACGGTGCTGACCGGCGCGGTCATCGGGGACGGAGCCCGGGTCGGCGCCGACAACGAACTGCGCGACGGCATCCGTATCTGGTGCGGGGCGGTCCTGCCGGACGCCGCGGTGCGTTTCTCGTCGGACGAATAACCGGGCACCCGCCACTGCGCTTACCCTCGACAGGCATCCCGACGACCGAGGACCTCACCGTGGCAGGACGATTCGCACCCCGCAGTGCCCCTCGCGCGGCAGTCCCCCACCAGGCGGCGGCTCCGGCGACGGACGCGCTGACCCGCGACTGGACCCCGCCCGGCCCGCTCGACCTGCGCCTGGTCCTCGGCCCGCTGCGCCGCGGCCCCGCCGACCCCACCTTCCGGATGACCCGGGACGGCGCGGTCTGGCGGGCCGGCCGCACACCCGCGGGCCCCGGAACCCTCCGCGTCACGGCCCGGGGCGGCCGGATCGAGGCGGCTGCCTGGGGACCGGGCGCACCCTGGCTGCTGAACGGGCTCCCGGCGCTGCTCGGCGCGACGGACGACCCGGACGCCTTCCGCCCGCGCCACCGGCTGCTCGCCCTGACCCGGCACCGCCGCCCCGGCCTGCGCCTGCTGCGCACCGGCCTGGTCATGGAGTCCCTGATCCCGTCGGTCCTCGAACAGAAGGTCACCACGGACGAGGCCTACCGCGCCTGGCGCTACCTGGTCCGCAAGCACGGCACCCCGGCGCCCGGCCCCACGGACCACGCCGCGTTCACCGCCCTCGGCCTGCACGTCATGCCGGACGCCCGCACCTGGTCCCTGATCCCGTCCTGGGAATGGCACCGCGCAGGCGTCGACGCCAAACGCTCGACCACGATCCTGCGCGCGGTACGCGTGGCCCGCCGCCTGGAGGAGGCGGCCGCCATGGAGCTCCCGGAGGCCATGGCCCGCCTGGAACTGATCCCCGGCATCGGCCCCTGGACCTCGGCCGAGACCCTCCAACGGTCAAACGGAGCGGCGGACGCGGTCACGGTCGGCGATCTCCACCTCCCCGGCATCGTCGGCCACGCCCTGGCAGGCAACAGAAACGCCGACGACGAAGAAATGCTGGCCCTCCTCACCCCCTACGAGGGCCAACGCCACCGAGCCACCCGCCTCATCCTGCTATCGGGCCACACCCCACCCCGCCGGGCCCCTCGAATGACCCGAGGCGACATCGCCCGCCTGTAACGGCACAGGCCCCCCAGCCCGTCCGGCGCTTGAGGGCCGGGCCCCGGGCCAGAGCCCCCGGTTCACGGAAGCGGCGGGCAGAAGAAACACCCACCCCCACCACCTCACCGCACCGCGACGAACCCCTCCGCATCCCGTCCGACCCGAGCCACGGGCCGGGTCGCCGCCCGCCCCACCGCGACCGCCCCCAACGGATCCCACGACCCCGGCAGGTCCAGCACCTCACGCACCACATCGCGGCAGAACATCGTCGACGACACCCACGCCGAGCCGAGCCGCTCGCCCGCCAGCGCCACCAGGAAGTTCTGGATACCCGCACCCGCGGCGACCACGAACATCTCGCGCTCCGCGGTGTCCCGCCGCTCGTCCCCGTACGTGTGGGAGCCGTCCATCACCAGACACGGCACCACCAGATACGGCGCCCGGCGCAGCACATCGCCCCGCCGCACCCGCTTCGCGATCGACTCCTCGTTCCGGCCGTCCCGGCGAAGATCCGCGATCCAGGCGTCCCGCATCGCGTCGAGAAGCCGGGTCCGCGACTCCCCGGACTCCAGCAGGACGAACCGCCACGGCGTCGTGTGGTGCGGCGCCGGCGCCGTCACCGCCGCGGCCACGGCCCGCCGCACCGCCCCAGGGTCCACCGGATCGTCGGTGAACTCGCGCACTGTACGCCGCAGGGTCACCGCTTCCCGTACCGCTTCCGACGTACCGAGCCGGAACATGTCGTCGGCCGCGACCCGCACCATCGCCCGGGCACCGCCCGCGGAATCCGTCGGGTCCACGACATGACCGAGCCCTCGCACCACGGCGACCGGCAGCCCCGAAGCCTTGCCCTTGACCAGATCACCGGCCGAGGCCAGCTCGTCGGCGGTGGCGACCACGGTCGCGCTCAGCGGATTGCCGTGCGCATCTGTGCCGCCGCGCAGATCGTCCAGCACCAGGACCCCGGCCGCCCCGATCGCGACATCGGTCAGACCGTTGCGCCACGGGCGCCCGAAGGTGTCCGTGACGACGACCCCGACCTCGACGCCGAGGGTGTCCCGCAGCCCGTCCCGGATGGCGCGCGCCGAAGCGTCCGGGTCCTCGGGCAGCAACAGCACCGTTCCGGCGGGGGTGTTCGAGGCATCGACCCCGGCCGCGGCCATGACGAGACCCTGTCGGTTCTCGACGATCCGCAGCGTGCCGCGGCGCGCCACCACCCGTACCGTCTCGGCGTCGATCGCCGCCTCCCGGTCGGTGGCCTCGACGATCCGGCCCTCCGCCTTGGAGACGATCTTCGAGGTGACCAGCAGGACGTCGCCGTCGGCCAGCCCCGGCTCGGTGGCGGCGATCAGCTTCGCCAGATCGTCCCCGGCCTGCACCTCGGGCATCCCGGGCAGCGCCCAGACCCGGTAGGACGGCGCCGGGGAAGAACCGGAGGCCTCGGCGCTCACGCCCGTACCTCCTCGGCCAGCACCAACGCCTGCCGGGCCATCTCCGCCGTCGCGTCGACATCGGTCATCATCAGCGGCACGGAACGGCAGCGGATGCCCGCGGCCTCCACCGCGGCGACCGCCCCGGCGTCCACCGTGTCGACGAGCCACCCGTCGAGCAGCCCGGAACCGTAGTGCGTGGCCACGGCCGAAGCCGTCGATTCGACGCCCACCGCGGCGAGTACCTTGTCCGCCATACCGCGCACGGGCGCGTCCCCGACGATGGGGGAGAGGCCGACGACCGGCACCCCGGCCTCGGCGATCGCCTCCCGGATGCCGGGCACGGCAAGAATCGTCCCCACCGAGACGACGGGGTTGGACGGCGGGAAGAGGATGACATCGGCCTCGGCGATGGCCTCCAGCACGCCCGGCGCCGGCTTGGCCTGCTCGGCGCCGACCGGCACGATCGCCTGCGCCTCGACCGAGGCGCGCAGCTTCACCCAGTACTCCTGGAAGTGAATCGCCCTGCGCTCGCCGTCCATGTCGACCGCTACATGCGTCTCGACCCGGTCGTCGGACATCGGCAGCAGCCGGACCCCCGGCTTCCAGCGCGCACAGAGCGCCTCGGTGACGGCGCTCAGCGGATAGCCCGCGCCCAGCATCTGCGTACGGACGATATGCGTCGCGAAGTCGCGGTCGCCGAGCCCGAACCATTCGGGCCCCACGCCGTAGGCCGCGAGCTCCTCCTTGACCTGGAAGCTCTCGTCCGTACGCCCCCAGCCCTGCTCCTCGTTGATGCCACCGCCGAGGGTGTACATCACGGTGTCGAGGTCGGGGCAGACCTTCAGCCCGAACAGATGGATGTCGTCACCGGTGTTGCCGATCACCGTGATGTCCGCGTCGGGCGCGGCCTGCTTGAGGCCACGCAGAAAACGAGCACCACCGATACCGCCGGCCAGAACCACAATGCGCATGTACAGCAGTTTGTCAGGCGGGTACGACATCCATGGCCGCCGGGGCGCATTGCGCGGTGTGCATCGGCATCTCGGTCAGACCCGGGTAGTAGATGTGCAGACTGACGGCTGGTTCGAGAGAGTCGTTGACCACTTCGTGCACATAGCCGGGCGCGAAGACGCGCTGCGCGCCCGATTCCAGCGTCCGCGTCCCGCGTTCGGTCTGCTCGGTCAACTGACCGTCCAGGACGGTCAGTACGCCGGAGGACGGGCCGTGGTCGTGGCGCCCGCTGCCCTGGCCGGGCACCCAGCTGAGCAGCCAGACCTCGTAACCAAGCGGGGTCTCTCCTGCTTGAGCGGAGCCGAGGGCTTGGGGAACGGTGCGCAGCCGGTGGTACCAGCGGGTGGTGGTGTCGTACCGGACGAGCGGTGCCCACTGCGCACGGTCGGCGGCGATGCTGCGGGCGAGTCCGACGAACTCGGCCACGGTGGAGGGGTGCTCGCGGGCCGGCTGGAGGAGGTGCTGGACCTCAAGGATGTCGCCGGCGATCTGAAGGTCGCTGTCGCTGTTCATGGAAACGGTGGTTCCTCGGCATGGGGGTGCATGTGCGGGTGTCTCGGAGACCGGAGACCGGAGAGCCGCGCAGGCGCAGAGAGGAAGCTCTACGGAGACGCTGTGCGAGAAGCTCTGCAAAGGAGGAGCTGGATCAGAGCCGGTGCCCTACGGCATCAACAGCTGTGACAGCTGGAACAGCAACAGCGCGCCTGGACAGCGGTGCGGAACCCACGGACGTGGGTGGCGTACATCGCTGCGGTCGCTGGCATGCAGTCAAGGAGACCGGCTCGATCCTCTGCTGTCAACCCAATGCCCGATTTGGGGGTAATGTTTCACCTCATCCGGTTACTGCAGGCGGGGAAAGGTTTGTGCAGTCGCCGCGGCGGAGATGTGGCGCATCAGCCGCGTCCCCAAACGTCGTTGGGGTCTCGTGACCCGACTGTGATCTTGATCGCTTCGGTGATCGAATCGAAACATGAGGGTGGCCCCGGTCGTCTCACTTGGTGAGAGAGGGGGCGCGGTGGGCCCCGTGGCATATGTCAGGTTTTTGGTGATTTGCACACTTTCCGCATACCCTTGGTTCCGGAGGGTGAATACCGGGGCCAATAGCAGATCTTCGCTTGACTGGCCTGGAGCTACACACTTGTAATTTCACTCGTGTCGTTCGGCCGCAATCAGTAACGGCTGCATCACGGGGACGCAAGAGACAGACGAGGGGCGCACATGACCGAGCTGTTCCAGCAACTGCTGGTCGAGGACGCGGACGAGGAACTCGGCTGGCAGGAGCGCGCACTGTGCGCCCAGACCGATCCCGAGTCCTTCTTCCCCGAGAAGGGCGGATCCACCCGCGAGGCCAAGAAGGTCTGTCTCGCCTGTGAAGTCCGGTCCGAATGCCTTGAGTACGCGCTTTCCAATGATGAACGGTTCGGAATCTGGGGCGGCCTTTCGGAACGTGAACGGCGCCGCCTGAAGAAGGCCGCCGTCTGACCGCGGACCACCGGAACAACAGAACACCGCGTACGAAGCGCGCACCGGCCGCCCACCGGACCGCGACCGATCATGGCCCGTCGCCTGCACACCCCGCAGGCGACGGGCCATCACTGTGCCCGCCGCTCCACCACCGCCCCGTCACGGCCCTCGTTCAACCGCTCGGCGGCACCGCGGTTATCCGTACCGTTAGTGTGGGGCTCCGTCCGAGACGCGCCAACGCCCCGACGGAGCGCGCGTGTACACCGATGCAGCCCCCGGGGGGACGCCCCCCGGACCCGGCCGGAGGGCCCGTACCTCGATGTCCGTGCACAGCCAATCGACGGCGCCGTACGCGGCTGCCGCCGCCCCAGAGTTCCCCCGGCATGTCGTCACCGCCGTGCTCGTCTCCCACGACGGCGCGCGCTGGCTGCCCGACGCGCTCGCCGGGCTGCTCGGGCAGGAACGCCCCGTACAGAACGTCGTCGCCGCCGACACCGGCAGCGCCGACGACTCCGCGCGGCTGGTCACCGAGGCCCTCGGCGCCGAACGGGTCCTGCACCTCGCGCGCCGTACGAGCTTCGGCACCGCCGTCGACGAGGCGACCCGCACGGCCGGCTTCCTCACCCCCGAGGACCTGCCGTACCTGAAGCGCCCCAGCAGCTGGGACCCCGTCAGCAGGTCCTGGCGCGACGACGCGTACGACCTGCCCGAACTGCCGCACGGCGAACCGGTGCAATGGCTCTGGCTGCTCCACGACGACTGCGCACCCGAACCCGACGCGCTCGCCGAGATGCTGCGCGTCGTCGACACCGACCCGCACGCCGCGATCGTCGGCCCCAAGCTCCGCGGCTGGTACGACCGCAAGCAACTGCTCGAAGTCGGCGTCTCCATCGCCAACAGTGGTCGCCGCTGGACCGGACTCGACCGGCGCGAGCAGGACCAGGGCCAGCACGACCAGGTCCGTACCGTGCTCTCCGTCTCCACCGCGGGCATGCTGATCCGCCGTGACATCTGGGAGGAGCTCGGCGGGTTCGACCGCAGCCTCCCGCTGATGCGTGACGACGTCGACCTGTGCTGGCGCGCGCACACCGCCGGACACCGGGTGCTCGTCGCCCCCGACGCCGTCCTCAGGCACGCCGAGGCCTCCGCCCGCGAGCGCCGCCCCATCGACTGCGCAGGACGTTCGGTCGCCTCCCCGCACCGTGTCGACAAGGCCGGCGCCGTCTACACGATGCTGGTCAACGCACGCGCCAAGGCCCTGCCCTGGGTGATGCTCCGGCTCGTCCTCGGCACCCTGCTGCGTACCCTCGCCTATCTCGTCGGCAAGGTGCCCGGCCAGGCCCTCGACGAGGTCGCCGGGCTCTTCGGCACCCTGCTGCGCCCCGGGCGGATCCTCTCGGCCCGACGCAGCCGCGGCAAGGGCGCTGTCGACCAGGCCGAACTGCGCGGCCTCTTCCCGCCGCCCGGCGCCACCGTCCGTGCCACCGTCGAGCAGGTCGCAGGAAACTTCGGCGGTGGTTCCGATGCCGACTCGAGCGGCTCACGGCACGGCGCCGTGGAGTCCGGTCCCGGTGGCGACGACGCCGACTTCCTGGAGATCGAGCAGTTCGCGCGGTTGAAGCGGATCGGGCGCAAGCCGGGCCCAATGCTCTTCGCCCTTCTGCTGTTCGTCTCGCTCGTCGCCTGCCGCAGCCTGCTCGGTGGCGGAGCGCTGGCGGGCGGAGCACTGCTGGCCGCGCCCGCCGACGTCTTTGAGCTGTGGGGCAGGTACGCGAACGGCTGGCACACGGTCGGTACCGGCGGCACGCAGACCGCACCGCCCTACCTCGCCGTCATCTCGGCCCTGTCCGCGCTGTTCCTCGGCTCGACCGGCTTCGCGCTCACGCTGCTGCTGGTCTGCTCGGTCCCGCTCGCCGGGCTCACCGCGTACTTCGTCTCCCGGCCGCTGCTCGAATCAAGGCTGCTGCGGGCCTGGGCGAGCATCGCGTACGCCTTCCTGCCCGCCGCGACCGGCGCACTGGCGACGGGCCGCCTCGGCACCGCCGTACTGGCCGTCCTGCTCCCGCTGATCGCCCGTGCCGCCGTCTCCGCGCACGGCATGCGCGCCGTCGGCGACGCCCGCGGCAGCTGGCGCGCCACCTGGGCGTACACCCTGCTCCTCACCATCGCGATGGCCTTCACGCCCATCGTCTGGCCGCTCGCCGTGGTCCTCGGCATCGGGGTGCTCGCACTGCGCCGCGACGACATCGCCGCGTACGGGCTCCGCTTCCTCGCCGCGATCGGCACCCCGCTGCTGGTTCTCGCGCCCTGGTCACTCACGCTCCTCACCAGCCCGTCCGGCTTCCTGAAGGAGGCGGGCCTGGAGATCGGTACGGGCACGGCCTCCGCACTCGACCTGCTCGGCATCAGCCCCGGCGGCCCCAAGGCCGCGGGCGGTGTGCTGCTGCTCGGCATCGTGTTCGCCGCGCTGGCGGCGCTGCTGCGCGGGGAGCGGCAGTTCGCGGTACGCACCGCGTGGGCGGTCGCGCTGGTGGCACTGGTCTTCGCCGCTCTCGCCAACGGCTCGGGCTGGGCGGGCCCCGCCACCCTCGTCTACGGCATCGCACTGATCGTCGCCGCGCTGGTCGGCGCGGACGGCGCACGGGTACGCGTCGCCGAGCTCAGCTTCGGCTGGCGCCAGCCCGTCGCCGTGCTGATCGCTCTCGCCGCGGGCCTCGCCCCGGTGCTGGCCGCGGCCGGCTGGATGATCGGCGGTGCCGCGGGCCCGCTGGAGCGCCGCGACCCGGTGCAGGTGCCCGCGTTCGTCGCGGAGGAGAGCACCACCCGCGACCAGCCCCGCACCCTGGTCCTCGGCGGCACATCGCCCGCCGCCGTCTCCTACACCCTGGTACGCGGCTCCGGCGCGCGGCTCGGTGACGCGGAGCTGGCCGAGGCGGGCGGCAGCAACAGCCACCTCGACAAGGTCGTCGCCAATCTGGTCGCGGGCTCCGGCGCCGACCAGGGCAGCCAGCTCAGCGGTTTCGCGATCCGTTACGTACTGGTACGGGACGGCGCTCCGAAGGAGATGAGCCGGGTCCTCGACGCGACCCCGGGCCTCAGCCGGCTGAGCCAGCTGGACGGCAGTGCGCTGTGGCGGGTCGACCGGCAGGTCGCCCGCGTCATGATCATCCCGTCCGGCGCCGACGACGAACCGCTGCCCGTGGGCTCCCTCCCCGTCGAGGCGCACACAAAGATTCCGGCAGGCGGCTCCGGCCGGGTGCTGCGGATCGCCGATGCCGCCGACCCCGGCTGGGAGGCCACGCTCAACGGGCGTGCCCTGACCCGGAAGACCGTCGACGGCTGGGCCCAGGGCTTCGAGCTCCCCGCCGAGGGCGGCACCCTGGACCTCACGTACAACACCCCGCTCACCCACACCGCCTGGATCTGGGCCCAGGCCGCGCTGGCCGTGGTCCTGGTGGTCCTCGCCCTGCCCGGCCGCCGCCGGGAGATCGACGACGACCTGCCCGAGGAGGCCATGGCAGTCCCCACGGAGCCGGTCGCGGGCGAGGGGCGTCGGGCACGCAGGCTGCGCGCGGCCGCCCAGGCGGAGGCGGAGACCGAGTCGGAGCCGGGCGGGAGTGCCGAGGCGGCGGAGGGGGAGTACATCCCCGCGCAGCAGACGGCCGAACCGCATCCGCAGCAGACCGACGACCAGGACGTGTTCGCCCCGCAGGCCGACAGCGGTCAGTACGCGGCGGTGCCGCAGCAGCAGTACGGAGAATGGGACGCGCAGCAGTACCAGGGCGCCGACTACCAGCAGTACCAGGGCGAGCAGTACCAGGACGGCCAGTACGGCACGCAGCAGGAGCACCAGGCGACCGCCGACCCGTACCAGCAGAACGCCTACGACCCGTACGGCTACGCGCAGCAGCAGCAACAGCAGCAACAACAACAGCAGTACGACCCGCAGGCCCAGTACGCCCCCCAACCCCCGCAGTACGACCCACAGGCTCCGTACGACCCCCAGGCCCACTACGGCCAACAGGGCGGCCGACAGGGCCAGTACGACCCGCAGAACCCCGACGAGAACCCCGCCCCGGGCCAGAACCCGTGGCCGACCGGTAACGCATCGCGAGGCGAGTCCGAGTGAAGTCCACCAGCCTGTCCCTCATCGCGGGCACCGTCGCCCTCGCCGCCGTCACCGGCTTCGCCGCGCTCACCGCGCCCGGCGACGGGGGCACGACGGAGGCGAAGGCCGCCACCCGGCTGCCGGTGGAACGGTCCAGCCTCCTCTGCCCGGCGCCCGGTCTCTCGGACCTCGCGGAGACGACATACACGTCGTTCACCCCGGCGGGCGGCAGCGGCGGCGAGGCCGGTACGGCCGAACTGAGGCAGTCCACGTCCACGACGGCCGACGACGCCACGGACAAGGGCGGGAACAAGGACAAGAAGGACAAGGCGAAGGCGGATCCCGGAAAGCCGGTCGTCTCCCTCAAGGAGCCAGGCAAGCCGGCCACGGCCGACGAGTCCGGCGCCGACACCCCCGCGCTGGTCGGCACCGCCACCGGCCGCCTGGCCCCCGGCTGGACCACCCAGCAGACCACCACGGTCGAGGCGGGCGGTGCCCGCGGCCTGCTCGGCGTCAGCTGCACCGCACCCGACACGAACTTCTGGTTCCCGGCCGCGAGCACCGCGAAGTCCCGCGAGGACTACGTCCACCTCACCAACCCGGACGACACCGCGGCCGTCGCCGACATCGAGCTGTACGGTCCGGACGGCACCCTCAAGTCCGATGTGGGCGAGGGCATCACGGTGCCCGCCCGGTCCAGTGTCCCGGTCCTGATCTCCACGCTGACCAGCAAGGTGGCCGAGGACGTGACCGTCCACGTCACCACCCGTACCGGACGCGTCGGCGCGGTCGTCAGGGCCGCGGACGAAGAGGCCGGCAGCGACTGGCTGGCAGCCTCGGCCGACCCGACGGGCACCCTGGTGCTCCCCGGTATCCCGGCGGACGCCACCTCGGTCCGCCTGGTGGCGTTCGCACCCGGCGACGACGACGCCGATCTGACGGTGAAACTGCTCGGCAAGACCGGCGCGATCTCCCCGGCCGGGCACGAGGACCTCCACGTCAAGTCGAGGATGACCGCGGGCGTCGACCTGAAGGACATCACCAGGGGAGAAGCCGGCTCCCTGCTGCTCACCCCGACCCGGGGCGAAAAGGACACCCCGGTGGTGGCCGCGCTGCGTGTGGTCCGCGGCAAGGGCGACGCGCAGGAGGTCGCCTACATCCCGGCGACCGGCCCGGTGGGCGCACAGGCGACCGCGGCCGACAACCGGGCCAAGGGCTCCACACTCTCGCTCACCGCGCCGGGCGCCACCGCCACCGTGAAGGTCACCGCCTCCGCGGGCAGCGGCGGCGGCGAACAGACCGTCAAGACGTACACGGTCAAGGGCGGTACGACGCTCGCGGTCACCCCGCCCGTACCGTCCGGGCTCAAGGGCGGCTACGCGCTGACGGTGCAGACGCAGTCGGGCGGCCCGGTCCACGCCGCACGCATGCTCGCCCTGCCGCAGGACGGCATCCAGATGTTCACCGTGCAGACCCTGCCGGACGACGACGGAACGGTCGAGGTACCCGCGGTCGAGCAGGACCTGTCGGTCCTGGACGACTGAGCGGGCGGGCGGTACGGGTGGGACCGGGCGCCGGCCCGCTCGTACCGCCGCTCCTACTCCTGCCCGTACCGCGGATCGACCGACTCCGGCGAAAGACCGAGCAGGTCCGCGACCTGCTCCACCACGACCTCGTGCACCAGCAGGGCGCGCTCGTCGCGGCTCTTGGTACGGATCTCGACGGGCCGGCGGTAGATGATGATCTGCGCGGGCCGGTCCTTCTCCGCCGAGACCGCACGCCCCAGCGGTACGGTCTCCTCCTGAGTCCCCGGCACATCGAGCACCATGAAGTCGACATCGGCCAGCTGAGGCCAGCGCCGCTCCAGCCGTTCCACCGAATCCTGCACGAGATCACGGAAGTTCTCCGCCCTGCTGGCCGAGAGCGGCACCTGGGGCGGGGCGACGGGCCCGCGCATGCCGCGGCCATGGCGGTCACGACGGTGTGGGCGCGGCTCGGACTGGTGGGGAGGTACGGGACTGTCCATCACTGACGCAGGGTAACTCTCTGCGGCGCACGTGGATCGCTGCTCCCTGACGGGGCGTCGACATGTCCAATCCTGAACAATTCGGCCAAACGGGAGCCCGATTCAGGCCCAGCTCTTGACCGTTGACCTCATGCTGAATGACAGCTTTTGTGCCGAATGGTGACCGCAATCGTTGCCGATACGGTCTGCGCCTCCGGGTTCCTCCGCAGGTCAGAAGGACTGCCCGGAAGGCGGTTGTGCCGGAGGTCACAGGGCGACACGGTGGGGTGACCTGAGGGAGAGTCGTCGCAGCCCGCTCAAGAGTGCGGTACCGTCCAACATCGTGAGCCCTGTACGTCGCTGTTCGCGCACCGCGTGCGGCCGCCCTGCCGTCGCGACACTGACGTACGTCTATGCCGACTCGACTGCGGTCCTCGGCCCGCTCGCCACCTACGCCGAGCCCCACTGCTACGACCTCTGTGCCGAGCACAGTGAGCGGCTGACCGCACCACGTGGCTGGGAGGTCGTCAGGCTCTCCGACCCCTCCGCTCCCACGCGCCCCAGCGGTGACGACCTCGAAGCGCTTGCCAATGCCGTGCGGGAAGCGGCGCGGCCGCACGACCGCGGAGCCGACGGCAGGGGCGGGGGCCCGCAGACCGCGGACCCGGCGGGGGTCGCTCGCCGCGGCCATCTGCGGGTGCTGCGCTCACCGGAGTCCTGAAGCACGCCGTGCCGTTCGGTGCGACCGGTCCGTGATTTCCCGTTCAAGTTTTCATGTACGGGCCATTGGCGAAAATTTGTCGTGGACACGACTATTTCCTCGTCGTGAGAAACAGCTTCCCGCATCACGGAATCCGGGGAGGCCTGTGTGTCTGTCCAGCAACTCGAACCCGTAGCCGATTCGCTCACCCTGTCCGCTCTGGTCGCGGCGCTTCCCCTGGTCACCGTGCTGGTGCTGCTCGGGGCGGCCGGGATGCGGGCACACCGCGCCGGACTCGTCGGCCTCGCCGTCGCGGTCGCCGTCGGCTCGCTCGCGTACGGCATGCCCCTCGGCCAGACCCTCTCCGCAGGCGCTCAGGGCGTGCTCTTCGGGCTCTTCCCCACTATGTGGATCGTCGTCAACGCCCTCTGGGCGTCCCGGATGACCGTGCGTACCCAGCACTTCGACATCCTCCGCCGCTCCTTCGGCAAGCTCTCGGACGACCCTCGCATCCAGGTGCTGGTCATCGCCTTCTGCTTCGGCGCGCTCCTCGAAGCTCTCGCCGGATTCGGTGCGCCCGTCGCGATCTCCTCCGTGACTGGTGGCGCTCGGCTTCGACCCGGTGAAGGCGGCCGTCGTCTCGCTCGTGGCCAACACCGCACCGGTCGCGTTCGGCGCCATGGGTACCCCCGTGGTGACCCTTGCCCGGATCACCGGCTGCCGCTGGACGACGTGGCCTGCGTCGTGGGCCGCCGGACCCCGCTGCCGGCCCTCCTCGCCGCGGCAGGTGCCGGACCGGCCTTCCTCTCGCCGGCGCTCGGCTGGTTCGACGTCGCGGTCTTTGGCTTCGACACCTCCGCGAACGCTCTCTTCCGCGCCCCCCAGGTCTCGGCGGCACGCGAATCGGGTCTCTCACCGGAGCTGCCGGCCGCGGCGAACAGCTCCGGCGGGGTGCTCGGCAAGATGATCTCCCCGCAGAACCTGACGATCGCGTGCGCGGCGGTCGGCCCGGCCGGACGCGAGGGGGACCTGCTGAGCAAGGTGCTGCCGTGGAGCCTGGGACTGCTGCTTGTGATGTGCCTGATCGTGCCGGCACAGAGCACGACGGCGCTGGGCTGGATGCTGCCTTGAGCGGCACGGCACTCAACCCCGCCCGGCAATGAGGACAAAGCGGCAACGGGCCGCCCCCGGTCACCGTACGCACAGCCGGGCAACCGCACAGCCGCACAGCCACAAGACCCCACGGCCCGCCCGAACGGCCGCCGGGTAGTTTGGGCGGTCCGAAGAAATCTCAGGAGGACCGGCCCGTGGTTGCTGATCTGTCGCAGATCGTCAAGGCGTACGACGTGCGCGGAGTGGTGCCCGACCAGTGGGACGAATCGCTGGCCGAGCAGTTCGGGGCGGCGTTCGTCGAGGTGACGGGCGCGGACGCGATCGTGATCGGCCACGACATGCGGCCCTCGTCGCCCGGCCTCTCGGGAGCCTTCGCACGCGGCGCCGCGGCGCGCGGCGCGGACGTCACAATGATCGGCCTCTGCTCGACCGACCAGCTGTACTTCGCCTCCGGCAGCCTCGGTCTCCCCGGCGCGATGTTCACCGCCTCGCACAACCCGGCGCAGTACAACGGCATCAAGCTCTGCCGGGCGGGAGCCGCACCCGTGGGCCAGGACACCGGGCTCTTCGAGATCCGCGCCCTGGTCGAGAAGTGGTCCGAGACCGGCACACCGCAACCGGCCGCCACCCCCGGCACCGTCACCGAGCGCGAGACGCTCGCCGACTACGCCGCGCACCTGCTGTCCCTGGTCGACCTCGCATCGATCCGCCCGCTGAAGGTCGTCGTCGACGCGGGCAACGGCATGGGCGGTCACACCGTCCCCACCGTCTTCGCGGAGCTCCCCGTCGACCTCGTGCCGATGTACTTCGAGCTCGACGGCACGTTCCCCAACCACGAGGCCAATCCCCTCGACCCGAAGAACCTCGTCGACCTCCAGGCCCGCGTCGTGGCCGAGGGCGCCGACCTGGGCCTCGCCTTCGACGGCGACGCCGACCGCTGCTTCGTCGTCGACGAGCGGGGCGCGGGCGTCTCCCCGTCCGCGATCACCGCCCTGGTCGCGGCCCGCGAACTCGCCCGTAACGGCGGCAAGGGCACCGTCATCCACAACCTGATCACATCCCTCTCGGTCCCCGAGGTCGTCCGCGAGAACGGCGGGACCCCGGTCCGTACCCGCGTGGGCCACTCCTTCATCAAGGCGGAGATGGCCGAGCACGGCGCGATCTTCGGCGGCGAACACTCCGCGCACTACTACTTCCGTGACTTCTGGAACGCCGATACGGGCATGCTTGCCGCGCTCCACGTCCTGGCCGCGCTGGGCGGCCAGCCGGGCACACTGTCGGAACTGGTCGCCCAGTACGACCGCTACACCGGATCCGGCGAGATCAACTCCACGGTCGCCGACCAGCCGGGCCGCACGGCAGCGGTACGTGAATCCTTCGCACCCCGCGACGGTGTCACGACCGACTACCTGGACGGCCTGACGGTCACGGGACCGGACTGGTGGTTCAACCTCCGAGCCTCCAACACGGAACCCCTGCTGCGCCTGAACGTCGAGGCCCGGGACGAGCAGACGATGACGGCGGTACGGGACGAGGTGCTGGCACTGGTCCGGGCACGGGCCTCGTAGGGCGAGTCCGGCGGTTTTGCCCTGTCCGGCGATTGCGGCCCACCCGGCAATGTCACCTCCTTTGGAGTCTGAGGAGCGGGGCCGGCCCGGCCGGCTCGGGAAGGGGCGGGTACGGGAACAGGCCCCGCCGCAGGCGCCCGCCCCGCCCACCCCCACCCCCCGGCCCTGGCCGCGCCCCCCGCACCCCGGCGGTAGGCTGACGTCGCCCGAACCGCTTGTTCGAATGCTTGAAGGGACTCACCCCATGCCGCTCGAAGCCGGCCTTCTGGAGATCCTCGCCTGCCCGGCCTGTCACTCTCCGCTCGATGACCGGTCGGCAGCCGACAGTCCCGAGCTGGTCTGCACCGGCACGGATTGCGGCCTGGCCTACCCGGTACGGGACGGCATTCCGGTCCTCCTCGTCGATGAGGCCCGCCGCCCCGCGTAACGGCATCCGCGCCCCGCGCCCCGCACGGTGATCAGCACGTGATCGGAGGACCGTCCCCATGCTCGACGAGTCGCTGCTCGACGCCCCGGAAGCCCTGGCCCGAGCCGACCGCCGCGGCCTGCTCCGCGGCGCCGCCGAGGCCGGGGCCCGGGTCCGTACCGCCGCCCGGCACGCGGCGGAGGCCGGGATCGCCGCACTGAACCCGGAGGGCCGTCCCCGCGCCGTACTCGTCGCGGGCTCCGGAACCGCCGCGTCCGGCGTCGCCGACCTGATCACGGCCCTGGCAGGCGCCTCCGCGCCTGTCACCCGCATCCACCCCACCGGGGTCGCCCCCGCCGCGGGCGCGATGCGCTGGACGCTGCCCGGCTGGGCAGGCTCTGTGGACCTGCTGCTCATCGTCACGGCCGACGGTTCCGAGCCGGGCCTCTCCCTTCTCGCCGAACAGGCGTACCGCCGCGGCTGCAGCGTCGTGGCCGTCGCCCCCCGCCAGTCACCGCTGCGCGAGGCGATCGACGGGGCGCACGGACTCGTCGTACCGATGGCCTCCGCCCCGCACGGCGAGTACGACGTCGAGACATCGGCCGCGGGCCCCGGCACGCTCTGGGCCCTGTTCACCCCGCTGCTCGCGCTGCTCGACCGGGTCGGCCTGGTCACCGCGCCCGCCGAGGCGCTGCAGGGCGTCGCCGACCGCCTCGACCGCACCGCGGAACGCTGCGGTCCGGCCATCGCCACGTACAGCAACCCGGCCAAGACCCTCGCTGCCGAGCTCGCCGACAGCCTGCCCCTCATCTGGACGGAGGGCGAAGCCGCGGCCCCGGTCGGCCGCAGATTCGCCGCCGTCCTGGCCGAGCTTTCCGGCCGCCCGGCCCTCGCCGCCGAACTCCCCGAGGCGCTTCCCGCTCACGGCGCACTGCTGGCGGGGACATTCGCCGCCGGGGCCGACCCCGACGACTTCTTCCGCGACAGGGTCGACGAGCCGGAGCCCCTGCACGCCCGCGTCGTACTGCTCCGCGACCGCCCCACCGGCGGCCTGAGCGCCGGGCCCGCCGCCCGCGAACTGGCTCTCGGCCACGACACGGCGATCAGCGAACTCGAACCGGACGAGGGCACCGACCTCGAAGCCCTCGCCGAACTCCTCGCGGTCACCGACTTCGCCGCCGTCTACCTGGCTCTCGCCTCGGCAGCCCGCGCCTGACCGCCCGGGCCGACCCGCACCACGCACACCCCCCGATCCACGCATCTCACAAGGACGAACTCATGGACCGGCTCTCCAACACCGTGCGCCCTTACGCCTGGGGCTCCACCACCGCCATCCCCGAGCTGCTCGGCATCGCCCCCACCGGCGAACCCCAGGCCGAGATGTGGATGGGCGCCCACCCCGGAGCCCCCTCCCGCCTCACCCGTGCAGCCGGCACCGGAGAGGCCGGCCCCGAGCAGCCTCTCACCGACGTCATCGCCGCCGACCCGGAGCGCGAACTGGGCCGGGCCACCGTCGAAAAGTTCGGCCCCCGCCTGCCCTTCCTCCTCAAACTGCTCGCCGCAGGCGCCCCGCTCTCCCTCCAGGTCCACCCCGACCTCGCACAGGCCAAGCAGGGTTACGAGGACGAGGAGCGTCGATCCGTACCGATCGACGCACCCCACCGCACGTACAAGGACGCCAACCACAAGCCCGAGCTGATCTGCGCGCTCACCCCCTTCGCCGGCCTGTGCGGCTTCCGCAGGCCCACCGAGGCCGCCGAGGCGATGGCGGCACTCGGCGTCGACTCGCTCAAGCCGTACGTCGACCTCCTCGGCGCCCACCCCGAAGAGGCGGCCCTGCGCGAGGTCCTCACCGCGATCCTCAGCGCCGACCCGACGGAGATGGCCGAAACGGTGAACCTGGCGGCCGCTGCCGCCGAACGCCTCGGCGGCGCCCACGCCCCGTACGCCCGGATCGCCCACCACTTCCCCGGCGACCCCGGTGTCATCGCGGCGATGCTGCTGAACTACGTGGAACTCCAGCCCGGCGAAGCCCTGTTCCTCGGTGCGGGTGTTCCGCACGCCTACCTCGACGGCCTCGGCGTCGAGATCATGGCCAACTCGGACAATGTGCTGCGCTGCGGGCTCACGCCCAAGCACATCGACGTGCCAGAACTCCTGCGTATCGTCCGCTTCGAGGCGACCGACCCCGGTGTCCTGCGCCCCGAGGCGTCCCCGTCCGGCGAGGAGCTGTACGAGACGCCCGTGGACGAATTCCGGCTCTCGCGCTTCGACCTGTCACCCGGCGCCGCCCCCGTCGATCTGACCAGGGACACCCCGCAGATCCTGCTCTGCACCGGGGGAGCCCCGAAGGCGGGCGAACTCGGTCTCACTCCCGGCGCCTCGGTGTTCGTACCCTCCGGTGAAGAGGTCGAAGTATCCGGAACAGGCACTCTGTTCCGCGCCACAGTGGTGGCCTGACGTACCGTTCGCGCCAGCGACTGCAACAATGTCCGGCCGTACCGCGGCGCCAGGGCCGCAGCACCGAAGAAGGGACACCAGGCACCCATGAGTGCGTCAGGCGGAACCAAGGCGATCGTGGCGGCACTCGCCGCCAACCTCGCGATCGCAGTGGCCAAATTCGTGGCGTTCCTGTTCAGTGGCTCGTCGTCGATGCTCGCGGAGAGCGTCCACTCGGTCGCCGACTCG
The DNA here is from genome assembly GCF_014648655.1 of Streptomyces atratus. Lineage (GTDB taxonomy): Bacteria > Actinomycetota > Actinomycetes > Streptomycetales > Streptomycetaceae > Streptomyces > Streptomyces atratus. The sequence goes on from NZ_BMRN01000021.1 coordinate 115,810, forward strand.
GGCAACCAGGGACTGCTGCTGCTCGGCGGCAAGAAGGCCCAGCGCGAAGCCACCCCCCAGCACCCCTTCGGCTACGGCCGCGAGCGCTACATCTACGCGTTCCTCGTCTCCATCGTGCTGTTCTCGGTCGGTGGCATGTTCGCGGTGTACGAGGGCTACGAGAAGATCAAGCACCCGCACGAGATCGAGGCCTGGTACTGGCCGGTGGGTGTGCTGGTCTTCGCGATCATCGCCGAGGGCTTCTCCTTCCGTACGGCCATCAAGGAGTCGAACCAGACCCGCGGTTCGCTCTCCTGGAAGGAGTTCGTCCGCCGGGCGAAGGCCCCCGAACTCCCCGTCGTCCTGCTGGAGGACCTCGGCGCACTGATCGGCCTGGTCCTTGCCCTCGCGGGTGTCGGCCTGGCCCTCGCGACCGGCAACGGTGTCTGGGACGGCATCGGCACCCTCTGCATCGGTGTCCTGCTGATCGTCATTGCGATCGTCCTCGCCGCCGAGACGAAGTCCCTGCTGCTCGGCGAGGCCGCCGGCGCCGACCAGGTCGAGAAGATCAAGGACGCGGTCGTCGACGGCGACACGGTCACCGCCGTCATCCACATGCGTACGCTCCACCTGGGTCCGGAAGAGCTGCTCGTCGCCGCCAAGATCGCGGTGCAGCACGACGACACGGCCACCGAAGTAGCCAACGCCATCAACGCCGCCGAGACCCGCATCCGCGCAGCCGTCCCGATCGCCCGGGTCATCTACCTGGAACCGGACATCTACAGCGAGGCCGCCGCAGCAGCCGGCACCAACCCCGGCAAGACCCCGGGCGGAGCGCCCGACAACGCCCCCCGCACGACCCCCGACGGAACACCGGGCACCTCGACGGATTCCGGCCACTGACCCACCCGCGTACACCCACCAGCCGCCCCCGACCGGCCCTCCCGCCCGCTCCCGGCGTTGCCCTCCCAGCCACTCCCCGTCCTGGGCGGGCTGGGAGCGACTGGGCCGGTCGGTGTAGATTCGACGGCAGTGTCAGACGTCGCTGCTGATGGCGGTCGATCGGTCCTCATACGGGACCGGCCGAGGGAGAGAGGGCCTCCGACGGACTGCGCTGCGGAGCGCCCGGGCATTCGTGTGCCCGCCCCCGCAGAGCCAGCCGTGCCCACCTCGACACCCATCACGAGGAGCAGCCCGTTATGACGACGGTCGCCAATCGACAGGACTTCAAGGTCGCAGACCTCTCCCTCGCGGCGTTCGGCCGCAAGGAGATCACCCTCGCCGAGCACGAGATGCCCGGCCTGATGTCGATCCGCAAGGAGTACGCCGCCGCGCAGCCGCTGGCCGGCGCCCGCATCACCGGTTCGCTGCACATGACCGTGCAGACGGCCGTGCTGATCGAGACCCTGGTCGCCCTCGGCGCAGAGGTCCGCTGGGCCTCCTGCAACATCTTCTCCACCCAGGACCACGCCGCCGCGGCCATCGCCGTCGGCCCGAACGGCACCCCGGACGCGCCCGCGGGCGTCCCGGTCTTCGCCTGGAAGGGCGAGACGCTCGAAGAGTACTGGTGGTGCACGGAGCAGGCACTGACCTGGCCGAACACCCCCACCGGCGGCCCGAACATGATCCTCGACGACGGTGGTGACGCCACCCTCCTCGTCCACAAGGGCGTCGAGTTCGAGAAGGCCGGTGCGGCCCCGGACCCGTCGACTGCGGACAGCGAGGAGTTCGGCCACATCCTCACCCTGCTGAACCGCACCCTCGGCGAGTCCCCGCAGAAGTGGACCCAGCTGGCGTCCGAGATCCGCGGCGTCACCGAAGAGACCACGACCGGTGTGCACCGGCTGTACGAGATGCACCGCGACGGCACCCTCCTCTTCCCGGCGATCAACGTCAACGACGCCGTCACCAAGTCCAAGTTCGACAACAAGTACGGCTGCCGCCACTCCCTGATCGACGGCATCAACCGTGCCACCGACGTGCTCATCGGCGGCAAGACCGCCGTCGTCTGCGGCTACGGCGACGTGGGCAAGGGCTGCGCGGAGTCCCTGCGCGGCCAGGGCGCCCGCGTCATCATCACCGAGATCGATCCCATCTGCGCCCTGCAGGCGGCGATGGACGGCTACCAGGTCGCCACGCTCGACGACGTCGTGTCCCAGGCCGACATCTTCGTCACCACGACGGGCAACAAGGACATCATCATGGCCGCCGACATGGCCAAGATGAAGCACCAGGCCATCGTCGGGAACATCGGCCACTTCGACAACGAGATCGACATGGCCGGCCTGGCGAAGATCGACGGCATCGTCAAGGACGAAGTCAAGCCGCAGGTCCACACCTGGACGTTCCCGGACGGCAAGGTCCTCATCGTGCTGTCCGAGGGCCGTCTGCTGAACCTGGGCAACGCCACCGGCCACCCCTCGTTCGTCATGTCCAACTCGTTCGCGGACCAGACCCTGGCCCAGATCGAGCTGTTCACCAAGCCCGAGGAGTACCCGACCGACGTCTACGTGCTGCCCAAGCACCTCGACGAGAAGGTCGCCCGTCTCCACCTCGACGCGCTCGGCGTGAAGCTCACGACGCTCCGCCCCGAGCAGGCCGCCTACATCGGCGTCGAGGTCGAAGGCCCCTACAAGCCCGACCACTACCGCTACTGATCCCGCCCGCCGGCGACCGCGCACGTCACCACCGGTCAGACGACCGGCCGCTGACAGACGGAACAGCCTCAGCAGCAGCTACGAGCGCAGGCCCCCGCACCCCCGTGTCGGGGGCCTGCCCCGTACCGCACCCGCTCAGCCCGAGGAACCTCGAAGGACCCCATGCCCCGCGGCCGATATTCGCTCCATGATCTTCACGATCACACCCTCCTCGGCGAAGAACACTTCCAGTGCGCCCCCGGCCCCTCCGGCTGGCGCTACGTCTCCCAGACCATCGCCCCCTCCGGCGACCACCTCGGCTCCGTCGACCTCACCCTCGACGAACTGGGCCGCCCCATCCGGCTCGAACTCCACGCCGCGAGCTGGCAGGTCCGCGGCGCCGCCCTCGAAGGCGTCACCTGGGTCCGTACCGACCCGACCGGCACTCATGCCACCGAAGGCAATGTGCGCGCCCATGCCTTCACCGGCACATCCCCCGCATTCCTCGTCGCGACCTCACGACTGCTGCGCCTCACCCCCGATTCCCCCGCGACCCGCGTCCGCTTGGTCGCCTTCACGGACCCGGTCCTCGCTCCCCGCACTGTCGACCAGTCCTGGGCCCTGGTCAACAGTGAAGCGCACGCCACTGACAACGGCCCTCTGACGGTGGACGAATACCAGGTGAGCGCTCTGGACACCGGCGAGCAGCACACCATTCACATCGCCGGGGACGTGGTCCTGTCGGCCCCCGGGATCGAGCTCGAAGCCCTGGAGTCCCCGCCCTCGCCTCGCTAGGCAGGCGGCGCGAATCCTGTCGCAGCGCGTGCTGCTCCGCCCTCCTCCACTGCCGGAACCACGGGAACGCTGCCCGCCCCCGCACCCCCCACGGACGGCCCGGACCCCATCGGCGCGGAAGCAACAGCCCCACCCGCCGGTACTCCGCTCCCCGTCTGCGCAGCGACGAACACCCGCCGCGCATCCCGCGCCTGCCGCTCGTTCACCACCGCCGCCAGATACGCCCCGGCGGGCACCCCCTCGGGCACCGGAACCCCGGTCCTCGTCGCCAGCTCCACAGCCAGCCGCTCCGCCATCGACCGGCCCGCCTGCGCGTCGAGCTGATGCATCCGCGTCAGGTACTGGCGTATCGCCAGCCACAGACCGTCCGGCACCGCCGACAGATCCAGCCCCGAGAACCGCCCGACCAGCCACGGCGGCGGAGGTGGCACAGCAGCGACTCGTCCCGCCGACACCCGCTCCCGTACGACAAGCGTCCCCGCGAACACGTCCCCGAGCCGCCGCCCCCGCGCCGACACCAGCGAGGCGATACAGGCGACAACCCCGAGTGTCATCAGAATCTCGACGACCCCCATGGCCCCGCGTACCAGCGCATGCCGGAAACGGATCGGCCCCCCGTCGTCCCGGACCACCCGCAGCCCGCACGCCAGCTTCCCCAGTGAACGTCCATGGCTGAGCGTCTCCACCGCGATCGGCCCGCCCACCAGCACCAGCAGAAAGGACGCGACGGATACGGCCGCGAGTGCCGCGTCATCCAGCGTCGCCGTCGCAATGGCCAACCCGATCGACACCAGAACGAACGCCGCCCCCACCACGGCAAGATCGATGGCCAGCGCCAGCGCCCGACTGGGCAATTTCGCCGGACGCAGCCCCAGCACGACCGCGTCCCCGGTCACGAGCTCACTCATCGCCACCCCATCCTTCGCCGATCTTCCCTGCCCCTCGGGACGCCAGTCTGCCAAGCTGACCAGCAGCGCGCCGCCGTAGTACGAACCCGTACGCACCCATGCCTGGAGCAGCAGCCGACCATGGACCTCGACGTCTTCGTGACCGCCCACCGCACCGAGTGGGACCGCCTGGACCATCTCCTGCACCGCGGGCGCCGACTCACCGGCGCGGAAGCCGACGAACTCGTCGAGCTCTACCAGCGCACAGCCACCCATCTCTCCCTCCTCCAGTCCGGCGCCCCGGACCCGATGCTCACCGCGCGCCTCACCCAGCTCGTGGCCCGTGCCCGATCCACGGTCACAGGCACCCGCCGAGCCTCCTGGCGAGACGCCACACGCTTCCTGACCGCCGGCTTCCCCGCCGCCGTGTACCGGTCCAGGCACTGGTGGATACCCACGGCCGTCCTCTCCACGCTGCTGGCCGCAGTCATCGGCTGGTGGATCGGCACGCATCCGGAAGTCCAGTCGGCCATCGCGGCTCCGGACGACCTCCGCCGCCTGACCAGCCCGGGCGGGGAGTACGAGACCTACTACTCCAGCCACCCGGCCGCATCGTTCGCCGCCCAGGTATGGACGAACAACGCCCAGGCCGCAGCCATGTGCCTGGTCCTGGGAGCGTTCCTCGGCATCCCGGTGGTCTGGATCCTCTTCGTCAATGTGCTCAACCTTGGCGTCGGCCTCGGCCTGATGTCCTCCGCCGGCCGGCTCGACACCTTCCTGGGGCTGGTTCTCCCGCACGGCCTGCTCGAACTCACTGCCGTCTTTGTCGCAGCGGGTACGGGCCTGCGCCTGGGCTGGACGGTCATCGACCCGGGCCCGCGCACCCGCCGCTCAGCCCTGGCCCAACAGGGCCGGGCCGCGATCGGCATGGCCATCGGACTCGCACTGGTCCTGTTCGTCTCAGGCGTTATCGAAGGCTTCGTCACCCCCTCCGATCTGCCGACCTGGGGGCGCATCACCATCGGCATCGCGGCCGAGCTGGCCTTCCTCGCGTACGTCTACATCCTGGGCGGGCGAGCGGCGCGAGCAGGTGACCGGGGCGACGTCGATCCCACGGAGCGCAGCGCCGAGCTCCCGATCGCCGCCTGATGTGCGTACGCCCCCGCTGACCTGCTAGTCTCCTCTTCGCCCCGAAAGACCGTTGACATGGTCGAGGAGGGGAGGTAGATTTTAACGGTTGCGTCGGACTGGACAGGTCCGAGCCCAACGGTTAGCCTCTTCCTCGCTCTCACCGGAAATTGAATTTCCGCAGAGCCATTGATTCTCTTATTCCGAATCACGCAGCCGATCAGCTCGGCTGAATGCTTCTGGTAATGTCGAGTCAGTCGAAAGGCAAGGCCACTCCAAAGGCCACCGGAATTCAAAGTCGGACCGGAAACGGAACGAAAAAGAATCTGGTAAGGTTGGAACCGCCGGAAAGGGAAACGTGAAAGCGAAGAACTGGAAAGCGGCCCCGCTTCGACCGGGAATCGGACACGAAAGAGTCTGATAGAGTCGGAAACGCAAGACCGAAGGGAAAAGCCCGGAGGAAA